>NZ_FOLC01000017.1 GCF_900112135.1 Collimonas sp. OK412
GCTATCGAGTGCCTTGCTCATCCGAATCAGGCTCAAGCCACCGTGCACGGCGGCGCTGCTTACCTTCGCCAGGCAGTCACGCCGTTTAGCATGCACTGCAGGGTATTGCTTCAAAATCAGATCTTGTATGATGCGTTGTGCATGCATGGTCTTTCCTTCGCAGTTTGGTCGCTACGAATGAAAGGGGTAACACAGCCATGCATGCACCGTTTTTGAGATTGAAAGTTAACGCGATTTCGGAGAGTTTACAAGCGAAATTTGAGGGGAAGGGTCAGACTCTGACCCTATTTAACTGGTGCGCGGATTATTTGGTGCCGAAGATGCGGTCGCCGGCGTCGCCTAGTCCGGGCACGATGTAGGCATGCGCGTCGAGATGCGAATCGAGGCTGGCAACGTACAGCTTGACTCCGGGATGCGCGTCCTGGAATACCTGCACGCCTTCAGGCGCGGCCACCAGCGCCAGGAAAATGATCTGGTCGTCGCCGACGCCGCGTTTTTTCAGGACATCGACCGCGTGTACTGCCGAATTACCGGTCGCCACCATGGGATCGCACACGATAAAGATCCGCTCCGCCAGGTCCGGCAACCGCACCAGGTATTCAACCGGCTGATGCGTGTCGGGATCGCGATACACGCCGATATGGCCGACCCGCGCCGACGGCACCAGGTCCAGCAAGCCGTCGCTCATGCCGATCCCGGCCCGCAGTACCGGCACCACCGCCAGCTTGCGGCCGGCAATCACCGGCGCTTCCATGCTTTGCATCGGCGTCTCGATCTGCTGCGTGGTCAGCGGCAAGTCGCGCGTGATTTCATAACCCATCAGCAGCGTGATTTCACGCAACAGCTGGCGGAACGTGCGGGTTGATGTTTCCTTGCTCCGCATATGCGTCAGCTTGTGCTGGATCAGCGGATGGTTGAGGATGAAAAGATTGGGGAAACGCGGATCGCTGAGCATAGGTGTAATTATTCCAAATACAAAAAAGGGAGATTGCTCTCCCTCGTTGATTCAATATTCACTGAGCGGCTTGCTCTACCTTGGGTATCAGCAAATCGAGTATCTGTTCCAGTTCATGCCGCACTTCTGTCAGGTTGACTTCGTTTTTCCTGGCCTCGGCAAGCTCGGCTTCGGCGGCGCCACCCAGGCGGCCGTCAAGCTTGTTGCGGGCGCCGCTGATGGTAAAGCCATGTTCATACAATAATTCACGGATGCGGCGGATCAGCAGCACTTCATGGTGCTGGTAATAACGGCGATTGCCGCGCCGCTTGACCGGCTTGAGCTGGGTGAATTCCTGTTCCCAGTAGCGCAGCACATGCGGCTTGACGCCGCACAGGTCGCTGACTTCGCCTATGGTGAAATAACGCTTGGCCGGAATCGGCGGCAATACGACAAGCTCGGACTTACTAATGCGATCGTTCATGAATTAGCTGGGAGAGCGGCGGCAAACTGTTGGATAGGCTGGATCGGTTGCAGGCTTGCGGCTTCAACCATGCCCTTGAGTTTCTGGCTTGCGTGGAAAGTGACCACGCGGCGCGCAGTGATGGGAATCTCTTCCCCGGTCTTCGGATTGCGGCCCGGACGCTGCGGCTTGTCGCGCAACTGGAAATTGCCGAAACCGGACAATTTCACGGATTCGCCGCGTTCCAGCGCATCCCGGATTTCATCGAAAAACGTTTCAACCATGTCCTTGGCTTCACGCTTGTTGAGGCCTACCTGTTCAAACAAAAGTTCAGCCAGTTCCGCCTTGGTCAATGTCGGCAAATTCTTTTCTGCCTGCGAACGGGCTTGCGCTTCGCGCATCGCCCGGTTCAGATCGGCGTCCAGAACGGATTCAAATTCTACTGTCTGCATATTGTTCATTCTGTTGTTACGCCCCCGTCTTTTTGGGATTGCTGCAGCCGGTGCGGCTGTGTGTCGAGCGCACCGGTATTTGCTGCAGGTTTAGATATCATTAAAGCCATTCAATTACAGATCAGGCGCGCAATCTAGCTGTTGGCACCTTGCTGACAGCAGCGATCAAAGCCGACATGGCGGCTTCTACGGTGTCATCTTGAAGGGTGTTTTCAGTATCTTGCAAGGTAAAACGGAAAGCAAGACTTTTTTCGTCATTTTCCAGTCCTTTGCCGTGATATTCATCAAATAAAACAATGGCTTGCAGAATCCGGCAGGCTGGATTCCCTTGCTGCTCAGCAGCAAAAACATCCAGTAAATCTTGTGCATAAACGGCTTGTTTAACCACCACCGCAAGGTCGCGCACCACCGCCGGGAATTTCGAAATCTCGGCATACGCAGGCACTTGCCGTTGCTGCAAGGCCAAGGCGTCGACTTCAAACAAAACCGGGGCCAGCGGCAACTCGTACTTCTGCTGCAGGCGCGGATGCAACTCGCCGATAAAGCCTACCGCGACGTCGCCCAGCAGCACCTGCGCCGAACGGCCCGGATGCAAAGCGGGATGTTCCAGTTTGGCGAAACGCAAAGTTGCGGGTGCAAACAAGGCTTCCAGGTCCGCCTTGACGTCGAAGAAATCGACGGTGCGGCTAGCCTGCCCCCATTGCTCATCTGCTTGCGGACCATAGGCCAGGCCGGCGACCCGCTTCGGCTGTTCAAAACCGGCGACTGCCAGCGGCCCGTCCTGGACTTCCTGGTTACGCGTATACACCGCGCCTGTTTCAAAAATCCGGACCCGGTTCAACTTGCGGTTCAGATTGTATTTGACGTTGGCCACCAGGCTGGCGATCAGCGACGAACGCATCACGCTCATCTGGCTGGCGATCGGATTGAGCAGCTTGATCGGCTCCAGGTTGCCGGCAAAGTCGGCTTCCCAGGCTTCTTCGACAAAACTGAAATTGATCACTTCCTGGTAATCCAGGTCAGCCAGCTGGCGCCGGATCGTGAACAGCGAGCGTTGGTTCTCCGGCGCGATGTACATCGCGTTCGGCGCCACCGGCGGCAAGGCCGGGATATTTTCAAAACCGTAGACGCGGGCGATTTCCTCGATCAGGTCTTCCTCGATCTCGATATCGAAACGGTACGACGGCGGCGTCACCGAAAACACGCCGTTCTCTTGCGTGAACGCCAGGCCCAGGCGGGTGAAGATGTCGGCGATCTGGCTATCCGACAAAGGCACGCCGATGACCTTGATGGCGCGCGCCGTGCGCACCTTGACCGGATCGCGTTTTGGCAGGTTGACGCTTTGATCGTCGACCGGGCCGACCTGGGTCTGGGGCGTACCGCAAATGTCGATCAGCAAGGCAGTGATGCGTTCGATGTGCTCAACCGTGGTCGCAAAATCGACGCCGCGCTCGAAGCGATGGCCGGCATCGGTCGAGAAGTTGAACCGGCGGGCACGGCCTTGTATCGCCTGCGGCCACCAGAATGCGGCTTCCAGGTAGATGTTTTGCGTTTCCAGCGACACCGCGGTAGCGTCGCCGCCCATGATGCCGGCCAGCGATTCGATCTGCCGGTCGTCGGCGATCACGCCGATCCAGTCGTCGACGCTGACCGTATTGCCGTTCAACAGTTTAAGCGATTCGCCAGCCTTGCCCCAGCGGACATCGAGGCCGCCGTGGATCTTGTCCAGGTCGAAGACGTGGGTAGGACGCCCCAGCTCCAGCATGACATAGTTGGAGATGTCGACCAAAGCCGAAATCGGACGCTGGCCGCTGCGCTCCAGGCGCTGCTTCATCCAGCGCGGCGTTGCCGCCTTGGCGTTCAGGCCGCGGATCACGCGGCCGGAAAAACGGCCGCACAGGTCCGGCGCCGAAATCTTGACCGGCAGCGTTTCAGCGATGTTGGCGCTGACAGCCTTGAATACCGGCTGCTTCAGCGGCGTACCGGTCAGCGCCGATACTTCGCGCGCCACGCCCAGCACCGACAGGCAATCGGCCTTGTTCGGCGTCAGCTTGATGGTGAACTTCAGGTCGTTCAGCTCGAAATAATCGCGGAAATTCTTGCCGACCGGCGCATCTTCCGGCAATTCCAGCAAACCGCCATGGTCTTCCGACAGTTTCAGTTCGCGCGCCGAGCACAACATGCCCTGCGATTCGACGCCGCGCAGCTGCCCGAGCTTGATCTCGAATGGCTTGCCATCCGCGCCTGGCGGCAGAATTGCACCGACCATCGCACAAGGCACCTTGAGGCCAGGCCGTACATTCGGCGCGCCGCATACGATATTGAGCATGGTGCCGGTGCCGACATCGACCTGGCAGACATTGAGGCGATCGGCGTTCGGATGCTTGGCGGTCTCGACCACCAGGCCGACCACGATATTGGTAAAGGGCGGCGCAACCGGCTCGACCTCTTCCACTTCGAGACCTGACATGGTCAGCAGATGGGACAATTCGTCCGAAGTCATCTTCGGATCGACCATGGAACGCAGCCAGCTTTCAGAGAATTGCATAGGTAAAACCTTCAAAAACCTTTAGTCACAGAAGCAGGGAACGCTGGGGCATCGGAGCACGATGGCTAGACAACCCGGGCGTCTTCGGCGATGGGCTCGTTTCAGAAGCCAGTTTAATTAAATTGTTTCAGGAAGCGCAGGTCGCCTTCGTAAAACAGGCGCAGATCGTTGATGCCATAACGCAGCATGGTCAGGCGCTCGATGCCGGAGCCGAACGCAAAACCGATGAACTGTTCCGGATCCAGCCCCATGTTGCGCACCACGTTCGGGTGCACCTGGCCGGCGCCGGACACTTCCAGCCAGCGTCCTTTCAGCGGACCGCTGCCGAAGGCAATGTCGATCTCGGCCGATGGCTCGGTGAACGGAAAGTACGACGGGCGGAAACGCACTTGCAGGTCGTCGGTTTCAAAGAAGGCCTTGACGAAATTCAGGTACACGCCCTTGAGGTCGGCGAAGCTGATGTCCTCGGCGATCCACAGGCCTTCGACCTGGTGGAACATCGGCGAGTGGGTAGCGTCGCTATCGACCCGGTAAGTACGGCCCGGCGCAATGACCTTGATCGGCGGCTTGTTCATGCGCGCATAACGCACCTGCATCGGGCTGGTATGGGTGCGCAGCAGCAGTTGCTTGCCTTCGCTGTCCTTGCCGTCGATGTAGAAAGTGTCCTGCATCGAACGCGCCGGGTGGTTTTCCGGGCTGTTCAACGCGGTAAAGTTGGTCCAGTCGGTTTCGATCTCGGGGCCGTCGGCCACGTCGAAACCGATAGAACGGAAAATCTCTTCGATACGCTGCCACGAGCGCATCACAGGATGGATGCCGCCGACGCCGCGGCCGCGGCCCGGCAAGGTGACATCGATCGCTTCCGCATTCAGGCGCTCTTGCATCTGCGCATTGGCCAGTGCATCACGGCGCGCATTCAGCGCGGCTTCGATCTGCTCTTTGGCATTGTTGATGACTGCGCCCTGGACCTTGCGCTCATCCGGCGCCAGCTTGCCCAGCCCCTTCATCTGCTCGGTGATCTGGCCGGTCTTGCCGAGATACTTGGCCTTCGCATTTTCCAGCGCGGCGGCGTCGGCGGCGGCGGTGAAATCAGCTTGGGCTTGCGTTACTAATTGTTCTAGGGAGTTCATGCAGTTTTCCTGCTCCAATGAAGCCGAAATACGCTGATAAAATCGAAAAACCAGCGGTTAAAAACACAAACGGGGCACAAGGTGTTGACCTCTGCCCCGCTCGGGATTGCCACGCTGCCAACAAACACTGCAGCGATGGCAAAACTACGTAACTAAGATGAGTTACGCAGCGATGTTGGCCTTGACTTGATTGACAATCGCAGCAAACGCTGGCTTGTCCATCACTGCCATATCAGCCAGAACCTTACGGTCCAGTTCGATCGAAGCACGCTTCAGACCGTTCATGAATACGCTGTATGTAACGCCATGCTCACGCGAAGCAGCGTTGATACGGGCGATCCACAATGCACGGAATACGCGCTTCTTGTTGCGGCGGTCACGGTATGCATATTGACCAGCGCGCATAACCGCTTGCTTGGCTACGCGATAGACTTTACTGCGGCGACCGCGGTAACCCTTGGCTTGCACCAAGATTTTTTTATGACGGGCACGAGCTGTAACCCCACGTTTTACTCTAGGCATAATAACTCCTTAGTATGAGGTTAAGCGTTCGGCAACATGCGCGAAACGGATACCATGTTGTGGTCATTGACCCCAACGGAACCGCGCAATTGACGTTTGTTTTTGGTGGTTTTCTTGGTCAGGATGTGGCGCTTGAACGCTTGACCGCGTTTAACGGTTCCACCCGGACGCACACGAAAGCGCTTTTTGGCGCTGCTTTTCGTCTTCATTTTTGGCATGACACTATCTGTCCTCTAGGGACAGCTCCTTTTTTAACATGATTGCAGGTGGCAACATGACGTTACGCTTGGATGCCTGCTCTCACTTGTTTAAACCCAGCTGCACCAATGACCGCAACTGAATTTCGCAGCAGAATCTGGCCTGCTGCTTTTGGGCGATCCGGACGATTGCTCATCCAGCTCGCCTAAAATCGAATTACTTTTTCTTCTTGGGGCCAATGATCATGATCATCTGGCGCCCTTCCATCTTAGGCCACTGCTCGACCTGTCCGTACGGCTCCAGGTCTTGCTTCAGACGTTCCAGCATGCGTACGCCGATGTCCTGGTGAGCCATTTCACGGCCGCGGAAACGCAGCGTGATCTTGACCTTGTCGCCGTCTTCATCCAGGAAACGGGTCAAGTTGCGCAGCTTGATGTTGTAATCCCCATCATCGGTGCCTGGACGGAATTTGACTTCCTTGACCAGGATGACCTTCTGCTTCAACTTGGCTTCGTGCGCCTTCTTCTGCTCCTGGTACTTGAACTTGCCGTAGTCCATCAAACGGGCTACTGGCGGCTGCGCGGTCGGTGCGATTTCCACCAGATCAACGTTCGCCTCTTCCGCCAGGCGGAAGGCCTCAGCCAGACTGACGATACCGAGTGCTTCGTTCTCGACACCGGATAAGCGCAATTCTGGCGCAGTAATTTCGCCGTTGATGCGATGTGACTTGTCCGTAGCTATTGCAGTTTCCTTTAAAAATCAAATAATTAAGCCGTGCTCTTGCGCTTCGGGTTGCCCCGTTCAGGCTTTGGTTTCAACCTCGTTCTTGAGGCGTTCCACCAGTACGTCGATAGGCATCACACCCAGGTCGACATTGCCCCGCGCTCGCACGGCCACTGTGTTTGCATCCCGCTCTTTATCACCGACAACCAGTATATAAGGCGGCTTCTGCAAAGAATGCTGCCGTATTTTATAGGTAATCTTCTCATTACGCAAATCGGTCTCTACTCTAAACCCTTGTTTTTTCAGCGTTTGTGCAACATTTTTCACATATTCCGACTGCGCGTCCGAGATATTCAAAACAACAACTTGCACGGGAGCAAGCCACAGGGGCATCGCGCCGGCATGATTTTCGATCAGTATTCCGATAAAACGCTCGAGCGAACCGACAATCGCCCTATGCAGCATGACCGGCACCTTGCGGCCGTTATCTTCCGTGACATATTCCGAACCGAGCCGGCCCGGCATTGAAAAGTCGACCTGCATGGTGCCGCACTGCCAGGAGCGGCCGATCGAGTCTTTCAGGTGGTATTCGATTTTCGGGCCGTAGAACGCGCCTTCGCCCGGCAATTCTTCCCATTCCGTGCCGGAAGCCCGGATCGCTTCGCGCAAGGCGCTTTCCGCCTTGTCCCAGACCACATCTTCGCCGACCCGCTTTTCAGGGCGCAAAGCCAGCTTCACCGCTACTTCGGTAAAACCGAAATCGGTATACACCTGGCGCACCACCTTGTCGAAGGCCGCCACCTCTTCCTGCACCTGTTCTTCGGTACAGAAAATATGACCGTCATCCTGGGTAAAGCCGCGCACCCGCATCATGCCGTGCAAGGCGCCGGACGGCTCGTTGCGGTGGCATTGGCCGAATTCGCCGTAGCGCAGCGGCAGGTCGCGGTAGCTATGCAGGCCGGAATTGAAAATCTGGATATGGCCGGGGCAGTTCATCGGCTTCAGGGCATAACTGCGGCTTTCCGACTCGGTAGTGAACATGTTGTCGCGGTAGTTATCCCAGTGGCCGGTCTTTTCCCACAAAGTGCGGTCCAGGATTTGCGGCGCCTTGACTTCCTGGTAACCGTTATCCTGGTAAACACGGCGCATGAACTGCTCAACCTGCTGCCAGATAGTCCAGCCCTTCGGATGCCAGAAAATCAGGCCCGGCGCTTCATCCTGGAAATGGAACAGGTCGAGCGCGCGCCCCAGCTTGCGGTGGTCGCGCTTTTCCGCCTCTTCCAGCATGTGCAGATAGGCTTCCTGCTCATCCTTCTTGGCCCAGGCGGTGCCGTACACACGCTGCAACATTTCATTTTTTGCATCGCCGCGCCAGTAGGCGCCGGCCAGCTTCATCAGCTTGAACACCTTCAATTTGCCGGTTGACGGCACGTGCGGGCCACGGCACAAGTCGGTGAACTTGCCTTCTGTATATAAGGAGACTTCCTGGTCCTGGGGAATCGAGCCGATCAGCTCGGCCTTGTAAGCCTCGCCTATCGATTCGAAATAGGCGATGGCTTCGTCGCGCGCCACTACCTTGCGTGTCACCGGCTCGTCCTTCTTGGCCAGTTCCGCCATCTTCTTTTCAATCTCCTGCAAGTCTTCTGGAGTGAACGGACGCTTGTAGGCAAAATCGTAGTAGAAACCGTTTTCGATCACCGGGCCGATAGTCACCTGCGCATCGGGAAACAGTTCCTTTACCGCGTACGCCAGCAAGTGGGCGGTCGAATGGCGAATCACTTCCAGTCCGTCGGCATCCTTGTCGGTGACGATGGCCAGCTCGACATCGCGCTCTATCAGGAACGAGGTATCCACCAGCTTGCCGTCGACCTTGCCGGCCAGCGCCGCCTTGGCCAGGCCGGCGCCGATGCTGGCGGCGACCTGCGCCACAGTCAGCGGCGCATCGAATTGACGCTGTGAACCATCGGGAAGTTTGACTGCTATCATTTTGAGCCCCATATCGGCGGTCACTCGGGACGACGCCGGATTGAATGAAATTAACGTGTGCTTTACAAAAACGCGGACGAAAAAAAACGCGGACCAGCCGCGCTTTTTTCATCATGCAGGTAGAAAAAAGCCTCGACTAGCGTCGCTCACAGATCGTGGTGGTAGTTCGCGGTGTCATAACCGGGATGCCTTTCTCGCTCTTACAGATGTGAAATTCGTTTCAGCCTGCCTGCCGCAAAACAGCAATAACAACAGCAGCAACTGGATGTCGCCGATCATACCAGAAAATGGCTGCGGCATGGCAAGTGCACAAGCTGCCGTGTTGCTAAACTGCCTAAATACGCGTCCGCTGGTTTACCTGGCAGGACTGTTGAGCGCAAGCTCGCCGCGATTCCACCAGCCGCCGCCCAAGGCCTGGAACAAGGCCGCCGTATCGGCGAAGCGCGCTGCCTGCGCCTGCGCCAGGCCGATCACCGCTTGTTGGTAAGCCTGTTGCGCGGCCAATAAAGTCTGCGGGCTGGTCTCCCCAAGCTGCACCGACCTGCGTGAAATTTCCAGGCTGCGCGCTGCTGCACGTTCGGCGGCGTCTTGCGCCTGCAAGGCGTCAGCATCGTATTGCAAGGCACGCAAACTGTCCGCCACATTCTGGAAAGCCAGGATCACCGTACTCTTGTACTGCGCGGCCGCCTGCTCCAGCAACGCTTCGGAGGCGCGCTTCCTGTGCAGCAGCGCGCCGCCGGCAAATAAAGGTTGCGTCAAGCCGCCCGCCAGTCCCCACAAGCCGGTGCCCGAAGTAAACAGGTTCCCCATTTCCGCCGCCGCGCTGCCGATATTCGCACTCAAGGTGATCTGCGGCAGCATGTTCGCAGTAGCGATGCCGACCGCGGCGCTGGCCGCATGCAGCTGCGCTTCCGCCGACCGCACATCCGGCCGCTGCCGCACCAGGCTGGACGGCAGGCTGAGCGGCAGCTTCTGCGGCAGGCTGAGACTGGCCAGGTCGAATTTCTGCTCCAGTTCCTGGCTCGGGAAGCGTCCTGCCAGCGCGGTCAGGCGATCGCGCTGTTGCGCCAGCGATTTCTGCAATGGCGGCAAGCTGGCCTGGGTCTGCGCCAGCGCCGCCTGCTGCGTCAGGACGTCGGCCTGGGCGACATCGCCCAGTGCATACTGCCGCTGCAACAGCTCCAGCAATTGTTCCTGCACTTTGAGCACTTCCTGAGTCGCTGCAATTTGTGCCCGCAACCCGGCCTCCTGCACCGCTGCTTCCACTACATTTGAAGTCAGCGTCAGGTACGCTGCCTCCAGCAGGAATTTCTGCTGTTCCGCCTGCGCCTGCAAACCCTCGACCTGGCGCCGGTTGCCGCCGAAAGCATCGAGCGTGTAAGAGACGCTGACCTGCGCCGTATGCAGATTGAACGGCGAGGCGCCCTGCCCGGCCGATACCGGCTGCTTCTGCCGGGTCGGCGCCAGGCTGGCGTTGACGCTCGGCAGGAACGCGCCCTGCTGCGCCGACACCTGCTCCTGCGCCGCACGCAATGCGGCTTGCGCCGATTGCAGGTCGGGGCTGGCTTTCAGGGCTTCCTCGATTACGGCATTCAAGGACGGCGAATTGAACAGCGTCCACCATTGGGCCGGAATGTCCATGCCTTCGACAAATTGCTGCGCATCGCCCCCAAGCGTAGCCGCGGAAGAGGTTTTTTGCGGCAATGGCTCCTTGGTATATCCCTGCACTTGCGGCGCATCCGGCTGCTTGAAATCCGGTCCGGCCGCGCAGCCTGACAGCAACACCGCCAGCGCCGACATCTGTAGTTTCAATTTGATTGCGTTCATTTTTCACCTGCTCAAGATTTGGTCGGTTGCGCGCTAGCGGCCGTCATTTTCCTTGCTGATCCCGCGCCGTTTTTCAATCCAGCTCTCCAGCGAATAATAGAAGGCCGGCAGGATGAACAGCGTCAGCATGGTGGCGACAACCAGGCCGCCCACCACCACAGTCGCCAGGCCACGCTGGACATCGGTGCCGACGCCGGTAGCCAAGGCCGCCGGCAACATGCCCACCGATGCCACCGTGGCCGTCATCAGCACCGGCCGGAAACGTTCGTAGGCGCCCGCCAGGACCGCATCCAGCAAGGCCATGCCCTGGCGCCTGACGCGGTTGATATTCGACACCATGATGATGCCGTTCTGCACCGCCACCCCGAACAAGGCGATGAAGCCGACGCCGCTAGCGACGTTGATGGTGCCGTTGGTGACACGCAGCGCAATCAGCCCGCCAAGTGCGGCCAGCGGCACCACGCCCAGGATCAGCAGCGCCTGGCGCAACTTGCCGAATCCCGCATACAAGATGATCGCCATCAATCCCAGCACCAGGCCGAACACCAGTATCAGGCGCGACTGCGCGCGTTCCTGGTTCTCGAACTGGCCGGCCCATTCGAGGCGGTACCTGGTTTTATCGAAATGCACTTTCTGCGCCACCTGCACCTGCGCATCCTTGTAGTACGACAGCAGGTCGCGGTCCGCATAGTCGAGCCGCACGGTCAGCTGGCGATGCGTGTTTTCATGGGCGATGGTGCTCTCGCCGGTAGTGGTGCGGATATGCGCCACCTGCGACAAGGGAATGCGCGCGCCGCCGGCTGCCGTCAGCAGCAATTGGCCCAGCGCCTCCGGGTTGTTGCGGCTGCTCACGGGGAAACGCACCGTAACGTTATGCACCTTGTCGCCCAGGTACAGCTGGGTCACCGGCGCGCCGCCGATGCCTGTCTGGATAAGGCCGGCGACATCGGCGACGTTGATGCCGAGGCGAGCGGCGGCGGCACGGTCGATATCGATCGCCACCTGCGGCACCGGCGGCTCCTGGAAGATCGCCACGTCAGCCGATCCCGGCACGCCGTTCAGCACTTCGACGATCTGGCTGCCGATGCGCCGCAGTTCCTTGAAATCGTCGCCGTACACGCGAATCACCAGAGGGCTGTGGGCGCCGCCCACCGCATCGTTGACGCCGTCGCTGATCGGCTGGCTGATGCCGATCGAAAAGCCGGGCAGCTGCGACAGGCGGGCGTTGAGCCGGCGCACGAACTGTTCCTTGGTTTCGCCGCTGGTCCAGGTGCTGTAGGGTTTCAGGCCCACCGGTACTTCCATGTGCGACGGCGTCCAGGGATCGGTGCCGTCGTCGCTGCGGCCCAGTTGGGTAACCGCATAAGACACTTCAGGAAACTCCAGCAGGGTACGCCGCAATTCGCTGGCCATTTCGCTGCCTTTTTCCAGCGACAGGCCGGACGGCATCTGCACCTGCAGCCACAACGTTCCCTCATCCAGGTTCGGCATGAATTCGCGGCCGGTGGCCGCGCCCAGCACGATGACGCCGGCCAGTGCCGCCGCCCCGATACCATAGGAAACCGCAGGATTATCCAGCAAGCGGCCCAGGGTTTTGCGGTATGCGGCGCCCAGCCATTCCAGCGGCTTGTTATGGAAAATCCGGCGTGGCTTGCGCAAAGCCATGTAGGCCAGTCCGGGCACCAGCACGATGCTGCACAATAAAGCCCCGATCAAGGCATAGGCCACGGTGAAAGCCATGGGCGAGAGCAGCTTGCCTTCAGCGCGTTCGAAAGCGAACAGCGGCAGATAGGCGACGATGATGATCAGGGTGGCGAAGAAAATCGGCCGGATCACTTCGGTAGTGGCGTCGCGTACGTCGGTCTCGGTCAGTTCCGCATCAGGCTGCGCTTCGCGCCGCCGCAAGATCGCTTCGGTGACCACGATCGCGCCATCGACAATGATGCCGAAATCGATCGCCCCCAGCGAAAACAGATTGGCCGGCATCTTGGTCAGGTACATCATGATGAAGACCGTCACCAGCGCCAGCGGAATCGTCACCGCGGCGACCAGCGCGCTGCGCGGGCTGCCGAGAAACAGGATCAGCACGATGCAGACCAGGCCGATGCCTTCCATGACGGTATGGCCGACCTTGTGTATGGTGAGCTGGATCAGGTCGTCGCGATCGATGTACGGCACGATCTTGACGTCCATCGCCGCCAGCTGCGTTTGCAGCTGGTCCACCTTGGCGTGCACGCCCTTGATGACTTCCGAGGCGTTCTGGTATTTCAGCAGCTTGACCACGCCCTGGATGGTGTCGGGATTATTGTCCTTGCCAAGGATGCCCTGCCTTTCCTGGTGGCTGTATTGCAGCTTGCCCAGGTCGCGCACCAGCACCGGCACGCCGTTGGTCTGCTTGACCACCACGTTGCCGAGATCGGTCAGGCTGCGCATCAGGCCGATGCCGCGCACCACGTATCCCTGCTCGCCGCGCGTGATGCGGCTGCCGCCGGCATTGGCGTTGTTGTTGCTGATGGCGGTAGTCACATCGGACAGGGAAACGTCGAAACGTTCCAGCTGCTTCTGGTCGACTTCCAGCTGGTACTCCATGGTCAGGCCGCCGAAATTGCCGACCTCGGCGATGCCAGGCACTTGCTGCAGTTCAGGAATCACGATCCAGCGCTGGATCTCCGACAGCTCCATCAGGTTCTTGCTGTCGGACTCCAGCGTGTAGCGGTAGATTTCACCGGCAGGACTGGTCACCGAATCCAGGCTGGGCGTTATGCCGGCCGGCAGCGCCGCTTGCGTCATGCGTTCGGCGACGCGCTGGCGCTGCCAGTAATCTTCGGCGCCGTCCTTGAATGTCAGCGTGATCAGCGACAAGCCGAAAGTACTTGACGAACGCATATGCACCAGGCCAGGCGTACCGCTCAGCTGGCGCTCCAGCGGGATGGTGATCTGCTGCTCGATTTCCTCAGCGGCCAAGCCCGGCGCCTGGGTCGTCACCTGGGCAGTGACATCGGACAGCTCGGGATACGCCTCGACCGCCATCCGGGTCCAGGAATAATAGCCGAACAGCGTCACCATCAATGTCACCAGGATGACCGCATAGCGCTTCTGCAGGCAGTAACGGACGATGTTGTTAATCATTGAGCAGCACTCCGCCCTTGGTCACCACGCGCTCGCCGACCTGCAGTCCGCTCTGGATGCGCACGCTGCCGTCTTCCTGGCTGCCGGTTTCTATGGCGCGGCGGACAAACGTCCAGGGCGCCACTTCGACGAATACCGTGGTGTTTTCGTTATTCATCAGCAGCGCCGACGGCGGCACTGCCGGCGCCGTAGCCTGGGCCACGGCAAAAGACACATTGGCAAACATGTTCGGCTTGAACCTGCCGTCTGCATTGGGCACGCTGATACGCACCAGCGCCCTGCGCGTATCGGCCTGCAGCACGTCGCTGACGAACGACACCTTGCCTTGGAACCGCTCACCGGGATAAGCCGGCAAACTGATGCTGGCCGCCTGCCCTTTCTTGATCGACGACAGCATGTTTTCCGGCACGTTGGCGGTAATCCAGACATTCTCCAGGTTGGCGATCGTCATCAGGACGGCGTTCGTATCGTTGGCCGACTGTCCTGCGCTGACAGCCAGTTCAGTGATGCTGCCGAGGTTCGGCGCAACCAGGTTGAGGCGTTGGCCGCTGCGGTCGGCAGCACTTGCGCCGCTGGCGCTCAGCGATTTGAGGCGGGTATCGGCGCTGGCGAATTCAGCTTGGGCCTGGACATAGGCGCTTTCTGCCTGCTCCAGGTCTTTGGCTGCTCCGGCGCCAGCCTGCTGCACGCCGCGCTGCCGCTCCAGCGCGCGCTTGGCCAGCTGCAGCGCATCGCGGGTCTTTTGCAGCTCGGCGCTAGCCTGGGCAAAATCGCCGGAAGTCATCACCAGCAGCAACTGTCCTTTGCGCACGCGGTCGCCAAGGCCGACCTTCAATTCCAGCACCTTGCCGGCCACCGGCGGCACGATATTGACGGTGCGGGCAGGGTCCGCCTCCACCTGCGCCGGCAGTTCCAGTGCATGCGCCGCGTCCAGCGCCGCCACCGTTTGTACGGCAAGGCGCTGCCGCAACGGCGAATGTTCCGGGATCGTGATGCGTTCGCCTTGCCTGGTGAAATTAGGAGCCGGTTGCGCGCCGGCAGCGCTGGCGGACGCCTTGCTGTCGAATACGACGAAGGCCAGCCTGCCGGCAATCAGGATGACGATGGCGAGAGTCATCAGGGGTTTTCGCCGGAAAATATTCTTGTTCATGATCGTGCTCGTGTTAAGAGATTGTGGTTCACGTCAGCCCCTGGCTAGATCGCCATGCAGAGGGCGGAATGCTGTTTTTTTTTCAACCGGGATAGTTGCCGGACATTGCCGGCGGCACCGGTTTGGGTCAGCGCGGCTGAAGAGCGGCGCAGGGAGCTCGCGTGCGGTGGCATGCCAGGCACGTCGTCCGCCGCAGCTCCGAAGGTGGATTCAGTCCCACCAAACTGGGACCCGCACAGGCTACCGGGCTATCCTGTCAGGAACCTGAAGGAAAGCTGACAAAATCCTGACAATGGGAATTCTCCACACACGAGAGCCGAAGTTCGCCGCCAGCACCGCTGCAATCACCGAATCTGGCGGAACCACTCCCCTGCCTTTCATCACGCCATTGGAAGTACCGTCGGCGACGGCCGACATTCAGCCTTGCTTGAACATGGCCAGCGCCAGTCTCCAAATGGATGTAATTATTTGCATCATTGCTTGGCAGGCAAACATTCACAGGTATAGTTAGCCCAACCCAACAACATTAGAAAAAAACCATGAAACGTTTGCTCTGCGCAATTGCCCTTGTCGCCGCCGGCGCTGCCGCGGTATTGCCAACCCAGGCGATGGCGCAGGTCGGCGTCAACATCATCATCGGCACCCCGCCGCCACCGCCAAGATACGAAGTGGCGCCGCCGCCGCGCTACGGCTACATGTGGGCGCCGGGATACTGGAATTGGGACGGCCGCCGCCATGTCTGGTCCGGCGGCCACTGGGAAAGATCACGCAACGGCTATATGTATAACCGGCCGGAATGGCGCCAGGGGCGGCACGGCTGGGAACTGCGCCGTGGCGGCTGGCAGCGCGGCGGCGATCATCGCGGCGGATATGACGGCAGGCGCGATCATCACCGCGGCGATGACCATCGCGGCTACGACCGCCGCGACAACGACCGCCATCACCGCTAACCACTACGCCATACGACAACAGGTAAAGGCAGAGCCTGCGCCTGGATTCACAGGAGCATCAACTTGACGACAGCCATGACAATCCACAAAATCCTCGCCGCTGCCGCACTGCTGGCGGCGGCCAGCCTTGCCGCCGCCCAAGCGCAGGAAGCCGGACCGCGCGCATCGCTGGATACCGCCAAGCCGCAAGCCGCCGACGAATGCCGGCGCCTGCAGGACCGTATCAGCGAACTCGACAGGATGGACGATGAACGTATCGCCCGCGCCGGGCGGACCGGTGCGCAGCAGAGCCCGGTCCAGACCAAGGAATGGATAGACAAGGAACGCAAAGACGCCAAGACAAAAATGTTCTTCGCTAAATGCTAGGTTAAATCAGCCGCCTGGTTCCAAAGACACCGCCGGTTTCAGCCGGCGTCGGGCGCCCGCGCCGGCTGGTTGATATCGACGCCATCCCAATACTCCATGGTGGCTGACCGGCGATAACTTTCCCCGGTCAGCTTCACGCTGACCCGCCCCGTTTCCGGAAACACCGCCACGTCGTTGCGCTGCGGATTGCCCAGCACCAGGTAGCGGCAAGGCGCGGATGTGTGATTGACCAGGCAATGGCCGACTTTCTGGCCTGCCGGAAAACAGGCATAGTGCCCGGGCGACAATTCGTAGCTCTTGGCGCCGAGCTGCAAAGTGAGGCTGCCTTCAAGGATGAACAGGTGCTCCTCTTCAAGCAGGTGGTAATGCGACTGGTTGGCTTGCTTGCCGGGCTCCAGCACCTCCATCGACACGCTCAGCTGGGAACCGCCGCCGAATGAACTCAGGTGCTGGAAACGCATGCCAAAACGCTCCCCGCGCGCAGCTTCTTCCCATGGCACGCTGCTGACATGGAATGGTTCGAATATCCCTTCGGCATTCGCTGAGGTGGTTTTTTCACTCAATTCAGTACTCCTTGCCCTGCATGGCGATATACGTCGAACGCAAAATTTAGCACAGATCATCTAGGCCGCATTGCGTCGCCCGGTGCAGCCTCGGGCAGGCAGCGCAAAGTTCAAGTAAACTTGAAGCCAATAACATTTCGGGATCATCTGATGAGCGAGATACTGATCACTATCGGCGAACTAGCAAAACGCTCAGGCGTGGCCGCCAGCGCCTTGCGCTTCTATGAAGAACAGGGATTGCTGAGCAGCACGCGCGAAAGCGGACGGCAGCGCCAGTTCTCGCGCGACGTATTGCGCCGGGTCGCCTTCATCCGCGTGGCGCAGACGGTAGGCCTCAGCCTCGAGGAAATCAAGGACGCCCTGTCCACGCTGCCGCAAAAACGCACACCGACCAGGCAGGATTGGGAACGGCTCTCGCGCTCCTGGCACCCGCTGCTGCAACAACGCATAGACACCCTGACCGCGCTGCGCGACCAGCTTACCTCGTGCATCGGCTGCGGCTGTCTTTCGCTGAAAAAATGCGCGCTATACAATCCCGACGATGCCGCAAAACGGCGCGGCGCGGGACCGCGTTATTTGTTAGGCGACAACGCGGCGATGGTACTCGCCGACGATGGCCCAGAAGACTACGACTAATGCCATTCAGGCTTCCGTGACACGCAGATCGAGGCGTGAATAAATCCAGAAATTCCGCGGATGACCGCGCACCATGCGAAAACTGCGCAGCAGCCCTTCACATTGAAAGCCGCATTTCTCCAATACCCTGATAGAACGCGTATTTGAATCAAGTACGGTGGCTTGGATCCGGACCGCGCCAAGGTACGAGAAACCCCATTCCGCCACGGCATTGCATACCGCAGGCGCGATATCTTTGCCCCAGACAGCCGGCGCAAGATCGTAGGCGATTTCGACAGTCTTGTGCAGCAGCGAAATGCTGTGAAAACCGATAGTACCGACCAACGCACCGGAGTCGTGCCGAACAATTGCCAGGCGAATCTCTGAAGCTGGGTCCAACGACTCCAAAGCATCGAATTTCTGCATCAGGTCATCCATCGAGCGCAAGTCCCAGCTCGTATGGTCGAGCACTCGCGGCATGGTCAGATATGCGTACCACGCGGCGGCGTCTGCGCGACTCAACGGGCGCAGGGCAACAAGTTCATGAACGAAATCAGGAAGGTCGATGTAATGCATGGATTCGATTATGCCAGGGTGACGGTTATTCCCATTTTCCGATACGGAACAATCAAGGCTTCCGCCACCCCGGCATTGACCACGATTTCGCTGACCTGAGCCAGCGGCACTATCTGGTAAGCCGATGCGGTATCCAGCTTTTCCGGCGACGCCAGCACCACCGTCTTCAAAGCCCCAATGCACAACGCACGCTTGACGCACGCTTCTTCAAAATCACCGGTGCTGATGCCCGCCTCGGGATGCAAGCTGCACACCCCCATGAAATACAGGTCGGCACGGATCTGGCCGATGGCTTCGATTGCGTTCGCTCCGACGTTGACGATCGAGTGCTTGAACAGGCGCCCGCCGATCATGATCACGTCAATGTGGGCATGCTCAACCAGCTCCAGCGCGATCGACGGGCTGTGCGTCACCACCGTTGCCCGCAACGCTGGCGGCAGCTGCCGCGCCAGCTGCACCGCAGTGGTGCCGCCATCGATGAACACCACCTGCCCCGGCTGGATCATGGCGGCAGCGGCGCGGCCGATGGCGGATTTGGCGTCGCTTGAAATCTGCTGCCGCTCAGCGAAAGGAGCCATCGCCGAGGACGCCGGCAAGGCGCCGCCATGGACCCGCTGCAGCAGGCCCTCCTTCGCCAGCTGGCGCAGGTCGCGCCGGATGGTGTCTTCCGACAGCCCGAGCTGCTCGCTCAACGACTTGGCGACGATCTGTCCGTCGCGCTTCAGGATTTCCAGCAAATGTTGCTTGCGTTGCAGGGTCAGCATAATTTTCCACACATGGTTTGCACGTTTTTTCTTGATATTTAACGATATTGCATGATAAATTCTCCGAACGCAAGCCCGATGCAACACCAACAGGAGATCCGCCGTGCAAGATGACAGAGTCAAGATCCGTAAGGTTGAAGTATTGTCGAACGACTGGTACCTACTGCAGAAAACCACCTTCGATTACCGCCGCAGCGACGGCAGCTGGCAAACCCTGACGCGCGAAACCTATGACCGCGGCAACGGCGCCACCATCCTGCTGTACAACCGCGAACGGCGCAGCGTGATCCTGATCCGCCAGTTCCGCTTCCCCACCTACGGCAACGGCCATGACGGTTTCCTGATCGAAACCGCGGCCGGGCTGCTGGACCAGGCCAGTCCCGAAGAGCGCATCAAGGCCGAGGCGGAAGAAGAAACCGGCTATCGGGTGACGGAAGTGCGCAAAATATTCGAAGCCTTCATGAGCCCGGGTTCCGTCACCGAAAAACTGTATTTTTTCGTGGCTGAATATGATCCAGGATCGCGCATCAGCGATGGCGGCGGCTTGCATGCGGAAGGCGAAGATATCCAGGTATTGGAACTGCCGCTGGAACAGGCGCTGCAGATGATAGGCAGCGGCAAGATCGCCGACGGCAAGACCATCATGCTGCTGCAATACGCGCAATTGCATTTGCTGCCGCCGCCCGCCGTCGCAAATCAAGCTTATGATGCTTGCCCGCCCGGCAGTTCCGGTCGTCCTGGAAAATGAAAACCCCAATGGCTCTTGATGATTCACGCAATTTCAGAATAGACCTGCTCAGAGGGATTGCCATCTTCCTGGTCCTCATCCTTCACTTCCATTTGTCCTACGCACTCACCGACAGTCCGCTCAACCTGCTGTTGTCCAGGGAAGCGATCAAGGCGGTTGCGGTTAACGGCAACTATGGCGTCACGATGTTTTTTGCGATCTCCGGGTACCTGATCACTTCGACTGCGGTCAAACGCTACGGCAGCCTTGGCAATATCGATATCCGCAGCTTCTATGTCTTCCGCCTGTCGCGGATCATCCCCTGCCTGCTGGCCGCGCTTGCCGCCATCGTCATCCTGGGCTTGCTCGGCCAACCGGCA
The DNA here is from genome assembly GCF_900112135.1 of Collimonas sp. OK412. Classification (GTDB taxonomy): domain Bacteria; phylum Pseudomonadota; class Gammaproteobacteria; order Burkholderiales; family Burkholderiaceae_D; genus Collimonas; species Collimonas rhizosphaerae. The sequence continues at coordinate 20,004 of NZ_FOLC01000017.1, forward strand.
TTCATGAATTCGTCCGCGGACGGCTGGCCGGACGTCGGCTATCCGCTCGCGGTCCTGTCTGTCCTGACCTTCTGGCACAACGTGCTGATGCAGCATGCCTGGTATTTCAACTATGCGATGAACATCTACTGGTCGCTGTCGGTGGAAGAGGTGTTCTACCTTGTGTTTCCCGTGCTCTGCTTCGGCTTGAAACGCGAATGGGCGATCGCTTCGATATGGATCCTGGCGATTGCGGCAGGCCCGGTTTACCGCAGCTTCCACGCCACCGATGAAATCTATTTCATGTATGCCTATGCAGCCTGTTTCGACGCCGTGGCCTTTGGCTGCTGCGCGGCCTTGTTTGCGGGCCGGCACAGTTTGCAGGGGAAAGCCGGAGCGGCAATCCAGGTCGCCGCCGCCTGCCTGGTCGCCGTCACTTATGTGCGCGGCATCAATGGCCATGAGGTGTTTGGCTTCAGCCTGGTCGCGGCCGGCACCGCGGTGCTGCTGGCCGGATCCCGCAGCCGCGCCACACCCGCCTGGCTGCGCCGCAACCGGCTGCTCGCCGGAGTGCGCTGGCTGGGCAGGCATAGCTACGAGCTGTACCTGTTCCACATTATCGTACTTGGACTGATGCGCAGCGCCGTGCCGCGCGGGACCATGGGCTATGCCTACAAACTGCCGCTGCTGGCGCTGTTTCTGGCTGTCTCGGCAATCGTCGCCGGCCTTGTCGCCCGCTTCTATTCGGAACCGGTCAACGCCAGGCTCAGGGCGGCATTCCTGGGCGTCACGCAACTGCCGTCGGCGGTCAGGCCTTGAGCGTCAATTTCATCATGAGCACTTCGGCGTCCGATTCGGCAGCCGCCGGGACAAACCCCAGGTCAGAATAGATCGCGAAGGCGGCAAGGTTGTCGCGATAAACGCGCAGCGTCACGGCCTCTGCCGCAGTGGCGTGGCGCGCTTCGTCGATCAGCAGGCGGCATAGCGCCTTGCCCATGCCTTTGCCGCGCGCCGCCGGAGCCACGATAATGCGGCACAGATGCGCCGTGCCCGGCTGGCGCAGCCGATACTGGCCGAACCCTAGCAGCTCGGCATGCGCGTCATGGAGCGCGTAGCTGGCGCCGCGCTCCACCGCCAGCAGCCGGGGCAACGCGCCGGCGTCGAACGGATACGCCAGCTGCGGACCGGCCCAGCGCGTGCACGCCGCGGCATCAGGGATCCATCCGGCGATCGCGGCGTAATCGGCTGCGACAGGCGGTCTTAACTTTAATTCTGTCATACGCTCTCTTCCAGACAACAAACTCAAAATGGCCAAAGCATGTTGCCATGGAAAAATTGGCAAAGCAACATCGAGCGCTGCGGGCGCAGTCGATATTCCAGCCTGGGTGTAAGCTGAGGCGTGGAAATCTACGCATATCGTGCGCACTCCCGTAAGGAAATCCAGGCATCGCCGACTAACCATCAGCTCCGCAAAAACTGATCATATCGAAGAGGATGGGCGTCATGAGAAACTTATCAACTGAAACAAGGCAACCGGCAACCATGGCGCTCTGGGCCAAGGGATTGCTGACGGCGTGCGGACTCGGGCTGGCATTGCTGCTTGGCCTGAATCCCGCATTCTCGTCGGAGGCGGCCCAAGTCGTGCCGCCGCCTGCCAGCGACGAACCGGTGTCTGCCGCGGCACACTCGGAAACTGCAGTGTTCGCCGGCGGCTGTTTCTGGGGCGTGCAAGGCGTGTTCCAGCATGTGCGCGGAGTGACGGACGTGGTCTCCGGCTACGCCGGCGGCAGCCGCGATACGGCCCGCTACGAACGCGTCAGCGAGGGCGATACCGGGCATGCGGAATCCGTGCAGATCACCTACGATCCTGCCCAGGTCACTTATGGCAAGCTGCTGCAGATATTTTTCTCGGTCGCCCACGATCCGACCGAGCTGAATCGCCAGGGTCCGGATTCCGGCACCCAGTACCGGTCTGCCGTGTTTCCCGCCAACGACATGCAGCGCAAGCTGGCGCTGGCGTATGTCGGGCAGATAGATAAAAGCAAGGTATTCGGCAAGGCGCTGGCGACACGGGTAGAGCCCTTCAACGGTTTCTATCCTGCCGAGCCATATCATCAGAATTTCCTGGTGCACAACCCGAGCTATCCTTATATCGTGGTCAACGACCTGCCGAAGATCGACGACCTGAAACGCCTGTTTCCAGCCGTGTACCGCGCCCAGCCGGCGCTTACCAAGGTCGCATCGCGCTAGGGCCTGCTCACACTTGATTTGGGAGTGCGAACGGGCCTTAGATCGGAGATTCAACTTCGGATTGGCGCGCCGTATGTGATAAATTTGGTGCGGGCAATTGATTGCCCCTACTTTTTTTATCACATCCGGATTGAATCAATGACCAGACCTAAGCCTTTTTCGATGATACGTGAATTCCATCTAGCCGATTGGTTCACGCTCAGCAACGCGTTCTGCGGAGTCGGCTCCCTGTTTTCCGTGATGACTTACCTGCAGACGCGCGAAGTGCTGCACCTGCTGCTGGCGTGCAGCCTGATTCCGGCGGCACTGGTATTCGACGTGCTGGATGGCCGCATCGCCCGCTGGCGCGCTCAAAGCTCGGCCATGGGGCGCGAACTGGATTCGCTGGCCGACATCATCTCGTTTGGCGTGGCCCCGGCAATCATCGCCTACGGCTGCGGCATGCAGGGGCTGGTGGACCGCATCATCCTGGTGTTTTTTGTCGCTTGCGGCGTCTCGCGCCTGGCGCGCTACAACGTCACCTCCGAAAAGCTTGCCGAAGGCGGCGACAAAGTGAAATATTTCGAAGGCACGCCGATCCCGACTTCACTGCTGCTGGTCATGGTGCTGGCCGCCGCTGCCTGGCACGACGCCGTGGGCGAACAGCTGTGGCTGGGCGTGGTGTACGTCGCCGGCTTCCAGTTCCACCCGCTGGTACTGATGTTTGCCGTGTCCGGGGCCCTGATGGTCAGCCGCATCCGGATTCCAAAACTGTAAGCCCGGCCGCGGGCGGCGGATGCGGTGCGATAAAACCGCCGAAGGCTCCCACTAGCGCGCGCAATAGGTCTACACTCCTAGTGTGGTGTTTCGCAAGCCATTCGATGCAGCGCCACGCCAGCCAGCGCAACACGGGAGTGACATCATGACCGACATTGATCCCAAGAGCAGTTTCCGGGGACTGCCGTTGACTCCGGAGCAAGATGCAGAAGTGCGGCACTACATCACGGTAAAAAAACGCCATGGCGAGCCGTGGGATACGCCGGAGCTGAGCGCCATGCTGAAAGACATGCTGGAGCCGCCGGGCGACGACGAGGAAGAATTCGGCGACGGACTGGATCCTGCCATCGCGGCCGCTGAGCGCGCGGCGGCGCTCAGCGACGACATAGTCGATCCCATCGAAGCCAGCGAGGAGCGCAATGCAGCGATGGAATCCGAAGTCATGAAAACGCGGCTGTATTAAGCCGGGACGGCGTATCGGCAGCACTGCCGCCCAGTTTCCCGAGCACCTCTCCAGCCTGGCCTTGATGACAAATCATCATTTGTCACTTTCGTCATGGAACTATTCCGGCATTCTGCCGCCATACATAACATGCCTCCACAAAATCGTGACTACGACTTTGCCGCTGATGCGTTGTTTCTGGACTTCGACAATACCCTGGTCGATTTTGCCCCGCTGCCCGAAAGCGTGGTGCTGCCACCGGATTTGATAACAACCTTGCAACGGCTCCAACATGCTGCAAACGGAGCGCTGGCCATTGTCAGCGGCCGTCCGTTAAAGCAGATCGACCATTTCCTTGCACCGCTGCGCTTGCCCGTGGCCGGCGTACACGGCGCCGAGCGCCGCAGCGCCGACGGCCGCATGACGCAACTGACGGTCCCCGACATTGAACGCTTGCTGACCTGCCTGCAGCCGCTGACGGTGCAGCATGCGGGCTTGCTGCTGGAAGTAAAACGCGGCGCGCTGGCCTTGCACTACCGGCGCGCTCCGCACCTGGAACAGATCTGCGTCGAAGCAATGAACGAAGCCCTGGCCCATGAGCAAGGATTTTCGCTATTGCGCGGCAACATGGTGGTCGAAGCCAAGGCCGCCGACGCCGACAAAGGCAAGGCGATTGCTGCCTTCATGGAAGAAGCGCCGTTTGCCGGCCGCCGTCCGGTATTCATCGGCGACGACATCACGGATGAAATCGGCTTTGCCTGGGTCCAGTCGGAACCGGCAGGCGGCCTCGGCATCAAGGTCGGCGACGGCGCCAGCCTGGCGCGCGCGCGTATCGCCAGCCCGGCTGCGGTACGCAGCATGCTGGCGCAGGTTCTGGAACAACAATAAAGTCGAAGGAAATCATGACCAAGCCACCCGCAGAAACGTTGGCCGCTGCCGCAGTGATCGAAGACGGCGCAATACCCTCCACCTCCTCCCTCGACCTCGGCGTCGTCGGCAATTGCGCGCTGAACGCCTTGATCGACAAGTTGGGGCGCGTAGTCTGGTGCTGCCTGCCACGCTTCGACGGCGACCCGGTGTTCAACGCCTTGCTCGATCCCAGCGAAGACGGCAGCTTGTGGAGTTTCCAGCTGGAGAATTTTTCCCATAGCGAGCAGTGGTATGAACCGAACACCGCCGTGCTGCACACGCGCCTGTTCGACACCCTGGGACAAGGCGTCGAGATTACCGACTTCGCGCCGCGCTTCCCCAGCCGCGGCCGCTACTTCCGTCCGCTGACCCTGGTGCGCCGCCTGCATCCGCTGAGCGGCGCGCCGCGCCTGCGCGTATTGCTGCGTCCGCGCTTCGACTGGGGCCGCGAGATACCGGTCATCACCCGCGGCAGCAACCATCTGCGCTATGTCGGCTCGGAACAAACCCTGCGCCTTAACACCGACGCGCCCATCAGCTACCTGTTGGCGGAAACCGCGTTCGTCGTCAGCCGCCCGTATAACTTTATCCTGGGGCCGGACGAAACCCTGCTCAACGGCATCGGCGACACCGCCCGCACCTTCGAGCAGGAGACCCTGGCTTACTGGCGCAGCTGGAGCCGCGCCCTGGCGACGCCGCTGGAATGGCAGGCCGCCGTGATCCGCGCCGCGATCACCCTCAAGCTATCGCTGTGCGAAGACACCGGCGCAATCATCGCGGCCATGACCACCAGCGTGCCGGAAGCGCCAGGCAGCGCGCGCAACTGGGACTATCGCTATTGCTGGCTGCGCGACGCTTTTTTTGTGGTGCGCGCGCTCAACAGCCTGTCCGAACTGGGCACCATGGAAGACTATCTGCGCTGGCTCGGCAATGTCGTGGTCAGGAGCGCCGGCGGCCATGTACAGCCCTTGTACGGCATCGGCCTGGAAGAAGCGCTGCCGGAAATAACCCTGGACCACCTGCCCGGTTATCGCAATCACGCACCGGTGCGCGTCGGCAACCAGGCTTACGAGCATTTCCAGCACGACGTCTACGGCAATATCGTGCTCGGCGCGGCGCAGTCGTTCCATGATGAGCGCCTGCTGCACCGTTCCGGCGTTGAACAGTTCCAGCATCTGGAAGCCTGCGGCGAACGTGCCTTCACCTTGTATGACCAGCCGGACGCCGGCATGTGGGAGCTGCGCACCCGTTCGCGCATCCATACCTCGTCGGCACTGATGAGCTGGGCCGCCTGCGACCGCCTGGGCAAGATTGCCGCCAAGCTGGAACTCCCCGAACGCGCCCGCTATTGGCAGGAGCGCGCCGCAACCATCGGCCAGCGTATCCTGAGCGAAGCCTGGAACGAGGAGCGCCAGGCTTACGCCGAGAGTTTCGGCGGCCGCGACCTCGACGCCAGCGTGCTGCTGATGGTGGAAGTCGGCCTGGTAACGCCGACCGACAAACGTTTCATCGCCACCGTCGACGCCCTGGAAAAATATCTGTGCGACGGCCCTTACATGCGGCGCTACGAAGCGCCCGACGATTTCGGCCGGCCCGAAACCGCGTTCAATATCTGCACCTTCTGGCGTATCGACGCGCTGGCGCGCATAGGCCGCAAAAAACAGGCGCGCGAGATTTTCGAGACCATGCTGGCGACCCGCAACCACCTCGGCCTGCTATCGGAAGACACGCATCCGGTCACCGGCGAGATGTGGGGCAATTTTCCACAGACCTACTCCATGGTCGGCATCATCAACTGCGCCATGCGCCTGTCTGCAGCCTGGGAGAGCGCCATCTGAACATCTTCCGGCTGGTGCCCCTCAACCACAACAAGAAAGGAATCCGCCCATGCCCCGCCTGGTCGTAGTATCCAACCGACTCGCTGACCCGCGCAAACCCGCGGCAGGAGGTCTGGCGGTGGCGCTAGGCGAAACCCTCAAGAAAACCGGCGGCCTGTGGTTCGGCTGGAGCGGTACCGTAGTCAAGGACGGCACGCCCGGCGAAGGCGAACTGCGCGTGCACCAGGCCGGGCCGGTGACGCTGGCCGAAATGGACCTGTGCCAGGAAGACCACGATGCGTATTACCGCGGCTACGCCAACGGCGTGCTGTGGCCGATATTCCATTACCGGCTGGACCTGGCCAACCTGGAGTCCGGCTACCTGAGCGGCTACCGCCGCGTCAACCACCTGTTCGCGCGCAAGCTGATGCCGCTGCTGAAACCGGACGACCTTATCTGGATCCACGACTACCATCTGATCCCGCTGGCGGCGGAACTGCGCGCCATGGGCTGCGGCAACAAGATCGGCTTCTTTTTGCATATCCCGCTGCCGCCGCAGCAGATCCTGGCTGCCATCCCATCGCACGAATGGCTGATGCGCGCCCTGTTTGCCTACGACCTGGTGGGTTTCCAGAGCGAGGCCGACCTGCTGAATTTCGCTCACTACGTAAAAGCCGAGGCCACTGCTGAAACCGTCGGCGTCGGCCAGTTCCGCGCCTTCAACAGCACGGTGCAGGCCGGCGCGTTCCCGATCGGCATCGACATCGACGACTTTCATCGCCTGGGACGGGCGCGCGAATCGCAGGAAACCTATGAAACTACCTGCCGCGAATATTCGCGCCGGCGGCTGCTGATCGGAGTTGACCGCCTCGATTATTCAAAAGGACTGCCGCAACGCATCCGCGCCTTCGGCGAACTGCTCAAGGAATACCCGGAGAACCGGCATAGCGCGACCTTGCTGCAGATAGCAGCGCCCAGCCGCGAAGATGTCGACGCCTACAGCGACATCCAGCATGAACTGGAAAGCCTGTGCGGCGCCATCAACGGCAATTACGGCGACCTTGACTGGATGCCGATCCGGTACATCCATCGCGCCGTGGCGCGGCGCCGGCTGCCAGGCTTGTACCAGGCTTGCGACGTCGCGCTGGTGACGCCGCTGCGCGACGGCATGAACCTGGTCGCCAAGGAGTTCATCGCGGCGCAGGATGCCGCCGATCCGGGAGTGCTGGTGCTGTCGCGTTTTGCCGGCGCCGCCGAGCAGCTGAAAGAGGCGTTGCTGGTCAACCCCTACGACATTCCCGGCACGGCGCAGGCCATCCAGCGCGCCCTGCAAATGCCGCTGGCAGAGCGCCAGGCGCGCCACGGGGCGCTGCTGGAAAATGTGCGGAAATATGATGTGCACTGGTGGTGCGGACAGTTTCTGGAATCGCTGGCGAACGTGCGCTGACGGACGGCAGGTATCCAATAGTTGGATATCTGTATTTATTTCAGCAACACTCTTGGCAAAAACAGAAATTTAGGAGGATACTGATCGATGCCGGGACGCAGCTTGTTTTCGGCCCGACCCTCGGCGCTATGTTAAATAGCGTACAGAAGCATTTTCCTGGCGCTACTAACCTTGGCCCGTAGCTAACATATTTGAAAGATCATCATGGCAACAGGTACAGTAAAGTGGTTCAACGACTCCAAAGGTTTCGGCTTCATCACGCCGGACGATGGCGGCGAAGATCTGTTCGCGCACTTCTCCGCGATCAACATGGAAGGTTTCAAGACCCTCAAGGAAGGCCAGAAGGTGTCATTCGATGTCACCCAAGGTCCGAAAGGCAAGCAGGCATCCAATATTCAAAACCCCTGAACCTCGATCACGAGCGCCAGGCCCCGAGAGCCGTTTTACAGCTCTCGAATGACATGCCTGGCGTCGAAAGACTTGCCTGAACCGGGCTGGACGCTTTCCACCGATTTGATGTATATGTGGATCGGCCGGTGGAGTTCAGGCTTGGCATGCAACAAACCGCACTGGGAGCAGCGGCACGCTTCCACAGCTGGCGCGTGCGCCAATACATTTACCCCCTTTGTGCCCCCTCCCCAGCATTTCCCCACGTAATGACGCCCCGGAATACCAAAGCTGTTTTCAATGATAGACTTTGCAATCGCGACTCACCATCCTGCCCGCAAACCACATCATTGAGGACCGGCCAATGACACTCGGATTCCTGCTGACGACCTTGATCATTGTCGCATCGCCCGGCACCGGGGTGATCTACACCTTGTCCGCCGGCCTGTCGCGCGGAACAAAGGCCAGCATCCTGGCCGCCTTCAGCTGTACGCTGGGAATCCTGCCGCATCTCGGCGCCGCCATGTTCGGACTGGCCGCGATCCTGCACGCCAGCGCGCTTGCCTTCAACGCCGTCAAGTATGCGGGTATCGCCTATCTCCTGTTCATGGCCTGGAGTTCCTTGCGCGAGAAAGGCGCATTGCGGGTGGACCGCGTCGAAGACAAACGCTCCGACCTGCGCGTGATCGTCGATGGCGTCCTCGTCAACATCCTCAATCCGAAGCTATCCATCTTCTTCGTCGCGTTCTTGCCGCAGTTCGTCAGTCCCCAGGATACGCATCCGCTGCTGCGCATGCTGGAACTGTCCGGCGCCTTCATGCTGGCCACCTTCGTGATTTTTTCAGGCTATGGCGTGTTTGCCGCCGTGATGCGCGATCGCGTGGTATCGCGGCCGCATGTCATGACCTGGATGCGGCGCAGTTTTGCGGCGGCGTTTGGCGCCTTGGCGGTCAAGCTGGCGCTGACTGAGAGATAAGAAATTTTTCACGGCAGCGCCGGCGCCCGCCGGCAAGCTGTCCGCGCCCTCGATTTATTTCCTGGATTTGACGTATTGCAGCTCGCAGGTTTGCGTCGTCTGGTCTTTGAGGAAAAGTTCATTGCCGCTGGTGCATGACGCCATCCAGGTGCGCTTGTCGTAGGTAAGGCCCAGGAACATGGCAACTGCGATGATGATGCAACCTATGACAATAGCGATCGGTAATTTCATATAGCTCGGATACGGGCAGTGGATACATGTCGGCAGATACCACATGTTAATCCATTGCCGCCGCTGCTTGCGAACGAATATTTGATCCGTATTGCGTGCCTGCGCGCGGTGCAGCTCACTGGCGCGGATCGAGGCCGCTCTTGATCACGTCGGCGCGCGCCTCCGGCGAAGCCAGGTAACGAATCAATGCGCGCGCGGCGTCCGGATGTTTGGCGCCGACTGGAATGCCGGCCGCGAAAGTGGTGATGCTCTGGACCTGCTCAGGAATCCTGGCGACAAAATCGACGCCTTGCACCGGCAATATCTCGCTCACCTGCTGGAATCCCAGTTCGTACTGGCCGCCAGCCACCAGTGCAGCGACCGGGGTTTTCTGGATCATGCGGGCTTTCGGCTTGACCTGTTCTTCAATGCCCAGCTTCTTGAACAGCTCGCGCTCGATATAGACTCCGCTGGCGCTATCTGAATAGGCAATCGATTGCGCACCGAGCAAAGCCGATTTCAAGCCTGCCACCGTGCTGATGTCCGGTTTGGCGGCGCCGCTCCGGACCGCCATGCCAATGCGGGAATCAGCCAGATCGACGCGGCTGCCGGCAATCACCCGGCCTTGCTTGATCAATTCGTCCAAGGCATAACCGACCATGATCACGACATCAGCCGGTTCACCCCGCTGCAGGCGGTTGGGAATCGCTTCCGGCGCCTTGCCCATGGAAGGTCCCCAGGCGGTTACCAGCGCATGGCCGGTAGCCGCTTCAAATTTGGGCTGCAAGGATTTATAGGCGGCGGTAAAGCCGCCCGAGTTCATCACATCGATTTCATCGGCTTGTACAGTGCTGGCGCACAAGGCAATGCTGATCGCTCCAAGAGCGATCAGCCGGGACATGACAGGTTTGATATGCATGCTCGATATTATCCGCTGTTCCGGTTGAATACCGGCCTGCAATAATGAAGAATTATCTAATCGTTAAAATCGTCAGCCAACAGTGTAACGCCGTTGCGGCGTCCCGTTGCCCTGAGCTTGTGGGCGAGCGCTATCTGGATCTCGACCTTATGGCCGCGATAAGTCGCAAGCCGGTCTTCCGGTTGCGGCCCCGCGTAGAATTTATTATCCAGGCATTCCTTGGTGACATTGCATTTTGTCAGTTTGTTATCAATGACGACTGGAATGATGACGCTGTTGGAATTGGGATCGTGGACTATTGCACCGAGAAAGGAAATCCGCATTTTCTTCTCTCCTGAAAATAGGTGGTAAAACCAGCATTCCCATCCCAGCATTGAACAGTAACTGTCGCGCCAGCCTTGAAACCATGCGAACGCCTGCGATGGAGCTGATGGAATAAGACATCGCACCCGTTTCGCAAGTTCAAAATTTATGCGCATTTAGATACGCATTTAACCGCAGCCCAATACATCATGATCGATGTATTGAGCATTTACCAATATCCACACCGCGCAGCCGGCAAGCCGCGCGGCTTGGCTTTGGCCGGCCCGCTTCAATTCAAAAGCAGGACGTCTATTTGCGATCCGGCACAGTCAATTCCCGCAGCACGCCACCGTCAAGTACGCTGCCGGTCGCCGTGCCTTCACCCGCTATGCGGCGCTGGCACGCATCCCTGTCGTCGGCCGGCAAAGCGTTGCACCTTAACAGGGCATTCTTTTGGTCGGCCTCCGGGTTGTCGCTGAGGTGGCCTCTTTTTGACTCTTGCAAAGCGGCGCCGGCTTCGCGCAGGCAAGTCTCGCGCGCCTGGTTCGATTGTCCGTTCAGGCAGGCTGCTCGTTCCGCCTGGTAGCGTGCATTCGCATCTTGCGGATTGCCGGCGGCCACGGCTGCCAGCGAGGCGCCGGAGATAAAGAGCGCCAAGGCCAGTTGCCGTATTGCCTTGCAATCAATAAACGTGGATAAGGAAAAATTTCGCTTGGCTGGCATGATGGATCTCCGATCTAAAATTTGAATCTATCGGAAACCTTCGCGGCCGTATGTGCGATAGCGAGCATTACAACATGTTGTTTTATCGCTAATATTTGAGTGCTTTCGGCAACGTGGAGCGCCTCATGTCGATCTGCTCAACATTGCCTATGCGCCCAAGGCCATGGCAGAGCGCAGGAAACCGGCGCCAGGCTTCGTGAGAATCCAGCCAAGCGCGCAGCAATTCAAGATGACGGTGATCCAGAATACCGCCTGGAATTCTTCTTTCTTCGATTTGTGGCGCATTATTCTCTGGGCCAGGAAAGCCCCTGGCCAGCCGCCGGCAAGCGCCAGCAGGTGCAGCGTGCTCTCCTTGGTGCGCCATCGTTTTTTCTTTGCGGCGTCCTTGTCAAGTGCATACGCGAGAAACGCGATGGCGCTTGCCGCGTGGTAGAAGACAAGCACCGCAAGCGGAATCCACACCATCAATGTGGCCACCAGCAGGAAACAGTAGAACAGAACGGTAAAGACAACGCCGGACCGCCCCGCTCCCGAGGAAGGCGCCGCTGCTGCCCTCTTGTCGGCACGCAAACGTCCCTTGTCATCCATGATCAGATATATGGAGCGGAATCAGGCGTCAGGCGCCAACATTGACGATCGTTGCCTGCATGATGGCGACCACTTTCCAGACGCCTCCCGACAAGGCTTGGACTTCTCCCGTGCAGACAGTGAGCAGCTTGCCCGAAGTCTGCACTTTTCCGACTGCCAGGAATCGTTCGCCAATCGCAGGGCGCACGAAGTTGATCTTGAACTCGGCAGTCACAACATCGCTTTCCAACGACGCCTTGGTCAGCGCCGCGTACCCGCATGCACTGTCAACAATGCTTGTTATTGCGCCAGCGTGAACATAACCGCGCTGCTGCGAAAGCCGGGTGGAAAACGGCAATTCTATTTGCACCTCGCCGTCCGCGACTGAGACCAGCCGGGCGCCGAGGGTCGCCATCAGGCCCTGCGCGTTGAAGCTGGCTGCGATTCTTTCTTGAATGCCACTCATGGAGAATTTGCCTCTTGTCAGGAAAGTGGATACCGCCTAACGATCATTAGGCGGACCGGATATGCATGCAGTCATTATGCATAAGGAAAACCATTTCCAGCAAGAAGGCGGACTTGGCTGATTCGGCACAACAATTCCAGGCGCCGCGTTACCTGCCGCCGGCAAAGATCGCAGCCTTTTCGGGTATCATCACTCCCCCTCCCCGCTCCTGGCATCAGGCAAGAGGAAAAGCTTTAACCTGATTGAGCACGATCAGGACAACGACGCGGCGCCTGGGCGCGTCGGCAGCATGTGGCAAGTGTGCACTTTTCAACATTAAGGAACGACTATGTCTGGATACCTGCAGGAACGCGAAGGCGCCGTGCGCCGCAAGGCGGTTACCGTGCAATCACTATCGGCCATGCGAGCCGCCGGCGAAAAGATTGCGACGCTGACCTGCTACGACGCCAGCTTTGCGTCGCTCATGGACTACTGTGGCGTCGACTTGTTGCTGGTCGGCGACTCGCTCGGCAATGTCTTGCAGGGACATGGCACGACGCTGCCGGTGACGATTGCGGATATTGCCTATCACACCGCATGCGCCGCGCGCGGAAACCAGACTGCGCTGCTGGCCGCAGACATGCCGTTCGGCAGCTATGCCACGCCGCAGTCGGCATTCGACAATGCAGTGAAGCTGATGCAGGCAGGCGCGCAGATGGTCAAACTTGAAGGGGGCGCATGGCTGGCGGACACCGTAAAATTCCTCACCGAGCGCGGCATACCGGTATTCGCCCATCTCGGCCTGACGCCGCAAGCCGTGCATCAACTGGGCGGATTCAAGGTGCAGGGAAAAACAGCGGAAAGCGCGGAGCGGCTGAAAGCCGACGCCATGGCGCTCCAGGCTGCAGGCGCAACGCTGCTCCTGCTTGAAGCGATTCCGGCTGCGCTGGGCAAGGAAGTGACTGAGATGCTGGCCATTCCAACCATCGGCATAGGCGCCGGCCCCGACTGCTCGGGACAAGTGCTTGTGATGCACGACATGCTGGACGTATTCCCCGGCAAGAAGGCCCGCTTCGTGCGCAATTTCATGGAGGGGCAGTCGAGCATTGAAGCTGCTGTCCGCGCCTATATCAAGGCGGTGAGGGATAAGTCCTTCCCTGCCTCGGAACACTGCTTCTAGACGACCCTGGCTAATGACCTCGCCGACAGCAAAAGTACATTTGCTCAATCGGTCAGTCGGACAAGGATTTCGAACTATCTGTCTGCAGCCGCGCGTCAGTTCCATCAATGTGATCCAGTCCCCAGGTCCTGAGCTGGGCCATCAGCCCTTGGAGCGAACGTCCCTTCTCAGTCAATCGATAAGCCTCCCTGCCGGCAATATCGCTGGACGGGTAGCGTTCGACAAGACCGCTGGCAGAAAGCCGGGCGAGCCGCTCGGCAAGGATATTGGTTGCGATTCTCTCTGGCGACGCGAGGAATTCCTTGAAATGCGACTTACCGTACATCAAATCTCGAACGACAAGCAGAGTCCACTTGTCGCCTAAAAGATCCAAGGTGCACGCGACCGGGCATACCGAGCGACGATTCTCGTTGTGAGCCGAGCTCGCGTTGTTTTGGGGGCGCGCAACACCCTGCTTAGCGCGTGGCAAAGAAACTCCTGCGTAACGGTCGTCGGGGCGGAATCGTTTTTTTGTTGTCCATTGCTTGACTTTATCCAAAATACTTGCAAAATACAAGTTCGAACTTGCATTTTGCAAGTTTAAGTCCGATGCCGTCTTGCAGCTACAGGATATTGGCGCTGGCGCATGCCATGAGCCATGAGCAGCGCGGCTGGGCAAGGTCAAGCATCGCTCACTGGTGTTGATGTCGGAAACATTCTATTGGAGTCTTGTATGGAACCCATCAGAAACCTTGCAACCTTACTTCCCTTTGCGGCGAGCGTCGCCTTCGGCATGCTCGCGTGGGGAGCATTCTGCCTTACCTATGTCTGGCCGCGCATGCGCGAGCTCCCACTGCACGCGGCGATACGTCCTATTCTGCATCTGCACTTGTTCCGCTTCATAGGTTTGGCTTTCATCGTGCCGGGCGTCGTCGGCCCGAGTCTTGCCGTGGGGTTCGCCGCGCCCGCGGCGTACGGCGATCTCGTTGCAACGGTGCTGGCGTGGGTGGCTTTGACGATGGGATCAGGCCGCTATTCGCGCATCGCGATCTGGGTGTTCAACTTGTGGGGTTTTGCCGACCTTTTGTTCGCCTTCTACCAAGGCGTGATCGGCGTAGGCATCGAGCCGGCTGCGCTCGGTGCTGCCTGGTTTATCCCGACTGTCGGTGTTCCTCTCTTACTTTGGACCCATGTGCTGGTGTTCGCGATCTTGCTGCGCACTTCCCGTTCCGCCAGTTTCCTCGCCCGTGCAGCGCAGTAATCACCGTGCAAGACGTACGGCGCCGAAACCCTTGAGACGGAAACCTATTTGCGGAAGATCGCTAATCGTCCGCTTGTGGCCGGATGTAGGCATAAAATAATAGCAAGCCATCATCCGCGCCACTTGCCATCGACCATAGAAAAGAATCATCATTGTTGTTCAGCAATCAAGTAACGTATTCCATCTTGATCTGCGGACCATCTGGGAGCCAGGAATTTTGCCGGCACTATTTTCAGGAAATCAAATCGAAGAAGCGTGTGACTAGGCATACCCAGCCCAAATGTTGAGAGCCGAATGAGGCTTCTTTTATCTGTTCCAATTCAGGAGAAACAACATGGTCAGCAAAAACACGATTTGTATCTGGTTCGACGGCGCGGCGCTGGACGCTGCGAAATTCTACGCCGAGACGTTCCCGGACAGCGCGGTGGGGGCAGTCCATCGCGCGCCTGGCGACTATCCTGCGGGTAAGGAGAACGACGTCCTGACGGTCGAGTTTACTGTGATGGGCATTCCTTGTCTTGGCCTGAACGGGGGGCCTGCGATCAAGCACAACGAGGCATTCTCATTCCAGGTCGCGACCGACAACCAGGCCGAAACTGACCGCTTGTGGCACGCGATTGTCGGAAACGGCGGCCAGGAAAGCGCGTGCGGCTGGTGCAAGGACAAATGGGGATTGTCGTGGCAGATCACGCCACGCGTCCTGATGGCCGCGGTCACCGATCCTGATCGCGCCGCGGCCAAGCGGGCGTTCGATGCCATGATGGCGATGAAAAAGATAGACATCGCTGCGATTGAAGCGGCTCGGCGCGGTTGAGGCTCATGACACTGTCCTAATACGCACATCGGACGTTCTCATTGAAGCAGAATTTCCACTTAAACGTTTACCTGAATCTTCAACGCCGCCTCTGCCGGCGCCGCTCCCTCGTCTACTGAACCGACGGACGACGATTGCCTGGTGAGACCGGTGAGGCGGTCGCGCACGTCATGGCTCATCTCTTGGCCGCGATTGGCCGCGCGCCGGGTCATGGAAAGCGGAATCTGCGCCACGAGCTGGCTGATCGGGGACGTGATGGGTACATGCATGTTATTAACAATCATCCCGGTACGCCGCATCTGAAACCGGGCCTTGGTACCGGCCGAGGCCTGCCTGTAGCGCCAATCGAAATAGTTCGACGTGCCGCTCAACTTGCCGGTTGCGATGCTCTTCCCGCCAATCGAAAGCTTGATGTCGTCCGGCAAGTCGGCAAGTCTTTCGAGATCGTCCACCAGCCTGTCGAGCGCGACATCGATCCGCGGATCGCTCATATCCATCGCCGACGGATCTGCCTCGGCGATGTCCAATCCGAGAGAAACCGGATCGCCATCCCGCGCCAGCGTTCCCAACAGCTTCGCCATGCTGGTCTTCTGGAACCGGGCGCGTTCGGCCGAAATGTATGGCGCCGTGACCGGAGCCGTTCCCTGCACAAACACGCGCGCGTCGTTCTGATCGTTGTACGTCTTGGGAACGTGGATGCCGTGACTTATCTTGATTTCATTCTTGATGTTGAGGCCTAGGCTCACCGCAGCGCCGAAAGTATTGGCGACACCTGCCAGCGTGGCAGAACCGGCATTGGTTATGGAGTAGCGCTCGGCCTCGCCGGCAGTCAATCTCTTCGCCAATTCTGTCGCTTCTACCTGACCGCGGCCATCGCCGGTGAACAGCGCCTGTGCATCGCCATCCCTGATCGCTGCGAGAGCCCGGGCGGCCGATTGCAAACCGGCTTCCGCAGCGGGGCCTTCACCCTCGGAGAGCACGCTCTTGATGTTCGATTGCGCCAGCTCAAATGAGATCCAATCACGCAGGCTGGCTTTGACGTCGGCGCGCAAGCCGGCATGAATCTCCGCCTGCACAAATGTGCGACGATCAGGCCGGCCGGATGGTGCCTGTCCGGTGCGGGCGGCGGATTTCAGCAATGCCGCCAGTGTCTTGCAGCTCTTGCCGAGCAAGATACGGCCCATGCTGTCGAGGCGCATGCGATACGGCGTTTTCCAGGAGTCAGCGAGGGTCGAAGCCTTGAACTCGGCCTGGTGCGCTTGCGTAAAGGCCGCTTCCAGCTCCTGCATGGCATGCGGGTCAGCGGCGGCGGCTTCCATCTGCTGCCGGTAATCGGCATAGGCTGTCCAGTTTGCCAGCGGCTTGACGTCATGCTCTGTCGTGTCACGGCGCGCGATATCGTCTAACGCGGCGAGCAGCCTGGTCTTTGCCTGCGCGCGCACTTCCGGGCGGCGCCAGAGGCGTTTTTCCTTGATGTAAATTTGATAGGCTTGCGCTCTTTCCTTTTGCTGTCTGGCCGCATTGCCGCCGAGCAGATCGAGCGACTTCCCAAGCGCCACGATGGCGCGCTTCGCCTTGGATTCTCCATCTTTGCTCGGTCCGGAACTGAGCTGATAACCCACATACATCAACGCCACCGCCGTCACCGCTACGGCACTGAAGCCCCCCGTCACGGTGGCTGCAACAGCATGGGACAAGATACCCAGAACGGTCGACGTGACGGAAAACGCAGCACTTGCGCCACTGACGCCCAGGTAGCGCTTGTTGCCCTCATATTCGATTTTGGCGCTTTCAGAAGCGGTTTTGTAGTCCGTCTTCAGCTCGTTGCGCAAGCAGAACCGCGCGTACTCGATGCCGAGTTTTCCTCCTGCGGCACGGACATCGTTTTCAGCTTGCAGACGTTCTGCGGGAGAGATGTCCACAACGGCAAGCCTTGATTTCGCGGCATCGAGCAGGATCTGTGCTTTTTCCATCCGCTGCACGCATTGCCGGATCTTCGGCAAACGCCATACGAGCGTTGCCGCCGCACCCAATACGTTGGGTCCGGTTTTGGCGCTCGGAGAGGCATCGGCTTTTCCCAATGGCATGATTTCCTCGGTGCCGGCGTTACGCATGCGCAACTCGGCGGAGTCGAACGAAAGCTTGGCAGTCACGGCCGTGAGAATCAATTGGACCGCCGACAGTGCGGTTTTTGCTGCCGGATGGGAGGAAGCGGCAATCTGCGCGATGCTGCTTACAGCGCCGCCCACCGTAGACGAAGACATGACCGGCTGCCGGTGCAGAGCACCGGTTCCGGTCGTCTTGAAACTACTGAGCACTTCGTCGGAATTCTCGATCCCTGCAGCCTTGAGGAAGGTCGCGATCATTTCCCGGTAGTAGTCGTCGTCTCCCGCTCCTTTGGGAAGAAGCCTCTGCCCTCGCCTTTCCTCGGGAATCGCGCCGGCATGGGCACGTTCGAAATTAAGCGCCATGAGCCTGGACAATTCCGGTATTGCCGGCGAGCCGGCCTGGCTGTTGCGCCACCCCTGGCAAATCTCCAGCGTGCTCTCCAGATTCCACCGTTCGACCCGGATGGGAGGCGTGAATGGGACTTTTTTGATATTGACCAATTGTGCAAATCGGTCTTTGACTGTGCCGCGAGAGAATTGCGGAGCGGCGGCGGCCAGCGTGCCCGGCTGGCGCTCCAGCACCTCCGGCCGCGGCTTCACGCTGCCATTGCGGCGCGCGCCGGAACTGGTAGAGGGCTCGGTGCGTTGTTGATCCCGCCGGTCGTCCTGCTGCTCGGCAATGCTGGGCAAGGAGGCGACACTGCGACGGGAAGAGCCTATCGGCGGTGCGCGCGATGCACTCGACGAAAGCTCTGCCTCACCGCGCCTTCGCGGATTGCTCAATTCAGCCTTCGACAGCCATGAGGCGACGATTTCCTCACTCGTCAGCGGCGCGGCCGACGAGTCCATGCCTGGTAAAGTGTGAAGATCGATCACGCCGGATCGTTCCTCAAGTTTAGCCTTGCCTTTCGAAGCAAGGGATTGCGCCAATGATTCTTCACTCCACCTCCCATCGTCGCTACGCACCACACTGTCGAGCAGCGCCGCCGAGGCGGACGCCGGCGGTTCACGAAAACTGCGTGACAAGGAAACGCCTGCATCCGTCTTGCGTGGGAGGTTGAGTTCCGATCTGGAACGCCTTACTCTAGACATATCGGAAAGCGTGGACAATTGCACCGACATTCCACTCGCCCGTCCGCGCTCCGTTGGCGGATTCTCCTGTGCGGCCGACGATGCAGTGGATGGCGGTTCCTGCGCGGAAGTTTGCGCTATGGCCGGAATTCCCCGGCCAACATTGGGGCGAATAGGCATGGCAGGCTCCAGGTGGTTTGCGGCATTAGGCTGGCATGCCAAGCATGAAAAACAAATGATTACCCGAGTTCCATTTTGTGCCTGGCTGGCCTCAAGCTCAAGATATGCTACAGGCAAGCCAAAGGGCATTTACCAACGCTGCGAAATCCCATTGCATAAGACGAAGCAATTGGAGCTTGAATTGACCGGCGTCAAGACAAAGCGAACTCGATCACCGCCGCAATGGAAAAATCCGCGTCAATATGGCCGGAATGCCATCCTGGGTCTTGCATCGCGACCCCTGCTTGAATTCATATAGTTGCTGAGCCATTCATAATGCGCTTCAATTTCGACAAGCAGTTGACTGGCTTTTTCGCGTACCGCATTGTCTACGTCGCCATGGTTCGCCAGTCCATCCAGAATGGCCTCGGCAAGCGTGCCGTAAAATTGCAGCTGAGGCTGATTGCCGCAGATGCTCTCCCATTCTTCAAGAAAAATGGCGTCGAAAGTCAGGCTCTCTATAAATCGTGCAGCACTGGTTGTCTCATCCAGATTAAAAGAACGCAATATCTGCGCCAGCAATAAAGCATCGTCGTCTGAAATCTTTTCCACCATGTTGTCCACCTCGTCGGTCTGAAAACGCGAATAGTTGCAAAAGGTCATACAGATAGTTCGATGTATTCAAAGCCTGCTTAAGCAGCGCCAACTCAAGTATCGGAAATATTGAAAGTAGCTATTAATCGCGGCAGCGGATGATTTCGATGATTTCCTGGCATCGAAAGCAGATCCAGCGTTTTGATTTTCTGCGCAAAACGTAGCTGCCCGCGCCTGCCGCCACCTCTCCCTGGTGATTTGTGCAGAATTTCCTGCTTGTGATAACGGTTGCCGCTGACGCGCTCGCACTCATTGCTGGCGGAGAAATTTTTCGAAGAGTTGGGCTCATTAGTCGCTACCTCTGGCTACCTTCCGGATCTGCTTCAGTCCTATGTTCGATAGTGCATAGTGTCAAAGAAAATTCCAATCAGACCATCCTGAAATCCATGTAAGCATTTCCTTCAATAGTGCAAACAATTCCAGCGACCGGCCGTTGGAAATTGGATCAATAACAACAAGAATTCGCAGTTTTAGCACACTGCGGCGATCAGATTTTCATAGCAGGATTAGGGAAATTCTTACAGTCGACAGCAGTGAGCCTACAGAAATATCAAGATCCCCTGATACCCCCCATTCATCGCATTGCTTAGTCTTGCCGTATGCCCAGCGATTGAAAAACATACGTTGCATGCACATCCCTTACGTCCTCCACTGGCCCGGCAAGGCAGTGTCGACTGAGTTACCGCGTCTTTGAAGGAAGAACCATGCCGAATTGCCAACCAGAAAGTGCAAGCACACAATTCTGCGATTTCACCGCCATCCTCATTGGCTGCACTCGAATCGGTTTGCGTGATGCGTAAAACGTCCTTCATATCCGTCAAATACCTGGCTGAAAAAGAATTCCTGCGTTATGACCTCCTGATGCAGATCGCGGATGAAAAAACCATATCCCAATGGCGTCCATCCGATCTCAAACTCGCCTCCGTGGCATTGCTGGACATGACGATTTTCGCTGCTCGCGAGCCACTTCCTGCTAACTGCGTGTGTATCTGGATCTCTGAATCCCCTGCCTATCCAGGCCGTAAAGGCGACATGACTTTGCTACCCAATTTCGGCGTTTCGGATTTGATTAACGCATTGGATCGTGCTGCTTTGCGATTGCTAGACATGAAAGCCGCTGATGACAGCCCGGATATTGAATCGGAACCGCTTTCACAAAAAACCTACCGCATCTCGAAATGGGTCAGTCTCGAACACGGCTTTTCCACTCTCCGCTTTCAGAAAATCCTGGCAATAATGACAAAACAAGACATCAGCTGGGGCTGGCTGTTGACATATGGCGGCTTGACGGAACGTGACGCCATGCTGTTTCTTGGCGAATTGAGAAAGAAAAGCGCACTTGTAGAGAGAAATAAAATGTTCCTCGTCCACGACCGCATCGCACACGCATCGCGGCCGATCTCTCTTGAGCAACATGAAGGCGGCGTCGGATTGTTCGTCAAAAAAATCAATCAATGGCTAGGCCGGACTCGCTCACAAGAATTGGAGAAAACCTCATAGTGTGCATACTCCGGATTGTTCTGCTAGGGCCGATGGGAATCGGCAAGACCACCGCCATTCGCTCTCTGTGCGGCGATCTCATGGTCGATTGCGATGTCCCCAACATGGATCCGTCATCCTGCGCCAAAGAAAGCACCACCGTCGGCGCCGATTTCGGCGTGGTGGAGCTGGATGGCGGCGAGCAATTGCATATTTACGGCAGCCCCGGACAGGATCGCTTCGACTTCATGCGCGGCTGGCTGCTCTCCATGTCTATCGGCGTCATCGTGATGATCGACGCTAACCAGCCAGACGCGGTTCAGGTGGCGACCAGATATATCCGTACTGTACTTTCGGTATCCGAGAGCATGCCATGCATGCTGTTGCAGGCACGCCCAATCAGTGCCGAGGCGGCTGACCGGTTTACATCTGCAATCACCGACATACTAGGCATGCCGGTGCCGGTAATCGCTGCGGACGTACGGGAAAAATCGCAAATGCTCGACGCATTGGATATATTTTCTTCGTTGCTGGTAACAATATAAATTCAACTATCAAGAGACATGAAAGCCAAACTAGCTTCTGCATCAATCGCAGCCCACCACGTATTCAATCAAATCGGCATGTCCCAAAACGGCATTTCCACGATAGTCATGACCACCCTGGATGGCCAGGAAATCGCCATCCACGACCCAGGGCGGAAATTCAGCGCGGCGCGCCTGTCGGCAATGACCAGCTCCCTGGTCGCGATTGCGCGATCGGTAGGCAAGGAAGTGGATTTTCACGGATGCGATCGTCTGCTGCTTGAAACCCCGAACGGGAAAATCATCTTCCGGCCAGTCGGCATGCAATATCCCTATTTGCTTTGCATCGTTGTCAATCGCGACGCCATCCTGGGGCACACGCTGTGGACGGTCGACAAGATTGTCAGCAATTTCATCCAGCAGCTAGAGCTCAGCCAATAACGCCAAGCCGTTTCCAAGTTCACTTCATGCATCACCGGCGCTGGCCGGCCGACGGTGATGCTTCTGGTCCATTTAACGCCGCTATCAATATATGCAGGGGAAAAAATATGAGTAACATGAATGTTATCGTTGAAAAATTGTTGGCCATCGATGGTGCTTTGGCGGCAGCAATTGTCGATAGCAATAGCGGCATGATCCTGGGTTCCGGCGGTTCCGGCGTCGACCTGGAACTGGCAGCGGCCGGCAATACCGAGGTAGTGCGCGCCAAGACAAAAACCATGAAAAGCCTCGGCCTGAAAGACAACATCGAAGACATCCTGATTACCCTCGGCAAGCAGTATCACATCTTGCGCCCTATCGATAAACAAGACGGCCTGTTCATCTATGCCGTCCTGGACAAGAGCAAAGCCAATCTGGCGCTGGCCCGCCGCAAGGTACTGGATGCAGAGCAAGCGCTGGTGATGTAAGCACTGCCGCAGGCCAGATGAGAATTTCTCCTGGTTTGATTTGCCGCGGGACCTGAGCACGCCAGGCAGCCATCGATATCGATGGCTGCCTTATTTTTTTGTATTTTTAGTGCGTTTTCAATCTCCTGCCTTATCGCTTGGGAAAATAATCGAATCCCGCCACAGTCACCATCAGCGCGATCAATGTGAAACCGCGCACATGTTGATGTCGGATCGCGTTGTCATCGCAACTACACTTCATTGATTGCATAAGCACGGTCCTTGAAGAGATACGATTTTATTCGATGAAAAGATTGTGCTGAAGGCTCTGCGGTATTCGCTCGCATGAAGTTAAAAACGACAAAAACACTGTGGGAATTTCTTGAATTTATCGTAGGCATTTCCGACATTGGTGTAAGCCAATACCTGCATGTGTGACCACTCCCGAAACTGTCATCACTCCGCGTCCCTATGGAAATCGAGCTTCTTCCCGTGACCGCGCGTTCCTCCGCAGGCCGGGATCACGGTTGCAACCGTTGAAAGAACCCGTCAGGCATCAAATCATGTATAGCAAAAATGGATATGGCCGCACTACAATCGATAGCGATCGGTTATTTCAGGTGCTCAGCAAGAGTAAGCCGAGCACTTGCGATACATCAGACTTCGCCGAAAAAAACTATCTAAATGACCTCTATGCGAAATGAGCCATCCATCAATTTGCCACTCAATGGGGAAGATTTTTTTAAAAGAATCTTCGAGCGGTCTGCAACTGCATCGATGATCGTCGGCCCGGACCAAACCTTCCTGGCGCTCAATGGCGCAATGTGCGCGTTCCTCGGACATGAAGCGGAAGAATTGATCGGCAAGCATTTCACTGACATCCTGCATCCTGATGACCAGCTTTCAATCCAGGACGCGTTTGATCGATTGATCCATGACACGGCCGACGGCTTATGCCTGGAATCGCGATATATTCGCAAAAACGGCCAAATCATCCAGAGAATGTTACGCATCTCGCCAGTGCGTGAGGAGCGCGGAGGACTCCTGTATTTTTTCTCTCAGCTTATCTGCATTAGCGAGCTGGCATCGCCAAAGAAGCCCTGGCTGGTCGATGCCTCCAGTCTCGCATCCTCCGATGAATTCGTCGGCGAACCAGATCTTGATATCCGCCCGCGGGATCTGGCGCTGGCCGAATTCACCCTGAATCAGCTCAATGACAGCCTGGTCCTGATCGACCAGCACGCTCGCTTTCACTATGTCAACGATGCAGCCTGCCGGGCGCTCAATTACAGTCGCTCGGAATTGCTGCGCATGGGTGTAGCCGATATCGATCCCGACTGGCCGGCGGCGCGCTGGCCTGAATGCTTTGATTACATCAGGATCCACGGCTCCAACAAGATCGAAACTCGCCATCAGGCCAAGGACGGGCGCACCTTCCCGGTGGAGGTCAGCGCCAGATATTTCGAATACCAAGGACGCAGTTACAACGTCGCGCTGGTGCGCGACATTACTGAACGCAAGCGCACAGAAGAGCTTTTGCACAAGCGGGAACAGGAGTTTCGCGCCCTGGTGGAAAACTCTCCCGACACCATTGTCCGTTACGACCGGGAATGCCGGCGCATGTACGTCAATCCCGCGCTGACGCATATCACCGGTATTCCAGCACATGAAATGCTCGGTAAAACTCCTGTCGAATTTAAATTGAATTACAACGGGACAACGGAATATCAACACGCAATAAAGCAAGTCCTGCAGAGCGGCGTGAAGCAGGAAACCGAGCTCTTCATGCACTCCCCGGACGGCAAAACCAGTTGCCTGCAATTCCAGTTGATGCCTGAACTGGATCCGAACGGGCAAGTTATCAGTGTATTGTCGCTGGGGCGGGACATCACCGCGCTCAAGGAAAGCGAGATGAGGCTGCGCACCCTGGTCGAGAACCTGCCCGATTTCATATCCCGCTTTGATTTGCAAGGCCGCCATACATACGTCAATCCGTCCGCGGCGAAGGCTTGCGGTCAGTCCGCCCAGTATTTCATCGGTAAAACGCTGCACGAGTTGCAGCTGGATCCGGATGAACAACTGGGAAAATACCTCAAGGAAACCATCCGGCTAGGCGCGCCCCATACGATAGAAAACAGACGGATGACGCCGGACGGGGAACGTCTTTTTGAAATACGTTTTATCCCCAAGAAGAACGGCTTCGGGTCGACCATCGGCGTGCTGGCGATCGGACGCGACATCACCGAACGCAAGCAAGCGGATGAATTATTGCGTAAGCGCGAGCAGGAATTCCGCACGCTTGCTGAAAATCTGCCAGATCTGGTGGTGCGCTACGACCGCAATTGCCGGCGCACCTACGTCAATCCGGCCTATGAACAGGAAACCGGCATTCCGGCAAGACAATCGATGAATAAAATGCCGGATGCAAAATGGCGGACCGGCATTTCGGGCGAAGAATTCAACGCGACGCTATGTAAAGTCATGGAAACCAGGATCCCTGCACAGATTTTTCTCAGAGGGGTCAAAGCGGAGCTGCAAACTGCCGATTATGCCTTCCACGTCGTCGCAGAATGCAATCCGGATGGCGAGGTAATCGGCGCGCTGGCGATCGGCAAGAACGTCACGGTCCTGAAAGAAACCCAGCGCCGTCTTGAAGAATCACAGCTGCTGCTGCGGCAACTGGCTGCGCACAACGAAACCGCAAGAGAAGATGAACGTCGGCACCTGTCGCGTGAAATTCACGACGAACTGGGACAGTGCCTGTCGGCTTTGCGCATGGGCATGTCGGTCCTTGAGCTCCAATACAACGAAGATCATGCCTCGTCGCAAGCAATAATTCAGCGCATGATAACGCTGGTCGATTCCACGATCCGGATAGTGCGCAACCTGGTGACGTGGTTACGCCCGACAGCGCTCGACATGGGGATTGTGCCCGCGCTGGAATGGCTGGTGGAGGAATTCAACCGCGGACATCCCGGCATACGATGCATGTTGTACGTGGTTGAAGAGGATATCCATCTGGATGAAAAACGCGCTACCGAAATTTTCCGGATTACACAGGAATCGCTGACCAATATCAGCCGTCATGCAGACGCAACTGAAGTCCAGATCGCATTTAAGCGGAAAGAAAGCCATTACCTGCTGGAGGTACGCGATAATGGCAAGGGATTCAACTCGCTATTACAGAAAAAACAATCCTTCGGTCTGATTGGCGTCCGCGAACGCGTGCTGATGCTGGAAGGTGAAGTTGAGATTTCCAGCATGCCGGATCAAGGAACAATAATCAGGGTAAGCATTCCTGTCCACAAGAAATTGAGGGATTCATGATACGAGTATTGATCGCCGACGATCACGCGATAATGCGTGAAGGGCTGAAACAATTGTTCGCCCTAGGCAAAGAGGTGGAGGTTGCGGGAGAAGCCGTCAACGGCGGACAAGTGCTCGACGCCTTGCATGCGGGCGGCATAGACCTGGTGCTGCTCGACATGACCATGCCGGGCGTCAGCGGCGTCAACCTCATCCAGCGCATCCGCGCCCATGAATCCTATCCGCCGGTCCTGGTCCTCAGCATGCACAATGAGCTGCCGATTGCACGGCGGACCCTGGCTGCCGGCGCCTCCGGCTACCTGACCAAGGATAACAAACCGGAAACATTGATGAACGCGATCCGCAAAGTGGTCGCGGGAGGACGTTTCATCGACCCTGAACTGGCGGAACAGATGGTATTCGAATCCGGCAGTTCCGATCAGAGTCCGCCCCATGAAATGTTGTCCGATCGGGAACTCCACATCCTGCGTCTGCTGGTGGGCGGCAAAAGCGTCAACCAGGTTGCGGAAGAACTGTCGATCAGCAACAAGACGGTCAGCACCCACAAGGCGCGGCTGATGCAAAAGATGAACTTCCAGAACAACGCCGAGCTGGTGCGCTACGCGATTACCTACAATCTGATTGAGTAATTGATTGCGTAATGTCGCGAACAATATCGATCTCCGCCCTCATTGATTCTGCGCCTCATCGGCTACGGGAATCGATACTTTGACTGTGGTGCCGACACCAGTCACGCTGAAGATGGCGACCTCGCCGCCGAGCATGGAGGTGCGTTCGCGAATGCCGATCAGGCCCAGCGATTTCTTTTTGCGCAGAGCAGTATCGAATCCCACGCCGTTATCGCGTACCTGCAGCACGTAATGCTCGTCTATTCTCTCCAGACTGATTTTCACCTGGCTAGCTTGCGCGTGGCGGCTGATATTGGTCAATGATTCCTGCGCGATACGGAAAATGGTAGTCGCCCGCTGATCGTCCAGGACAATGTTTTCTTCACATACATCCAGGCTGCATGGAACGCCGGTGTGCCCTGTAAACTCCTCGGTCAGCCACTCCAGCGCCGACACCACCCCCATGTCAAGCGCCGACGGCCGCAGCGAGGAGACGACATTGCGCACTACCTTGATGGTGGCGTCCACCAGCGTCACCATGCCTTCGATTTTTCCTTGCAGCGATGGATTTTTTCCACCGAACTCCAGCCCCACCACTGACACCCCCATGCGCAGCGCCGACAGGTGTTGTCCCAATTCGTCGTGAATTTCTCGTGTCAGGTGCTTGCGTTCTTCTTCGCGCGAAGCTTCCAGTTCATAGGCGCGCTCACGCGCCAGCTGTTCCTTGAGACGCTGACGGGAGATCAGCCAGCGGACGCGGTAGCGATGCAGCAAAAAAGGCAGCAGCACCAGCAGCAAGCCGCAGACAGCATAGAAAGTCCTGGTTGCCCACCATGGCGGCAGGATAACGACCTCGACTTCCATCGTCGGCGAATAGGCCTGCATGGCGGGATTATCGGCGGCGACCTGGAAGCGATAATGGCCGGCAGGCAAAGCCGCATAGCGTACTTCCGGCACGCTGGTCTTCGACCAGTCAGGCTCCAGGCCTTGCATCCGGTAACGATAATTGAGGGTTTCGCGGCTCTGGTATGACAGCGCGGCCAGCTTGAAATTCAGCGGGCTCGATGCCCATGGCAGGCGGACAGGCTGATCCGGCGGAAGGATCTTATCGTCGCGCGTGACACTTTCCACCAGCACATTCAACTGCAACGGCGCGAACAGGGAGTCCGGCCGCAAGATATGGGAAGCGCCGTTACTGGTTGCCACCCACATCGAACCGTCGCCATCCTCATAAAAAGAGTTCATGCTGGTATCGTTCCAGACCAGGCCGCTGTCCTGGTTGAAAAACCGCCATTGCTTGCGATTCCATACGCCGATTCCCGCACCAGTCGCGACCCATAACCAGCCGCGACTATCTTCAAACAGCGCTAGCACCGTTTGATCCTGCATCAACGACGGTGTGACGTCGCTGATGCCCTGCGTCTCGCCCTGTTCGGCAGCATGCCAGATCCCCCCGAGTTCCCCTCCCAGCCACAGTGTTCCATCATGGGCGCAAGCAAGGATATTAGATTGAAAGGCCTGTGCTGCCGGCTTGAATCGCGGCTTGCGCCAACCTGCGCCGTCAAAACGCAACAACCCTTTATCTGTGAGAAACCACAGCACTCCCGTAGGGCTTTGGCATCCTTGGAATACATTGATGCTCTCAATCGACGGGAATGCCGTGACCTTGAGCGGAACCGGATTGGACTCGGGATGCCTGATGCGGTAAATGCCCCGCTCGGTGGCAATCCAGAGTTGCCCTGACAAATCGAAAAACAAGACGCGAATGCGTGGCAGTTTTGCGACCATGACGTCCGCTTCCGCGCCGCGGCCGCGCTGCACCAGAAAGCCCGACGGCGAGCCTGCCCAGATATTGCCGTTGGCGTCTTCAGCCATATTGCTCCACTGGTACGAACTGCCGCCATAGGTTGCCGGCACAACGGAAAAGTATCCGGTTTTCTGCAATATCGCGGAACCGGAACGGGTGCCGACATGCAGCAGATTTTCCCGGTCGCGCATGAAGGACAACACAACGCTGCTGGGCAAGCCTTGCCTGGGCGTCCAGTTCTCCCAATTCGGATAACCTATCCAATGAATCAGGCCATGTCCCAGCGAGCCAAGCCAGACGCCGCCATCGCGGTCAACCAGGGCAGAGTTGATGCCGCCGCCGACGGTCAGTCCGTTGGCCTCGCCAAAGGATTCCCAGTGCTTGCCATTCCATCGGATGACGCCTTGATCGTTTCTGCTGAATACCCGGCCGCCGGCATCCGTCATCAGGAAAGGAACCGCATTTGCCTTTTTCTGCTCAGCCTGCCGGGGGGAGCGATCCTGGAACACATGGCCGCCCGCCGGCAATACAAGTATGTGGTGCTCGCCGCGCACCCAGAGTGTCTGTTGCCTGTCATGCATAATCGCGCGCCAGCTTTCAGCGGGCAAACCACTCTCTTTCCCCAGTACTTCCAGTTTCCCTTGATGGTAATGGCACAACGCTCGCCCGCACCCCATCCACAGCTCTTCCCGCGGGCCGACATGAATGCTGAAAAGCGTGCGCATTTCAGGATGATGCGCCAGTTGCGCCGCGTCGAAAAATTCCTGCGCCTGCCAGGATTTCCCATGATCCGCTGTTTTCAGCAGCCACAATCGATCCTGGCTTATCGCCAGCAGGCGATTCGGCCCAAGTGCGGCAAAATTCTGTCCCTCATAAAAACTGAATTTGGCATTCTGGAATTGCATCGGCACCATGCGCTGCCCCTGCCAGCGATACAAGCCTTCGCGGGTGCCAGCCCACAATCGACCACTGCTATCGACATGCAGTGCCGTTACGTGCGGACTGAGGCTGGGACCGGAGTTGGGGCCAGGAACGCCGTGGCTCAACTCAAAGCGCTGAAAGCGCGCGCCATCGTAACGGAACAGGCCGTTTTGAGTGCCGATCCAGAGATAGCCTCCCGGCTCCTGCGCCAGCGCCGAAATGGCCATATTCCCCAGGCCATCCGTCTGACCGTAATAGCGCAACGGCAGTTGCTGGCAAAGTACCTGCAGCGGCATGCAAACCAGCCACAGCGGCACAATCAATCGATAACGCCAGCGCAAGATCAACGGCATTCCTGATCCAATCGCTATTATTTTTATAGTTGGATGAATGAGTTTCCTCAGAAAAAACACTTTAATTCATGCCAAGCCGATATCTACAGCTCCTGAGCGACAGCGATAGTCCCCGGTTTGACTGGCAGGCAGCTTCTCATGCCAAGCCCTTCGAAGAAAGATCATTCGATTGCAAGAAACTCTTCAATTCAGCAATCGATAAATCGCAGGTTTCATGCATGGTGATCAAAAGGGAGGCGGCAACCGACACCCGGCCATGGCGAATCTTGCTGATGACCGGCGGCCGCACTTTAAGGCAGCGGGAAAGCGCGGCGTCGTTCTTGAGCCCGAGTTTGGCAGTGACCGCATCCAACAATCTGTTTGCGTTATTTATATATTCTTCTGTGCTGTCTTTACGTTTCATTTGCAACCTTCGAGTGTTGAGATAAAAGTCCGGTTATGTGAATCCTTGGAAGAATTCACATATTTCCAATTAGAAATTTTAATCAACATCAAAGACTTGAGTCATCGGGAAATCGTGATTTCCGTGTAGGCAAGAAAGAAGCTGGCATAAGAAATTCCTTACCCAAGCACGCATGCGCAATGTATCCGTTATCGACCTCGCGGCGCATTTTGGCAGGCATCGTCAGACCGTTGCTCCGCGCAAGATCATTCAACGGATACCCATCAATGAAAATAAGGTAATTCCTGTTTTTATGTAAGGATTTCCTTGTTTCTTGATTCGAGAAATCAATGGTTATTTTCGATATTTTTGCAGGTAGAATAATTTACGGAAAGAAACAACTTTTCTCGCAAGATGCTGCAGCCGGATGCCATCCTTGACGAGCCGACGAGAGTTCTGTCGGCCACCAAGGACTTGAATATGCCATCGGCATTTCCGCAGGATGGCCCCTGGTGCAGGGGCCATCCTGATACATCTTCTTATTCCAGCCATTCCAGGCCTGCAGTATCAAAATCCAATTCCTTTTACATGGAGCATGTATGTTGTTGAGCCCGATCAGATGTTTCGCAATACTGGCTGTCGCTGGATTGGCCAATGCGCATGCCGCCGGCGCGCCCGTCAGTACGCAATGGGGGCAAGTCTCCGAGCCTGCACTTCCCGCCACTGTCTGCAGCACGCTGGCAGCTACGCTGACACCGGTCAACGGTTCGGTCGATTCGCTGGACGGCGACCCGTCCCGCTCGCAGCCCGATACGTCGCTTATCCAGGATAAAATCAACGCTTGCCCGGCCGGGCAGGCGGTCAGGCTGGTTGCAGGTTCCGCAGGACAAACTGCATTCCTGAGTGGTCCATTAAATCTTAAGTCCGGCGTCACGCTATGGGTCGATACCGGCGTCACGCTTTTTGCCTCGCGCAACCCGAAGGACTACGACAACGGCGTCGGCACCTGCGGCACGGCCACTAAATCCAGCATCAAATCGTGCAAGCCGCTGATCCTGGCGGATAAGACGGCCCAAAGTGGCGTCGTAGGCGGCGGCATCATCGACGGCCGCGGCGGCAGCGTAGTGACCAGCGGGGCAAACGCCAACATGCGTACATGGTGGGATGTAGCCTGGCAAAACCGCACTTCCGGCCTGAACCAGCAGAATCCGCGCATACTGCAGATCCAGAACGGCAGTAACTTTACGCTGCATGGCATCACGCTGCAGAACTCCCCCAACTTCCATATCTGGGCCTATGGCGTGACAGGATTGACAGCCTGGGGCATCAAGATACTGACGCCGAGCCTGGCCTACAGCAGGAACGGCTATGCGTGCCCTGCCGGCACGACGCCGGATGCCGTCACGCCTGCCACCTGCTTCACGCCGGACACGGCTGTGAACACAGACGGTTTCGACACAGGCTACTCCAGCAAGGTGCTGCTCGCTTACTCCTACATCAGCGTGGGTGACGACCATGTGGCAATCAAGTCGAGCTCCGGCGCAGGAGCCCACAATCACACCTACGCGCATAACCACTTCTATTACGGACACGCGCTGTCCATCGGCAGCGAAACCAATGCAGGTGTGAGCGACATCGCGGTTACCGATCTGTCGATCGACGGCTTCAACAGCGGCACCAGCGGCGGTCTGCGCATCAAGTCGGACCAGTCGCGGGGGGGTGCAGTCGCAAACGTGAGCTATAGCCAGATCTGCGTGCGCAATGTCAGCCAGCCGCTCACCTTTGATCCGTTCTATAGCAACTCGAAAGGATCCTTGTACCCGAGCTTCACCAACATCGCGGTCCGGAAATTTCATGACCTGGGAAGCAGCAAGTATGCGGGAGGCAGGCTGACCTTTTCCGGATACGCTATCAATGGCCAGAACAATCCGCTGACGATAACACTGGACAATGTGGTCTTCGACGGCACACAGCCGACGTTTACCGCTGCCCACAACGGCGGACCGGTCACCCCCGCTGCCACCCACTTCACGCTAGGCCCGGGGCCGGTGAGTTTTGCATCGTCGATCATCACCTCCTCCGCCAACGGCGTGACCGTCAGCGGCACGCCGGGAAGCGGAAGCGCGCTGGATTGCAGCTCCGCATTCGTGCCATTCAAATCAGTCTTGCCAACGTCGCCGATCTGACGCTGAAAGGGCGCTCTGAAAACCCCCTCATTCCCGCGAGCGCGGAAGTGATGGGGGCGTCTTGACGTAATAGATTTTTTCGAGACGCACTGAAGTCTCTCGCAAGAAAATGCCAAGGGGCAGCTGATGCTGCCCCTTCTCTTGGAATCTTACTTAACTGAAATAGGTTAACCGCGTTTCCAACCCCATTAAAAGCGGGTAGTGAACTGCAGGCCGAAGATACGCGGATTGGTGTCGTTGACGAAGCCTGTCAGGTTATTGAAATCGAGGCCGCCGATCAGCTGCACGCGATTGGTGATGTTACGGCCAAACAGTGCTAGTTCGTAACGCTCATGGTCCCACTTGTAACCGAGGCGCAGGCCGCCGGTCAGCAAAGGCTTGCCGACATATTCGGCGGAACGGTAGAGCGTGAAGTTGACTGCGCTGCGATATACCCAATCGGTATAGGCGAAAAATTCACCATTCTTGTATGGCAATCCGTAACGCAAAGTGAAGTTGGCGGCCCAGCGCGGCGCTTGCGGCAGAGGATTGCCGTCGATGCGCACCAAGGTGGCGCCGGCGGCATTCACGAAGGTCGGGTTCTGTATGGTACAGGCCGCACATGCGCCGACGGCAAGGTCCTTATCTTCGATCTTGGTGAAGTTATAGCTGCCGCCGAGCGTCATCAGCAAATTCTCCGTAAGGTAGGTTTCGAGGTCGAGTTCCGCCCCCCGTCCCACGCTCTTCTTGGCATTGAGAAGAATGGTCGAATTGGAGGTGCCGCCGACGGCGCTCAGCTGCTGGTTCTTGACGTCGTAATTGTAGATGTCGAAATTAAGGCGCGCGCGCCGGTCAAACAGGTCGGACTTGAATCCGACTTCATACGACGTGACCGTTTCCGGATTGGCGACCGACATCGGATTGAAGGACCCGGCCGGCTGGATGGTCGCGCCGCGGAAACCGGTGGCGATACGGGAATAGAGATTGCTTGTGTCGCTCAGCTTGTAGACACCGCTCAAGTCCCAGTTGATTTTCGAAACGCTGGTCGACGCACTCAGCCCGTTCGATTTGTCAAGGTCGGAGCTGCCGTCAGGCTTGTTGACGGCAGCCGTCTCCAGATCCTTCTTGTCGTGGGTATAGCGCAAGCCCGCGCGCAGGTCGATGCGATCGCTCAATGCATAGTTGAGCGAACCGAACACCGCCAAGGCATCGTTTTTCTGCTGCGACTTGACGTCGCCGGTCAGCACGCCATTGGCCAGAGAGTTGTAGCTGTAGCTGTCGACATTGTATTTCTCGTCGAAGAAAAAAAGGCCGGTCTGCCAGCTTAGCTTCTGCTTGCGGTCCGACTCCAAACGGAATTCCTGAGTGAACTGATGATGGCCAGACGTACCGTCGGCAGATTCGACCGGAAAAGGAATCACGCCCGGACCGGACGGCGGTGCGAATACCGCGCCATAACCGCCATCGACGTCGCCGCGGCTGAACATGCGCACGGTCTCGTAGCCGGTGGTCGAATGCAAGGTGTAATCCCCCAATTGCCATCGCAGGCGCAAGCTGCCGCCGTAATTATCGAGATGCTGGCCGTTCTGGCCATCCGTCGCGATATTGTTTTTGTCGAAGCCGGGAATCAGGTTATCCGTGCCCTTCTGAATGATATTTGCGCGGAACAACGATGCGCTGCCGTTCATCGTGCGCTCATGCAGATTGGCCAGGGCGCTGAAATCGGCATTGGGCTTGTAGAGCAGCTGCAGCCTGGCCGCGTTGTCATTGTAGCCGCCATATTGATCGGCTTTTCCGGTATGGGAATTGCCGATCCAGTCGTCGCGATGCTGGTCTAGCACGGAAATGCGCGCCGCCAGCTCGCCGTTGATGGGCAGGTTGACGGCGGCCTCCAGATTGGCCGTGTTATAGGTGGCATCGGAGACGCTGACATATCCCTCCTGCTTGAAAGACGGCTTGACCGAATCGAACTTGACCACGCCGGCCGGCGTGTTGCGCCCGAACAGCGAGCCCTGCGGGCCGCGCAGCACTTCAATGCGATCCAGGTCGAACGCCGGAAAACCTTTAAGTACAGGGCTTTCAAGAACGATGTCGTCATACACCAGCGACACCGGCTGCGAAGCATTCTGATGGAAATCGACGTTGCCGTAGCCACGAATATAAAACCGCGGAAATGCTCTGCCCAGAGAGGATTCGACATTCAGGCTCGGCACCCGGCCAGCCAGCATCTGCATATCCTGACCGCCGGAATTGAGCACATTGAGCATGTCATCGCTGATGATCGACGCCGACACAGGGACATTCTTGATGTTTTCCTCGCGGCGCTCGGCGGTGACGGTCATCGACTGCAATTGTCCCGCAGCGGGCGCCTGATCGGGCGCCGCCGGATTGGCCTGGGCATAGACGTCGATGCCTGGTGCGAACAGCCCTGCCACCAGGCTGAATTTGACGGAAAAGCGCTTTGCTGCAAGTTCTCGCATGATTGCTCCAGTTTCAGATCAAGGTTGTCCGGCCACCGCAGCATCAAACGGCTCCCGCGGTGGCAGCAACCCGTTCACATGCAAATTTCGCGCCATAGAGGTACGCACCAGATGAATGCATATAAAAATATCTTTTTATAAAAAATAAAATAACTTTATTCTATAGATGTGAATTACGTTATTTCACAATGCCTATTGGTACGTACCAATAATTGCACAAAACACTATTTACATAACGTGCTTCAACAGAAGATTTGGATGATGCACCATGAAACCTCATGCACCACGACGATGCATGCAGACTCGGGCCGGCATCTAGCCGCCAATCGGAATAAATACCTTGATTGTGGTGCCGACGTTGGGCACGCTGATGATGTCCGCATGGCCATCAAGCATGCTGGCCCGCTCGCGGATGCCGACCAGGCCGAATGACTTCTTTTTGCGCAAAGCAGGATCAAACCCCTTGCCGTTGTCGCACACCTCCAGCAGATAATGCTGGTCTTTTCTCTCCAGCCGGATCCCCACTTGGCTCGCTTCCGCATGCCGGCCGATATTGGTCAGGGATTCCTGCACAATGCGAAAAATGGTCGTCGCTCGTTTATCATCCAGGGTGATTGTTTCCTCGCAGACGCGCAGCGTACATGGTATGCCGGTGTTTTCTGAAAATTCTTCCACCAGCCATTCCAGCGCCGACACGATCCCCATATCCAGCGCCCCAGGACGTAACGCGGAGACGATGTTGCGAACTACCCTGATGGTGCCGTCGACCAGCGATACCAGGCGCTGTATTTTTCCTTGCAGCGATGGATTTTTCTCTCCAAATTCCATGCCTACCACTGAAACCCCCATGCGCAGCGCCGACAGATATTGGCCTAGTTCATCATGAATTTCGCGCGTCAGGTGCTTGCGCTCCTCTTCTCGCGACTGTTCGAGTTCATAGGCGCGTTCACGCTCCAATTGCGCCTTCAGCTGCTGCCTGGCGCGCAGGCTGCGGGCACGATGGCGCTCTATCAAAAACAGCAGCAGAAGAAGAAAGACAGCACAGGCGACATAGATTGTCGTTGTCTTCCACCAGGGAGGGAGAATCACGATCCCGATCTCGGCCATCGGAGAAGACGTTTGCATGGCGACATTATCGGCGGCCACCTGGAGGCTATAGCGTCCAGGCGGTAAAGCCGGGTAACGGACTTCAGGGATGGCGGTCTTCGACCAGTCCCGCTCCAGCCCCTTCAATCGGTAACTAAATTGGACTGCCTCGCGATTCTGGTACGAAAGCACCGCCAGCTTGAAGTTGAGCGGACCGGTCGTCCATGGCAGCCGAATCGGCTTATCAGCGGCAAGCACCTGACCGTCACCGGTCACGCTTGCCACCTGCACTTCCAGGTGTACCGGAGCAAAAAGCGACTCAGGGTGCAAAATATGGGAAGCGCCATTGCTGGTTCCCACCCAAATCGAACCATCGCTATCTTCATACAAAGCGTACTGATTGCTGTCGTTCCAGACCATGCCGCTTTCCTGGTTGAAAAATCGCCATTGTGCGCGATTCCAGACTGCGATTCCAGTATCGGTAGCTAGCCACAGCCAGCCGCGCCGGTCTTCAAGCAATGACAGCACTGCCTGGTTTAGCAACGGCAATGGCGTCGCGTCGCTTATCTCCAGCCTATCGTCCTGCTCTCTAGCACGCCAAATCCCGCCGCCGCCGGTGCCAAACCACAAGTCGCCATTGTCCGAGCAGACGATGGATTCCAACCTGGCAACAGGAGCTGCCGGACTCAGCCGGCGCTTGCGCCAGCCTCCACCGTCAAACCGCAGCACCCCTTTATTGGAGACAAACCAGAGCGCCCCGGATTTACTTTGACATCCATGAAAAAAACGAATGTCCGCACTCCCGGTGATTGACGTAAATTCTGTTACCTGCAACGGCACGGCGTTCGCATCGGCATGCTTGATGACATAGAGCCCACGCCGGGTACATATCCAGAGTTGCCCCGAACGGTCAAAGAACAATCTGACGATCATCGGCAGCTTGGCGACGACGACGTCCCGCTTTGCTCCGGGGTCGCGGCGAACCAGGAATCCTGAAAGCGAGCTTGCCCAGATACGGCCCCGGCCATCCTGGACCAGGCTGTCCCATTGGTGGGACCGATCGCCATAGCGCCCCGGAAAAATGGAAAAGCGGCCGGTTTTCTGCAGCGTCGCAGATCCGGAAGCCGTGCCGACATGGAGCAACCCTTCCTGGTCACGCAGAAAAGACCATACGACGTTGCTGGGCAAACCCTGCGTCGACGTCCAATTCTCCCAGCTTGGATAACCCAGCCAATGAATCAAGCCAAGGCCGAAAGATCCTAGCCATACGCCATCGTCGCGGTCAACCAGGATCGAGTTGATTCCGCCGCCGATCGTCAAGCCATTCGATTCGGTAAAGGATTCCCAGCTATTGCCTTGCCACCGAATGATGCCGCTATCCTGCTGGCTTAGAATCCTGCCGCTGGCATCCGCTACAAGGAGCGGGACACGCCCCGCCTTTTTCTGTTGGTCCTGCGCCGGAGAACGATCCAGGAAGCTATTCGCGTCCGCCGGCAAGGCAAATACATGGCGCTCGCCACGCAGCCACAATGTCCCCTGCCGATCATGGAGCATGGCTACCCAGCGCTCGGCGGGCAAACCCTCCTTCCTCCCCAAGACAAGCAACTTGCCTTGATCATAATGACAGAGCGATTGGCTGCAACCGATCCACAAATCACCCTTCGGTCCGACATGGATACTACGAAGGGAATGCATTTCCGGATGCTGCGCAAGTTGCTCGGCGCTAAAAAACGGGTGTGCCTGCCATGTCGCTCCCTGGTCCGTCGATTTCAGCAGCCACAGCTGGTCCTGGCTCAGCGCCAGAAAACGATTCGATCCGAGGGAGGCAAAAACCTGTCCCTTGTCAAACGCGAGCCTTGTGTTTTGAAATTGGGTGAGAACGAAGCGCTGTCCCTGCAACTGATGCAAGCCGTTTGAAGTACCCGCCCATAAATGGCCATCCGCATCCACATGCAATGCGAAGATATTAGGGGCGGCAACGCCATCGCCCAGTTCAAAACGCTCGAAGCGCGCGCCGTCGTAGCGGAACAAGCCGTTTTCCGTGCCGATCCAGATATAGCCGCTTCTCTCCTGCACAAGAGCGTTAACAGCCAGATTTCCCAAGCCATCCACTTGCTTGTAATAGCGTAAAGGCAGTTGCTGGCAGATTGCCAGCAACGGGAAGGAAAGCAGCCAGAGCAGCATGGTA
Organism: Collimonas sp. OK412; assembly: GCF_900112135.1. GTDB lineage: Bacteria > Pseudomonadota > Gammaproteobacteria > Burkholderiales > Burkholderiaceae_D > Collimonas > Collimonas rhizosphaerae. The sequence goes on from NZ_FOLC01000017.1 coordinate 57,567, forward strand.
ATTCGAGGGCGGCAACGCAAGACCATTACAACTCCGGATTCCCTGCTATTTTAGGGTGGGCTGATATTTATTCCGTCCAAAGCATGGAAGCGGCCCATGCGATTACGGAAACGTCAAGCCAGGTTGCCGTGGCGAGTTGCTATCCCATCGGCTTATCCACCAGCAACGGCTGCATTGACGAGAATGGTCGATCAAATTTCCTGTGATGCAAATCAGGATATTCCTGTTTTTGCGTAGGGATTTCCCTGGGCCTCATTGCGGACCGCGCCATGATCTCAGCCGGTCCTCTCAGCATTCGTCAGGACGGCTTCCGCGCGACGACAGTCGGAAACAGGCAACCGCGGTCATTGATGAACCGAATATCGGCAAAACCGGCGTCAACGAGTTGCGCCATGGTCTGTGCATGGGTACGAAACGCGCTCCATTTCGCCTCGATGATGCGCACAAACAGAAGCTGCTGAAGCGATAACGACTCCTGGTCGATTTCCGCCATATTCCAAGGAGATTCCGCCGACAGGCTGGGCGGCGGCGTCAGGAAGCTGGTGACCAGCGTGCCACCCGGTTTCAGAATGTCGAAGAATGAACGATACAGTGCCGTTACACGGTTATTGTCCGGTTCATAGATGTTGAGGCCGTTACTTGTCAGCACGTCGATCTCGCCTTGCAGACTCGAGGTCCATGCGTCCTCGCAACGAAGCGACAGACGGTCGGCCAACCCGCGTTCTCGCGCCAGTTCCAGGGCGCCGTTCAAAGCATGTTGATCCAGATCTATGCCCACCAGCGTGATATCCGGCTGCTGGTCATAGTCGAGCAACAGCAATTCTCCCATCAAGCCGCAGGGGATTGACGCCAGGACAAGCCCTGGCTTGAGCAAAGCTTGCAGTTGCTGCCGGAAAATTCCAAAACGTTCTCGGGTTGCCAGTACTGCCGGCAACTTCTCAAATATCCGGTACTCCATATCGGACACCGAGTCTGTTGACGCCTGTCCTTGACGGTAGGTCACCAATTGATGCGTCCAGTAGGCGTTCAGGCCGCGATTCTCCAGCAAAAAACGGCCGAGTTCGCAAGCGGACAATGCATCAAGCAAGCGAATTTGCTGCTCAACCGTGACGCCGGGAAGGTCCCCCGCCAAGCTTAGCCTTGACCTGATGGAATCCAGCAGATCGCCGTAGCCATTCTGTGGGTCAACGCCGTGAGAAATCAGCTGATGGCGGCTTGTGGCGCCGGCCACGGGTGCATTTGCATTCTTCATTCTTCCCTCATTGACACGATTGCCACCGAAAAAAATTATAGAAGAGTACTGTCAACCCGCATTGCCGTTTCCACACAAGCCTTTGCTTCTTTCGCATCGCCAGGCTCCGCGAACGCCGGCGCCAAGGCGGTGAATTCAAGTGACTGGCTTAAGTCAGGTGTTGCCATTTTCCGGCATTGATTACCTGGCTTCATTCAGATAGTAAGTCTTGCGCCAATCCTTGCAATGCGCCGCATGCTCTGACAGGGTATTTATCAGATCAAGTGCCGATATCTGTCCAATAGGAATACGCCGCGCCAACAGAACATGCCGGGTTTCGAAGTTAACCGTAAATACCGGCGTATTTACGCCATGCATCGTCAAATTTATTTCCAATAGCCGTTCCAGCACCTCGGCACGATTTTTTACCGGCAGCGCACCGAAATCGCAATACATGGCCAGGCCTTCTTCTTGCGCAGTGCTGCCATCGATCAAAGTGAAATTGACGCCATCGATGGTCAGATCGGCCGTCGTATAAAACAACTTCGGATTCTCGATTTTTGAGATCGCACATATTTCATCTATCAGTTTCCGATAATTTTCTGACGCCATATATTTCTCCAGTTCTTTTGTAGGAAGTTATCGACGGTTCCGGCTTCAACCGCGCTTTGGAATCAGCAGCGGCAGCGGAGACTCGCGGGTATCAGGCGCAACGTATTGCCCAGCCGTATCGTCGGAGATATTTAAAGCCCGATCAGGCTGCAGCCGTCCATTTTTCATTTGCTCCAGCTCTTTCTGCTTCCCCTCGGCTTTCTCGAACGCCGCCCTCGCCTTTGAGGCAGCGATTCCGTCCCGCGGCATAAAGGCCATTCCCTTGAAACCCAGCTTCAGCGCATCCAGGCAATAAGTGGAGAGCGATTTAATGCTGACACCGACATAGGGATACGCTCCCTGTGCTGTCGCTTCACGAATTTTGCGTCGCTCGTCCAGTTTATTGTTTTGATAAACGGTTTCCGATATGGACGATGTCGGTCCAGAGGCGACCTGCCCCCACAATTTACCCAGTGGCTTGGTTTTGGCGTTCGCAACCTGATATGCGGCAGCAACATTGACCAGCACCGCGCTCATGGTGACGCCCAAGGAGAGATATCGTTCCCAAAGGGGTTCATGGTAGGTATGGTCGTAGGTCTTTTTTTGCGCGCTGACCATGCCCAGCAAGGAATTGATCATCAGTGACCCGTTTATGCCTGCGACCCCTAACTGGAATGCGCGCCAGGACGCCGCACCGTAAGTCGCCGAGACCTCATCCGGCAACCCGCTGCGTGTGTTGCCGGCCTTGACGAATCCCACCTTGAATTCCGGTGACAGTTCGAACAAATTCGTGTGTTCCGTGACTTGCATGCCATCATGGACGGTGCGTTTGTTGTCGTTGTAGTCAGAAACCTCTGTAAACCATCCCTCGCGTACGTGCTGAGGATCATGGCGGGTTGACTCCCAGGCAGAGATAAGCGTATCGAATTTGCTCTTCTGGCCATCCGGCAAACCGCCGCAGGCCGTCTCGATCTTGTTGCTCAGTTGCTCCAGCTGTTCTTGCTCGGCATCGCTCAATGGCGGAAATTTGTTCGCCTGCGCCTGAAGGCTGGCGTACTTCTTGAAAGCCCCCGCGTCGATCTTTAACCTGCCGGCGATGACTGCATGCAATTCGTCCGCACGTTCATAATTCCGAACAACCATCGCGGACGCCAACTCGATCTCGAGAGCTTGCACCTCGGCCTTCCCGGCGCCGCCCAAGGATTCGAAAGCGGCGCTCCTGATGTCGCTCACTGCGGCGAGCCGTGCCGGGTATTCAGCGCGGTCCTTAAGCGTCACGTGAGTCCGCCATTCGTTCGGTCCGTTGGCGCCCAAATTCAATGTGTCTGCAATCTGTTGTTCCAGTTCCCGGACCTGCCCCGTGAATATCTGATCCAGTGTCTTTACCCGTATTTGCAACGGGCTTCGCATGAGTTCCTTGAATTTGCCCGGATCATCCGCCGTCAGCATTTTCAGGTCGATCATCAGATTCTGCTTGTCTACCTCGTCGGATGGCGCGACCAGCCGCTGCAACACAAGTTGCGAGATGGACGTCGCTATCTGGATCCCGGCCGCGACGCGGGGATCCTTCGCAATATACCCGCCCCATCCAGCCAAAAGATTGCCGTAGAATTTCAGTGTCTGCAAACATGACTGCCGATGCAGTCCTTCGAAATAGACACGATTGAGCTGGCAGCGCGTGGTGTAATGATTGATGGCGTGATCAAGTGTCTTTGCGACTTCATCGACGGCGTGATTCGCCGCATCCCTGAGCGCTTGATTGTCCGGATCTGCGACGGAACGTGTTAGCAGTTCCTGCAGCCTGGGAGATTCATCCTGCACGTGTTGCAGCACCTGTTTCAATTCCGTTTCGATCTTGTCGAATGTCGGGGTATTCAATTCCGGAGCAATATCGGCCGCGTTTCGAAACGCCATATCCTGATAGGGTGTGACATGCAGCAAGGTATAGGTATTTACCAGGCTGCTGACAGTGGAAGCCGCCATCACGCTGCCGAAGTAGCCCACTGCCAGGTTCCGCGCAGGAACCGGCGCCTTGCCATGCGCCTTGAAGGTAAAAATTGTAGGCAGCAGGGACAGTATCGAGGCAGGAGCATTGCGCCAGGAATACGCTTTCCCGCCCTCCCTGAACCCTGCGTCCATCTCATGCTGGTCTAGATTCAGCATCGTGTGAAAGCACTGTTTTGCCTGAGTCCAGTCACCTGTTTTAAGCGCCTGCGCCCGAGTTTCCACGAACGCCTGGACATGTTCCGGATTCAGTACAATCCGATCTTCCTCGATAAAGGCCTTGCTATGCGCCATCAAGTCTCGATGCAGCTCGTGCTCGGTCGGCATATCGATCACGGCAGCATTCCCGGCTTCACCAAGCGGGTTTATGCGCGATGGCGCGTTTTCCACGGTGATTTCTTCATGGTGAATAGCGGTATGCGAACCGATTGAATGAGAACTTGAAGCGATATCCTGTATGTGTTGCGGCAGCACTTTTGCAGTGTGAATCGCGACAGGCGGCTTTAATCTGTTCGCAGGCAACCTCGGTCGTTGCGACGTCGTCGCGTTATCCGATTCCCCCATGCCTGAACTGCCGGCAACGTCTGTGGTCGAATTGCGCAATGGCGCCAGAACTCTCAACGCAGCGCTCGGCTCGCTCGATGAGCGTCGCACGGAACGGGGATCTGCTTCGTCAACTGCGCCAGATCGCTCATGTATTACCGCATCATCGGCAGCCGCCGATTTGCTCGTGGATGAAGGAATGTGCATAAGGGCTTTCGTTTTTTTTCGACGATTGCAGATTACCGGTTTGACATAATCTTTGTAATTGCGCCGCGAAACACCGTTCGTTCTTACGAAATTTTTCGCAAATCGCCGACGAACGGTTGAGATACCGTCGCTCCTTGCGTTATAGAGGCAACCGCCCGCTTGCCGTAATCATTCACACAACAATGAAGGAAATGCCTACCTGCAATTCAGGAAGGTCTGATTGAAATTGCATTCGAATCTGGCAATTATGCAAAAACAGTAAGTGTATTCAATACGCATTAATACGAATGGGAGTCGGCGCTTGAATAACCGGCGCAAAAAAATTTGCACTGCATGCATCATCTTTCGCACGAAATGGTACTCACTGAGAGAAAACAACTTTGTTCCAGAACACGGCTTTCACAATAAACGGTCGTGGCGCGGGAAGAAAAGGAACAGATGTTCGATAGATCATCCAGCGTCCGATGCCGGTTTGCTTGCATCGGAAAATTTCAGAAATGCTCAATCACCCTTTCAGGGTGATTCCGATAGAGGATTAGGCATGCGATTTGCAATTTTGACTGACGATTCAGTTTTAGCGCAGAAACTGGCGAAATATTTCGAGAAGTATTCGATCACCATAGACGCTTACTGTACTGAGCTGCTGACACTGCGCGCGATGCGTACCATCACCTATGACCTGGTGCTGCTTGACGCCAAGAGCACCGTCGGACTGGCCAGCAGCTTGCTGTCATGGCGCAACTGCAACGCTGACTTTTATACCCCGGCGATCATATTGACCTCGCTCCTGACATGGAACGTGATGCAGGATTGGATCGAAGCCGGCGCGCACGACGTCGTAAGCCGCATGGACGTTGATCAGATCGGGCTGCGGGTATGCGTTGCCCTGCGGCGCCTGGCGCATTGCACCCGCATCGACAGGATACAGATTGGCGACTATGTACTGAATCGCGGAAGCGACATGGTCGCCTGCGGCGGCATTGACGTCAGTCTCACTCCGCGCGAATTCTCTATCGCATGGCTGCTTTTCTCCAATCCGGGAAAATTCCTGAGCCGATCACAGATCACCACAAGCGTCTGGGGCAATTCCGAAGAGGTGGCAGCCCGCTCGCTGGAACAGCATATTTATAAGCTGCGCAAGAAATTGGGCCTATCGTCTACAGCTACCGGAGCCAGCTTGAAGACGGTGTACGCGCTAGGCTACAAACTTGAGATTTCACCGGACCTGCGGCAAACTGAACAATCCGTTCCAGGACAACTTCCGGCGCTGGTTCGGGCAGAGAGCGACGATAGCGATGCCTGTAACTCTCTGACAACCTGATCAGATTGCATCAAATCCGCGCGCGATCCCGTATATTTATTCATTTCTCCCACAGTCGATAGTGTGCGACTGAATCGTTGCAGCTTATTCTGGCGCCCTTGGGAAAACCAGGTGGGCCCTTTATCCATAGCTGCCGATCCGCTGATTGACCTTGCCGAGCAGCGCTTGCGCGTCATTGAAGAGCGACATGCTCAGCTGGGCTTGCTTGATGATGCTTTCCAGATCTTGCGCAATCGCGCTAGCTTGCTTGAGTTGAGTTGCCAGTGCAAGAATCTGCTGTCGGGTTGCTGCGCCAGGGGCCGCTCTATCGCTATCGCGCAGATTCTTGATTTCACTGCGGGTTACCTGCATGAATTGCTGTATTTTCCCTAAATCATGCGGCGCGGATCGATTGTTCTCGATCAAGCCATGCAGCGATTGCAGATTGGTTGTCAGGCTGGCGCGTTTATCAAGCAGTGTCTGAAGATTGTTTTTTTTGCTGGTGAAAAACCCCAACTCAGGCATCGACAGCTTTTGCGCTACACCGCTATTCGTACGCCGGAACATGATTGGCGCATCCCGGTACTGCAAATGCAGTTGCTTGAATTTGGCTGGCGTACCGTCAAAAGGTATCGGAGGCGCTGGCCGCGACGGTGTTGCCAGCCCTTGAGCACGTGCCTGTTGCACCGACAGTTTCGGCACGGCGGCGCGGCGAGCCGGTGCGGCTGCCGCATGCGTGGGGCCTGGAGATTTTTTCAGTTCTTGCAAAAGCGTATGCAAATCGGCGACAGGCTCCGGTTTTGACTGAACCGGAGAGTGTTTCAACGCTTCAAACCGTGCAAACAATTCCGCCTGGGAGGGTACAGGGCCACCTTTCAATGCCTGAAACCGGGTAAGTATCTCGGGGTTCAGTCCGCTACTCTCGGCCAGCCCCGCCAGCCCGGCACGCCCGGCACCAGCATCAGGCCGAGCCGGCCGCGACTGAACGGCGACGGACTCCGGTTTTGACCGAACCGGCGGGCGTTTCAACGCTTCAAACCGTGCAAACAATTCTGCCTGGGGGGGTACAGGGCCGCCTTTCAATGCCTGAAACCGGGTAAGTATCTCGGGGCTCAGCCCACTACTCTCAGCCAGCCCGGCACGCCCAGCGCCAGCGTCAGGCCGAGCCGGCCGCGACTGAACGGAGCGGCCGGCGCGATAAATTGCATGCCTTGCGGTGCTCGTGCTGTCGCTTTTTTGTCCATTCACCCGCCTCGCCAGGACATCCAATAAGGAGTTACTTTTCCGAGCCGTTTTCTCGCCGGTAGGCAGAGCTTGCGGTTTTACATGCTGCGCGACACCGGGTGACAGGAATCCGGGGAGACCGAATTTCGGAAATTTCATGATGGGCACCTTGGAAATGTTTGATGCCATTGTAGAAGCTGTCCGGGCGCATCCGATCCGTTACGCGAAATTCCGGCATGGATAGCGAAGTTCTCGTTTGCCGGAAGTTACCGTTGCCGGATCAACTTCCAGACTGATGCTGGGCAGGGTTATTGCCGATAGAGATTCAGGCCGGCGCCCAGCGCCCAGGTCAAGCTCACGATCTTGCCCTTTTCTTGTGCGCCTGCTGGCGCCGGCAAACCATTTCATCATCCTGCACATCCTGGTTTGCAGGCAAGCTGCACTGAACGAAGACGCGGCTGGTTTACAGTTACAACCGCCTTCCAAAAACCTGACGAACCATGTCGTCGGAATATCTATAGTTCCATCTGAGTTCAACGCCGGCGGGAATATCGCGGGTGGCAAAAAAAGCGCGGATCGAAAATTTTCCGCCGATATCCGACTCGACGTCAAAAGCAACCGGCTCGACATTGTAAGCGTCAGGCGATTGCCGGGCGCAACGGCCGGATTCGTCATATTCGAGCGAAGTGTTCATCATCGCCAGGATATTTTCGCCATCCAGGAACGAGACTGCAGCACCGCTGATCGACGAAATCGCAAACGAGTCGGAACGCAACATGAAATACATCGCGGGTGTCATCAGGCGGCCGCCGTAGACCCCGACGCACTCCCCTTTCTGCACCGGACGGACGGTGAAAACGCCTCTTTCGCCGAGCAGGCTCGATTCCCTCGGGTCCTGCAGGTCGCCGGCTTCGATGAGCCGGCATTGAAGCATCGAATGATAATGCGCCATTCTCGCCTGCGCAGTTGCCAGCGGGTCAATCAACGGCCAGACTGCATCGGCCGAAACGACTTCCCCCGATGCGGTGGGCTGCGACTGCCATATTTTCCGGATCATCACAGGCCGGGATTCGGCGTCGCGGAAAGGATATCTGCCGTCCAGCTCGGGGGAATACGGCAGGCGCTCGATTGCGCAGTGTACTTGCAAACCATGGAATTCCTTGAGCAGCCAGTATGCCCCGTATCGGACCAGCAACCACATTTCGCAAGCTCTTTCAAGTTCGGCGTTGCCGCGGAAATTGTCCATGATGTCGCAGCGGATGCTGTTCTCGTCGTCAGTCAATTCTCCTTCAACCTGGGCGCCCGCCTCCCAGCTGACGTCTACACCGGCAGCTTGCAGCGCCGCGCGCATTGCCGGCGTGAGTATCCCCTGAATTTCGCCGCGCAGAGCTGGCACCATTTCGAACAGAAACTCATGCTGTTCCGCCACGTTAGGAAATTCATCAACATCATTCAGGCGCAGATGGATGTATTCGCGCAATCTTCTGCATTCCGTCGCGATCCGTGATGCGCGCACGCTGTTTTCACTAATTGAAATTACAGCACTCATAACAATTCTCCTTGCCTCTTTTTGAACTACGGTTTCACGTTTAATTTTTGAGCGGCTGCACGGCGTTGATCCCCGGCAGCTGGCGGGATTTCGCCCCAGGCGGCGACGATGCGCTGGATACGCTGCGCATATGCGTCACGTTCCGGCAGCGTCTCCGAATGATAGGCGCCGACCGCCTTCCAGCTGTTGCCGTATTTGCTTACCATCCGTCGCAGATGCCAGGCCGCGATGTAAACATTCTGGCAAGGTTGCAGCAAGGTCTGCCGGTGAACGCCGTACTTGGCGAGTTCGGCAAGATGAACCGAGTTGATCTGCATGACGCCATAGTCGGTAGAGCCGTTCGCGTTGACATGAATCGCATCGGCTCTGTTATGGGATTCTTGCCAGGCAATTGCCCGCAGTATGGTCGGATTCACGTTTTGGTAAAGCGCCGCGTCGTCGAAACAATCAGCGCGAGCGACGTCAGTCGGCAGCAGCATCGACGCCAGACCGGACAAGACGATCCAGCCGATGCGGCAAGCAGCACAATTTTTTTTTGTTTTCACTATTAATCTACGCTGTCATGTACTTCAATGAAAACTGAAATGGGGGGCATAAAAAAACAGGTGACGCGTTCTTCGGCATCACGACACGGTCGATGTGCGGATTCCGAAGATTGACGCGATCGCTATCGCGCCCGGTCACCTGCTGGTCCAGCTCAGATGGCGAACTTGCTATCGACGTTCTTGCTTCTCAGCCGATCACTCAGCCGACGGCTATGTTCAATCAACAGCACGCGATCATCGCCGCTACGGCATTTCGGCTGCTCTGAATCGAAGCGCGTCATCCCGCCGAAGATCGAAGTGAACTCAAGCTGGCGATACGGTCTCAGGTGGATGCTGTCAAAACGCATCTGGATCCTCGGCCTTAAGATCCGCATTGACTTCTTTCGCTTGCGCTATCGATTTCTGCATGATAGAGATAGCGAAGTTAACTATCAAAGCATTCAGCTGGTCCTGATTCTGGGTATTGGAATCATCCTTTTTTTTATTTTTTTTAGAATTGTTCGTTTCGTCAGGTTTGTGCGTAGTGTCAGGTGCGTGCGTGGTAGGTGACGAATGATTATTTACGGAATGGTGGCCCATTTAAATCTCCAAGAGTTAGAAGGAACTCAACGATCGCAGATCGGCGCCGCGACCGGCATGCAAGCACGAATGCAGGGATTGCAAAACGAAATTGAAAATGCCGCCCGGCGCTGCCTGGATATTCGACATTTCTCTTAAGGAGAAAAAACCCGAACTTGCACACACACATGCACATGGCCGCATCATGCTTTTTGCTTTCCTGGCGCTGTCATATCGTCCACCGGCGCAGCGGGATTGCCGCCTAGTGCAGTGAATTTATCCACCAAGGCTTGTTCCCACACCATGTAGGAAGAGGTTTGCGCAAAACCCTTGAGTTTGCCCAACAACTGGTCAACCGTGTTTTTCTCCGCCTTGCCGGCCGACAGGTGGCTGCTGCCGTCTGCCTTGGTCGCCAACTTGTATTGGCGGTCGTCGGCATAGGCGGCACGGTGAAACACATGCAATAGATTGCCGGCGCTGTGTCCCTCCCCGCTGACATTCATTTTAAGCGCCGTATGCTTGCCGTCCTGGTTGCGAATCGCGTAAAACCCGTCGTCCCCGACACCTATCATTACGGCCGGCTCTGCATGCAGCGACACTTTGTCGTAAGTCTTGTTTATGTCGATCCGGCTCTCCATGTCGATTTCATGTCCGGCCCCGTCCTTGATCCTGACCATGCTGATCGGCTTGCGCAACATGCTGGCGGCGGTCCAGGCAAGCAATTCGCCTGGCATGCCGTCGACGGCCGTCAGGGCCTGGTCGGAATGATCGGGAAAGGCCGCAGAAATATCGGCTGCCTGTTTGCGGACGGCAGCCTTTTGCTCCGCTTCACGGACGCCGGTTGGCGTTTCGTAGTAGCCGTTCAGCAGACGGAAATGCTCATGGTGGATATTCTTGGTGGCGTCATCCAGATGCGCCACGATGGGATCGCCGCGCAAGATCGCGGCATGGATCGCGTCCTTGGTGGTGCGCGGCGAGAAATCCGATGTATATGGATGGCGCCAGCGTGCATGCTGGGTGCTCGGTGAAGAAGTTTCGAGAGGTTTGCCAAGAAAATAATTCTTGGTCGGTGCGACATAGATGGCTTGCCTGCTTTGGGCATCGTAAGTGTGGAAATGCCCGGATTCAGGATGAACCATTGAGGCGCCATCATCGGCTTCGGTTAATTTTCCCTCAAGAAAATCACAATATCTTTTTTCCAGTTTCCCGGTATCGATGCTGTCCATGTACACCACCTGGCCGATGTCTTTTTTCAGATCCTGCGATTCGCCCGGCTGGAGTTGCGGCTTAGGCGGTGATTTGTCGACATGCCGGATGCTGTACAGGGCGCCTGGCAAGACAATCACTTCGGCTTGTCCCAGATCGGATTCGGCGGAAATATTCAGGGCCGTCTGCTGGCGCATCACCAGGCGTTGATTTTGTGCTTTTGGCGCAGCGCCAAAACCAAGCGCTTGCCCGAATGCCGCTGCCAGCCGGCTCGACATTGAGGCCGACAATATTTCGGTCAGCGTGGCGACGTCGCCGGTCGCAACATGCCAATCAGGGGTATCTGCGGTTTTACGTTCTACGTAGGGAGCTTCGGTCACCACGGCACGCTGCACGATGGCGGGAAATTTCTTTGAATGCAATGCGCCCAGATTGATATGGATCGCCTCGATCGGGTCGAAATGCTCTTCCCCGCCCATGCGATGGCTCTCTGACGGCCCCTCGGTATTGCCCGGCTTGTTCATGATGTTGTAGACAAAGTCGATGCCCGGCACTACCGGCTGATGCTTGGCCTGCCCGGTGTTTTCCCAGCGCAGCGGATAATGAAAATATTGTGACTCGATGGTGTAGTCGCGTACCGCCTGCATGATGTTTTTCTGCAGCTCGCGGGACAAGTCCGGCTTGGACATGCGCATGGAATCAAGTCCTGGGCCTTTCAACATCGCTTCGTGAGTCGGCAGCGCATAGGCTTGCGCGTTCCAGCTCCAGGTGGTGAGCGTCTTGGGAATCTTTGCCGAGTCGCTCAGGCCGAACGGCGCTGCGGTCGCGCCCGCCGGATGCGCCTTGCCGTCGAAACTGACGTTAACCGGATAGGCGCTGTAACCCGGCGTATCCTTGGTTGCCTGTTGCATGTACAGCGTGTGGTCCTGGTCCAGCCTGGCCATGTAGGCTGCCGACTTCGGCGGCAATTGACTTCGATTGTTTTGCACCGGTTGCGCCGTTGGCATATTGCCGGGTCCTGGCTGGCTGCTGCTGGAAGCTCCCTGCGCGGTCAGGTTGGCGACCATCTCCGTCATCGTCTGTTCCAGCTGCCCCAGGTATTCCTGTTGCTGCTCCGGCGCCATCTGGTGAAACGCGATGGCGTCCTGCACCGCCATGATTTCGCCGTCTATCCGTCCTTTTGGCTTGAGCATGATGCGATTGCTCCACTGCTTGACCTGTTCCAGGCTGTCGGTGACGGAAAAAACAGCGTCGCGAATCTTCTTGATGTCGCCAAAATGGGCTCCCATCCGGTCGCCGATGGCGGCGACGTCGTTGGCAAAGCCAAGCAGCACTGAAATGGCGTTGTTGAAACCGCGTTCACGCTCAATCTGGCCGTCATAGGCGCCGGCATTGCGTCCCACGATGCCCAAGCCATTGAGCACCGTTGCCACGATGGGCAACACCAGCTTGTCCAGGCTGCGGGTTGCCAGGCGCGTCACGATAGCTTCGCGATAGTCGGCAACAACCGTATCCGGATTGAATTTCGTCGAATTGTAAGTATTGCCCAAAGAACGGAACGTCACGTCGTTGAAGAAGCGCACAATCGCCCGTGCACTGTGTGCGGCCGGATGGTTTTCCTCTTCGCCGATACGATTTTTCCATAACTGGTCTATACCGGCATTGACCAGCGAGGCGGCCAGCAGTCCGGCGACATCTGCCTTGCTGCCGCGGTTGAAGCCGAAGCCCTTCTGCACCAAGAGATTGCTGACCAGGCGGGTGAACTCTGGAATGGCAGGCACCAGCAAATCATTCAGCAGGACGGAGGCCTTGGTTTCGCGGTCCTTGGTTTGCGCCGGAACAAATTTGCCGACGAAAGAGAAAACATGGGTTAACGCTTCCTGCACCACCACCATCGACGTGATCGCACAAAACAACACTTCGGGGCTGACGCTTTGTCCGCCAGCCGCGCTGAAACCGTGCGAACCGCCTGCGATGGCGCCGTTCGGCGCGTGCTTGTAGAATTTCAGCGCGTCGTTGAGCCCGACCACGACGGCGGCGGTGACAAAGGATTTGGTCGCCAGGTTCAAGGTATAAGTGATTGCTCCCCTGCCGCCGGCCAGCGTCGGCGCCATGGTTGCCGCTCCTAGCATCAGCTTGGCCAACGATTGCCCATGTCCCGCCAGCACCTCGGTGGCAGAGGTCGCAGCGTCGGCGACGGTGTCGCCGGTAAACCGCCTGATGCCGCCCGCGGCAGATGCCAATGCGGCGGCAGGAGGGCCTTTCAGCAAAGGCCCGGCCTTGAGCTTGTCGCCGGTCGACAGGATCAATTCCGAATCGGGAAAACCATCCTTGCTGCCGGTCTTGCCGGTATCGCGGCCTTGATACGAATAGACGTCGACATCGACTCGTGCATGAACCGTCTCGTCCGCGCCAAACGCCCTGCCGGAGGCATGGCCTGACAGCGCCGGCTGCGGGTTGATGAGCGACATCTTAATGCCGTTGTCGCCAAGCACAAGCCGATGCACGGCCTCATCTTCGGTGGTGATATGCAGCGTGACATCCGCGCGCGGCGCGGGGCCGCGTTCCAGATCGGCCCAGCTGCGCAGCTTGGCGCCCTTGACACCCATTTCCTGCCCGGCCGGCCCCATCACTTCGATGCTTTTGATACCTTGGATGTCGGCCAGCACCGCGCCATCCATATTGACCGAAGTCGGATGGCCTGCTTCGTTTTTGCCGGGTGTTACCTGCTTTTCTTTCTTGAAGATCAGCAAATGGTTTTCAATCTTGTTATGGTCCATATAGATGGGGAAAAACCCGTCCCCATCGCGCGTCCCGACGCCGTGCGGCATGGCATGCTCGGCATTGGCCCAGGTGCTTCTGCGCGGCAGCGGCGAAGGATTCGGCGGCAGCAGCATGAACTTGCCGTCGGATTCCTTGGCGTCCCTGCGAGCCGACAGCGGCGAACGCTCGGACAAAGCCATGATTGCGCTGCGCAAGGGTGTTTCCATTTCAGTGGCCGCAGCCTTTGCTTTTCCCTTGTCCTTGACCGCGGCGCCCGGCGCTGCGTTGATTTCTTCCAGCGCGAGATCCAGCTCTTCCAGTTTCACGGGCCGGCCGCCATAGCCCACTACGAATAAACGCCGCTCGGTCCCGGTATTGCTGACGCGCACGGTGTCAGCCACCACTTTCAGCCTTTCCATCACGGTGAACCTGCCATCCCTTGCCGGAATCATCAGCACGCCGGCGGCGTCATTGAGGCTGCGCAAATTCCGTCCGGCAGAGGCGGATGGCGAGAACACTGCCTGATGCTTGCGCGTGAATTGATCAAACTGGGTCTGCGTGACGCCGTGATCGTTTTTCTCCTGGTCCAGTGCGGTCGGCGCTGCATCCAGGACAGCGGCAGCGGGATCAGTAGCGGCCGCAGACCTGGTGAAGATGGCGCCGGCGAAATTGGCGATCGCATGGTAGGTGGCGTCAAGCGTCTGGCCACCCTGCGCGACTGCGTTCCAGCCGCCGTTGGAAAGCGCCCTCAGGTGGTTGCGCGGCGCAAAGGAAGAGATTGCCGTGACACCTCGCTGGAGATAGCTGGGCGGCAAACCGGTTGCGCCTGCCGCTGATTCCGATGAACGCTCTCGGGTCCTGCCGGCGCCGCTTCCGGATTGCACATCGGCATGGCTGGGAGTAGCAGCTTCGGTAAGCAACGGCGATGGGGAATTGATTCGATCGATGGTCATGAGTAAAGTGAAGACGTGGCTTTTGGTCACGACCCCAGACATAGTTAATCGGATTGAGGAACTCTAGCTTTACGCGCCGCGCACGCACGATGATCGCAACGAAGGCAGTTATCTGTCAGCGAAACTACATGCTGCCGGTGAGCGTCTTGTCCGCGCCGTCCGGGCGCTGAGCGCTGCACCATGGACGATGGACGACGAATTCAACTACGCTAAAGGAAATTGAGCCGCCGTGCGTTGTCCGTCAACCGTAGCAACGCTTTGCACGCGCAATCCATAGTTGAGGCCAAGATTTGTTGCCTCCTTGCCCTTTTCCCGGACGATCAGCATTAGCGGGCGCCACGTGGCCGGTTGCTGCAAGACGGCGTCAGCCAGTTTTACCTTTTCATTCACCCGGCTCGCATCGCCAAGAGTTTCAGCCAGCCCACCGACCAGCCGAGCGCCATCGATGCGTCCGGATGCCTGCGGCCGCATTGAGTAATTGACGTTGAACTGGCAATACTTGCCCTCTTTTTCCAAGGCCACGATATCCTTTTCAAACTGGGCGAGCAGCCGCCGGGCCTCGGCACGATTCTCCGGCGTGTCCTTGGTTCCACTCACTTCCGGCATCGTCTCCAAGGCACGAGCGCACCACTGGTCACGGTTTGCAGAAATTTCCGCCAGCATCTCCTTGGCGCCAAAGTAGTGCCGGTCAAGGTCGCCATCCTGCTTGTCATTGATGCGGAACGGCGACAATCCATGTTTCTGCAGGTGCTGGGCAAACTCCCTTTCAAACGAAAAATCAATGGGTACGCTGCCGCCACCCAATGTGCCGTCCTTATCGTGCTTATCGTGCGATAGGGGAAGGGCTCTTGCATTGCGCGGCAGCGGCAACTGCACGTCCAGTGAAGCTGCGGCGGTTTGCTTGCCTGTACTTGACTTGTCGGACACCACATATACCGCTGCCTTGTCTTCCGTCCGGTATTCAAACGCCCTTTGTGCTTTCGCCTTGCCGGTCAATATCGCGCCCAGGCCAAATTCAGCCTTACGGCTGTCCGGTTTGGTTTGCAGCCGGAGTCCGGCACTTCCTCTGACCTCTACCTGGGTAGCGACAGATCCTGCTTCAAATCCGGTAACTACCGCGTCAGGCAGCCGGGAAAGGATGGCCTCCATCGGCCCAGAGAAACCTGCGTCGCTATTCGTGGGTTTCAGGTCCTTCCACAACACAGTGGATTCCCATGCCTTTAGCATATTCCGGCGCTGCGCCTCATCCTGTCCCCGCGCGCGCAGAAAACGTACAACAGTGCCATTCATCTTCATGCGCTCGTGAGTCGCGGGAATCGTCGCCGTTCCCCCGCCGTAGAGGTGCTTGCCATGCGTCTTGCCGACTGTAACACCCACGCTGCCTTCCGTGGTTTTGCTCTTGCTCTCCCCCACCATCATCTCGAATCCAAGAATAGGCTGGAAGAATTGAACAAACGCTTCCTGTTTCTCAGAATAGCCGGCGGTTAGCACAGGGCCGACAATATTGGGCGATATATAAGGCAGAAAAGGCAGGCCTAGTCCCAGCGCCCCGCCGTTCGATGTCTTTAATTTATTGCGCAGCCCCCATTCCGCGAACATCGGCCTGTAAAACTCGACCAGGTCCTGGTTATCGTCGAGGCGCAATTTCTGGCCTTGACCGTAACGCGAAATATGTGAGAGGCGGAAATTATCCTGAACCTCTGATGTGTCCAAACCAAGTCCGCCAACGATGGAATCAATCTGTTGCGGGCTCAAGTGTTCGGCATGCCTTTGCAGAATTTGCTCTGACACATCGCGCAAGACAGACTCCGCGCTCACTCCGATATTGGCTTTACGGCCCAAGGGAAAGGATCTGCTGCTGCGTGCCATGGCATTGGCTTCGGCGGCATATTCCTCGAATGGTTCAGGTAGAGCTTGCTTCTTCGCGCTTGCGCCGGCGGCGGGTGTCGGCAGCGCTTGATTGAAGCGCTTTCTGATCGCGTCGAAATCCGCCGGCGTCAACGCGCGCAGCTCGGTGAAGTTTTCCCTTATGTGATCGCACAAAACCGTCACCGCCAGACAATGCATCTGTTCATCGCTGTTGAGAGCGCTCATCGGCAAGCCTTTGGCAGTTTCGCCTAATGACGAAGCTGCCGCCGAGATCGCCGCGGCGACCTTGCTCGCATGAGTCGTGATACCGAAACGCTCGCCCATTGCTGCCGTGTTTGCCAGAGCGTGAGATGTAAACGGTGTTTTTGCGCGGGACGGGGCGAGTCCCCGCAACAAGCCTTCGCCATAGCGGCCCAGCCTGCGTTGCATCCATTCTTCGCCGACTTTGCGCAACTCCTTGTCGCGAGCACCGTAAGGCGAGCCAGGCTCATTGGTGACGTAGCCGTTTCGAACTGCATTGTAAGCGCCTAGCTGGCGCTCGCCGAACCGCTCAGACAAATGCTGGTCCAGGTCGGCGCCGGGATCCAGCTGCAATCTTTCCGCAGCTACCAGTTTGGCGTCGTTCAGCCACGCCTTGACCGGCGCCGATTTTGACTGGGAGATTGCCATGTCGGCTTGCCAATACACCCGCAACGCAACCAGCTGTTTGCTGGCAAGGACTTCACCAGCGTTATTGCCTAGCGATTGCAATACTTCGATCCCGCGCGGCATGGCGGCCATCAGGTGGAATAAGGCCTTGATGTCGGCCGGGGTTTGCCCCGACGATGAACTGGACGCTCCTGCGCTATCTTCTCGCATGACCATGGACAAGGTGGAGCGTGCCCTCAATTCCCGCAACAGCACGGTGGCGCGTTGGGCGTCACCGCCGCTCACTATCGCCAAGGCATACGAAAGGCTTTCGGCAATATCCGTCTTCGGCAGCGCGTCGGCTGCCGGATTCGTCGGCATCGCATTCGTTGCGCTATTCAATTCCCGGCTTAAAGCCCGAAGCGATTCCGAGGCTCCGAAGCCTGGCGGATGCAGCAGCATTGTGACGACTGACTCTGCGCTCAGATCATCCGATATTGCATGGATTTTCTGGTTCTCGGTGGTCGTGACGCCAAGCCGTTCCCCAACAACAGCCTTAGCTGACGCCAGCGCTTCCCGTGCTTTTTCAGCTCCCTGGATGCCAGTCTGTGCAGTGTGAAGGCCGCGCATCACCACATCCAGTTGCCCAAGAACTCGTTCAGCCTCGCCAACCATGTGCTCAACACGCTCTTCCGCGGAGGTGGCAAGCGCTCCGATTTCTGCAATCAAGCCGTTAAGGGTCTCTTCCAGCTGCCCGAAATGGGTGCACTCGGCCTGGATAGAACTCAGCTCATCGACATTGACCTCGGCATTCGCCTCAGGCTGCCCGGCAATGGCCGTCAAACGTTGTTGCAAAGCGTTTTTGTGTCCAACCACCAAGCTTAGGTCGTTCTTGAGGGAGGCGTGGGTATGCTGTTGCACGGTACATTCGGTTTGCACCAATTGCAGGTTTTCACATATCTGCTGATGAGCCTCTACCAGCGCTCCAAGCGCGGGTTCCAGGCTGGCCTTGTCCGTCTCGCATTGCTTAAGCAGTTCCTGAGAAATATCACTTAGCCTGCTCAGCTCCGCCTGGGTAAAGTCCAGGTGCTTGACAGCGATGTCTGACGCCAGCACGGCTCCGGCTATGTCATTTACTTCACTCGGCGTCACCAGTGCATGCAGGCGCGAGGCTGCATGCAGCATTCTTTTTTCAGCTTGCAAGCTTGCGCCTGCTGCAATTTGTTCTCTCTGCAGCAACGGCGCCAAGCGTCTGCTGTGGGATGATTGTTGCAATCGGCATTGCTGAAGCTGCGCTTCCAGGCGCTCGGCTTCATGTCTCAGGCTTACCGCCTCCAGCCGTTGCGGGGAAAAGCTTGGCGCGTGCTGCGCGGCCGATACCCGGTTCTGGATGTTGTCTATGTCCTGCCCTGCTTTTTCACTCAAAGGAGTCAGCATGGCAATCTTCTCTTCGAGCGCTTCACGCTGCGCCGTCAATTGCTGATGCTCATTTACCAGCGTTTGCCAATCCTGGCGTGCCTCTTGGTATTCCTGCCCAAGTCCCTGCAAGTTCTGGACTAAACGGGTTTTGATGGATTCGGCTTCCGCAGTCGTCAACACATTTGACGATTTGGATTGCTTCAGGGGCTTTGCCTGGAGCGTCTGCATTTTCGGCACTGCATGCGGCTGGAGTACAGGGAAGCATTCGACCAGTTTTTCCCAGGCGGTAGTCGGGCCGCCGGGCCTATCCGACAGGCTGCGGGATGGTTGCGCCAGGCGTTTCTGCAAGGACTTCGCTTGCTGGGCAATGTCATCAAACTTGCTTGGAATATCCTGAGGTACAGGTGAAGAAGTTTGCTCGGATTTCTTATTGAGGTGAGTTCTGGACGGGCGTTCGAATGCCACAGAGGTGCCAGGTAAAGGGCCGCCAACGCCAACCGGCCGCTCCATGATTTTCTTGACCCCCGCACGATAACCGCTACGGATGCTTTTTAGCGGCGCGAAGAAAGAATCCGATGATTTTCTCCTGGTGCTGGAGTTTCTCTCGCTCGCTGCTTTATCCGGCGAGGCGGGAGATTCGGCCGTTGTGGAGATTGATTTCCGTGTAATAAAAGTGAATCCAGGCATCCCCCCTCCGATGTATGAAACTCATGAGCCCGCGCAGCGCTCCTCCCCAACTCCTTCTGGAAAACATACCTTCGTGTAGTCGACCTATCTTCTGATGAGCGAAAAATATGCTCAGCGCGCGAAGCAATTGGCATGCGCTGAAAGAGTCATCTGGGGTCAGAGTCAACTCTCGCAGTGCTTCTTCGCGAAACTTGACTCTGACCTCACATGACGGATTCGGAGAAAGACAGGCCGCACTACGCGGTTTTTTTTGACGATGAGGCAGGTACTCCGTGACCCGCTAAGTGGGGTCAGAGTGAAGTTTCTGCAAAAGGCGCGCAGAAAGTTCACTCTGACCCCAGTTAGCTGCGATTGTTAAGCCCAAACCGGGCAAGGAGATTGACATGGGAAGGCTTCGTATCCCGCAATAAAGATTCGGCAGAATTGAGGCCGCGGGAAGAAAACGGAGTGAATATCTGCCGTGCGAGGTTGTTGGAAAGCCGGAAAGCTCTTCGAAATCCTGGAGCGATAGCCAGGTTGGCTTGGCAACCGAGACATAACGTAACCAGAGGATAATCATGCACGCAAATCACACCAATGCTCTTTTCGCGACGCTGTCGGGCGACATTTTGAAGGTATCCAAGCCCGGCGCCGGCGCAATTGAAATACCGATCAACGACTGCGCGATTCATACCAAATTGAGCGGCGTCCATCTGCACGGCGGACCGTATTTTCAGATCGGGCCGCTGACCTGCGACCAACTGACGTTGCTGCGTCATTTAGGCGTCAGGGAACCCAACCTGGAGCTGATCGACATTGTTCGTCATTGAAGGATTGCCCCGTGCACCGCCTTGTTTTGCACGGGGCTTATTTAAAACTTGTTTAGAACTCATTTCATAAGTTTTCGCGAATGCGAACGCGGCTATTCGAGAGCATTACCTCGGAAGTCCCGGAACAGCATCGCGTGCAGCCTGGTCGATCCGCTCCCACAGACGTTCAAGGCCCCGTGCTGCGTCAGGCTCCGGAACCCGGCCATTACGCATTTTCGTGAACAGCGCACGCTGAAATTGGTATTCTGTCCGGCAATCTTCGCACTCTCGCAAATGCATTTCGACCATGCTGCGCTCCTCAGCGGATGCGCGTCCGTTGATTACCCAAGGCAATAGCTCCAGCACTTTCCCGTGACAAGCATTGACATCGGTCGAATTGCTCAATGTTTCTTCTCCAAAAGACCTCCCAGTTTTGGCAAGGTGCCGCGCAGCGTGACGCGAGCGCGAAACATCCTTGCTTTTATTGTGCTGACGGGACACTCCATGATCTCGGCGATTTCTTCCAGCGAGTACCCCATCCAGTACGCCAGCTCCAACGTCAGCCGCTGATCGAACGGCAACAGGACCAGCCCTTTGGCGACCCAGTCGAGCACTTCGTGGTCGTCGAAAGGACAGGTGACCGACAAATCGCCGCCTGGCGCTGAATTTTCCCACAGGGCCTGCCTCGTCCCGCGCAACGACTTGAGCGCAGTGCGGTAAGCGATTCCCATGATCCAGGTCGACACTAGCGCCTCCCCGCGAAATTCACGGGCTTTTTGCCAGACGACCAGGAATGTGTCGTTAATGGCCTCCTCAATCGCCTCTTCACAATATGTCACCCGTCCGAGGAAACGACTTAACCTGCGGTGATACTTCAGGTACAGGGCCGATAGGGATTGCCGGTCCCCGGCAGCGATGCAGCGAAGGGAGCCAACGTCGTCATTATCTGCTTGCTCCGGCTGGCGCGTCAAATTATTAGAGATTAGTGTCATGGCCATCGAATGTAGTTAGACTGGATTACGGATATGAGAAAAAAACCCGGCTCTCTCAAAGAATGTTTCGGCCCTTTGGTAAGATCAGATCAGCGATCCGACATCAGCGATCCGATAAATGGCTACGATCAATCCGGGACGCCGGCTGCGACCAACTGCATGGGCGACCGGGCCCATGTTGGCGAACTTCTTAATGGCGGATGATCGAAGGAAAAGTTCGGTGCCGGAACTGACGGCAGTTTTGTCGCTCTTACCGTCATTGATTTGATTTTTATTTTGGTAAAAACGCTGCACCGTGTCGCCCGCTACGAGCGACATCCCCAAGTGCAGACTGGTGGCAATGAACGCCGGATTTCAGTGCGAAGGATCGGTAATTCTCAACAACAGTTCTTTCAGTTGATCGTTCAAGCGGTCCGAGCATTCGCGCAGGAAATTATAAAAAAGCAATCCGAACAGCGCTATCGATATCCCCAAGGCGGTAGCGTAAAGCGCAGTACCGATTCCCTTGGATACGCCGGATGGATCCGAAATGCCGGATGAAGCCAACACCGCAAACGTATCGATAATCCCGAGGATAGTGCCGACCAGTCCCAGCAGCGGCGCTGCAGTCACAATCGTATCCAATATCCATAAGCGGGCGATTACACGCGATCTGCTGGACAGATAAATGGCTTCCGAAAGATCTTCCACACGCGCTGGGGCAAGCTTCGCGTCGCGCGACTGCAGTGCTTCACGCAGCAGCTGCACAGGAGTCGATTTACGCTCCAGAAACGCAGCCGGGATCCGCGTTGCATCGTTGGCAGAGCCGGCCATAAGACGCAGGATGGCGCTGGCGTCGCGTCTGCCGGTCATGTAAAAAATTTGCCGTTCAATGATGACGAATACGGCAAGCGCAGCGGCTGCGTACATCGCATAAAACGTCAGATTATGAAATAGTTCAATGTAGTTCATATGGGTACCTGGTCGAGATGATATGCCGCATTGGGTGCGGCGCCTGGTTGAAGCAAGATTGCATTCCTGGATTAAAAGTCCGTGCTTAAAGATATTTGCAAGGTGCGTGGCGCGCCGACATAAAACGACGGTGAAGTCGCGTTGCCGGATGCTGATATATTCCCGGCGACGGTGCCTTGCGCTGTCACTACCGGATTCACGTTGCTTGTAAACGACGAGCCGCTGGTGCCGGTCATGCTCAGATATTGCTTGCTGAACAGATTCGATACCGTCAGGCGAATCGTCGGCGTCTTCATGAAAGCAGTTGGTGCGAAGCGATAGCCGGCGCCGACATCGTATAAGGTATAGCCGCCGACCTGATCGTCATTGACCAGCGAGGTATAGCGGGCGCCGACATAGCGCCCCTGGATCGACGAATAAAACGACCCGTAGGTGTACTGCAGGGAGAGCGACGCCAGCCATTTCGGCGTGTCCGGCATTTGTTTTCCCGAGGTCGGCAATGCGGCCGAACCGCCGTTGGTGGTTTTGGCGAAGACCCTGTCTTCCAGCATCGTCGACTCCGTGCGCGTCAGCGAACTGTATACGTTCCACTGGCTGTTTACCTTGTAGCCTGCTTCCAGTTCAAGACCGACGGTTCTGGATTTTCCGACGTTGAATTGGGTGGTCAGATTGGTCGTCGGATCGTATTGGCTGGAAAGACGGTCTTTAAAATCGACATAGAACGCGGAACCGGAGAATGTCAGTTGCTCCCCGGCGAAGCGATAGCCTAAATCAAAGTTGTTGGACTTTTCAGGTTTAACGTTGACCGCCAAAATGTTGACAGGTATGACATTACCCGCAGCATCTTTGGCCACCATGACGCCGTTGACGATCGAGGTTGAATAGTTCTTGCCAGTCAATTGAGCCAATCCCGTGTTCGCACTGTTTTCGGGTGCGCGAGCGTTCTGGCCGGCATTAAAAAACGCCGATTGCTTATCCGTGAACTGATAGCGCAGGCCGAGGTTAGCCAGGTTGTCCGAGAAATCCTGATGCTCGCTGTAGTTCACGCCATTGGCATTGACGCCCGAACCGCTGGCATAGTTGTTGAAGTCGCGCGCCACGGTCTGACGTTTCAAGCCTAGCAATACATTCAATTTATCGTTGAGCAGGCCGAAGCTATCCTGAAGGAACAAGGTATGCGCATCGACATTGGTCTTCCAGTTTCTTGCGGCGTTATATGGCGTGCCGTCCTGATATTGCAAATAAGCGGAACTGTTCCTGAGCCAGTAGTCGGCGGAGTTGCCATTGTTGCCAATCGCTACCACCGGGCTGTATTGCTTGGAAGTACCCCTGTCAAACCAGATGCCGCCGCTCACATTGTGGATGCCGGCCTGGTAGTTGGCCTTGGCGGTAATGCCCCAGCGGTTGGTTTCGCTGATATTGCTGCCATACATCGCAACCGTGTCGCGGGTGTCACCATCGCCATTGGCGTCGCGGATGCCGCCATGCAATGCGGTGCTTGCCTTGGACTCCGTCACGGTGGTCAACTGGTTGCCGCCAGTGCCGTAGCCGTAACTGTAATAAGGATTCACATCGATGCTCGCCTTGGGAGAAATTTGCCAGTGATTCTGCAAAGCTACCTGGTAATTCTCGAACGGGTTGTTATTGAAACCGGCGTACTGCGCGCCGGATGCACCGAAGATACCCGCATTCGGCGCATAGGTCGTGTCGTTTTGGGCGGTTCCGGCCACCGCAGGCTGGTGTACCGGCGCACGTGTGCCGAAATCGAGGTCGTAACCGCCGTTGGCAATATCGTTTTTGCTGACGGTACGATAGTTCGCGTTGTTCATCTTGTTGTAGAGACCTGTGAGCTTCGAAAAGCTGCCGCCATCGAAATTAAACACGGCCTTGGCGTCAAGATGCTCGCGGTCGGCCTTGCCGTCGCCCTTGAATTTATCGGCGCCGGCTTGCGACAGCGAAACAAAGAATTTGGCCCGATCGTTCATGAAGCGTCCGGAATCGAAACGGACAAACTCCTTGTGATAGCTATTGCTGCCCACAGCATAGGCAACCTTGCCGCCAAGCTTGTCTTTCGGATCGCAGGTTGAAATGCCGATATTTCCACCGCTGGCGCCGACATGCGGCGCGTCAATGTCGGTGCTGCCTTGGGTCAGGAAAACTTCGCAGGTGTTTTCCGGATCGGCAAATTCCTGGATGTTGATCGTATAGTTGAGCGAATCGTTCAACGGCACGCCATCCAGCGTCAGGCCCATCTGGTTGCTGTTGAATCCGCGCACCCGCAATGTGCCGCCGAACAGGCCGGTGCCATCCTGGTCGAAGGTCGACACACCCGGCAGGGCTTCGATCATCTGAAATGCGGTCGAGGTCGGCGTCTTTTTTTCAATCGCAGCCGCTGTCACCGAACTGCGCGCTTTCGGCGACTCCTCTTGCTGTATCAAGCCAGTGCTGGTACCGCCGGGAAGGCCCTGCACATTGATTTGTCCCAGATCGGTGGTGTCGGCGGCCTGGACCGCCGGCATGTTGCTCAAGAAAAGGCCAGACACGATCAGCGCCAGCCGGTTGATTTTGAATTTCATTTAATTCCCCTTGATTGCGTTCGATAGACTGCGTTGATATTTCGGTCATGCATCGCATTTGCATGCTTGAATTTGCATCGTCAATTAGCCGGCCTGAACTGCAAGTCCACGCTAAAGCGATGCGTCTCTTGATCTGCTGTGAACTGCTCCGGAAAGCCGGGAAACGACGCCCGGCTGACAGTCTTGCGTGCTGCTTCGTCGAGTAATGTCGAGTTCGATGATTGTTCAATGCCGCAATCCACCAGAGATCCGTCGCGCCGTAACACGAACCAGATCTTCACCGTGCCTTCGGGCCGCAGCTGGCTCGCTTCACGACCGCTCGGATAACGTTTTATCGAATTCAGGTAGCTTCGGATCCGTGCGATGTATTCGCCATCGACGTTCGGCTTGGCGGCAACAACCGGCGCCGGCTCAGGCGGCTTCAAAGGCGAGGCCGGCTCGGCTGCCGCCGCCGGCGCTTGCAGCGCTGGCGCAGGCGTCGCTATCGGACTCGCTGGCGTTGGCGGCTGCAGGGCATGCGCTGGTTCCGGCTGGACTTGCTTTGGCGGCTGCGGCGGCAGGGGTGGCTGCGGCCGTTGCGGCGCCGCCGCTTCCTGCCTTGCTTCCGTTTTCGGCGATACCGGCGCCGGTACCGGTGCAGGCATTTCGACCAGCTCCAGCTTGATCGGCTCGTCGTATTTCGGTTTAAGCGGACGCACGGTGCTGATCATCCCGAACAGCAGAAAGACCAGCAGCGAGGCCGATGGCAAGGCTGCGATCATATTCCTGTTGACATAAAACATGGACATGGCTTACTTCCGTTTTGTCACAAATGAGATCGCTTCAAAACCCTTGCCCTTGAGGGTATCCATCAGGTCTATGACATGCTGAAACTCAACCTTTTGATCGGCATTGACGAGCAGCACCAGCTTCTTTTTTGGTTCTTTCGCCTCGAGCAATTTCAGGCGTGAAACCAGGCTTTCGGCAGTAACCGCCTGCCCTTCCAGCTGCATTTCGGCGGATGCGGTCAGGGTGATGCGGGCCAGATTCTGGGTCTGCAGATCCTTGGCGGTGGACGACGACGGCAACGCTGTCTTCACGCCCAAGGCCGGAATCACGTTTAAGCTCAACAGCACGAAAAAAACCAGCAGGAACATCATGACGTCGATCATTGGGATGATCTCGATGCGGGCCTTGCGGTTTTCAGGCTCTTCCCATTTACGCATAGCGGCAACTCTCTTTATTTGTTTAATTAATTGAATGTCGTAAAACCAGGTACAGCACCAACACGGCGTCCAGCGCCAGCACGGCCAGCGTCACCTTTTGCGGACGACGTAGTGCGGCGGCAACCAGCGTGTACGCAAAACAGCCGAATGCCATGCCTGCCATCAGGTCGGTGGTTAAAACAGTGACCAGCGTCATCAATAGCGGCGGCAGGCTGGCTTCGAGACGCGAGAGATCGATTTCGCGGAATCCCTCCATCATCAGCAATCCAACCAGCACGAGTACCGGGGCCGTGGCTTGCACCGGAACAATCGTGATCAACGGCGCTAAAAATATGCTCAGTGCAAACAGGACCGCTACCGTCACTCCCATCAAGCCGGTGCGCCCGCCCGACTCGACGCCGGCGACCGATTCGACATAGGCGGTGACAGTGGAGGTGCCGACCGCCGCGCCGACCACGCTGGCCAGCGCATCCGATGCAAACGCCGCCCGCGCGTCCGGGAGATTGCCGGATGCCGTCAACAAGTTGGCGCGCCTGGTTACCCCAAACAGGGTTGCGGTGCCGGCAAAAAATTCCGACAGCAGGAAATAAAGCGTGACCGGCAAGAGCAAATGGAACTTCGACAGGAATTCGTGGAAATCGAACGCGCCAATCAGGTCTGTCTTGAATGCCGGCATGGCGACCATATGGTCTGGCCACACCGTGAGCACTTTACCGTCGGCGCCGTGTATGAACGAGCCGGCTATCGTGATGGCGATAATCGATATCAGCAGCGCGCCCGGAACCCGCCGTCCAGCCAGCAGCGGCGTTGCCACGATGCCGCCCAACGCCAGCAAGGCAGCAGGGTCGCCGAGATTCCCGAACCCTGCGATAGAACCGGGAACCGCCACCACCAGGCCGGCGCTTTTCAGTCCCAGATATGCGACAAAGGCGCCGATAGAACATTGCATGCCAAGTTTTATCGGCTCCGGAAACGCCGCGATGATGCGTTCGCGCCAGCGCGTCAGCGATAGCACCAGGAAGATGATGGCATTCAAAAACACCATGGTCAGCCCGGTCTGCCACGACACGCCCATCTGCCCTACCAGTATCTGAGCGAACACGATGTTGGTGCCCATGCCGGGCGCGAGCGCAATCGGCAAATTCGCCCACAGAGCCATGATCAGGGTGCCGGCCACCGCCGAGACGACGGTGGCCAGCAGCAAGCCCTGCTTATCCATGCCTGTCGAGGATAAAATCATCGGGTTGACGACAACGATGTAACTCATCGCGGCAAAGGTCGTCATGCCGGCGATCATTTCACGGCCGACAGTCGTACCGCGACTATGCAGGTGAAAAAATCGATCAAGGAGCCGGTGAATTTTCAAAGGTTTCTCGCACGGGTGAGGATTGATGTATGGCTTACAGGTTGACTAACAACTCGGCTGATGGCTCGGCTTATCGGTCAAAGACTTGCCGGCAAATCGCCGTGCACTTTTCAAGATCGAATTGATCGCCGGTACGCACGCCAGACTCCATGTCGATCCAGTACGCAACTTGCGACGCTACCGGGAAGGCATCCAGCAGCGCGGCAATGTTGGTGGAGGAAAAACCGCCCGAATATCCGCACAGCGGATGGTCGGCGTCCAGCGGCGGCCATATTTTTGGCTGAACGCCGGTGCCGAAGGACAGGTCGTACAGCCAATCCACGCGCGTATCCGACGGGAAGTCGCCCTGGCACTGCAGCGCCGCACGCATGCCGTAACGCGCGGCGTAGGTATGGCTGTTCTGTATTTCGATATCGCTGCTGCCGAGGAAACCATGGTTGATCTGAATCCGCGCAAAACCTGCCAGATCGAGTTCCGGCGATTGCCCCGCCACGATCGCGCGCGCGGCCGGGCCACATACGTGCGCCGACAGGCGCAAACCGGAACAGCGGATAGCTTGCCGTACATCGCCGGCCGGAAATCTTGGCTGACCTTCGCGTGTTTCATCAAACAAGACTCCCCATTCGACCGGATAACGTGCGGCAAGCGCTTGCATGCCTGGTATCAGGTCGACGCAATCCACTCCTGTGAAAGTAATGAAAGCTGGAGATTTTTTTATAGGCGTCATGAAAATTCCGTTAGTGGGTTAAGTTGAATAATTAGGTTGAGTAATTAGGTTGAATAACTGAGTTAATTAATTGAGTTGAATAAGGCAGGAGAATTAGCCATATCAATAATCGAACGATTGATCAGCGGCGGCCAGCAACGCTGACACCGCCTCGCGATCGGGCAGGCCGGAGCGTGCCCCGACTGCCGTCACCGAGATGCATGCAGCGGCACAGGCAAAGCGCGTCGCCTGCATCAGCGAGCGGCCCTCCAGCAGCGCTGCGATAAACGCGCCGTTGAAGCAATCGCCGGCGCCGGTGGTATCGACGACCTGCGCTCGAAAGGCGGATTGCTCGACCGTCTGCTGACGACTGACCGCTATGGCGCCGGCGGCCCCGCGCGTCACCACGATCACCTCCGGGCCGCGCTCAAGCAGCGTGCGAACGTTGGCGGCCGTGAGGGGGTTTTTCACGATGTCCGAGAAGCTCTGCTCGTTCATGAACACCAGGTCGGACAAGGCCAGCAGCGCGTCGAGACGAGCCGGCCCATTCACCATCGCCGCTTCAATGTCAATCGAAACCGCCGTGCCTGTGCCATGCGCCAGTTTGCTCAGTTCAAAAAATTCCTCGAGATCGTAGGGCATCGCATGCACCACACGGCTGTCGACCAGAGCTTGCGATATGGTTTTCGGATCCAGTACCGGGCCAGGCATCGGTTCATACACCACCGCCTTTTCGCCGCATTTATCCAGCATGATCAGTGCATTGGCCGAAACTTTTCCGGGCATGTTGCGCAGATAGGCCGTCGATACGCCGGCGCGCTGAAATTCCGACCGCAAGAACTCGCCTGCCGCATCGTCGCCTGTCCGGCCGTAGCTTGCTGCGGGTATGCGCAGGCGGCTGGCGGCGCACGCAACATTGGCGACGGTGCCGCCGGCAAACGAATCGAGCCGCCGCCCAAGGCATTTCTGATCCGCTCTTGGCACTGTGTCGACCGCGATAACCGTATCCAGGTTGGGATCGCCAAATGCCAGCAGTCCAAATCGGCGCGCATCGTTGTTTCTCAGGATATGGATCATTGCGCTTGCGCTCTTTCGCTATTCACGGTTTGGGGGCGAGTCAGGAGATCGACAGTCAATTGTTCGAAACGCGGCACATCGATTTCTTGAATCACCAGTACCGGCCGTTCGCCGAGTCGCGGACCTTTTCCCAAGGCCCAGCTCAGGGTGTTGCCATAACCGGCGGTAAAACTGGTATCGACGTCGACCAGCATGGTCGAGCTTGCTTTCACGATGCCGGGGTCGATCCACACCATCGCCGCCAATTCATCCCACATTGGAAACGGCTGCCCATACTGTCCGATATAGCTTGCGAAGGGAGTCTTTCCGTTCGCAATCCGAGCCAGCAGCTCGGGCCGGAACATTGTTGCAGTGGTCGGATCAACGGGAACCTGCAGCACCTTTTTCCACGGCTCATGCAGCACTATCGAGGCAGCTTCGGGATCCCAGCGCAGATTGAATTCAAGCCGGGTGTTATGCCGATATTCGTCAGCGAATGCATTGGCCGCGGGAACCGGGCGGAAACTCCCTCCCATGAAAACCAGTTCCTTGGCGAGCGAGGAGAATGAGGAATCAAGGCGAGCCGCCACGGCCAGGTCGGTTAGCGGACCAGCCGCCCAAATCGTCACCTGTCCCGGGAATTCATGCACCTTGCGAATCATGAAATCGACGCCGGGTTCCGCCGCCGGCTTTATCGCAGCCATTCCTTCAGGCAGTGCGGGAACCACATAAGGATCGGCATGACGTTTTTTGTCGATAGGTTTCGACCATGCGCCCTTATATGACAATTCCCCGTACAGGCTTTCCCAGCGCTGCGTTTTCTCGGCACTGTTCAGCAACGGAAATACCGTCCCGGCATACACCGGAACCTCGGGACGACCGGCAATCTCCAATAAACGCAATGTGTGCTGGATGTTTTCGTCGCGCCAGCCATCACCGCTGCCGACCACGATGCCTAGCACATCGACGTCTGACGCCTGCAATAGCATCAGTATCGATTGCATATTGCTGCCGCCTGGCCCATACGCGTCCTGGCTGATAATCAGCTTGCGCCTGCCAGCATCGGCGTTCGCGGGCAACGCCAATATCGCCATCGCAAGCGGCGCCATCAGCCAGAGCAATACCCGATCTAAAGTTGTTTTCATTTCCAGACTTTCAATGTTGATCACCGATGCAAGCACAGGCCGACTTTTCGACGCATGGACACATGGCGCATATCAGCGACATCAGCAATATCCATGCCAAGATGGTACGAACCACTTACTCTGATAAATATTAAATAATCCAATAGAGCGATATATATGAACATCATAGGCACGGGTAAAGCATACAAGACAAATATGACATTATCATGACTGGTACGAACCATTGTCAGCACACATGGTGTTTTGTGACAATATTTGTGCATGGACGATCATGACCGCACCATTGCCGGGCATCGTTATGAAAAAGATAGAGCAGGAGGAAAGAGAGGGTCGAACCTGGAAAATGCTGCGGCTGTGCTTACTTACTTGTGGACTTGCACAGCCGTATTTTCCTGGAAAGGATATGAAGAAGAGGGTAAAACTACAGCACCCGCGCCAGACAGGCGCGGCAAGGAATTGTCAGCGCGCCTGCTTCGGTATCACTTCAAACGCAAGCAACTGCGTTACCTGCGTCGCGTTGAAGTTATTGTCCGAAACCAGCACCAGGCTATTGTGACCGTTGGCCAGCAGCGGTCCCCATGCGATACCTTCCAGATTATCTACATACGGAAGATTGCTTTCATTCAAATTCAAGATCAAATGCTTTTTTGCAGGCCGATAGGCTGCGCCTTGCAATGACGCAATCCGGCTGATATCGCTTGCCTCGCTGACATCCATTTCATAGATGCGAATATAGAATTTGAATACGCCTTCGCTATTTTGAATGCCCGCGCGCTCCAGCATGAGCAATTGGTGGTCGTTTATTGCCAGAATTTCGGATACGCCGTTGTCGGCATATTTACCGGCCGGGGCAAAAGGAATGGCATCGACCGGATAAGCATATTGTCCAAGCAGCTTGCCGCCGCGCGTGTATTTGGTGATTCGCGCTACCGCACCAGCCTGTACGCTGGCCAGCGGACCATCCTGGTACAAGGGAGCTTCCATTCCGACCCACAGGTAGCTGCCGTCCGGCGAAAAACTCAATCCTTCAAAAGAGAGGTTGTCGCGCGGCCCGAGTTCTTGATCCGTCGCGATCCGAAACATCGGCGCCAGCGGCAGCGACGCCAGATAAGCTCCGTCGCTGCTTGCCTGCTTGACAAAAGGTCCCATCCCCAGCTTGCGATAGCCTTCACTGGAATACCAGATGCTGCTGTCTTGCGGATCGAAACGGATCGACTCGATGTCCGGCACCTCGCCGCCAAGCCCCCTGCCGCGCCGGGAAAAATCAGCCACGCCGGGATAGAGGCTGCCGTCGGCCTGCCTGAAATAGGTAACGCCGGTCAGGTTGACAGCATGAAAGCCCTCGCTATCATAGTCCAGGCTGGCGCTATAAAAGCGCGCCGGATTGACTTCCGAACGGTCATCGCTTTCCATTACCCAGCTATTCGTTCGCGGATCATAGTCAATTCCGGACAAACCGCCGACAATGCTTCCCCTGAATGGATAGTCCAAGGGGATGCGCTGCTCGCCAATGAAGCGCAGACTGGCAACACTGCGGCCGGCAGACGCCTGCTGCAGGTGATCGCCATCGATGCTGGCACAGGCTGCGCAAAGCAACACCAAGGACAGGCACGCGCTTGATGATATATTTTTGATCAGCATGAATATGGCAATCCGAATGTGAGGGGGAGAAGATGTCCGGCAGCTTAAAGG
Source organism: Collimonas sp. OK412 (assembly GCF_900112135.1). Classification (GTDB taxonomy): domain Bacteria; phylum Pseudomonadota; class Gammaproteobacteria; order Burkholderiales; family Burkholderiaceae_D; genus Collimonas; species Collimonas rhizosphaerae. The sequence continues at coordinate 89,320 of NZ_FOLC01000017.1, forward strand.
AAATTTCGATTGTTGACAATTGGTACGTACCATCATACCATGGGATGATATGATGAAAATTGACGATACAACAGCGCTAACCCTGCCCCGCTACAAATGGCTTGCCAATATTATCGGCACCACCATCAGCCAAGGCCTGCTCGCTGACAACCAGGCATTGCCTTCCGAGCGCGAACTGGCGGAGCGCTACGAGGTCAGTCGCGATACCGTCCGCAAAGCGGTGCGCTATATGGAGGAGCGCGGCATAATTTATAGCGGACACGGCCGCGGCACTTTTGTGGCGCCGGCCATCGTGCGCGGAACCACGCGCTTTATTGACAGCTTTTCGCAAGATGCAAGTAACCGGGGCAGCGTCCCAGGCCAGCGCGTCCTGAACGTCGAGCCGGTTGCTGCATCGATGGCGATTGCAGGCCTGCTGAACGTGAGGCCGGGCGATCCCTTGATCCGCGTGCATCGGATCCGCCTGATGGACAATGTTCCGGTTGGTTTGCACGACGCCTATTTCGTATTGCCGCCGGGAGCAAAATTGACACTCTCCCAGATCGAGCGAGCCGGCTCCTTATACAAGCTGTTGACTGAAAAATTCGGCTTTACTCCTGCCGAGGCGGTCGAAAATCTCAGTGCCGGCGCCGCCGAACAGGAAGATGCGCGTTTATTGGGCATTCAAAAAGCGGATCCATTGCTTATTTGCGAAAGAGTCACCTTGTCGGATCGCCGGGAACCTATTGAATATTGCTTGATGAAATATTTATCGAGCTATCGCTATAAAACACGCATCGCAAAACGCAGCGGCGATTGATTTTTCGCTTGCTTGTAAAACATTCCTGACTGTCTTTTGTACAGCATGACAACGCCCTTGCCCGGTCGCGCCTGACAAACGCAGCTAAGTGGGGTCAGAGTGAACTTTCTGCGCGCCTTTTGCAGAAACTTCACTCTGACCCCAGATGACTCTTTCTGCGCTATGCCACAGATCTCTGCCTAGCTAGCCAGCCGGGTATGACCCGACAACGCAAAAAAATGCTCTTTCGCGCTATCCAGCGGCGTACCCGGGCCTTCTTCATGAAAGCCGTTGCACCACGCGAAATAGGCCAGTTTCAAGTGCGGCAACAGTGCAGCGCCAGGATTACGCGCCAACTCCACCGCAGCGAGCAGCGCTTTGGCCGGAATGGTTGCCCGGTATGCACCAGCCGGCAATGGTTCAGCAATTTCACTGCGTTCATGCGCAGGCAGCATGCGTTGCGCGAGTTCGGCAGTCTCCCCGATATTGCGCGGCACCAGCATATCGAGCGGAGCGACTGCGATCAGATAGTTGGCGGCGCGCAGCGCTTGCTTTTCGGCCTCGCTTCGCATATCGGATGAGCCTGGCCTGGCATCCCGGACAGCCCCCTCAAGCAACGCACTTAGCGCTGCCGCGCCGGTGACGCTGCCTGCCAGCACACGCGCCAGGTGAAAAGCATCTCCCGTAGCGGCTAATGGCCTGCGCGCCATGATCAGGCTGTGGAGAGCCTCCAGCGCCGCCGCACAATTGCTGCCGAAAAGCAGATTCAACTTGCGCGCGACAAGCTCCAGGTGCAGATGCGGTGCAAGATCCTCGGCGACACCTGCGCTGGACAATTTCTCGAGACGCACCTGCAACAGAGCGGTCATCTCGCGCACGCTGCCGAGCCGTGCAATGGCGTCGCCCGGGTTGAACAGTGCAGCGATCGTTGCCTCGGCGGCTGTCACGGCAACGATTGCCGCGATCGGGGCAGTCGTTGCCGTGTCTGCTGAGGAACGGTGGCGCGATGAAAAATGTAAGGACATAGCAAACGCCATAAGAAGTTGAGGTTATGGCTCGCAGCTTGACAGTTGCACCCAGCCACGCGTGCTGCCGCAGCGAAACTTGGCGCCAGTTTCCGAAGTGATGCAACGCGCAACCCGGCGCTTCACTATCGAGCATGATTTTTCACAACGGCAAACAGAAACCCCAGCCTGAACAGCATGATGCCGTCATCGCGCTACATCCGGAGTAAATGCCGCTTCGGATGCATGGCCCAAACTTCGCGGTTACCGACTGCTCCGCAACCCCAAATCCCCTAACCTGTGCACCGAAACACACGGGCGTGCGACGGAATTTTCGACTGCCGCATGTGCTACTTATTGTCGGATATGCGTCGTCGCCAGAATGACAGAGATGAAACTCGTGAAGCAGCAGCTGTTCAACGCCATGGCGGCACACATCACCGCAATTTATTCAATTTCTAGCCAAGGAGGTAAGTGCCGCTTTGAAAAAAAGACAGGAAATCATTCAATCGCGTCGTTAAATGCAGGGCAATGCCTCGCATTCCGGTAATCAATCTAATGGGGAAACATCATGAGCATTTTTTCAAAAATCAAACACGCCTTTGAGAAGGTCGGGCATGACATCGAACATGTAGCCAAGGCCGCCATCCACGACGTCGAAGGCGTCGTCAAAACGATGGAAAAAGACGTTGAGCACATCTTGCAAGATACGATGAAGATGACAGAAGCGCTGATGGAGGGGCATTTCAAGGAAGGCTTGCAGGACTTTCTGAAAGTGACGGATGACGTAGTCAAGACCGGCACCGATCTGGCCACGTCGCAAGCCAAAATGGCAATGAGCATGCTGGGCGATTTGCATATATCCAAAGGACTCGACAAATTCGTCAGCGGCGCTGAAAAAGAACTCAAGACAATTACTGACGATGTCGAGAAAGGCGTTGACTCGACGATCAAGACTCTCGCCGATTCCACAGTCGGCATCGCCACCGGCTCGCTTCAGATGCTGAAAGATCTGGCCCATGGTGATCTGAAGGCGGCAATGGGCGACGTGATGAAAGTAGGCGAAGATGTGGTAACCGTGGCGGCCGACCTGACGCCGGAAGGTTTAGCGGTAGACATGGCGAGCCAGGTGATGGTCGCCGCTCATATTGGCAACGCCAAGATCGACGACCTGGTGGCCGGCGCAATGCACGGTAATGTAGGCGAGATGGTGAAGGGCGCCGAAAAATTCGCCAAAAGCGAAGTGGTTTCCAAGGTTGAAGATTACGCTGAAACAAAACTGGCGTCGAATCCAAAAACTGCAGAAGCGGCTTCGAATGTCTTGCCGTTTCTGTTATTGGCGCCCGATGTCAGCCGCAATCATAAAAACGCCGACAACGAACGCTCCTCGCATCAGAAGCACGCATTCGCATAATCGGCAATTGATTTGATGCAGGCAACGCTGCGTCAAGATTGCCTCGAATAAGCCCAAGCATCCTTCCTGCGAAAGCACGAAGGATGTTTTTTTTAGCGGACTGAGCTAACTGGGGTCAGAGTGAACTTTCTGCGCGGTTTTTGCAGAAACTTTACTCTGACCCCACTTAGCGGGCCACGGAGTACATGCCTCATCGTTATAAAGAACAAAACTGCGTTATGCGCTCTTTCTTTCTCCGAATCCGTCATGTGGGGTCAGAGTCAAGTTTCGCGATGAAGCACTGCGAAAGTTGACTCTGACCCCAGATGACTCTTGCCGTGGCTATGTCGTGAATGATGAAACTCTCAATAAGTTAACACCCAGGACACTAGCGGACTGAACTGGTCGAAACGTTCGCCGCGGACGGACCTGACACGGCAATGATCCGCGGCGTCAACAGGAACAGCCGTTGGAAACGCTGGCCCTGGTGGTGCTTGAAACGGAACAGGCCGCCGATCAATGGGATTTTCGACAAACCTGGCACAGCAGTTTCTGCATGGTCATCCTGGTCGACGGAGTAACCGGCAATCAGCAAACTCTCGCCGTTGTTGATCAACGCCTGCGTGTCTATGGTGCTGTTGCTGACAATCGGCAAGGTTCCAACCTGTTGCGTGCTCAGCTGGCCATCCTCGATGTGCACATTAAGATGGATCTGCTCAGTGCTTGAAGTGGGAACGATCATCGGCAATACCCTGAGCGATACGCCGGCCGACACGCTATACAGGTCCGCAGACTGGTAGCCGGACACCGGTACATAGAAGGTTTGCTTGTTGTCCATGATTGCTTCGACGTTGTCCAGCGTCTCGACTTTGGGACTGGCAGTGACGCGCGCCTGATCGCTTTGCTGGAGTGCGCTGACCCGCCCCAGCAAATAACGCCCGGCGCCGCCGATCACCGCCGTCAGGACGCCGCCGGCCGGCGTGGAGAGTATCGGCCCGGTGCTGGTTTGATTCGCCGGGTTGCCGAAACCCTGCGGATTGAGGGAGTCGGGGTTGCCGGTCTGGGCCAGGGCGCCGTTCCCGGTCTGCACATCCATGTGGCCGGAATGCAGCCGCCAATCGACGCCCAGTTCTTTCAGCGCATTGTCGGTGATCTCGATGATGGTCGCATCTATTTCGAGCACGCCGGGGCGCTGGTCCAGCGATTCGATCAGCGCTTGAAAAGCCGGCATGTTTTCGGCCCGGTCGCGTACGAAAATCGCATTGCTGCGAGGATCGGCTTCGATCACCGGTCCGGCTGACGCCGCGGCTGGTTCGGCAGTATTGCCGTCTGTACGGCCAGCCACGGCGCCGGCGGGAAGCGGCGGAACATCTGCGGCAGGCTGGCGCGCATTATCCGCCATGGAGAGCCCAGGCAAGGTCGGCAGCGGCGGCCGCGCGCTAGCGGTGGACGGAAGCCCATTGCCGCTGTTGTTGCCGGTGCTGCGCAGGCTCTTCATGCGGTAAGTATCGCGCGGCGCCGGAGCGGCGTCGCCAACTGCTCCCTGACCGCCGCCATTCGCCGCATACAGGCCGCGCAGCAGCGAAGCGACACCGCGCACCGTCACGCCCTGGCCGTCGATTGTGACGGTGCGGTCCGTTGCCCAGGCATAGTTCAGAGGAAAACGCTGCACAACAATTTTATCGCTCGGCGCCGAAGTTTGATCAATCAAACGGGCGACATCGGATACCAGTTCTACGTATCGCGGCGGCCCGGACGCGATCACCAATCCTGTCTCGCCGTCATAGCGAATAGGAAAACGCCGATCCGCTATGCCAAGGCTTCCCAGCACGCGCCGCAGTTCCGCCACATTGCTGTGCTTGAGACTGATGGTTGCGTTACGGGCCTCGTTGGCGCCGGCAATACTGAGCACCGCGCCGTCGTAATACCAGATGAAGCCGAATGTGTTGGCCATCTTGTCCAGGAACTGCTCTGGAGAACTGTCGAAACGACCCGACACGGAACCGTCTACGTGAGAGGAAATCGAGGTCATGATATTTTCGCTGGCGCCAAAGTCGCGCAAGACATCCTTCAGGTCTTTATGGTCAGCCACATACTGGAATCTCTGGCTTTTCCAGACCAGCGGCTGAGCGCCGGCACTGGCTCCCGCCATGCATAGAATCACCGGCAATACCCAGGATATTTGTTGATACAGCGCGCTGCGCAATCTGCGCAGATACGAAACCGCGCTGCGCGCTAGCCCGCACATCAGAGGAGTGTTTTTCATGAATAGGTATGAGAGAGATGGGCGGCCCGAGAGAGCCGCCTCGGGGTTCAGCCGTAGATGGTTTCGGATGGCGACTCGTTGAATTGCCGGCGATAGCCCTTGGCCAGCGCGGACCGGCTGCTGACGCCCCATCGGCTGGCGGTATCGAAGATCGACGCGCCGGCCCAGTCGCCGTCAAGCAGATCATTGCGGACGCCATCCAGCCGCAGACTGCGAATCACGTTGCTGGGAGATACGCCGATCGATCTCTTGAACGCCAGCTGCAAGGCGCGCTCGGTGACGTCGACATGCGCGGCAACCTCGCGCGTGCTCAGATTTGCCCGGTTCAGGTTATCGACGATATAGCGATATGCGCGCCGGTATTTTGCCGGCAGGCGAGCCGAAACATCATCGCTAGCCGTCGTCCCGCTGTGCGCCCCGCCGTGTGCCCTGTCGAGCGGCCGCACTTCGACCACCTCCAGCCGCAGGCATCGCAACGCCTCGCTTGCATATTTCGAGTAAAACTGGAGCGCCTGGGCTGGATTGCCGCGCCGCACTGCAACTTTCGACGAGGCATACAGATACTCGACGTTCCAGCGCCGCGTGCCTGCTTCTCCTTCAGATCGATTGATCTTGACCAGGACGCGATCCGCAATGTCGTCGAGTCCACCCGCCAGCGCCGCGAGTATGACGTCGAGCTTGGCAAGGAAACCCTGGCCGGCGCCGCCGAAGCGCTGCGGCTCGTCAATTGCGAAAAAAAGCCGGTCCGCCGCGCTGGCGTCGCCTTGCACCAGGCGATCCAGCAAATTAAGATATTCCCGGCGCTGCACCAGCAACAACGGCATTGGCGACATGACAGCAGTCTCTTCATGCACATGGTGCATGCGCGCAGTGCGTTCGCCGGCTGACTGCATGCTGGCGCTGCGCGCCGAAGTCCAGAACGCATGATCGCCCAGGGTCGCGGCGCCGCGTATCTGCAACTGCACGTCGAACTCTCTTGCCAGCAGCGCTACCAATAAACGCCAGCCAGCCTGACGATGTTCATCGGCCAGTTCTGCGGCACGCAACAGCGCGTCGTCGGCGGCAGTCTGGTGTCCGATCTGATGCTGGACCAGTGCGATCCCCAGCAAACCTTCCAGCACATCGCTGGCGGTGGCAGCCTCGTCGTTGCACATGCGCGTAAAACATTTGGCGCTGGCGCTGTAACGATCGCGCAGCATCAGCTGCCAGCCGGTATTCCGGCAAGACATGATGCGCAGCCGGTCGCCATTGGCCCCGAGCAGTTTTTGCGCGCGACGATATGCCTCTTCGGCATCCTCGTCATGGCCAAGCAGCAGCGACGAATCGCCTAGCGCAATCAAGCGGGAAATATCGTCTGCCGTCAGGTCGCGGCGGCTGCATTCAAGCACGTCGTCGACCTGGCAATAGGCGCGATCGAAAGCGCTGTCGAGCAATGCGGTTGAATAGGCGGGAAGTTGATCTTGCAGGGAAAGCGCCGAAGTGAGCGCAAAATAGACGGTGGAAAACATGAACGTTACTCCAGTGTAGGTTGTCAAAAAAAATCAGACGATCCGTTGCCGGTTGCCGAATGAATGACACCAGCGACAAGTTCATCATAGGCGAAAGCAACTCCGCAAATTTCAACAAACAACATCTGATTCCACAACAATCTTCACTTTTTCAATGCATTTTCCGGCGTCGATTTATCTTGCGGATTAGCGACCATGCCGGCGCTGAGCGCCCGGCCGAAACCCAGGAATTTAATATCGTTCACGACCTGTCCCGCGAACACCGATGCCAGCGCGATTACCATCACCAGGCCTACCGCGCCGCGCAGCGGCTGGCTCAGCGAGTTCGGCTCAAGTTTGTCCGCCGCGCGGGAAATCAAGCCTATGCCTATTTCGATCAATACCAGCACCAGCATGATTGGCGTACCCAGTTTGGCGATGCCGATCCAGACAGAATCCGTGCGCTGAATCAGGAATGCCTCGGCAGTGCTTGAGAGCGATGGCATAAGCTGCTCCACTGGCCACCATTTGAAAGATTCGAACAGAGCCCCAAGCACAAAGATCATGCCGCCGCCAACGTAAAACAAGGTGACCACTAGTTGCATCAGCACGGTCGATACAGGCGTGCTTTGATCGCCGCGCAGCGGGTTGCTCATCTGTACGTTATTGAACCCGGCAAGATCGTCGATTAGCGTGCCAACGCTCTGCGCGATCCAAAAGGCCGTGGCTGCGGAATAGCCGAACGCCAGTCCAAGGAAAGCCTCCTTTGCCGTCAGGACCAGCAACGTCGCACTATTCAAATTTTCAAAGGCTTCAGGATTCTGTCCCGCTGTCACAAAATAGGTGAGCAAATAGATGACGCCGTTGCGGGCTATGCCGGGAATCGCCTGATCGCTGGCAGGCGGGAATACCAGAAATACAATCATGATGCGCATGCCGGCGAGCAGCATCATGACGATCAAATTGTGATACGCCGTGTACAAGGACAGCAGCGTATTGCTCAGAACCGCTAATTCATTCATTGTTATCTGCCTTAGGTGGTGCCAAGAGTTTCGTCGTTGCGGTGAACGCGGAAATGACGCAGTTCACCTTAAGGCACGCCGCGCCAGCAGCGTTTCAATGGCTTCCTCGTCAGCGTTTTCCTCGCGGCGGCGGCGCGTTTCGTCTTCAATCTGTTTCAGCTTGTGCCGGCACTTGTCGAGCGCGGCATCTATGCGAGCCAGCTTGCTGCGCAACCCCGCGACTTTGCGCTCCTGTTTTTCGAGCGCATCGGCTGCCTGGCGCTCGCGCACTTGCAGGGCCTGGATCTCCCCGCGCAAATGGCTGCGCCAGGCGTCATGGCTTAAATACAGTGCCGCCGACAAGCTTGCGGAGAGCAGCTCTCTCAAGCCATCTTCGTGAATCCGGCAGCGTTCGCTAGCCTGCTCTGTTTCAGCAACCGCCGCGGCATGCGCCTCCTCGACCGCCAGCATGTCTTGCCTGGCGGCTTCGAGTTCATCCTTTGCGCGCTGCTGGCGGCGCGTCTGCGCGGCAACAATTGCCCGCCATATTTTTGCAGCATCAACGCTCATCGCGCGCCATCAGTTGGAGAACTGCGAAATGATCGCGTGGGTATGCGCTCCCGGCGCCTCTTCGTCCGTGCCCTGGATCAAGAATTGCTCGATTGCGTCGTGATGCGAGATAGCCTCGTCGGCCAGCGGATCGGTCCCCTGCTGATACTCGCCGATCTGCAGCAGCAGCTCGATCTCGTTGAATTTCGCCATCAGCTTGCGCACCCGGCCGGCGCCGCTGCAATGCGCACTGCTCGCTACCAGCGTCATCACCCGGCTCAAGCTGTTGAGAACGTCGATCGCAGGATAGTGATTGCGCGCCGCGATAGCGCGCGACAGGACGATGTGGCCGTCAAGGATGCCGCGTACTTCTTCGCTGACGGGATCGTTCCCTTCTTCGTCCTCGGCAAGCACCGTATAAAACGCCGTGATCGAGCCTACGCTGCCCATGCCGGCGCGTTCCAGCAAGCGTGGCAGCTCGGCAAAAATGGAGGGCGGAAAGCCGCGCCGTGTCGGCGGTTCGCCAGCCGACAAGCCGATTTCACGCTGGGCTCGCGCAAAGCGCGTCAGCGAATCCATCATCAGCAGCACACGCATGCCTTGGTCGCGAAAATACTCGGCAATCGCAGTGCCCACATAGGCAGCCTTGGCGCGCTCGATCGATGAGCGATCAGAAGTCGCGCAGACCACCACGCTCTTGGCCATGCCTTCCTTGCCAAGAATCAGTTCAATGAACTCGCGCACTTCGCGGCCGCGTTCACCGATCAACACCACCACATTCACGTCGCAGGCTGCGCCGCGGGCCAGCATGCCGAGCAGCGTGCTCTTGCCGACGCCGGCCGGAGCGAAGATGCCGACCCGCTGGCCTTCTCCAATCGTCATCAAGCCGTCGATGACGCGCACGCCGGTGTCAAGCGGCTCTTCTATCATGCGGCGGGTGAGCGGATCCGGAGCCGCCGCGATAACTGAGCGGAACTCTTTGGTTTCGATTGCTCCCAGCTGGTCCAGCGGCTCACCCAGGCCATCGAGCACGCGGCCCATGAGCGCCGGGCCTACCGGCACGGACAAGGGCCGGCCCTGCCCGACCACCCGGGTTGAACGCGATAAGCCGACTACGCTGCCGAACGGCGCCAGCAGCGCGAATTGGCGGGTGAAGCCGACCACCTCGGCGCGCTGCACCAAGCGCCCGTCAGCTTCGCGCAGCTCGCATAATTCACCTAGCGTAGCGTCCAGGCCGCCCACTTTCAGCAAAGTTCCTATGACTTCGACCACCTTGCCGTGCTGCTTGAGCATGGGCGTCGCATCGAGCGTGGCGTCCAGCGTGTCGAGGAAACTGTCGAATCCGTCCATCATTCCGTGCTTTCATATTCGGCCAGCGCGTCGTCCTGGTCCAGCGGATTGTCTTCGTGGAATTGCTGGAGCTGTGGCTGTGGCTGCGGCTCGGCAACCAGGCCGGTAACCAAACCGGCAACAGCGCGCCGCAGCGCTTCGACATGCAATGAAAGGCTGCCGTCGATCACGCCGTAATCCCACTCGCAGACGCAGCTTCCCGGCAGCAGGTCGGCGCGTGCCACGACTTGCGGATTGACGCCCCATTGGTTGGCGCTGCAGGCCGCGCCGAAGGCGTCTCGTGCAGCGTCCAGGTCCTCGGGAGCAACCCGTACAGTCAAAAACGATGAGTCGTCCAGGAGCCGGTCGACGGTCCCCGCGACCTGCGCGAACAGCGCCTTGGGATCGGCGGTGCCGAGCACGCGTTCGACGCTACGCGTAACAATCTGCGCGATCCGCTCGCGGGCGGCACAGAGCAACTGACGCTGCGAAGCCGCCTGGCGCAGCATGGCGTCATGCACCTCTGCCAGCCCGCGCCGACGGCCGGCCGCGTAGCCCAGGCGCGCACTATTGTCGAAGCGGCGCTGCGCTGCCGTTTCAAGCGCATCTGCTCGGTTCCTGGCTTCGGCTACGATAGCCTGGGCAGTCGCTTCGGCGTCAGCCAGCAGGCCGGAGTAACGTCGTTCAAGTACGCCATGCGCTTGATCGAGGGCCACCACGCTGGCAAATTCTGCGTTGCGTATCACGTCCACGTCGGGTCCGACGGACGGTTGTTCCGAGCTTAGCCAAATAGCCATTGCATCTCCGGAAAGAACGATCCTAATTTCGCAAAAAAACACGCCGACTCGTCGCCGCCGGAAACTTGGCTGGACGTTATCGGCGAATGTCTATCCCGGCTTGATCCTGGAACGCCTGCCATGCCGGCGCCGGCAGTCTCGTCCAGCGCAAGTGCATAGGCCACCAGCGCAGCCGAAGCCGGGGCCAGGCCGGCATCCTCGGACTGGATCAGTTGCCAGCCATCGGCCGCCAGCGACATCGCGGTAAAAGACTCAGGCAGCGGCGCCCCGGAACCGGCAACAACCGCATCCGCCTGCTGCAGGCGTTCCAGCGCATGCTCGCCGACCGCGGCGCGCAGCTGCTCGCACTGGCTGCGGGCCACCACCCGGCGCAGGCTGGCGCGTGACCGGTACAGCGCACGAGCCGACAAGACCTTGCGCAAACCGTCGGCATCCAGCAAAGCAAGCCGGTTGACACTCACGCTTAACTGGTCGATCGACACCGCGCCTGGCAGCCAGGCATGGCGAGCGGCGAGCCATATCTGGACAGCGGCAGGCGTGCAAGCCTGGCGCCAGCGTTGGCAATGAAGTTGCGCCTGGCGCGCCGCCTCCTCGCGCACCCTGGCTTCGTATCTGGCGGCCCAACCATGCAGCTGGGCAAGCGATGCTGGCTCGCTTTCCTTCGACTCGCCGACGTCGTCGGCGCCACTGACATTGCGAGCGTTCAAGACGGCTTGCTCCGAGAAACCAAGGCACGCAGCCCTGCCGGCGCCAGCTTGCGCAGCAGGCCGTAGCGTCTGGCGGCAAGCATCAGCGCTGCGGCCAGAATTCCCGCAAGCAGCAGTCCGGCCCCGATCAGCCAGCCGTCGCCGGTATTGCGGCGCCCCGATCCCGCGGCCGGCAAGTCGGTGCCTGCAACCATCGTCACGCTGACGTTGTCGTAGGTCAGCCCTTCCACCGCATGCACCACCAGGTTCTTAATGCTCGGCACCAGCGAGGCAACATCCGTTCCAGGCAAGTACTTGACGAACACCGCTGCCGACGACGGCTTGACTTCGTTCGCCAAGGGATCGTTATTCGGCAGGACGATCTGGACACTGGCGTAACTGACGCCGTCGATCCTTGAAAGCACCTCCGACAGCTGCTGCGATACCCCATAGATAAAACGCACCCGCTCTTCGGTAGGGGTGGAGATCAAACCATCCTTCTTGAACATTTCGCCGAGATTTTCATGCTTTTGATGCGGCATCCCGTGCGAGCGCAGCACATTGATGGCCCGCGCAAAATCTTGCTCTTCTGCTTTCACCGACCAGCTTTTTCCGCTTTCATCTTTCTGCTTGGATGCGGAAATGCCGGCGTCGAGCAGCGCCGCCAGCATGTCGTTGGCGTCGGCTTCGGATAATTGCGCAAACAACTGCTCGCTGCAACCGCTGATAAGAACGACGCTAAGCACAGCGACCAGAGCGATGCGGAGCCTGCGGACCAACGATGGAAAGTGTGGCATCTGGCCCCCTTATTGATTCTTGACCAAGGTCTGTATGGCGCCCTTGCTGCCTTGCGCAAGCGTTTGCCCGAGATAAAGCTTGGCTGTCAAGGTGGCAACGTCAAGCTGCACCTTGACCGATTGCGCAACCACCTCTTGCATGCTCATCTTGTCGGCGCCTGCCGCGAAGGCGTCGACCTTGCTGGTCAAGGTTCCCATGGCCTGGTCTTGTTGCGTAATCATTTGCGATACCGCAGAAGGTCCCTGGAAGTGCGTCACGCTTTGCGGCGAAAGACGCGCTTGCTCGAACTTGGCGCGGAATTGTTCGACCAGATCGGTCCGTGGCGCCGGCGCCGCAGAGATTGCCGCGGTTTCCTTGGCCGCACCCGCACCACCCTGCATTGCGGGTGTGCTTGAGATCGGTGGCAGTGGTGGAATTGTCATGCTCATAGTGATCTCCTTAAGCGCGCAGATGCCGGTGCTGCAGCAAAAATTGCAATTGACTCTTCTCGATCTGTGCCACAGGCGGCCGTTTCGCCGTCTTGTCGCCTGCCTGCCCCATCAGGGTAGTCATGAGCTCGATCGAGTCGGCATCCTCCTTGCCCGACATGACTTCATTGGCATAGTGACGCCAGGACTCATCGTTCTGATTGGCCAGGCAGATCGCCAGCAGCGAACTGACGTAAGGGCCGAACGATCCTCGCAAAGGCTGCTGTTCAAGCTCCCGCAACAGACGCACGGCGTCGGAGAAACGCCTCTGACGGATCAATATCCAGGCGTCGTACGCGCGCAATTCGATAAAACCCGGCCGCATCAGGTGCACCGCCGCCAGCAGGCGCTCGGTTGGCTCGATATGGTTGTGCTTGGCGCCGAACATCAATAGTTCGATCAGCCCCGTTAACAGCTCGTTACTGCAATTTCCCATCTTCATATCCGGCTCCTCGAAGAAAAACCCCCGCACGCCGCCTTGAGAACAGCACGCACTACGCGGTAGGTAGTACCGGAAGGTAAATGAACTTCGCGGCCGTTGCCGCTGCAGATACGAACCGGCATCGCAACTAGCGAAACATCGCGCTGCGCTATAACTTCCCGAAGACGGCAATACCCTCCTGCTTCGCCACAACGCGCATCGGTTCGCATTCACGCTCTTGCCGACCTCGCACCGGCTCAATAATCGCTCCACACATTATTTCGGTATACATCCATGTCCGACGAAAAAACCGAAGAACCCAGCGAAAAGAAGCTGACCGACGCCCGGCGCGACGGCGAAACGTCGAAAAGCCAGGATTTGCCGTTTGCCGCAATTCTGTTCAGTGCGGCGATCGGCTTTTCGCTGGGCGGCCCTGTCATGACAGAACAATTGCGTTTGCTGCTGCGCATGGGACTCGACGTCGCAAATGCACAATCGGAAAATTTTAGCTATACCGATGCGCTGGTGACTGCCGGCACGCGCGGCTTGGCCATTTGCCTGCCCATAGCGCTGCTCGCCGCACTGATTTCGGCTGCCGTCATTGCGGCGCAAGTCGGATTGCAACTCGCTTTCAAGCCGCTGGAACTGAAATTCAATTCAATCAATCCGGCGTCGGGACTGAAGCGGATCTTTTCGATGCGCTCGATGATAGAGCTGGCAAAAACCGTGGTCAAAGCTTGCATTTTGGGCACGGTATTGTGGAAAACCGTGCTGATACTGATGCCATTGCTGATCGGGGTCGTGTACCAGCCGATCCTGGGATTGGACAGCATCGCCTGGGGCGCTTTATGCAAGATGCTCGCCATCTCTGCTGTCGTTTTCCTGGTGATAGGCACGGCCGATTTTGCTATCCAGCGCTGGTTGTTCATCAGGGACCACCGCATGAGCAAGGACGAAGTCAAACGGGAGAACAAGGAAAGCAACGGCAATCCGGAAATCAAGCAAGAGCTGCGCAAACTGTCCAAGGAACTTGCCAACGCGCCGCAGAAATCGCATGTAGGGCAGGCCAATGTGGTGGTGGTCAATCCGACCCACTACGCTGTCGCCCTGCGCTACGCGCCTGAAGAATGCGGCTTGCCGCGCGTCATCGCCAAGGGAACCGATGAAGAAGCGCGCGTCATCCGTGAACTGGCAACCCTGCATGGCGTTCCGATTGTCGGCAACCCGCCATTGGCGCGCGCGCTGTATCTGGTTGCCCTGGAAGAAACGATCCCCGAACCCCTTTTCGACGCGGTAGCAGCAGTGCTGGCCTGGGTTGACGATATGGGCAAAGGCCACACCACAGCTGTCAATCCAGCTTGAAGGAGATTTACATGAAATCGTCGCGCCTCTTCAATATCAGCGGCGAGGTCGGCATCGTAGCGCTGGTGATCTCGGTTATCGCTCTGATGATCCTGCCTTTGCCCACTTTCCTGATCGATATGCTGCTGGGCCTGAATATCACCATCAGCATCGTGCTGCTGATGGTGACGATGTACATTCCCAGCGCCACATCGCTGTCGGCCTTTCCATCCCTGCTGTTGTTTACCACGCTGTTCCGTCTGTCGCTTAACATAGCCTCGACCAAATCGATCTTGCTCAACGCCGAAGCCGGCCATATCATCGAGAGCTTTGGCGAACTGGTGGTCGGCGGCAACCTGGTGGTTGGGCTGGTAGTGTTCCTGATCATCGCAACCGTGCAGTTCATCGTCATCGCAAAAGGCTCGGAACGGGTGGCGGAGGTAGGCGCACGTTTCACCCTGGATGCAATGCCGGGCAAGCAGATGAGTATTGACGCCGACGTCAAGGCCGGCAATCTTTCGGTCGAAGACGCCAGGCAACGGCGTGCGCTGCTGGCCATCGAGAGCCAGCTGCATGGCGGCATGGACGGCGCGATGAAGTTCGTCAAGGGCGATGCGATCGCCGGCCTGGTCATCACCATGGTTAACATCCTGGCAGGCATGGTGATCGGCGTCAGCTATCATGGCATGAGCGCCGGCGAAGCTGCCAACCGCTTTTCCGTGCTGTCCATCGGCGATGCGATGGTTTCGCAAATTCCATCGTTGCTGATCTCGGTCGCGGCCGGCATCCTGATTACGCGCGTGGCTGACGAACATAGCCGCCCTCGCTCGCTGGGCATGGATATCGCATCGCAGCTGTCCACCAACGCGAATGCTTTGTTTAGTGCTTCCGCAATGCTATGCGGCTTCGCATTGGTGCCAGGCTTCCCGACCACCTTGTTCCTGGTATTGGCGGTCGCGATTTTCGCCGGCGGCTACAACTTGCGACGCAAGCAGCGCCAAACCCAGCCCGATGCCGGGACCGAACTCTCCGCGCTGCTCACCGACGGCGTCAAAGGCAACACGCCCAGCATCGCCCAGCACGCTCCCGCGTTCGCCGTGCCGCTGTCCTTGCGCCTATCGAAGAACCTGACCGGCCGGCTCGACGAGACCGCCTTGAACCAGGCCCTGAACGACATACGGCTGCGGCTGGTAGAAGAACTTGGCCTGCCTTTTCCGCGCACTGCCGTTTGGACCGCCGACAATTTGTCCGGCCTGTCGTACCAGATCCTGCTGCAGGAGGTGCCGTTGCCGCCGGTAGAAATGCCGGAGTCAGTCAGTCAACGCGAAAAGGTGCTGGCAGACGATGTGTGCGATTCGGTGCGGCGTGCAGCGCATCTTTTCATCGGGCTGCAAGAGACACAGTGGATACTGGATCGCGTCGGCGCCGAGTATCCGGGCCTGGTGGCAGAGGTGCAGAAAGTCTCGACCGTGCCGAAGATTGCGGAAGTATTCAGGCGTCTTCTCGAAGAGCGCGTACCGATCCGTAATATCCGGGCAATCCTGGAAAGCCTGGTGGCATGGGGCGCCAAGGAAAAGGACGTTCTGATGCTGACCGAATACGTACGTGGCGACCTGGGTCGCTTCATCGCACACCGGGCGACGTCAGGCACCGGAAAAATGCAGGCGATCGTGCTCGACGCCGACGTCGAGCAGACGATCCGCCAGGCTATCAAGCCCACCCCGGCAGGCAATTTCCTGACGCTTGAACCGCAACAAATCGACGCCCTGCTGGAGTCTGTCCAAAACGCCGTCGGCAGCGAACCTGCGGCCGGCGTCGCGGTTGTTACGGCAATGGATATCCGGCGTTACTTCCGGCGCATGATCGAGCAAGGCTTTCCGGCGCTGCAGGTGTATTCATTCCAGGAACTGGGAGCGGATGTCGAGCTGCAGCCGGTCGGCGTGGTTAATCTGTAGCCATGGATAACCGCTTCCGGCAGGCGCGCGAATTGCGGGTCTTGCGACTTTCCGCAGCGCATTCCGAGACGACCCCTAGCCGGCCCGCACGGCAGCGGACGGCGCGTTTCAACACACTTCTCGGCGCCGCCCGGCAATCGCTGACTGACAGTGCCTACGCTGGCTCCGAAAACCGATCGACGGATGAAGATGCGGAGCAGCGGGACGATGCTCCGCCAGTCGTGGCGGACGAAGACAGCCAGGCCGCTGCGGCGGCAGCCGTTGATGGCAACGACGCCGAGCGGGATGCGCTCGCCGCCCTGCGCGCGCGCATGATCCGGCAATGCTCGCAGGCGGCGGAGGCTGACCTGGTAGTCGAGCACCTGGCTGAGCGCATCGCAAATTTCTGCTCGTCGCCGGCGGTTCAAGGAGGCGGGATCTGGGAAGTAACCATCGTGCTTAATCCTGCCATCCTGCCTGAGACCAGCCTGCAGCTGAAACTTTCGCCATTCCGGCTGTCGCTTCGCTTCAATTGCAGTGATATACGGGCAAATGCCCTAATCTGCTTGAACACGGACGCATTGCAACAGCGCCTGCGTTCCCGGCTCGGCGCCAGCCTCGAGATTGACATCGAGGCGGCCTAGAGCCTTCAGAAAAGAGACGGATTCCTATGCATAAGCGAGTTACGGAACAAGTTACAGAGCAAGTCGAGGCAACACCCATCGGCAACCGCTTGCGCTCCTATCCGGCAGCGCTGGCCAGCCTGTCCCGAAGCTTGTTCGATGCGCGCAGCACGATGCGCATGGCAGCCCGCACCGCCGGCATCGAACTGCGTGCGCTGCCGGCGGCGTCGATCTGCTTCAAACGCGCTGCTACGCTGCGCCTGGATTCTGCCTACGGCGTCCTGACCGCACTGGTCGATCTGGCCAGCCATCCGGCGCTTGAAATGATCGCGCTCGACAGCGACCGCCAAAGACGTATCGCACTGGCCAATCTATGGCTGGCGCCGCTGCTTGAAAAATTGGCGGCGAACGGCTATCCGCAGCCAACCGTTGCGGAACTGACGCTGGCTGGCGCATCGACACTGGCGCAGGGGTTGGCGTTTGAATTCCGGCACGCATCGGCAGACACCTTCCCTGGTGTTGCTGATGTTGCCGTCATTGTCGATCTGCCGCTGCCTCTGGCGACGCTGCTCGAGCAGCAATCGCTGACTGTCTTCAACACCACGCAAGCATTACCCGCACTTTCCCTGCCCACCCATCTGCGGCTGCGCAGCCGCAATTGCAGCCAGGCCTTGCTCGCTTCTTTGCGCTGTGGCGACATCCTGCTCGGCTGGCAGCCGCGCGGAAATTATGTGCGCGGCGCGCCTATCCACAACGTGGCGCTGCGCTGGGGCGTCAACAACGGCTGGTGCGCCGGTGCACTGGCAAGCGTCGCGGCACACACCATTACCCTGGAGAACAAACCTATGACGACCACCTACAATCTGGACAACGATCAGCCTGCGGACCTGGAAGCGGCAGAAGCGGCGGCGCAGATCGATGTCGGACAGCTTGAGATCCCGGTCCATCTTGAGATTGTCACGCTCAATTTGCCCATAGCGCAAATCGCCGCGCTCGAACCCGGCTGCATCCTGGAACTTCCAGTACCGGTAGACGACGCCCAGATCCGGCTGGTTTCGCACGGCCAGGTTCTTGCGTTTGGCGAACTGGTGGCAGTCGGCGGCCAGCTCGGCCTGCAAATCCACCGCATGGCAGAGCGCAATGAGCGGAACTCCTGATATCGCGTCGCTGCTGATCGCAGCGCTCGCCCTTAGCATCTTGCCTTTCGCCGCGATGGTCGTCACGTCGTATACGAAAATCGTCGTCGTGCTCGGTTTGCTGCGTAACGCTCTCGGCCTGCAGCAAGTGCCGCCGACCTCGGTGCTGAACGGCGTCGCCATCATCATTTCATGCTTCGTGATGGCGCCGGTAGGCATGGAAGCTGTCAAGCACGCGCAGCTATCGAGCGAGCAAACCGCCGGATCGCAAATCATGCCATTGTTCGACGCGGCACGCGAACCGTTCCGCGCCTTTCTGCGCAAGCATACGTCCGAACGCGAGAAAGCATTTTTCATGCGCTCGGCGCGCCAGATCTGGCCGCCGGAACGGGCCGCGGAGCTGAAGCCGGACGACCTGATCGTGCTGGCGCCGGCGTTCGCGTTGAGTGAGCTGACTGCGGCTTTCAAGATCGGTTTCCTGCTTTACCTGTGTTTCATCGTGATCGACCTGGTGATCGCCAACGTGCTGATGGCATTGGGACTATCCCAGGTCAATCCGAGCAACGTCGCGATTCCATTCAAGCTGCTGCTGTTCATATCGCTGGACGGCTGGTCTACCTTGGTCCACGGACTCATATCCACTTATCGGTGAAGCCATGGAATACGACGCAATCACCCACCTGACGACGCAGGCATTGACGCTGGCCCTGCTGGTGTCCCTGCCGGTTGTCGGCGTTGCTGCAATCACCGGCCTGGTGATTGCTTTCCTGCAGGCGATTACCTCGCTGCAGGATTCCAGCATCTCGCAGGGCATTAAAATGATAGTCGTGACGGTCGTGGTGGTTATCGCCGCCCCTTGGGCTGCCGCAGCAATCCAGAACTATGCGCGTTCCGTGTTCCAGGTGATATTCCCATGAACATCTCGCGCATCAACGGCTGGAACAGTCCGCACCAGGCGGACGATGAGGAACAGCCGATCCAGCAGCCGCTCCAGCTGCCAGTTCCCGGTCACCATCGCCACCGGGCAGCCGCCCTGCGCGCCAGGCGGCAGACGGCGCGGCGCGGCGCCGGCGGAGACCCGGAACAGGTCGAATCAGGCGCCCTGAGCGATGATCTGCTGATGATGCTGGAAGAGCACACCTCGTCGCAACGCACAGAATTCAATACAATAAATCTTCGCCAATCCAGCGACGATGGCCGGCCATCCGACCGCGATCGGCGCGAAGGCCGCCGCGATGCCGCAGGCAATGCCGGGCGCATGCAATTTCATGCCGCGGGCTCGGCGCGCACCATCAACATCATGCGGGCCGCCAAGCGTCCAATCCGAGACGAGGCGCTGTTACTCGGCACATGGCCATTGGCGCACGACACCAATTTGCGGCTGCGCGGCCGCGCGGCCGCCGAAACGGCATTGCTCGGAGCACGCGACAGCTTGGCTTCCGGTAAGGAGCAATCAGGCACGACGTACAAGATCCTGGCGATCATGCGCGAATTTTTGCAAATGCCGGTTGCTGACCGCACGCAGACAACAACTTTACATACGGTACGCGACAGCCTGGTGGCACTGATCGAACCTGGCAAGCAAGCTGTACCGGCAGTCAACAGAGGTGGCAATGCGAGTGGCGATGCGCCTTCCGCCGCCCTGCTGTTCCGGTCCGGCCCCGTACCCCGGCGAACACGCACTGCCGCTGAGGAAACCATGAACCTGCTGCTGCCGTTGCTGCTGCTGAACCTGTCCCGCAAGCGTACGGATGTGGAATGCGCGATCGGTGTGGCGATGCTTTCAGCACTGATTCTGCGCGGCCGCGGATGGTAGCCAAGTTCGTTCGCAAGCGAATAAATTCGGGCCTTGGCTGCCAGCCTGCAGGACACGAAGATAGACTTATATCAAAGCAGTACAGCACAAAGCAGTACAACAAAGTGAACAACGACAGCAGCCTGATTGATCCTGATTCAACAGCAGAACAAGGGAGTTAGTCCATGAAAAAACAGATTCGCGTATTGACTGGCCGTCACTCCGGAGCAGTGATCAATCTGGCCAATGGCGATACCACGATCGGCTGCGACGCCAGGTCTGAAATTCAAATCTCTGACTGGAACGCGCCGGCCATGTTGCTTACCCTGGATGAGCAAGGCAACGTTGCGATAGGTGCTTCAAATAACAGCGAGCCGCAGGCCCGGCTGGAAGATTTCGAGCCTCGCAGCTTCAGCGATATTGTGCTGTGCGCAGGGTCGGCAGACGCAACATGGCCGTCCGACATCAGCTTGCTGCGCATGGTCTGTTCTCCGCAAGCCGCTCAGCTAGCCGCATTGGACAATTTACCGGACCAGGCATCGGCATCTCTGCATCCGGTCAAACCTGTCCCCATCTGGGCGCGCCACGCAACCATCAGCTGGCTGGTTCTTACCTCCTCGCTGCTGGCGGCCGTGACCGCCACCGCGATGATCGTGCCCGGCACGAATCCACTGCGCAGCGGCGTTCTGCCGCAACCGCAGGCGTCGCTGGAAAGACTGAAACTGGCTGTGGCGCACCTGAATCAAGACGATCTGACAATTACCGAGCAAGACGGCGTGGTCAACGTCAGCGGCATCGTAAAACGAGAAGATGCCGCGGCCAAGATCTATCAGGCGGCGCACGCCTTCGCGGCAGGACATTTGAAGTGGAACGTCAGGGCGGCGGATGAAGTGGTGCGCGATCTCAAGGAATCATTGCGTGCCCCCGACGTGAATGTGCAATACAGGGGCGACGGCGTCTTTGCCGTCACAGGAACCGTACTGCACCCCGAGGCCATCCAAAAAGTCGTAGAGCAATTCCGCGCCGACCTGGGACCGCTGGTAAAAAAGGTCGATGTCAATGTCATGCGTGCCGACGAGATCGCTACCGCCAAGGATATCGGTTCCGCGCTGGCAGTCGACGGCCTGCAATATTTCGCGTCGAGCGACGGTACGAAAAGTTTCGTTTCGCCGCAACACGCTTCGCTCCGTTTCCAATGAGGTGATTGCAATGTACGAATATATGACAGAACCGCTGATCAATACTTTAAATGCGCTACCTAAGTTAGCCGGCGATCCAGCCCATTCCGCCGAGTTGAAGGCGGTTGCGCAGGCTCTGGAACAGATGGCGGTCAGCGCCGCCGAGGCCAACCGGGCGAGCGCAGATCCGAGCGACCGCCTGACCGGCAGCGTGATAGTGGATGGATTGAGAGCGGCAGCCGAAATATGCCGCTCTGCAGTAGAACAAGCTGCGTAATGTTTATCAGTTTTCAATGCCGTGCGGTCGCTTTTCACGGCATCGACTCAGTTTTGTGTGGTGCCCATACGGGAATTGCACATTTTAACCGGGCTCCTCACGGAGTCCATCTAGCCCGCTTCGAAATCGAAGCATGTTTTTCATCAAGGAGAATCAAAATGGCAGGAGCAATTACCGGTCTGGATACAGGTGCACAAATCGCTGAAATCGAAGCGGCAGCGGCAGCGGAAAACGCCATCAACTTGGCTAACACCCTGGCCAAGGTCCACACGATGGGTCTGAAGGCAGCCAAAGATATCGTCGGCTAATCGTTGTAAATCGACCGGCCGGCGCCTTGCAAGGCGTCGACCAGTCTCTTTTTTTTAATCTTTACCACTTTCATCAGGGAGAATCAAAATGGCAGGAGCAATTACCGGTCTGGATACAGGTGCACAAATCGCTGAAATCGAAGCGGCAGCGGCAGCGGAAAACGCCATC
>NZ_FOLC01000002.1 GCF_900112135.1 Collimonas sp. OK412
GCCGGGGGTAGCCCGGCAGCTAGTCACTTTTCTTGCTTCGCCAAGAAAAGTAACCAAAAGAAGGCGACCGCAAAGCCGTTGCCCTCCCTTCGGTCGGGTCCCCAAATGAGCCAGCAGTCAGCCGGGTGGGAAGACAAACTCGCTTCGCTCAAACATGTCTTCCCACAATTCCCGGCTGACCGTTGTCTCATTTGGCAACGTCCCAATGCGGAATTCAAAAGCAACCCCAACGTCAAAAACAACTTCAACGTCAAAAACAACTTCAACGTCAAAAACAACTTCAGCCCCAACTTCAACGGCAACTTCAAAAGCAACGTCAACACCAAAAAAAACCGCTGCAGTACTCGCTATCAATTCGGCGAGTACTGCAGCGGTTTTGCGGGGTTGCTAGTTCTTACTGCTTCGCCGCCACAGCAGCATTTGCCTTGGCCTTCGCTTCATCCCGCACGATCACCACGCTGATACGGGCTGGGTCGATGTATTTGCGGAAAGCGGCGTTGACCTGTTCTACCGTCAAGGCGCTGATCTTGCCTTCTACCTGTTTGCTCCAGGCGAAGGTGCGGTCGATGTCCAGCAGCCTGGCCCAGCCGGCGCTGAGGGCGCTGTCTTGGGCGCGGGCGTTCTGGTTTTCCTGCAGGATGCCGGATTTGGCGCGGGCCAGTTCTTCGGCGCTGAAACCTTCCTTCAATGCGCGCGCCAGTTCTTCCTTGACTGCAAGGTCGACCTTGCCCAGGTTTTGCGGGGCGGCGATAGCCTGCACCGAGAACCTGCCGGCGCGGCTGATGGAGCTGATGTCGAGCGACGAACCGATGCCGTAGGACAGGCCTTCTTTCTGGCGCACGCGGTCGATCAGGCGCGATTTCAGGCCGCCGCCGCCGAACAGGTAGTTGGCCACCATCATGGCCGGGTAGTCGGCGTCGTCGTCGCGCATGTCCAGGTTCTGGCGCGCTACGTAAAAGCCGTTTTCCTTGTCCGGCGAGTTGATGGTCTTCTGCAGCGGCGCGACGTCGAAATTCTGGCGGATCACACGCTGGTAAGGCGCTGCGCTTTTCCAATCGCCGAATTCTTCCTGGACCACCTTGGTGACGGCGGCGACGTCGAAATCGCCGACGATCGCCAGCTCGCCTTGCGAGGCGCCGTAGAAGTCGTGGTGGAAGGCGCTGACCTCAGCCAGCTGGGTGGCCTGGATCGCCGCAATCTGCTGGTCCACGGTCTGCGCCGCCAGCCAGTGGCCTTGCGGATATTTGTTGAAATGCTGGGCGATAGCCTCGGCGGCCAGCGTATTCGGCTCGTTGCGCGACGCTTCCAGCCCGACCAGGGCTTCCTTGCGCAGGCGTTCGTATTCGGCCGGATCCAGGCGCGGCTGCTTGAGCACGCTGGCGGCCAGCTTCAGGGCTGCCGGCAGGTTGCTGCGCGTGGTCTGGAATTGGGTCGGGCTGCCGCTGATCTTCAGCTTGGAAAACGCGTCGGCCAACTGTTCGCGCGTCAGCGTGGCGGTGCCGCGCATCAGCATCGCGTCCATCAATTCGGAAGCAGTCTTTTTCCCGAACAGGGTTTTTTCATCGCCCCATTGCAGGTTCAGCTTGACCGTGACGGTTTCGCCGCGTGTCTTTTTCGGCAGCAGCGCGAGCTTCAGTCCACCCACCTGCGAACGCTGGGTGCGGGCGTCGATATTGGCTTGCGACGGATCGAAAACTTCGCCGTCAGCGACCGCCTGCTGCGGCTTGTAGTCCTTGAACAGTGCGGACAGGCTTGGCGCGGCAGGAACGTCGGCGCGCTGCAGCTGGTCTTCCGGCAGGAACAGGCCGACCGTGCGGTTGTCGCGGGTGAAGTAGTGCGCCGCCGCTGCCGCTACTTGCGCGGAGGTGACCTTGTTGGAACGGTCGCGGCCCAGGAACAGCAAGCGCCAGTCGCCCAGCGCGATGGTGCCGGACATGGCGACGCCGACTTTCTGCGGATCGTTCAGCAGCTTTTCGAAGCTGTTGGCGTTGTCCAGGCGCACGCGCTCCATTTCTTCAGGAGTCGGCGGGATTTTGGCGAATTGTTCGACGCCCTCGATCAAAGCCTGCCGGACCGGTTCGATCGGCTCGCCTTTCTTGACGACCGCCGCGATGATCTCCAGGCCCGGTGCATAACCGGTCATTTCATAGTTGAATATGGCAGTAGCCTTGCCGGTTTCCACCAGCGATTTGTGCAGGCGGCCGTTGGGCGTGTCGGCCAGGATCGTGCCGGCGTAGGACAGGGCGTCGCTGTCGGCATGCAGTTCACTCGGAATCTTGTAGGCAACGGCAACGATCTGCACGTCGCCCTGGCGCCGCACGGTGACGCTGCGTTCGCCGTCCTGGGTCGGTTCCACGGTCCAGAAATCGCGCATCTTGCGGGTCGGCTTGGGCAGCTTGCCGAAAGCCTGGCTGACCCAGGCCAGGGTCTTGGCCGAATCGAATTTGCCGGCGATCAGCAGCACCGCGTTGTCGGGCTGGTAGTAGGTGCGGTAGAAGGCTTGCAGGTTTTCTATCTTGACGTTTTCGATATCGCTGCGGTTGCCGATGGTCGGCTTGCCGTAGTTGTGCCAGTCGTAAGCCACGCCTTGCAGGCGCTTGAACAGGACGCCATACGGCGAATTTTCGCCTTGTTCGTATTCGTTGCGCACCACCGTCATTTCGCTATCCAGGTCTTTCCTGGCGATGAACGAATGCAGCATACGGTCGGCTTCCATGTCGATCGCCCATTTCAGGTTGTCGTCGCCGGCCTGGAAGATTTCATAGTAGTTGGTGCGGTCGAGGTTGGTGGTGCCGTTGAACGACATGCCGCGCTGGCTGAAATCCTTGGGAATCGCAGGGTGGCTAGGGGTGCCCTTGAACATCAAATGTTCCAGCAGGTGCGCCATGCCGGTTTCGCCGTAGTTCTCGAAACGCGAACCGACCAGGTAAGTCGTGTTGACGGTTACCGTGGGCTTGGAGGCGTCAGGGAACAGCAAGACCTTGAAGCCGTTGGCGAACTGGTATTCGGTGATGCCTTCGGCCGACGGGCCCTGGGTCACGCCGGCCGGCAGCGCGGTCGCCGCCTCGGCGACGCCGGTGAAGCCGATGCCGCAGGCAGCGGCCAGCACATAAGACAGCAAGCGGTTGGACCAGGAACGTTTACGGAATAGATGCATGAAATTTCCGATCTGTGAAGAAAAGAATCAACTAAAAAGCGGACGAAAATGTGCGCATATCCGGCGAAGGATAGTCACTTGGATCTGGTGTGGGGCTACAGCGCATGGGCCGCGACAGGGTGCTACCTCCAGGCAAATTAATCTTGCTTATTTTGCCACAGAGGTAGATGGGAAGAGAGATATTCTGGAGAGGCAGCTTATTCGGTCGGCGGCACGTAGCCGGTAGCAGCATCGGCGCCATCGCCGAAGAAATGCTTTTCCATCTGCGCCGCCAGGTACTTGCGGGCGCGCACATCGGCCAGGTTCAGGCGGTTTTCATTGACCAGCATGGTCTGGTGCTTGAGCCAGCCGGCCCAGGCTTCTTTCGAGACGCTTTCATAGATGCGCTTGCCCAGTTCGCCTGGATACGGCGGGAAGTCCAGTCCTTCCGCTTCTTTGTCTAGCTTGATGCAATGGATGGTGCGTGCCATGGTTTTTCCTTGTAGATATTGCGGGCCGTGCTGCCACAGGCCCGCTTGTAAGATCGGTTGAATAGAGGATAGTTCGCCGAGCGCCGGATCGTGACAGGGGCTTGAATTGGGGCGTTGATTTTATAGGGTCTTGATCAATACCAGCGATTTCCGTTGCCAGTTATACATGTGCTGGCGATCCTTGGGCAGGTCGTCGACGGTGGCATGGACGAAGCCGCGCCGCAGGAACCAGTGCGAAGTGCGGGTGGTCAGCACGAACAGCTTGGTGAAGCCGGCGGCGCGGGCCCGGCTTTCCATGTGTTTCAGGATGCGCTCGCCGTCGCCTTGCGCCTGCACTTCCGGATTGACCGTGAGGCAGGCCATTTCCGCCATTTTTTCGGTCGGGAAAGGATACAGGGCAGCGCAGCCGAAGATCACGCCGTCATGCTCGATCACCGAGAAATAGTGGATTTCGCGTTCGATCAGTTCGCGCCCGCGCTTGACCAGGGTGCCGTCGTTTTCCAGCGGTTCGATCAGCTTCAGGATGCCGCCTACGTCTTCAATCGTGGCTTCGCGCAGGCTTTCCAGGTTTTCGTAGGAAATCATGGTGCCCACGCCATCATGGGTAAACAGTTCCAGCAGGACCGAACCGTCGGTGGCGAACGGCACCACGTGGGCGCGCGGCACGCCGGCGTTACAGGCCTTGATCGCGTGCTGCAGGTAGAAGGCCGAATCGGCTGGCAGGCAGCCGCTGTCCAGCACCGCTTGCGCCTGGTGCGAAGACAGTTCGCGGATTTCGGTTTCGCCGGCGTCTTTCATCAACGGCGTTTCGCTGATGAAAATCAGCTTTTCGGCGCGCAGCGAAATCGCCGCCGCCACCGCCACGTCTTCCATGGTCAGGTTGAACGCTTCGCCGGTCGGTGAGAAACCCAGCGGCGACAGCAGCACCAGGCCGCCGGCGTTGAGGATCGGATGGATGGTGTCGTAGTCGATCTTGCGCACCACGCCGGTCAGCTGCAGGTCGGCGCCGTCGATCACGCCGAGCGGACGGGCAGTGACAAAGTTGCCTGAAATGATACGGATCGCAGCGTGCGCCATCGGCGTGTTGGGGAGGCCCTGGCTGAAAGCAGCTTCGATATCCAGGCGCAGTTCGCCGGCGGCTTCCTTGGCGCATTCCAGCGCGGCGGTGTCGGTAATCCGCAAGCCGTTGTGGAAGCGCGCTTCCACATTGCGCAGCGCCAGCTGTTCTTCGACCTGCGGCCGGGAGCCGTGCACGATCACTACCTTGATGCCTAGCGCATGCAGCAGCGACAGGTCTTGCGCCAGCACAGGCAGGGCGCCGGCGGTGACCAGTTCGCCCGGGAACGCGACCACGAAGGTCTTGCCGCGAAAGGCGTGGATATAGGGCGCGACCGAGCGCAGCCATTGTACGAATTCGTTGGGATTTTCCATTTCGCACATTATATACGGGATAAATGCAGGATAAATACAGGACATCGCATCGGCTGCAGGGATTCCGCGCTTTGCCGGCAGTTTTATTGCCGGCGTAGGGTGGGCGCAACGCGCCTGCCAGCTTTCGACGCTGCAAAACCGTCCGCGGTGCGATAATCCGGCCATGACAAACATGATGACAACACCGTCCATTACCGTGGAATTCGAAGCGGGCGACGTACAACAGCTGCTGCAGCACGCCGAAGCAGCGACCGCGCACCTGCCCTGCATGGGCGACCAGTTTGTCGCCAAATATTATGCCGGCGGCAAAGTGATCACCAGGAACGACTGGCCGGACATCAGCCAGATCGATGTCGAGAAGATCCCGCCGGCACTGTTCCTGGTCAACGATTCCTTCCTGATGAGCAATGGCATTGATCCTCTGCAGGCCATCGCCTGCGTATACAAGAACGGCCATGTGGCATCCGAGCAGCAGAACGAAAGCGACGCCTTTGCACTAGGCTCGGAAGAGCTGCCGACCGTGACCCGGATCCTGGCCAGGGATTTTGCCGGTATCGAGACTGCGCAGAAAATCCGCATCACTTTCCAGCACGATCCGCGCAAGGGGCCGCTGGTTTCATTGGAAGTGATCCAGCCAGACGGCGAAGCGGGAGCAGCCCGGATAGTCAACCGCCGTCCTTGAGAACGGCGATCCAGGGGGATATCAGCTGGCCAGCTCCAGGCTGACTATGGTCAGCGCGCCTTCGACCTTGTCGATGGCGAACCGAACCTTGTCGCCGGGCTTGAACTGCGCCAGCATGGCCGGGTCGCCAGCCTTGAACAGCATGGTCATGGCGGGCATGCCGAAATTCGGGATTTGTTCGTGCTTGAGGGTGATCTTGCCGGCGCCGGCGTCGATCTTGAGGATTTCGCCGCTCACCATCGGCAGGGCGATCTGGTCCGCCGGGGTGGTCTGCATTTCGGTGGTGTCGCTGGTGCTGGCCATACTGGTCAGGGGCAGGCCGACGATCAGCGTGGTGAGGATGACGATTATCTGCAGGTATTGCATGGTCAGGGTCCTTTAAACTGCGCGATTCAATATCGCATTAATATCGCATTGCTAGGATGGCATAGGGCTTTCCGGGAATGATTTATGGCATATGCGGGCGACCGGGCGCTTATCAAGCGTCGCCCTGAGGTATCGATACTCGGGTATGCGAGGTAAAAAGTACCGGTTTTTTACAGCTCGTTACGAAATGCCCGAATGTTATTTTTTAAACATTCGCGGGTTTGGCGAGTTTGCGCGGAAGGCGCCTTATTTTTCCGGTACGTTGATCTTGCTGGTCGGACCCTATGCCGACATCACGGCTGGATCGCGATGCCTTGACAGGCGCATCCGCGGTGCAGGATCAGTTGCCGGTGCGCTTGATTGTCCCGGTGAGGCCGGCAAGCGCGGCCACGCAAAAACCTGCGCCGGCAAAGAAAGTGAAAGATGCTCCTAGCCTGTCCCATAACAGGCCAGCCAGGGCGCTTGCCAGCAGCATCGCGATTCCACTCACCAGGTTGAAGAAGCCATACGCGGTGCCGCGCAGGTCGGCTGGTGCGGCGTGCGCCACCATCGCCGCCAGCAGGCCTTGCGTGATGCCCATATGGAGGCCCCAAAGAGCGACGCCGGCCAATACTACGCCCCAATGGCTGCTGCTTGCCAGAACCAGGTCGGCCAAGATAAGAACGATCAAACCCAGGGCCAGCAGCGTTCGGTGATTCATCTTGTCCGAGAGCCTGCCGAACGGATACGCAGACAGGGCATAAATCACGTTCATCGCCACCATGACCAGTGGCACCAGCGCCAGCGGAATGCCGCCCTGTTGCGCACGCAACACCAGGAACGCTTCGCTGAACCGGGCTAGCGTGAATACCGCGCCGATGCCGACTACCCACCAGTAAGAGGCGCCAAGCCGTTTCAGGTTTTCACGCCGGATCGGGTTGCTGCGCCTTTCCGCTTTCTCAGGTTCTGGCTCGCGCAAACCGAGGAAAAGCAGCATTACCGCCATCAAGCCGGGAATGACCGCGAGCCAGAACACTGCCCGGAAATCGTTGGCCCAGAGAAGCATCAGGCCGACCGCCAGCAAGGGACCAAGAAATGCGCCGACGGTATCGAGCGACTGGCGCAGGCCGAATGCCGCTCCCCGCAATTGCGGCGGGGTGATGTCTGCTACCAAGGCATCCCTTGGCGCGCCGCGTATGCCCTTGCCCATGCGATCCAGGAGACGGGCTGAAAGCACCATGCCCATCCCTGGAGCAAGGGCAAACAGCGGTTTGCTAAGCGCCCCCAGGGCATAGCCAAACACCGCGAGTCCTTTGCGCTTGCCCAGGTAGTCGCTCAAGGTCCCGGAAAACACCTTGACGATCAAGGCTGTGGCTTCCGCGAGCCCCTCCACCAGCCCCACCGACAGGGCGCTGGCGCCGAGCGCGGTGACCATGAACAGCGGCAGCAGGCTATGGATCATTTCGGAAGAAATATCCATCAGCATGCTGACGAATCCAAGTACCCATACTCCGGCCGGAATCTGGTACAGGACGGTTTTCCCGATATTTATTTTCAAGTCAGTGCTCCTGAGAGGACAAGCGAGACTGGAAGCCGGTTCCAGCCTGGCCAAGGCTACACCATGTTTCAATTCGAAACATCTGATACACAATCCGTATGTGCTGTCCGCAAGGCCGTGAGTAGAATCAACTCAACATCAACGGTCTAAGGAGAATCAAATGGAAGCCAGCACAACCACCGCACGTTTGCACCCATTGGTCGCCGGCGCCGCCGGCTCGCTCATCTTGGTGAGCTTGCTTGGCGTCGCGGCGATTACCGGTTTCCTGCCGAGTTCCCGCGGCACGCCGGCCGCGGCGCAATCTCCGGACATCGCACAGGCAGCGCAACAGCCGCTTGCCGGCAACGGCGTGGCAGCTCCGGCAGCCGGTGCTGCGGCAACCGGCGCCCCGGTATTGGTGCAGACGGCAAACGGCTATCAATACATGCAGCCGGTGGCGGCGCCTGCCGTGGCGGGATACCAGGTTGAACCGGCCAATCCTGCGCCCAAACAGAAAACCATTGTGCATCACGTGTATCGCACCAGCAGCCCATCGTATGCGCAGAATGCGCCAGCACCGCAGTACCAGGCCCCGGCTGAACCGGCCCGTCCGGCATCGCAGGTCAGCCCGTTGGGAATCGCTACCGGCGCGGTAGTCGGCGGCTTGCTGGGGAACCAGGTCGGCAGCGGCCGCGGCCGTACGCTGGCGACAGTTGCCGGGGTTGTCGGCGGCGGTTACCTGGGCAATACGGTTGCCAAGAATTACGGCTACTGATCCTGGAGCCGGCATCTGATAAAAGAGCCCAAAGAGCCCATGCGGGCTCTTTTTTTGTGCGGATGACTCTTACTCGACAA
This sequence comes from Collimonas sp. OK412, assembly GCF_900112135.1. Classification (GTDB taxonomy): domain Bacteria; phylum Pseudomonadota; class Gammaproteobacteria; order Burkholderiales; family Burkholderiaceae_D; genus Collimonas; species Collimonas rhizosphaerae. The sequence goes on from NZ_FOLC01000002.1 coordinate 8,478, forward strand.
CCTGCATTTTTGTGACGGTCAATGCGCCGTTGGCTTTTTCAGCGATGAAACCGATCTTGTCGCCCGGCTTCACCTGGTCCAGCAGCGCGGGATCGCTCACGCGGAAAACCATCGTCATCGGCGGCATGCCCAGGTTCGCCAAGGGGCCGTGCTTGATGGTGATCTTGCCGGCTTCCTTGTCGATTTTCCTGACTTCTCCGCTCGACATGGCCGCGGCATCGGCGGGCGCTGCGGTGGCCTCGGCCTGGCTTGCTTCTTGTGCGGTTGCGGAGGATGCGTGGAACGAGAGCGCCAGCGGCAACGCGCAGGCTGCAATTAAAATGGAACGGGTTTTCATGGGTTTCCTTTGTCTGGTGGACGAAATTATCTGACGACGATATGGCCGCGCATGCCGGCTTCAAAATGACCCGGCTGCAGGCAGGCGAAGTCGAACCTGCCGGCCTTGCTGAACTGCCATATCAATTCGCCGCTTTTACCTGGATCGAGCGATACCTGGTTAGGATCCGAGTGCTCCATTTCCGGGAATTTCTGCATCAGCGCGGCGTGTTCCTTCAATTCCTCGATGGATCCCAGCACCATTTCATGCTTGACCTTGCCGGAGTTCTTGACGATGAACCTGACGGTTTCGCCGCGCTTGATCGAGATGGCGGCCGGCGTGAAGCGCATCGTGTCGTTCATGTCGATCTCCATGGTTTTCGATACTTTGCCGGGGTCGCCCGGTTTGCCCATCGACGACGCATGTTCGTCATGGGTTTGCGCCGCGCCGCTGCCGGCCTCGTCGCCGTGGGCGAGGGCGTTGGCTGACAACAGCGACAGGGCCAGGCTTGAGGCGATCAAAATGGATTTCATAAAAATTCCTTTCAGTTAAAAGAGAGTGTTGTGTTGCTTTGGTTAATGGTTGTCATGCGAGCTTGGCTTGATCACCTTCAGAACCTTTTCACCTGGCTTGGCCGCCATGCGCCTGGCGTCCGGGGCCCGGGCCGCCTCCGGCATGGCCGCAGCGCCGCCTTTCCATTCGTAGGCCAGGGTGCCGGCGGGGTGCTTGTACCAGCCGGGATCCTTGTAATCGTTGGCGGCGAGACCCTTGCGTACTTTCAGCGTGGTGAACATGCCGCCCATCTCGATGCCGCCGAACGGGCCGCTGCCGGTCATCATCGGCAGGGTGTTGTCCGGCAGCGGCATTTCCATCTCGCCCATGGCGCCGCCGGTTTCTCCCATCGCCATGTAGTCCGGCACCAGCTTGTTGATTTTTGCGAGGACGTCGCGCTGGTCGACGCCGATCATGGTCGGCACGTCATGGCCCATTGCATTCATGGTGTGGTGCGATTTGTGGCAATGGAAAGCCCAGTCGCCGAGTTCGGTGGCGTCGAATTCAATGGCGCGCATCTGGCCGACGGCGATGTCGGTGGTGACTTCCGGCCAGCGCGAAGCCGGCGGCGTCCAGCCGCCATCGGTGCCGGCGACCACGAATTCATGGCCGTGCAGGTGGATCGGATGGTTGGTCATGGTCAGGTTGCCGACGCGGATGCGCACCCGGTCGCCCTGGCTGCACACCATCGGGTCGATGCCGGGGAAGGCGCGGCTGTTGAAGGTCCACAGGTTGAAGTCGAGCATGGTGCTGGTTTTCGGCGTGTAGCTGCCGGGATCGATGTCGTAGGCATTCAGCAGGAAACAGAAATCGCGGTCAGCGCGATGCAGGCTGGGGTCTTTCGGATGCGTGATCCAGAAGCCCATCATGCCCATCGCCATCTGCGTCATTTCATCCGCATGCGGGTGGTACATGAAGGTGCCCGGGCGTTTTGCGATGAATTCGTAGACGAAGGTCTTGCCCGGCTGGATGCCCGGCTGGGTCAGGCCGGTGACGCCGTCCATGCCGTTCGGCAGCCGCTGGCCGTGCCAATGCACGCTGGTGTGCTCGGGCAGCTTGTTGGTGACGAAGATCCGTACCCGGTCGCCTTCGACTACCTCGATGGTCGGGCCTGGCGACTGGCCGTTATAGCCCCACAGGTTGGCTTTCATGCCCGGCGCGATTTCGCGCACCACCGGTTCGGCCACCAGGTGGAATTCCTTGACGCCGTTTTTCATGCGCCAGGGCAGGGTCCAGCCGTTCAGGGTGACCACCGGATTGTAGGGCCGTCCGTTGGGTGGAGAAAGCGGCGGCTGCGTCGCCGCGCCGGCCATCGTTACGGCTTCGGGCAGGGTTGCCGCACCGGTCCGGCTGACCAGGCTGGCGCCGATGGCGACAGCGCCGGCGCCGCTCATGAAATTTCTACGTGACACCATGATGTCTATCCTTGTATCTGCATTAAGCGTTGGTTAGTCGGCAGCGGCGGCGACGGAAGCGCCGGGTTTGCTGCCGGCCGCTGTCGATGAGCGGCCGGTTTGCGCCATTTTCAGCGCCGAGTCGGCGATCCAGAAATCGCGCAGCGCCTCGATGGCGCCATTGACGCTCCGGGCTTGCTCCCTGGCGTCTGCGAGCAACGTGAAAACGCCGATCAGCATGCCGTTGTAGCGCAGCATCTGTTCATCCGAGATGCGTTTCTTGAGCGGCACGATTTCATCGCGGTAGTGGCGCGCGATGTCGTAGGAGCTGCGGTAAGCGGCATACGCTTCCCGCACTTCGGAGCGGGCGTTGACGGCCAGTTCCGCCGAGCGGTTCACGGCTTCCATGTACAGCGCTTCGGCTTTCGCCACCCGTGCGCCGCCCCAGTCGAACAGCGGAATCTCGAGCTGGATCGAATAACCGTTCTCGCGCGACGGGCCCTGGTTGTAGTTGTTGTGCATCAGGCCAAGGTCGAGGATGTTGATGAAACGCGTCGCCTCGGTCAGCCCCAGGGAGCCGGCCAGGCCGGACAGCTCGCGCCTGGCCATCATGATGTCGAGCCGGTTTTGCATGGCTTGCACTTCTATGTCGGCGATCTCTTGCGGTGCTTTCGGCAAGTCCGGCAACCGCTCCGGCAACTGGAACGCGGCCTGCTTGCCCCACAGGCCGAGCAGGCGGGTCAGCTTTTCGCGTTCGGCTACCTGTGCTTGCGCCGCGCGCGCCAGCTGCACCGTGGCGTCGGCATGGAACGACTGCTCGCGCGCCTGTTCCAGCCTGCTCCAGTTGCCGGCCGCCGCCATCTTGCGCGCCAGTTCGGCGCCGGCCTCGGCGGAAACCTTGACCTGCTCCATGTATTTCACGGTTTCCTGCGCCGCCACGGCGGAGAAATAGGCGTGGCGGGTTTCGTCGGCGACCGCCAGTGCGTCGCCGGCGGCGCGGAATTGCGCCTGCTCGAAGCGGCGGCGCTCGATCTTGCTGGCGAACGGCATGGTCAGCAGGCTCATCACGGGCAGCATCAAGGAACGGTCGATTTCGATATCGCCGCCGCGGCGCAGGCGGCCGAAGGAAAACGACGGATTGGGGATGCGTCCGGCTTGCACCAGGTCCGCTTCAGCGATGCCCAGTCCGCTGTAGCTGGCTTGCAGGCCCTTGTTGTTGAGCAGCGCGATCTTGACTGCGTCGTCGACGCTCAGCGGCTTGGCCAGCAGCGGTGCGATGGTATCGGCGACGCTGGCGGCGTCGCCTTCCGACTTGACCCATTTGATATCCTGGCCGCTGCGTTCCTTGACCAGCGACTGGACCGGCGAGTAGCCGCCGTCCGGCGACAGCGAGGCGCAGCCGGCCAGGACGAGCGGAAGCAGCACAGTGGCGGCATGGATCGCGCGCCTCGTAGTGAGGGTAAAAATCATGGTGTCCTCGATGATGCAATACGAATGGAATGCGGACGCGCAGGCAGGTGCGTGCCGCAAGCGGCGGCAGGATTCAGGCGTTACGGCTGCAGGCGGCGATGGCCCTGGACCGGTGCTTCAATCCTGGATCAGATGGCGAGGGAATGCGGAGGCCGTTCGAGGCCTTCGGGGAAGTACGCGGTGAATTGCTGGTCTGGCTGCGCGCCTGTTTCCAGTCCGGCTGGCAGCGGCGCCACCGGATCAAGCGTAGCGGGAGCGCTGATGGCGCTGCTCAGGCAGCAGGATGCGCAGGCGCTGCATTTGCCTGCGCCGTTGTGGTGATGGGAGTCATTTGCAGGCGAATCGTTGCTTGAAGCCTGGGAAGCATCGGCGGCATGATGCTGGCCTGCCGCAAGCTGGTCATGATGATGGGCGTGCTGTCCCTGCGCCTGATGCATGTCGTGCTGGCTGGCCGGCTGATGCCCCGTGCCGCAATCGAGCATGGCGGACGATGCAAAGCCTTGCATGGGCAGAGCAAAGGCCAGGAGCCAGAGGATTGCGATCTTGAGGAAGCGGGACATGGACGCCAGTATAAGTCAGAAATAAAAGGCTAACAATGGAAGGGATGTCATTGCCGGGCAAGGCCTTCAAGGATAGGGCAATCCGGGCGGTCGTCGCCGTGGCAATGGCAGGCCAGCTGCTCCAGCGTCGCTTTCATGGCTTGCAGTTCCTTGATCTTGTCGTCCAGTTCAGTAATATGCGTCAGCGCCAGCTGCTTGACCTTGCTGCTGGGGCGCGACTGGTCCAGCCAGAGGCCGATCAGTTCGGCGATCTGTTTCATCGAGAATCCCAGCAGGCGGCCCTGGCGGATAAACCGCAGCAGGTGGATATCGCGCTCGGTATAAGTACGGTAGCCGCCGTCGCTGCGGCTGGCTTTCGGGATCAGGCCGGTTTCTTCGTAGTGCCGGATCATCTTGGCCGAGACGCCCGAGGCTTGCGCGGCATCGCCGATATTCATGGCGTTAGTCGACATGCGTGGTTTCCTTTGCAGAAGTAGGGCGCCAGCGGCGCAGCAGCAAAGCGTTGCTGACCACGCTGACGCTGCTGAACGCCATTGCCGCGCCGGCCAGCACCGGATTGAGGTAGCCCAGGGCCGCCAGCGGAATGCCGATCAGGTTGTAGATAAAGGCCCAGAACAGGTTCTGGCGAATCTTGCTGTAGGTGCGGCGCGAGATGTCGATCGCGTCCGCCACCAGGCCCGGATCGCCGCGCATCAGCGTGATGCCGGCGGCCTGCATGGCGACGTCGGTGCCGGTCGACATGGCGATGCCGACATCGGCGGCGGCCAGCGCCGGGGCATCGTTGATGCCGTCGCCGACCATGGCGACCACGGCGCCGCCGGCTTTAAGGTCGGTGATCACCCTGGCTTTCTCGGCCGGCAGGATTTCCGCGTGGATTTCGCTGATGCCCAGCTGGCGGCCGACGCTATCGGCGCTGCCGTGGTTATCGCCGCTCACCATGGCGACCCGCAGCGACAGGTGCTGCAGCTGCCTGATCGCGGCCTTGGCGGTTGGCTTGACCTCATCGCCAAAGGCCAGCAGGCCGGCCAGCGCGGGCGAGCCCTCGCTCCCTGCGGCGAGCCAGGATACGGTGCGGCCCTCGGCTTCCAGCTGCGCGGCCTGGCTCGCCTGTGGACCGAGGTCGACGCCCAGTTCCTGCATCCAGCGCGAACTGCCCAGGTAGCACTGGCGGGCGCCGACGCTGGCTTGTATCCCGCGCCCGGCGACGGCCTGCACCTTGCTGGCGGCGAGCACGGCCGGCAGTCCTTTTTGCTCGGCGGCGGCGATCACGGCGCGCGCCAGCGGATGTTCGCTGCCGCGTTGCACCGCCGCGGCCAGCGCCAGCAAATCATCGCTAGCATCCGGCGCGCTCGGCAACAAGGCCAGCAGCGCCGGATGGCCGATCGTCAGGGTCCCTGTCTTATCAAAAGCCACCACGCTGATGCGATGGGCGATTTCCAGCGCTTCGGCATCCTTGATCAGGATCCCGAAGCGGGCTGCGATGCCGGTGCCGGCCATGATCGCGGTCGGCGTCGCCAGCCCCAGCGCGCAAGGGCAGGCGATCACCAGCACGGCTACCGCGTTGAGCAAGGCTTGCTGCCAGTCGCCGCTGCCCAGGCCCCAGCCCAGCAAGGTGAGGGCGGCGATCAGCAGCACCACCGGCACGAACACCGCGCTGACCTGGTCCACCAGGCGCTGGATCGGCGCCTTGGCGGCCTGTGCGTGTTCCACCATGCGGATGATGCGCGCCAGCGTGGTTTCGGCGCCGATCTCCGTCGTGTTCACCAGCAGCAAGCCGGCGCCGTTGATGGCGCCAGCGGTTACCCGGTCGTGCTGCTGTTTTTCCACCGGCAGGCTTTCGCCGGTCAGCAGGGATTCGTCGACCTGGCTGCTGCCTTCCAGGACCGTGCCGTCGACGGCGATGCGTTCGCCGGCGCGCACCACCACGACATCGCCGAGTTGCAGGGCAGCGATGGCAATGTCGCGATCGACGCCGTCGCGCCGCACCGTGGCGCGTTCCGGCCGCAATGCATTGAGCGCCCGGATGGCGTCGGCAGTCTGGCGCTTGGCGCGGGTTTCCAGCCATTTGCCGAGCAGCACCAATGTGATGACCGCCGCCGACGCTTCAAAATACAGGTGCGCCATGGCGCCGTGCCCGGCCGCCAGCAGCAGGTACAGCGACAAGCCGTAGGCAGCGCTGGTGCCGAGCGCCACCAGCAGGTCCATGTTGCCGCTGCCGGCCTTGAGCGCGCGCCAGCCTGCCCGGTAGAAACGGGCGCCGAGCCAGAACTGCACCGGCGTCGCCAGCGCCAGCTGCCACCAGCCGGGCAGGGCCCAGCCGGCGCCGAACGGCATCAGCAGCATCGGCAGCACCAGCGGCAGGGTAAACAATGCCGCAACCGCGACTGGCCACCAGCTCGGCAATACGCTCTTGGCGGCCGATGCTTCTTGCGTCGATTTGGGCAGCGAAGCTTCATAACCCGCCGCCTTGACCGCAGCGATCAGCTTGTCGACCGGCACCACGCCGGCGATGCCCAAGGTAGCTTTTTCGCTGGCCAGGTTGACCGCCACGGTCTGCACGCCGGCCACCTTGAGCAAGGCTTTCTCGACCCTGCCGACGCAGGAAGCGCAGCTCATGCCTTCGATATCCAGAGTGATTTCCTGCTGCCTGACCTGGTAGCCGGCTTTTTCCACCGCGGCCACCAAGGGACCCACGGTGCTTGAGCCGTCGGCCTGCACGGTGGCCAGTTCGGTCGCCAGGTTGACGCTGACCTCGCGCACGCCGGCCACCTTGCGCAGCGCCTTTTCGACATGGGATACGCACGACGCGCAGCTCATGCCGTCTATCGGTAACTGGAATTCTGTCGCTGGGACTGCGCTGCTGCTCATGGCGGGCTCGGCCTGCAAAGTGGGGACAACTATATGATCCACCTTCCCATGATGGGAAGGTCAAGCACAATTTTAACAGGCCGCGTTTTGCGCTGCCAAAAGCTCTACCGCATATACGCAACGCGTTATACGGCAGGGGGCAGCGGCAAGTTAGGATTCCTGTCCGCTTGATTTTCTCCAACAACTTGCCAGGAAAGCATCATGACCAAACCAGCCAATTTCGAGAATTACCATATCCGCAAGTGGTACACCCAGGTCGACGATACCCTGGCCAACGAAAGCGGCGTTCTGGCCGACGGCAGCCCGCTGCGCAAGATCGTGATCGCCGCCGCGATCCACAATCCCTATGCCGGCCGTTTCAGCGACAGCCTGGAGCTGATCCTGGCCGATTCGCCGGCGCTGGGCCATGAGTTCGGCCGCCGCATCGTCGCCGCGCTGGGCCAGGACCAGGTGGAAAGTTACGGCAAGGCGTGCATCGTCGGCATCGGCGGCGAATACGAGCACGGCAACGCCTTCCTGACGCCGGCCATGGTGATGCCGATCCGCGAAGCCATCGGCGGCGGCAAGGCCTGGATCCCGTCTTCCGGCAAGCGCGGCGTGCCGGGCACCGAGCTCGATATCCCGTTGGCGCACAAGCATGCTTTGTACGTGCCGTCGCATTACGACACCGTCACCACCCGGTTTTTCGATGCGCCGAACGCCGATGAAGTCGTGGTGGCGTTCGCCGTGGCGACCCGCGGCCGCCTGCATGCGCGGCTGGGCGGTTTGAAAGCCAGTGAAATCGAAGGCAAGAACGGCTTGAACTAAGCGGTTTGCGGCGGGCGGCAGGGGATCTCGGTCATTTATTGCTGGTTGGTGCTTGACCTTGCTACGATGGGAAGGTTTATAGTTGAATCAGGTAACCAACGGAGCAACGGAAATGATCGAATTCAATGTGCAGGACATGACCTGCGGCCACTGCGCCGGCCGCATTACCAAAGCCATCAACGGCGTCGATGCAGACGCCAAGGTGGAGATCAAGATAGAAGGGCGGACGGTGTTGGTTGACAGCAAGGCGAGCGTGGCCGAACTGGCCGCAGCAATCAGCGATGCGGGATACACACCGAAAGTGGCTTGATATTTCCCCTCGATGAAAAAGCCGGGGGCGCCTGGCCCGCACAGCGGGCCAGGCGCCCCCGGCTTTTTTCATGACTTGGCCAGGCGTCGGGTTCAGGCCAGCACGCGGCGCAGCCAGTTGCCGATGTCGGCAACTTCTTCCGCGCACACCGAGTGCGGCATCATGTATTCATGCCATTCGACCTGGTAACCCAGCTGTGCCAGCAAGTCACGCGATTTTTCCGCGCGGTCGATCAGCACCACCGGATCGCCGCGGCCATGGGCCTGGAAAATCGGCGTGTGCTGGTTGGCGGCATGGCGTTCGGCGGCGGTCTTGTCGCTCAGCGGCAGGTAGCCGGACAGGCACATCAGGCCGGCCAGTTTTTGCGGATAACGCAAACCGGTCTGCAGCGCCATCGCGCAGCCTTGCGAGAACCCGGCAACCACGATCTTGTCGGCGGCGATGCCGAGCGCGATCTGCTGCGCGATCAAGGCTTCGATTTCGATTTGCGATTTGCGTAGTCCGGCTTCGTCTTCGCGCCGGATCAGGTCGGTGGTCAGGATGTCGTACCAGGCCGGCATCACGTAGCCGTTGTTGATGGTCACCGGGATGGCCGGCGCGCTCGGGAACACGAAGCGGATGCCGGGGCAGCCGTCCAGGTCCAGTTCTTTCACGATAGGAACGAAGTCGGAGCCGTCGGCGCCGAGGCCGTGCATCCAGATGACAGCCGCGGTTGGCGTTTCAGAAGTAGCGATTTCCAGGGTTTCGAGAGTGCTTGGCATGGGATGGTCCGGATAGAAAGATGGTTGGAAACTAGGGAAGCGATGGCGTCAGATCACCATCAGGTCTTTGCCGACGATGATTTCACCGCTGAATTGCTTGCGCGCCTCGGCCGACCACATGTCGTCGCTGATGGCCGGGTCGCCGCCGGGCACGAAATGGCTCAGCACCAGCGTCTTGACGCCGGCGCGCGCCGCTATCTGGCCGACCTGGGCGGTGCTGGTATGGCTCTTGACCAGGTGGTCGAGCAGGGTCGGCGCGTTGTCGACGGTCTTCATCAGTTTTTCCAGCGCCGGCAGGTACATGACTTCGTGCACCAGCACGTCGGCGCCCTTGGCCAGCTTGATCAGGTTCTCGCTGTAGGCGGTATCGCCGGAGAACACGACCGAGCGGTCCTTGGTGTCGAAACGATAGGCGAAGGCGGGCTTGAGCGTGTAGTGGTCGACCAGCGCGGCGGTCACCTTGACCTGGTCGTTTTCCATGACCACGCGCGGGCCGTCGAATTCGTGGGTGTTGATCAAGGGGCGCAATGGCGGCCGGCCTTCTTCCTGCATGCGGGTGGCGATGTCGATGGCGTTCATGTGGACAAAATCGTCCATCATCTGGCGCATTCCCGGCGGCCCGTACAGATGCACAGGCGTCGCCAGGCCGGTGGCCCAGGCCAGGAGCACCAGGTTGCCGAGGTCGGCATTGTGGTCGGAATGCTGGTGGGTCAGGAAAATATCGCGTATCTGCGGCAGCTTGATGCCAGCCTTGGTCAATTGCAGGGCGACGCCGTTGCCGCAGTCGACGACATATGGCTGTCCGTCTACCAGCAGCACATTGGCCGGCGCCGCGCGCAAGGCCGACGGCGTCGGTCCGCCCTTGGTGCCCAGCAGGATCAGTTGCGTGCCCTTGTTGGCGGCGGTCGTCTGCGCTTGCACCGCCGGTAGCCAGGGCAAGGCCGCGGCACTGCCCGCGGCCAGCGCGAGCCGCATGAAATCACGGCGCGAAGCGCGGGAGCGAGGCTCATTCATTGTCTGTTTTCCCCTTCAGGCACAGCCCGACGATATCGGCGGCGTTGGCTTTTTGCTGCCAGGCCGAGACCTGGTTTTTTGCGGCATTGCGCAGGCTGTCTTGTATCTCCTGGGCCGGCGCCAGGTCTAGCGTCATTTTATGGTCGCGCATGCGGCTGTAGTTGCCGGCGATGCGATCCTTGACGCTGCTCCAGGAGCCGGCGGCGGTGCGTTGGGCCGCTTCCGTCAGTATCGCCTGCTGTTCCGGTTTCAGCTGCTGCCAGACATCCTGGTTGATGACGGTGTAGCTCAGCGGGATGGAGTAGCTGACCGCGCTGAAATTGCGCAGCTGTTCCCACAGGCGGTTGCCGGCGCCGCCGTCGCCCGACGACAGCACCGCATTCAGTTCGCCGGCGGCCAGCTTGGCCGGGACTGCTGAAAACGGCAGGTTCACGCTTTGCGCGCCGACTTGTTCAAATACGGCGCGGCTGTTTTCATCGTAGGTGCGGATCCGCAGCGCCCGCAAGGCCGCCAGGCCGGTCAGCGGCGTGGCCGACCAGATGCCCGATGGCGGCCACGGCGTGACGTACAGCAGGTGTGCGTTGAGCTTGCGCAGGTGCTGCTCGGCTGCCGGCTGGGCGCAGCTGGCGAGCGCCCTGGCCTGGTCGAAGCTGCTGACCGTGAATGGCAGCGAGGACAGCAGGAAGAACGGATCGCTGGCGCCGACGATGCCGGCAAACAGCGTGGCCATTTCGACCTTGCCATCGCTGACGGCGCCGACCTGGGCGCTGCCCTTGAACGGGTTCTGGGTTTCCTGCAGGGTATCGATGGCGAGCGTGCCGCCGGCCAGCTGCTTGACGCTGGCCGCAAACTGCAAGTCGGCGGCAGCGGTGACCGAGGTCGCCGGATATTCGTTGATCAGGCGCAGGGCCTGGGTTTGCGCCAATAAAGGTGGGTTAAGCGCCAATGTCAGTAACGGCAGGAGCAAGGCTGTGATCATGCGAGATTTGGCAACGGCGGTTGGCAACATGATGCTGTTCGCTGAAAAATGGTTGGAGGACATCGAAGCTTGCTTAAAGATGGCGGAGCGTGCCCCTGCCGATAGGAGCAACAATATACCGGATACGCGCATTCGAAGCTATTTGGAAAGGTTCTCCGCTACGAATTTACGGTCAGCGTTGAATCAAGAGCCGAGGAATCCAGATTTTCGATTCAATCGTGTTTTTTGCGGGTTATAGTTGCCAGGCTCCTGGGGAGCAATATTTTTAACCAGAGTTTCACCGACTGCTATAGCTTGAGAGGCAAGATGAAATCATTGATGGTGGCGGTCCTTTATGTACTTCTTACGGGCCAGGCTCTCGCAGAAGAAGCTGAGGTCAAAGTTTTTGCAATTCAGGGAGAGCGTCTGCAATACCAGCCGCCTCAGGGCTGGAAAATCGCATATATGGAAGGGACGCCGGACGGCGATTATGTGATTGAGTACCTTCCTGATGGCGAAAATCTGGCGTCCTGGCGGACCGGTTATCTTTCGATACGCCGTAAATCCTTACCTTCTGAAAATATCATGGATCAGATCAAGGCCAAAAAACTGCATTTGCCGGCGTTGGTGGTGGCACAGTTGCAGCAAGATGCAAAGCAAGGATGCCAAGGAAAGTTTGAAGCCATGAGTCACCGCGACAATACATACAATAATTTATATTTTTCGGTAAGCGGCGGTTTTTGCGGCAAGTACGGCAGCGCAGCCCCATACGGCGAAGGCAGTATCGTTGCCGTTGTCGAAGCGAAGGCTAATTTTTTCACTATCCAGTATGGCTGGCGTCCCGTCAGCGATACTGACCTGAAAGATTATGCTTGGCGGATTACACCGGAAAACGCTGAGAAATATATCAAATCGATTATGCGAATGCGCGTTTGCGAAGATGCTGCGGCTTGCCAGCCTTAGAAATCACGGTAGCGGGTTTGCCGCAACTGTCGGGCGAATTGCAGATTTGGGCCGAAATGCCTTGCACAGCGCCTCGTTGGTTTCGATGTACGGACCGCCGATCAGGTCGATGCAGTAGGGCACGGCAGCGAAAATGCCGGATACCTTTTGTTTGCCGTCAGCGTCCTTCAAACCCTCCAGGGTTTCCTTGATAGCCTTCGGCTGGCCGGGCAGGTTCAAGATCAATGCTGCATGGTCGGCGCTTTCGCGGATCACCGCGACTTGCCGCGACAGGATCGCGGTAGGCACGAACTGCAGGCTGATCTGCCGCATCTGTTCGCCGAAGCCGGGCATTTCCTTGGTTGCCACCGCCAGGGTCGCTTCCGGCGTCACGTCGCGCCGCGCCGGACCGGTGCCGCCGGTAGTCAGCACCAGGTCGCAACGCTGCTGGTCCACCAGCTCGACCAGGGTTTGTTCGATCAGTGCGCGGTCGTCGGCGATCAGGCGGGTTTCTACTTGCCAGGGAGTGCTGAGAGCAGCCGCCAGCCAGTCTTGCAGGGCGGGGATGCCCTGGTCCTGGTAGACGCCGGCGCTGGCGCGATCGGAAATCGACACCAGGCCGATCTTCAGGCTTTGCTCAGGATTTGTTGTGCGCATTTTGTTAGTCTTGCTGGTCTTCGTCGTCCTGTTCGCTGTCGTCCGCTCCGGCACCGGGTTTCTGCAGCTGTTTCAGCAGCTGGAAGATTTCGCGGTAAGCCTTGGGCGGCTTGTTCTCCGCCTGTTCCTTGCGGCCGTTGCGGATCAGGGTGCGGATGTGCTGCACGTCCAGCTCAGGGTGTTGCGCCAGTAGTTCGGTCAGCGCGCCGTCGTCCTTCAGCAGGCGGTCGCGATGGCGCTCCAGCGCGTGCATGGCGGCGGTGTCGGCTTTCGACAAGCCTCTCCAGCTGTCCAGGGTTTTCTGGATCTCGGCGATTTCGTGCGGCTCCAGCGTACGCATTTTCTTGCCGACGTACTGGGTCTGGCGGCGGCGTCCTTCGTGGTCCTTGATCTGCTGGCATTCGAGGATGGCGTCGCGCACATCTTCCGGCATCGGCACCCGCTTGACGCGGTCGCGCGATTCGGCGATCAGCTCTTCGCCGAGCTTCTGCAGGGCAGTCATCTCGCGCTTGAGCTGGGACTTGGAGGGACGGTCGTATTCTTGTTCGAACTCGCTGGACTGAAAGCCGCAGGAGCCCCGGTTGGGATTTGGCATGATGTTAAGGGTACTTCCATACTGTAAACGACTGCTATGATAACCGTTTTATACCTTTTCCAAAGAAAACCGACCCATGAGCGACTCCGTATTTATCCATAGTCAAGAGCAATTGCAACAGTTGGCGCAGGATGTCTTGCGTTATGCGCGGGAAAAAGGCGCTTCCGGCGCCTCTGTCGAAATCAGCGAAGGCAGCGGCTTGTCGGTGGGCGTGCGCAAGGGCAGCGTCGAAACGATCGAGCAAAACAAGGACAAGGGCATGGGCGTCACCGTCTACCTGGGCGAGGAAGGCCATACCCGGCGCGGCAATGCCAGCACCTCCGATTTTTCGGCCAAAGCCCTGCAAGACACGGTGGAAGCGGCCTACAACATTGCCCGCTTTACCGCCGAGGACGATTGCGCCGGCTTGCCGGATGTTGATACATTGGAAATGAATCCGCTGGATTTGAAGCTGTGTTCGCCGTGGCTGATTTCGGCGGAAGAAGCTGTCGAACTGGCAAAACGTTGCGAAGCGGCAGCATTTGCCGTCGACAAGCGCATCACCAACAGCGAAGGCGCCGGCGTCTACGCCCAGCAATCGCACTTCGTCAGCGCCAATTCGCGCGGTTTCATGGGTGGTTATCCGTTTTCGCGGCACACCATTTCAGTCGCGCCTATCGCCGGCAAGGGCGGCAACATGCAGCGCGACGACTGGTATTCGTCGATGCGCGATCCGCGGCAGCTGGCCAAGCCGGAAGCGATCGGTCGTTACGCCGCAGAGCGCGCACTGGCGCGCCTGAACGCGCGCCAGCTGGATACCCGCAAATGCCCGGTGCTGTTCGAGGCGCCGCTGGCGGCCGGCCTGCTGGGGGCCTTCGTGCAGGCGGTGTCGGGCGGCGCGCTGTACCGCAAGTCGACCTTCTTGCTGGATACCCTGGGCAAACCGGTGTTTGCGCCGCATATCCAGATCGTGGAGGACCCGCACCTGATCGGCGCGGTCGGTTCTGCGCCGTTCGACGAGGAGGGCGTCAAGACGCAGAGGCGCGACGTGGTCAAGGACGGCGTGGTGCAGGGTTACTTCCTGTCGACCTATTCGGCGCGCAAGCTGGGCATGAAAACCACTGGCAATTCCGGCGGCTCGCATAACCTGAGCATGACTTCCTCGCTGACCAAATCCTCGGACAACTTCAAGGCGATGCTGAAAAAGCTCGATACCGGCCTGCTGGTGACCGAGCTGATGGGGCAGGGCGTCAACTACGTCACCGGCGACTATTCGCGCGGCGCTTCCGGCTACTGGGTAGAAAAGGGCGTGATCCAGTACCCGGTGGAGGAAATCACGATTGCCGGCAACATGAAAGACATGCTGGCGCAGATCGTCGCCATCGGCGCCGATTCGCTGATCCGCGGCACCAAGCAGACTGGTTCGGTGCTAATTGAATGCATGACGGTGGCTGGAAATTGAGAAAGTCGTGCGAGATTGGCGGCACAATTTGTGTGTTATGCGCTTATCCAATTTGATGAGCGCGATGCGTCATTTATTTAGCGACTTAGGGTACATCCATGAAAATTGAATCCATACGATTAAAAAATTTCAAAGCGTTTAAAGACGTACATCTTCAGGATATCCCGTCATTTTTGGTCGTGGTTGGCGCGAATGGCGCAGGTAAAACCACATTGTTTGACGTCTTTGGTTTTTTGCATGATTGTCTGAAAGGTAGTGTGAGGCAGGCCTTGGACAGTCGCGGTCGATTTAAAGAGGTGTTGAGTCGAGATAGTGATGGCGACACTATATTGATCGAAATTCAGTATCGCATGATGATTGCGGAGGTGGATCGACTGGTGACGTACTCATTGGAAATTGCGGAGAAGGACAATTCCCCTTTTATTAAGCGCGAGGTGCTTCGCTATAAACGTGGTCGCTACGGCAGTCCTTATCGCTTTCTCGACTTTGCCAATGGGGAGGGGTTCGCGATCACGAACGAGGGAGATTTCACTCTGTCGGACGATGAACTGACTCGCGAGAGGCAAAATGTTTCTCCTGATACTCTTGCAATTAAGGGATTGGGTCAATTTGAGCGATTTAAGGCAGCAAATGCATTTAGGCAGTTGATCGAGTCATGGCATGTGTCTGACTTCCACATAAATTCTGCGCGTGGTCGCAAAGAGGCCTCTGGGGATTCTGAGCATTTATCTGAAACAGGTGACAATTTACCGCTTGTTGCACGTTATCTCTATGAGGAACATCGGGAAACCTTTAAAAAAATACTAAAGACTATCGCTCGTCGTGTCCCTGGGGTAAGTGAGGTTGAGCCGCGGTTGATGGATGACGGATACTTGACTCTGCGATTTAAAGATGGCTCATTTAAAACCCCTTTTCTTGATCGCTATGTGTCGGATGGCACCATCAAGATGTTCGCATATCTGGTGTTGCTGTATGACCCAAAACCGCATCCCTTGTTGTGTGTCGAAGAGCCAGAAAATCAGTTGTACCCCAAGTTAATGTCTGAATTGGCTGAAGAGTTTCGTCAATATGCTGAACGAGGGGGGCAGGTCTTGGTATCTACGCACTCCCCCGATTTTTTGAATGCCGTTGAGCTAGATGAGGTGTGTTGGTTGGTTAAAATCAACGGCGCAACTGAGATTCGCCGCGCGAAAGATGACGCGCAAATTGCGCGGTATATGAGCGAGGGAGATCAAATGGGATATCTGTGGAAGCAAGGTTTTTTTGAGGGCGTTGACCCGAAATGAGAGAACTTGTGTTTTTGCTAGAAGAAGCTTCAGCCAAGGCAATGTTAGAAAGTTTGTTACCTCGCATTCTTGATCCGCAGATTGTGCCTCGACTGATTCCCTTTGAGGGGAAGCAGGATTTGGAAAAACAAATGGTCAAGCGCTTACGTCATTATTTGAATCCACATGCCAGATTTATTGTGATGAGAGATCAAGATAGTCATGCAGATTGCAAGGCATTGAAACGATTTCTTGTTAAGCAGTGTCGAGATGCGGGCAAGGATGCTGTTACTTTGGTGCGTATTGCGTGTCGGGAGCTCGAGGCTTTTTATCTGGCTGATCTTGCTGCGGTGGAGGTCGGGCTGGAGGTGAGGGGATTGGTCCGGCATCAGCAAAAAGCAAAATTTCGTCGACCAGACTTGCTCGGCTCCCCATCTGCGGAATTGGAGGAGTTAATCAAGAGGCGTTATCAAAAAGTAAGCGGTTCTAGGCAAATTGGCCAATATCTGGATTCGGAAAATGTTCGTTCGGATAGTTTTCGCAATCTAATTTCAGGAATTCGGCGTCTGGAACATCAGTTGTTGAAAATCCCTGATTGAGAATTGGCTTTGTCTAGAGGGGGTGTCCCCATCTGGTTCTTCAAGTTCGTGGGCGCTGACCCTTATAGGGTTAGTTCGCTCAATCGTTCTTAATCTCAATTGAAATCCTTGTATGTTTCGCTGATGCAGCACTACTGAGGTGCTCAATGTGAAAAAGCAAGCGCTTGCGCAAGCGCTTGCTTTCCTCTAATATCAGTATCAAATCAGGTCGAAAATACTGATCCGGATGCTTTCCGGCGGTGTTGTGGCCTGGATAAAAAACCAAGAAACCCGGAGACAAACCCATGCATATTCCACGCCGAGGTAGGGCAGCGCCGCCTGTTCCCGAGCCCCGTAAAGCATCGATATTGAGCGATCGCTCGCGCGAAAATGCTTGCACGCGGCCGGCATTTCCTGGCCCGTCTCCGATTCGCTTCTGATCTGCTTTTTGATCTTTCCATTCAGTCATGTTGTTGTTCCAGCGATCAACTTATTTTAAAAGTGAGTGATCGCTCCATCAAAACGAGGGCTTATTGATGAAATCTGAGTCGGGCGCGACGCCAATCCTCGAGATGCGCGGCATCTCCAAGACCTTCAGCGGCTTGCGGGTGCTGAAAGAGGTCGACCTGACCGTGCATGCCGGCGAAGTCCATGCCTTGATGGGCGAGAACGGCGCCGGCAAGTCGACCCTGATGAAAGTGCTGTCCGGCGCCCACCAGGCCGACGCCGGCGGCGAGATCCGCATCGACGGCCGGTGCGTCGCCAGCTACGGCCCGGGCGCCGCCAAGGAACATGGCGTGGCGGTCATCTACCAGGAGCTGAGCCTGTGCCCCAACCTGAGCGTGGCCGAGAACATCTATCTCGGGCGCGAACTGAAGCGCGGCTGGAGCGTCGACCGCAAGGCGATGGAGGCCGGCTGCGTCGACGTCTTGAAGCGCCTGGGCGCGGAATTCAAGCCGCAGACCAAGGTCAGCACGCTGTCGATCGCCGAGCGCCAGCTGGTGGAGATCGCGCGTGCGATCCATGCCCATGCGCGGATCCTGGTGATGGACGAACCCACGACGCCGCTGTCTTCGCGCGAGACTGACCGTTTGTTCGCACTGATCCGCCAGCTGCGCCAGGAGGGCCTGGCGATCGTCTACATCAGCCATCGCATGGCTGAAATCTACGAATTGTCGGACAAGGTCTCGGTATTGCGCGACGGCAAGCACGTCGGCATGCTGGCGCGCGACGAGCTGTCGGCTGAAGCGCTGGTGAAAATGATGGTGGGGCGCGACCTCTCCGGTTTCTACAAGAAGGAACATGCGCCTTACGATCCCGGCAATGTCGTCATGCGGGTGCGCGACATGGCCGACGGCAAACGGGTCCGCGGCTGCAGTTTCGATTTGCATGCGGGCGAGGTGCTGGGCATCGCCGGCCTGGTCGGCGCCGGCCGCACGGAGCTGGCGCGCCTGATCTTTGCCGCCGATCCGCGCATTTCCGGCACGCTGGAAGTGGCCGGCAAGGCGGTGACGTCGCTGCGCGGCCCGGTCGATGCGATCCGCGCCGGGGTCGCCTACCTGACCGAAGACCGCAAATCGCAAGGCCTGTTCCTGGACATGAGCGTGCGCGACAACATCAACGTCTGCGCCTGCGTGCCGGACGCCAGCCATGGCGGCGTGCTGGACCGCAGCCGCGGCGCGCAGCGCGCCGGCGCCGCCATCAAGTCGCTGGCGATCCGGGTGGCTTCGCCCAACATCAATGTCGGCGCACTGTCGGGCGGCAACCAGCAGAAGGTGCTGCTGGCGCGCCTGCTGGAAATCAAGCCGCATGTGCTGATCCTGGACGAACCGACGCGCGGAGTCGACATCGGCGCCAAGTCGGAGATCTACCGCATCATCAACGAACTGGCCCAGGCCGGCATCGGCGTGGTGGTGATTTCCAGCGAACTGCCGGAAATCGTCGGCACCTCGGACCGGGTGCTGGTGATGCGCGAAGGTGAGCTGGTGGCCGAACTGGGCGGGCATTCGGGGCGTGAAATCACCCAGGAAAACATTATCGAACTGGCGACCGGCGCGCAGCAGGTGGAGCCGCAGGCGGCATGACCGGCAGGCGGCTTGAGCACGCGAGGCGGCAATCATGAATCAGAACAGCATGGAGACAAATATCATGGAAGCAAGTAGCAAGATCACGGCCGAGACCATCGGCAAGCGCGAACAGCTGCGCGAATTGTTGCGCACGGTCGGCATGCTGCCGGTGCTGCTGTTGCTGGTGCTGGGTTTCGCCCTGATGAGCGAAAACTTCTTCACGGTGCAGAACCTGTCGATCATCACCCAGCAGGCGTCCGTGAATATCGTGCTGGCGGCCGGCATGACCTTCGTCATCCTGACCGCCGGCATCGACCTCTCGGTCGGCGCGATCCTGGCGGCGTCGGCAGTGGTGGCGATGCTGGCTTCGCTGTCGCCGCAGTTCGGCATGCTGGGGATCGCTGCCGGCATCGGCTTCGGCCTGCTGCTGGGCCTGGCCAACGGCGTCCTGATTGCTTTCATGCGCTTGCCGCCGTTCATCGTCACGCTCGGCGCGCTGACCGCGATGCGCGGCCTGGCGCGGCTGCTGGCGGACGACAAGACAGTATTCAACGCGGAGCTGCCGTTTGCCTTCATCGGCAACGATTCGGTGCTGGGCGTGCCCTGGCTGGTGATCATCGCCTTGCTGGTGGTGGCGGTTTCCTGGTTCATCTTGCGCCGTACCGTGATCGGCGTGCAGATCTACGCGGTGGGCGGCAACCATGAGGCGGCGCGCCTGTCCGGCATCAAGGTCTGGAAGGTGCTGTTGTTCGTGTATGCGGTGTCGGGCCTGCTGGCCGGCCTGGGCGCGGTGATGACTGCATCGCGCCTGTCGGCGGCCAACGGCTTGCAGCTGGGGCAATCCTATGAGCTGGATGCGATCGCGGCGGTGATCCTGGGCGGCACCAGCTTTACCGGCGGCGTCGGCTCCATCGGCGGCACCCTGGTCGGCGCGCTGATCATCGCGGTGCTGACCAACGGCCTGGTGTTGCTGGGCGTGTCCGACATCTGGCAATACATCATCAAGGGCATCGTGATCATCGGCGCGGTGGCGCTGGACCGTTACCGCCAGTCTGGCGCGCGTACCTGAGTTCGGTAAAAATTTTCTCGACCACCGGGTGCGACAAGCTGGTCGTTGTCCCTGGATTTTCATATGACCGGCAACAGGAGATCAAGCATGATGAAAAAAATCGCTATGGCTGCAATACTTCCGCTGACGCTGGCCTTGACCATGTCAGGCGTGGTGCAGGCGCGTGAGCTGAAGGCAGTCGGCATCACCGTCGGTTCGCTCGGCAATCCTTATTTCGTGACGCTGGCCAACGGCGCCAAGGCCAAGGCCCAGCAGATCAATCCCAACGTCAAGGTCACCGCGGTGTCGGCCGACTATGACCTGAGCAAGCAGTTCACGCAGATCGACAATTTCATTTCAGCCGGGGTCGACCTGATCCTGCTCAATGCTACCGATCCGGTCGCCATCGAACCGGCCATCAAGAAAGCGCAAAAGGCCGGGATCGTGGTGGTGGCGGTGGATGTCGGCGCCAAGGGCGTCGATGCCACGGTGCAGACCGACAACGAACTGGCCGGCAAGCTGGCCTGCAAATACCTGGTCGACAAGCTGGGCGGCAAGGGTAACGTGATCATCCAGAACGGGCCGCAGGTGACCGCCGTCACCGACCGCGTCAAAGGCTGCAAAGCGGTGTTTGCCGCAGCGCCCGGCATCAAGCTGTTGTCCGACGACCAGGATGGCAAGGGTTCGCGCGAGGGCGGCTTGAACGCCATGCAGGGTTACCTGACGCGCTTCCCGAAAATCGACGGCTTGTTCACCATCAACGATCCGCAGGCGATCGGCAGCGACCTTGCCGCCAAGCAGCTCAAGCGCAGCGGCATCATCATCACTTCGGTCGACGGCGCGCCGGATATCGAAGCGGCGTTGAAATCGGGCACGTCGATCCAGGCATCGTCCAGCCAGGACCCTTGGGCCCAGGCCCAGGATGCGGTGGCCATCGGCTACGACATCCTGAACGGCAAGCGTCCCGCCAAGCCGGTGGTTTTGCTGGCGCCGGTGCTGATTACTCATGATAATGTCGCTACCTATAAAGGCTGGTCCAGCCAGCGCTGACGTGAAAAGGCGGCTACCGGAACCGGGTCGCCGGCAGCCGCCGGCCTAAAGCAAGGGGAGAACAAGTGGCTACGATGGATGATGTCGCAAGAATCGCGAAGGTGTCGACGTCGACGGTCTCGCATGTCTTGAACGGTACGCGCAAGGTGAGTCCGGCTACCGTGCGTGCGGTAGAGGCGGCGATCCAGGCGCTCGGCTACATCCCCAACACCCTGGCGCGCTCGCTGGCGCGTTCGACATCGAACACGATCGGCGTGGCGATTTCCGCGCTCTCCAACCATTATTTCAGCGAAACCGTGCACGCCATCGAAACCGAATGCGCCAGGCACGGCATCATGATGCTGTATGTCGACACCCGCGACGATCCGGAGCAGGAACTGCGCGCGGTCAAGGCGCTGCACCACCGGCGGGTCGACGGCATCCTGCTGGCGCCGTCCGCCGATCCGCAGCACCTGGCGCTGGAATACCTGCGCGCCAACGAGATCCCGGCGGTGCTGGTGGACCGCCTGGTGGCGCAGGGTTTCGACCAGGTCGGCGTGGAAAACAAGAAATCCTCGCAGGAGCTGGTCAGCCACCTGGTCGAACATGGCCATAAACGCATCGCATTGATTTCCGGCAGCCCGGGCCTGACCACGACCGATGAGCGGATTGAAGGCTACCGCGCGGCGCTGGACGCCGCCAGCCTGCGCTTCGATCCGGCGCTGCTGGTCAGCGGCGAATCCAGCAGCGAACCGGCAAGGCGCGCCACCCGCCAGCTGCTGACGCTGGCGGCGCCGCCGACCGCCATCATGGCCGCCAACAACCTGATGACCATCGGCGCCATGCATGCCTTGCGCGACGCCAAGGTCGACGTGCCGGAACAGATCGCCTTGGTCGGTTTCGACGATTTCGACTGGGCCGATTTTTTCATTCCGCGCCTGACCGTGATGGCGCAGCCGGTCAAGGAACTGGGAATGCGGGCAGTCAAGCTGCTGATGAAGCGGATCGAAGCGCCGGACGGCAAAAAACAGACGGTGCGGCTGGCGCCGACGCTGCGCATCCGCAATTCCTGCGGCTGTCTTTGACATTTTTTACTGGAAACGGATATCTATGGGCAGTCCCATATCGCTAGGGATAGATCTCGGCACGTCGGAACTGAAAGCGGTATTGCTGGACGAGAGCGGCACGGTGCTGGCGCATGCCGGCGTCCGACTGAGCATTTCGCGGCCGCAGGCCGGCTGGTCCGAGCAGGATCCGGAAGACTGGTGGCAAGCCTGCCTGGCGGGCCTGCATCAGTTGCGGCAGCAGCAGCCGGCCGCGTACGCCAGGGTGCGCTGCATCGGTCTGTCAGGACAGATGCATGGCGCAGTGCTGCTGGACCGGGACAACCATGTGCTGCGCCCGGCGATCCTGTGGGACGATTCGCGCGCGCTGGCGCAGGCGCAATTGCTGGAGCGCGCGCATCCTGCTTTCGCCGGCATCACCGGCAGCCTGCCGATGGCGGGGTTGACCGCGCCCAAGCTGTTGTGGCTGCGCGAGCATGAGCCGCAGCTGTTCAGCCGGATTTCCTGCGTGCTGTCGCCCAAGGATTACCTGCGCCTGCGCCTGACCGGCGAGCGCATCAGCGACGTCTCCGACGCCGCCGGCACGCTGTGGCTGGACGTGCATAAGCGCGACTGGTTCGAGCCCATGCTGCAAGCCACCGGGCTGGAGCTGCATCACATGCCGCGGCTGGTGGAAGGTTCGGCAGCGTCAGCCGACCTGAGCGCCGCCGCGGCATCGCAGCTGGCGCTGCAGCCGCCGGTGCTGGTGGCCGGCGGCGGCGGCGACAATCCGGTATCGGCGGTGGGCATCGGCGCGATCGAGGCCGGCCAGGCTTTCGTCACGCTCGGCACCAGCGCCGCCATGGTTGCGATTACCGACCATGTAGCCGGCAATCCGGCCAGCGCGGTGCACAGCTTTTGCCACGCGCTGCCGCAGCGCTGGTACACCATGGGCGCGATGCTGGCCGGCGCCAGCTGCCTGCGCTGGGTCACCCAGCTGCTGGGGCAGGCCAGCGAGCAGGCCTTGTTGCAACAGGTGCAAGAGCATTTGCCGCTGGACCAGCCGGTTCCCGCGGCGACGCCATTGTTCCTGCCTTACCTGGCTGGCGAGCGCACTCCGCACAACGATCCGCTGCTGCGCGGCGGCTTCATGAACCTGGCTTATGAGACGACGCCGGCGATGCTCGGTTATGCGGTGCTGGAAGGCGTGGGTTTCGGCCTGCGCGATGCGATGGCCGCGGTGCAGTCGGCGGGCGCGGAAGTGGCCGCCTGTTCGCTGGTCGGCGGCGGCGCCCGCAGCGACTATTGGGCGCAGCTGCTATCGAACATCCTCGACCGCGAAATCTGCACCCTGTCGGGCAGCGAGCTCAGCGCCTGCATCGGCGCCGCCAAGCTGGGTTTCCTGGCGTATGGTTGCGGCCAAGACCTGCCGGGCCTGGGCATGCCGGTCAAGGCGCGCTTCGTGCCGGCAGCCGGGCAGCAGGAAGTTCTGCAAGAGCGCTACCGCAAATTCCGCGGACTGTTTCCCGCCGCGCAGGCCTTGCACGACTGAACTTTGACGAATTTTTGACTTCTTATCGCATTCCCTACCTACAAGGACAGACATGAACCAGCTGGACCAGCTCAAGCAATATACGACCGTAGTAGCAGATACAGGCAATTTCAAGCAGCTGGCGCAATTCAAGCCGCGCGACGCCACCACCAATCCATCGCTGATCCTGAAGGCCGTGCAGCAAGCCGATTATGCGCCGCTGCTGGCCGAGACGGTCGCCGCCCACGCCGATAACGCGCTGGACCAGATCGTCGACCAGGTGCTGGTGCGTTTCGGCCTGGAGATCTTGCAAGTGGTGCCGGGCCGGGTCTCGACCGAAGTCGACGCCAGGCTGAGTTTCGACACCGCCGCCACGGTAGCCCGGGCGCGCCGCATCATGGCCTTGTATGAAGCCGCCGGCATCGGCCGCGAGCGGGTGCTGATCAAGATCGCTTCGACCTGGGAAGGGATCCAGGCCGCGGCCATCCTGGAGCGCGAAGGCATACGCTGCAACCTGACCCTGCTGTTTTCCTTCTGCCAGGCGGTCGCCTGCGGCGCCGCCAAGGTACGCCTGATCTCGCCGTTCGTCGGCCGCATCTATGACTGGTACAAGAAATCCGCAGGCAGCGCCTGGGATGAATCAGCGAATACGCTTGGCAACGATCCTGGCGTGAAGTCGGTGGCGCAGATCTACAGCTATTACAAGCGCTTCGGGATCGACACTGAAGTGATGGGAGCCAGTTTCCGCAACGTCGGCCAGATCGCCGCGCTGGCAGGGTGCGACCTGCTGACCATCAGTCCGGACCTGCTGGCGCAGCTGCAAGCCAGCGACGCGCCTTTGTCGCGCGCGCTGGACAAGGATGCCGCCGCCGCTGCCGACCTGCGCGAAATCAGCTACGACGAAGCCGGCTTCCGCTATGCGCTCAACGACGACGCCATGGCTACCGAAAAACTGGCGGAAGGAATACGCGGTTTTGCCGCCGACGCCTTCAAGCTTGACCACATCATCGAAGGCTTGCTGGCCTCGGCGCGGGCTTAAACCGGCTGCGGCAAGTCGTCCTGCAAGGCTTGCCGGCGCCAGCGCCAGCCCAGCAGCGCCAAGGCCAATGCGGCATGCAGCAGCGCGATGCCAAGCATCTGCCAGCCGTTGCCGATGTGCAGCGGCATGAAAAATATGGCGAGCGCTTTCAAGCCCATCATGTTGCTCAGGAATGGCAGCAAGCCGTTGATGAGCGCCAGGTACAGGATGGTGGTGGCGCCGACCCGCTTGCTCTTGCCGGAAAACGCGAAGAACAGGTAGACGCAGCAGTCGCGCAACAGCATCAGGGCCAGCGCCGGCGCCAGGAAAGACAGGTCGGCTGTGGTTATCCGCAGCTTGAACGGCAATTCCTGGGCGCTGCTGAACTGCAGCAGCAAGGCCAGGCAGAAGCTCAGGACCAGCGTGGTCGGCCAGATCGGCAGGTTCTGGAACAGGCCGTGCCAGTTGCCGGTCTTGGCCCTGGCGACGACCCGTTGCCAGAGCGCGATATCGTTTTCTTCCGTGAACAGCGCGGCATAGGTCATGGCTAGCGCGAACAGCAATCCTATCCACAGCAGTCCGGCGCCGCCGCTAAAGCCGCCGACATAGGCCGCCAGCAGGCAGCAGGCTAGCGGCCAGGCCCAGGGAGCGGTGGTGATCTGCAAGGCGCTGTTCATGCTGCGCCAGGCGGCGAACACGGCGATGGCGGCGAAGAACGCGACGCTGGCCAGCAGGAAAGAGCTGTAGGCAAACGGCTGGCCCCACCAGGAAACGGAGGCGTCGGCCGCGGAGCGGAACGGCGGCGCGAACATCACGGCGATCAGCACCACCGCCCAGGCGATGCCGCCGCGCTGCACGGCGCGTATGTCGCTGCGCATCAGGTGCAGGTTCAAGGCAATCGTCGCGGCATGCATCAGGATGCCCAGCGCGGCCAGGGTCAGGCCGCTGCTCAAGGGCATGCTATGCTCGCGCACCAGGGCCGCAATCACGAACACCAGCAGGCACAGCAGGCCGCCATACCAGTTGAAGGCGGTGGCGCCGAACAGCTTGCCCCAGGTCATGGTCCAGGGATCGAGCGCGCTCATGCGCTGCTGGTCCCAGGTCTTGTCGCGGATTTCTTCGATCACGGCGTTGCTGGCGTTGCGGGTACCCCACAGGCAGACGATGCCGCCGAACAGGACCAGCGCCACGCTGTCGAGCGGCACGCCGCCCGGCCAGTTGTCGTTGGCGAGGCTGAGCGTGAAAAAAACCAGTCCCAGGATGGCCGGCATGGCGATCAGGCGATGCAGGGAAAACTGCAGCCACAGGTTGCGTTTGAATTCAGGATTGATCATGATGCGCTCCCGCTTGCAATGTTTTGTCCGTTTTGTTCATAGCTGGCCACTGAGCGCAGGTAGGATTGCTGCAGGTTTTCCTTCTGGTCGGCGAAGCTGGAGACCTGCAGGCCGCCGGCGACCAGGCGCGCCAGCAACGCCGCCTGGGCGTGTTCGTCGCCGCTGAACATGAAGTCGGCGCTGCGCTCGTCGCTGGCGCTGACCTGCAATGCCGGTTCGGCTGCCAGCTGCGCATGCAGGCCGGGATTGGCTTGCGCCAGCGTGATCCGCAGCGATTTGCGCGGCGCCTGCGCGGTGCTGCCGTGATCCAGCGCGCGATATTCCAGCACCTTGCCGTCGCGCAGGGCCAGCATGTGGGTGGAGTATTCGTCCAGTTCGGCCAGGATATGCGACGACACCAGCAAGGTCATGCCCTGCGCCTGCAACAGGCGGAACAGGCCGGCCAGGCTGGCGCGCGCTTCCGGATCAAGGCCGGATGCCGGTTCGTCCAGCAGCAGGATCTGCGGCCCGTGGATGATGGCCTGGCCGATCGCGACCCGCTGGCGCAGGCCGCGCGACAGCTTGTCGCAGGTCTGCTGCAGGCGCTCCGTCAGTCCCAGCTGCTGCGCCGTGGTCTGTATCGCCTGCGGGATCGCCGGCGCCGGCAAGCCCTGGGCGGCGGCGGCATATTCAAAACACTGCGCCACTGTCAGCGACTGGTACAGGCCGTAGAAATCGGACAGGTAGCCCATGATCCGGTGCACTTCGCGCGGCCGTTCCAGCACATCCATGCCGGCCACGCTGATCGAGCCGGCGAGGGGCGTTTCCAGGCCGGCGATGCAACGCATCAGGGTGGTTTTGCCGGCGCCGTTGGAGCCGACCAGCGCGGTCACGCTGCCGGCCTCGACTTGCAGGCTGACCTGGTGCAAGGCGCGATGGCCGGGATAATCGAAGGTAAGGCCAGAGATTTTTATCATGAAGGTCGGTCTTCCGGTGAAGGGGCGCAGGCGATAAGTTGCTAATAATAAAGCAACGCATAGAGGAATGCGCGCTAAATTGCGCCCGGCAACAGCGTGTATCAATAACCGGCCAGCTGTTACCAAATGATTCACCTGCCTCGCAGGGCGCGCAACTCCGGTTAAATAGCCAATTTATTTACAGGAGATTGCCATGCATGTTAACCAGTTGCGGTCCGCCTTGAAGTGGGGCTCGGCGCTAGTCTGCCTAAGCCTGGCGGCCTCGGTGCTGGCGGCGCCGGTGATGGATTTCCGTAGCGAAGACGTGCTGTCGGCGGCGGACGGCGTGAAAGACGAACTGCACCTGAACCAGAACCAGCAGACCTTGTGGCGCCAGATCGAAACCAAGACGCGCGGCATCCTGGGCGAGCGGGAAAAACGGCAGCGCGACCTGCAGGCAAACATGGCGAACGGCCTCAAGGATCCGGCTATCGACTTGCGCCAGCTGTCGGCGGCGATCGACGCCGAATCCGGATTGTCGGCCCAGGACGGACGCCAGCTGCGCGACCTGTGGCTGACCATGAACGATGCGCTCGACGACCAGCAGCGGCAGGCAGTGCGGCTGTTCCTGGCGGACCGGCTGCAGCGTGTGGACCAGGCTTCTTGCGAACGCAGTTCCGTGGTCGGCAAGGACAAGTTGTCCGGTAAAGGAGGGCACGGCGGCAAAGGCATGGGCGGCATGGGCGGCGCGAATGGCGGCGGCATGCAGTAGTTTTCCGCGATGGTTTTCCGTTCCGCCGCGATTTAACAATGGTTTGCAAATTACCAGCTTTTCATTCGAACTGAACCGAACTCCCGTCCTCTAAAATGTTCATAGCGAGTTTGCTGGAACTCTGGCTGGCCTCTGCCGATGCGGCTGCGGCCGGCGCTTTATATATTGGATGCGGTAATGCGGTTAAAGCAGATAAGTGGTTTGCTGGTGGTGGGCAGTGTGCTGGGATTGAGTGCTTGCAGTTCGGTGGTGACCGAGGGCAGTTCGGCCGCGGCCGGGGTTGCCGGCACCGCGCTGGCGGGCAAGGTGACCAATAACGCCGCGGTCGCCACCGGCATCGGCCTGGGCGTGCAGGCTGCGGCGCGCGCCGGCGTGCAATACGAGCAGCGCCAGGTGCATGGCGAAGAGCAGGATGCGATTGCCAAGGCTGCCGGCGGCCTGGCTGTCGGAGCGGTCGCCAACTGGCAGATCAGGCACTCGCTGCCGATCGAAGACAACGAGCGCGGCCGGGTCACCGTCAGCCGCGTCATCGCCAGCCAGGGCATGAGCTGCAAGGAAATCGTGTTTTCCGTCGACGGCCTGGTGGACAAGGCGAGCAAGCCGACCAGCGAATTTTATGTGGCGACCATCTGCCAGGCGGGACCAGCCTGGAAGTGGGCGTCGGCCGAACCCGCAACCGAGCGCTGGGGAGCTTTGCAGTGATGCTGCGCGGCGGTTTCTTGCGCGGCGCCGCCGGTGGCGCCTGCTTGCTGGCGATCGCGGTAGCATTGAGCGGCTGCAACAGCATCGGCGGTTTTGCCGGCGCCGCGGCCGGCGTCGCCAGCGGTGCTGTCACTTCCAATCCGGCAGTCGGCTATGCCATCGGCATAGGCGTGCAAGCCGCCACCGACGCCACCACCAAATACGTATTCCGCAACTGGCAAAAAGCCGAACAGGATGAAATCGCCGCTATCGTCGGCCAGCTGGATGTGGGCCAGGCGCGCAAGTGGGCCATCGTCCACCAGATCGCCTACGGCAACGAACACGGAGAAGTGCGTGTCACGCGCCTGATCGATACGCCGCTGGCCTTATGCAAGGAAGTGCTGCTGTCGGTCGACAGCGGCACAGGCGTCGAGTTGAAACGCGCCTGGTATACCGCCAGCGCCTGCCGCAGCGACGATGTATGGAAATGGGCGGTGGCGGAGCCCGCGGTGGAACGCTGGGGCAGCCTGCAGTAGTTTTACCAGCGGCCGGCCAGCATCAGGAAACCCGGGATCCAGCAGGAAACGATGCCGATGAATGCAGTAATGTGGCCCAGGGAACGGATGGTTTTCTGCAGCGCCAATGCCAGGAAGAACAGGAACCAGAGCAATCCCCAGGTCAGCCACATCATGGTCGAACGCATGTCCTGCTCGACCGCCAGCCACGCCATCGGCAAGGTGTTGATGGCGACGAACAGGCAATACCATCCCAGTCCCTTGCCGTTCATGCCTTTCCATTGCACCACCGCCAGGTACAGGTAAGTGAAGGCAAACAGCAAGCCTGCCGCGACGCTGAGATAGCCGGCATTGTCGATGCTGCGCACCATGCCAATAAAGCTGATGGATAGCGCCAGGGCGCCGACCAGGAAATTGAAGACGGCGTTTTCACGCGCCTCGATGCGGCCGGTCAGGCCGACGCCGTTGACGACCAGCACGGCGCCGATGAACAGTAGAGCGATGCCCAACATGATGTAATTCCTTCTGCAAGACTGCCGATAGCGTTGTCGGACTATCCGGGTTTGCAGGGAAGATACGCGTTTCGCCGGTTTGAAGGTATGCCGGAAATGAATAAGGCCAATAGGCATATCGGCCTTGAATTCGGATGCTGAATGGGTTTAATGCCCGGCGCGTCAGCCGCCCAGGTACGCTTCCAGCACCTTGGGATTGTGCAGCAGGTTGCTGCCGCTGTCGGCCAGCACGATCTTGCCGGTCTCCAGCACGTAGCCGCGCTGGGCGATCCGCAGCGCCTGGCGGACGTTTTGCTCCACCAGCAGGATGGTCAGGCCGGTGCGGTTGATTTCCTGGACGATGCGGAAAATTTCCTGCACCAGCAGCGGCGCCAGTCCCATCGACGGTTCGTCCAGCAGCAGCACGCGCGGCTTGGCCATCAGCGCGCGGGCGATCGCCAGCATCTGCTGTTCGCCGCCGGACAGGTTGCCGGCCAGGCCGTCCCTGCGCCGCTGCAGCACCGGGAACAGGGAATACACCCAGTCCAGGTCCTGCGCGACCTGCGCCTTGTCCTTGCGGGTGTAGGCGCCCAGCGCCAGGTTCTCGGCGATGCTCAGGGTGGTCAGCGTGGCGCGGCCTTCCGCCACCTGTACCACGCCGCTCTGGACGATCTTGTGCGGCGACAGCCGGGTCAGGTCTTGCTGACGGTCTTGCTGATTGAATAGCACCTGTCCGCGGGCCGGCTTGAGCAGGCCGGAGATGGCAAGCAGGGCGGTGCTTTTGCCGGCGCCGTTGGCGCCCACCAGCGCGGTGATTTCGCCTTCGTTAAGCGCCAGGTCGATGCCTTTGACCGCTTCGATATGGCCGTATGAAACCGCCAGGTCCCGCACTTGCAGGATCGGTGTAGCGTTACTTGTCATTCCGCGTCTTCCTTGCCCAGGTAGGCTTCGATCACTTCCGGGTTGTTTTTGATCTGGTCGGGGCTGCCCTCGGCGATGATGCGGCCGAAGTTGAGCACCGCGATGCGGTCGCACAGGCCCATCACGAAACGCATGTCGTGTTCGATCATGAAAATGCTGAAGCCGCGCTGCTTGATGTTCAGGATTTCCGTCATCAGCTCGGTTTTTTCGGCGGGATTCATGCCGGCTACCGGCTCGTCCAGCAGCAGCAGCTTCGGTTTGGTCGCCAGCGCCCGGGCGAATTCCAGCTTGCGCTGCTCGCCGTAGGACAGGCTGTCAGCCAGCATTCCGGCCTTGTGGTCCAGGCGCACCCAGGACAGCAGTTCCAGCGCCCGCTCGCGCGCCTGGGCTTCGATCTTCCTGAAGCTGCCGAGGTTGAACAGCAGGCCGCCGAAACCATAGTGCATGTGATCGTGCATGCCGACCACGACGTTTTCCAGCAAGGTCATTTCCTTGAACACGCGGATGTTCTGGAACGTGCGGGCGATGCCGCGTTCGGTGATCTTGTGCGGCGCGACCTTGCCGATGTCGGCGCCGTCGAATTCGATGGCGCCGCCGGATGCGCGCAGCAGGCCGGTGATCAGGTTGAAGACGGTGGTCTTGCCGGCGCCGTTAGGCCCGATTAGGCCGAAGATGCCGCCCTGCGGGACGTTGAAGTTGACGTCCTGCAGTACCTGCAGGCCGCCGAAGTTCTTGCTGATATTCTTGAGTTGCAGCATCAGTTGTTTCCTCCAGCTGGAGCTTTACGCTGGAAAAAGGCGCGGATCCGGCGCGGGTCCCAGATGCCTTTCGGCAGGTACAGGATCACCAGCACCAGGATCAGGCCGTTGACTACCGCGCGGTAGCTGTTGAAGTCGCGCAGCGCTTCCGGCAGCAGCGTCAGCACCATGCCGCCGATGGTCGGGCCGACCAGGGTGCTGGTGCCGCCGAACACCGCCATGGTCAGGATTTCGACGGCGTTTTCGAAGGCATAGTTGCCGGGGCCGATGGTGAACGTGTAGTGGGCGTTGAGGCCGCCGGCCACGCCGGCGATGGCGGCGCCGATGACAAACGCCAGCAGCTTGTAGCCGGCGACGTTGACGCCCATCAGGCGCGCCGCCACTTCATCTTCCTTGATGGCTTCGAAGGCGCGGCCGATTTTCGAGCGGCGGATGCGCGCCAGGATGTACAGCGTGGCGGCCAGCAGCAGGACGATGTGCCACCATTCGGTCTTCAGCGGGATGCCGTTCAGGCCGAGCGGGCCGCCGGTGATGTCCATGTTGAGCACGATCACCCGCACCACCTCGCCGAAGCCCAGGGTCGCCATCGCCAGGTACACGCCTGACAGGCGCAAGGTCGGGATGCCGATCACCAGCGCCACCAGCGCCGGCAGCGCGCCGCCGATCGCCAGCGCCGCCGGGAACGGCAAGCCGGTCTGCATGCTGACCAGCGAGGCGGCGTAGGCGCCGATCCCCATGAACGCGGCGTTGGCCAGCGACAGCAGGCCGCAGGACAGGGTGACATAGATCGACAGCGCCAGCATGGCGTTGACGCCGAGGCCGAAAATCACGGTGTTGTAGGTCGACCAGAAACCGTCCCACCAATCCATGAAGCCTATGCTTGTAAACAATTCAGTCATTTCAAGCCTTCCTTTCCAGCACTTTGCCGAACATGCCGGAAGGCTTCACCAGCAGGATCAGGAACAGCAGGCCGAAGCCGACCGCGTCGCGGAAATCGCTGGAAATATAAGCTACCGTCAGTACTTCGGCGAAGCCGAGGAACAGCCCGGCAATCATGGCGCCGCGGATATCGCCCATGCCGCCCAGGATGATGACGGCGATGCCCTTGTGCAGCATCGGCTGTCCCATGAACGGCGTGATAGCGTTGAACGACAGTCCCACCAGCACGCCGGCGGCGCCGCCCAGCGCGGCCGCGGCGAACGAAGTCAGGTAGAACAGGCCTTCGACATTGATGCCGAGCAGGTAAGCCGCTTTCGGCGACTCGGCGATCGCGCGCAAGGCGCGTCCCAGCTGGGTGCGGCGCATGACCGCCAGCAGCACCAGCATCAGGATGAAGGAAATCACGACGATGCCGATCTGCACCGCGGTGACATGCAGGTGGCCCCAGTTGTAGCTGTCCTCGGGAATGGTGCCCACCGGGAAGCGCTTGTTCTCGGCGCCGAACAAGCCTTGCGCCAAACTGGTAAGGATGGTGGCGACGCCGATGGTAGCGATCATGGGCGCCAGGTGCGGCGCGTTGCGCGCCCGCAGCGGCTTCAGCACCAGGTAGTCGACCAGCAGCCCGATCAGCCCGGACGCCAGCATCGCCGCCAGCATCGCCAGCCACAGCGGCAGCGCCAGGTGCTCCACCAGCAGCAGCGCAGCATAACTGCCCAGCATGAAAATGGCGCCGTGAGATAAATTGATCACGCCCAGCACGCCGAAAACCAGCGTGAAGCCCAGCGCAAACAGCGCATACACGCTGCCCAGCGAAAGGGCGTTGATGAGTTGTTGTTCAAGCATGGAAGATTTTCTTAAATTCAATTAGGGTCAGAGTCGAATATTTTCGTATGGGAATATTCGACTCTGACCCTAATTAATATGCGACGGATGGCGGTCGCGTTGTGACGGCGGGTTTGGCTTATTTCAGCAAGGTGAACTTGCCGCCCTTGGCGATGTTGACGATCGCTTCTTGCTGCGCGTCGTAGCCGACTTCCTTGCCGGTTACCGGCGGCGCCTTGCGGAAGGCGAACTTGCCGGTGGCGCCGTCGATGGTGACTGCCGGCAGGGCCTGCTGCAGGGCGATGCGGTCCTTGTCGAGCGCGCCGCTGAGCTTGATTTTCTTCAGGGCGGCGGCGACGATGTGCAGGGCGTCGTAGGCTTGCGCGGCGAACTGGTCGGGATCGCTGCCGAACTTGGCCTTGTAGGCGGCGATGAAAGCCTTGTTGGCCGGCGTCAGGTTTTCCGACGACCATGGGCTGCCCATGATGGTGTCGTCGCCGGCGCCCTTGGCGATATCAAACAGCTTCGGCGAATTCAGGCCGTTGCCGCCGATGAACGGCTGCTTCATGCCGAGCGCGCGGGTTTGCAGGATGATGTTGGCGGCTTCTTCGGTCAGGCAGGAGCAGACGATGGCGTCCGGATTGGAGGCCTTGATCTTGGTCAGCTGCGCCTTGAAGTCGACGTCGCCCTTGGCATACGCCTCGGTAGTGGTGACCGGGATCTTCTGGTCGGCCAATGTACCCTTGAAGACGTCATAGCCGCTCTTGGTGAAAGCATCGTCGTTGCCGTAGATGATGGCGACCTTCTTGATGCCGAAATGCTTGACTGCGGCGCGTGTGGTAACCGGCAACACGTCGGCTTCCATCACGGAGTTGCGGAAGGTGAACGGGCCCATGGCGGTGATGCCGTCGGCGGTGTTGCTGGTGCCGAAGGCGACTACCTTGGCGGCGTTGGCGATCGGGTCGGCGGCGAACGCCGAGTTGGACAGGGTAGGGCCGAACACCAGCAGCGCCTTGTCCTTGAAGATCAGTTTCTTGAAGACGTTGATCGCTTCTTCTTTTTTGCCTTGCTCGTCTTCGATCACCAGCAGCAGCTTGTTGCCGTTGACGCCGCCGGCGGCGTTGACTTCATCGGCAGCCAGCGAAAAGCCGTTCTTGATGGCGACGCCGTACTTGGCGGCCGGGCCGGTCAGCGCCGCCGCCAGGCCGAGCTTGACGTCTGCGGCATGCGCGGCGTTGGCCAGGCCGGTGGCGAGCATCAGCAACGGCAGTGTTTTCAACATGGTTTTGAATTGCATTTCGATGTCCTCCAAGAGACCGTTTTTTTAGGCGGCGTCGCTCCATGGCAAGAGGTCGGCCAGCGTTTTTTGTTTTGGCGCGCACGCAGGCCCGCCAAAGGTGAACAAAGTATAAGGGATTTTCGGTCAGAAATTCCTGGCACGCAGCGTGGGGTTTCAGCGTTTGCGAAACACTACGCCTACTACTCGCGAGCCAGGTAAAAAATGGGTGTTTTACGCGGGGATGCAGCGACTTTTGGTCGGTTTTGGAGAGATATTGCGTGGTTTTGGGCAATTATACCCGGCGCTGGAAATTCGTGCCGGCCGCATTCATGCCAAATCGGCATGACGGGAAAGCATTGCGCTTCCCGCCATGCCGGCTGCTGCATCAGCCTAACTGCTGGCGCAAATGCTGGATCGCCAGGCGCACCTGGCGCGGCGCGGTGCCGCCGATGTGGTCGCGGGCGGCGACTGAACCTTCCAGCGTCAGCACCTGGAAAATGTCGTCGTCGATCAAAGGCGAGAACGCCCGCAGCTGCTCCAGCGACAGGTCGCTCAGGTCGCACGCCCGGTCGACGCAGCTGCGCACCGCATGCGCCACGGCTTCGTGGGCGTCGCGGAAAGGCAGGCCTTTCTTGACCAGGTAGTCGGCCAGGTCGGTGGCGGTGGCGTAGCCTTGCAGCGCGGCGGCGCGCATCGCTTCCGGCTTGACCGTGATGCCGCGCGCCATGTCGGCGAAGATGCGCAGGGTGTCGGTGAGCGTGTCGACGGTGTCGAACAGCGGTTCCTTGTCTTCCTGGTTATCCTTGTTGTAAGCCAGCGGCTGGCCTTTCATCAGGGTCAGCAGGGCGATCAGGTGGCCGTTGACGCGGCCGGTCTTGCCGCGCGCCAGTTCCGGCACGTCGGGGTTTTTCTTTTGCGGCATGATCGAGGAGCCGGTGCAGAAACGGTCGGCGATGTCGATGAAGCCGATGCGCGGGCTCATCCAGATCACCAGTTCTTCCGACATGCGCGAGACGTGGGTCATCACCAGCGCCGCGGCGGCGCAGAATTCGATGGCAAAGTCGCGGTCCGAGACGGCATCCAGCGAATTGCGGCAGACATCGTCGAAACCCAGCGTTTTCGCCACGCGTTCGCGGTCGATCGGGAAGGTGGTGCCGGCCAATGCGGCGGCGCCCAGCGGCAGGCGGTTGACACGCTTGCGGCAATCCAGCATGCGCTCGGCGTCGCGCCCGAACATTTCGATGTAAGCCAGCACGTGGTGGCCGAAGGTGATCGGCTGCGCAACCTGCATGTGGGTGAAGCCAGGCAGGATGGTGTCGGCGTGCTGTTCCGCCAGGTCCAGCAGGGCCAGGCGCAGGTCGCGCAGCAGGCCGCTGATGTCGTCGATGGCCCCGCGCAGGTAGAGGCGGATGTCGGTCGCTACCTGGTCGTTGCGCGAACGGCCGGTGTGCAGGCGCTTGCCGGCGTCGCCGACCAGTTCGGTCAGGCGTTTTTCAATATTCAGGTGGACGTCTTCCAGGTCCAGCAGCCATTCGAACTTGCCGGAGGCGATTTCGCCCTGGATCTGGGTCATGCCCTTCTGGATCGCGGCGTAGTCGTCGGCGCTGATGATTTTTTGATATGCCAGCATCTCGGCATGGGCCAGCGAACCCTGGATATCGACTTGCGCCAGGCGCTTGTCGAAAAATACCGAGGCGGTGTAGCGTTTGACCAGGTCAGAGACCGGTTCGGAGAAACGAGCCGACCAGGCTTCGCCTTTTTTGGAGAGTTGTGCTGTCATAATTGTATATTGAACCGAGTATTGAACCGTGCGTAGGGAATGGCAATGAATTATGCGATTATAAATCACTGCCCCCGGAAACCGGCTTTATGCTTGCAGCGCGATGTGTACCGGTCATGCCGTGCCGGGCGCCGGCGGCATCTGCGGGCCGTCCGGCAACAGCCATTAAATTGCTCTTCAATTAACTAACTTCACCTTCATGGCATCTGACCAGATCGCAGACAACACCCCGGCACAACAGCCGAATGCAGTGCTGATTCCCGACGGCTGCAACCTCGGCGTCGTGTTTCGCACCCTGATTGCGGTCAACCTGGCGGTGATGGCAGCGCTGCTGCTGCACAGCGACGGCCTGATGGCGGCGCTCAACAGCTTTGTCGAGTCGGCGATGCTGATCGAACCGGCCTGTTTCCTGTCATTGGTCATATTTTGCGGTTTGCACCGGGTCGCACACCGCTTGCCTTCGTTGGCCCAGCGTCTGGCCTGCGTGCTGGTGCCGGTGCTGGTGACTGTGGGAGTGATCCGGCTGCTGTCCGGTTTCGATTGGTTCTTCAGCGGCTTTTCCCATCTCAGCGCCAGCGGCGGCATGCCGCTTGCGGCATTGGTGGCGGCGCTGTTCGGCGGCGCCCTGCAGCACTATTTCGAACTGCGCGCCCGCGCTTTTTCCCCGGTGCTGGTGGAAGCCCGGCTGCAAGCCTTGCAGGCGCGGATCCGGCCGCATTTCCTGTTCAACAGCCTGAACGCCGTGCTGTCGCTGATCCGCAACGAGCCGCGCCGCGCCGAAGCTGCGCTGGAAGACCTGGCCGACCTGATCCGGGTGCTGATGCGCGACGGCCGCGCCATGACCACGCTGGAAAAGGAAATCCGCCTGTGCCGGCAATACCTGTCGATAGAAAAAATCCGCCTGGGCGAACGCCTGAAAGTGCAATGGGAGCGGACCGGCATCAGCGACGAGGTGATTTTCCGGGCGCAGATCCCGACCTTGCTGCTGCAGCCCCTGATAGAAAACGCGGTCCACTACGGCGTCGAGCCGAGCACCGAGCCGGCCTTGATCCGGATCCAGCTGAGCCATACGCTGGAACGGATTGAAATCATCATCACCAATCCTTACAATCCGTACAGCGGCAAGGGCGTGGCCGCGCTGCCGGAAGGTAACCAGATGGCGCTGGAGAATATCCGCGAACGGCTGGCGCTGCTGTACGATGTCGAAGGACAATTGACGACGGCCACCAGCCTCGGCCAGTTTGAAGTGCGCGCCAGTTTTCCCTATGTCAAGGCGGCCTTGGCCAAGCCGCAGGGAAGCAGATAAAAACCTACCACATCTTATTTCATGATCCCTCGTATCTATATCGTTGACGATGAAGCGCCGGCGCGCGCCAGGCTGAGCACGCTGCTGTCCGACATCGTGGCCGAATGCCCGCATTACCTGGTGGGCGAAGCCGGCCATGCGCAGGCGGCGCTGGAAGGCATCAGGGCCACGGCGCCGGACCTGGTCTTGCTGGACGTGCAGATGCCGGGCATGAGCGGCCTGCAACTGGCCGAGCAGCTGTTGAACAACACCGGCGCGGCCGAGCCGCCCTTGATCATTTTCGTGACTGCCTATGACGACTATGCGCTGAGCGCATTCGACGTCCAGGCTTTCGACTACCTGGTCAAGCCGGTGCGCGCCACACGGCTGGCGCAAGCCATCGCCCGCGCCAGCCGCGTGCGGCAGCATGCGCAAGCGGCTTCGGCCACCGGGCCGGTGAGCGCGACCGGCTTGCCGCGCCAGCATTTCGCGGTGCAGGAGCGCGGCCGCATGTCGCTGGTGCCGATGGCAGAGGTGCTGTACCTGAAGGCAGAATTGAAGTACGTGACGTTGCGCACCAAAACCAAAGAATATTTGATTGAGGATTCGCTGGTCTCGATCGAGGAAGAACTGGCGCTCCACTTTGTGCGCGTGCACCGCAATGCGCTGGTGGCGCGCAACGCCATCAGCGGCGTCGAACGCGTCATGCAGGCAGCGGACAGCGACGGCGATGGCGACAAGCCGCAGGAAATCTGGCAAGTGATCCTGCGCGACATCGATCACCGCCTGCCGATTTCACGGCGCCAGCTGGCAGAGATCAAGGCGCTGGTGCGCTAGCCAGCTTTACTGCAAGGTATGGCCGGGATCGTATAACCGGCTGATCGCCAGCGCCGCCGCGGCGGCGCGTGTCTCCACTCCCAGCTTGATGTAGATGTGCTCCAGGTGCTTGTTGACCGTGCGCGGACTCATGCCGAGGATCTCGGCGATATCGCGGTTGGTCTTGCCTTTCGAGACCCATGCCAGGACGTCGGTTTCGCGCGGCGTCAGGCGGTAGGCTTCGAGCTGGGCCGGATTCGGCAGCGACAGGGATTTTTCCTCCAGCAGCAAGGTCAGTTCGGCGCTCTGGGCGTTTTTGGAAAGATGGATGGTCAGCTCGCCGTCGTCGCCGCTGACCACCAGCGGCTGCAGCGGCTGCTGCGTCTGCCGCAGCAGCACCAGGTTTTCATTCAGCCAGAACTGCAGCTGCGGCGGCAGCTTGCGCTGCTCGCTGCGCGGGAAATATTTTTCCAGCCAGAACGAAGCCTTGCCGGTTTGCCACAGGGGCGCGCCATCGGTGCCGAGCACGATCACCGCATGGGCGGCGGCGTCGATCACATCCCTGGCTTGCGACATCATGCGCGCCGTCTTGATATGGGCAGCGACGCGGGCGACGATTTCCAGCGGCTGGATCGGCTTGGTGACGTAGTCGATGCCGCCCACCTGGAAGCCGCGCACCACATGTTCGGTTTCGGTGAGGCCGGTCATGAACACCACCGGCACATGGGCGGCGCTGGCCAGCAGCTTGATGCGGCGGCAGGTTTCAAAACCGTCCAGCCCCGGCATGACCGCATCCAGCAGGATCAGGTCGGGCGTGATGTAGCCTAGCCGCTGGATGGCGCTGGCGCCGTCGGTCGCCACCAGCACGATATGGCCGCTTTCGTCCAGCGCATCCGACAGCAGCGCCAGGTTGTCCGGCATGTCGTCGACGATCAGCACCACCGGGCGGCTGGCCAGCGGCCTTGGCGGCGGATCGGCAGAGAGGGTGAGGTGATCGTCCAAGATATTCCTTGTTATTCGCTATGCGCTGTCGATGCGTTGTGCAGGCTGCTCGCCGGCGGGATGCAGCAGTGCCTGCAGGCGTGCGTTGTAGTCGTTCAGGCGAAAGCGTTTCACCAGTTCGCGCAGCTCGCCGGTAAACGGCAGGTAGACCTGGTCCTGCTGTTCTATTTCATCGAGCTTGGCGCCGATGCCCTTGATATAGCCGATGGCGCCCAGCTCCAGCAGCGCCTGCAGCTTTTCCCGGGCCGGGATCACCATGACAGTGCTGCAGGCTGCGCCGTCGCTTGCGGCCTGCGGCGCCGGATCGGAAATCCAGTCGACTTTCAGGTGCAGCCGGATTTTCGACAGCAGGTCGTTGAAAGACACCGGCTTGACCACGAAATCGTTATAGCTGAGCGGATCGATCTGTTGCGGCGTGCTCTCGAAGGCATTGGCGGAGACGATGATGATCGGCAGGCTGGCATGGCCCTGGGCCCGTATCGCGCGGCACACGGCGCCGCCGTCCATGGCCGGCATGGCGATGTCGAGCAGCACCAGGTCCGGCATGGCGCGGGCGATTTCCGCCAGGCACGCGGCGCCGCTCGCCACCTCGCTGATGTCGAATCCCAACGGCGCCAGCATGGCGCTCAGCACGGCGCGCTGCGAGGCCTGGTCGTCGACTACCAGTATCCGTTTCCTGGGGCCGAGATAACCCGACATCTGGTCTTCCAGCTTGATCCGGCGGCGCGGCGCGCGCACCTCCGACAGGTAGATCTTCAGCTGGAAAGTGCTGCCCTTGCCGATATTGCTGCTGACCGACAGCGCGCCGCCCATGATGTGGGTCAGCATGCTGCTGATGGCCAGGCCGAGCCCGGTGCCGATGTCTTCGCGCAGGTTGGCGGCGTTGCTGCGTTCGAATGGCAGGAACACGCGGGCGATGTCTTCCGCGGCGATGCCGATGCCGCTGTCCTCGACCTCGAAATAAGTGATCTCGCGCGCATGCCGGACCCGCAGTGTGACATGGCCGGCGTCGGTAAACTTGACTGCATTGCCGAGCAGGTTGATGAGTATCTGGCGCAGCCGTTTCTGGTCGACCTGGACCACTTCGGGAATCCGGCCCAGCTTTTCAAAGCGGAACGTCAGGCCCTTTTGCTCGGCCTGCGGCGCGAACATCTGCACGATCTGGTCGAGGAATTCGTGCAGCGGCAGTTCGTCCGCCGCCAGCCGCATCTTGCCGGCCTCGATCTTGGCGATATCCAGCAAACCGTCGATCAGGCTCAGCAGATGCTCGCCGCTGCGGCGGATGACGCCGATGGCATCCCTGCGGCCTTGCGGGATGGCATGGTCGACCTGCAGGATCTGGGCGTAGCCGAGGATGCTGTTGAGCGGCGTGCGCAATTCGTGGCTCATGCCGGTGACGAAGCGGCTCTTGGCCAGGTTGGCGGCCTCTGCCGCTTCCTTGGCGCGCTGCAAGGCGGCGTCGGTCTGGTTATGGGCGTCGATTTCCTGCAGCAGCAGGTTGGTCTGCCGCTCCGATTCTTCATGGGCGACGCTGCGGCTCTCGCTGGTCAGCACCAGCCACCAGGAGCCGACGCCGATGAACACCAGCAGCGACGCAAACAGCTTGATGAAAATGCCCGCCATCGAATCGGGGCCGCTGCCGGAGAGGCCGGACATGCCGGCCAGCTGCTGGTAATACAGCAGCCACAGCACCACCGCCAGGCCGCCCGAGACCAGGCCGAACACGATCAGGTAGTGGCCGATGCGGGTGTTGAGCTTGAGCGTGAAACGCTCCGGCAGGAAACCGCGCAGGGTATTGAAGATCTGGTCCGGCATGCGCGAGGATTCCTTGCAGCGGTCGTTGCAGCGGGCATCCAGCGAACAGCACAAGGAACAGATGGCGCCTTGGTAAGCCGGGCAATGCGCCATGTCGGGCGTCTCGAAATGGTTGCCGCAGATGACGCATTCCAGCTGGCCGCGGTGGTTGTCGGCCAACTGGTCGTGGCGGGCGATATAGTATTTGCCCTTGGTCGCATAGGCGATCGCCGGTGCGGTCAGCAGCGCGCTGCCGAGGGCGATGAAGGGCGCCAGCGCGCGCGCCACGCTGCCGAACATGCCGGACAAGGCGAGCGCCGACAGCGCCGAGGCGATCAGCATGGCGCCGACGCCGACCGGATTGATGTCGTACAGGTGGGCGCGCTTGAATTCGATATGCGGCGGGCTCAGGCCCAGCGGCTTGTTGATGACCAGGTCCGACACCACCGCGCCGATCCAGGAGATTGCCACCAGCGCGTACAGGGCCAGCACATGTTCGAGCGCGTTGAAGACGCCGATCTCCATCAGCAGCAAGGCGATCAGCACATTGAACACCAGCCATACCACGCGGCCCGGATGGCTGTGGGTCAGGCGCGCGAAGAAATTCGACCAGGCCAGCGAACCGGCATAGGCGTTGGTGACGTTGATCTTGATCTGCGACACCACCACCAGCAAGGTGACTGCCGCCAGCACCCAGGCCGGATCGGAAAACACATAACGGTAGGCGATCAGGTACATCTGGGTCGGCTCGACCGCCTTGCCGATCGGCACCTCGTGCTGGATCGCCAGGAACGCCAGCAGCGCGCCGCCCAGCATTTTTGCCGCGCCCAGCAAGATCCAGCCCGGCCCCGCCAGCAGCAGCGCGCTCCACCAGCGGTAGCGGTTGGCGGCGATTTTTTCAGGCAGGAAGCGCAGGAAATCGACTTGCTCGCCGATCTGCGCAATCAATGAAAAGGCGACCGTGGCGGCCGAGCCGAACAGCACCAGGTCGAAGCTGTTGCCGTTTTCGGCGCGGCCGGCGAACGTCATCAGGTTGGCTAGCGCATCGGGTTCCTTGTGCAGCACGCAGACATACGGCAGCACCAGCAGCAACAGCCACAACGGCTGGGTCCACATCTGCAGGCGGTTGATCAGCGTGATGCCGTAGGTCACCAGCGGAATTACCACCAGGGCGCAGATGATATAGCCGAGCACCAGCGGCAAGCCGAAATAAAGCTCGATCGCTTGCGCCATGATCGACGCCTCCACCGCAAAAAAGATGAAGGTGAAGGTGGCGTAGATCAGCGAAGTGATGGTCGAGCCGATATAGCCGAAGCCGGCGCCGCGCGTCAGCAGGTCCATGTCGACGCCGTATTTGGCGGCATAGTAGCTGATCGGCAGGCCGGTCAGGAAGAACAGGATGCTGACGCAGACAATTGCCCAGAATGCATTGGTGAAGCCGTAGCTGAGCGTGATCGTGCCGCTGATGGCTTCCAGCGCCAGGAACGAGATGGCGCCGAGCGCGGTGTTGGCCAGGCGGAATTCCGACCATTTGCGGAACGAGCGCGGCGTGAAGCGCAGGGCGTAGTCTTCCAGCGTCTCGTTGCCGACCCAGGTGTTGTAGTCGCGGCGGACCTTGACGATGCGTTGGGTGGCGGTGATTTTCACGTTTGACGGGCGACCTTGGGCGTGGAGGATAAAACAGCAGGCAATTCAGCTTAAGCAATTTTCGAACCAATTCAGGCCGTGTTGGATACGTCATTTGACGTATATGAAAAATTCCAAAAGGCAACTTTGTGCCAAAGCAGGGCGCGCCAGGTTGCCGATCCGACATCGGCGCCGCGCCGCGCATAGCCGCTGCTCCGGCCGGCGCACCAAGCTGATGCGCCGGCGCTGCAAGGCCGTGCGTGCCGCCGTTCGGCCGCGCGCCGCTGGGCTTACGTCAAACGACGTATTGCTGCACCGCACCGCGAATCCTAATCTGCTTCCCGGAGCGCACAGATCCAGACGCCGGTTTTACCGGGCTGCGAGGTCCTGGACGTTGACCTTATCCCTCGTTTTCCTTCGTCACATAACTGCCCCGAAAGGAGTACTGCATGTCGCATCGTTCTGTATCCGATAAGCCATCGTTCCAGCGCCGCAAGGTGCTGCTGGGCCTGGCCGCCAGCGCCGCGCTGGCTTTGCCGGCCATGGGTTTCGCCCAGTCGCCGGCCACCGCGAAAATCAATACCACCAAGCTGGCCGTCACCGATACCGAAGTCACCGTCGGCCAGCTGCACTCGGCCACCGGCACCATGGCGATCAGCGAAACCGGTTCGATCCAGGCCGAGCGGCTGGCGATCGACCAGATCAATTCGATGGGCGGCATCCTCGGACGCAAGATCAAGATCATCCAGGAAGACGGCGCCAGCGACTGGCCGACCTTTGCCGAAAAAGCCAGGAAACTGCTGGAGAGCGATCACGTCGCCGCGGTGTTCGGCTGCTGGACTTCGGCTTCGCGCAAGGCGGTGCTGCCGGTGTTCGAGAAAGACAACGGCTTGCTGTATTACCCGACCTTCTATGAAGGCCTGGAGCAGTCCAAGAACGTTTTCTACACTGGGCAGGAAGCCACCCAGCAAGTGCTGGCCGGACTGAACTGGGTCGCCAAGGAAAAGAAAGCCAAGACCTTTTTCCTGGTCGGTTCGGATTACATCTGGCCGCGCACCTCCAACAAGATCGCCCGCAAACACATCGAGAATGTCTTGAAAGGCTCGGTGGTCGGCGAGGAGTATTACCCGCTCGGCAATACCCAGTTCGGCTCCCTGATCAACAAGATCAAGCTGAAAAAGCCGGACGTGATTTTCGCCGACGTGGTGGGCGGCAGCAATGTCGCTTTCTATAAGCAGCTCAAGGCCGCCGGCGTCACTGCCAAGACCCAGAACCTGCTGACGATTTCTGTCACGGAAGATGAAATGCTGGGCATCGGCGGCGAGAACGTTGAAGGTTTCTATTCGTCGATGAAATATTTCCAGAGCCTGGACAATCCGAACAACAAGAAATTCGTGGCCGAATTCAAGGCCAAGTTCGGCCCCAATGCAGTCATCGGCGACGTTACCCAGGCAGCTTACCTGGGGCCATGGCTGTGGAAGGCCGCAGTCGAGAAGGCCGGCAGTTTCGATGTCGACAAAGTGGTTGCAGCATCGCCCGGGTTTGAATTGAAGAGTGCGCCGGAAGGTTACGTCAAGGTCCACGCCAATCATCACTTGTGGAGCAAGACCCGCATCGGCGAAGCGCAGAAAGACGGCCAGTTCAAGGTGATCTATGAATCCGACCTGATCGAACCGAATCCTTTCCCCAAGG
This sequence comes from Collimonas sp. OK412, assembly GCF_900112135.1. GTDB lineage: Bacteria > Pseudomonadota > Gammaproteobacteria > Burkholderiales > Burkholderiaceae_D > Collimonas > Collimonas rhizosphaerae. The sequence goes on from NZ_FOLC01000002.1 coordinate 52,143, forward strand.
GTTACCAGTAAGTTTTTCCAGCCACGGTCCGGCAGCTCGCCTGCCGGACCGTTCAGCCCAGCAAACCAGCTGCAACATTGCAAGGAGCCACCGTGGTCTCACTCTCCGAATTCGGCGCCATTTTCGCCATGCAGGGCTTCAACGGCCTGTCGGTCTTCTGCGTCCTGCTGCTGATGGCGCTGGGCCTGGCCATCATCTTCGGCCAGATGGGCGTGATCAACATGGCGCATGGCGAGTTCCTCACCATCGGCGCCTACATTACTTACCTGCTGTCCAAGCTGACCACGCTGTATGCGCCCAGCCTGCAGCCTTATTATTTCTTTGCCGCGATCGCGCTGTCTTTCGTGACCGCCTACATCGTCGGCTATATCACCGAGTGGCTGATGATCAGCCGCCTGTACAAGCGGCCGCTGGATACCTTGCTGGCCACCTGGGGCCTGAGCCTGGCCATGCAGCAGACTTTCCGCTCGATCTTCGGCGCCAAGGAAGTCAGCGCCACCTTGCCGGACTGGCTGATGGGGTCGTTCAAGCCTACCGACAGCATCGACATTCCCATCAACGGCCTGTTCATGATGGGGCTGACGGCGGTGCTGACCGGCGTCATTTTCCTGTTGCTGTTCCGCTCGCGCTGGGGCTTGCAGGTGCGCGCCACCATGCAGAACCGCCTGATGAGCGGCGCGGTCGGCATCAATACCCGCAAGGTCGACCGCAGCACCTTTGCGCTCGGCTGCGGGGTTGCCGGCATCGCCGGCGCGGCGTTCACCACCATCGGTTCCACCGGACCGACCAGCGGCTCGCTGTATATCGTCGATACCTTCCTGGTGGTGGTGTTCGGCGGCGCGCAAAGCCTGCTGGGCACCATCGCCTCAGCGTTCTCCATCGCCCAGACCCAGTCCACGGCGGAATTTTTCCTGACCGGATCGATGGCCAAGGTGCTGACGCTGTCGGCGGTGATCCTGATTTTGCTGATGCGGCCGCAAGGCTTGTTTGCCGCAAAGATCCGTAAATAACCGCTGCAATCGAAAGGCGCTTCATGAATGCTGCATACGAAAAAATCCTGGGCGGAAAATCCGGCCTGCTCGGCCTGCTGATCCTGGCCGGACTGCTGCTGGTGGTGTTTCCGCTGGCTTTCGATATCTTCCGCCTGAACCTGGTCGGCAAATACCTGGCGTACGCCTTTGTCGCCGTCGGCCTGGTGCTGTGCTGGGGTTACGGCGGCATCCTCAGCCTCGGGCAAGGCGTGTTCTTCGGCCTGGGAGGTTATTGCATGGCGATGTTCCTCAAGCTGGAGGCATCCGATCCGGTCAGCACCAAGATCCAGTCGACCCCCGGCATTCCCGATTTCATGGACTGGAACCAGATCACCGAGTTGCCGCTGCTGTGGCAGCCGTTCCATTCTTTCGGATTTACCCTGCTGGCGGTGCTGCTGGTGCCGACCGTGCTGGCGCTGGTGATCGGCGCGGCGATGTTCAAGCGCCGCGTCGGCGACGTATATTTTTCCATCGTCACCCAGGCGATTGCCGCCATCCTGTCGATTCTGATCATCGGCCAGCAGGGACTGACCGGCGGCGTCAACGGCATCACCGACCTGAAAACCCTGATGGGCTGGGACATTCGCACCGATTCGGCCAAGCTGGTCCTGTATTTCGTCAATGCCGGCCTGCTGATCGGCTGCATCCTGGCCGGGCGTTTCATCCTCGGTTCGAAACTGGGACGCTTGCTGGTGGCGATGCGCGACAAGGAGGAGCGGGTGCGTTTCTCCGGTTACGACGTCGCCAGCTTCAAGGTCTTCGTGTTCTGCGTCGCCGCCATGTTTTCCGCGATCGGCGGCGCCATGTTCACCTTGCAGGTCGGCTTCATGTCGCCGTCGTTCGTCGGCATCGTGCCCTCCATCGAAATGGTGATCTATGCCGCGGTCGGCGGCCGCATGTCCTTGCTCGGCGCGGTGTACGGCACCTTGCTGGTGAATTTCGGCAAGACCTATTTTTCCGAATCGTTCCCTGAACTCTGGCTGTTCCTGATGGGCGGCCTGTTCATCGCGGTGGTCATGTATTTCCCGAACGGCCTGGCCGGCCTGTACCAGAGCCACGGCAAGCTGTTGCTGTCGAAACTGGCCGGAAGGAAACGCGGCCCGGTGCGCAATGCCGCGCCGCCGGCCGGCGCCAAACCGCCTGCGGCAGTGGCAGTGGTGGCGGCTGAAACGGATATCGAACTGCCGCACGGCAGCCTGGAGGCATCGAAATGAGCGGCAATCCTATCGGTTTTGAGTCAAGCGACCGGCCAGTGCTGGCGATCGAAGACCTGACGGTATCCTTCGACGGCTTCAAGGCGGTGGACGGCTTGAATTTCTACGTCGAACGCAATGAAGTGCGGGTGGTGATCGGCCCCAACGGCGCCGGCAAGACCACGGTGCTGGACCTGATCTGCGGCAAGACCCAGGCCACCGCCGGCAGCATCCAGTTCAAGAACCGCGAGCTGACCAAGATGCGTGAGCACGAAATTGTCCAGGCCGGGGTCGGCCGCAAGTTCCAGACGCCGTCCATCTACGAAAACCTGAGCGTGTTCGAGAACCTGGAAATGTCGTTTCCGCGCGGCCGCAAGGTATTCGGCGCGCTGGTGTTCAAGCGCACGGCGGAAGTGGTGGAGCGGGTCGAAGCGGTGGCCAGGGAAATTTTCCTCGATGCGCAGCTGTACCAGCAGGCCGACCTGCTGTCGCACGGCCAGAAGCAGTGGCTGGAGATCGGCATGCTGCTGATGCAGGAGCCGGAGCTGCTGATGCTGGACGAGCCGGTGGCCGGCATGAGCGTTTCCGAACGCGAGAAAACCGCCGAGCTGCTGGGACGCATCAGCAAGGGCCGTTCGGTGCTGGTGATCGAGCATGACATGGAGTTTGTCAAAAGCATCGCCCACAAAGTCACTGTGCTGCACCAGGGAAAGATACTGGCCGAAGGCAGCATGGAATCGGTGCAAGCCAATCCCAAGGTGATCGAAGTCTACCTGGGTCATTAATCCATTCGGAGCGCTTATGTTCAATGTTTCGCATCTTGCCTCGGGCTATGGCCAGAGCCAGGTCATCCACGATGTCAGCCTGGCCGTCGGCAAACAGGAAATCGTCGCCGTCATGGGCCGCAACGGCATGGGCAAAACCACCTTGTTCAAGACCTTGATGGGGATACTGCCGCTGCGCGAGGGCAGCATCCAGATCGACGGCCAGGAACTGGGCCATCTTGAAAGTTACCAGCGGGTCGCCAGCGGCGTTGCTTACGTGCCGCAGGGGAGGATGATTTTTCCTGGCATGACGGTGCTGGAAAACATCCAGACCGGCTTGCCGGCCAGTGCGCTCGGCAAGGTGCCGGACGAGCTGTACGCCTTGTTTCCGGTGCTGCACGAAATGCGCGGCCGCAAGGGCGGCAACTTGTCCGGCGGCCAGCAGCAGCAACTGGCGATTGCGCGCGCGCTGGCCACCAACCCCAAGGTGCTGCTGCTGGACGAGCCGACCGAAGGCATCCAGCCGTCGATCATCAAGGACATCGCGCGCAGCCTGAAGGAGATCCGCAAGATCCGGCAGCTGACCATCATCGTCTCGGAACAGGTCCTCAGCTTTACGCTGGAAATCGCCGACCGTTTTCTGGTGATCGACAAGGGCCGCTTCGTCTACGAGGACACCAGCGACAAGGTCGACGCCGCGACCATCAGCCGTTACCTGTCCGTATAGCGGGCAGCTTATTCGATTCAGCCAGACCACAGGAGCGATACATGAGGCACGGAGATATTTCCAGCAGCAAGGATGCAGTCGGGGTTGCGGTAGTCAACTACAAGATGCCGCGCCTGCACAACAAGGCGGAAGTGATGGCCAACGTCCGCAACATCGCGGCGATGGTGGTGGGGATGAAGCAGGGCTTGCCGGGACTGGACCTGGTGGTTTTCCCGGAGTATTCGACCCACGGCATCATGTACGACCGCGAAGAGATGTTCGATACCGCCGCCGCCATCCCCGGCGACGAAACCGCGGTTTTCGCCGAGGCCTGCCGCCAGGCCAATGTCTGGGGCGTGTTCTCGTTGACCGGCGAGCGGCATGAAGAGCATCCGCACAAGGTGCCTTACAACACGCTGATCCTGATGGACAACCAAGGCGAGATCGTCCAGAAATACCGCAAGATCATGCCGTGGACGCCGATCGAAGGCTGGTATCCGGGCGACGCCACCTATGTCTCGGACGGCCCGAAAGGCTTGAAGATCAGCCTGATCATCTGCGACGACGGCAACTACCCGGAAATCTGGCGCGACTGCGCGATGAAAGGCGCCGAGCTGATCGTGCGCTGCCAGGGTTACATGTACCCGGCCAAGGAGCAGCAGGTGCTGGTATCGAAGGCGATGGCGTGGATGAACAATGTCTACGTGGCGGTGGCCAACGCCAGCGGCTTCGACGGCGTGTATTCCTATTTCGGCCACTCGGCCATCGTCGGCTTCGACGGCCGCACCCTGGGCGAATGCGGAACCGAGGAAATGGGTATCCAGTATGCCGAGCTGTCGCTTGGCATGATCCGCGACGCGCGCCGCAACTGGCAATCGCAGAACCATCTCTACAAGCTGCTGCACCGCGGGTATACCGGCAAGATCAATTCCGGCGAGAGTGCCGCCGGCGTCGCCGACTGCCCCTTCGATTTTTACAAGACCTGGGTCAACGATCCGCAGCAGGCGCGGCGCCAGGTCGAGGCGCTGACGCGCAGCACGGCCGGCGCCCCGGAATGTCCGATGCCCGGTATTCCTTCTGAATGAACCACCCTGATTGAGCCACCCAAGAGGAGAGTCGCATGCAACATTTCAAGATCAAGCCCGGCGTGCCGCTGGCGCAGCAAGCCGAGCTGGGACATAACCGCTGGCATCCGGACCTGCCGTTCCTGTCGTCGGTCAAGCCGGGCGAGGCGATCCTGATCGAATCGCTGGATTTCCTGGATGCGCAGATCCAGGACAACGATGACGTTTCCGATGTCAGGAACGTCGACCTGACCCGCGCCCATCCGCTGACCGGGCCGTTCCATGTGGAAGGCGCGGAGCCGGGCGACCTGCTGGTGATCGACCTGCTTGATATCAAGCCGGTGACGCCGGTCGGTTTTTCCGGCGTGTTTTCGAAGGAGAACGGCGGCGGTTTCCTGGCCGATACGTTTCCCGACGCCGACAAGGCGATCTGGGACTTGAAAGGCTTGTACGCTACCTCGCGCCATATTCCCGGCGTGCGCATCGCCGGCCTGACCCATCCGGGCCTGATGGGCTGCCTGCCGTCGCACGATTTGCTGGCGGAATGGAACCGGCGCGAGGCGCCGCTGGCGGCCAAAGGGCTGGCCAAGCCGCCCGACCCGAGCACGGCAGTGCTGCGCGGCCTGAGCGGCGCCAAGTTCGACAGCATGGCGAAGGAAGCGGCGCGCACCGTGCCGCCGCGCGAACACGGCGGCAACACTGATATCAAGGATTTGTCTGCCGGCACCCGGATTTTTTTCCCGGTGTATGTGAAGGGCGCCGGTTTCTCCATGGGCGACCTGCATTTTTCCCAGGGCGACGGCGAAATCGGCTTTTGCGGCGCCATCGAAATGGACGGCGTCAGCCACGTCGGTTTCGACCTGATCAAGGGCGGCATGGCGAAATACAACATCAGTTCGCCGATCTTCATGCCCAGCATCGTCAAGCCGCATTACGAGCAGTGGCTGACCTTTGAAGGCATCAGCGTCGAGAACGGCGTCAACTATTACCTGGACGCTACCGTGGCCTATCGCCAGGCCTGCCTGAAAGCCATCGATTACCTGACCCATTTCGGGTATACCGGCAGCCAGGCCTACATGCTGCTGACCGCGGCGCCGGTGGAAGGGCGCATCGGCGGCATTGTCGATATTCCGAACTGCGCGTGCACGGTGTCCTTGCCGACCTCGATTTTCGACCAGGACATCACGCCCAAGGGGATGCTGAACGATAACGCGTACTGGGGCAGGAAACCTTAGTTCCGGCGGCGGCAGGGCTTGGCCCTGCCTGTTCCCCGTCCAATTCAACCAAAGGATAAATGATGCCGCTGTACGACATCCGCTGCAGCCATTGCGATGGCATTTTCGAAAAGCTGTTGCCGCTGCAAGCACTGGAAAAGCCGCTTGCCTGTCCCTACTGCGCCGAGGCGACCCTTGCCGTTCCTTTATTTACCGGCGGCCACGTCAAGCTGCGCGTGGCGGAACGCTGGCGGGCGCGCAATGGCGCCGAACAGCTGGCCGGCCGCGGCGCCGCCGGGCCGGGCACGCAAGCGCGCGCCGGCAGGAGCAGCGTGCTGCACAATTGCAAAGGGCATAGCTGCAGTATCTGCGATACCTGAGCCTGGTCCGGTTATACCAGCAGATTCAGGGCGCCCGGGTGGCCGGCGCCATATTGCGGAAACAGCTTCTGCATGGCCGGATCGCCGATCCGCATGTGTTTTTCCGCCAGCGTCGCCAGCACCGAGCGGAAATCGGTGGTGATGGCCAGGTCGCGCCCTTCGTTGAGCGACTTGTCGTCGATGCCCGGCCATGAACCGTGGATGGTGCGGCCGCGGACGTTGCCGCCCATCAGCCACATGACGTTGCCGTGGCCGTGGTCGGTGCCGCCGTTGCCGTTTTCGCGGAAGGTGCGGCCGAATTCCGACATCACCACAATCACCGTATCGTTGAACGCCGGTCCCAGCTCGCGCGCCAGCGTGGTCAAGCCGTCGGCCAGCGGCCGCAGGCGGTTGGCCAGCTGGCCGTTGCCGTTACCCTGGTTGGTATGGGTGTCCCAGCCGCCGACGGCGACGAAACCGAGCCGGATGTCGGGATTGCTGCGCATCAGCCGTCCCAGGCGGGCGGTGTCGATCGACAGGCCGTTCGGCAGCGGCGCGCCGTTGTTCGCCATCTTTTGTTCGGAGCTGCTGGCGTCGGCCATCAGTTCCTTGCGCGCCGAAATGCCGTCGCGGTAGCTTTTGCCAAGCACGGCGTCTTGCGCATAAAGCTCGGCGTAAGCCTGGCTGACATCGGCGCGGTCGATCAGGGTCGGCCTGGTTGCGTCGCGCCCGGTCGGCATGTTGGCGACTACCGCCCGTCCGGTCAGGATGCGCGGCACCGATTCGCCCAAGGTCAGGGCTTGCATCGGCGACGGCGATGCGGGCATGAAGCCAGGCATAAGCGCCAGCATGCGGTTCATCCAGCCGTCGCGGGTGTTGTGCTGGCCCGGCGTGCCGGTCTCCATGTAATCCTGCGCTTCGAAGTGCGAACGCGACATGTCCGGCGAGCCTGAGGCGTGCACGAAGGCCAGCCGGCCGTCGTCCCAGTACGGCTGCAGCGCTTGCAGCGCCGGATGCAGGCCGAAGTAGCCGGTCAGGTCGATCGCGCCGTTCTGGGTGCCGGGGCGCGATACCGCTATGCCTGGCCGCGCCTTGTAGTAATTGTGGTCGCCATGCGGCACCACGACATTCAAGCCGTCCACCGCGCCGCGCAGGAATACCACGATCATGCGCGGCGTGCCGTCGCCTGCGGCATGCGGACGCTGCAAGGGATTGCCGTACGACAGCGGGCTGTCGACCATGGCGACAGGGGCGGCCGGGACAGGTTTTGCCTTGGCCTGCGGCTTGCTGGCGGGCGCCACCACGCAGCCGGACAGGCCGACCGGGATCAGGATGGCGCCGCCGGCGGTCAGGCCCAGCTGGCGGATGAAATCACGACGCTTCATGACATGGCTCCCGTGGATTATCTTTTCATGAAATCAGGACTGCCGAGTATCAGGCCGACCTGCAGGTTGGCAGGCGCGGCGCCGATCGTGCCGAGGCTGTGCGGCGTCAGCGCCGGCGCCAGGGTTTGCAGCAGTTGTTGCGGATCAATGGGGACGGCGGTATTCGGTGCTGCGGCTACCGGCGGCGATCCGGGCGCTGATCCTGGCACAAGCGGCGGCGGATCGCTGCGGGCGATCGGCGATTTGCCGTTGCTGAGGCCGTTGACGAAATTGATGCGGCGGAGCAGGGCGTCAGGGTTGAGCCAGGCTTCTTCCGAAAACTTGTAGCCCTCCGGCGTCAGCCAGCCATACAGCGGCTGGCCCAGCTGGTTAAGCACGCCGTCGATCGGCCTGACATTGAGCACCGGCGTCGCGGTTGCGCGCAACGACGACACCACGTATTGATAGGGTGTCTTGAACTGGGCCTGGTAATTGCCGCGGTCCCAGAATTCGGGGCTCTCGAACAAGGTGTGGAGCACCGCCTTGATGTCGCCGTTGCTGCTCAGGAAGCGGCGCGCCAGCTTTTCCGTCAGTGCCGGTTCAGGTTTGTCGGAAACGAAATACTGGACCAGCTTGGCGGCCACGAAGTGGGCGGTGGCCGGATGGCGCGCCAGGATATCGAGCGCCTGTTCGCCTTCCTGGTAGCCGCTGCCCTTGATGGCCTGGCCGAGGAAAACCTTGTCGCCGGCATCGTGGCGGCGCGGGTTGAAGCTGAAAGCCGGCTGGCCATCCTTCATGCCTTTTTCATCGATGGTCCAGCCGCTGAGGATGCGCGCCAGGGAAATCACGTCGGCCTGGGTGTAGCCGCTGTCGACGCCCATGGTGTGCAGCTCCAGCAGCTCGCGGCCGTAATTTTCGTTGAGTCCCTTGAAGCGGCCTTTGGCCTCCGGCGTGCCGGCGCCGCTGCTAAGCCAGTTGTCGAGGTAATACAGCATTGCCGGATGATGGGCCACCGCGCCCAGCAGCTGGCGGAAATTGCCGAGCGCGTTGGGCCGCAGCACGTCTTTTTCATATTCGCCGTTCCAGTAGCGCACCCATTCCTTGCCCTCGAAGACGTTGAAATGGTTGAACCAGAATTCGGTCATCACTTCCTGCAGCTGGCGCGGGCTTTCGGTGGCCAGCCACAGCCGGGAAAAATGGGTCTGCGGCGTGATGTCCTTGTTGGCGCGCTGGCGCGCCATGTTCTTTTCTTCGGGAGTGGCGGTATTGGGAGGGAAGGAGGGCGGGCCGTACTGCTGGTAGAGCTGGGTTGCGCTTAGTTGATAAGTCGTCAAGGAGGACAGCTTACCTGCCAGCTCGGGCGGCAGCGGCAGGCTGTCGGGATTGAGCTGCTGCTCGATGTAGCGCTTGACGCCGAGGCGCCTGACGGCGTCGACGTCGCCTGGGCGCGGACCGTAGGCCAGCCGGTTCAGCACATGCAGCGCTTTTTCCGAATCGTTCAGGGGCGGCTGGGCGGTCTGGGCATTGGCATCGAGCGCGGCCAGCGAACCCAGCAGCAATGCGGTCGACAGGTAACGAGGAAGGGTCGGCATGTTCCACCTTATGCAGTTTTTCGGCTTACACCCCCGATTAACGCGCCGCCAGCGGCATGCGCATACAAGGCCGGTGTAACAGATTGTAAGGCGGCAACATTGGCCGGGAATCCGCTTCCGGCGTTAGACGACTTTGCCTGGATTCATCAGGTTCAGGGGATCCAGCGCCTGTTTGATGGTTTTCATCAGCGCAATTTCCACCGGGGATTTATAGCGCAGGATTTCCTCGCGCTTGAGGGTGCCCAGCCCGTGCTCGGCCGAGATCGAGCCCTGCATGCGGTCGACGCTGTCGTGCACGACGCGGTTGATGTCGGCCTGCCGTTCTATGAACTGTTCGGCAGAGGAGCCGGCCGGCGGCGAGACGTTGTAGTGCAGGTTGCCGTCGCCCAGGTGGCCGAAGGTGACATTGCGGCAACCGGGAAAATGCTGTTGCAGCAAGGCGTCGGTGACGGTGATGAATTCGGCGATGCGGGAAATCGGCAGCGAGATGTCGTGCTTGATGTTCTTGCCTTCCATGGCTTGCGCCGAGGAGATGCTTTCGCGCAGCTGCCACAGGGCGCGCGACTGGGCGCTTGAGCTGGCCAGCACCGCATCCTGGCAGATGTCCTGTTCCAGCGCATCGCCGATGACGGCTTCCAGCAAAACGCTGGCATGGTCCGCGGATTCGCTGTCGGACAGTTCCAGCAGCACATAGTGGGGATGGCGCTGGCTGAAAGGGAACTGCAGTTGCGGGAAGTGCTTGGCGACCAGCTGCAGGCACAGGTCGGACATCAGTTCGAAGCCGGTCAGGGTGGCGCCGCAGCGGCCTTGCGCCATGCTCAGCAGGCGCAGCGCGGCGGCCGGCGTCTGCACTGCCGCCAGCGCGGTGAGCTGGGCTTTGGGTTGCGGGAATAGCTTCAGCACGGCGGCGGTAATGATGCCCAGCGTACCTTCAGCGCCGATGAACAGGTCGCGCAAATCGTAGCCGGTATTGTCTTTGCGCAGGCCGCGTAGCCCGTGCAGGATGTCGCCCTGGGCGGTCACGACTTCCAGCCCGAGGCAGAGTTCGCGCGTGTTGCCGTAGCGGAGCACCGCGGTGCCGCCGGCGTTGGTCGACAGGTTGCCGCCGATGGTGCAGCTGCCTTCGGCCGCCAGCGACAGCGGAAACAGGCTTTGCTCGGCGGCGGCGGCTTCCTGGATGTGCTGCAGGATGCAGCCGGCTTCGACGGTGATGGTGTGGTTGACGGCATCGACCGCGCGGATGCGGTTCAGGCGCTTGAGCGACAGCACGATGGCCTGACCGCTCTGGTCGGGCACGCTGCCCAACACCAGGCCGGTGTTGCCGCCCTGAGGCACGATGGGAACCTGGAATTGCGCGCAGAGTTTCACGATGGCCGCCACTTCCGCGGTGTCAGCCGGTTTGACAACAGCCACTGCCGCGCCGGTAAAACGTTGGCGCTGGTCGGTCAGGTAACCGGCTTTATCGGCTTCATCGGTAAGCACATGGGCAGCGCCGATAGCGCTGCGGCAAGCATCAAGGAATTCAGTATTTTTCATGTCCAGGTTTCGACAAAAATAGTTAAATGGGGTCAGAGTTTTTTTTCGCGTCCTTTGCGAAAATTACTCTGACCCCATTTAACGGCCCACGGAGTACATACCGTCGCATTGTCGGATGCTACTGCGACGCCTTCTTGATAGCCTGCTTAGCCACTTCCTTGGCCGCCTTTTTATAAGGCCGCAGATAAAGGATGGTGCAAAAGAAAAAGATGACGCTGAGCGCGACTTCGACCCAGCCCAGCCTGCTGGACAGGAAACTGCTGTCGCTGGTGGCGCGCACGATGCCTTCCGTGAAATAGAGCAGGATCAGCATGGACGCCCACTGCATCGTATACACGTCGCGCTTGAGCACGCCGCGCAACGGGAACAGCAGCGGCAGCACCTTCAGCACCATCCAGGAGCCGCCCGGGCGCAGCGGCGCCAGCGCCAGTTCCCAGGCCAGGCCCAGCGCGATCAGGCCGAGCAGGCTGCCGACCGCGCCGAAATAGAAGAAGCGCGGCTGGCGCGCCGCATGCGGCAGCGGATGGGTCGATACGCCCGGTTTCAGTTTGGTGGTCATCATGTCCCCGCGATGTCGAGTCTTGTTTTCAACTTCAAGGCGGTTTCCGCCAGCCGCCGGCCCTGGGCGATCGCCAAGGTGCGGCTCTCGGCCGAAATCGGATGCGTGCCGTTCATGCCGGACCAGTGGCTGGCGCCATACGGCGTGCCGCCGCTGGCGGTTGTCATCAGTTCCGGCAGCGTGTAGGGTAAGCCCATCACCAGCATGCCATGGTGTAATAAAGGCGTCATCATCGACATCAGGGTCGATTCCTGGCCGCCGTGCAAGCTGCCGGTAGACGTGAATACGCAAGCCGGCTTGCCAGCCAGGGTGCCGGCCAGCCAGTCGGTGCTGGTGCCGTCCCAGAAATATTTCATGGCTGCGGCCATGTTGCCGAAGCGGGTCGGCGATCCCAGCGCCAGGCCGGAGCATTCCTGCAGGTCGGCCAGTTCGACGTAAGGCGCCCCTTCGGCCGGGATATCCGGCGCGCTGGCTTCGGTCACGGTCGATACCGCCGGCACCGTGCGCAAGCGCGCTTCGCAGCCGGCGACGGAGTCGATGCCCTGGCCGATCAGTTCGGCCAGCTTGCGCGTCGAACCATGGCGCGAGTAGTACAGGACCAGGAGTGGTGTGTTAACAGTAATATTGGATGAGCTCATTTTGGTATTATAGGGCGCTTTAGCGTGGGTTCATGGTGCAAAACGCGCCTTTAATCGCCCGCTCCGGAAGGCAAAATCAGGGAAAGCATGAAGTCATTGAAATTTTCCAGGCTGCGCGGCCTGTCCTGGCCGCAATTGCGCGATCTGTTTCGTTTTGCGGCGCGCCGCCTGGATGAAGAACGCTTGCCGCAAGTGGCCGGCAGCCTGACCTTCACCACCATCCTGGCGCTGGTGCCGATGCTGACCATCGCCTTGGCGATTTTCACCGTATTCCCGCTGTTCAGCACCTTCCGCGCTTCGCTGGAACACTACTTTGTGCAAAACCTGATGCCCAGGGGCGTCGCCAACGTCATCCTCGATTACCTCAACCAGTTCGCCACCAAGTCGGCGCGCCTGTCGGCGGTCGGCGGGGTGGCGCTGATCGTCACTTCGGTGCTGACGATGTCGACGGTGGACCATGTGTTCAACCGCATCTGGCGCGTCAAGAAGCAGCGGCCGTGGATCCACCGGGTGCTGGTGTACTGGGCCATCATTACGCTGGGACCTTTGCTGATCGGCATCTCGATCACCGTCACTTCTTATTTGTCGGACGCAGCTAACGGCCTGGTGGTGAGCTGGGCCGGCAGATGGTTCTATACGCTGCTGTCGGTTGCGCTGACTACCGGCGCCTTCACCCTGCTGTACGTGGCGGTGCCGAACCAGCGGGTGGATTGGCGCGACGCCGTCTGGGGCGGCCTGCTGGCGGGCATCGTGTTTGAAATCGCCAAACGCTTTTTTGCCGCCTACGTGATCAAGTTCCCGACCTACACCATGGTCTACGGCGCGCTGGCGGCCTTGCCGATTTTCCTGCTGTGGATCTACATGCTGTGGATGATCACACTGGTAGGCGCCTTGCTGGTGGCGGCGTTGCCGGTGGTGAAATACGAGCGCTGGTGGCATGTGCCGGCTCCGGGCAGCGCTTTTGTCGATGCGATGGCGGTGTTGGGTGTGCTGCACCAGGCCAGGACCGGGGCCAGTTCGGCCGCGGTGGATGCGGACCAGATACGGCGCGCAACCAGGCTCGGTTTTGACGAATCGGAAAGCTTGTTGCAACAAATGCAGGAGATCGGCTGGGTCGGTTCGGTGCAGGCCGACAAGCTGGTCAGGACACAGTGGGGGCGCAAAGCGCGCATCAGCGTCGACGGCTGGATTTTGCTGGCGAATCCGGAACGGCTGAAACTGAGCGATATCTATCGCCTGTTCGTGTGCAACCTGGTGGCGGGCAAGGTGGCCGACGAGGCGCTGGCGTGGCAGGTGGAAGCGGCTATCGAACGCGGCCTGGAACAGACGCTGGCAGCGTATTTTGCCGAAGGACTAGTACATCCGGAACTTGAGGTCGCCGCCGCGCAATAATCCCGGCGTCCAGAAATAGCTGACCTGCACCGTGCCGTTGTAGGTCGGCCTTGTATAGTTCATCAGGAACAATGGCCGTTTTGCCGCGGCGGCGGGTGCGTCCTGCCCCGCGGCCTGGCCCGGTTCCTTCTGCGTCAGCGCGGCATCCCTTGTGTGCATGAATTTCCCGTTTCCTGACTGGCAGTTGCCATCATGTCTAAATGTAAAGTAGACGTTATTCTAAGGGACAAGCGGTTCACATTGCCGTGAACCGTTTTTTACATAGTTGATTAAAAAGAAACCTGGCCGGTCAGCATCTGCCAGTACATGACCCAGTCGCCGAGCAGGGAATAAAGCGGCTGCCTGAAGGTGGCGGGGCGGTTTTTCTCGAACGCGAAATGGCCGATCCAGGCAAAACCGTAGCCGCACACCAGCGCCACCGGCAGCCAGTACAGGGAACCGGTCAGCACCAGCGCGACCAGCGCCAGCAAGGCCAGGGTCGAGCCGACGAAGTGCAGTTGGCGGCAGGTGCGGTTGCTGTGCTGGCTCAGGTAGCTCGGATAGAACTCGGCGAAGGTCTCGTATTTCTTTTCAAGCACAGTAGGCATGGCGTCTCCTTGCTGTTTCTGTCCTTTAAGCTTAATCCCCGATAGCGGCAGGCGCAACCGCCGTGGAGCGCAGCGCTTCAGTTGCAAACTTGTACAAATGGTCCAGCACCGCATCCGGCTGCTCCGCCATCAAGGCATGGCCGCTGGCTTCCACCTGCACTACCTTGGCGTGCCTGATCGCGGCAACCAGGCCGGCGGCAGCCTTGGCCGGCGTCATGATGTCGCGCTGGCCGAGCAGGAACAGGGTCGGGCAAGCCACCGCCTGCGCCGCCTGTTCGCCGTTTGCATAGCTGTTGCAGGCGGCGAAGTCGGTATAGAACACGGTCGGCTTGCTGTCCGACTGCCGCGCGATGCGCTGCATCAGGCGCTGGCTGGCGCCTTGCACGTAGAAGCCCGGGCCCGGCGCCGAAGGTTTGGGCGAGATGGTCGAATGCGACCAGATGTTCACCATGTCGATCGCGCTCTGCTGTGCATTGTTGGCGGCATCGAGCAGCGCATCCGCGACTTTCATCGGATAGGCGGTGCCGACCAGCGCAATGCCGGCGATACGCGTCGAACCGGCGGCGCGGCCGGCGTTCTCCAGCGCGACCAGCGAACCCATGCTATGGCCGATCAGGATGGCTTTGGTGACGCCGGCGGCATCCAGCAAACTATCCAGCCAGTCCGACAATTCCTCGATGCTGGCCAGGGCAGGCCCCTGGCTGCGGCCGTGTCCCGGCAAGTCCGGCGCCAGCACGCCGAAACCGTGGTGGGCGAAGTAGCGGGTTTGCAGGATCCAGACCGAGTGGTCGTTCTGGCCGCCGTGGATGAATACCGCGGTCGGCAGTTCCGGGTTGAAGGTTTTGCCGCCGGTATAACAATAGCTGTCGTAATTGGCGCCCTGTGTTTTCAGCAGCATCTCATTTCCCCTTGCGCTCGGCGCGCTGCGACATCTTGAGGCCGTAAGCCAGGTCTTCGATCAGGTCTTCCACGTTCTCCAGGCCGACTGACAGCCGCAGCGTGCCTTCGGTGATGCCGGAGGCGGCCAGCTGTTCGCTCGGCACCCGGAAATGGGTAGTCGAGGCCGGATGGATGACCAGCGACTTGGCGTCGCCGACATTGGCCAGGTGGGAAAATATCTTGAGCGATTCCACCATGCGCTGGCCGGCGGCGCGGTCGCCCTTGAGGTTGAACGAGAATACGGCGCCGCAGCCTTTGGGCAGCAGCGTCTTGCTCAATGCGTGGCCCGGATGCGAAGGCAATTCAGGATATGCCACCGATTCGACCGCGGCATGCGCCGCCAGGAATTCGACCACCTTGCGAGTATTGGCGACATGTTTTTCCATGCGCAGCGCCAGCGTCTCTATCCCTTGCAGGATGGCGAAGGCATTGTGCGGACTCATCACCGCGCCGAAATCGCGCAATCCTTCGCGCCGCGCGCGCAAGGAAAACGGCGCCACCGTCGATTCTTCGGAAAACACCATGCCGTGGAAACCCTCGTACGGTTCGCACAATTCGCCGAAGCGGCCGGTTTTGTCATATGCCTGCTGCCAGTCGAACGTGCCGCCGTCCACCAGCAGGCCGCCGACCGCGGTGCCGTGGCCGCACAGGAATTTGGTGGCGGAATGGAACACCAGGTCGGCGCCGTGCTCGAAAGGTTTCAGCAGGTACGGCGTGGTGAACGTGGCGTCGACCATCAGCGGCAGGTAGTGTTCGTGGGCCAGGGCCGAGATGCGCGGGATGTCCAGCACATCCAGCCCCGGATTGCCGAGGGTTTCGCCGAACAGGGCTTTGGTGTTGGGCCGGATTGCGGCGCGCCAGGCGTCGAGGTCGCTCGGGTCGACGAAGGTGGTTTCGATGCCGAAGCGCTTCATGGTGTACGACAGCAGGTTGTGCGAACCGCCGTACAGCGCGCGCGACGCCACGATATGCGAACCGGCGCCGGCGATGGTGGCCAGCCCCAGGTGCATGGCAGCCTGGCCGCTGGCGACGGCAATCCCGGCGACGCCGCCTTCCAGCGCGGCGATGCGTTCTTCCAGCACCGCGTTGGTGGGATTGGAAATGCGCGAATACACATGGCCGGCGCGCTCCATGTTGAACAGCGAGGCGGCGTGGTCGGAATCCTTGAAGACAAACGCGGAGGTCAGGTAAATCGGCGTGGCGCGTGCGCCGGTGGCGGGGTCGGGTACGCTGCCGGCATGCAGCGACAAGGTGTCGAAGCCGGGATAATGGGGAATGCTCATGGTGCTGGCTGTCTCCTTTGATTCTTGAAATATGAGAACTCACTCTATTCATGCTGCGCTGCGCGGTAGATTTTTGGCTCCGCTTAAGCTACATTCTGGATACAAGCGACGCAAGAGATGAGATATAGGCAAGCATAACCCAAGCAAAGGCAGGATGGCCCCATGAAAGTTTCTGAAATCCTCAAAGTCAAAGGCAATATTCTTTACACCGTGACGCCGGAAACGCCGTTGATCGAGGCTGTCAACACGATGGCGGAAAAAGATATCGGTTCGCTGGTGGTGATGGAGTTCGGGACGCTGGTGGGGATGCTGACCTTCCGCGAAGTGATGAATGCGATCCACCAGAACGGCGGCGCGGTCGGCAGCAACACGGTGCGCAAGCACATGGACGACAGCCCGATCACCGTCACGCCGGATACCGAAGTCAACGAGGTGCGCCGCATCATGCTGGAGCGCCACGCGCGTTACGTGCCGATCATGGATGCCCGCACCTTGCTGGGCGTGATGTCGTTCTACGACGTGGCGAAGGCGGTGCTGGACGCCCAGGGTTTTGAAAACAAGATGCTGAAAGCGTATATCCGCGACTGGCCTTCCACCACCGACGAATAGGCTTTGTTATTGTTTGTTAAGAACCGTTTGCGGCAAAATGATGCCGCAAACGGTTTTTTTTGTGTAAGCTGCCCGAAAAATATTAGAACAATAATCACTTGCCATAACACGGACCCATCTCGTTAGCTTACCTATGTCCAAATCCAGTCAATTCTCCCTGCTGCGCCAGCGCCGCTTCGCTCCTTTCTTCTGGACCCAGTTTTTCGGCGCGTTCAACGACAACGTGTTCAAGACCGCCTTGCTGACGATCCTGACCTACGAAGCGCTGAGCTGGACCAGCATGGACGTCAGCCTGCTCAACAACCTGATCCCGGGCCTGTTCATCCTGCCGTTCGTGGTGTTTTCGGCGACCGCCGGCCAGCTCGCCGACAAGTTCGAGAAATCGCGCCTGGCGCGCTACGTCAAGGTGCTGGAAATCATCATCATGGCGGTCGCCGCCGCCGGCTGGATGACGCATACCTTGTGGCTGCTGATCCTGGCGGTGGTCGGCATGGGCATCCATTCGACCATCTTCGGACCGGTCAAGTACGCCTACCTGCCGCAGCAGCTGCGCCAGGACGAACTGGTCGGCGGCAACGGCATCATCGAAATGGGAACCTTCGTCGGCATCCTGCTGGGCGAAGTGCTGGGCGCGGTGCTGGTGGTGCACAAGCCGTGGGGCATCGAACTGGTGGCGGGCGGCACGGTGGCGATCGCGGTTGTCGGCTGGCTGTTCAGCCGCGGCATCCCGCTGACGCCGGCCGCAGAGCCCGCGCTGAAGATCAACTGGAATCCGATCACCGAAACCGTGCGCAACCTGGGCTTTTCCCGCAAGAACCGGCCGGTGTTCCTGGCCATGCTGGCCAATTCCTGGTTCTGGTTCTACGGCGCCATCATGCTGGCGCAGTTTCCCCTGTACGCGAAAAACTACCTGCATGGCGACCATAGCGTTTTTGTGCTGCTGCTGACGGTGTTCTCGCTCGGCGTCGGCGCCGGTTCGCTGCTGTGCGAACGCTTGTCGGGCCACAAGGTGGAAATCGGCCTGGTGCCGTTTGGCGCGATCGGCCTGTCGGTGTTCGGCCTCGACCTGTTCCTGGCCAGCATCGGCTATGCCAACACCACGGCGGTCGACATGGCCGGTTTCGTGCAGCAGCACGGCAGCTGGCGCATCCTGTTCGATTGCGTGATGATCGGCCTGTTCGGCGGCCTGTACATCGTGCCGCTGTTCGCGGTGATCCAGACCCGCTGCGACCGCCGGCACCTGTCGCGCACCATTGCCGGCATGAATATCATGAACGCCTTGTTCATGGTGGTGGCGGCGCTGGTGGCGATGGTGCTGCTGCAATCCGGCTTCACCATCCCGCAGATTTTCCTGGTGACGGCGATCCTGAATGCGCTGGTGGCGCTGTACATCTTCACCGTGGTGCCGGAATACCTGGTGCGTTTCGCGGCCTGGATACTGATCCACACCATCCACCGCGTGCATACCGTCAACCGCGACCGCATCCCGGACGAGGGCGCCGCGGTGCTGGTCTGCAACCACGTCAGCTACGTCGATGCGATCGTGATCATGGCCGCCAGCCCGCGGCCAATCCGCTTCGTCATGGATCACCGGATTTTCAAGATCCCGCTGCTGGCCTGGCTGTTCAAGACCGCCAAGGCGATCCCGATTGCGCCGGCCAAGGAGAATCCGCAGCTGATGGAGCGCGCCTTCGACCAGATCGCAGCGGCGCTGGAAGACGGCGACCTGGTCTGCATTTTCCCCGAGGGCAAGCTGACCAGCACCGGCGAAATGAACGAATTCCGCGGCGGCATCAGTAAAATTGTCGAACGCACGCCGGTGCCGGTCATCCCGATGGCCTTGAGCGGCTTGTGGGGCAGCATGTGGACCCGCAGCGCGGGCAATCCTTTCCAGCGCTCATTCAAGCGCGGTCCGCTGTCCGCCTTGCAGCTGGCGGTCGGCGATGTGGTCGCGCCGGAGCAGGCCACCCCGGAATATTTGCAGCAGCAGGTCCAGACTCTGCGCGGCGCCTGGCTGTAAGTCCGGCCGCTGCGGCTGCGGACCCCGGTCACAGACGCTTGATGAAAGGACAGAGAATGACAAGACACTCACTGGAGGATGCCACCATGGCTCGCCGTAATTTCCTGGCCCAGGGCAGCAGGCTGCTGACCGGCGGCCTGCTGCTCAGCGCCATGCCGATGGGTTCAGCCCTGGCGGCGACGGCTGGCTCCGTGCCGCTGATCATCGACACCGACCCTGGCGCCGACGACGTGATCGCCTTGCTGCTGGCCTTGTCGGCCCGCGACAAGCTGGACGTGCGGGCGCTGACCACGGTCGCCGGCAACGTGCAGCTGAACACCACCTCGCGCAATGCGCGCATGGTGCGCGAATGGGCCAGCCGGCCGGATGTGCCGGTGTATGCCGGCTGCGACCGCCCGATGCTGAGGACGCCGATCTATGCCGCCGAAGTGCATGGCGCGGAAGGCGTCACCGGCGTCAAGGTGTTCGAGCCGAAACAGCCGCTGGCCAAAGGCAATGCGGTGCAATACCTGATCGATACGCTGCTGGCTGCGAAACCGCAAAGCATGACGATCGTGACGCTCGGGCCGCAAACCAACCTGGCCATGGCGCTGATCGAAAATCCCGGGATCAGGCAGGGCGTCAAGGAAATCGTGATGATGGGCGGCGCCCATTTCAACGGCGGCAATATCACGCCGGCCGCGGAATTCAACGTGTTCGCCGATCCGCACGCCAGCGACGCGGTGTTCAAGAGCGGCTTGCCGATCACCGTGATCCCGCTGGACGTGACGCACAAGATGCTGACCAGCCCGGAGCGCATAGACCGCCTGCGCAAGATCGGCAACCAGGCCGGCAAGATCGCCGCCGACATCCTCGACGCCTATGTCGAGCACGATATCAAGCAGTACGGTTTGCCGGGCGGCCCGGTGCATGACGCCACCACCATCGGCTACCTGCTGCGGCCGGAGCTGTTCAAGGGCCGAATGGCCAATGTCGAGGTCGATACCCGGGAAGGGCTGACGTTCGGCGCCACCGTGGTCGACTACTACCGTTCGACCAAGCGCCCCGAGAACGCACGCTGGATCACGGAAGGCGACACCCAGGGCTTTTTCGACCTGCTGACGCTGCAGCTGGCGAAACTGCCCTGACCAGGGGATGCTGAAAAGGCAATGATTTTGCCAGCCAGGTAGCCCCTGAGGGGCGGCGCTGGTAAAATCATGTCTTTCAGCCTCCTTTTATCTGGATCATCATGCCCGGCAATACCTTCGGCAGTCTGTTTAGCGTCACCAATTTCGGCGAATCCCACGGCCCGGCCATCGGCTGCGTGGTGGATGGCTGCCCGCCTGGCCTGGAACTGTCCGAAGCCGATATCCAGCCTGACCTGGACCGCCGCAAGCCCGGCACTTCGCGCCACGTGACGCAGCGCCAGGAGCCGGACACGGTAGAGATCCTGTCCGGCGTCTACGAAGGCAAGACCACCGGCACTCCGATCATGCTGCTGATCCGCAACCAGGACCAGCGCAGCAAGGATTACGGCAATATCGTCGATACCTTCCGTCCCGGCCACGCCGACTTCACCTACTGGCAGAAATACGGCATCCGCGATCCGCGCGGCGGCGGCCGGTCGTCGGCGCGCCTGACGGCGCCCATGGTCGGCGCCGCGGCCATCGCCAAAAAATGGCTGCTGCAGCAGTATGGGACTACCTTCAAGGGCTGCATGAGCCAGCTGGGTGAAATCCCGGTCGCTTTTGAGTCCTGGGACCATGTCCCCAACAACCCGTTTTTTGCCGCCAACGTCAGCCAGATCGCCGAACTTGAGGCGTACATGGACGCCTTGCGCAAGGATGGCGATTCCTGCGGCGCGCGCATCGATATCGTCGCTTCCAAGGTGCCGGTCGGCCTGGGCGAGCCTTTGTACGACAAGCTGGACGCCGAAATCGGCTACGCCATGATGGGCATCAACGCCGTCAAGGGCGTGGAAATCGGCGCCGGCTTTGCCTCGGTGGCGCAACGGGGATCGCAGCACGGCGATGAAATCACCCGCCACGGCTTCCTGACCAACAACGCCGGCGGCATCCTGGGCGGCATTTCCAGCGGCCAGGACATCACCGTGTCGATCGCCATCAAGCCGACCTCCAGCATCCGCACCCCGCGCCAGTCGATCGACAAGCAGGGCAATCCGGCCACGGTCGAAACCTTCGGCCGCCACGATCCTTGCGTCGGCATCCGCGCCACGCCCATCGCCGAGGCGATGCTGGCCCTGGTGCTGATGGACCATGCCTTGCGCCACCGCGCCCAGTGCGGCGACGTACAGGTTGCGCCGCTGGTCGATTCCAGGTAATCCGGCAGCGCGCCGCCGTGTTGCGGCGGCGGCTTTTCTTCCCTCTTTTTCTGTAATCCTGTGGCAGATTTTGCCGGCGGGATGGCTATTCTTGCGCGGCTGGCGTAGATTTAAGTTACGCTAACAACCTGTCGGACTTAGGATGATCGGCGCTAGCGTGCCAAAACGGAACCAGACCGCGGAGAGGGGACATCATGATCGATACACTATCTAGCGCTGCGCTTGCCGGCGGCTTGTCCTGGGCCAGCGGCCTCCGCCTGTACATGGCGCTGTTCATCGCCGGCTGGTTCGGCCGCATGGGCTGGATCGACCTGCCGCAGGCGCTGCAAGTACTGGAATCGCCATGGGTGATCGGCGTGACCGGCCTGCTGGGCGCCATCGAGTTCCTGGTCGACAAGATTCCCGGCCTCGATTCGGTCTGGGACGCGGTCCACACCTTCATCCGGATTCCGGCCGGCGCCATCCTGGCGGTGGCCGCCATGGGCCACATGGACCCGGCCTGGACCACGATAGCGGCGCTGATCGGCGGCACGTTTGCACTGGGCGCCCATGCCACCAAGGCCGGCAGCCGGGCCATGATCAACACCACGCCGGAACCGCTGAGCAACTGGACCGCCTCGTTTGCCGAAGACGCGACCGTGATGGGCGGCCTGTGGGCAGCGTTTTTCCATCCCTGGCTGCTGTTTGCCTTCCTGTTCCTGTTTTTCCTGTTTGCGATCTGGCTGCTGCCTAAATTGTGGCGCGGCCTGCGTTGGGTTTTCCAAAGGCTTGCTACATAATCCTGGATCCGGTAGTTGACCGCTCACTGATATCTGACAAGTTTTACGTATTGTGACTTTCTTTTTTTTAATGACGCTCATTTTTTTGTGAGAGCGCTACGGGTGCGATTGCACACTTTTCCGGCTCTCTGCCGTCGTTGCTCCTCCTAGTGGAATGGAGTACACGTCGTCGTCGCGCCTAGCCAGAGAGCCGGAAAAATGCACACTCGCACCCGTTCAACTACCGGATCCAGGATGATATTTTTGCAGTCCCTACGCATGACCCGCCGCGACTGGCGCGCGGGTGAATTACGTTTCTTGCTGATAGCACTGATCGTGGCCGTCGCCTCCTTGTCGGCAGTCGGCTTTTTTGTAGACAGGATGCGCGCCGGCCTGAGCCGCGATGCGCACCAGCTGCTGGGCGCCGACCTGCTGATATCCGGTGACCAGCGCATCAGCCCCGGCTGGCGCAGCGAGGCGCAACGGCGCCGGCTGACCCTGGCCGACACGGTGGTATTTCCCAGCATGGCCATTGCCGACGAGGGCGACAGCGCCCGGTCGCAGCTGGCTTCGCTCAAAGCCGTCAGCGCCGGCTACCCGCTGCGCGGCAGCCTGGTGGTCGCCGACAAGCTGGGCGGGACCGATACAGTTACCCGGCAGGTTCCCGCCGCAGGCACGGTATGGCTGGACGCCAACATGCTGAGCGCGCTCAACCTGGCGGTGGGCGATCCGCTCAAGCTGGGCGACCGTACATTCAAGATAGCCAAGGTGCTGGTGGTCGAACCCGACCGCGGCAGCGGCTTCATCAATTTTGCGCCGCGCGTGATGCTGTCCATGGCCGACCTGGCTTCCACCAACCTGGTGCAGGACGGTTCGCGCGTGACCTACCGCCTGCTGCTGGCCGGCGCGCCGCAGCAGGTGCAGGATTTCCAGCAATGGGTGGAAAGCGACATCAGCCGCGAAAACCTCAAGGGCGTGCGTATCGAGGGCCTGGAAAACGGCCGTCCTGAAATGCGCGCGACGCTCGATCGCGGCCAGCAGTTCCTGTCGCTGGTCGGTTTGCTGTCGGCCCTGCTGGCGGCGGTAGCGGTGGCGATGGCGGCGCGCCGCTTCATGCTGCGCCACCTGGACGCCTGCGCTATGCTGCGTTGCCTGGGTTTGACGCAGAACCAGGTAACGCAGCTGTATTTGCTGGAATTCCTGCTGGTCGGGCTGGCCGGCAGCCTGGTCGGCGTCGCGCTGGGTTTCGGCGCGCATTTCATGCTGCTGGATTTGCTGGGCACGTTTGTCGCCAGCGACTTGCCGCCCGCCAGCGTGTTGCCTGCGGCACAGGGCCTGGTCACCGGCTTGCTGCTGCTGGTCGGGTTTGCCTTGCCGCCTATCCTGCAACTGCGCAACGTGCCGCACAACCGCGTGATCCGGCGCGAGCAGGATGCGCCGCAAGCGCTGGTGCTGGCGACTTACCTGCTCGGCACGCTGACATTTGTCGGCTTGCTGCTGTGGCAGGCCGGCGATATCAAGCTGGGCCTGCTGACGGCGCTCGGATTCTTGGGCGGCTTCGGCTTGTTCGCCTTGCTCGGCTGGCTGGCGTTGAAAGGTTCGCGCCATGTGCGCGGCCTGTCGCGTCATCCGAGCTGGCGTTTTGCGCTGACCGCGCTGCAGCGGCGGCCGGTGGCCACCGTGGTCCAGATTGTCGCCTTGTCGCTGGGGCTGATGGCCTTGCTGCTGCTGACGGTGATCCGCGGCGACCTGGTCGGCGCCTGGCGCCAGGCCACGCCGGCGGACGCGCCCAACCGCTTTGTGATCAATATCCAGGACGACCAGCGCGCCGATATCACGCAACGCCTGCAAGCGGCCGGCATCGCCCAGCCGCAGCTGTTCCCGATGATCCGCGGCCGCCTGACCCAGGTCAACGGCAAGCCGATCACCGCTGACACCTATCCCGACGACCGCGCCAAGCGGCTGGTCGACCGTGAGTTCAACCTGTCCACCATGAACCAGGTGCCGGCGCAGAACACGGTGACCGCCGGCCGCTGGTTCGACGATAGCCGGCCCGAGGCATCGGTTGAGGAGGGCCTGGCCAAGACCTTGAACCTGAAGCTGGGCGACAAGCTGCAATTCGACATCGCCGGCCAGCTGGTGACCGCGCCGGTTACCAGCCTGCGCAAGCTGGAATGGGGCTCGATGCGCGTGAACTTCTTTGTCATCCTCAACCCCAAGCTGATGACCGAGATGCCGCAAACCTGGATCACCGCTTTCAATCTGCCGGATGCGCATATCAATTTCGGCAACCAGCTGACGCGCGATTTTCCCAACCTGACGGTGGTCGATATCGGCAGCGTGATCAAGCAGATCCAGGGCGTGATCGACCAGGTGGTGGCGGCGGTCGAGTTCCTTTTCCTGTTTACCCTGCTGTCTGGCGCGCTGGTGCTGTACGCGGCCCTGGTCGGCTCGCAAGACGAGCGCACCCGCGAAGCCGGCCTGCTGCGTGCGCTGGGCGCAACCCGCAAGCAGCTGTCGCAATCGCAATGGATCGAGTTTGCCCTGATCGGCAGCCTGGCCGGCTTCCTGGCGGCCAGCGGCGCCGCGGCAACCGGCTGGGCGCTGGCGCATTACGTATTCAGCTTTACCTGGACCTTCAGCCCGCTGGTGTGGCTGGCGGGGATGGCGATCGGCGCCGCCTGCACGTTTGCCGGCGGCTGGGTCGGCCTGCGCCATGTATTGAACCAGCCGCCCCTGCAAACCCTGCGCGAAGCCTGACGCCCCGCGCGGCGGGGGCACTGAGTTACGTCAATTAGAGGATAATGCCAGCTTACGCTAACACTATCTCCCCATGACTACAGAACACACTACTTCCGCCAGCGAGCCGGGGGACCAGGAACAAGCCAGTCTCTACGACATGATAGGCGGCGCCGGCAAGCTGCGCGAGTTGGTCGACCGCTTCTACGACTTGATGGACCTGGAGCCGCAGTTCGCCGTGATCCGGGCCTTGCATCCGACCACGCTCGACGGTTCGCGCGACAAGTTCTACTGGTTCCTGAGCGGCTGGAGCGGTGGCCCCGACCTGTACATAGAACGCTTCGGCCATCCGCGCCTGCGCGCGCGCCACCTGCCGTATGCGATCGCGACGCCGGAACGCGACCAGTGGCTGCGCTGCATGGCGCTGGCGATGCAGGATGTCGGCATGGAGGAAAGGCTGCAGGAGCATTTGCTGACGTCCTTCTTCCAGACTGCCGACTGGATGCGCAACAAGGCAGATAATCAAGCCGAGAGTCAGCCGTGATTTCAACGCAATCCATTTTTAGCCTATTGAAGAATACATGACATCAACCGAACTGCTCATCCTGCTCGCCGTCGCCGCCGTTCTCATCGTGCTGCAGATTATTGCCATCGTCCGCGGCTCGCGCGGCGCCGATCCGGCGCAGCAGCTGGCGCAGCTGCAAAACGACCTGCAGCGCCACCAACAAGATATCGGCGAACGCCAGCAGCGCGAACTGCGCAGCGAGGTGCAGACCAGCGCCCAGGGCATGCGGCAGGAACTGGGCAGCAATTTCGGCCAGCTGCAGCAGACGCTGGCAGCGCAGATGACCAGCGTCGCCACCTTGCAAAACAACCAGATCGATGCCTTCGCCCAGCAACTGGTCAAGCTCAACGAAACCAACGCCCAGCAGCTCGACAGCATGCGGCTGGCGATGAACCAGCAGGCGCAGACCAATCGCGAGGAACAGGCGCAGTCGCTGAAACGTTTCGGCGATACGCTGAACCAGACGCTGGCGGCGCTGACCGAATCGAATGCGCAGCGCATGGCGGAAGTGCGCGCCACGCTGGAGGCCAAGATCAAGGATCTGCAAAACGACAATGGCTTGCGGCTGGAAGAAATGCGCAAGACCGTCGATGAAAAACTGCACGCAACGCTGGAGCAGCGCCTGGGCGAATCGTTCAAGATCGTGTCCGACCGCCTGGAAAAAGTCCATCAGGGCCTGGGCGAGATGCAGCAGCTGGCGATCGGCGTCGGCGACCTCAAGCGGGTGCTGACCAACGTCAAGACGCGCGGCACCTGGGGTGAAGTGCAGCTGGAAATGCTGTTGGAACAGGTGCTGACGCCGGAGCAATACGCAAAGAACGTGGAAACCGTTCCCGGCAGCGGCGAACGGGTCGAGTTCGCCATCAAGCTGCCCGGCAACGACGATGGCGGCACGCCGGTGTGGATGCCGATCGACGCCAAGTTCCCGAAGGAACAATACGAGCGCCTGGCCGACGCTGCCGACCGCGCCGATGCCGAAGGCGTGGCGCAAGCCTCGCGCGAGCTGGAGCGGGCGGTGCGCGGCGAAGCCAAGACCATCGCCGAGAAATACCTGTCGCCGCCGCTGACCACCGATTTCGCCATCCTGTTCCTGCCGACCGAAGGCTTGTACGCCGAGGTCATGCGTCGTCCCGGCCTGGCCGACGAATTGCAGCGCGTGCACCGGATCAGCATCGCCGGCCCGTCAACCTTGTCGGCATTGCTGAACAGCTTGCAGATGGGATTCAGGACGCTGGCGCTGGAGAAACGCTCGTCGGAAGTATGGCAAGTGCTGGGGGCGGTCAAGACCGAATTCGGCAAGTTCGGCGACGTCCTGGCGGCCACCAAGCTGACCCTGGAACGGGCTGCCAAGAATATCGACCAGGCTGAAGTACGCAGCCGCCAGATGGCGCGCAAGCTGAAATCGGTGGAAGCCTTGCCGAGCGACGCCGCGCAGCTGCTGCTGGGCAAGGACCCGGAACTGGCGCCGGACGAGGAAAGCTGAAACAACATCGCCGGCGTCGATCTGTTGCCGGCCCGGTTGCGGGTGACGTCAAGCCGGCATCGCAAACGGCGGTTTGCCGCTTTGCCGGATCACCTCGACATCAATCCCCAGGCAAGCCTTGACCACATGCGGCGTCATGGTCAGCGCCGGCGTGTCTTGCACCAGCAAGGCGCCGTCCGCCAGCCAGGCCAGCTGGTCGGCATAACGCGCAGCCAGGTTGGGATCATGCATGATCGCCAGCACGCCGAGATTCCATTCTTTCGCCAATTGCCGCAGGGTGCCAAGCAAATGGTGCTGGTGCGCCAGGTCCAGCGCTGCGGTCGGTTCGTCCAGCAACAGGTAGCGCGGGCTGGGCGGCATACCTTCGTCGCCATGTTGCGGCCGCAACTGCGCCAGCACCCGGGCGAACTGTACCCGCGCCAGTTCGCCGCCGGAGAGCGTGGTGACGTCGCGCTCCGCCAGCGCCGCGGCGCCGGCCAAAGCCAGTGCTTCCATCGCGATCAGACGATCGCCGAGGCTGTTGCCGTCGCCATGCGGATAGCGGCCCAGCAGGGCGATTTCCATGGCCGTGAACGGAAACGAAAACTGCACGCTTTGCGGCAGCACTGCGCGGGCAGTCGCCAGTTGCTGCGGCGTCATGCGCGCCAGCGGCACGCCGTCGAGCGCGATATCACCGGTCAGCAGGGCGTCGTTGTTTTGCAGCTTGCCGTGGAATTCGCCCGACATGGCTTTCAGCAAAGTGCTTTTGCCGGCGCCGTTACGGCCCAGCAGGGCGACGATTTCGCCCGGCCGGATATGCAGGCTGAGGTTGCGCAGGATGGTTTTGCTGCCGCGTCGCAGGGACAGGTCGCTGGCGATTAACATGATCGGATTCCAGGCAGGTTGGTTGTCATAAGCCGAGTTGTCCGCGCCGGCGCCATAGCAGCACCATGAAGAACGGCCCGCCCAGCAATGCGGTAAGGATTCCCAGCGGCATTTCGGCCGGCGCCGCTACGGTGCGTGCGATCAGGTCGGCAACCAGGGTCAGGATGGCGCCGAACAGCAAGGCACCAGGCAGCACTACGCGCTGGTCGGGGCCGCAAACCAGGCGGATGCAGTGCGGCGCTACCAGGCCGATGAAGCCGATGGCGCCGGTGCAGGCCACCAGTGCGCCGACGCACAAGGCGCTGGCGATCAGCACCTGGCGCTTGATGGCTTGCACCGGCACGCCGAGGTGCATGGCTTCGGCTTCCCCCAGCAGCATGGCGTTGAGCGCCGCCGAATGGCGCGCCAGGGCGGCGATGCTGAACACGACTACCGGCGTCGCCACAGCCAGCAAGGACCACTGCGCGCCGGCCAGGCTGCCCAGGTTCCAGAAGGTGAGCGTGCGCAGCTGGTCGTCGCTGGCGACGTAGATCAGCAAGCCGATGGCGGCGCCGACGATGGCGTTGACGGCGATCCCTGCCAGCAGCAGCAAGGGCAGCGCCAGGCGGCCGCGGGCAGCTGCGATGCGATACACCAGCATGGCCACCGCCAGGGCGCCGATGAAGGCCGCCAGCATGGGGGCATAGATGCCGACCATGCGCAATGCGTTGGGCCACAGCGTGGCGCCCAATACGATGGTCAGCGCAGCGCCGAGCGCGGCGCCGCTGGAAACGCCGATCAGGCCTGGATCGGCCAGCGGATTGCGGAACAAGGCTTGCATGGCGCTGCCGGCGGCGCCGAAACCGCAGCCGACCAGGATCGCCAGCAGCACCCGCGGCAGGCGGATATCGAGCAGCACCGCGCGCGTTTGCGCATCGGCCATGCCCAGCTCTCCCGGCTGGAGGCCCTGCCACAGCAGCAGCGGGATGCGCCATGGATCGATCTGGTAAGCGCCGAGCGCCGCGCATAGCAGTGTAGTCACGGCCAGCAGCAGCGACAAGCCGGCCAGCACCGTGCGCTGCCGGCCTTTGCGCGGCAATTCAGGCACGCGGACAACCGGGGCGGAGCCCGGCAAGGCAGGGGGAAAGGAAGTTGACATCGCGGCAGTGATCAAGGTTCAGGCATGCAGCTGGGCTGTCAACCGGGTCAGCGCTTGCGGCAGGCGCGGGCCGAAGCCCAGCAGCAACAGCGAATCCATGTCGGCCACCACGCGCCGGTTTTTCGCGGCCGACGTCAGCGACAGGCCCGGGCTGGCAAGCAGGCGCTCGATGCCGCCTATCGCCACCAGGCTTTCGCTGGCAATCATCAGGATGTCGGGAGCGCTGCTGACCGCACTTTCCGCGGTCAACGGCTTGTAGCCTTTGAAGCCGTTGCCATCCGAAGTGGCGTTGATCGCGCCGGCATAGCGGATCATGGCGTCGGCGGCGGTATCCCGGCCGGCCACCATGGCTTGGGTGCCGCTATTGCTGAGGATGAACAGCACACGCGGCGCCTTGGTTTGCTTTTGGACCGATGCCAGCGCGGTCTCCCATTCACTGTCGAAACGCTGCAGCAGCGCCTTGCCGCGCGCTGGCAGGTTCAGCGCGGACGCCACTCCTGTGATTTTTTCGCGCACGGTATTTACGTCGTGCCGTTCGCCCAGGCGGATCACGCGCACGCCGGCAGCGGCAATCTGCTGCAGCGTAGCCGGCGGGCCGGCGTCGGCCGAGGCCAGCAGCAGGTCGGGATGCAGCGACAGCACGCCTTCGGCCGACAGCGCACGTTGGTAACCCATCTTGGGCAGCGCCTGCGCCGCGGCGGGATAGGTGCTGGTGGTGTCGGCGCCGATCAGCACTGCGCCGGCATCCAGTGCATACACCACTTCGGTCAGCGCGCCGCCGGCCACCGCCACCCGGCGCGGCTGCCTGGCGGATTCCGCCTGGGCTGCCGCCAGGCCGGGCAGAGCGCTCAGCAGCAAGCCGGCTGCGCCGCTGCCCAGCAGCAGGCGCCGTTGCATATCGATAAGCGGCTTCACGCGTGAGCCTCCGCCATGCTTGCCGCCAGCGGCAGGGACAGGGCTGCGCTGCGCCAGGCAGCCAGTTCCGGCTGGCCCGGCTTGCGTACGCCGAACAGCATGGCGATGGTGTTGCCTTCATGGTCGAACAGTTCGAGCGAGGTGACTTCGCCGTCGCTGGTCGGTTTGCTGACCACCCAGCTGGAGACGATCAGGTCTTCCCGCAAATGCAGGTTGAAGCCGGGATCGAGAATATTCAGCCAGGACCCCATGACCTTAACATTGCTGACTGCCCCGGAATGGATCCGGATCATGCCGCGGTTGCCGACAAAAACCATGATGGGCAAGGCGCCGGCGGCCGCCTGTTCCAGGATGGCGCGGGTGGCGCTGTTGTCAACCTGGCGCACGAATTGCGGCGGCGCCAGCCGCAACGCCTGGGTCCGGCTGAGGCCGAAATCGCGCAGCAGGCCGAAGAACTGGTGGGTGTCGGTCATGCCTTTCCAGGCCGCGCGGAAGCCGTCGCCATCGATCTCGGCATCGGGTTTGTCGATGGCGGCGGGCGGCACCGGTTCGACTGCCATGCCAGGCAGCTGTTCGGGATCGGACCAGCGCGCCACCAGGGCGTCGAAGGCATCGTGATTGCTGTGTTCACGCAAGAACACCTTGTGCACCGCTTCGCCATGCAGGTCGTAGAACTGCAGGCTTTTTTGCCAGGTCTTTTCGGCGCCGCGCGCTACTTCTTCAATCACGGCGCAGGCGAAGCGCCATTGCTTGTAGAAAATCCGCAAGTCGATGGCTTCGCCCAGAGCCAGGCCGACTTGCCCGTTGTGGCTCATCTTTTCGTAGACGCCGTCTTTTTCGTGCACAGCGCTGTCGTTGCGGGTCAGCGCCATGACCGGCCCCAGCAGCGGCACTTCTTCAAGCAGCTCGATAAACTGAGGCCGCAGCCGGATGGCTTCGGCGCCGACGCAGGCGGCGATGGCTTCGCCTTCGGAGACGCCGATCGCTGCGGCTGCATCGCGATTACGCAATTTTTTTTCGCGTTTGGCGTTCAAGAAATCCGTGCGCAATTGCTGCGGGTCGTGTTGCGGGTCATATTGCTGATGATGGCTGGTGGCAGACATGGTTTTCTCCTGGTCCGGGAAATGGAATGGATGGCGCAATCAATACTGGAATTTGAGGCCGACGTTGAAGTTGCGGCCTGGCGCGGTATAAGCGTCGGCGACGGTCGTGTTGCCCGCCAGTCCGCGCACGTCCGACCAGTTCCAGTACTGGCGGTTGAACAGGTTGTGGATGCCGGCGAACAGCGCGACGTTCTTGCTGATGTTGTAGCCGCCGCGCAGGTCGACCACGAACGCGGAAGGCGGCGCAAAATCGCTTTGCTTGCTCATGTCGCTGCGGCGTTTGGCGCTTTGATAGATGAAATCGGTCTGGCCATACCAGAGTTCGCTGGGTTCGTAGCGCAAGCCGAATACCGCCATGAAAGGATTGACGGTGTCTAGCGGTGTGCTGCTGCCGTCGGCGCCTTCGGTATGGCCTTTGGTATACGCCATGCCGGCCTTGATCCCCAGGCCGTTGGCCAGCTGCCAGTCGATCCTTGCTTCGGCGCCGCTGATGCGGGCGCGGGCTCGGTTGACGTACTGGTAGATGAAAGGATCGACGAACGGCCGGCCGCTGCCCTTCACGATTTCCTGTGAGATGAAGTTGCTGTAGCGGCCGGTGAACGCGGCCACGCTATAGCGCAGGGTGTCGTCGCCGCCGCCGAGCTTGCCGCGCAGGCCGATTTCAAAGGTGTTGCTGGTCTCTGGTTTCAGGTCCGGGTTGCCGATGGTGGCGTAACCGTAGACCGGGTTGCCGAAGCTGTTGTTGACCTGGTCCGGCGTCGGCGTGCGGAAGCCGCGTGCGTACTGGATGTAGGGCAGCAGCGCCGGGCTGATCTCGTACATCAGCGCCAGCCGCGGCGAGACCGCATTGCCGCTCGACTTGGTGGCTTGGCCGGTGTAGGACGGATCGTTCTCGTCCGGGGTCAGGCGATAGCCGTCGAAACGCAGCCCGGGCATGATGCTGAGCGGACTGGTTTGCGACAGGCGGATTTCATCCTGGATGAAGGCGCCGAACAGTGAGTAATCGGTATTCGGGAATGCCTTGTTGGGAAACGGCGATTCGCCGACGCCGGGAATGGTGCCGTCGCGCAGTCCGCTGATGCGCGCCGTGCTGAGGTCGAAGCCGTAGATCAGCTTGTGCTGCAGGCCGCCCGTGGCGAAGCCGCTTTCCGCCTGGACCGAACCGCCGTAGGTGCTTTCCCGGTAAGTATTGTCGCGGGTGCGGTCGACTGCCGGGAATCGGTCTTCATAGGAGAACTGGTGGTTCTTCGCATCCTGGTAGTAGATCTGCGCGTGGGCGTTCTGGAAGTAAGGATTGCCGCCATCCTTGAAATCGTAGGCCAGACTGTAGCGATTGCGCTCCAGCTTGTCGTTGGCGCGCAGCGCCAGGGTGCTGGCGGCGACCGCCGACAGCACGATGGAGTCGGTTTTCTGTTCCTGGTGATTGATGGCTGCAGTGAAAGTGGCCTGGGCGCTGGCCTTGAACACCAGTTTTCCGAGCAGCGCGTTGCCGTTGCGGTTTTGCGGATTGGCAGTGTCGCGGTTGGGGCCGCTGATGTCGCGCCTGCCTTTGGTGTCGACCTCATGGCCGGTACGTTTGTTGGCGATCAGCAAACCTTCGAAGCGTTCGCCGCCGAAAGCAGCGACGGCGGTGGTTGAGGTGCTGCCGTCGATGGAATCGTAAACCGGCTTGATCGAGAAATAGGTCTGCTTGTTGAAAATCTTCAGGAAATCGGAAGGATCCTTGGTGATGAAGTTGACCGCGCCGGTCAGGCCGTCGCTGCCGTACATCGCCGATGCCGGGCCGCGCAGGATTTCCACCCGTTTATACATGTCCATCTGCATGTAGTCGCCGCGCCCCGCCTCCAGCGGGCCGAAAGAAAACGAGCTGGGCAGGCGTATGCCGTCTTCCATCAGCAGGATGCGGTTGCCTTCCAGGCCCCGGATATTGATGCCTTCGTTGCCGCCGCGGCCGCCGGCGGTAGCCGCCGACGACGGCCGGTAAGGGCCGCGCCTGACGGTGACGCCGGGTTCATAGCGCAGCAGGTCCTTGACGTCCCTTGGCTGCTGTTCTTCGATAGTGTCGGCGTTGATCACCGAGATGCTGCTAGGCGTGCGCGCCACGGCGGTTTCGCTGCGGGTGGCGGTGACCGATATTTCATCGAGCGTGTGACCGGGGGCATAGCTGCCGGCCAGCAGTTGCGGCGCGCTCTGCGCAAAAACCGGCAGCGAAGTTGCGATCGTGGCGAACACGGCAAAATTGGCGGCCGCAGGCAATCCCGGCAGGCGGGTTGGGTATAAAGTGGGCAAAGCGTCGTACTCCAAAACAATCAAACTTGTTGAGTGGCTGGCGACGCTGGTGATGCGGCTGGCTGAAAAAGAGAGGTGGGGATGGGCAAGCTATAAAGCTTGTATAGATCCAATTATAAATGAGAATTATTATTATTTGTGAGATTCACTAAACAGCAGCAGATTTTTATCGCCGGGGACCAGCATAGTTACATCTGGTAGCAACTATGCATGATTGGAAATAGTGGAGCAATAAGCGCTGGCCTATACTGTGGGCATAGCAGATGCTGGAGGGATGGAATATCTCCACATTTGTCCGCAATAAATAGAAAAACCGGAGTTCACCGCAGTTTACTGAACAGAACCGAAAGAAAAGGAGTTCACCATGCGTACGCTCATAATTTTGGCCGCAGTCGCCATGCTGGCCGGTTGCGCCACGGATGCCGAACGCGCCGCCCAGGCGCAGCGCGATGTCGACCAGATGATGCGCGTTTATGGTCCGGCTTGCGAACGGCTTGGATATAAAGGCAATACCAACGAATGGCGCAGTTGCGTGCTGCGGCTCGACACAAAAGACAATACCGAACGTTATCCGACGACTACAACCTGTTTTGGCCACCCCGGTTTATTCCAGTGCAATACGTTCTGACGGCAGCAGTTTGATGTAAGTCAAGGCAGTGTTTTCAGCAGGCCATCAATCCCCCGATTGATGGCCTGCTTTGACGTGGCGGCCGCGCAATCCCGGCCCTTAAGCCACGGCATCGTGGCAGCACACGCAGAGCTTGTTGCCGTCGGCGTCGCGGAAGTAGGCGCCGTAATAGTCGGGATGGTATTCCAGGCGTAACCCGGGAGCGCCTTCGCACGATCCGCCGTTTTCCAGGGCCGCGGCATAAGCGCCGTCGACCGCGGCCCGGGTCGGCGTCAGCAGGGCGGTCATCTGGCCGTTGCCGGCAGAGGCAATGTTGCCGTCGTACGGCGCGCCTATGATGAACAGAGGCCGGGCCTTGCCGCTAGCCATCCAGGCCGCCCACGGCTTGCCGGCATCGCAGAATTTGAGCCGCAGATCCAGTTTTTCCATGACAGCAGAATAGAAACCGTATGCGTGCTGAAAATCGGTGACGCCGATAAAAACGTGAGAGATCATGGGCTTTCCTTTTGGTAGAAAATGACGTGGACGATCAATACAACCTGCAGCGTTTCGTGGCGGCCCAGCAGCCGGTCTTCGATATCGTACGCGAAGAACTGGGCCGGGGCAGCAAACGAAGCCATTGGATGTGGTTCATTTTTCCCCAAATTGAAGGACTGGGGCGCAGCCCCACGGCGCTCAGGTATGCGATCTCCTCGCTGGAGGAAGCCAGGGCGTACCTGGAACATCCGCTGCTGGGGCCGCGCCTGCGGGAGTGCTGCCGGCTGGTTGCGGCTGTGGACGGGCGCTCGATAGAAGATATTTTCGGTTTTCCCGACTATATGAAATTTCAATCTTCAATGACCTTGTTCGCCGAAGCAACGCTCGACAATCAACTTTTCAACGAGTGCCTGCAAAAATATTTTGGCGGGGAGCGTGATCAGGCCACGCTTGCGCGGCTATGAACATCGGTTTCGATTCTTAGCGCGGGCCAGCGAGACAGCCATTTCTTGCGCTGCAGACGGTCATCAAACTGCGCGCGTTTTTCAGCGGCGAAGCGTGGCGTCGGACGGACGATGGCTGCGTACAGGTCTTCCAGACCGAATGGCGCGGCGATTTCCAGGTCGCCGTTATCGGTGCATCTGACTGCCACCGCCGTGGCGGTTTCCGGCCAAAAGCGCATGGCGTCGAAGGCCGATTGATAAGGTGTATCGCCGTTGCGCACATGCATGCGTCCCTGATTTTTTACCGACCACTCGATAGATGCGTCTAACGCGTTCAGTCGACTTTCTATTCGCAGGTCGGCGTCTGCATTTTGTTGTGAGGGATCAAACCAGATCACGTCGATATCACCCGATGGGGATGACGGTGCTCGTCCGTGTAAGGAGTCCCAGAGGGCATTTCGAACAAAGCCCGCGGCGATCCAGCAATCGGGCAGGTGCAAGGAATGCACCAACGCGATGATGCGCAGACGCTCCGGATCCGCCCGCAGCAAGGCCATGAGATCGCCGGCGTGTTTCATTGCTCCGGTACCAGAGACAAACGCATCGGCACAAAGCATATG
The DNA here is from genome assembly GCF_900112135.1 of Collimonas sp. OK412. Lineage (GTDB taxonomy): Bacteria > Pseudomonadota > Gammaproteobacteria > Burkholderiales > Burkholderiaceae_D > Collimonas > Collimonas rhizosphaerae. The sequence goes on from NZ_FOLC01000002.1 coordinate 87,335, forward strand.
CCATGCATTTCAACTTGCGGGCCGGTTTTGACGAAGCCGAAGCGCTCGTAGACAGGCTGTGCGAAAGGCGAGGAATTGACTGTAAATGCGTCGATGGTTCCGAGCGCGGCGGTTGTTGTTTTCGCCGTCTGCCAAAGCTGCGTAGCTAAACCGCGGCGCTGGAATTCCTGGGCGACAAACAGATGGAACACATGGCTGCGATCGCGGACGGCAATAAAGCCGGCGAGTACGTCATCTTCGAAAGCGAGGCGGTATTGATAGCGTGGATTGGCAATATATTCGCTCTCGGCAGCGACTGAGACAGATTCGAAAAAAAGTTCAGCGCCCTGGCCATCAGGCGTGGCCAGGAATTCGTGGGTAAAACATTGGATCAACGCACAAATGGCGTCGGCGTCTTCGATTTTGGCGGCGCGGAATTCCATGCACGCGCTCTTTAGATCAAACCATCGAACAGGATCACCTCGACCGCATCGCCGCCGGCGACGTCGCCCTGTTCATGCGCCAGCACGATCATGCAATTGGCTTCGGCCATCGAACGCAAGATGCCCGAACCCTGGGCGGCGGTAGGACGCACGCTCCATTGTCCGTCGCTCAAGCTGAGGATGCCGCGCTGGTATTCGGTGCGTCCCGGGCGCTTGCGGATGGCGACGGCCGCGGTGGCGCGCATCAGCGGCAACGGCGTCACTTGCGCACCCATCATCTGCAGCAAGGCTTCGCGCGCAAAAAAATAAAACGACACCATGACCGCCACCGGATTGCCCGGCAGGCCGAAGAACAAGGCTTGCCTGCCGCCTGACGTGATGCTGCCGAACGCCAGCGGGCGGCCTGGGCGCATGCCGATTTTCCAGAAGGCGACGTCGCCCAGCTGCGCCATCATCTGCTTGGTGTGGTCGGCGTCGCCGACCGAGACGCCGCCGGAGGTGATGATCGCGTCGGCGTTTTCGCAGGCACTGCGGAAAGCGCTTTCCAGCGCCTGCGGATCGTCGCCGACCACGCCCATGTCGATGATGTCGCAGCCTAGCCGCTGCAGCATGCCGTACAGGGTGTAGCGGTTGGAATCGTAGACGCAGCCGGGATCCAGCACTTCGCCCACCGAGCGCAACTCATCGCCGGTCGAAAAAAACGCCACGCGCAGGCGGCGCCTTACCGGTATTTCGGCGATCCCCAGCGAGGCCAGCAAGCCGAGGTCGGCGGGGCGCAGGATGCGGCCCTGGACGATGGCGGCGCTGCCGGCTTTCAGGTCTTCGCCGGCCAGGCGGCGATTGGCGCCTGGCTTGACGGCGCCTGCCGGGACGGTGACGAAACCGGCTGCACTGTGGGGGCCGACGAATTCTTGCGGGATGACCGTGTCGAGTCCGTCCGGCATCAGGGCGCCGGTCATGATCCGTACCGCCTGGCCGCTGGCCAGCGTTCCCTGGTAGGCGCGGCCGGCGTGGGCGGTGCCGGCTATCGCCAGCACGGTATCGGCGTCGGCGCGCAGGTCGGCCGAATTGAAGGCGTAGCCGTCCATGGCCGAGTTGTCATGCGCCGGGACGTCGATCGGTGAAATGATGTCGCTTGCCAGCACGCGGTCGAGGGCGCTGCGCAGCGCTACCTTTTCAATGGCGGTGACCGGCGTGATGCAATCGCGGATGATGGCCTGCGCCTGCCTGACCGGCATGGCGTGCGGATCGTAGTCCGACATGCAGCTGGTCAGATCGGACAAGGATGGCTTGGCAGGACGGGTATTCAGGTTCTTCATTGCGTTTGCATTATCGCTGTAGTAACTGTTCTCGGGTATTGATGTTACGGAAAGCGTCGGCATCGGTAAACAGCGTTTCGCAATAGCTGAGGCGGCGGTACCATGTTTCCATCTTACGTCCGCCACCCTGCAGGTAGTCATTGAGGTCGGTCAATAAACCGGTTTTCAGCAGCATGAATACCGGCTGCGGCCAGATGGCCTGGTCACCGGCGTCCCGTGTGCAGGCTACCGCCAGGTCGGCGTCGGCGGCGGCCAGGGTTTGCGCCAGGCGTTGCACCAGGTCATGCGGCAAGTAGGGCGAGTCGCAGGGAGCGGTCGCCAGGTAGGGCGTGCCGCAGTGGCGCAGGCCAGCCTGCAGGCCCGCTAGCGGGCCTGCAAAGTCGGACTGCTCGTCGGGCCAGACCGGCGCGCCGAACGCCGCGTAGCTGTCCTGGTTGCGGTTGGCGTTGATGATCAGGCTGCCGACCTGGGGCGCCAGGCGCGCGATGACATACGCCACCATCGGTTTGCCGTCGAGCAGGGCCAGGCCTTTGTCGACGCCGCCCATGCGGGCGCCGCGGCCGCCTGCCAGTATCAGGCCGGTGATGTCGGGTGCAGAGGGCGGAGGACAGGTTTCCATGGCGGGGCCGGGTCAGCCGCCTATGTATGACATTTCCACTTTCTTCGGGGCCGGCGCCAAGCCCTCGGTGCGTTGTGTGCGCAATTCGGAATAGCGGTCATCGCGGGCGCGCCACAGCTGGCCGATCACGCTGGAGATTTCGCCGTCGCTGCATTCGCTGCGGAGCAAGGCGCGCAGGTCGTGGCCGGCGCTGGCGAACAGGCAGGTATACAGCTTGCCTTCGGTCGACAGGCGGGCGCGCGAACAGTCGTGGCAGAACGCCTGGGTGACGCTGGAAATCAGGCCGACTTCGCCGATGCCGTCGTCGTAGCGCCAGCGCTGCGCGGTTTCGCCGACATAGTTGGCCGCCAGCGGCTGCATCGGCAGTTCGCCCTGGATCAGCCGGGCGACTTCGGCCGACGGCACTACTTCATCCATCTTCCAGCCGTTGGAGGCGCCCACATCCATGTATTCGATGAAGCGCAGGATGTAAGGCGTGTTCTTGAAGTGGCGTGCCATCGGCAGGATTTCCTGGTCGTTGACGCCGCGCTTGACCACCATGTTGACCTTGATCGGGCCCAGCCCGACCTGGTGCGCCACGTCCAGGCCGTGCAATACGTCGGCTACCGGGAAATCGGCGTCGTTCATGCGCTGGAAGATGTTTTCATCGAGCGCATCGAGCGATACGGTGACGCGGTTCAGGCCGGCGTCTTTCAGCGCCTGGGCTTTTTTCGCCAGCAGCGAGCCGTTGGTGGTCAGGGTCAGGTCGAGCGGCGTGCCATCCGGCGTCTTCAGGGCGCTCAGCATGCCGATCAGTTTTTCGATGTGCTTGCGCAGCAAGGGCTCGCCGCCGGTCAGGCGGATCTTGTGCACGCCGTGGGCCACGAACAGGCTTGCCAGGCGGGTGATTTCTTCAAACGACAGCAAGGCGGTGTGCGGCAGGAATGCGTAGTCCTTGTCGAACACCGCGCGCGGCATGCAGTAGACACAGCGGAAATTGCAGCGGTCGGTGACCGAGATGCGCAAGTCATGCAGCGGCCGCCCCAGCTCATCCGCGATCAGGCCGGTCGGCGTTTCAAGGATGGAGGGAAGGGAAGGCGGCAAGAAACTGCGGCTATCGATCAGCGGGATGACTTTTCTAGTCATGGTGTCGTGTGTCTGGAAAAATGTGCAATGGCTTGCATCTATATATGGGGTGGCAACTTCTACAAGATACCATGGACGTCGTTTTTTAGCTTCAGCGCTTGCCAAACAGCGGCAGGCCCGGCAATTCTCGCAATTTCAAACATATCGCCTGCGCCAGACGCGACAAAGGGAGTCTGGGACTCCCTTTGTTGTCTTACTGTCTAGCTTGCCGCCTGGTGGCGGAGCAGCTTACTGCGGGCGCTGGGTTTCGACCTGCACCAGCGGTTCGCTGGATTGCGCCGGCAACGGCTTGCGTTCGCGCGGCACGCGTGGCGCCGCGACGATGTTTGCCGTGGCTTCCTGTGCTGCACGCAGCTTGTTTGGATCGGTCGCTGCCAGGGTCAGGCCGGCTGCAGCCAGTACGCTCTGCAAGTCTTCCACCTTAGGCGATCCGCTCGAAACGGCTGTCTTGATAACCGCCGGCGCTTCTGCTGCCGGCGCTGCTGTTTCAGCAACCGCAGGAGCAGCCACCGGTGCAGCTGGAGCCAGCGGTGCAGGGGTTTCGATCAACGGTTCTGCTGCCGGCTGGCTGGCGACGATTGCCGGAGCGACTTCAGGTACCGCAGGCTCCGGCACGATTGCTACTGGAACGGCGACTGGCTCCGGTTCGGTAAGCGCAACCACCGGTGCTGCGACGACTGGCGCGGCAACTACAGGCTCCGGTGCCGGTTCTGCCACCGGCGCGGCTTCAGCGACGGTTTCCTCTTGCCGGGCGATTTGCTGTGGCACCAGCGGCGCTGCGATTGCGTTCGACAGTACGGTCGGCGCCGGCGCCGCCTCAACTGCCGGGGCTTCCGTCTCTTGCGCCGTCGGTTGCGTCATCGGAACCGAAGACGCCATCATCGGTACGCTGTCGCTGGCCGGAGCGGCTGCTTCGGCTTGCACCGGAACAATCGCCGCTGCAGGAGCAACTGCATCGTCGCCGGTTTCGGCCACGTCAGATGATGCCGTGGTTTCGCCTGCTTCGATGTCGTCGCTGCTGCCTTCGGTCGTGCCTTCAGCGCCGTCGCGGTCGCGACGATTGCGGTTACGGCCACCGCGGCGGCGGCGACGGCGTGGTTCTTCGTCTTCACCGGCCTTGGCTTCAACGCGTCCGCTATCGGTTTGCGCCGGTTCCGCGGTTTCGGTAATGCTGCTGACGGCAACGCCGGCAGCGGCGACTACGCCGCCCTTGAGCAAGGTTTCATCAACCTTGATTTCGCTCAGGTTTTCCTTGCGTTCTTCACGTGGCGCACGCGGTGGGCGTTCGCTGCGTTCGCGCCGGCCTTCGTTGCGCGTTTCCGCTTTGCTTTCGCTGGCTTCGCGCGGTTCTCTTTGCTCTTTAGGTTCGCGCGGAGGGCGTGGCGGACGTGCCTGCTGGGTTTTGGCTTCCAGCGCTTCCACCAGCGGCTTCTTGGCGTTGTCGTCGCGTGTTTCCTGCGCGCTGCCGTCGCGGTTGCGACCGCCACGGTTACGGCCGCGCTGGCCGCGGTTGTTGCGATCGCCGGCGCGGTCGCCGCGTTGTTGCGGGCCCTTGGCTTCTGCAGTAGCGGCAGGAGTTGCTACCGGCGCTGCCGGCTTGCTGAAGAAGAAGCCGAAGATCTTGCCGAGGAAACCTGTTTCCGCCGGGCTGGCAGCCGCGGCAACTGCCGTCGGACGTGCTTCGACCGGCTTGCGCTCGACGATAGGCGCCGGCTGGTCTGGCGTAATGCCCTTGACCACGGCTTCCTGGCGCGGTTTGCCTTCTTCTTTCTGGGTCTTGCTGTAGCCGATGTCGGTATCTGCCTGCTCCGCCATGGCATAGCTGGCCTGGGTTTCTTCCAGGCGCGGATCGTCGTGCTTCAGGCGTTCCAGCTTGTAATGCGGGGTTTCCAGGTGCTTGTTCGGAATCAGGATGATGCCGACCCGGTGACGGGTTTCGATCTTCAGGATCTCGCCGCGCTTTTCGTTCAGCAGGAAAGCCGCGACGTCGACCGGCGCCTGGACGTGGATCGCGGCCGAGTTTTCTTTCATCGCCTCTTCCTGGATGATGCGCAGGACTTGCAGGGCGGACGATTCGGTATCGCGGATATGGCCGGTGCCGTTGCAGCGCGGGCAAGTCACATGGCTGCCTTCCGACAGCGACGGACGCAGGCGCTGGCGCGACAGTTCCATCAGGCCGAAGCGCGAGATCTTGCCCATCTGGACGCGGGCGCGGTCGTAGCGCAAGGCGTCTTTCAGGCGGGTTTCGACTTCGCGCTGGTTCTTGGAGTTCTCCATGTCGATGAAGTCGATCACGATCAAACCGCCGAGGTCGCGCAGGCGCAATTGGCGCGCAACTTCTTCCGCTGCTTCGCAATTGGTGTTGAATGCGGTGGTTTCGATGTCGCCGCCGCGGGTGGCGCGGGCAGAGTTGACGTCGACCGACACCAGGGCTTCGGTATGGTCGATCACGATGGCGCCGCCGGATGGCAGCGGCACGGTGCGCGAGTACGCGGTTTCGATCTGGTGTTCGATCTGGAAGCGGGAGAACAGCGGCACGTCGTCGCGATAGCGTTTAACGCGGTGCACCATGTCGGGCATGACGTGGGCCATGAACTGCTGGGCCTGGTCGTGGATTTCGTCGGTGTCGATCAGGATTTCGCCGATGTCCGGCTGGAAATAATCGCGGATCGCGCGGATCACCAGCGACGATTCCTGGTAAATCAGGAAGGCGCCCTTGCCGGTCTGGCCGGCGCCTTCGATGGCGCGCCAGAGTTGCATCAGGTAATTCAAGTCCCATTGCAATTCGTCAACATTGCGGCCGATGCCGGCTGTGCGGGCAATCACCGACATGCCGCTTGGCAGGTCCAGCTGATCCATGGTTTCGCGCAGTTCCTGGCGATCTTCACCTTCGACCCGGCGCGATACGCCGCCGCCGCGCGGGTTGTTCGGCATCAGGACCAGGTAACGGCCAGCCAGTGACACGAAGGAGGTCAGGGCGGCGCCTTTATTGCCGCGCTCTTCCTTTTCGACCTGCACCATGATTTCCTGGCCTTCGCGCAGGGCATCCTTGATCGATGCGGTGCGGACGTCTACACCTTCCTTGAAGTAAGTGCGGGCAACTTCCTTGAACGGCAAAAAGCCATGACGCTCTTCACCGTAGTTGACGAAACAGGCTTCCAGCGACGGCTCGATACGGGTAATCACACCTTTGTAGATATTGGACTTGCGTTGTTCGCGTCCGGTGGTTTCGATATCGATGTCGATGAGCTTTTGCCCGTCAACAATAGCCACGCGCAGTTCTTCTTGCTGCGTGGCATTAAACAACATGCGTTTCATTTTTCGCTCCGTGACCCTTGGGTCAATGCAATGGCGCTTAAAGATTGCTGTTCTTCAGCATTTCTGTCAGCGACAAAAAGTACAAGGATGTACGCGAGAACGGAGTGTCAGGGGGGAGAGAATTGCCTTGGTGTGTATGCGCTATATGAGCGCAGTGCACAGGCGCGGATATAGTGCTGCCGGCAGAGGCATCTGCAAACCTGCTGCGCGTCTCGATCTCTGGCCTGCGATGCTCGCTGTGCTTTCGTACAGCTGCGCTTCTCTGCCAGACATCGAACCGCTCGCGACGGTTTTCAGGTGCCTCTTACTGAAAAACTACCAGCGCGGCCGGTACAGCATCTTGCGGTTCGCGGAACGCGAGCACGACGCTTGGCGGTGAGCAGCTTGATAGAGCCAAATAGAGCATTGGTTTCAGTAAGTATGCGACAAATTTAAAACACTACATCAACCGGCGAGCTCGTCGCGATCGTTTGGATCGCATCGGGCTCGCCGGACTTTATCCTAATCATCCAGACATTCTTGTTCAGCATCCGTGCGCGTTATCCGATGACAACAACGGTGCGACCTTGACTCGCGCAGGGGTGATGCGTACACATTTCCCATCAAATTTGCAAATTGGCGAGGCTGATGGGGACGCCCCTGTGTAGAATGGTCTTTTTATTCTTACACCAGCAACTGTTTTCTAACAATTGCGGAACAATTATATATTCAAAATGAAGGACTTAGCGAGATTTTCTGGAGGACGAGCTGAGACTCGTCCCAAGGCGCGGGCACAAGCCGCGCCCAAGCATAAGGCCGACCGCAATGTAGCCGTGGAGCAAGAGGTGCAGCCGTCGCCTGCGCCGCCGCCGCTTGCCGTGCAGCTGCTGACTATTGCGGAAGATGACGCAGGTCAGCGCATCGACAATTTTTTATTGCGTATTTGCAAAGGAGTGCCCAAGAGCCACATTTACCGCGTGCTGCGTTCCGGCGAGGTCAGGGTCAACAAGGGCCGCATCGACCAGACCTACCGCCTGGTCGAGGGGGACGTGATCCGGGTGCCGCCGATCCGGATTGCTGAAAAGCAAGCGCAGGCAGTGGCGCCGGGAGCGGAATTCAAGATATTGCTGGAAGACAATCATCTGCTGGTGATCGACAAGCCGGCAGGGGTTGCCGTGCACGGCGGCTCCGGCGTCAGCTACGGTGTCATCGAACAACTGCGTGCCGCCCGGCCGCAAGCCAAGTTCCTGGAGCTGGTGCATCGGCTGGATCGTGATACATCCGGTATCTTGTTGCTGGCAAAGAAACGTTCTGCCTTGACCAACCTGCACGAACAGATGCGCGACGGCGATACCGACAAGCGCTACCTGGTGCTGGTGCACGGCGACTGGCAAAACGAGCGGCAGCATGTCAAGCTGCCGTTGCACAAGTACACGGCGGCCGACGGCGAGCGCCGGGTGCGGGTGCAGGCCGACGGCCAGGCATCGCACACGATTTTCAACCTGATCCGGCGCTACGGGGATTATGCGTTGCTGGAGGCGGAGCTGAAGACCGGCCGCACCCATCAGATCCGGGTCCACCTGTCGTCCAGCGGCTTCGCCATCGCCGGCGACGACAAATACGGCGATTTTGCGTTGAACCGGACTTTGCAGAAGGCCGACGGCCAGCGTGTCGCGCTGAAACGGATGTTCTTGCACGCCTATCAGATTACCTTCGCCCATCCGGAAACGGGCAAGCCGGTCACCCTCAAGGCGCCGCTGCCGCCGGAATGCGAAAAATTCCTGAAAAGCCTGCCGAAAGATATTCCTGCCGCGATGCCGGCAGCAGAGGACGATTAGAATATCAATCAGTTAGTATTTTTATCGGTTTGCCGATTTTTTTTCCGACCGGCAGGCCAAACCTAATAACAGGAGCTGGCAAGGTTGCCAGGCAATATGGCGCGAAAGAAATTTGATTTAATAGTATTTGATTGGGATGGCACCTTGATGGACAGTACCGCCATCATCGTGAAATGCATCCAGGCTGCAGCCAGGGACCTGGGCCTGGCGGTTCCAGACAACAAGGCCGCCGCACACGTGATCGGGCTGGGCCTGGCGGAAGCCATGCAGGTAGCGATGCCGGGCCTCGAGCCAAGCCAGTATCCGCGGGTAGTGGAACGCTATCGTTATCACTACCTGGCGCAAGACCAGGACTTGACCTTGTTCGACGGCGTGCGCGAAATGCTGGCGGACCTGTCGCAGCAGGGATATTTCCTGGCGATCGCCACCGGCAAGAGCCGGGTCGGGCTGAACCGTGCCTTGCACGAGACCAAGCTGCTGTCGGCATTTGACGCTACCCGCTGCGCCGACGAGACCTTCTCCAAACCGCATCCGGCCATGCTGCAGGAACTGACGCGGGAACTGGGCCAGGATTTGAAGCGCACGGTGATGATCGGCGACACCACCCATGACCTGCAGATGGCGATCAATGCCGGCGCTGCGGGAATTGCGGTCCAGTATGGCGCGCATCCGGCGCATGAACTGGATGTGCTGAAGCCTTTGTTCAACGCGACCTCGACGGTGCAGCTGCACGCCTGGCTTAAAGACAACGCCTGACCCTGAACCCGACGAGACACATGCCGTGAATGTTATCCGTATCCCCTTGTGTGCTTCTTCTGCGCTGGCCGAGCGCGGCAAGGGCGTGCGCTTTGCGGTTACCGCCTGGGGCGACGATGCGGTTGCGTTCGCCATACGCCACCATAATATCGTCCATGCCTACCTGAACCGGTGCGCGCACATTTCGCTGGAACTGGACTGGAACGAGGGCGAATTTTTTGAATCCAGCGGTTTGTACCTGATGTGCGCCACGCATGGCGCGGTGTATGAACCGGAAACCGGCAACTGCGCCGGCGGCCCGTGCCGCGGCGGACGTTTGCACAAGATTCTGGTTGAAGAAAGCAATGATCAGGTGTTCTGGATCCCTGATGAATATGTGCGGCCTGTGATTGCCTGACAGGCCGGCCTGTTCAATAACGATTTCGGATAAACGAAGTGAGTGAACACCATGAGCACTAACGAATTTGACAATGTGGGAACTGCCATGCCGGAAAAAAAAGAAGGTTGGGAGCGTGATGTGCTGGAGAAGCTGGCGTTCGCGTCGTTGCGTGAACAGCGCGCGCGCCGCCGCTGGGGGATCTTTTTCAAGCTGGCCGTGATCGGCCTGATCATCTCCGCGGTTTGGCTCGGCATGAATTACGAAGGTTCTGATACCCAGACCGTCGGCGCGCATACCGCGCTGGTCAAGATCAACGGCGCGATCGAATCGGAAGGCAACGGCTCGGCCGGCGTGGTGGTGCCGGCGCTTGACAACGCTTTCGCCGCCGACGATTCGGTCGGCGTGATCTTGCGCATCAACAGCCCGGGCGGCAGCCCGGTGCAAGCCGGCATCATCAACGATGAAATCACGCGCCTGCGCAAGGAATATCCGAACAAGCCGCTGTATGTGGTGGTTGACGAAATGTGTGCTTCGGGCGGTTATTACATTGCCGCCGCAGCCGATAAAATTTATGTCAACAAGGCCAGCATCGTCGGCTCCATCGGCGTGCTGATGGACGGCTTCGGTTTCACCGGCCTGATGGACAAGGTCGGCGTTGAACGGCGCTTGCTGACTGCGGGCGAGAACAAAGGCTTCCTCGATCCGTTCAGCCCGATGAGCGCGACCCAGAAAGGCTATGCGCAAACCATGCTGGCGGAAATCCACCAGCAGTTCATCGACGTGGTGCGCAAAGGCCGCGGCGCGCGCCTGAAAGAAACGCCGGAAACTTTTTCAGGCCTGTTCTGGAGCGGCTCCAAGGCGGTCGAGATGGGCCTGGCCGATGGTTATGGAACGGTGGACAGCGTAGCGCGCGATGTCTTGAAGCAGGAGGATATTGTCGATTACACCAAGAGCGAAGGTTTGCCTGAGCGCGTGCTGAAAAAATTCGGCGTGGCGATGGGAGCGGGCGTGGTGCAATCGCTGATGAATAACGTCAAGCCAAGCTTGCGTTGAATTTCATGCAAGGCCTGCTGGCAAGCGGGTCTTGCGGCAATGTCAAAGTAGAAACCGGCATATGGTAATACCTTAATTCGCCTTGTATCTTCGCGATCCTGTCGTATATTAAAGGTACTCGACGATAGCGAACGGAGGGGGCCATTATAGGAATACCACAATCCATTACCATACAGATTGTTCCGGTAGCAAAAAGTCATTCCATCGCAATACAACCCCTTGTTTTGGAGTAGTGCAGTTACTACCGGATAAACCATCGCATCACGGATGCGACACCGAGAAGTTTTCGACTTCTCAACATAAATGTCTTTCGAGACAGGCAAGTACGGCGACGGCGCAATACCGTCGCCGTTTTGCGTTATGCGCGACGAAATTATTGCGCGAGGAATAAGAACACAGTTGGCTTTTTATGGGAGTCGGGATGTTTGCCCGCAGCCAAGGCAGCTTTCCATTTCGCGGCAGTCTGGGTCTTGATGTTTTCTGAAGGCAGCGTCAGGTCGGTGGCTACGCAAATCAGCGTGCCGGGCTGGCAGGCGCTGGCTAACGCTTCCAGGAAGGCGCTGTTGCGATACGGCGTTTCTATGAACAATTGCGTTTGCTGTTCCTGGCGCGAGCGCAATTCCAGCGCCTTGATGCGTTTGCCGCGCTGCTCGGCGTCGGTCGGCAGGTAGCCGTTGAATGCGAAGCTCTGGCCGTTCAAGCCGCTGCTCATGACAGCCAGCAGCAATGACGACGGGCCTACCAGCGGCCGCACTTGAATGCCGTGCGCATGGGCAAGCCGCACCAGGTTGGCGCCGGGATCGGCGACTGCCGGCACGCCGGCTTCGGAGATCAGGCCGGCGTCCTGGCCGGCAAGGATCGGCGCCAGCAAGGCCGGCAATGCGGCGCTGGCGGTATTGACGTTCAGCTCGGCGATCTGGATTTCCTGCAGCGGCTTGGCCAGCGGCTGGACCGCATCTATCAGCTTCAGGAATGCGCGCGTGGTCTTTGCATTTTCTGCAATGAAGTAATCCAGCCTGGCGGTGAGCGCCTGTACTTCCTGCGGGATGACGGATGCCAGCGCCGCAGCCGGTGTCACGGCTTCGCTTTGGCCTAATGTGTTGGGGATTAAATACAGGGTGCCTGGCATGTCGGTCTATGTGATGAACTATGTTGCGAAAAATGGGAAGGCGGCGCGGCGCAGCATACCGGTCAGCGCGATTAATGGCAAACCGGTCAGGGCGGTCGGATCGGTGCTTTCGATTTTTTCCAGGATGGCGATGCCCAGTCCTTCATTTTTTGCGCTGCCGGCGCAATCGTAGGGTTGTTCGATGCGCAAGTAGGCATCCAGCTCTGCATCGGGCAGGTCGCGGAAAGTAACGAAGGTCTGGATGTTTTCGATCTGGGCTGCGTGTTCGGCCTGGCTCTGCCTGCTGTCCCACAGGCACAGCGCCGTGTGGAAAATGACACGGCGGCCGCGCATTTTCTGCAATTGTGCCAAGGCATTTTCGTGATTGCCGGGTTTGCCTATCTGCTCGCCATCCAGCGTCGCCACCTGGTCGGAACCGATTACCAGCGCATTTGGCGCCGCCAGCGCCACCGAGCGTGCTTTTTCCAGGGCCAGGCGCAAGGCTGTGGCTTGCGGGCTCTCGCCGGGGCGGGGTGTTTCGTCGATGTCCGGTACGATCACTTCAAACGGGATTTGCAGCCGGGAAAGCAATTCCTTGCGATATTTTGAGCTCGAACCGAGGATCAGGCGCGGCAGGGCGCTTGCGGAATAGATGGTTTGTTGTAAGGAAGCCATGGTTTTTGTTGTTTGAGCGATTGCGGAACCGGCAAATGACGGGCAAAGTGCGGAAAACGCGCTAACACTTTGACGGATAAGGGAAAAGGCTGTTATTATCGCAGGTTTTCCGGGTTCGGCTGGGTTTAGGCTTTATTATGAGTGCTTTTGTCATCGACGCCTTTGAGTATGCCCGCCATAAAGAGCGCCGTGAAGGCGACACGCCGGTGGCTGGCCTGGATCGCCTCTCTGCTGAGACTGCGGATCGCTCCGGAACCCTGCATTGGGTCCTGGTCGGCGGCGCCGATCAGTTGGGGCATCCGCAACTGACGCTGACGGTCAGCGGTTCGACCAAGATCATGTGCCAGCGCTGCCTGACGCCGTTCGATTTCGATATCGATTCGGAATCCGTGCTGGTGTTGGCAAAAGACGAAGAAAGCGCCGACGCGATCGATGTGCTGCTTGATAATGACGAGATTGACGTCATCGTCGGCACTAAAACACTGAATATCATTGAGCTGGTTGAAGATGAGGCTCTGCTGGCCTTGCCCTTGTCGCCGAAACATCCGGTTTGCCCGGACCAGTCCGCGCTTGAAGGCTTGAAAAGCGCCAAGAAAGAATCGCCCTTTGCGATGCTGAAGAATCTGAAGCAGCAGTAAGACGGCAGTAAAGATACAAAGAATTGCGGTAAATTTGTCGCGCTGATTTTCACATGAATGTGATTCCGTGTGACTAAGGTGTGGCAATAGGTAGTAAAATCCGCGCACAAACGCGGCAGGAATATCCAGCCTTTCCCTGTTCTGAGGGTTGGATATGTTAAACTTTAAGATCTTAAGAAAGCAGGAGTTATCATGGCAGTTCAACAAAATAAGAAGACCCCATCCAAGCGCGGCATGCACCGTGCCCACGATTTTCTGGTTGCGCCTCCGCTGGCTATCGAGCCAACGACTGGTGAAACACATCTGCGCCACCACATCAGCCCTAACGGCTTTTACCGTGGCCGTAAAGTGTTGAAGACCAAGAACGACGAGTAATATCTACTTGTTCTTGCGATGCAGGTTGAAGGCGGCGCGATGAGTTTCTCAGTGCGCCGTTTTTGTATGCAGAATAGGTCAACACGCCCTCTATCGCGTCATTTTGAATCGCGCCCAATCTGCCTCATAATACGGCTTAGAGTAGGCACTGAATCAAAACAATGACAATCAAAATTTCTATCGACTGCATGGGTGGCGATCACGGCCCGTCGGTTACCGTTCCTGCTGCTGTTGCATTTGCCAATCGCGAGCCTGAGGCCGAATTGGTGCTGGTTGGCCTCGAAGAGGAAATCCGGGCGCAGCTGAAAAAGCACAAGGCAAGTTCCCATCCGCGCTTATCGGTGCACCATGCATCCGAAGTGGTGACGATGGATGACTCCATCGAAACTGCATTGCGCCGCAAAAAAGATTCCTCAATGCGTGTCGCCCTGCGCCTGGTCAAAGACCAGCAGGTGCAGGCATGCGTATCGGCGGGCAATACCGGCGCCCTGATGGCCGTTTCCCGCTATCTGCTGAAGACCTTGCACGGCGTTGACCGCCCGGCGATCTGCACCATTCTCCCCAACCAGAAAGACGGTCCGACCTACATGCTCGACCTGGGCGCCAACGTCGATTGCGAACCCTTGCACCTGCACCAGTTCGCCTTGATGGGGTCGGCCCTGGTGTCGGCCATGGAAGGCAAGCCGCGGCCGACGATCGGTTTGCTGAACGTCGGCGAAGAAGCGATCAAGGGCAATGAAGTGGTCAAGCAGACGGCGGAACTGCTGCGCGCCGATCACGAAAAAGGTATCCTGAATTTCTATGGCAATGTCGAAGGCAACGATATCTTCGAAGGCACTACGGATATCGTCGTCTGCGACGGTTTTGTCGGCAATGTCACGCTCAAGGCTTCCGAAGGCCTGGGCCGTTTCGTCAAGACCGTATTGACGACCGAATTCAAGAGCGGCATCTTGAACATGCTGGGCGCGGTGATCGCCCGCGGCGCGATCAAGGCCATCTCGCGCCGCCTGAATCCTTCGCGCTATAACGGCGCCAGCCTGCTGGGCTTGCGCGGGCTGGTTTTCAAGAGCCATGGCGGCGCTGACGCCTATGGCTACGAGTGGGCCATACAGCGTGCATTCGATGCAGCCAAATATGATGTATTGTCTCGTATTGCGACCACGATTGCGGAGCTGATGCCGCAAGCCGACAACGCTGCCGCAGCTGCGGACGGCGCGTCCGGCGATATCGTTAATACTGAATCAACCCAACAAAAGACAGCATGACTACATATAGCAAAATTGTCGGTACCGGCAGCTATTTGCCGCCGAAGCGGGTAAGCAATCAGGAACTCACTGCGCAGCTTGCCGAAAAGGGCATAGAGACATCGCATGAATGGATTTTTTCCCGCAGCGGCATTGCCGCGCGCCATTACGCTGAAGCCGATGTGCAATCCAGCGATCTCGCGGTAGCCGCGGCCAGGCAGGCGCTGGACATGGCGCGCATGCAGCCTGACGATATCGACCTGGTGATCGTCGCCACTTCGACCCCGGATCATTTCGGCGGCTTCCCCAGCACAGCCTGCGTAGTGCAGCAAAAACTCGGCATCGCCAATGGCGGCGCAGCGTTTGATGTGCAGGCGGTGTGCAGCGGGTTTGTGTATGCAGTGTCGATCGCGGACAGCTTCATCAAGTCCGGTGCGCACAAGAACGTGCTGGTGATCGGCACCGAGGTTTTTTCCCGGATCCTGAATTTTGAAGACCGCACCACTTGCGTGCTGTTTGGCGACGGCGCCGGCGCGGTGGTCATGACCGCCTCCGCCGAGCCGGGCATCCTTGCCACCAAGCTGCACGCCGATGGCCGCCATAAAGATATCCTGTGTGTGCCGGGCAAGGTAAGCTCCGGCGCGGTCGAGGGCAGCGCTTTCTTGTACATGGACGGCCAGGCGGTATTCAAGCTGGCGGTCTCGGTGCTGGAAAAAGTCGCCAACGAGACCTTGCAGATAGCCGGCATGTCGGCTTCCGAGATCGATTGGCTGATTCCCCACCAGGCCAATATCCGCATCATGCAAAGCACCGCCCGCAAGCTGGGCCTGGACAACGATCGCATGGTAGTGACGGTGGACCAGCATGGCAATACTTCGGCGGCATCGATTCCGCTGGCCTTGGACCAGGCCGTGCGCGACGGCCGCGTCAAGCCTGGCCATAATGTCATGATGGAAGGTGTCGGCGGCGGCTTTACCTGGGGCGCCATCCTGGCGCGGATGTAAGCGCTTCGAGTCCGGGCGGCAGGTTGCCGCCAGAGCGCTGCTATATGCCAGCGTGTGTTTGATAAATTTGATACCCAATTAGGTAAGGCATGAATAAATTCGCTTTTGTTTTTCCAGGCCAAGGTTCGCAAGCCGTTGGCATGCTGAACGGTTTTTCCGACAATCCGGTAGTAAAAGACACTGTCGCAGAAGCTTCTGAGGCGCTGCAATTCGATCTTGGCAAGCTGATTGCCGAAGGACCGAAAGAAGAGCTGGATCTGACCACCAATACGCAGCCGGTCATGCTGACTGCCGCAGTTGCCTGCTATCGGGCCTGGCTGGCCGCCGGCGGCAAGGCGCCGGCGCTGGTGGCCGGCCACAGCCTGGGCGAGTATTCGGCCCTGGTTGCCGCCGGCGTGATCGCATTCAAGGATGCCGTGCCGCTGGTGCGCTTTCGTGCGCAGGCGATGCAGCAAGCGGTGCCGGTCGGGCAGGGCGGCATGGCCGTTATCCTCGGTTTGTCAGATGAAGATGTGCGTGCAGTCTGCGCGGCTGCGGCCCAGGGCGAAATCGTCGAAGCGGTGAATTTCAATGCGCCGGCGCAGGTAGTCATCGCCGGCCATAAAGGTGCAATCGAGCGCGCTTGTATCGCGGCCAAAGAAAAAGGTGCGAAACGCGCCTTGCCATTGCCGGTATCGGCCCCATTTCATTCCTCGTTGCTGAAGCCGGCGTCGGATCGTTTGCGTGAATACATGCAAGGCCTGGTTTTCACCGCGCCGCAGATTGCGCTGATCAATAACGTCGATGTCGCCATCGTCAATGATCCGGAAGCCATCAAGGATGCGCTGGTGCGGCAAGCGGCCAGTCCGGTGCGCTGGGTGGAAACGGTGCAGAAAATTGCTGCCGTAGGCGTCACCCATGTGGTTGAATGCGGTCCGGGCAAGGTTCTTGCTGGCTTGACCAAGCGTATTAATGACAGCCTGATCAGCGACATGATTATCGACCAGGCGTCGCTGGATAAAATGTTGGAGACATTCAAGTGACTTTACCAATTACAGTTTCACAGGATTTGATCGGCCAGGTGGCTTTGGTTACGGGCGCATCCCGTGGCATCGGCCGGGCGATCGCATTGCAACTGCTCCAGCGCGGCGCCAAGGTGATCGGTACGGCAACCTCCGAGGCGGGTGCTGCGGCGATCACCGAATACCTGGAGGCTAGCCAGCCGGGCAACGGCCGCGGTATCGTGCTGAATGTGAATGACGCCGCCGGCTGCGCCGCGGCGGTCGAGCTGACGCAGAAAGAGTTTGGCAGTTTGTCGATTCTTGTCAATAATGCAGGCATTACCCAGGATCAGCTGGCGATGCGCATGAAGGACGAGGAATGGGATGCGGTCATCTCCACCAACCTGACCGCCGTGGCGCGTTTGTCGCGCGCCGTCTTGCGTGGCATGATGAAGGCCAAGCACGGCCGCATCATCAATATCACTTCGGTAGTCGGTTCGGCCGGCAATCCGGGGCAAATGAACTATGCGGCCGCCAAGGCCGGCGTATCCGGCATGAGCCGGGCGCTGGCGCGTGAGATCGGCAGCCGCAACATCACGGTCAATTGCGTCGCGCCGGGTTTTATCGACACCGACATGACCAAGGGCCTGGGCGAGCAGCAGCACGCTTCATTGCTGCAGCAGATCCCGCTGGGACGGCTGGGCGCAGCCGACGATGTGGCGGCAGCGGTGGTTTTCCTGGCGTCCCCGCAAGCCGGCTACATTACCGGCACCACTTTGCACGTGAACGGCGGCATGTACATGAACTGAAGCAAGCCTGCAGTTTCGGGCTTATTTCAGAGTTAAATGTAAGTAGTACCTATTTAGAAGCTTTTGGCATGGTTTTGTTAAATCTTAAAGACTAATGTCGAAAGTAAATTTTCAATGCGCAAACCTGCTAAAATGCGCGCACTTTCTGTAACCTAATGGAGGCATCACATGTCCGATATCGAACAACGCGTTAAAAAAATCGTCGCTGAGCAACTGGGCGTCGCAGAAGCTGACATCAAAACCGAGTCGTCGTTTGTCAACGACCTGGGTGCTGATTCGCTCGATACAGTTGAACTGGTGATGGCGCTGGAAGATGAGTTCGAAATGGAAATCCCTGACGAACAAGCTGAAAAGATCACTACAGTGCAACAGGCTATCGATTACGCTACGGCTCACGTTAAGGCCTAAGCAAGCTTTGAATGTATCCAGGAGAACCGCTTGAGCCGCACACGTGAACGTCGCGTTGTGATCACTGGCCTGGGTTGCATTTCACCGGTCGGCAATACGATTGCCGATGCGTGGAGTGCGATTATCTCAGGCAAGTCAGGGATCGCAGCCATCACTAAGTTTGATGCCACCGCTTTTTCCACGCGTTTTGCGGGAGAAGTGAAGGGCTTCAATATCGAAGATTACATTCCTGCCAAAGAAGCACGCCATATGGATACTTTTATCCACTACGGCATGGCGGCGGGGATGCAGGCGATGCAAGACAGTGGCCTGGAAGTAACTGAAACTAATGCTGAGCGGATAGGCGTCATCATCGGCTCCGGCATTGGCGGTCTGCCTTTGATCGAAGAAACGCATGCCGAACTGACCAGTCGCGGCCCGCGCCGGATCAGTCCGTTCTTCATCCCGGCATCGATCATCAACATGATTTCCGGCAACCTGTCGATCAAATACGGTCTGAAAGGACCGAATCTGGCGATCGTGACTGCCTGCACCACAGGCTTGCATTGCATCGGTGCAGCCGGTCGCATGATCCAGTACGGCGATGCCGACGTGATGATCGCCGGCGGTGCGGAATCAAGCGTGTCCCCGCTGGGGGTCGGCGGTTTTGCCTCGGCGCGTGCCTTGTCGGCGCGCAACGACGATCCTGCTACCGCCTCGCGTCCATGGGACAAGGATCGCGACGGTTTCGTATTGGGCGAGGGCGCCGGCGTGCTGGTGCTCGAAGAATACGAACACGCCAAGGCGCGCGGCGCCAAGATTTACGCAGAACTGCTCGGCTTCGGCATGAGCGGCGATGCTTACCACATGACTGCGCCTAGCCTGGATGGCCCGCGCCGTTGCGTGGGCAATGCCTTGCGCGATGCGGGCGTCAACGCTGACCAGGTCCAATACCTGAATGCACACGGCACTTCGACCCCGCTGGGCGACAAAAACGAAACCGAAGCAATCAAGGCGGCTTTCGGCGATCACGCTTACAAACTGGTGGTCAATTCGACCAAGTCGATGACCGGCCATTTGCTGGGTGGCGCTGGCGGCCTGGAGTCGGTGTTTACCGTGCTGGCCTTGCACAATCAGATATCGCCGCCGACTACCAATATTTTCAACCAGGATCCTGAGTGCGATCTTGATTACTGCGCCAATACCGCGCGGGACATGAAAATAGACATCGCAGTCAAAAACTCATTCGGCTTTGGCGGCACGAATGGCACCTTGGTTTTTGGCAAAATCTAAACTTTTGCAGCAGGCTTCGAACCGGTCTCCGCGGATACCGGTTCGAAATCCGTTTTAAGCTTGCCATGATGTCGATCGCCCAGTCAGTCGTGATCCAGCCCTCCAGGGTGCTGTCAGCGCTGGTTGGCCTGCAATGTCTGCTGGCCGCATCGACAGGCGCATTGATTGCCGCCGGTGCTGTCGGCGATTTAGCGTTACCCGAGCGCCTTGCTCTGGCCTTGCTGTGTTTAGCAGCGGCTATTTACGGAATAACGCGCTACTATCGTAGCAGGCAAGCTGTTCACATCGATATTTCCGGAAGCGGTCGCATCAGGATTGCCGATGTGGTAACCCCGTCTACCAAAAAACAGATGCCATCGCCAGCGAGATTGCTTGGTGGCACTACTCTCTGGTCACATTTACTGCTGCTGCACCTTCGATTGGATAGCGGCTCGGTCCGAACAATCGCTATACTGCCTGACTGTGTCTCTGACGATGCTTTCAGAAATTTATCCGTGGCATGCCGCTGGATTGCGGCGCGGACGAATAGAACGGGACTCGCTGGATTGGATAATGCATAAGCATGGTATTGAACTTTTGTCATTGCTTACTATCTATTTCCGCGCCCGTACGCAAGTCGCAACAAAACAAGGGAATGGGGATTGACGACAGAACGCGAAATTGATCAACTGCTTGTCGAGCGCGTACAGCGTGGCGATAAGAAGGCGTTCGAGCTCTTGGTAATTAAATACCAACGCAAGCTGATGCGTCTTGTTTCGCGGCTGGTGCGCGACCAGGCAGAAGCCGAGGATGTTGTGCAGGAAGCCTTTATCAAGGCGTACCGGGCGCTGCCTCAGTTTAGGGGCGACTCGGCCTTTTACACCTGGCTGTATCGGATTGGCATCAACACTGCGAAGAACTACCTGGTGACGCAAGGGCGCAGGGCGCCCACCTCAACCGAGGCAAATTCTGAGGAAGCAGAAACTTTTGACGATGGCGAGCAACTAAGGGATATAAACACTCCGGAATCCTTGCTGGCCACCAAGCAGATAGCACAAACCGTGAATACTGCGATGGAGGCACTGCCGGCAGAACTGCGTACGGCGATTACCTTGCGCGAGATTGAGGGATTGAGTTATGACGAAATTGCTGAAGCAATGGGATGTCCGATAGGAACGGTACGCAGTCGGATATTTAGAGCACGGGAAGCTATCGCAGATAAGTTGAGGCCATTGCTGGATACGGCCATCGACAAACGTTGGTAAAAAAGATAGCGGTTTTTCGGGAACGAAGGGGTTGGCCAGGTTTTAAGGTGACTTATGAATACCAAAGATATAACCCAAGAGCAGATCTCTGCCTTGGCTGACGGGGAATTGTCCGACGCCTATGTGGATATGGCGCTGGCGGCTTTGCGCCAAGCGGATGGCCGCGACGCGTGGGACGTCTATCATCAGATAGGCGACATCATGCGTTCGGACGATATGGCGTTGACCATGAGCGCGGATTTTTCCGCCCGCATGGCAGCGCGGCTGGATGCCGAGCCGGCTATCATTGCCGCGCCCTTGGCCGTCACTTCGCAGCCGTCCGAACAGATTGCTGTCGGTGGCGGCCAGCCTGTACGCGTCGGCGTGATAGGCGTCAGGCGCACCATCAAGCGCTTTGCCTTGCCTGGCATGGCGGCTGCTGCCGTAGCCGCGGCGGCGTTCATCATCACTCCGCAGACGGTGGTAGTCAGCGGTCCGGCGGCACAGCAGATGACGCTGGCGTCCGCATCCGCTGTCAGCGACGACCATGTCGTCACGCATGCCGGAGAAGTGCTGCGGGATTCGCGGATGGACGAATATCTGACAGCGCATCAACGTTTCTCTCCTTCTCTTTATAGCGCTGCGCAATACGCTCGGCCGGCTACATTTGCCCCTGATGCTAATAACTAATATGCGGCAGACGCGGGTCTTGCTGGGAGTCGTTCTGTCGCTGGTCATGGTGCTTTCCGCGCACGCGGAAAGCACCGATGCTGCAAACGCGGCTGACAAGCAGGAGGCGCAGGCGCTGTTGAAAAAAATCCAGTCGGCGGCGCAAAGGCTGAATTATTCCGGCACTTTCATTTATCAGCAGGCGAACCAGATACGCACCTCGCGTATCACGCATGTGCTGGAAGGCCGGAATGAAATAGAGAAACTGGAGATTCTCGACGGACAGCCGCGCGAATATATCCGGCGTAACGAAGATGTTACCTGCTATATGCCGGAGACGCGGACCAAGATTGTCGAGAAGCGCGTCACGCAAGACGGTTTTCCTGCCATCCTGGCAGCGCTGCCGGCCGACCTGACGGATTACTACAATGTCAAAATGGGCGAAACCGGGCGGGTAGCCGGGTTCGACTGCCAGGCAGTGCTGCTGGAGCCCAAGGACAACATGCGTTACGGCTACAAGCTGTGGGCGGAAAAAAATTCCGGCCTGCTGTTGCGGGCGCAAACGCTGAACGGCAAGAACGAGATCGTCGAGCAGATTTCGTTTACCCAGATCGGCATCGGCAACATCGATCACAGCCACCTGAAGCCGAGCTTTGGCAACACCAGTTCCTGGCACACGGAAAGCAGCGTGATCAATCCGACCAATCTGAACGAATGGACGGTTACCGGCATGCCTCCCGGTTTCAAGAAAGTACGCGAACTTAAGCGCTTGGTGGCCGATGCGCCGTCTTCGAAGAGCGCTGCCGGCACAGCGGCAATGCGGCGCGAAGTATCGCAGCTGATTTTTTCCGACGGGCTGGTGGCGATTTCGATCTTTATCGAACCGGGCAGCCAGAGCCGTACCGAAGGATCCTTGCAGCAGGGAGCATTGAATATCGTCGGCAAGCGGCAAGGGGATTATTGGCTGACGATTGTGGGCGATGTGCCGCCTGCGGCAATGAGGCAGGTGGCGAATTCGATTGAACTCAAAAACAAATAAAACTTTATGACTACGAAAATGCCTGTTCCGGTTCGTTCCGTTTTATCTGCCATGGTTGTCGCTGCGACAGCCACTTTTTTTGTTCCCGCCATGCTTGGCGCCGGCCCTCAGGCGATTGCCGCGCCGGTATCCGGATTGCCGGATTTTACCGACATCGTCGAAAAAACCGGCCCTGCGGTGGTCAATATCCGTACTACTGAAAAAGTCAAAAGCGGTTCCGGCCAGGGCGATTCGGGCGACCCTAGCGACGACGAAATGCAGGATTTTTTCCGCCGCTTTTTCGGCGTCCCGATTCCCAACATGCCGCGCCCGCAGGTTCCCGGCCAGCGCGGCCGCAAGGCTGATCCCAAGCAGCAGGAAGAGGTGCCGCGCGGAGTCGGCTCCGGCTTCGTGATTTCGACCGATGGTTATGTCATGACCAACGCCCATGTGATCGACGGCGCCAGCGAAGTGTATGTGACACTGACCGACAAACGCGAATTCAAAGCCAAGGTGATCGGTGCCGACACGCGCAGCGATGTCGCCTTGCTGAAAATCGACGGCGCCAACCTGCCGCGCCTGACGATGGGCGATTCCGACAAGATCAAGGCTGGCGAATGGGTGCTGGCGATCGGCTCGCCGTTCGGCCTCGAGAACACCGTGACCGCCGGCATCATTTCGGCGAAAGCGCGCGACACCGGCGACTACCTGCCTCTGATCCAGACTGACGTTGCGGTCAATCCAGGCAATTCCGGCGGGCCGTTGATCAACATGCGCGGCGAAGTGGTCGGCATCAACTCGCAGATCTACAGCCGTTCCGGCGGTTTCATGGGGATTTCGTTTGCGGTCCCGATCGACGAAGCCATGCGCGTGTCGGACCAGCTGAAAGCTTCGGGCAAGGTGACGCGCGGCCGGATCGGCGTGCAGATCGGCGAAGTGACCAAGGACGTGGCCGAATCGCTGGGCTTGCCCAAGGCTGAAGGCGCGCTGGTGGCGCGGGTCGAAGCTGACGGACCGGCAGCCAAGGCGGGCTTGCAGGCCGGCGACATCATCCTGAAATTCAACGGTGTGGCAATCGACAAGGCGAACGACCTGCCGCGCCTGGTCGGCAATACCAAGCCGGGTGCGCGCGGCACCATCAGCGTCTGGCGCAAGGGCAGCAGCCGCGACTTCCCGATCACGATCACCGAACTGGCGGCCGACAAGGTCGCCGCGGACGACGACGCCAAGCCGAAGAAGAAGGAGCAGGTTGCCAACGCACTGGGCCTGACAGTCAGTGACCTGAGCGAAGCCAAGAAGAAAGAATTGGGCGTCGACGGCGGAGTGATGATCGAGACGTCCGAAGGCAGTGCGGCGCGGGCCGGCTTGCGTGCCGGCGATGTGGTGCAGCGCTTGAACAATACCGATATCAAGGACGCCAAGCAGTTCAACGCCCTGGTTGCCAAACTGGAGCCGAAGAAAATGGCGGTGCTGCTGGTGCGCCGCGGCGAGTCGTCGCAATTCGTCCCGCTGCGCCCAGGCAGCTGACTGCGCTGATTGTCGTTATCCGGAGCTGCAGGCTGTCGAGGCCTGCAGCTTTTTGTTTTTGCCGGTGCGGCTTGCCGCCCCATGTGTTCCAGGGTCCAGGGATGTCAAGATTTCACTTCACGCTATATAGCCGGTCCTACTGCCATTTGTGCGAAGACATGCGCCAGGCGCTGCTGGCTTTGCAGGCGCCGGACGAAAGCGCGGCCGGCTGGTTTACTGTCGAGCTGGTCGATGTCGATGCCGATCCTGGGCTGGTGGCCAGATATGATGAGCTGGTCCCGGTGCTTGCCGGGAGCAAGGACGGCAAGCCGCCGGTGCAGCTTTGTCATTATTTTCTTGATGCCGAAGCAATAAAGAGATTTTTAGGCGACGGCATCTGAACGGCGGCCAGCCAGGCATTTTAATTGTTAAAAATATAATAAATCATTTCTGCCCGGAAAATTATCTTTCACATACTCCTGCCGGGAGATAAAAAAAGAGTCTCTTGCGGCCCTTGTTTTAAGGTGCTTTTAAGATACTTATAGGAGTATGTTGATAAAACGCTTTCCTTGTTATACTGGAAGGCAATATCTTCAGGCCTTTGATTTGTCGGTTTTCCCCTCTGAAATCCGGTAAAATGACGGCACTGAATAACCTGTCATAAAAGGCGCTCGCCTGGGACACATGTGCAGTGTTTCGTCAAATGCGAAACACCGCGCTGAGCCCGGCTCAGAGCGCTTTTTTTGTAATCGCGTCTGTCAATGAACAACATCCGTAATTTCTCCATCATCGCCCATATCGACCACGGTAAATCTACCCTGGCGGACCGTATCATCCAATCCTGCGGCGGCTTGTCTGATCGTGAAATGGAAGCTCAGGTGCTCGACTCGATGGATATCGAGCGCGAGCGCGGCATCACGATCAAGGCCCAGACCGCGGCGCTGTCCTACAAGGCGCTGGACGGGCAGGTCTACAACCTGAACCTGATCGATACCCCGGGCCACGTCGACTTCAGCTACGAAGTCAGCCGTTCGCTGTCCGCCTGCGAAGGCGCGCTGCTGGTGGTCGACGCCTCGCAAGGAGTGGAAGCCCAGACCGTGGCCAACTGCTATACCGCGCTTGACCTGGGTGTGGAAGTGGTGCCGGTATTGAACAAGATCGACCTGCCTTCCGCCGATCCCGACAACGCGATCGCCGAAATCGAAGACGTGATCGGGATCGATGCCCACGATGCCGTGCATTGCTCGGCCAAGACCGGGCTTGGCGTGCGCGAGGTGCTGGAGTCGCTGATCGTCAAGGTGCCGCCGCCGAAAGGCGATCCGGACGCCCCTTTGCAAGCCCTGATCGTCGATTCCTGGTTCGACAACTATGTCGGCGTCGTGATGCTGGTGCGTATCAAGAACGGTACGCTGCGTCCTAAAGACAAGATCCTGCTGATGGCTACCGGTTCCCAGCATCTGACGGAGAGCGTTGGCGTGTTTACGCCTAAATCGCAGGCCCGCGAATCGCTTTCGGCCGGCCAGGTGGGTTTCATCATCGCCGGCATCAAGGAGCTCAAGGCCGCCAAGGTAGGCGATACCGTCACCCTGGCCGGCAAGCCCGCAGCGGCGGCCTTGCCCGGCTTCAAGGAAGTGCAGCCGCAGGTGTTCGCCGGCTTGTTCCCGGTCGAGGCCAACCAGTACGATGCGTTGCGCGACTCGCTGGAAAAGCTCAAGCTGAACGACGCTGCCTTGCAGTATGAGCCAGAGGTATCGCAAGCGCTGGGATTCGGTTTCCGCTGCGGCTTCCTCGGTTTGCTGCACATGGAAATCGTCCAGGAGCGCCTGGAGCGCGAGTTCGACATGGACTTGATCACTACCGCGCCTACCGTGATCTACGAGGTGGTGAAGCGCGACGGCACCATCATGCTGGTGGACAATCCGTCGAAGATGCCCGATCCGTCGAATATCGAAGAAGTGCGCGAACCGATCGTCACCGTCAACCTGTACATGCCGCAGGAATATGTGGGTTCGGTCATTACGCTGTGCACCCAGAAGCGCGGGCAGCAGATCGACATGAGCTACCACGGCAAGCAGGTCAAGCTGACTTATGAAATCCCGATGGCGGAGGTGGTGCTCGATTTCTTCGACCGCCTGAAATCGACGTCGCGCGGTTACGCCTCGATGGACTACGAATTCAAGGAATACCGTTCGGCCGACGTGGTCAAGGTCGACATGCTGATCAACAGCGAAAAGGTCGATGCGCTGGCGATCATCGTGCACCGCGCCAACAGCCAGTACCGCGGCCGGGCAGTGGCGGCCAAGATGCGCGAGCTGATTCCGCGCCAGATGTTCGATGTCGCGATCCAGGCAGCGATCGGCGCCAATATCATTTCGCGCGAAAACGTCAAGGCTCTGCGCAAGAACGTGCTGGCGAAATGCTACGGCGGCGACATCAGCCGCAAGCGCAAATTGCTGGAAAAGCAGAAGGCCGGTAAAAAACGGATGAAGCAGGTGGGTTCCGTCGAGATCCCGCAAGAAGCATTCCTGGCAATCTTACAAGTGGATGAAAAATGACATTGCAATCAATCTTAGGAAATTTCGCATTAATCCTGTTTGTCTTGACTGTTGTCACCGGCATCATCTGGTTTTTTGACCGCTTCTACCTGAGCAAGCAGCGGCGCGCCAAGGCCGACGCCGCGCTGGCTGAATTCGATGCGCGCAACGCCAAGCTGAGCGCCGACGGCATCAAGCTGGAGAACAGCGGCCGCGCTGCGCTGGAGGCGAACCTGCTGCGCCAGCCGACCTGGGTTGAGTATTCCGGCAGTTTCTTCCCGGTGATCGCCATGGTGTTTTTCTTGCGCTCGTTCCTGTACGAGCCGTTCAAGATTCCATCGAGTTCGATGGTGCCGACCTTGCTGGTGGGCGACCTGATCCTGGTCAACAAGTTTACTTACGGTATCCGCTTGCCGATCCTGAATAAAAAAGTGATCGAAATGAATAACCCGCAGCGCGGCGACGTGATGGTGTTCAAATATCCCAAGGATATGTCGCTCGATTACATCAAGCGCGTGGTTGGGGTGCCCGGTGATAAAATAACTTACCAAAACAAGCGCTTAACGATTAACGGTCAAGCTCTTTCTTATGTGTCGTTGCCGGATTACCTGAATGAAGACAGCCTGGACTACTCCCAGCAATTCACGGAAAACCTGTCAAACGTGCAACATACGATCGCAGTGCGCAGCGGCCGGCCACCGATTTCGCTGGAAGGCGTGATGGATTTCCCTAACAAGGACGCTTGTTCCTATAACCCTGAAGGTTTTACCTGTACCGTTCCTGCTGGAAATTATTTCATGATGGGGGATAATCGGGATAACAGCGAAGACAGCCGTTACTGGGGATTCGTACCGGATGAGAATATTGTTGGAAAAGCATTTTTGGTCTGGATGAACTTAGGCAATTTCAAACGTATCGGCACTTTCTTTAAATAAACCATTTAAACCATTGCGGAGTCAGGGATGACAAGAATTTCCGGATCTACACGGAAGCAGCAGGGCATTACATTATTCGGCCTGATCGTTGTGTTGGCGGTCCTCGGCTGTATCGGTGTGCTGGTGGCCAAGGTGACGCCGACCACGATCGAATATTTTTCGATCAAGAAAGCGATCGCCGCAGCCCGGACGTCCGGCACCACGGTGCAGGAAATCCAGAATGCGTTCAACAAGCAGGCCGAGGTGGGCTACATCGATGCGATTTCAGGAAAAGACCTGGAAATCACCAAGAATGGCGACGATATCCAGATCAGCTTTGCGTACCAGAAAAAGATCCCGCTGGTCGGTCCTGTCAGCTTGCTGATCGATTATGCAGGCAGCACCGCCAAGTCTTGACCGGTGTTGCACCAAGGGTTGAAGAACTAGCGCGGACGACAACCGTAAACGTCGAAGAAAAAATGGACCTCATGTTATTGCAGAATCGGCTAGGCCACACTTTTAAGGATGCTACGTTATTGCAGCAGGCCTTGACGCATCGCAGCCATAGCACCTTGCATAACGAACGGTTGGAATTCCTCGGCGATTCGATCCTGAACTGTGTTGTCGCTTCATTGTTGTTCGACCGCTATACCAAGATAGACGAAGGCGACCTGTCGCGGGTGCGCGCCAACCTGGTCAAGCAGCAATCGCTGTATGAAATTGCGCAAAGGCTGGAATTGTCGCAATTCCTGCGGCTGGGCGAGGGCGAGCTGAAGTCCGGCGGCTTTCGCCGGCCTTCGATCCTGGCCGATACGCTGGAAGCGCTGTTCGGCGCGATTTTCCTGGACGCCGGCTTTGACGCCGCGCGCGACGTGATCCGCGCCTTGTATATCCCGATCCTCGATACTGTCGATCCCAAGACCCTGGGCAAGGATGCCAAGACCCTGCTGCAGGAATACCTGCAGGGGAAAAAGATCGCCTTGCCGCAATATAACGTCGTGGCTACCCACGGCGCCGCGCACAACCAGGAATTCGAAATCGAATGCCTGGTGCCGAAGCTGGATATCCAGGTCTTCGGCAACGGCGGCAGCCGCCGCGCCGGCGAGCAGGCCGCGGCCAAGCTGGCGCTGGAAGCGGTGCAAAAGGCCTTTGTGAAAGCGCCGGCCGCGCCGCGCAAAGCCAAGCCGCGCACCGCGCAGCTGAAACTGAGCGGAATTGCGACGATTCAGCCGGATGCGCCGGAAGCGGCGCCGGATGAAGCCGGCAAGCCTGCCGCGTCGGCCAAGGACAAAACCCCGGTCGAGGCAGCCGCCAAAACACCGGCGAAAACCCATGCGCCGGCCGTCAACGGCAGCGCTGAGGCAGCCGCCCCAGCCAAGGCGAGCCCTGTCGCGGAAACCATCGCCGCAGCCGGCGCCGCCGCTCCTTCTAATGCAACACCCCATACTACGAGTAAATCGAAAACCGCATGACAGACTCTACACCCCAGGCATCGACTGCTATGTCGTCGGCTGCAGCTGATTTCCGTTGCGGCTACATAGCTATTGTCGGTCGCCCTAACGTAGGCAAGTCGACCTTGATGAACGAGCTGATCGGCGCCAAGGTCAGCATTACGTCGCGCAAGGCGCAGACCACGCGCCATCGGATTACCGGGATCCAGACCGTGGCCGACACGCAGTTCGTGTATGTCGATACGCCAGGTTTCCAGACGCGCCATTCGAATGCGCTGAACAAGACGCTGAACCGCACCGTGACCACGACGCTGACAGCGGCCGACGTCATCCTGTACATCATCGAAGCAGGCACCTTTGGCCCGGCTGACCAGCAAGTGATGGCTTTGCTGCCGGCCAACGTGCCTTGCATCCTGGTGATCAACAAATCGGACCGGGTCAAGGACAAGGCGGTGCTGCTGCCGTTCGCTCAGAAAATCGCCGCCATGCGCGATTTTGCCGCGGTGGTGCCGGTATCGGCCAAGCTGCGCTTCCAGCTGGATAACCTGCAAGGCGAAATCCGCAAGCACCTGCCGGCCAATCCGCCGATGTTCGGCGAAGACGATATTACCGACCGCAGCGAGAAATTCCTCGCGGCCGAAATCGTGCGTGAAAAAGTATTCCGTTTTGTCGGCGATGAACTGCCTTATACCAGCACGGTCCTGATCGAGAAATTCGAACTTGAAGGCAACCTGCGCCGCGTGTTTGCGGCGATCCTGGTCGAGCGCGACACCCACAAGTCGATGGTGATCGGCCAGAAGGGCGCCCGCCTCAAGGATATTTCAACCCAGGCGCGGCTGGACATGGAACGTCTGTTCGGCGGTCCGGTGTACCTGGAAATCTGGGTCAAGGTGAAATCCGGCTGGGCCGACAACGAAGCCGGATTGCGCGCCTACGGCTACGAATAAGCCCGACTCCATACCTCACTGAGCATGAGCGCCATCATCGCTGACGACACCGCCGGAGAAGTTGCCATGCAGCCGACCGTGGTTGAAGATGAATTGATCGCCGTCATCGGCGAGGCTGGCGGCGCTGCAGCTTCCAGCCCGCCCAAACGCCGGGCCCGGCCGCTGGATACCCGCGTCACAGGCCAGCCCGGTTTTGTCCTGCACAGCTACCCGCACCGCGAAACCAGCCTGATCATCGATGTCTTCAGCCGCGATTACGGCCGCATCGCGCTGGTTGCCAAGGGCGCCAAGCGTCCCTTGTCGAAGCTGCGCGGCGTGCTGCAAACCTTCCAGCCCTTGTCGCTGAGCTGGAGCGGCAAATCCGAAATCCGCACCCTGATCGCCGCCGAATGGGTAGGCGGCTTGCTGCCGCTGGAAAAATCAGCCTTGCTGTGCGGTTTTTACCTGAATGAACTGCTGGTCAAGCTGGTGGCGCGCGACGATCCGCACGCGGCGCTGTTCGATCACTACGTCACCACGCTGAATCAATTGGCGCACCAGGAGCCGGCGCCTATCGTCCTGCGCCAGTTTGAAAGAGCGCTGCTCAAGCAGACCGGCGTCGCCGGCGATTTCACCCGCTGCACCAGCAGCCGGCAAGCGGTAGATCCTGCCGAAAATTACGTGGTCGATCCCGAACGCGGCCCGCGCCTTGCGCGCGCGGCCGATTCCTGGCCGCGCGTCAGCGGCAAGACCTTGCTCGACATGGAGCGGGAAGACTATAGCGATGTCGTCACCCAGGCCCAGAGCAAGGTCCTGATGCGCTTCCTGCTGGCCCACCACCTGGGCGGCGCGCCATTGAACACGCGGCAGATACTGATCGACCTGATGCAGCTGTAAATATGCAGATGACTGCCGCCGACAAATCCCATCCCATTACCTGAGCATACGATGAGCTATCTCAATCCTACCTCCGCCGTGATCGACCTTGGCGTCAATATCGATCACGTCGCCACCTTGCGCAATGCGCGCGGCACCACTTACCCCGATCCGCTGCAAGCGGCATTGCAGGCTGAAGAGGCGGGCGCCGATGTGATCACCTTGCATTTGCGCGAAGACCGGCGCCACATCAAGGATGCCGACGTCGAAATCATCCGGCCGCAATTGCGCACGCGGATGAACCTGGAAGCGGCAGTGACCCAGGAAATGATCGATTTCTCCTGCAAGATCAAGCCGGAGGATTCTTGCCTGGTGCCGGAGCGCCGGCATGAACTGACCACCGAAGGCGGCCTCGACGTCGTCAAGTATTTTACCCAGGTGCAGGCGGCGGTGCGGCAGTTGCAGGCGGAAGGCATCCGGGTCAGCCTGTTCATCGATCCTGAAGCCGACCAGATCCAGGCCGCGGCGGAAATCGGCGCGCCGGTGATCGAACTGCATACCGGGCGTTATGCCGAAGCGCATGACGAAGCAGGGCAGCGCAGCGAGCTGGAGCGGGTGCAGATCGCGGTGCAGGAGGGCGTCAAACGCGGGCTCAAGGTCAATGCCGGCCACGGCCTGCATTACAGCAATACCCAGGCCATTGCCGCCATTCCCGATATCGCCGAGCTGAACATCGGCCACGCCATCGTGGCGCACGCAGTGTTCGTCGGCTGGAAAAACGCCGTCAGCGAAATGAAAGCCCTGATGGTGAAAGCACGCCTGGGGAAATAGAAAGGCTTGTGATGATTTATGGCATCGGCACCGACATCATCCAGATTCCGCGCATAGCCGCAGCGCTGCAGCGCAACGGCGATCGTTTCGCCGAAAAAATCCTGGGTCCCCAGGAAATGGAAAAATACCTGCAGCGCAAAACCAAGGTAGAGGCGCGCGGCATCCGTTTCCTGGCCACCCGTTTTGCGGCCAAAGAGGCTTTTTCCAAGGCGCTCGGGCTGGGCATGAAGATGCCGATGACCTGGCGCGCCATGCAAACCTTGAATGCGCCCAGCGGCAAGCCTGTCGTCGTGGTCAACCCGGCGCTGGAAGAATACATGCAAAGCAGGGGCTTGACCGCCCAGGTATCGATTACCGATGAAGTGGAGTACGCGGTCGCCTTTGTCATTGTGGAACAGAATCGCGTGGAGAAAACATGAGTAGTGGTTTGAAACAGCGCGCAGCCGGCCAGGCTGCGCTTGGCCCGGTCATGCTGGACGTGGCCGGCGCCAGCCTGAGCGCCGACGATATCGGCCGTATCCGGCATCCGCTCACCGGCGGCGTGATCCTGTTCACGCGCAATTACCAGGATCGCGCGCAGCTGACCGCGCTGACCGCTGCGATCCATGCCGCGCGTCCCGGCATATTGATCGCAGTCGACCATGAAGGCGGCCGGGTGCAGCGCTTCAGGACCGACGGTTTTACCCGCCTGCCGGCGATGCGCCTGCTCGGGCAGCAATGGGACCGCGATGTGCTGGCGGCAACCAAAACAGCGACCGCGGTAGGTTTCGTGCTGGCCAGCGAACTGCGCGCCTGCGGCGTCGACCTGTCGTTTACGCCGGTGCTGGATCTCGATTACGGCGATTCCAGCGTGATCGGCGAACGCGCTTTCCATCGCGATCCGCGCGTAGTCGCCTTGCTGGCAAAGAGCCTGAACCACGGACTGGCGCTGGCCGGCATGGCTAACTGCGGCAAGCATTTTCCCGGCCACGGTTATGTGCATGGCGACTCCCATTCGTCGCTGCCGGTCGACGACCGCAGCCTGGCGCAGATCATGGAAGAAGACGTCAAGCCCTACGACTGGCTCGGCATGAGCCTGGCGGCGGTGATGCCGGCGCATGTGATTTATTCCAAGGTGGACCGGCACTCGGCCGGATTCTCCCGGAAATGGCTGACCATCCTGCGCGAGGAGATCGGTTTCAACGGCGTGATTTTCAGCGACGACTTGAGCATGGAAGCCGCCGGTTCGGCCGGCGGCGTGCTGGAGGGCGCCAAGGCGGCGCTGGCGGCCGGCTGCGACGTGGTCCTGATCTGCAATTCGCCAGACAAGGCGGACCAGCTGCTGGCCGGACTGGAGGGCGGCGCCACGCCGGCATCGTGCGCGCGCCTGATGGCGCTGGCGCCGCAAACGGCGGCGCTGGATTGGGAAACGTTGCAAGCCGATGCGCGTTACCTGGCCGCCAGGTCGCTGGTGCAAGCGCTGCTGTAAGGTATGATTTAGTGTAGTGTTTCGCACATAATGACACTTAATAAACGGCGTCTAGCCGACCGCGTCTTTTCGCGCCATGCGTCGTTGCAAATCCTCGCGATAGTCCAGCTATCGCTCCGGTTCGCGCGGGGCGGCCATCCGCCTAGCCTGACACAAAAATCCACCATTTCTTAAGCGCCATTATGTGCGAAACACTACACTAGCATCATGACTGAAGCTGAAATTCCCGATCCGCGCGCGGTGGTGCTGGAGACCGTCGCCAAGCTGCCGAACCTGCCTGGCGTGTATCGCTATTTCGACGCAGCCGACAATATCCTGTATGTCGGCAAGGCGCGCGACCTGAAGAAGCGGGTGTCGAGCTATTTCCAGAAGAACCTCGCCAGTCCGCGCACCGCGATGATGGTCGAGCGCATCGCACGGCTGGAGACCACGGTGACGCGCAGCGAAGCGGAAGCCTTGATCCTGGAAAGCAACCTGATCAAGAGCCTGCAGCCGCGCTACAACATTCTTTTCCGCGACGACAAATCCTATCCCTACCTGAAAATCAGCGGCCAGGAATATCCGCGCATGGCGTATTACCGTGGCGCGGTGGATAAAAAGAACCAGTATTTCGGTCCTTTCCCGAACGCCTGGGCGGTCAAGGAATCGATGCAGATCCTGCAGAAGGTGTTCTTGCTGCGCACCTGTGAAGACAGCGTCTTCGCCAACCGCACGCGGCCTTGCCTGCTGCACCAGATCCAGCGCTGCAGCGCGCCGTGCGTGAAGCTGGTCAGCCATGAGGATTACCTGACCGATGTCGACAACGCCGCCAAGTTCCTGCGCGGACGGCAGACCGAAGTATTGACGACGCTGGACAAGAAGATGCATGCCTACGCCGCCGAACTGAAGTTCGAGCAGGCGGCCGCGGTGCGCAACCAGATCACTGCGCTGTCGCGCGTATTGCATCAGCAAAGCATGGAAACCGTGGGCGACAGCGATATCGATATCGTCGCCGTCATCGTCCAGGGCGGGCGCGCCTGCGTCAACCTGGCGATGGTGCGCGGCGGCCGCCACCTGGGCGACCGCGCGTATTTCCCGAGCCACGTCGACGGCGCGCTGTCGAACCCGGAAGAAGCGGCGGGCGAAACCATTGAAGTCGCTGTGCTCAAAGCCTTCATGGCGCAGCATTACATCGATACGTTCATTCCCGGCACCCTGATCCTGAATATCGAATTCGACGAACCGGCCCTGATGGTGGCGCTGATGGAACAATGCGGCCACCGTATCAACCTGCTGTTCCAGCCGCAGGGGCAGCGCCGCCAGTGGCTGGAGATGGCGCAGAAGGGCGCCGAGATTTCGCTCGCCAGGCTGCTGTCGGAGCAGGGGTCGCAGCAATCCAGGACACGCGCGCTGGTGGAGGTGCTGGGCCTTGAAGTCGAAGATATCGACAGCTTGCGCGCCGAGTGCTTCGACATCAGCCATACCTCGGGCGAGGCCACGCAAGCATCCTGCGTGGTATTCCATCATCACGCCATGCAAAACGGCGAATACCGGCGCTACAACATCAAGGACATCACGCCTGGCGACGACTACGCCGCGATGCGCCAGGTGCTGATGCGGCGCTACGAAAAAGTGGCCAACGGCGACGGCGTGATGCCCGACATCGTGCTGGTCGACGGCGGCAAGGGGCAGGTTGAAATGGCGCGCCAGGTGCTGGCGGAACTGGGGCTGGATATCAGCCTGATCGTCGGCGTCGCCAAAGGCGAAGGGCGCAAGGTCGGGCTGGAAACGCTGATCTTTGCCGACGGCCGCGCCGCACGCGAGCTCGGCAAGGAATCGGCAGCATTGATGCTGATCGCGCAGATCCGCGACGAGGCGCACCGCTTTGCGATCACCGGCATGCGCGCCAAGCGGGCCAAGGCGCGCCAGAGTTCGCGGCTGGAAGAGATTGAAGGGATCGGCGCCAAACGCCGCCAGAAGCTGCTGGCGCGTTTTGGCGGACTGCGCGGCGTGGCGGATGCCAGCATCGAGGACATCGCCTCGGTCGAGGGGATATCAAGGCTGCTGGCGGAGGAGATCTACAAGCAGCTGCATTAGCACCCGCCGGCATTGTGTTGCAAGCCAGTTCTTTGCTTGTTGCTTTTGCAGGTTTTGTTTCCCAACTGCGGCATACTCCTAGATAATTAAAACATGAACAGTTGGCTCCTTACCCATAAAACCATTTATGCCATTTAACATTCCGATTTTACTGACCTGGTTGCGGGTTGCCTTGATCCCGTTGGTGGTCGGCGTTTTCTATCTTCCTGACCTCGGTTTTTCGACGCTGCAGCTGGGCCTGGCGTCCACCATCATTTTTATCGTCGCCGCAGTGACCGACTGGTTCGACGGTTTCCTGGCGCGGCGCTGGAACCAGACCTCGGCTTTCGGCGCTTTCCTGGATCCGGTCGCAGACAAGCTGATGGTTGCCGGCGCCTTGCTGGTGCTGGTGCACCTGGGGCGGGTCGATCCCATCATCGCGTTTGTGATCATCGGCCGCGAGATCGCCATCAGCGCCTTGCGTGAATGGATGGCGCAGATCGGCGCATCGAAATCGGTCGCCGTCAGCTCCATCGGTAAAATTAAAACCACGGCACAGATGGTCGCGATCCCGATGTTGTTGTATTATGGCGACCTGCTTGGCATCGATACCCGTTTCTGGGGACAGGTGCTGCTGGTGATAGCAGCGGTGTTGACGGTGTGGTCCATGTTTTATTATTTGCGTAAAGCGTGGCCGCTGATCAAGGAAACTACCGCAGCAAAAGAAAACAACAAGCAGTGAAGTAAAAAGTCGGTGTTTTGAAAAAATGTGATGAATATTTTTCGAAATTATTGACAAGCTCTGTAGATCAACTATAATGTCGTCTCTGTAGTTAATACAGAAAAAGAAACAAATGCGGGAGTAGCTCAGTTGGTAGAGCGCAACCTTGCCAAGGTTGAGGTCGAGAGTTCGAGACTCTTCTCCCGCTCCAGATTCAAAAAAGGAAGCTGGAAAAAGCTTCCTTTTTTTATGTAGAATCAATAGCTGATCGTATTGCCTGGCAGATGTCCATCCAGCCAATATGCTTTGATTTTGCAGCAGGACACCCCTGGCGGGGTAGCAAAGTGGTTATGCAGCGGCCTGCAAAGCCGTTTACGCCGGTTCGATCCCGACCCC
The DNA here is from genome assembly GCF_900112135.1 of Collimonas sp. OK412. GTDB lineage: Bacteria > Pseudomonadota > Gammaproteobacteria > Burkholderiales > Burkholderiaceae_D > Collimonas > Collimonas rhizosphaerae. The sequence goes on from NZ_FOLC01000002.1 coordinate 123,244, forward strand.
CGCCTCCAGACTCCATATGCGGGAGTAGCTCAGTTGGTAGAGCGCAACCTTGCCAAGGTTGAGGTCGAGAGTTCGAGACTCTTCTCCCGCTCCATATTCCAGGCAAGGAAGATGAACATGTCTTCCTTGCCGTTTCAGTAAAAAATCCTCTCTTGATTTTCTCCTGATTTGCCGCGCTGCCTTCCTGCGCGCATGGATTTTCCGGAGCCTTGCCGTCGTTCGGGTGCCGATACAAGAGTAGATTCACCTTTCGCCGGGGCCACTTTCCAGATAGGACTGGGTTCCGGGAGTCTTCTCCTTTATCGGCTATCGCGACAGCCGCATCCTTTCCAATTTACGTTTTGCCATTCAGTTTGACGACCGGTCCGTACGCGCGAGCCGGTCGTTTTGTCATTTTGGCGGCTCAATCGGCAAGCCGCCGAGTATCTGCGCAGGCCTGCGCAGCACCGGGTCGAACGGGTTAAGCTGCGCGCCGACGCTCGCGGCTTCTTTCTTCAATATCTGCACCACGGTCGGCAAACGATCGGCATTCAGTCTTTCCGCCAGCGTGGCGACGCTCAGGGCGGCCACCGCACGGCCCTGGCGGTCCAGCACCGGCACCGCAATGCCCGCCATGCCGGGCAGCAGCCCGACGCCGTGGCTGGCGGCGTAGCCAAGATCGAGAGAACGCTTGATTTCGGTGCGCAGATACACTTCGTCGTACAAGCCCAGGTCCAGCAGGCGCGGCAGGTTGAAGCGGATGATTTCTTCCCGTTCTGCTTCCGGCAGGAACGCCAGGATCACCAATGCTCCCTGGCCGACCCCGAGCGCGACCCTGCCGCCTACGTCTCCCGTAAACGAACGGATCGGGAACGGTCCCTCGCTACGGTCCAGGCACATCGCGTCGTAGCCGCTGCGCACCAGCAGGAACATGGTGTCGCCCAGCGCTGCCGACAGCCGCAGCAGGATGGGGCGGCAGATATCGCGCAAGTTGCCGCGCTGGCCGGCGCGCGCAGCGAGCGCAAAAAATTCCACGCTCAAGCGATAGGCCTTGCTGCGTTCATCCTGTTCGACCACGCCTTCGCCCGCCAGTGCGCGCAGGATGCGGTGCGCAGTGGGCTGGGCCAGGCCGGTGGCCTGGGCGATATGGGTCAGCTTGGCGCCATCGCCGCTGCTCGCGGCCAGGGCCCGGATAATCGCGAAACCGCGCTGCAGGCTGGTTCCGGTAGAACCATCTTGATCCTTCATCAATTTCTCCAGGTGGAATATATATATCTATATGTTTAATAATATATTCATTTAATGGAGTAAATCAAATAATTAGTCTGCTATATGGAATATTGAATTGACCCTGATTTTTCTTTTCACTATATTTCGGAAAAGGCTTTGGCAAGGTATTGGATGCAAAACCGACCGTCATGGGAGACAAGTCGATGTCGTTTCTACAGCTGGAAAACCTATCCAAGCACTACGGTGACTTCACCGCGGTGGAGAAACTCAACCTGACGGTGGAGAAGGGGGAGTTCGTTTCGCTGCTCGGACCTTCCGGCTGCGGCAAGACCACCACCCTGCAAATGATCGCCGGTTTTATCGAGGCGAGCGCGGGCCGGGTGCTGCTGGATGGGCGCGACATCACCCATGAAAAACCGAACCGCCGCGGCCTCGGCATCGTGTTCCAGAGTTATGCCTTGTTCCCGCACATGACGGTGAGCGGCAATGTCGGCTTCGGCCTGGAAATGCGGCGGATTGCACCGGACGAATGCGCGGAGCGGGTACGCAAGGCGCTGGCGCTGGTGCACCTGGAAAAATTCAGCCATCGTTATCCACGCGAGCTGTCCGGCGGCCAGCGCCAGCGGGTGGCCCTGGCGCGCGCCCTGGTGATTGAACCGCCGGTGCTGCTGCTGGATGAGCCGATGTCGAATCTCGACGCCAAGCTGCGCGAGGACATGCAGGTAGAGCTGCGCGAGATCCAGCGCAAGGTCGGCACCACTACCATCATGGTCACGCATGACCAGTCGGAAGCCTTGTCGATGAGCGACCGCGTGGTGGTGATGGATGCCGGCCGCGCGATCCAGATCGCCAAGCCGTTCGATGCCTATGAATCGCCGGTCAACCAGTTTGTCTCGCAGTTCGTCGGCAAGGCCAACCTGTTCGAAGGGCAGGTGGCCTCAGTCAGCCAGCATGGATCGGCGCTGAATGTTCACGGGCATCTGCTGAACACCAACGACGCCACCTTGCAAATCGGCGAACAGGTCACGCTTTGCCTGCGCCCGGAAAAACTGGAACGCTGCAGCCCGCAGGATGAAATCATTCGCGGCCGGGTGCGTTCCGGCGTGTTCCTTGGCAACCAATGGCTGTATCACATCGACACCGGACTGGGTGATTTGCTGGCCACTTGGCAGAACTGCGGCAATGCCGCATGCAGCGACGGCCAGGAGGTTTCCTTGCGCTGGCCAGCGGATGCGCTGCACATCGTCAAGCGCGGACAGCCCGAGGTCCGGCATGGCTAAGTCGCCCGCGCTGTCGTCGCCATGGCTGCCGTACTTGCTGACCGCACCGGGCGTGATCCTTTTTTTCACGATGGTGCTGGTGCCGTTGCTGCTGACCTTGCTGCTGTCTTTCTACGGCTTCGATTCCGGCACCGGCATCGTCGCCAAATTCAGCCTGAACAATTACTGGCAGGTGTTCAGCGACGAATATTTCCATTCCATCTTCTTGCGCACATTCTGGATAGCGGGACTGACCACGCTCATCTGCATAGTGATCGGCGCGCCGGAAGCTTATGTGCTGAGCCGCATGGGGAAACCGTGGCGCTCGATTTTCCTGATCGTCATCCTCGGTCCCCTGCTGGTGTCGGTAGTGGTGCGCGCTTTCGGCTGGAGCATGCTGCTCAGCGCCAACGGCCTGGTTAATTCGGCTATCGCCTGGTTCGGTTTTGCGCCGCTCAAGCTGCTCTACACCACGGGCGCCGTTGTGATCGCCCTGGTACACGTGATGCTGCCGTTCATGGTGATTCCAGTATGGACCTCCTTGCAAAGGCTGGATCCTACCGTCGCCCAGGCGGCCTTGTCCCTGAACGCCTCGCCGGCGACGGTGCTGCGGCGGATCGTGCTGCCGCAAGTCTTGCCCGGCATCCTGTCCGGCAGCCTGATCGTGTTCGGCCTCAGCGCCAGCGCCTTTGCGATTCCGGGCTTGCTGGGCGGACGCCGCCTGAAAGTGGTGGCGACCACTGTCTACGACGAATTCCTCGGCTCGCTCAACTGGCCGCTGGGAGCGTCGATAGCCATCATCCTGCTGCTGGCGAACCTGCTCATCATGCTGAGCTACAACCGGGTCCTGGAACGCAAGTATTCCAGGACGCTGGGCTAACCGGGGAAACCGATCGTATGCGCAACAATGGTCCGATTGCCTTGATATTCCACACGCTGGTGGTGGCGTTTGTGCTGGCGCCGCTGCTGGTGGTGTGCCTGGTCGCGTTTACGCCGGAAGACACGCTGTCCTTGCCGACCCACGGTGTTTCATTGCGCTGGTTCAAAGCCGTCTTCGAACATCCCGACTTCGTGCAATCGTTCTACAACAGTTTGCTGCTGGCGCTGCTGTCCGCCACGCTCTCGCTGTGCATCGCGCTGCCGGCAGGATTGGCGATAGGACGCCTGGGTTTTGCCGGCCGCGATTTCCTGAATGCCTTGTTCCTGTCGCCGCTGATCATTCCCTCCCTGGTGCTGGGGGTGGCGCTGATGCGCCTGTTCGCCAGCATGGGTGTCAGCGGTTCATTCAGCTGGCTGGTGGTGGCCCACGTGGTGGTGATCAGCCCCTATGTATTGCGGCTGGTGCTGGCAGCGGTAGTGGGCATGGACCGAAGCGCCGAACAGGCCGCGCAGTCGCTCGGCGCCGGACCCTGGACGGTATTCCGGCGCGTCACGCTGCCGATGATCCTGCCCGGCATTACCGGCGGCTGGCTGCTGGCGTTCATCAACAGTTTCGACGAGCTGACCATGTCGATTTTCGTGACCACGCCGGCTACCGTCACCCTGCCGGTGCGCATGTACATGTACGCCACCGAATCGATCGACCCGATGATGGCTTCGGTGTCGGCATTGATGATCCTGGTTACCGGCGCCGCGATGCTGGTGCTGGATCGCGTCTACGGGTTGGACAAGGTATTGATCGGCCAGCAGGGATGAATCCATGCCAGCAACAGGAAACCAGGCAATGACTTTATTTACCAGAATCGCAGAGACGCAACGCGAACCGGTCAGCTTCTCGCTGGACGGCCGGAGCGTGACCGCGCTGGCGGGCGACACCGTATTGACCGCGGTCCTGACGCAGGCGGACAGCTTGCGTTTGTCTGAATTCAGCGGCAAGCCGCGCGCCGGCTTTTGCCTGATCGGCGCTTGCCAGGATTGCTGGATGCGCACTGAAGACGGACAGCCGCTGCGCGCCTGCAGCACCGAAATCCAGGCCGGCATGCGGTTGCTGACTGCGGTCTCGGGAGTACGGCATGGATGAGCCGCGGATCGTGATTGTCGGCGCCGGACCGGCCGGGGTGCGTGCCGCCGAGGTCTTGGTGGCGGCGGGATTGCGGCCGGTGGTTGTCGATGAAAACCAGCGTGCCGGCGGCCAGGTATATCGCCAGCCGCCTGCGGGGTTTGTGCGCTCGAAAAAACAGCTGTACGGTTTTGAATCTGCAAAAGCGGATGCGCTGCACCGCACATTCAACAAACTGCGCAGCTATATCAATTATCTGCCCGAGACCCTGGTATGGAATTGCGATGGCCGCCAGCTGGATCTGCTGGGCCGCGGCCAGCACCAATCCTTGCCCTATACGCACCTGATGTTATGTACCGGCGCCATCGACCGGGTGTTGCCGTTCCCAGGCTGGCTCTTGCCTGGCGTGTATACCCTGGGCGCAGCCCAGGTCGCGCTGAAAGCGCAAGGCTGCGTGATCGGCAGCCGTATCGTCCTGGCTGGTTCCGGACCCTTGCTTTACCTGCTTGCCTATCAATATGCGAAAGCTGGCGCCGACATTGCCGCAGTGCTGGATACCTCTTCTTTTGCCGGCAAGCTGCAGGCGACATTTGATCTGCTTAAGCAGCCGCTTGCTTTGGCCAAGGGTTTGTATTTTCTGGCTTGGCTGCGCTGCCATGGCGTCAAGGTGGTGGAGGGCGTGGAAAAAATTGCAGTCAAAGGCGAACAAAAGGTAGAAACCATTTCCTGGCATAAGGATGGCCGTGAACAAACGCTGGAGTGCGACGCTGTCGCCAGCGGTTTCGGCCTGCGTTCGGAAACCCAGCTGGCCGACCTGGCGGGCTGCGCGTTCGAGTTCAGCCAGCTCAACCAGCAATGGCTGCCGCAGCGCGACCAGGCCGGGCGCAGCAGCGTCAAGGGGGTATACCTTGCGGGCGATGGCGGCGGCATTGCCGGCGCCGACGCCGCCGAACTGGCGGGACGGCGCGCCGCCCTGGCTTTGCTTGAAGACTTGGGAAAGACAATCGACGTGGGAGAAAGCAGGCGCCTCGATCGCACATTGCAACGTATACAGGGATTTCGACGCGGACTCGAGCGCGCATTTCCAACGCCGGTCGAATGGGCGCGCGAGTGCGCCGATGAAGAAATCATTTGCCGCTGTGAAGAAATCACGGCAGGCGAACTGCGCCATGCCGTGAACCATGCCGGCACGGTCGAAATGAACCGGCTGAAAGCACTGACCCGGGTTGGCATGGGACGTTGCCAGGGACGGGTTTGCAGCGCTGCTGCTGCTGAAATCCTGGCTTGCAGCACCGGCAAGTCGCTGGCGGAAATCGGACGCCTGCGCGGCCAGCCGCCGATCAAACCGATGCCGGTGGCGGCTGGCGCGGCGGCGAGCCCGGTACGGGAAACGTCATGAGCGAGCAGCTGACAGCGGATGTCGCCATTATCGGCGGCGGCCTGATGGGCTGCTCGGCCGCGCTGGCCTTGCGTCGCATGAACCTGTCAGTGGTGTTGCTGGAGCAGGGCTGGTGCGGTGCGCAAGCCAGCGGCGTCAATTATGGCGGAGTGCGGCGCCAGGGCCGGGCTGCGGTGCAGCTGCCGTTATCGCAGCGTGCCTATGCGATCTGGCAGCGTTTGCCGCAGCTGATAGGCAGCGACTGCGAATATACGGTTTCAGGCCATCTGAAACTGGCGCGCAGCGAGATTGAACTGGCGTCGCTCGAAGACTACCGCGCGCAAGCCGACGGCTTCGGCTTGCAGCTTGAGATCCTCGGACGCGCAGCACTGCGCCAGCGCTTTCCGTGGCTGGGCGAGAAGGTCGCCGGCGGCTCCTTGTGCCCGGGCGACGGCCACGCCAATCCACGGCTGGTGGCAGCCGCTTTTGCGCTGGCGGCAAAGAATCACGGCGCCGACCTGCGCGAGGAGATGACGGTAGAAAGCGCCGTCTTCGATGGCGGGAAATTTACGGTTCGTGCTGCCGGCGGGCTGGAAGTCAAAGCGAAATTCCTGCTTAACTGCGCCGGTGCATGGGGCGCAAGATTTGCCGAACAATTTGGCGAGCGCGTGCCGGAATATCCAATTTTTCCGAACATGTGGGTGACCGAACCGATGCCCAAACTGGTTGAGCCCAATGTCGGCATCGTCGGCGGCGGTTTTTATGTGCGCCAGGTAGAAAGAGGAAATTTCGTGCTGGGCGGCGGACGCGGCACGGGGCAGTTGGCGATTGCATCGACGCGGCCGGCCAGCGCTTCCATGTTTGCCTCGATGAGGATGGCTTGCGAATTCATTCCTGCATTGCAAAACGCATTGGTGATCCGCAGCTGGACCGGCGTCGAGGGCGCATTGCCGGATCATCAGCCGGTGCTCGGACCGAGCGCGACGACTCCTGGCCTGTTTCATGCTTTTGGTTTTTCCGGCGCCGGCTTCCAGCTGGCGCCGGCAGTGGGGGAAGTCCTGGCGGACCTGGTAGCCCATGGGGCGACGGCAACGCCTATCGAGGCTTTCAGCATCGGCAGATTCAGCGCACCAAGTTGAACATAAGTTGAAAACAAGCTGAAGACGATGCATCAGGAAATGATGTGGCAGGCATATCGGGGCGTTTAATCTTTGAGGAGGCGGGACCATGAAATTCAAACAGATTCTCCTGGCGACAGGATTCATTTCTGCATTAGGCGTCGCGGCGGCAAGCAGCGCCGAGACGCGCACGCTGTATGTCGGCATGAACGGCGGCAGCATGGAAAAAAATTACACTAGCTATATATTCCCGGAATTCGAAAAAGCCAATAACGTCAAGATTGTGGTGGTTCCCGGCACCTCCGCCGACATCATGGCCAAGATGTCGGCGCAAAAAGACAAGCCGCAAATGCACCTGGTGTTTCTCGACGATGGCGTCATGTACCGCGCGGTCGGCATGGGGCTGTGCCAGAAACTGAAAGACGCCCCGGTATTCAAGGAAATTTATCCATTCGCGCGCATGGCGAACGATCAGGCAGTGGGGATAGAACTGGGTACGGTCGGCATCGGCTACAACAAGAAGATGTTCGATGAAAAAGGCTGGGCTGCGCCGACGTCCTGGATGGATTTCGCTGATCCGAAATACAAGGGAAAAGTGGTGTTCCAGTCGATCCAGAGCAGCACCTTCGGCCTGCACAGCTTCCTGATGTTCAACCGCCTGGTCGGCGGCACCGATAAAAATGTCGAGCCGGGTTTCCAGAAATGGGGCAGCACGGTCGGTCCTAACGTGCTTGAGTACCTGTCCAGCTCAGCGAAAATATCGGAAATGGTGCAAACCGGCGAAACCGCGATTTTTCCGCTGACGCCGACGGCGATTGCGAATCTGAAAGCCAAGGGCATCCCGGCCGAATTTGCTACGCCGAAAGAGGGGGCCGTCATGCTGATGGTCGGCGCTTGCGCCTTGAAGAATAATTCCGAGCCCGAACTCTCGCAGAAACTGGCGGAATACCTGTTGAGCGCCGGCGCGCAAGCCAAGGCGGTGGAGTATGCCAACGTCATTCCGATCAACAAGAATGTCAAGATACCGGAATCCGTGCAAGCCAAGATAGGCAATGTCGACAAGCTGATGAAAAACATCAACACGGTCGACTGGGACGCCATCAACAAGGACCGCGCCGCCTGGAACGATCGCTGGAGCCGCATGATCGAGCGTTAACCTGGCGCCGTCCTATGCGGCGGCAAACGGCGGCGGCCGGCGCTTGATCGGCTGCGCCTTGACGATCGCGGTATTGGTCTCGGCCTTGTCGGCGATGCGGTCGATGACCTGGTCCAGTTCTGCGATCGAGCGCACGAACAGGCGCGCGATATAACAATCTTCTCCGGTCACCTTGTCGCATTCGCAGAATTCGGGCGTGTCTTCGATCAGCTTCTGGACCATCTGCAGCTTGCCGGGCAGGGGCCGGATGCGCACGATGGCTTGCAGCTGGTAGCCCAGCGCCTGCGGATCGATATCCACCGTGAACCCGCGGATGACGCCGCGCTCCTCAAGCCGGTGCAGCCGCTCCGACACGCTGGGCGAGGACAGGCCAACCTGCTGGCCCAGTTCTTTGAGTGAAATGCGCGCATCCTTGAGCAGGACTTCAAGGATGCGCTGGTCGACATTGTTCAGCATTTTGCATGTCTCCGAAAATTTGAAATATTGCCTTATATAATAAGGATAATGACGGATATTTCCTTGTATTAAGCATGGAAAACACGATGATAAAGTGAGATTATCAGGCTCTGACGGCTTTCGGGAGCTTTATATGAATAAGAAGGTAAGCGGCACGGTTGAAATGACCGCCGCCATGGTCATTTCGGGAACCATCGGCTGGTTTGTCGTGGTTTCGGGCCAGCCGGTGCTGGACGTGGTGTTCTGGCGCTGTGTGTTTGGCGCGGCTACCTTGCTGCTAGTCTGCGCTGGAATGGGGCTGCTGCGCGGCGCCATCACGCTGCGCCTGCTGGCCCTGGCGGCGCTGGGCGGCGTGGCGATCGTGGTCAACTGGCTGCTGCTGTTCGTCTCTTATTCGCATGCGTCGATCTCGATCTCTACCGCGGTCTACAACACTCAGCCGTTCATGCTGGTCTGCCTGGGCGCGGTTTTTTTCGCTGAGCGGCTGACGCTCAACAAGCTGACCTGGCTCGCGATAGCCTTTGCCGGCATGCTGCTGATCGTGCTGGCGCAACCGGGGGCGGCCGATAGCGGCAGCAATTACCTGGTGGGGATACTGATGGCGTTGGGCGCAGCCTTTTTCTATGCGGTGGCCGCCATCATTACCAAGAAACTGGCCGGCACGCCGCCGCACCTGATTGCCTTGGTCCAGGTTTGCGTCGGTATGCTGATGCTGGCCCCTTTCGCCCACTTGTCGGCGCTGCCTTCCGGCCTCGGCACATGGAGCATGCTGGTGACGGTCGGCGTGGTGCACACCGGGCTGATGTATATCCTGCTGTATGGCGCGATCCAGAAATTGCCGACGCACCTGACGGGATCGCTGTCGTTCATCTATCCCATCGTGGCGATCGCAGTGGATTTCCTGGCCTTCGGCCACCGGCTGCAGCTGAGCCAGCTGATCGGCGCCGCCGCTATCCTGATCGCTGCCGCGGGCATGAACCTCGGCTGGACGCTGTGGAAGCCAAGGGTGCAAATGCAATGACGATAAGCGCGGCAGCCAGCCGGTAGCCGGCTGCCGCGGCGCTGTGACGGCCGCATCAGGCCAGGGCGCGCGCCGCCTCTTCAATCAGGGCGACGATTTCATCCGGATGCGAGGCCATGGAAGCGTGGCTGGCCGCCAGTTCGATGGTCTTCCTGGGTTGCATGCGTTCGGCGAACCAGCGCTCGGTTGCCGGCGGGATCATGCGGTCGTTGCTCGAGACCTGGTACCAGGAGGGCTTGGTTTTCCAGGCCGGCGGCCCGGAGGCGTCGCCGAAGCAACGGGCAGCGATCGGCTTCTGCGTCAGCGCCATCACCAGTGCTTCCGTTGCATCCACGTCCTGGCAGAAATTGTCGCGGAACTGGTCGCGGGCGAGCCACAGGAAACCGTTGTCGTCCGGCGCGATGCTGGCGGCGCCGGGCGGCGGTTCGCGCATGCCGAAAATGCCTCCCGGGGTTTCACCTTCATCGGGAGCAAAGGCGGCAACGTACACCAGGCCAAGCACATTCGGCGCATGGCCCGCGCCGGTGATCACCATGCCGCCGTAGGAGTGGCCGACCAGCAGCGTCGGGCCGTCCTGCGCCGCGGCGAACCTGGTGGTGCGGTCGACATCGTCGGCCAGCGAGGTGAGCGGGTTTTGCACTGCGCTCACGCGGTATCCTCTTGCGTGCAGCGGCGGAATCACGTGGCGCCAGTGCGAGCCGTCGCCCCATGCGCCATGCACCAGGACTATATTAAGCTGGGTTGCCATATTGCGTTCTCCTGTTCTGTCGAGCGACCGTGGAAACTGCAGGATGGCGTCGCTCAAGCCATCCCGGACCATGCTAGCCGTTGACGCCGGTTTGCGCTTTCCCAGCCCAGTGTGCCGTTGATATTGGCCAGATGCGATGGCAGCCTGGCATCAAATCATCCTGGCGTCCGGAAAAGTTTCCAGCAACAGGTCGGAGAATACCCGCAGCCTGCTGCTGACATGGCGCCGGCTCGAATACAGCAGCCAGACTTCCACTTCGCTGTCAGCCAGGATGCCGATCTCATGCAGCAGGCCGCGTTCCAGTTCCTGCCGGATCAGCGACGGCGTCGCGGACCACGATCTAAGGATCGCCACGGCATCCTTGCGCAACCTGGATTACGTGAAGAGCCTGGGCGCCGACAGGGTGCTTGATTGCGGTTCGCCGCAGCCGTTTGCCGATGTTGCCGGTATCGACCTGGTGCTGGACCTGGCCGGCGGCGGTTGTAAGCTTTTTCATGCAATTCCTTTCAGCGAACGGCAGAGAAGGTCTGGCTCGTATTATTCTCGATATAAGTAAATAGATAAGATCAATTTTAATTAAATTATCAATAATTATTAACTGCTGATGGATATGAGCTTATGCATCCGGCAAGGGAATCCGTTCGTTGTCGCCCGGTACCGGATCGAAGCGCTGCTCGCGCCAGTTGTCTTTAGCGGTTTCAATCAGCTGCGGATCGCTGGCGACAAAATTCCACCAGATGGTGCGCGGCCCGTCGATAGGGGCGCCGCCCAGCAGCATGACCTGGGCTGCTTCGCTGGCGGCAATGCGTACCGCCTGGCCAGGTTCCAATACCGCCAGCACGCCCATTTCCAGCGCTTCGCCATCGATGGTCACGCTGCCGCTGGCGACATACACCGCCTGCTGCGGATATTCCGCTTCCAGCGTGAACTGCGCGCCGGCCTGCATGTCGGCGGCGACATACAAGGTCGGCGCCAGGACCTTGACCGGCGCCTCCTTGCCAAAGGCGCGGCCGGCGATGATGCGTAACCGGTAGCCGTCGCCTTCGACCAGGGGCAGGCTGGCGGCCGGATGGTGGACGAAGGCCGGCGGTCCCTGTTCGTCGGCCAGCGGCAGCGCCACCCAGGTCTGGATGCCGTGCAGGCGCCAGCCTTTGGCGCGTTGCGCCGCAGGCGTGCGTTCGGCATGGACGATGCCGCGTCCGGCAGTCATCCAGTTGACGTCGCCCGGAATGATTTCCTGGTCGTTGCCCAGGCTGTCATGGTGGCGGATGGCGCCTTCGAACAGATAGGTGACTGTCGCCAGGCCGATGTGCGGGTGCGGGCGGACATCGATGCCCTGGCCGCTGGCGAAGTCGACCGGCCCCATGTGGTCGAAAAACAGGAAAGGTCCCACGCTTTGGTGGCGGCCGGCCGGCAGCACGCGGCGTACTACAAGTTCGCCGAGGTCGCGGGCGCGCCCCGGTATCCGGTATGCAATAGAGGTAGTCATGTTATATCCAGTCCAGGTAGCAAAATAGGAAGTGCAATGACTCAGGCAAGCTGAAAGACATTAGCATATTTGGATGTACGAGGGGCTTGCGCAATAAAAAGCCAGGCTCTCCGCAGCGAACCGCGGAAGAGCCTGGTTTTTTTGAATGGCTGCAAGCAGCAGCCGCAGGGCTTGGCTGTTTCTTAGAGTGCGCCGGACAGCAGGTAGCAGCCCACCGCCGCAATCGCCACGCCGCCCAGCCGCACTGCCTGCGCCGCCATTTTCTGGCCGGCAACCAGGCCGATCGCCAGGCCAAGCGCATGCAGCAGCGCTGTCGCAGCGACAAAACCGACGCCATACCAAAGCGCCGAGGCGCCATGCGGCAATTCGCTGCCATGCGCATAGCCGTGGAACAGCGCGAAGATGGAAACCACGCCGGCGCTGGCCCAGAGCGGCATGCGCACGGCGAAGGCGATCAGCAGGCCGAGCACGGCGACCGATGCCGCAATGCCGGTTTCAACCGCGGGCAGCTGCAGGCCGGAAAACGCCAGCAGAGCGCCGGCCACCATCATCAGCGGAAACGCCAGCGGCAGCACCCACAGCGCGGAACGCTTGTTTTGCGCCGCCCACAAGCCAACCGCCAGCATCGCCAGCAAATGGTCGATGCCGGAGAGCGGATGGGAAAATCCGTCGTTGAAGCCGAACGCGTCGGGATGGCCCGGATGGGCGAATGCCGAGCCGATGCCGAGGGCGGCGATGGCCAGCGCGCTGAGGCGGCCACAAGTGCGGGCGGAAAGATGGGACATGGCGGTGCTCCTTGAAAATGGCTGTTTATTTGAAGAATTCATTTAGGTTGCTTATTTAGGCTGCTTATTTAGATTGATCAAGCAACCCTTGCTCGCGGATGAAAGCGATCACTTGCTCAACGCCGTCGCCGCTGCGCAGGTTGGTGAAAATGAACGGCCGTTCGCCGCGCATCTTCTTGGCGTCGTGCGCCATCACATCCAGGTTGGCGCCGACGTAGGGGGCGAGGTCGGTCTTGTTGATGATCAGCAGGTCGGAACGGGTGATGCCGGGGCCGCCCTTGCGCGGGATTTTTTCGCCGCCGGCAACGTCGATCACGTAGATGGTGAGGTCGGACAGTTCCGGGCTGAAGGTCGCCGCCAGGTTGTCGCCGCCGGATTCCAGCAGGATCAGGTCGAGGTCGGGAAAGTCGGCGCTCATGCGCGCAATCGCTTCCAGGTTGATCGAGGCGTCTTCGCGTATCGCGGTGTGCGGACAGCCGCCGGTCTCCACGCCCATCAGGCGCTCCGCCGGCAAGGCGTCGGCGCGCAGCAGGATCTCCATGTCTTCCTTGGTGTAGATGTCGTTGGTGATGACCGCCATGTCGTAGCGGTCGCGCATGCCTTTGCACAGCATTTCGCACAGCGCGGTCTTGCCGGAGCCGACCGGGCCGCCGATGCCGACGCGGAGTGGATTGGATGTTGAGGAAGTGGTCATGTTGAGATTCGCTTAAAAATATTGAATGCTTGGTTTCAGGAGCGGTAAAGGCGGCTGTATTGTTCTTCATGCTGCATCGACAGCAGCGACAGGCCAGGCGCCCAGTTCGACAATTCATGGTCGGCCAGTCCTTGCGCTTGCTGTGCAGCCAGCTGCAGTTCTGTCTGCAAGGACAACAGCAAACGCTGGCCGGCGACCTGGCCCAGCGGTATCGATTTGACGCACACCAGCACCTGGTTTTCCGCCCAGGAAAACAGCATGCCCAGCAGCGCCGCTTCAGGCGGCACCTGCAGCGCTACCGCGGCGTAGGCGTAGGCGGTCGGCAGCGGCAGTTCCGGCTGGGCCTGCAAGATCGCCAGCAAGGCGCCATCGCCTACCTGCAGTTCGATCGCCAGCTTGCCCAGCGAATATCCCATCTGTATGGTTTCGGCGCGGAATTCGGCGGTGTCGCGGGTTGCGATGAAACGTTCAGTCCACAGCGCAACCGCGGCGCCGTCGCGGCCTTCGAACGCTTGCAGCAGGCGCCACAAGACGGGCGCCTCAAACAGCGCCACTACTTGCTGCAGGTTGTTGCAGATCCAGCCGCGCGCGGATTCCGAATCCTTGACCCAGCCCTTGTCTATGGCCGTTTCCAGCCCCTGCGAATAGCTGTAGGCGCCGATCGGCAGCGACGGACTGGCCAGTTGCAGCAGGTGGAGCAGCGCGGTCGCGTTCATCTTGTGCGCGGAACTCAGGTGCCGGACTCGTCGCCGGGGCGATGGATTTTCTGGCGCAGCGGCACCGGCGCCAGCAAGCCGTCGTGCTGGTGGTGATGGCCGCCGCCATAGGCTCCCGATTCGGGCTCGAACGCCGCCAGTTCTTCAGTGACCGTGGCTTGCAGGCCCTGCAGCATTTCCTTCAGCACCGGATCCTTGCGTATGCGCAGGAAACCGTCGCCGACATGCGCCTGGGTGTGCCGGTTGCCCAGGTGGAAAGCACAGCGCAGCAAGGCGTGCGGACTGGCGCATTCGATGCGGTAGGTTGCTTCGGCAGCCGCCATGATCTTGACCACGCGCTCCTGGCCGCTGTCGTCGCTGCCTTTGAGCAGGTCGCCATGGCGCAGCACGGTGCCGCGCACCGTGAATACGCCGACTTCTTCGCCGCTGGACAGCGCTGCCCGCAGGCGACTCTTCTCGCGCAATTCATAGGGCAAGACCAGTTCGCCATGGATCAGGTCGGCGCGTTCTACTTTTGTGTTGAGGATTAACATCTTGCTTTCGTCGAAATTGAATCAGAACAGGAAATAACGCTGCGCCAGCGGCAATATGCTGGCCGGTTCGCACACCAGCAATTCGCCGTCGGCCCGCACTTCATAGGTTTCCGGATTGACTTCCATGTGCGGCGTGGCGCTGTTATGGATCATGTGGTGCTTGCGCAGGTGGCGCACGTCTTTGATCGCGACTACCGGCTTGTTCAGCTTCAGGCGTTCGCCTATGCCGTCGTCGAACGCCGCTTGCGAAACAAAGGTGAGCGAGGTCTTGAGGCCGCCGCCGTAGGCGCCGAACATCATCCGGTAGTGCACCGGCTGCGGCGTCGGGATAGAGGCGTTCGGATCACCCATCTGGGCGGCCGCGATCATGCCGCTTTTCAGGATGGTGGATGGCTTGACGCCGAAGAAAGCCGGCTTCCACAGCACCAGGTCGGCAATCTTGCCGACTTCGATCGAGCCCACCACATGCGAAATGCCATGGGTGATGGCGGGATTGATCGTGTATTTCGCGATATAGCGCTTGACGCGGAAATTGTCAGCCTTGCTGCCGCTGTCCTCGGCCAGCTTGCCGCGCTGGACCTTCATCTTGTGGGCGGTCTGCCAGGTGCGCATGATGACCTCGCCGACCCGGCCCATGGCCTGCGAATCGGACGACATCATGCTGATGGCGCCGATGTCGTGCAGGATGTCTTCGGCGGCGATGGTCTCGCGCCGGATGCGCGATTCGGCAAACGCCACGTCTTCGGCAATCGCCGCATCCAGGTGATGGCAGACCATCAGCATGTCCAGGTGCTCGTCCAGCGTGTTGACGGTAAACGGCCGGGTCGGGTTGGTGGACGAGGGCAGCACATTGCTGTTGCCGACCGCGGCGATGATGTCCGGCGCATGGCCGCCGCCGGCGCCTTCGGTATGGAAGGTGTGGATGGTGCGGTCCTGGAACGCGGCCAGCGTGTGTTCCAGGAAACCGCCTTCGTTCAGGGTGTCGCTATGGATCGCGACCTGCACGTCCATGCGGTCGGCCACGCTCAGGCAGTTGTCGATGGCGGCCGGGGTCGAGCCCCAGTCTTCATGCAGCTTGAGGCCGATGGCGCCGGCCCGCACCTGTTCTTCCAGCGGCCCCGGCAGGCTGATGTTGCCCTTGCCGAGGAACCCCAGGTTCATCGGGAAAGCGTCGGCCGCCGACAGCATCGCATGCAGGTGCCAGGGGCCGGGCGTGCAGGTGGTGGCGGCGGTGCCTGCCGCCGGGCCGGTGCCGCCGCCGAGCATGGTGGTGACGCCGCTCATCAAGGCTTCTTCCATCTGCTGCGGGCAGATGAAATGGATATGGCAATCGATGCCGCCGGCGGTGACGATCTTGCCTTCGCCGGCGATGATCTCGGTGGCGCCGCCGATCACCATGGTCACGTCGGGCTGGATGTCCGGGTTGCCGGCCTTGCCGATGGCTGCGATCTTGCCGCCCTTGATGCCGATGTCGGCCTTGACGATGCCCCAGTGGTCGATGATCACGGCATTGGTGATCACCGTGTCCATCACGTCCTTATGCATGCGCTGCGACTGGCCCATGCCGTCGCGGATCACCTTGCCGCCGCCGAATTTCACTTCTTCGCCGTAGGTGGCGTAGTCCTTTTCGATTTCGATGAACAGCTCGGTATCGGCCAGGCGGATGCGGTCGCCGGTGGTGGGGCCGTACATTTCGGCGTAGGCATGTCTTGTAATTTTATTCATTTGCGATCTTGCTCATGATTTTGCTCGTTTCGTTAATGCACCCATGACCTTGCCGTTGAAGCCGTAGACGATGCGGTCGCCCGCCAGCTCCACCAGTTCCACCGTGCGCTTCTGGCCCGGCTCGAAGCGCACCGCGGTGCCGGCGGCTATGTTGAGCCGCATGCCGTAGGCATCCTCGCGCTCGAACAGCAGGGCCGGGTTGACTTCGTAAAAATGAAAGTGCGAACCGATCTGGATCGGCCGGTCGCCGCTGTTGGCGACAGTGACGCTGCTGCAGCGGCGGCCGACATTGAGTTCGATGTCGCCGCCCTGGATCTGCATTTCTCCTGGAATCATGGTGGCTCCGGCGCGGGTTAGGGAATAGGGTGATGCACGGTGACCAGCTTGCTGCCGTCCGGGAAGGTGGCTTCGACCTGGATGTCGGGAATCATTTCGGCGATGCCGTCCATCACGTCGGCGCGCGTCAGGATCTGGCTGCCGTAGGACATCAGTTCGGCGACGCTCTTGCCGTCGCGCGCGCCTTCCATGATGGCGGCGCTGATCAAGGCTACCGCTTCCGGATAGTTCAGCTTGAGGCCGCGCGCCAGCCGCCGTTCTGCCAGCAGGGCGGCGGTGAAGATCAGCAGCTTGTCTTTCTCTCTTGGCGTCAGGTCCATGTGACTGTTCTTTCTTTTCGATGACGGAGGTGATGTCGGTTCGTTGATTCGTTGATTCAGGTGTTCCAGATACGCGGTATCAATGCTTCGTGCCCCAGCATTTGCGGGCGGACCAGCTGCCAGGCCAGCATCATCCACTGCCGCGCCAGTTCGCTGGAGTGGCCCAGGTGGCGCAGCACCAGGACCGATTTCACCTGCGTGACGCCGACGCTGGCGCGGTCTCCCGCCAGTTGGTTCGAGAGTTCGCGCAACTGTTGCACGAAGCCCGGAGAAAACGGCTTGCCGGCCGCCACCAGGGTGGCGCACACGGTACAGCCCGCCAATCCCAGGCGGTTATGCATGGCTGGGCTGGCGCCGCTCAGCGTGCCTTGTTCGAACCACAATAATTTGCCGTCGCGGCGGATACTGGTCTGCTGCGAGATGCGGCCGCTGTTGAATGTTTCGCCCGAGGCGGTGCGGCCGAAGCACAGGATCTCGCCGCCGATGTAGCGGGCTTCGCCTTGCAGCTCGACCTGGTGTTCCAGCGCGACTTCGGCCCGGTCGAAAAAAATGGTTTCTTGCGGCAGCCATTCCATGGTTGCCCAATCGGCAACCTGCAGCCGGACTTGTTGCCGCGAAAGCTTGCCGTTGGCCTGGTACCACTTGGCCGCGCCGGGCGTAGTGAGGAAGGCGTGGGCGGCTGCGCCGACGCTGGCCTTGACGGCAAGCTGGTCGCCGCCGACCACGCCGCCGGGCGGATGGACGATGATGGCGTGGCAGATCGATGGATGTTCCGGATAGAGCGCCTTCTGCACGCGCAAGGGACCGTAGTGGGCGCGCTCCAGCAGCCGCGTGGTGCCGCGGTCGTCGCCAAAGCGCAGCGACAGCCATGCCTGGTTGCCGGCGCGATGGATTGGCTCGGACAGGGCCGCAGGCAGGGCGGTCTCGGCGCTAGCGGGCATGGGCTGGACGGTCAAGTTATCCATGGAGCACTATACCGCCAAGTGCCGTTTCACGCTGTCGTCATCCATGCCGTCCTGGCTGCCGGCGGCCACCACTTCGCCGCGCGACAGCACGACAAAGTTGTCCGCCAGGTCGCGCGCAAAATCGAAGTACTGTTCGCACAGCAGGATGCCGATGTCGCCGCGTTCGCGCAGCAGGCGGATCACGCGCCCGATATCCTTGATGATGGAGGGCTGGATGCCTTCGGTCGGTTCGTCCAGGATGATCAGCTTAGGTTCCGCCAGCAAGGCGCGCGCGATCGCCAGTTGCTGCTGCTGGCCGCCGGACAGGTCGCCGCCGCGCCGCTGCAGCATTTCCTTCAGCACCGGGAACAGTTCATAGACCTCGTCCTTGATCAGCAACGCCTTCTTGCCCGATTTGGTAGCCATGCCCATCAGCAGGTTTTCTTCCACCGACAGGCGCGCAAAGATTTCACGTCCCTGCGGCACATAGGCAATGCCAAGCGCGGCGCGCTGGTGCGGCTTGAGGCTGGTGATGTCGCGTCCTTCCAGCGTCACCTTGCCGCTGGCGCTGGGCAGCACGCCCATCAGGCACTTCAGCAGGGTGGTCTTGCCGACGCCGTTACGGCCCAGCAGAGCCAGGCACTTGCCTTTTTCCAGGGACAGCGAAACGCCGCGCAGGGTATGCGAGGAGCCGTAATACTGGTTCAGTTGTTCAACGTTCAGCATAGTCTTCTAGCGCCCGAGGTAAACTTCGATCACGCGCTCATCGGCCTGCACTTCCGACATCTTGCCGGCTGCCAGCACCGCGCCTTCATGCAGCACGGTGACCTTGCCCTCCTGCGCGATCTCGGCGACAAAGCCCATGTCATGCTCGACTACCATGATCGAGTGCTTGCCGCGCAATTCATTGAGCAGTTCCGCAGTGCGCGCGGTTTCCGCATCCGACATGCCGGCCACCGGTTCGTCCAGCAACAGCAGCTGCGGTTCCTGCATCAGCAGCATGCCGATTTCCAGCCACTGCTTCTGGCCGTGCGACAGCAGGCCGGCCAGTCGCCGCTCGTTGCCGTTGAGGCGGATCAGCCTGAGGCAAGCGTCGATCTTGTCGACCTGTTCCGAGCTCAGCCGCGAAAACAAGGTGGTCCGGACTGTCAGGCGCTTGCCCATCTTCATCGCCAGCTCAAGGTTCTCGAACACGGTATGCTGTTCGAACACCGTCGGCCGCTGGAACTTGCGGCCGATGCCGGCGTGGGCGATGTCGTATTCGGTCAGCTTGGTCAGGTCGATGCTCTGGCCGAAGAAAGCGGTGCCGGCGCTGGGCCGGGTCTTGCCGGTGATGACATCCATCATGGTGGTCTTGCCGGCGCCGTTGGGGCCGATGATGCAGCGCAGTTCGCCCACCGAAATATCCAGGTTCAGGTTGTTCAGCGCCTTGAAACCGTCGAAGGAAACCGTGATGTTTTCCAGGTAGAGGATGGCGCCGTGGGTGGTGTCGACGCCTTCCGGCTTGATCCGCGCATACGAGGTGCCGTAGTCGGCGTGCAGGGCGTTATCGACCTTGTCGGATGGCTGCGCCGGGTTATAGATCTGGCTCATGCGCTCTCCTTGCCGCTCTTGAATTTGCTCTTCAGCTTGTCGGCCAGGCCCAGGATCCCCTGCGGCATGAACAGCGTGACCAGGATGAAAATCAAGCCGAGCGCGTACAGCCACAGGTCGGGGAAGGCGCCGGTGAACCAGCTCTTCAGGCCGTTCACCGAGAAGGCGCCGATGATCGGCCCCAGCAGCGAGCCGCGGCCGCCGACCGCGGCCCAGATCACCATTTCGATCGAATTCGCCGGCGACATCTCGGACGGATTGATGATGCCGACTTGCGGCACGTACAAGGCGCCGGCAATGCCGCACAGGACCGCCGACAAGGTCCACACGAACAGCTTGAACCAGAGCGGGTTGTAGCCGATGAACATCAGGCGCGATTCGGAATCGCGCACTGCCTGCAGCACCCGTCCGAGCTTGGAGGTGACGATCCAGCGGCACAGCAGCAGGGCGCCCAGCAGGAAGGCCAGCGTGATCAGGTACAGCACCGCCTTGGTCGACGGCGCCGTGATGGAGTAACCCAGGATGCGCTTGAAATCGGTGAAGCCGTTGTTGCCGCCGAAGCCGGTGTTGTTGCGGAAGAACAGCAGCATGAAGGCGAAGGTCATGGCTTGCGTGATGATCGAGAAATACACGCCCTTGATGCGCGAGCGGAAGGCGAAATAACCGAACACGAAAGCCAGCACCCCCGGCACCAGCACCACCAGCGCCATGCAGTACCAGAAATGGTCGGTCAGCGACCAGAACCAGGGATAGGTTTTCCAGTCGAGGAACACCATGAAGTCGGGCAGGTTGCTTTGATAGACGCCGTCGCGGCCGATCGCCCGCATCAGGTACATGCCATGGGCGTAGCCGCCCAGTGCAAAGAATACGCCGTGGCCGAGCGACAGGATGCCGGTGTAGCCCCATACCAGGTCGAGCGCCAGCGCCGCCATGGCGTAGCACATGAACTTGCCGACCAGGGCTACCGTGTAGCCGGAAATGTGCAATACATGGCCGGCAGGGAAGGCCAGGTTGAGCACCGGCAGCAGGGCCAGGACCACGCTGCAGAAAATGATCCCGCTCCATGCCGGACGCGAAAACAACGGCGTCCTGGTGGCGGCGATCTGCTGGGAAACCGGTAGGGTTGCGCTGCTCATTCGACGCTCCTGCCTTTCAGCGCAAACAGGCCTTGCGGGCGTTTTTGAATGAAGACGATGATGAAGACCAGGATCGCGATCTTGGCCAGCACGGCGCCGGCCACCGGCTCCAGGAACTTGTTGACTTCGCCCAGGCCGAACGCGGCGATCACGGTACCGGCCAGCTGGCCGACGCCGCCCAGCACCACCACCATGAAGGAGTCGACGATGTAGCCCTGGCCCAGGTCCGGCCCGACATTGCCCAGCTGCGACAGCGCCACGCCGCCGAGGCCGGCGATGCCGCAGCCGAGGCCGAAAGTCATCATGTCGATCTTGCCGGTCGAGACGCCGACGCAGGACGCCATGCGGCGGTTTTGCATGACCGCCCGCACGAACAGGCCGAGCCGGGTCTTGTTCAGGATCAGCCACACCGCCAGCACCACGGCCAGCGCGAAGAAAATGATCACGATGCGGTTATACGACAGCACCAGCGAACCGAGCACGGTGACGCCGCCCGACATCCAGCTGGGATTGGCGACTTCGACGTTCTGCGCGCCGAAGATGGAACGCACCAGTTGCATCAGCATCAGGCTGATGCCCCAGGTGCAGAGCAGGGTTTCCAGCGGCCGGCCGTACAGCCAGCGCAGCACCAGCCGCTCCAGCACGATGCCGACCGCGGCGGTGACGATGAAGGCGGCCGGCAGCGCGACCAGCAGGTAGCCGTCCAGCGCGCCCGGGAAATACTGGCGGAACAGCAGCTGGCAGACATAGGTGGTGTAGGCGCCTATCATCAGCAGTTCGCCGTGCGCCATGTTGATGATGCCCATCAGGCCGAACGTGATCGCCAGCCCGAGCGCGGCCAGCAGCAGCACGCTGCCGAGCGAGATGCCGTAGAACACCTTGCCGATGAAATCGACCGTCGCCAGGTGGCGGTCCAGCACGCCCAGGGTGCGCACTGCTTCGATGCGTACCGCCGGATCCGGCTCGACATAACTGCCGTCCGGGTTCTTGTCGAGCAGGTTTTGCAGGGCGGGGCGCAGGTTGGCGTTGGTGCTGCCGGCCAGGGTTTGCACCGCGGCCTTGCGGGTGGCGGCTTCGGGCGAGTGCAGGTTGGCGGTGGCGATCACCTGTTGCAGGATGGCCTGGATTTCGGGATCGCTTTCCTGATGCAGGGCTTTGCTGATCAGCGGGATTTGCGCCGGGTCGGCGGTTTTTATCAGTTCCGTGGCGGCGGCAATGCGCTGGTTGCGGTTGGCGGAAAACAGTTTCAGGCCGGACAGGGCGCCTTCCACTACGCCGCGCAGGCGGTTGTTGACGCTGATGCCTTCGGCGTCGTCGGGTGCGGGCGAGGCCTGGTCGGTGGCTGGGTTGAATGCCTGGGTGTCGTCGACGATCAGTATGGTGCCGTCGGGGCGGGCGTACAGGGCGTCGGTGTTCAGCGCGTTCAGGATCTTTAGTGCGTCGTCGTTGGCCAGTGCGGCGATCTGGTTGACTGCGGCTATGCGTGCATCGGGATCGTCGCCGGCCAGCGGCTTGAGCAGCGCCGGATCGATCCTGGCGTGCGCCAGCGCGGTGTGCAGGCACAAACTTGCAATGAGAAGAATTTTTCTTGAGATTTTCATTAGTCTGTTTGCGAGCCGATTTTTCCTGCCTTGGCATTACGGGACGGTAGTTAAATGGGGTCAGAGTTTTTTTTCGCGCCTTTTGCGAAAATTACTCTGACCCCATTTAACGGGCTACGGAGTACATTCGGTGGCATGCGGTGAACGTTTGTCGTTGATTAAAACGGTAGCTACTCCGTGGATGCAAGCCGGGGGCGGCCCGGCAGCCGCTCACTTTCTTTTGCTTCGCCAAAAGAAAGTAAGCAAAGAAAAGGCGACCGCAAAGCCGTTGCCTTCCCTTCGGTCAGGTCCCCAAATGAGCCAGCAGTCAGCCGGGTGGGAAGACAAACTCGCTTCGCTCAAACATGTCTTCCCACAATTCCCGGCTGACCGCTGTCTCATTTGGCAACGTCCCAATGCGGAATTCAAAAGCAACGGCAACGTCAAAAGCAACCCCAACGTCAAAAACAACTACAACAGCAACGTCAAAACCAACAGCCTTGATGCCGCTACGGTCAGAGTTTTTGTTTGCTTTCGTTGCCTGGGATGTACGGGCTCCAGGGCTGTGCGCGGATCGTGGTCTTGGTTTTGTTGACTACGTTGAATTGGCCGTCAGCCTTGATTTCGCCGATCATTACCGGCTTGTGCAGGTGATGGTTGGTGGCGTCCATTTCCAGTTCATAGCCGGACGGGGCCTTGAATTTCTGGCCGGACATGGCGGCGATCACTTTGTCGGTGTCGGTGGACTTGGCTTTTTCCACGGCCTGTTTCCACATGTAGATGCCGACATAGGTCGCTTCCATCGGATCGTTGGTGACTACGGTGCTGGCATTCGGCAGTTTCTTGGCGACGGCGTAGGCTTTCCATTTCTTGATGAAGGCGGTGTTGACCGGGTTTTTCACCGACTCGAAATAATTCCATGCGGCCAGGTGGCCGACCAGCGGCTTGGCGTCGACGCCGCGCAATTCTTCTTCACCGACCGAGAACGCTACCACCGGCACGTCCGTGGCTTTCAGGCCGGCATTGCCCAGTTCCTTGTAGAACGGCACATTGGAATCGCCGTTGATGGTCGAGATCACTGCAGTCTTGCCGCCGGCGGAAAATTTCTTGATGTTGGCGACGATGGTCTGGTAATCGGAGTGGCCGAACGGCGTGTAGACTTCGTCGATATCCGCATCCTTTACGCCCTTGCTGTGCAGGAAGGAGCGCAGGATCTTGTTGGTGGTGCGCGGGTAGACATAGTCGGTGCCGAGCAGGACGAAGCGCTTGGCGCCGCCGCCTTCTTTCGACATCAGGTATTCGGTGGCCGGGATCGCTTGCTGGTTAGGCGCGGCGCCGGTGTAGAACACGTTCTTCTCCAGCTCTTCGCCTTCATACTGCACCGGATAGAACAGCAGGCTGTTGAGTTCCTTGAAGACCGGCAGCACCGATTTGCGCGAAACCGAGGTCCAGCAGCCGAACACCACCGACACCTTGTCCTGCGAAATCAGCTGGCGCGCCTTTTCGGCGAACAGCGGCCAGTTGGAAGCCGGGTCGACCACCACCGGCTCCAGTTGCTTGCCCATCACGCCGCCGTTGGCGTTGATCTCTTCGATCGCCATCAGGGCCACATCCTTCAGCGAGGTTTCAGAGATCGCCATGGTGCCCGACAGCGAATGCAGGATGCCTACCTTGATGGTGTCCGCGGCAAATGCAGACGGCAGCCAGGAGCTGGCGGCCAGGGCGAAAGCGCCGAGTGCGGTAGCTTTCAGAAGGGTGCGACGTGACATGAATTTCTCCTCCGGTTATGAGCGATAAAAAACAGAAAAAGCACGAGCAAAGAAAGCCTGCGGCAAATCTGGTGCGGGGATGCGCCGATTACACAATGGCATTAGCAGAATGCATGCCAGAGAGGCGGGACGGCGCCATGCGCCGGATTCGGGGAGAACGACTTGAATCTGAAGCAATATCGACGCCGGCGAGACGCGCGGCGCCCATATTTGGTGAGAGGGGATTTTGGTGCAGGATAAGCGCACCAGCATGGTGCTGCGCTATGCGGCGACCCTGGGGCCGCTGCAAAAAACGATACCGGTTGGTGCGGAAAACCCGGAACTGGCTGGCCGGTTCCGGGATTGGTTCAGGGAACGATGGTGGTGAACAGGTAAACCGCAAAAATCACCAGGTGCACCGTGCCTTGCATGACCGTGGTGCGGCCGGTGCCGAGCGACAGCGTGGCGACGATGAAAGACAGCAGCAACAGCACGGTGGATTTGACGTCCAGGCCGAGCGACAGGGTCCAGCCGGTGGTGAGCGAAACGATGGCAACCGCCGGAATGGTCAGGCCGATGCTGGCCAGCGCCGAACCCAGCGCCAGGTTGAGGCTGGTCTGCAGGCGGTTGGCGCGCGCCGCGCGCACCGCGGCCAGTCCTTCCGGCAGCAGCACCACGGCGGCAATGATGATGCCGACCAGGGTCTTGGGCGCGCCGACGCTCGCCACCGCGGTTTCCAGGGCCGGCGCCAGCGATTTCGCCAGCAGCACCACCGCTCCCAGGCAAACCAGCAGCAAGCCGCCGCTGAGCGCGGCCACCTTGGCCGATGGCGGCGCCGCGTGGACATCTTCATCGTTGACAGCTTCTTCCGGCAAGAAGTAATCGCGATGGCGCACGGTCTGCACCAGCACGAAGGTGCCGTACAGTATCAGCGAGATGACGGCGATGAACGCCAGCTGGCTGGGACTGTAGAACGGGCCCGCGGCGCTCGAGGTGTAGTTGGGCAGCACCAGCGTCAGCACCGCGATCGCCGCCAGCGTCGCCAGCGAAGCGCTCACGCCCAGCAAGCCGAAACTCTGTTCCTTGTGGCGGCTGGCGCCGACCAGCAGGCAGATGCCGACGATGCCGTTGAGGATGATCATGATGGCGGCAAATACGGTATCGCGCGCCAGGCCCGTGGTTTCTTCGCCGCCGGCCAGCATCAGCGAGACGATCAGCGCCACTTCGATCAGGGTCACCGCCAGCGCCAGCACCAGCGTGCCGTAAGGTTCGCCGACCCGGTGCGCGACGACCTCGGCGTGGTACACCGCCGCCAGCACGCTGCCGAGCAAGCCGATCACCAGCAATATCGTGTAAAAACCGCCTGGATTAAAGCTCGCGCCGCCGAGCAGGAGCCAGCCGGCGACCGGAGCGGCAATGGACCATATGGGGAGTGCAGGGGAAATTTTCATAAGGCGATTGGACACGCATCAAGCATTTTTTGCAAGTATTGCGTGGAAATCGGCCGCCGGTAAGGACAGAGCGTCTCATCTCACCAGGCCCAGCAGCCGGGATTTGCCGCGCACGGCCGATTCCGGCTGCGCGCTCTTGCCGGCAACCGGCACCGTCATCAGTTTTTCCAGCGCCCTGGCCAGCTTGACCCGGCCCGCCGCCGACATCCGTGTCATCGGCAGCCGCAGTTCGTCCTGTATCTGGCCTTGCATGGCCAGCGCTGCCTTTACCGGACCAGGATTCGGTTCCGAGAACAGCAGCTGGATCATCGGCAGCAGCTGCTTGAACAGGGCGCGCGCCGAACCGAGCTGGGCGGCGCGCACCAGTTCGAACAAATGCACAAACAGGTCGGGCCGTATGTGCGCCGCGGCGGAAATCGCGCCGTGCCCGCCCAGGCAGAGCATATTGAACAGCAAGGAATCGTCGCCGCACAGGACACGCAGGCTGGTGCGGTTGATCAGTTCCATGGTTTGGGCCAGGTTGCCGCTGCTTTCCTTGATCGCCACGATATTGGCATGCTGTTCCAGCGCGCTCACGGTAGCGACATCGATATTGACGCCGGTCCTGGCCGGGATGTTGTACAGGACCAGCGGGCTCTCGGCGACCGCGGCCAGCGCTTCGAAATGCAGGCGTATGCCTTCTTGCGACGGCCGCACATAGGACGGCGCCGAAACCAGGAAAGCGGCCGGGCGCAAGGCGTTCAGGCGCTCGATTTTCTCGGTCACCGCGCGCGTGTCGCTGCCGCCGATGCCCATCGCCACCGGACAGCGGTCTTGCACCGCTTCCATCACGCCGCACAGCAGCTTGTCTTGTTCATGCTCGTTCAGGGTGGCGGCTTCGCCGGTGGTGGCGCATGCCACCAGGCCATGCACGCCGGCAGCGGACAGATTCAGGGCCAGTTGCTGCGCGCCGTAGAGATCAAGCTTGCCCTGGCGGAAAGGTGTGACGAGGGGAACCCAGATGCCTTCAAAAATGGACATGATGTTCTGTTTTCAGTAGAGGTTGGAATGATGTGGGGGCAGTAGCCATGCTCATGCCGGCAGCAATGGCGTGATGCGGCCGAATTCCGCCTGCGGCAAGGCGCGCATGATGTTGCCGATGACGGCGTCGATCGAGCCCTTGCTCAGGCACAGCCAGAATTTCATTTTGCTGGCGTGGTCGACCGGCTTGACGCGCATGTAGATCATCAGGTCGCCGCAGGTGCCGACGATGATGCGGCGCAACTCGGCGACCGAGGCGGCATCCACGGTGATGCGCATCATGAAATCTTTGTGGATCGGGAGAGTCGGCTGGCGATACGAATGCGAAGGGAAGGGCAAGGCAGGGGCCTGGATTTTTTTCGAGACGGCAGCGGGAAGCGAAGAGAAACGCCATGCTGCTGGAATTACCTGATTCATAGAGGGTATCTACTGGTCGTTTAGGTGACTACAGGTTAGCAGGCGGGACGTAAAGATTCTCTAAAAAGGACTGGCGGGCTTGTAAACGCGGCGTAAAAATTGCTGCGCTTCCCGTGCTCGATGCCGGTTCAGGCTACGCTGTTTTTTGCAGACAGGTATTTGCTCGGGGCGACGCCCAGCGAGCGCCGGAACATGGCGATGAATGCACTCAGGCTGTCATACCCGAGATCAAGCGCGATGCCGGTCACCGGCTGTCCCGCCATCAGCAGTTCCAGGGCGCGCATCAGCCGTGCACGCTGGCGCCATTCGGAAAACGGCATGCCGGTTTCGGCGGCGAAGCGACGGGTCAACGTCCTGGGCGCAATCGCAGCCCACTCAGCCCATTGCTGCAGGCTGCGCTGGTCCGCCGGATTGTCGGCCAGGGCCTGGGCGATTTTTTTCAGGCGGCGTTCCGCCGGCAGCGGCAACGCCAGTCTTGCGCGCGGCAGGCTGGCGATTTCATCGAGGATGACGGCCAGTACGCGCGCTTGCATTGCATCGGGCATGAGGGTATCGGACCAGCTTGCGGCTCGCAACACGGCCGCCCGCAGCAGGCCAGAGACTTGCAGCACCAGCGCTTGCCGCGGGAGACCGGCACAGGCGGCGGGCGCGACATAAACGCTCCAGCCGTCGAAGGGGCCGTGCGAGCGCAGGCTGTGCGGCTGATGGCCCGGGATCCAGACGGCGTGGCTGGGCGGCACCACCAGCCGTTCGTCGCCGGTATCGATGCTGAGCAAACCGCCGGTCGCAGCGATCAGCTGGCCGCGCGCATGGCTATGGAGCGGCGTGGCGCGAAAATCGTCGCTGCGGCAATGCACCGCGATGACTTGCGGCCCGTCTTGGCCGTCGGCGCGGGCGGGATCGAGCAGGGTTTGTGGTTTGGCTTGCATGCGACATATTATGGCTTAACAACACAAGCCAGGCCATTTTTTGCACCGCATACTGGGCACTCCTTTCTTAAATTAATGGAGCACAACCATGCGAGCAGAAGACCTGCTTCCCAACCATATCGATAGCGGTGATTTCAACGGCACCGTCGTGCGCAAGGGCACTGTCGGCGCTTTCCTGGCCAATGCCCGCACCTTCCTGGATCCGGCAGCGGCGCCGGGCCGCCGCCAGGAAGCGGAGCAGCACATGGCCGAGGCGCTTGCGGCGCTGGATGCACTCGGCCTGTTCGAGGTATGCGCGCTGCGCGATCCCGCCTTGCTGGCTTTTGTCGAAGAATGCCGCCGCAGGCAGGGTTGAATTTTGCCGGCTGTCCGCCAGCTGCATGCTCTTATGGCGCCGCCGGCAAACACTGCCGTATGCCGGCGGCGACGGCGCGGGCAGCCTTGCCGGCAAACTGCGGCGAGGCCAGGCGCGGTTCCTGGTCGGGATTGGCCAGCACGCCGATTTCGATCAGCAGCGCCGGCGACTCGGCGGTTTTCAGCACCACCAGGTCGTCAAAGCGATGGATCCCCAGCTGGCGGTCAAGCAAGGGGCGGTTTTCGCCCCGGATGGGCGTGGCGTGATAGAGCGAAGGGTGTTCGCCGATGTCTTGCAGGCGCAGGCTGATGCTTTTGGCGCAGTCCAGGCTGCGCGCATAATGCGACTTGCCGGCGGCAACAAACAGGGCGTAGCCGGAGAATTCGCGGCTCCGGCCCGCGTCCAGCCAGGCTTGCTGCATCGAATCGTGGTGGATGGAGACGAACAGCGCCGCCTTGGCGCTGGCTTTGGTGCGCGCTTGCAAGGAAACCGGCGATCCTGACGCGGCGACATCGACCACGTCCAGTCCTTCTGCCTGCAATGCCTTGCCGAGGGCGACGGTGAATTGCCGGTTGAGGTCGAATTCACGGATGCCGCCGGGGCCGGCGGCGCCGGGGTTTTCCGTCGTGTGGCCGGTATCGACCACGACTTGCTGTGCGTTGCAGCGGGCAAGCGGCAGGCCGTAGCAGCAGACCAGGCCGGCCGTCGCCAGGAGCAGCCTGCGGATGGCGGCCTTGCTCATTTATCGGATGCCAGGCGCCGCCGGTCCAGGGGTTTGAGGTCGGCTTCCATGTGGGTCGCCAGGTGGTCGATGAAGACGCGCATTTTGGGCGCCAGGTAGCGGGTCGGCAGGTATTGTATGAAAGCCGTGCCCTGGTAGGCGGCGATGAATTCCCAATCGGTGAGCACGGCTTTGACCAGCCCTTGCTCAAGCGCGTTGCGGACGATGAAGTAGGGCAGGCAGCCGATGCCCAGGTTCTGCAGCACGCCGTCCAGGCGCGCTTCGCTGTGGTTGACCACGTAACGGCCGCGCACCTTGATGATGGTGGTTTCTCCCTGGCGCATGAAGTGCCAGTCGGAATCGCCGGGATTTTCGCCAAGATAGAGGCAGCTATGGCTGCACAGGTCTTGCGGCTGTTTCGGCGTGCCGTGCTGGGCCAGGTAGCTGGGGGTGGCGCACAGCACCTGGTCGATCGACATCAGCGGCCGCGCCACCAGGCCGTCGGCCGGCTGGCTGGTGATGCGGATCACCAGGTCGGCGTCGTCGTTGATCAGGTCGACGTGGCGGTCGGTGAGTATCAGCTGCACATCGACTTGCGGATATTTTTCCAGGAAACTGGGAATCAACGGCGTCACCACGCCCTTGCCGAAGGCTTTCGGCATGCCGACCCGCAGCAGTCCCTGCGGCACCGCCACGAACTTGTCGGCGACTTCCATCGCCGCCTTGGCCGCGCCCACCATCTCCAGGCAGCGCTGGTAAGCCTCGCTGCCGGACTCGCTCAGGCGCAGCTTGCGGGTGGTGCGTTCCAGTAATCTGACAGATAATGCCTGCTCCAGACGCGATACCTGGCGGCTCACCGCCGAGGGCGTCATGCCGAGCTCCTGCGCCGCGGTCGAAAAGCTGCCGGTTTCCACTACCCGGACAAACACCGCCATATCCGGCATCAGCTTGATATATCGATTGGCTCCCATTTGTTCCCACCGTGCACAAGTGTTGTTCTGAATACATAGATTATCGTATTTGCTGGAATAAAACATAATTACATTCATTGGTGATTGTTTTTATTGATTTATTCATACTATCTAGTTTTTGAATGTCGGAGCTCCCATGATTCAGCCGCTAAAAAGAATACGCAGCATCGACGACCTGAAACTGGTTGCGGCTCACTGCGAGCATGTCCTGACTTTGTTCAGCGGTGGACTGGATAGTACCTATGCCTTGAAATGCCTGGTCGATAGCGGTTGCCGCGTGACGGCGCTGACGGTGGACTTGGGCGAGGGCATCAACGCCGCCGACCTGCAGCAGATCACGGCGCACTTCGGCGCCGAGCTGCTGGTGATCGACGGCCAGCAAGCGTTCGCCGAAGATGCCGTGCTGCCGGCGATCCGCGCCAATGCCCGCTACATGGGCATCTATCCGATCAGTTCGTCCTTGTCGCGTCCCATCATCGCCCGCTTCGCGGTCGAAACTGCCTTGCGACTCGGCTGCAACGCCGTGGTCCATACCGCCAACCAGTCGCAGAATACCCTGCGCCGCCTGAACGGTGCGATTGCGCAGTTGGGCTACGCCGGTTATTACGGGACGCCTTACGAATACACCGCGATCTCCCGCGAAGAAAAAATCGAAGCCTTGCGCGCTGCCGGCCTGCCTCACTTCCAGGCGCGCGGCATCAGCGGCGACGCCAACCTGTGGTGCCGCGAATTTGAATCCGGCTCGCTCGACAATCCGGAATCGTTCTGGGTGCCGGAATCCCTGTTTGACTGGACTGCCGCCGTCGATCCGGCGCCTGCCAGCACCGAACTGTCGATCCGTTTCGACGGCGGCCGGCCGGTCGCCATCGACGGCGAAGCTTTGCCGCTGGTGGAACTGATCGCGCGCCTGAACCGCCGCGTCGGCGCCTTCGGCATCGGCCGTTATTGCGGCCTGGAGCACCTGGAACAGGGCGAGAAAGTGCTGGAAGTACGCGAGGCGCCAGCCGCCATGGTGCTGCTGGAAGCATACCGGCATCTCGAAACCGCAGTGCTGGACGCCGAACTGCTGCGCGAAAAACTGCACATGGAGCAGCTGTGGGTGCGCGAAGCAATCGAAGGACGCTGGTTCACCCCGCTGCGCGCCGCCGCCGACCGTTTCATCCTGGAGACCGTGCAGTACGTCAGCGGCACAGTCAACTACCGCTTGCGCGCCGGCGCTGCCGACGTCTGCGCGATACGCGCCGACGCGCCGCTGTACCTGACCGATCGCGACAGCTGGGAAAAAGACATCGCCGCGCAGCGTTCCAGCCGGCAGCTGTCGGTGCCGACCGGTTCGGTGCTGGATGCCAGCAAACTGCTGGCTGAGGAAAACTAAATGGAAATCGACCTCTTGGCGCCCATCAGGATCGCGCCGCCCATCATCGACCATCTCAGCAACGAGCTGCGCCAGCGGCAATTCAGCGTGATGTCCGGCCGCGCCGTGCAAGCTGCCTGCGATGTCGATCCGGGCACCTGGGATGAATTCGCCAGCTGCTGGAACAACCTGCCGCAAGACAAGTACATGGGCGACAACGGCAGCTACCGCTTCCGCCGCTATAGCGCATTCGAACTGGACGGCGCCGACGGCGTGCTGCGGCAGCTGCCGCACGCGCCTTACGTGCAGCCGAGCTACATCAATAAATTGAACGGCGACGTCGCCCGCCATTTTGAACCGCTTGAGCAGCACTTTATCGACAACCCTTTCCTGTCCGGCCTGCTGCTGTCCCTGGCGCAAGTGTTTGACCGGGTCGATGGCGGCAGCGGCAAATGGAATATCCGCCTTCATCCTTACCGCATACGCGCCAGCTCCCATGTTCCAGGCAACCCGACGCCGGAAGGGCTGCACCGCGACGGCGTCGACTATATCGTGACCATGATGGTGCGCCGTCATAACGTGGTCGGCGGCGAGACCTACATTACCGATGTCGCCGGCAAGCTGATGTGCCGCTATACCTTGACCGACCCGATGGACCTGATGCTGGCCGACGATGCCCGCACCATGCACGGCGTGACCAAGGTGCTGCCGCATGAAGCCAAGCGTGAAGCATTCAGAGATGTGCTGGTGATTGCCTATACCAGGACCCAAGCTTAACCAAGCGTGATCCGACCCTGACCAATATCCTCGGTGCTCCCGCCGTTTGTTCCGCTCAGCCTCCACCTAGGCGGAACGTTTTTTTTTCTTAACTGATAACGCTGATGGCGTTATCCGGAGTAAAGCGAAGTGACGATCCCATCTGCCAGCCGGTCCCCCAATCCATCTGCCAAAGGTCTCTGGTTCGCCGACTTGCTGCTGTTGCTGGTTGCGATCGTCTGGGGCACCAGCTATGGCGTCGCCAAGGACGCGCTGGTGTTTTATCCGGTGCTGGGTTTTGTCGCGATCCGTTTTTGCATGACCTTTTTCCTGCTGTTGCCCAGCCTGCGCCGGCTGGGCCGGCCGGAAGGCAGGGCTGCGTTGCGGGCAGGCGTGCCGCTCGGCTTGATCCTGCTTGCCATCTTCATCTGCGAAACCTTCGGCGTGGCGTTGACGCAAGCTTCGAACGCCGCTTTCCTGATCAGCCTGTGCGTCGTCTTTACGCCTTTCGTCGAATGGCTGGTGATGGCGCAACGGCCGCCGGTCAGCGCTTTCGTGGTGGCTTTTGTTTCGCTGTCCGGCACCTGGCTGCTGACCATCGGCAGCAACCTGACCTTCAACCTGGGCGACGGCCTGATGCTGGCGGCGGCATTGCTGCGCGCCTTCATGATGGTCATGACCAAGCGCCTGACGATCGACAAGAACATGTCCAACCTGACCCTGACCGCGGTGCAATCCGGCGTCGTCGGATTCGGTTGCCTGCTGGTCGCCAGCCTGTTCATGCAAGGCGGCTTGCCGCCGCTGCCAAGCGATCCGAGCTTCTGGGTGAGCACGGTTTACCTGGTGCTGTTTTGCACCATCTTTGCTTTTTTTGCGCAGAACTATGGACTGCGGCGCAGCAACCCTACGCGGGTTTCGCTGCTGATGGGAAGCGAGCCGGTATTCGGCGCGCTGTTTGCTTCGTTCTGGCTCGGCGAGAAACTCGGCGCCTTGTCCTGGGTCGGCGGCGCGCTGATTGTCGGCGCCACTTTATGGGCGACATTGCCGCGTTCGATGCTTAATTTCGGTGCGGTTTTTTCGACCCGGAATATCAAGCAGGAGAGTGCTCCCATCATTGGTGCGGGAATTGATTCGAGCCAATGAATACAAGGGTTTGAGCGGAAACAGGGGAGCAACGAAATACGCGGTTCGATAGAAGAAAATATCAGTTGAATTGATATTGCCATATGGAAATAATTGATTTATTCTGAATCACAAGACAGATAGATTTGAATCGTAAAAAAAGATGTGAAGCGTTGATTTTTCACACGGCAACCGCTCCAAAAGAGTCATCGATGCCGTGGTTAATCCTCAAGAGGGAAGTCTCATGATTTGCACCGGATTCAATTCAATCTCCATCCGCCCGCGCTGCTCGCCAGATGCTGCGCAGCGGACCGCGGCTCCTTCCGATCTTCCGGCATCGCTAGCGCTAACGCTGCGGCCATCCAGTTAACGGACACCACGTCCCGTTAAGCAACTGCATCACGACCGGTGATGCAGACTCCAGCGCCAGACCAACTTTGCATTGCTGATCGCAATGCCGGGCTGCGGCGTCTTTTATCTGTTCCATTCAAGAGGAATATGCACATGAAATCGGAAATATCAGCGAAAGTACTAGCAGCAAATTTTGCGATTCCCCAGGCTTCGGCATTGTCATTGGCGCTGTCCCTGGTGTTTGCATCTTTGTCCGCCACCTCCTATGCAGCGGTGGCGGATAACAGCGCTTGGGTCACCACCAAGACCCAAGCGTTCTTGCCGCAAGTCCAAGCGAATCAAAAGAGCGTGGCAGCCGATGCCAGCGTGGTTACCCCAGCCGCATCCGCCGTGCAATTGGCGCAAGGCGAGCCGGTCCATGTGACGCTCAGCCTGAATTTGCGCAATGAAGCCAAGCTCGACAAGTTCCTGCAAGACTTGCGTACTCCTGGCACGGCTTCCTACGGCAAGTTCCTGACGCCGGCGCAATTTGCCGCGGAATATGCACCTTCGGAAAAAGATGTGGCGAAAGTGGTTGCCCATCTGAGCAAGTCCGGTTTCGTCAACATCCAGGTCGCCCCGAATCGCCAGCTGGTGACAGCCGACGGCACCGCCGCTACTGTGCAAACCGGCTTCCGCACGGCGCTGAAGCGCTTCCAGCAAGACGGCCGCAACGTGTTCGCCAATACCGACGCAGCGCAAGTGCCTGCGGCGCTGAGCGGCATCGTCGGCTCGGTGCTGGGTTTGCAGAACGTTGCGATCGCCCAGACCCATCATCGCTGGGTGCAGGCTCCTGAAGCAGGCGTGAGCGCACAGGCTAAAGTCACGGTCAATGCAACGCCGGTCGCGACGGCGCACAGTCCGGTGCAGTTCCCTGCAATCTATAGCGTCGGCACTACGCCAACGGCTTCCAACACCGTGGTCGGCATCATCTCGGCAGGCGATCTCAGCCCGACGATTACCGACCTGCAAACCTTCACTACCGCCAAGGGCCTGCCTACCGTCAATACTTTGGTGGTGAAAACCGGTCCTGCCGGCGCCGACTATAGTGATACTTCCGGCCAGGTCGAATGGAACCTGGACAGCCAGACCATCACCGGCACATCCGGCGGTGTCAAGCAGCTGGTTTTCTACGCGTCGCCTGACATGAGTTTCAGCGGCATCACTGCTGCCTACAACCGTGCGGTGACTGACAATGTGGCCAAGGTCATCAACGTCTCGCTCGGCGGCTGCGAATCGGATACGCATAGCGACGGCACCCAGGCAGCTGACGACAACGTGTTCAAGCAGGCTGTGGCGCAAGGCCAGACATTCTCCATTTCAACCGGAGATGCAGGCACTTACAATTGCCAGGTCAGTTCGATTTCCGGTGCGCCTGGCGTGCCGAAAAGCAAAACGACCTATGACGTCAGCGAACCGGCTTCTTCGCCTTACGTGATCGCAGTCGGCGGCACCACCCTGTACACCAACTCCGGCGCCTACAGCAGCGAAACCGTGTGGAACGAAGGCTTGAGCGCGATCGGCACCTACGACGACGCAGGCGACTACGACGCCACCAAGCGCCTGTGGGCAACCGGCGGCGGCTACAGCAAATACGAAACAGCGCCTAGCTACCAGACTGGCGTGATTGCCGCCGGCAAGACCACCCGTGGCCTGCCGGACATCGCATTTGATGCCGCCAGCGCCAGCGGCGCCACCATCTACTACAACAACCAGACCGGAACAGTCGGCGGCACCAGCTTGGCGGCGCCGATCTTCTCCGGCGTCTGGGCTCGCCTGCAATCGGCCAACAGCAATGCACTGGGCTTCCCGGCAGCCAGCTTCTACAAGTATTTCCCGGTTGCTGCCAACGCTTCGCTGTTGCATGACGTGACCTCCGGCACTAACGGCGCCAGCAGTCTGTACGGCTACAAAGCTGCCGCCGGCTGGGATGCGACAACAGGTTTCGGCAGCCTGAACATCGGCAACCTGAACACCTTCGTCAAGAACACTTCGGATTTTGCACGTTAATCTTCCGAGGTTTCTATAGCAAGCATGTCTGAAATCGCCGGCGCGGACTGGTTTGGTCCGCGCCGGCGACGAGATGGCAGTACCTGTACCGATCGGAGCCGGACATGAACAAATCGAATCTCAGATGGATAGTCGCCGCCCTTGCATTGGGCGCCGGCGGCATCTATGCGGTTTTCTCGGTCGACGATTCGATAGCGAAAACCGGGACCCAGGCCGTGGCGGCGGCCGGGGAGCGGGGCGGATTGGCATCTGGCGCCGCGCAGGCCGCTGCGCCAGCCTTGTCGGCCAAAGCGCAAGACGCCGTGAGTATCAATCCATTTGGAAAATAGCAAACGTCCGGGCCTGAACCGGACCAGCAATCAAGGAAGAATCCGCAATGACCGCATATCTGCAACGACAAGACCGGCTGGCGCTGGTGACCCAGGCCACGGCAAACGTTACCGGCAAGCGATTCTGCTCGCATCACCAGGGTGAAGTCGCGGTGGCGGAAGGCGATTTCGTGTTGCGCAACAAATCCAAGCGCTGGATCTGCTTCCGCTGCCAGGAACGCAGCCGGCTGCGCCGCGATGCGCTGGCAAAACAGGTCGGATAATCAACCTTGTTTCAACGGAATGCCGCAAGCGGATCGTATTGCGGCGCTGGAGCATCGTCTGCCTCCGCCGCGGCATTTTTCTGCTTGATGAAGCTGACCGAAGTGACGCGCCATTCGCCGCGCTGCAGCTGCCAGCCGTGTATCACTTTCTGCCAGCCCGGCTTCAGGTACAGCTGGTTGTCGCGTTCCAGTTCCCAGTGGCCGGCTTCCCATACATACCAGCCGCCTACGTAATTCCAGAATCCAGGACTCCACACCAGCCCGGCGCGCGCGACCGGCTCGGCTTCTTTCTTGGGCGCCGGCGGGGCATTCCTGAGCACGATGTCGGGACCGCCCTGGGTCCTCGGCGGCGGACTGGCGAACGATGAAAAGCGGCCGGCGATGATCGCTGCGATGCTGAGAGGGTGTTTCATATTTGCGCTCCTGAAGTTGTTCAGTGCGATCGATTGTACGAAGCGGGAATTTCAGAAATGTGTCCCGTGCATTTGCTTACACTTTTCACATTTGACTTACAGCGCCAGGCTGGTTTGCCGATCCCGGCGCAGGCTGGCGGCCGCTTCGATTCCCCTATGACAACCCCTGGTTTTCCGTGACCGCTGCGCCGCCTGCGGCGACTGCGGAGGTCTTGTGAATAGATTAATAGAACTTGACCGGGCGCTGGCGGAGTAGAGGGTTTGGACTAATGCAAGAGGAAAATATTATCTAGTTGTTTCATTATGTGTCGGCAATGCTTGAGATATATTACATGCCCTGAGCGCCATAAAAAAATCAGGAGATGCCATGACACCGAACCGCCGCGTGACTTTTTTCCATTCGCCGAACACCCGCTCCATGGGCGCCCGTATCCTGTTAGAGGAACTGGGCGCCGACTACCAGCTGCACGCGCTTAACATGAAGGCGGGCGAGCAGCGCAATCCCGCATACCTGGCAATCAATCCGATGGGCAAAGTCCCTGCGATCCGCCATGGCGAAGCGCTGATTACCGAACAGGTCGCGGTTTTCCTGTACCTGGCCGACCTGTACCAGGATGCCGGGCTGGCGCCGGCGCTGGACGATCCGCTGCGCGGCCCGTACCTGCGCTGGATGGTGTACTACGGTTCCTGTTTCGAGCCGGCGCTGGTCGACCGCGCGCAAAAGCATCCGCCGGTGGCGCCGTCGACGTGCCCCTACGGCGATTTCGATACGATGCTCAAGACCTTGACCGACCAGCTGGCCAAGGGACCGTATATCCTGGGCGACAAATTCAGCGCCGCCGATGTCCTGTGGGGCACCGCGCTGACCTGGACCACAGCTTTCCAGCTGGTGCCGATGTCGCCGGTGATACAGGCTTATATCGACCGGGTCAATGCGCGCCCGGCGGCGCAGCGCGTCAAGGCGCTCGACGCTGAGCTGGCGGCGCAGCACGCCAGCCTGGCCGCAGCCAAGGCCTGAAAGCGGATTTCACCTCGCCTGCCGCCATCCTGCCAAAGCAGGGGCGGCGGCTTCCATCATCAAAAAAAACGGAGTCTGGATTGAATACTGTCACCAACCTGCTGATTGCCCTGGTCGCCTTGCTGCACGTCTATTTCCTGGTGCTCGAAATGTTCTTGTGGGATAAGCCGTTCGGCCTCAAGACGTTCAGGCTGACGCCCGAGTTTGCCGCGGCGTCCAAGGCGCTGGCCGCCAACCAGGGTTTGTATAACGGCTTCCTGGCTGCAGGCCTGGCCTGGGGGTTGTGCCTGGGTGCACCAGGGTATGCGGTCAAGATTTTTTTCCTGGCTTGCGTAATCGTCGCCGGCATCTTCGGCGCACTCACTGTCAGCCGCAAGATCTTGTACATTCAGGCGGTGCCGGCTATCGTCGCTTTGGGTTTGCTGACGCTGGCCTGACTCATTCAGACGGCAAGCGGGCCGCCAGCACGGCGGCCCGCAAGGCGAGCAGCGCGCCGCACAGCGTCGCGGAAATTCCTGGGTGACAGACGATCTGGTCTTCGCTGAGATGTGACCCGAGGATGGGGACGGTGACCGACGCCGGCTCGACAACCTGCGCCGACATCATCGTGACGATTTCCTTCAAGGACGCCTGGGCGTGCACCGCCCTGGGCGAGGCGTTCAGCAATGCCACCGGCTTGAGCACAAAAGCTTCGCAACCCACCATCCAGTCGAGTGCATTCTTCATGGCGCCGGTAATGCCGTGCGCATACTCCGGGCTGGCGATCAGCAAGGCGTCGGCGGCCACGATGCGGGCGCGCAAGTCTGCCACGGCAGCTGGGTCGCTGGCTTCGATATCGGGATTGAACAAGGGTAAATCACCCAGGCCGCTGTACAGCGCGACGCTGATGCCGGCGGGCGCCAGGCGTGCCATGGCGCGCAACAGGGCGGAATTGTGGGAGCCTGCGCGCAGGCTGCCCGAGATGGCCAGGAATTTCATGATGCCCGAGGATCTTTGCAAGGACAGCCATTATGCCAACATCCGTTCCGGGCGTCGCCGGCGCAGCGTTCCTGCCTATTTTGCAGGCGCGGCTTGCGGTGCGGGAGCAACCTGGTGTGCGGCGGCGGCTTCATCAGCGGCTTTCTTGTTGGCCAGGTGGCGTCCCACGACGCAGCCGCCAACCGCGCCGACCACTGCGTGATGGCCCGCGTAGTGGCCTGCCACCGCGCCCACGGCTGCGCCTTTCAGGCAGCCTTTTGCCTGGGCTGCGCCGGTAGCGGCGACCAGGGCAACGGTGCATAGCATTGCTGCGATGATGCTTGATTTCATGGCGATTCCTTTGGAAGATGATTGTGCTTGTGCAGATCGTTAACGCCAAGGGCTGGGCGCTCGGTTGACAGCACCTGGAAAAAAGCGGCGGCTGTCGAATTGCCTGTTTTTCAAGGAAGCAGATCAAATGCCGGTTTTTTGATAACCCGGCATAGGCCACCGCGCTGATGCAAATCAGCAATCCCGGTCAGGTGGAAAATCCGGCTGTACCCTACAATCGCCGCTATCCCGGCCTGCGATAGCCGGTTCGATTCCTGTTTAACCTGGAGATGACATGCGTTCCTTGTGCGCGGTGATATTGATCTTGATGTGCGGAGTGTTGACAGGGCAAGCCTCGGCCCGCGACGGCCAGATGAATGTCGGCATCGTCAGCCTGGCCACCGGCGGCGAGTACGACATCCCGGTCGCGGTCTGGTACCCGACCGCAGCGCCGCCGACCGAGTGGCAGACCGGTTCCGGCCTGATCCATGCCACGCGCAACGCCGCCATCGCCGCCGGGACGCATCCGCTGATCATCCTCTCGCACGGCAGCGGCGGCAGCGAATTCGGGCACGCCGACCTGGCCGAAGCCCTGGCCAGCCACGGCTACGTGGTGGCGACGCCGCGCCATTTGGGCGACAGCTATGACCGCCCGGAGGGCAGGTTCACGGATGTGCAGATCATTGGGCGCCCATGGCAAGCGGTGGCAACGCTGGATGCAGTCCTGGCTGACAAGCGGTTCGGGCCGTCGATAGACGCCAAGCGCATCGGCATGGCCGGATTCTCCGCCGGCGCCTACACCACCATGGTGATGGCGGGCGCCAAACCCAACTTCGCTTTATATACCGCCTATTGCGCGGCCCATGCCGACGACCATGGAGTATGCCCGGCCGGCGGCCAGTCGGCGCTGCAGCGCACGCGGCCCGGCTGGAACGTGCCGAGCGACAGCCGGGTGCGCGCCGCGGTGGCCATGGCGCCGTTCAGCATCATGTTCGACGCCAAGGGCGTGGCAGGCGTGACCATCCCGCTGCGCATCTACAAGGCCAGCGACGACCAGGTCTTGCGCAACCGCTGGAATACCGACCATCTCCTGAGCCTGCTGCCGGCCAGCGTGGAACGCGGCGAACTTGCCGGCGGCCATTATGTGTTCATCGCTCCCTGCAGCGACGAAATGAAGACGGCAATGCCATTCCTGTGCGTCGATGCGCCGGGCGTCGACCGGGTTGCCGAGCACGCCAGGCTGAATGCTGAAATCATCGATTTTTTCGACCGCAAGCTGCCCAAATCCGAGTGATTGGCCTTCGATACGGCATCTTTTACTCATTCCGGCGCTCCAGGTTATAGAATTGAAGTTTTCACGAACGGATACTTCAATGCCAAGTTCTACTCATATCGGCGCCGCAGCGGCGCTCCAAAGCCTGGCCACCTGGACCGCGGCGGACGGCCGCGATGCGATTCAAAAGACTTTCCGGTTTGCCGATTTCAACGCTGCCTTCGGTTTCATGACCCAGGTAGCGCTGCTGGCGGAAAAAATGGACCATCACCCGGAGTGGTCGAATGTCTATAACCGCGTAGAGGTGCTGCTGACTACCCATGACGCTAACGGCGTGACCGATCTCGATCTGCGGCTAGCGCAGTTCATGGACCGTCACGCTGCCGTCAAAAATTGAACAAGCACGCCAGCCGGCCGCCCAAGGCCGGCACGGCGGCGCCCGCCGTCGTGCTCATTACCGGCGCCGCCAAGCGGGTCGGGCGCGGGATCGCCGAACGGTTTGCGCAAGCCGGTTATGCGGTGGCGGTGCATTACGGCAGTTCGCAGCAGGAAGCGCTCGCTACGGTGCAAGCCGTCGAAGCCGGCGGCGGCAGCGCCATCGCCATGCAGGCCGACCTGCAGGCGCCGGAGCAGCTGACGGCAATGATGGACTCGGTCTACGCCAGGTTCGGACGGCTCGACGTGCTGGTCAACTGCGCCGCCGTATTTTTTCCCGATACGCTGGCCGATTTTGCGCTGCCGGACCTGGAGCGGTCATGGCAAGTGAACTGCCGTGCACCGTTGCTGCTGACCCAGGCATTTCACCGGCAAGCCAGGCAACGCGCCCAGCAAGGCGTGGTGGTCAATGTGGTGGACCAGAAGGTGCGCGCCAATTTCCATCCCGAGGATTTCAGCTATACCGTGGCGAAAGCCGCCCTGGGCAACCTGACGGCGATGCTGGCGATGTCGGCGGCGCCGGTATTGCGCGTCAATGCCCTGTATCCCGGCCTGATGGCGACCAGCGGCGACCAGAGCCAGGCCGATTTCGAATATTCTTCCTCACGTTCCACGCCGCTCGGGTATATCGCGCCGATCACTGAAATTGCCGACGCCATCCTGTTGCTGGCCAGGCCGTCGTTCAACGGCGCCGAGTTCGTGGTGGACGCCGGGCAAAACCTGGTGCGGGTCGAACGCGACGTGATCAATTTGTACCGGGCGCCGTAGCGCCTGGCCTGGGTTGGCGCTGGTGTGTAAGGAAACCGCGAGCCGGAACGACCAAGCAGCAGACGACCAGCCAGGAGACCCACGTGCCAGACCTTATCAATGTTGCAAAGAAGATTGCCGTAGCCGCGCTTGCGCTCGGCATTTCCGCCGCCGCCCAGGCGCAGGACTATAGCGCGCAAAGCCCGCCCAACCGGGTAGCGCTGGTCGAGCTGTATTCCAGCGAAGGCTGCAGCAGTTGCCCGCCGGCCGACCAGTGGCTGTCCAGGCAAGGCGCGCAAGCCGGGCCAAGCCAGGCCGGAACCGAGCGCATCGTGCCGTTGGCCCTGCATGTCGATTATTGGGACAACCTTGGCTGGAAGGACAGATTCGGCGACCATCGCTTCACCGTGCGGCAGCAGGAGCTGGCGGCATTCACCGGCAGCCGCGTGGTGTACACGCCGGAAATTTTCGTCGGCGGCCGCGAGTTGCGACAGTGGAGCGCGAGCAAGGCTTTTGACGCTGCGACCGCAAAAATCGCGCAGCAGCCGTCGCCGGCCGATATTGCCATCAAGCTGTCAGGCACGGCGGCGCGCAGCTTCGACCTGTCGGCCAGGGTCAAGCTGCGCCAGCCTTCCAAGGACAGCCATGACGCTTACATCGCGGTCTACGAAAACAAGCTGGTATCGAAAGTGGCGGCAGGCGAGAACGACGGCGTGACGCTGCATCACGATTATGTCGTGCGGCGCTGGCTCGGTCCGTTTGCATTGAAGGATGGCATGGTGCAGATCAATCAGAAGCTTGCGCTCGACAGCATCGGCACGGATCTCCGCGCTGACAATTTCGGCATCGTCGCTTTTGTCCAGAATGCGAACAGCGGGGAAGTATTGCAGGTAGCCAGGCTGGCGGTCGATCACTGATCGCTCGCTGAGCGACGGCCAGGCCCGACAAAAAAAGCCGGATCAATTGCTTGATCCGGCTTTTTGTTTGGCAGCATGCAGCCGGTATCAGTCAGCCGCCAGCGCAGCCTCCACCGCCAGCCCGATTTCCAGGATCTTGCGGTCGCTGCCGCCGGCGCCGGCCAGCATCAACCCCACCGGCGCCGTGCCCGCGGCATGGCAAGGCAGCGACAGCGCGCAGCCGTCTAGAAAATTGATCACCGACGGATTGCGCAAGATCAAGCCGTTAGCAGCGAAATACGCCTCGTCGCTGGCTTCCAGTTCGGCAATCAGCGGCGCCACGACTGGCACGGTCGGCAGCAGCAGCGCATCGTAGCCCGCGATCCTGGATTCGACCGCCGCGATCCATTGCTTGCGCGCCGCGAACAGGTCGATCAGGTCAGCCGCGCTGATCTCCTTGCCGCGCAAGATGCGCGAAATCACCCGCGGGTCATAGGCAGCGGCGCGCTCGGCGATCAGCGCGCGATGCCAGGCATATGCCTCGGCGCCGGCAAAGCCGCCCTTGGCGTTGATTGCGCCCAGCGCCGCAAATTCGGGTATCTCGATTTCCTCGATCAGTGCGCCCGCTGCCTGCAGCCGCCGGCGCGCATTGGCAAACGCCGCCGCAACCTGCTGGTCCATGCCGTCCAGCACCAGCGTGGTCGGCAGCGCCAGGCGCAGGCCGCGCAGCGAATAAGGACGCAACGGCAGCAGCGGTTCACCGGCCATGATTGCATCGAGGGTGGCGCAGCAGGCGACGCTGTTGGCGATGGGGCCGATCGAATCGAGCTGTGTCGAGAGCGGCAGTACGCCTTGCAGCGAGACCCGGCGCGCAGTCGGCTTGAAGCCGGTCAGCCCGCACAGCGCGGCCGGGATGCGCACCGAGCCGCCAGTGTCGGAACCGATGGCGGCGGCCGCCATGGCGTCGCTGACCGACACCGCGGCGCCCGACGAGGAGCCGCCCGGTATGCGGCCGGCGTCTCTGTCCCAGGGATTGCGCGGCGTGCCGTAGTGCGGATTGATGCCGAGGCCGGAATAGGCGAATTCGGTCATGTTGGTGCGGCCGATGATGACGGCGCCGGCCGCCGCCAGGCGCTGCACCGCCAGTGCGCTGACGCTGGCCGGCGCAGCGTCGCGCAGCGCCACCGAACCGGCCAGCGTGGCGCTGCCGGCGACATCGAACAGGTCTTTCACCGAAATCGGCACACCGTCGATCGGCGAGCGTGCCTGGCCGCTGGCGCGCAGCAGGTCGGAGGCTTGCGCCGCCGCCCGCGCCGCCGTCGCATAGAGTTCGGTAAACACTCGGCGGCCTTCGCCCGACGGCTCCAGCGCGCGCTGCAGCGCGGCTTCGGTGAGGTCGGCCGAACTGACGGCATTCTGGCTTAGCGCCGCGGACAGGGATTGCAGGGTAGGTAGCGTGGTAGTCATGCGGCCTCGTGAAATGGTGTGGAATCCGATGTTCAGGCAACTTCCGGCAGGACTTCTACCTGGTAGCGATGGCGCAAGGTGCGCTGCCGGCGCGGATCGAACAGCTCCATTGTAAATGACCGGGCCGGGCGGATGCCGCCGATCGCGGCGACGGTGCCGCAGGTCATGCCGCTGCCGGCGGGCAGCACGGCGGCGCCGTTGGTATAACCGGCGATCAGGTCCTGCGGCGTGCGCAGCGAAGCCAGCGTGCCTTCCTGGTATAGCAGCTGCTCGCCGTTTTCTTCAATGTAGGAGCGGATCACCAGTTCATCCCAATGATCGGCGACCTCGGCCAGGCGCCAGGCGCCGCAGGCGACCGGCTTGACGCACGCCTGTTTCGACAGCGCCACGCTGTGCGCTTCCAGCTTGCGGTCGGTATGGTCGGAAGCGATGCTGACATACAGCTCGCCGCCGGCGGCAAAAACAAAGGTTTCCACTTCGCCCGAGGAATCCGGGCCGACCACCTGCACCTGTTCCGCCTGGGTCAGCTGGTTGCTGGCGACGCGGTAATACAGCGGCACCGCGCTTGGGCGCGAGATGCCGAGCGCAGCCAGTTCCTCTATGTGGTGTTCGATGGCGGCATGGTCGCGCCCGGCCCAGCCGGCGACGATCAGGGTATGGATATCGGTGTCGAGCTGGCGCGCGCCTTGCGCGCTGTCGACTTGAAATGAGATGTGCATGAGATGGTTCCAGCTTTAAAGAAGGCAGCCGGCAGGAAAGCCGGCGCCAGTTAGAAAATCAGCGAACTTTTTTGATGAACAGCAAGACCAGGATCGTTGCGCAGAATTCCAGTGCGGCGACGAAGTACAAACCTGAAGCGACGCTGCCGGTAGAGGTTTTCAGCGAGCCGATCAGGTAGGGCGCGGCGAAGCCGGCCAGGTTGCCGATCGAATTGATCAGCGCGATGCCGCCG
The DNA here is from genome assembly GCF_900112135.1 of Collimonas sp. OK412. Lineage (GTDB taxonomy): Bacteria > Pseudomonadota > Gammaproteobacteria > Burkholderiales > Burkholderiaceae_D > Collimonas > Collimonas rhizosphaerae. The sequence goes on from NZ_FOLC01000002.1 coordinate 167,763, forward strand.
GCGGCCGCGGTGCCGGTCAGGAACGCAGCCGGGATCGACCAGAACACCGGGAACGCCGCCAGGATGCCGATAGCCGCCAGCGTCAGCGCACACAGCGCCAGCACCGCGCTGCCGATGAAGAAACCGGTCAGTATCAGGCCGATGCTGGCCACCAGCGTCGCCAGCGCGCAGTGCAGGCGCCGTTCACCGCTGCGGTCGGAATGGATGCCGTTCCAGATCATGGCGATGGTGCCGGCGAGGAATGGAATGGCGGAGATCAGGCCGATCTGCAGGTTGCCGACGATGCCGATTTCCTTGATGATCGACGGCGACCAGAAAGCGATCGTGGCATTGCCGCTGACCACGCAGAAATACACCGCGGCGCAGATCCAGACCCGGTAGTTGCGGCAGGCGTCGCGCAGGGAAGCATGTTTGTTGTCGTGGTTTTCGGCCGCCAGCGCGCCGCTCACTGCCTGCTGTTGAGCCGGGCTCAGCCAGCCGGCGTTGACCGGCTTTTCCGGCAGGTACAGCAGCACCATGATGCCGGCCAGCACCGACGGTATGCCTTCCAGCAAGAACAGCCATTGCCAGTTGGCGTAATGGCCGACGCCATCCATGGCGCTCATGATGAACCCGGCGATCGGCCCGCCGACCACGCCGGCGATGGCGAACGAAGTCATGAACAGGCCGTTGACGCGGGCCCGCTTGGCGGCCGGGAACCAATAGGTGAGGTACAGCACCACGCCGGGGAAAAAGCCGGCCTCGAACACGCCCAGGAAAAAACGGATGACATAAAACATGGCCGGCGTCTTGACGTACACCATGGCCATCGAAGTCAGGCCCCAGAGGATGGTGATGCGCGCCAGCGTCTTGCGGGCGCCGATCTTTTCCAGCAGCAGGTTGCTCGGCACCTCGAACAGGAAATAACCGATGAAAAAGATGCCGGCGCCGAGGCCGTAGATCGCTTCGCTGAACTGCAGGTCCTGCAGCATCTGCAGCTTGGCGAAACCGACGTTGACGCGGTCGATCCACGCCAGCACGAACAGGAATACCAGGAACGGAATCAGCCGCCAGGCGATTTTCTTGTAGGTCGCTTCCAGCGCGTCCGGCGCCAGGTTGAGGTTGTTGCGCATGTGATGTCATCCCGAAATGAATGTGCTCCGCCGTGGCTGGCGAAGGATGGCGCGGCGTTTCTTTGACGTCCGTCACCGGCGGCCAGGACCGGCTACCGGATGAGGCGAGTATGCGTACCGGGCTGGCGGCTGTCCAACAAGAAATTGTCAGCGCAATTGAATGGAAAATCTTATGAGCAAAAGTGGGGCGCTGCATTTGGCGTTTGCCGCATTTTGGCCGCGGTGCGCACTGCGGCGGTGCCTTATGGGTTTTCTTAAAAATAGGCCGGCAGTGTTTTAAGCAATTTTTTTGTTTTTGTGATGCTGGCTTCTGATTCCGTATTGCACCGGTTTTCAGGCAGCGGCTCTTGTCTGGCCGTATGAGACAACGTAGCGCAACAAACCAGCAGGTGGGCACGGCCGACCAAGCGGAAACCTCCGAGTCTGTTATTTTTATAACAGTTTCTTAATTGTAATTAGATGTTAGTTTGTCAATATTATTTCCTTGTGCCACAATCCTCCGCACTTCAATCAAGTGCGAGCCGCGCAACGGCGCAGCCCCGCTGATGTGGTCCGGCATGGGATTTCAGCAGCAGACAAAAAACAAGGACGACAATGACGCAAGAGTTCATTTCCTCGTGGAACAGGGGCCTCGGCCAACACAACCGCCTCCTGAAACTCGATACCCTGCTGGGACAGGACGTACTGCTGCCGCAGCGCCTGGTTGCCGAAGACCGTTTGGGGCGCGGGTATGAATATACCGTTGATGCTTTGTCCCTGGACCGCAACATCGCCCTCAAGCAATTGATCGCCCAGCCAGTCACCCTTTGGCTGCAGCAAGCGGACCAGCGCAGCTATCTGCCGGTCCACGGCTATGTGCAGCGCGTCCGCAAGCTCGGCTGCGACGGCTTGCTGACGACGTATCAATTGACCTTCCGCTGCTGGCTGCATTTTCTCAAGTACCGCAAAGACAGCCGCATCTGGCAAGACCGGGACGCGACCGACATCCTCTCCGAAGTGTTTAACCGCCATCCCCAGGGCCACGGCCGTTACCGTTTCAGGCTTAGCCGCCCGCCCGCGGCGCGTTCATATTGCACCCAGTACGAGACCGACTGGCATTTTGCGATGCGGCTGATGGAAGAAGAGGGCTGGTACTGCTATCACGAACAGCAAGAGGACGGCAAGGACCACATGCTGATCATCACCGACTCGGCGCGCCGCTTGCCTGCCCTGGATCCTGCCGTGGTCCGTTTTCACCGGGCCGGCAGCCGGGACGAGGCCGACAAGATCATCCGATGGAGCGGCGAGCGCCAGATGCGCAGCCGCAAGCTGGAAACGGTCACGACTGACTACAAGGCGCCGCGCCAGCCCAAAGGCAGCGCCAGGCGGATCACGCCGGAACACGGCAACATTCCCGAGCAGCTGGAAGTCTACGAATACACCGGCGCCTATACCCATGCTCAGCAGGCGCAGGGCGACCTGCAGGCGCAGAACACCGTCGAGGGCTGGGAGTCGCAAGCCAAGCGTTATTTCGCCTGGTCTGCCGTGCGGCGGATGGCGGTCGGGTCGTATTTCAGTTTCGAAGGCCATGCCGACCATGTCGAGGCCACAGACGAGCAACGGCAATTCATCGTCATCGGCCTGCATTGGTATGTCGAAAACAATCTGCCTTTGTCGGGCATGGCGGACGATGCGCCTGGCAGTTTGCGGGAACAGCTCGTCGCCATCAAGGAACGCGCCGGCGCCGGCCAGGCCGCAATCAACAGCGGATTTTGCATCAACCGGATCGAAGTGCAGCGCCGCAGCGTCGAATATCGCAGCCCAAGGGAGCATCACAAACCCGTCATGCATACCCAGACCGCCGTAGTGACAGGGCCGGAAGGGGAGGAGATCTTTACCGACGCGCTCAACCGGGTGAAGGTGAAGTTTGTGTGGGCGCATGGCGTCGCTTCTTGCTGGATGCGTGTCAGCTATCCAAACGCGGGCGATAACTACGGCGGCGTCTACACCCCGCGCATCAACATGGAAGTGATCGTCACTTTTTTGAACGGAGATGTGGACCGTCCGCTCATCACCGGCCGTCTCTATAACGGCGATCAAACGCCGCACTGGCATACCGACGGTAAATTGTCGGGATATAAATCCAAGGAGCATAAGGGGCAAGGATATAACCAGCTGGTGATGGACGACAATGCCCGGCAAAACCGCCTGCAGCTGTACAGCACAAATACCCACGCTCAGCTTAACCTCGGCTATCTGGTCGGTCAGCAAGGCAATACCCGCCAGGCATTCTACGGCAGCGGCTTTGCGCTGAACACCAATGCATACGGCGCCGTCGTCGCCGGCCAGGGCCTCTACCTGAGCACCTACGGCCGGCCCGGCGCCACCGGTTCCCAGCTGGATGTGCGGGAAGCGCACCAGCAGCTGACGACCGCCCGGCGCCTGACCAAAACCTTGTCGGACGCGGCTGCCAAAGCCGGCGCGCCCGCCCTGGAAGCGCAAGACGCGCTCGAACAATTCATCGACGCCACCCAGGAGCAATATGCCGGGCAAGGCCAGGAACAGGCCAACTGTTTCCGGCAACCCGTCTTGCTTGCGGCGTCTCCGGCCGGCATCGGCCTGGCCACGCCGAGCAGCACGCATCTGCACAGCGGCGACCACCTGACCGTGTCCAGCGGCCAGGACACCAACCTGGCGGCAGGCAACAACCTGGCTGCCAGCGTCAAGCAACAGATCAGCCTGTTTGCCAGTCAAGGCGACATCAGCCATATCGCTGGACGAGGCAAGGTGGCAATCGAAGCGCATGACAACGCCATCAGCCTCGTCGCCAAAAAGGTGATCGAGATGATCAGCGCGGAAGACTGGCTGCGCTTCAAGGCCAAGAAGGGCATCAGCTTCAATGTGGGCGGCACCGAATACACCATCCAGCCGGACGGCCACCGCTGGTTTACGCCGGGCGTGGTGGAGCATCATGCGATCAGCCACGGCACCTTCCCGCCGCAGAGCAGGTCGGCGGCTATGCCTGTCTTGCCAAAAGATGTGTGTCTGCCGTGCACGTTTAAGGCGGGCAGGCAGGCCAGGCTGGTTGCGCGGTTAACATGATGCGCCATTATTCCCTGATCGATGGCGGCTTGGTGTATGACGCGATATGCAATCACCCGTTGTTTACGGACCCCGCGGTCAACTGGTGTGCGCCGCTGCTGCCCACCGAGAAACGCTGCCTGGCCGGACCGATACTGATAGACATGGCGCTCGTGGACGCAGCAGGAGCGGAAGCTAGATCTGCGGTCGATGCCGTACTTGGCGGTTTCCCGGGGCGGCTGCATTGCTCAACGCTGCAAAGCCAGGCCGACCTCGCCACGTTGGCCGGCCATCTGCAACGGTTCACGTGTTTCTACGACCAGGATGCCGTACTGCTGGGGCTACGCTTCGCGGACGCGCGAATCCTGGTGCATCTGCCCGCCATCATGACGCCGCAGCAGTGGGGCGAGATGACCGGACCGATAGAGCAATGGAGCACGCTTGACCGGCGCGGTGAGGAAGTCGTCTTGATGTTGCCGGAAGATCGCGCCAGCCTGATCCCGGAAGACAAGCAGTTTGCCTTGAGCGGCGAACAAATGGCGACTTTTGCCGTTGGCGCCGAGCCCGATATGTTGCTTGAGCAGTTGGTAGGCACGAAGCACGCCACGAGAGGCCATTTGTATGACGATTGGCGTCTGGCGTGCGAGTGCGTCGCGATATGGCAAGAAAGCGGTTCCGATAATCAGGAGGTCTTATTAAGTTTCGCCCGCAAAATATTCAGCTCGAAAGGCCGGGCATTGCAGGAAAGAGACTGGGTGTCGTTTCTTGCGCATGCCGGACCGCAAGAGATTTCAGATTCGTGATCCGAGGATATGCACATGAAGAATAACCACATGAAATCCCTTTCATTGCGCTGGTTGTTATCGACGCTCATAGCCGTCCTTTCGAGCGGCTGCGCTGGCGCTGGATCAAACCGATTGGTGGCGGAAGGGAATATTGGCACCACCGTTTCGGCAGTGTCTCACTATGGCAAGGGTATTGGAATTGGAGACTTCTATATCAACGGCCAATGGGGCGGGGTTTTATATGATGGTTGGGGTGGTGGAGGTGCGACGGTATGTTGTGTCAGCCTGCCACGTACGACCAACGCGCCCACCATGGTGACGGTGAAATGGGAGACCTATCGCACGGCAGTCGCTGAGGAACGCTGGCATGAAGCTACTATACCAGTGCATTTTTCAGTTCCTCCCGGCGACGGCGACGGCTTGAAGGTCCATTTCCTGCCCGGACATCGAGTAGAAATTTGGTACGCACGAATTGGTCTATGGGACCCAGAATACCCTGGTCCTCCATATCCGCGCCCTCCAGCTCCAGATTATGTTCCGCTTCCTGATGAAAAACCTGAACCGGTCAAGGGGAAATAAACATGGCGAATGCAAAGTCCTGTCTCGAACCGGCCCAAGTAGTCTGTCCACGTCCGTTGCCGACCGATTGTGGAAAACATTGCGACTTCAATTTGAATGTCGGCATTTTTTAAGGGAAATTAGATGAAGAATCGTTTCTTTAAATCTGCATTATTACGATGGTTGCTGCCGACGTTCTTAGCCATCCTGCTCAGTGGCTGCGCTGGTGCCGGATCAAACAGATTGATGGCGGAAGGAAAGATTGCCACCTCCATTTCGGCAGTGTCGCACTATGGTAAGGGCATCGGAATTGGAGACTTCTATATCAACGGTAAATGGGGTGGGGTTTTATATGATGGTTGGGGCGGCGGCGGCGCGACGGTGTGTTGTATCAGTCTGCCGCATACGATCAACTCGCCCATCATGGTCACCGTGAAATGGGAGACCTATCGCACGAGAGTCGCAGAGGAGCGCTGGCACGAGGCGACTGTACCCCTGCATATTTCAGAAGCTAAACCAGGAACTGGTTACGACATGGTTGTACATTTCCTACCAGGTCACAACGTTGAAGTTTGGATCGCAGATGAGGGTACTGGTAGCCCTAACTATCCTGGACCAGCGTATCCGCGCGGCCCAGTCCCAGATTATGTTCCACTCTCCGACGAAAAACCTGAACCGGCAAAGGGAAAATCAATATGACGAATGCAAAGTCCTGCATCGAGCCTGCCCAAGTAGTCTCTCCATGTGCGTTGCCAATGGATTGCGAAAAACATTGTGATTTCAATTTAAACACTAGCATTTTTTCAAGGAAAACCGGGTGAAAAACAATTTCTCTAAATTTGCGTTATTGCGTTGGTTGTTGCCAGCACTCCTGGCATTGATGTTAAGCGCCTGTGCTGGCGCCGGTTCAAACCGGTTGGTGGCGGAAGGGAAGATTGGCACCACCATTTCGTCTGTGTCGCATTACGGCAAAGGGATAGGTATTGGTAACTTCTATGTCAACGGCAGCTGGGGTGGCGTGCAGTATAACGGTTGGGGCGGTGGTGGAAAGACGGTGTGCTGCGTAAGTCTGTCGCGCGCGACTAACCCCCCCATCATGGCGACCGTGAAATGGGAAACCTATCGCGTGGCGGTTAATGAGAAACGCTGGCATGAGGCTACCGTACCAGTACATTTTTCAGAGAATGAAGTGGGTTATTTATATATTCATTTTTTCCCTGGGCATCGAATTGAAGTCTGGTCATCGGCAAAATATGGGCCGGGCAATCCAAAATACCAAGGTCCAGCTTATCCAAGTGGTCCGGCTCCTGATTATGTGCCACTACCCGATGAAAAACCTGAACCGACCAAGGAAAAATCAATATGACGGATGCAACGTCCTGTATCGAGCCTGTTCATATGTGTTGCCGATGGATTGCGGAAAACATCGCGACTTCAATTTGAGCACTGACATTTTTTAAGGGAAATCAGATGACGAATAGTTTCTTTAAATTTGCATTATTGCGTTGGTTGTTGCCGACGCTCATAGCCATCCTTTTGAGCGGTTGCGCTACTAGGGGCGTCAACGGCATGGCGCCGGAGGGACAGACTCCAGTCTCAATATCTTCAGTCGTGCATTACGGAAAAGGCATCGGCATTGCGGAGTTTTATGTCAATGGCAGACGGAGCGGCTCTCAATATGACGGCTGGGGAAGCAGCGGTAATTCGTGTTGTCTTAATTTACCTGATAAGCCAAGTATGCCGTTGATGGTGACAGTCAGATGGAAAACTTATCGCACGAACTTCAAAGAAGAGCGTTGGCATGAGGCTACCGTACCGGTGCATTTTTCGGTTCCTCTCGGAGATGGGGATGGCATGAAGGTTCATTTTTTGCCGGGGCACCGAGTTGAAGTTTGGTACGCCCGAATTGGTCTATGGGATCCCGAATATCCAGGTCCGCCATACCCACGCCCTCCGGCGCCAGATTACGTTCCGCTTGCCGATGAAAAGCCAGAGCCAACGAGGAGAAAATAAACATGAGCAATGCCAAATCATGCTTAGAATCGGCCCAAGTAATCTGCCCACCTGCGTTACCGCTCGAATGTGGAACATATTGCGACTTCAATTTGAACATCGGAATTTTTTTTGATGGCACCGACAACAACAAAGAGCGGGATATGGAAGCATCGGCACAGAGCAATGTCGCACGCCTATCAGATGCATATCGTCATCTGCCGATAGAAGGTTTTTTTCGCTACTAGAGGCAATGCTCGTCAATAGCACGCATTGCATACCATTCTCTCTCGCTGGGCGGCCCGCCTAATACGTGTGCAAATACCCATAAACGCTCTCCAAAATTGCCGTCTTCATCCAGTTCAATACGTAAGGCGTTAGCAAAGGCGATGCGATGATGTGCTCCTTCTGAGAGTGCGGCTACGGGGCCACTTAGCCGCACGTGCGTGCCAAGAAAAACACGCTTCTTTTTTTGATCGACGATGAAGGCTTCACAGTTGGGGTAGGCATCAGCGTGGACGATGAGAATGACATCCATGCATTGGTGAATGCGATCGACTCTGATCCAATAGGTGGCTTGGGTGTCAAGGCTAGGGACGGGTGACCATCCGATGGCTTTTTGAAATGGAGCGGAAAGTGGAAAAGCGTGGTTCATGCCGGAAGATTGGCTTTTGAATTCGGCGATGACCTGGGCGTCGTGGGGTTTGGTGAGGGTGTCGTGTGTGACTTTACCTGTGGGTTTAAGCCTGGGATCGTCGTAGTTTTCTGTGTCCCACCCCCACCATCCGGGTAGCCAGTCTGCTGTGGAGGGATTGGCTTCCACTTTGTGGGAGTCTTTGTCCACAAACGGACGTGCTGCGCTCAAATCGATCTTGAATCTTTGCCAGATACGGGATGATGGAGCGCCATCAGGGCGGTCACCAAAAAAGCTCTCGCCCAACGAAAATGGACGGTTATCACCCTCGAAACGCATCCCTTCGAGCTCAAATTTTTTATTGGGATGAAAAACACGGATATTGATTTCATACTTGGACAGCTTGCTGCACGGAACATCCACGACACAACCCCGCTGGTCTTCATGCGGGGTACTCATACGCCGTGCCAGAAGTTTGGGCATAGCTTTTGACGCGCTGCCAGTCATGGTTTCTCTCCCTGTTTGAAATAGACTTTTTTACGGCGTAGCCTTTCGTCGGCTTCCCATTCGAGTTGTTCCACGGAGGCGTAATCTCCATCAGAGAACCCTTCGCGTTCTGGGAATATGATTTTGTCCTCGGCGCCTGGCGGAGGGGGATAGGTGGAATACTGCGGATACTTGCGCATCAAATACATCCATCGCGGCCATTTGTCTATTTGGTTGATAGGCCCCACCATAAATTGATAGGTCCTGGGAACATTAAGCGCCTCGGCACTTAATTCTCCTGAGCGGTATTCTTCCCATTTTGGATTGAATACATAGTCGCGATTAGGGCCCTGGTGACGGACAATCACTTTGTCGCCCAGAATTTCATGCAGGGCATCTCTTTCGTTAATTGGAATAAATTGCTTATTGCCCTCTTCTTCCAGCTTAATTTTATGGAGCACATAATTTTCGTCCCGGTATCCGGTAAACCATACTTTAACGCTGTCACCATTTGGCAGATCATTCCTCTCGGGAAAGCTATAGGATGTCATAACCGCTGGCGTCCGCTTTCCCTGCTGATCAAGCAAGAAAATCGTGATGTAGCTCTTCCCATACAAGAACTGTGGATGAGGGACAAAGGTATAAATTTCATCCTTCATCTTGAGAATCCCATTCTCAGGAATCGTAATAGCGTAATTGGTGTTTTCATCCGCCGGTTCAATGCCGTCTTTCTGATCGAACAAAATGACAACGGGGCCGAAGTAGTCATGGGGAACAAGTACAAACAAGGGTTTTTTCATAGGAAGTCCAATCATGCCGCGATATAAGTTGCTGTCATAAAAACGCCATACCAGGGCAGCCGTCACGATGATGCCCAACAGGATGTGCCATTTGCGCCATTTGGTGGGGTGTTTACCCACCGTGAGATGGGTGCTGTCGCTCTGTGTATTACCAACCGTGAGATTCATGTTCTAGCCCTGTGTATTCGAGATCGATTTGTTTTTCAGTATCGCCGGTTGAGTAGTGGTGGGTGAGTCCCGTTGCAGTACGGCCTTCTATCTCTCCTGCTTCACCTTTGATTCTGAAAGGGATTTTTTCCAGTTCGATACCGGCAGCTTGATCTTGGATATGGAAATATTCATTAAACATCCCCATTGGTGGCAATCTGCTTGGCTCGACATCCCCCGGCCCCTCCAACCCCACCGTCTCCCCCCGCACCCAAGCCCCCGTCGTTCCCTCCACCTCCACATTCACCCCCTTAAGTCGAATCGTCCCATCACTCTCCATCACCAGCGACGAGTAACCAGTTTTGATCTCCACCCGATCCCCCACATCAATCGTGTAAGTCTTCCCCACCATCGTCTTCTTACTCAACCCCACCTCCTCAAAGCTCGCTGCGCCAGCCAGCGTATTCATCGCCCCACCCACGTTCACCGCATACCCAGCCCCCACATTCAGCGCCTTGCCAAGTCCAATACTCTCCGACGAAGCCAACGTCACCACCACATTCTCCGTGCCGTGAATGGATTCTTGATGATGTCCACTGACTTCCTCCGAGCGATTGCCTTGGACAACTTCCGTATCGTTTCCTGTAATCATCGTTTGCCTGTTTTGTTCCACCGCAATGCTTTGGTTCGCTTTGACATTCAAGCGATGGTTTTGTTCCACCGTCGTCGTTTTATCGTTCTTCACCATACTGATTTGATCATGCTTCACCAGCAACGTGTAATCCCGCTCCGCCTGCATATTCAACAACTCACGTCCCGGTCGATCATGCATGGTCACTTCGTTGAAGCCGGTGCCTTTTAAGGTTTTTGACCGCATGCCACTGACTTCATTACCAAACGGGGGCATTTGGAGGGCGTTATAAACACGTCCTGTGATGATGGGTCGATCAGGATTGCCGTCTAGAAAATCTACGATGACTTCTTGCCCAATGCGGGGTGGTGAGACGCCGCCCATGTCACTCCCCGCCCAAGGACTGGCGACGCGAATCCAGCAGGAATCGGCGCCGTTTTTTGGTCCTGTTTGATCCCAATGAAAATGGACTTTGACTCGACCAAATTTATCGGCATGAATGGTTTCAGACGATGGACCGACGACGGTGGCGGTTTGTGGTCCGGGCATTTTTGGGCGGTGGGTTTTTTGTTCGGGTTGAAAGGGAATTTTGCGGCGAATGGCGGTGATTTCGGCGGAATAAGGCTGGGGGTTTTCTTTTTTTTCTTCATCAAAGAAAACATTTTGTGCGTGGTGTTTGACGGTGATGACGATGAATTTGGCTTCGTCGGGGTCTCGACGGCTGACGGGATGATCGGGGTGATCGACTAAATCAAAATATCGCCCTGCTTGGAATGAGCGGCAGGGGCCTGCGCCTTGAAAGAGTTTGGTGGGCCAATGGGCGGCCTGGGCGCGGCGTTCTGCGATCTTTGTGCCGACCTCGCTGATTTTGTAACTCGCAGCACCCTCATAACGATAGTGTTTGAGGACTGGCAAATTGCCGCGTGGGGTGTCGTTGGGACGGGTGACGTCGAGAAGGTTGGTCGGCTGTTTGAAATCGAAGGTGTTGAGACTGATGCGACTGGCGGCGACGGTGCGGCGTGGGTGCCATTGGGTGATGAGGTGGGAGGAGCGTCCGGTGGTGTGAGGGTGGTAGGGAACTTGGGGTGTGGCGATGGCGGCGCAATGCGTTGAGTTGTCGCTGAAGATTAAGGTGTGTCCGTCTTTGCTGTGCTCAAAATGATAGTAAATACCGGCTTCTTCACACAAATGGGAGATGAAGTGAAAGTCGGATTCGTTGTATTGGACGCAGTAGTTGAGTAGTGGATATTCACCACGAAAATTGAATTGGTATTTGGCGAGTTGCCCATAAGTGCTCAACACGGACTGAAGAATGATGGGAACGGATTCGTCTTGAAAGATGCGGCAATCGCTGGTGTGTTGGAGGAAGGTAAGCCAGGGGACGAGCTGGGCGCGGTAGGCGGTTAAAGAACGAGCGGCGGTGTGGGGAGGATTGATGCGGGCGATGTCTTGGATGACACCATGGAAATAACGAGGCTTGGCGTCATGGTGCTCATCGTCGCGTTCGGGTTGGAGGGTGATGAGAAGAGGCTGACCGATGAGTTGTTTGAGTTCGATTTCGGGGTCTTGGGAGAGGAGATCGAGGGTGAAATTGAAAGGTTGGCTGAGGGTTTCTTCACCGCTCATGCGCTGCAACAGGAGGGTGTCGTCGTCAAAGGGGGTGGTGATTTGGAGGGGGCGGTTGTGTTGGGTGAGGGGGAGTTGGGGGAGGTCCATGTTTGACGTCCTTAAAAAATTAAATTGCGTTGAGTTCGTAGCACACATCGCTATTGAAGGTGTTGGTACGCTCTCTCCCGATAAATTCGGCACCAGTGGCGAAGATGTGCGAGAGACTGCTGCAGGAAAAGGAGGTCAATCGCGAATCGTATGGGGACTGTTGGAAATATTGAATTCAGTACATAGTTTTGTGAATCGAGGTAAAACTATGTTTGATGAAAAACAAATGAAAGCACTGTCTAGTGACCACTGGGTAAAGCCTGAAAATCGGAGCGAATGGCCAGTACCCATTCCATCCGAGGAAGACAAGATACTCAAAGCGCTCGGCTTAAAATCCGGTCTGGTCGATTACGAAAAGACGCGAGAGGATTTCTTGAAACAATGTGCCCTCAAGCTCAGCATCCAACTCAAGGCGCCGAAGACCTTGCCGCGTCTGGCAGGCATTTATCTCGATGTATTCGGATTTTCTCGTGGCGCAGCCCAGGCGCGCGTGTTCACCAATTGGCTGCATCAATATTTCCTGATTGACGGCAAACTGTTTGGCATCCGCGCCTATGTCCGGATTTTGGGTCTTATGGATACGGTCGCATCGGTGGGCGTTACCAATGCGAACAATGGCGATGGTCACTGGGATTGGGCTACGGTGGAAAATTTGCGCATTCATCCAGAGGTCAGGAACTGCGTTCATTATGTGGCCTTGCATGAATTCCGCACTGTCTTTCCCCTCGACAGCATATGTCAAGGCGATGTCTTGCCGTCAAATTGTTACGAACATTATTATCCCGGCGCCCATGCCGATGTCGGCGGCGGTTATGCGCCCGGCGCTCAAGGCAAGGCGGTACGCATCGTTGATGGCGTGCCGGTCGCGGACGATAGCAAAAAGCTGTCGCAACTTCCGCTCAACGATATGTATCAGGCCGCAAGAAAAGCCTGCGAATATCATTCGGCCGGTCAGCCGTGGCTAGAGGTGAGGCCTGAGTCCGAGACTGACGAGAATCCATTGATTGCACAATTCGCGCTAGATCCCGCAGTCCGCAAGGCGGTAGCTGACTATTTCGCCAACTGCCGCATCGTCAAGAATCTCTCCATTGATCTGCAGTTACGTGCGCACGGCTTGATGTATCTGGCCTGGCGCCACATGGTAAATACGGCTGAAGGTTTTGAGCGCTTGTATAGCGTGAGATATGCGCGGGTAGTTGGAAGCATTAAATACCGCGACAATTTAGGCAATATGAAGGAGCAGGATAGCCTGTTCTATTATCGAAAGGGACAAGAAGTGTTCGCCAAGCAGATCGAATTGGTATCTCGATATCTCCCTATCATTGATCCAGAGGATCGGTCTGCGCGGCATAACTATAATAAAAATGTCACTGAGATTTATAATGTGACCAAGTCGATCAAAGTACCTCCAGAGGTGGGCGCATTTTACGATGAGATGGTGCATGATTCCTATGCCGGTTTCATCGAAAAATTAGGCAGCGAATTTATGCGCACGCAGGTTGAATTTGAAGGCTACCTGCGCTATCGAGCCGTCTATCTCGGTAATCAGACACGGGAAAATTCCATGCATGTCGCTCCCGAAGCGCGCCGTGCTTAACAAGGAGTTTCCATGAAAAATTCCCAAGGCCAAGGCGTCATCCGCCTCCGCGACAAGACCAGCCATGACGGCGAAGTGACCAGTGCTTTCGCGGGTTTCAACGCACAGGGCATCCCGGTGGCGGGAGAGGGTTGCATGACATACTGCCCACGATGTCAAGGCGAGTTCGAGATTCTCGCGAGAGGCAGCGGAAGGCGGCATAACGGGAAGTGGCTGGCATACGACACGGATGAAACAGCCTGTGGCGCGCGGCTGATTTCATCTCTCTGAATTATTGAGGGTTTCGTAAATCGTGACATCGCCACGGCAAGAGTCATCTGGGGTCAGAGTGAGGTGTCCCGGTTTTGGTGGACAGGTTAATTAAGCACTTTTGAATTGTGCCTCGACTTCGGTAGGGGTGCGGTAGCCCAATGTTTGATGTGGGCGCAGGCGATTGTAATACACCTCTATGTAATCGGAAATGGCAGCCTTGGTTTCATGCCGCGTGTTGTAAGTGACATGGTGAGTGATTTCGTTCTTGAGATTGGAGAAGAAACTTTCCGCCACGGCGTTGTCATGACAATTGCCTTTACGGCTCATGCTTGGGCGAGCGCCGTTCTGATCAAGTACTGCGCGATAAGTGGAAGCGCCGTAGACGGTACCTTGATCCGTGTGGCAAATCAGGCCGGCGGCTGGTTTGCGCTGGGCAATGGCCATCTTGAGGGCCGCAATCGGCAAGGTGGCCGCTTGCGTCGTATCCATTGACCAGCCGACAATGGACCTGGCATAGAGATCGAGTACGATCGCCAGGTACAGCCACCCTTCTCGAGTACGTAAGGTGGTGATATCGCTGACCCAGACCTTGTTCGGAGCGGCGACCGAGAAGGCTCGCTTAACCAGATCTGGTGCGGGTGGCTCGGCTTTCTGATAAGTGCGCATGACGCGAAAGCGCGCCTTCCGGCGGGCTTCAATCCCATCGATCTTGCGCAGTCTGGCAACCCGATGTTTGCCACACACAATACCTTCCCGGTTCAATAGACGCCAGGTCTTGACTGCGCCCAGCGCTTGGCGGTGACGTTGATGCATGCGACTAATCTGCTGGCGCAATGCCATGTCCATGGTGCTGCGCAGGCTAGGTGTGCGGTTGTGAGCGGCATAGTAGCTGCTCCTGCTGATCTTGAGAATGCGACACATCGGAGCCAGTCCGAATTGATGCCGATACTTGTCAATCAAGGCGTACTTTACCGCTTCAGGCGAGTCAAGTACGCATCGAACTTTTTTAGGATGGCCAGTTCCTCCTTGGCTCGCGCTAGTTCACGGCGCAGCTGAACAACTTCGCTTTCCTGTTCTTTCGGCAGCCGGCCAGCACCGTTGAAACTGGCATCCTGGCCACGCTCATCCAATGCCTTGGCCCATTTATAAAGCTGGTTTCGACGAACTCCCAATTCCAGGGCGAGTTCAGTTGGACTCTTTTCGCCTTGCCGCATGCGTTCGATGGCAAGAAGCTTGAAGGCCTTTGTAAACGTGGCACGCTTTGGCTGTTCAGGGACGACAGATTGAGTCCTTGATGACGGGGATGGTAGCTTTGCTTTCATGGGTTCCTCTCGAGGACATATTGTCCCCTATTTGAGATGTCCATCAAAGCCGGGCTACCTCAGAGTGAAGTTTCTGCAAAAGGCGCGCAGAAAGTTCACTCTGACCCCAGTTAGCTGCGTTTGTTAATCGCACAGGAAAACCGGGCAAGGGCATTGTCATGTTTTATGAAGCGCTCAACAGGCGCCGCTGTAGCGATTCTTAGATTGCCGCGAAGGGCAATTCCAGCGGTTCAGAAGGCAATCGGGCGATCTCCGGCCCCCAGTTCAGCGCGAATTCGGAAGCGGTTTCCTGGGCGATGCTGGCAATGGTTTCAGTCAATGCATTTTCCGGATCGTTGCGGAACGAAGCCATCAGCAGCAAGGCCGGGAAATCGGCATCCACGCGCAGCAGCTGCAGGCTGCCGTCGTTGAGCTCGCGCTGGATGATCGCCGGCGGCACCACGGCGACGCCGAAACCATCGCTGACCAGCCGTATCATGGTCGCCACCGAGGTGATGCAATTGATGTGCAGCGAACCGCGTTCGCTGTTGGAAAACAGCCGTTCGATGATGGTGTGCGGCCCCGAATTGCGGGCGAAGCTGACCAGCGGGAAAGCCGCCAGGTCCGACAGGCTCAGGGTTTCGCTGCCGATCTCCAGCTTGCTGCTGCCGACCCAGCGCATCGGCAGTTCGCACAGCTTGAGATTGCGGATGTTCGGCGCGATCACCGGTTCCGCCTGCAGCACCAGGTCGAGGTCGCCCTTGCTGAACTGCTCGCGCAGGTGGATGGTGGTGTCGCTGGCGATTTCGATTTCCAGTTGCGGAAACAGCTTGTGGATGCGGCCGATCAGGTCCGGGAACCAGCTGTGCACGATCGATTCGATCACGCCTATGCGCAACACGCCGGAATAATTGTCGCGCGCCGACATGTCGTCCTTCATTTCGCGCATCAGCTTGACGATGCGCTCGGCATACACCAGCGCCTTGCTGCCGTCGGTAGTCAAGGCCACCTCGCGCGCGCCGCGGTCGAACAGGCGCACGCCGAAATCCTGCTCCAGCGTAGCGATGCGGCTCGATACCGCGGCCTGGGTGGTGTGCAGTTTTTCCGCCGTCAGCCGGAAGTTCTTCAATTTCGCCAGCCAGACGAAAGTTTCGAGGAAGCGGATGTTCATCGGTGCCGTCGGCTATCCATCAGTGGGATTCCAGTGTAGCGCATCGGCGGGGCCCTGGCGGCGCCTTATTCGCCGGGAAGCTTGCCGTCGTCGGTCAGCGCAATGAAACGCCGCAGCAGGGTGCGCAGGGCGATGGTGTCTACCGCGCCCAGGCTGTCCAGCAACGCCAGTTCGGTTTGCTTGCCGGCATTGGCGATTTCCTGCGCCAGGGCCTGGCCCATGGCAGTCAGGTAAAACAGTCCGCGCTCGCTGCGTTCGCCCTGGTCCAGCACGACTTGCAGCAGGCCGCGCGCCGTCATGTCGTCCAGCACATTGATCAGCGGCGTGTGGCCGGCGTAGACGAACAGGCGGTTCAGTTCCGCCAGGCTGCGGCCGTTGCGCGCCGCCAGCGTGTTCAGTACGAAAAACTCGGCGTCGTTCAGGCCCTGCAGGGCGCCGAATTCGCGCAGTTTTCCATATAAGTGGAAATAGGCGCTGCCGAGCAGGTAGCTCATCGAATTCTCGTCGAAGCTGTCGGAGGCGGCGGTGGCCTTGATCAGCGCTTCGGCTTCATCGGCCAGTTCCTTGCGGGTGGCGACGGCGTAATTGCCGCGCTGGTATACCAGCGGCGCGATGTCGGAATGTTCGAAGTGCATGACTTCGCCGACCATGATGATGTGGTCGCCGCCGTCGTAGCGGTAGGCGGTCTTGCATTGCATGCGGGTGGTGCAGCCGTCCAGCAGCGGCGCGCCGCCCATGCCGGTTTCCAGGTCGAGGCCGGCGAACTTGTCGTGCGCGCGTTTGCTGAAATGGGTGGCCAGCTGGTCCTGGTCGTGCGAGAGGATGTGCACCGCCCAGTATTCGGCGGCTTCGAAAGCCGCCAGGCTGTTGGACGACTTGGACAAGCTCCACAGCACCAGCGGCGGATCGAGCGAGACCGAGTTGAAACTGTTGGCGGTCACGCCGACCAGCTTGCCGTCGGCCTGGCAAGCGGTAATGATGGTAACGCCGGTGGTGAAGGTTCCCAGCGCGTTGCGGAACTCGCGCTGGTCGAACGGGGTGGACGGTTTGGACATCTACATTGCTTTCTGACAAATACTTTTTGGCATCATGTTATCAGGCTCTGGCTCGGAGCGAGGGGGATTGTTTATCCCGTTGCTTATATTGGCCAAAGTCAGCCCATGCTAGGATGGCAATCTATCAATTCCTTTTGAAAAGACCTGCCGATGTGGATAGACACCCATTGCCATCTGGACGCCGCTGAATTCGGCGGGGAACAGGCGCAGGTGCAAGCCGCGACAGCGGCGGCGCAGCAGGGCGTCGATTGGATCGTGATCCCGGCAGTGGAGCGCGCCAATTTCGCCACGGTGGCAACGCTGGCCGCGCAGCTGCCCAATTGCACCTATGCGCTGGGCATCCATCCGCTGTACGTGCCGCAGGCCGAGGAGGCTGACCTGCTGGCGCTGCGCACGGCGATCGCCGGGGCAATCGCCGATCCGCGTTTTGTGGCGATAGGCGAAATCGGCCTCGATTTTTTTGTGCCCGGCATGGACAGCGGCCCCTTGCGCGAAAAGCAGGAGCATTTCTACGTCGAGCAATTGAAGATGGCGCGCGATTTCGACTTGCCGGTATTGCTTCATGTGCGGCGCTCGCAAGATATCCTGCTCAAGCATCTGCGCCGGATCAAGGTGCAGGGCGGCATTGCCCATGCATTCAACGGCAGTTTCCAGCAAGCCGAAGCCTTCATCGGGCTCGGCTTCCGGCTCGGTTTCGGCGGCGCCATGACGTTTACGCGCGCGCTGCAGATCCGCCGGCTGGCGGTCCAGCTGCCGCTGGCGGCGCTGGTGCTGGAGACCGACGCTCCCGACATGTCGCCGGCCTGGCTGCACCCGCAACCGAACCAGCCGCAGCAGATCCCGCGCATCGGCGCCGTGCTGGCCGAGTTGCGCGGCATGGCGCTGCCTGACCTGGCGCAGGCAACCGCCGCCAATGCCTGCGCGGCCTTGCCGCGCCTGGCAGCGCTGGCTTAAGTAGCGCCACGGCGCGGCGGGCATGCGCAGCGCCGTGGTTGGCCTTGTCCTCGGTGTTGGTTTTTTGCAAACCCAGGCGGCATTGCTTGCGGTCTGGCTGCTATGTTGCTTGTTGGTGTCGGCATGGTTGCCGGCTGCGGCTGCCCGTAAAACCCGCAATCCCTATCTCGGACCGGTTGCGAACCTGCTGGCCGGCATGCTGTTCGGTTTTGCCTGGGCCGGGCTGTTCGCGCAATATTATTTAAGGCATGAGCTGACGCCGGCATGGGAAGGGCGCGACATCACCGTGGTCGGCACGGTTGACAGCTTGCCTTCCTATTCCGAGAGCGGCGTCCGTTTTACTTTTGCCGTTGAAAAAGTGCTGGACCAGGACGGCGAAGCGCCGCTCGTTCCGCCGCGCCTGGCGCTGGGCTGGCATCAAGAGGAAAATGACGAAGTGGTCCGGCTCCAGGCGGGCGCACGCTGGCAGTTGACCGTGCGCCTGAAACGTCCGCACGGCAACGCAAATCCGCTCGGTTTCGACTATGAAGCGTGGCTGCTGGAGCGCAACCTGCGCGCCACCGGCTACGTCCGTTCCGGGCAACAGAACCGGCAGCTGCAGGCATTCGTGTTCAGCCCGGGCAACCTGGTTGAAGTACTGCGCAGCCGTTTGCGTGAACGGATCCTGCAAGCCTTGCCCGAGCACCGCTACGCCGGTGTGCTGGTGGCGCTGGCGGTGGGCGACCAGCGCGCCATCGAGCAGTCCGACTGGGAAGTCTTCAACCGCACCGGCGTCAGCCACCTGGTCGCCATTTCCGGCCTCCACATCACGATGATTGCCGGCATGTTCGCCGTCATTGTTTCAGCGCTGTGGCGTCGTTCCTTTTTCACTGGCGCGGCCTTGCCGCTGCTGCTGCCGGCGCAAAAAGCGGCAGCGTTGGGCGGCGCGCTGGCGGCCCTGTGCTACGTCGCGCTGGCCGGCTTCGGCATACCCGCGCAGCGTACCCTGTACATGCTGCTGGTGACTGCGCTGGCTTTGTGGAGCGGACGCATCGCCAGCGTGTCGCATGTGTTGTGCGCGGCGCTGGCGCTGGTCTTGCTGGCCGATCCCTGGGCGCTGCTGTGGCCGGGATTCTGGCTGTCCTTCTGCGCGGTCGGCGTGATCCTCTACGCCAGCGTCGGCCGCAGCGTGGCGGTTGCGGTCCAGGGACAATCGCTGCTGGCGCGTTGCCGGCACGGTTTGAAGGCTGCCGGCTCTACCCAATATGCGGTGACCATCGGTTTGCTGCCGCTGACGGCCTTGCTGTTCGGCCGTGTCTCGCTGATCGGTCCGCTTGCCAATGCGCTGGCGATTCCGCTGGTCGGCCTGGCCGTGACGCCGCTGACCCTGGTCGCCAGCGTGCTGCCGGCGCCGCTGTCGACCTGGCTGTGGCGCGGCGCGCATGCGCTGGTAGAACTGCTGGCGGTCTTCCTGGACTGGTTGAGCGGTTTGCCGTTCGCGGTATGGCAGGCGCCGTTGCCGCAGGCATGGACTTTTGTGCTGGCGCTGCTGGCTACCCTGTGGCTGCTGGCGCCGCGCGGCTGGCCGCTGCGCTGGCTGGCGCTGGGCGGCTGGCTGCCGCTGCTGCTGGACCAGGGCAGCCGTCCCGGTCCGGGGGAAATGTGGGTCACTGCGCTCGATGTCGGCCAGGGCATGGCGGTACTGGTGGAGACTGCCGAACATCGCCTGCTGTACGACAGCGGTCCGTATTATTCACCTGCATCGAATGCCGGCAGCCGCGTCGTCGTGCCTTACCTGAGGGCGCGCGGCATCGCGGCGCTGGATGCGCTGCTGGTGTCGCATGCCGACAATGACCATTCCGGCGGCGCATTGTCGCTCATGGGCAGCATCAAGGTGGGCACGGTGTATTCGTCGCTGACGCAAGATCATCCGATCGCCAGGGCGGCAACCGTTCACCAGCGCTGCCACAGCGGCCAGGCGTGGCAATGGGGCGGCGCCAGCTTCGAAATGCTGTACCCGGACCTGGAGCATTATCCGGCGCCGGCGAAGGCAGCAAAAACCAAGGCGAATACGCTCAGCTGCGTCCTCAAGATCAGCCACGGAAAACATGCCATCCTGCTGCCGGGCGATATCGAAGCAGCCCAGGAAAAGCAGTTGGCCGCCAGCCACGCGGGGCAGCTGAAATCGACGGTGCTGCTAGCGCCCCACCATGGCAGCGGCACGTCATCGACAGCCGCGTTCCTGGCGGAGGTCGAACCTCAAATCGCCTTGTTCCAGGTCGGCTACCGCAACCGTTTCCGTCATCCGAAACAGCAGGTGCTGGAGCGCTACCAGGACCTGGGCATCGCCGTCTTGCGTAATGATGCCGACGGCGCAATCATGCTGAAATTCGGCGAGACCGTGATTGCCGATACCTATCGTGAGCAGCACCGTCGCTATTGGTACGGCCGTTAACCCGGCGCGCCGTCACTTTTTCCAGACAACCGCCCCGATCGTGTGCGGATTTCCATCCGTTTCGATCCGTGCCTCGGTTTGCCAAGCCATGGAAAAACGCTATTTTTCATGTGCTTACCGTGTTATGCCGGGATGGCACAGCATGTGCTTGATGATCAAAGACGAGAATCTTCGCATCTCGTTCAATAAATTTAAAAAGGGGAGACAAATGGACAATCAGCGCCGCAATTTCTTACAGAAAGCCGGTGGGTATGCAGCCCTTGCAGGACTCGGTACGGTAGCGCCACAGGTGTTTGCGCGGACTACCGGCGGCATTTCCATGGGGAAATTATCCATGGTGGAAATGTCGCATCGGCTGGCGGCCGGCTCGCTGAGCAGCCGCCAGCTAGTGGAAGAAGCGCTTGCCGCCATCGGCGATCCACAAGGTGAAGGCGCGCGCGCTTTCATGACGGTGTATGCCGAACAGGCGCGCGCGGTTGCTGCCGAGATCGACGCCCAACGCCGCAAGGGAGTGATTGCCTCGCCGATCGCAGGCATCCCGATTTCGATCAAGGACCTGTTCGACGAAGCGGGCCAGACTACCTTGGGAGGCTCCACGGTCCTGGTCGGCCAGCCCGCCGCGCTCCGCGATTCGGTTGTCGTGGCAAGGCTGCGCAAGGCTGGCGCGGTCATCATCGGACGGACCAATACGGTCGAATTTGCCTATACAGGCCTTGGCATCAATCCGCACTACGGCACACCGAAAAACGTATACGACCGTGCCACCGGCCGCATCCCCGGCGGCTCGACATCGGGCGGCGGCATTTCGGTAGCCGACGGCATGGCTGCCGGCGCCATCGGTACCGATACCGGCGGCTCGCTGCGCATCCCGGCGGCGCTCAACGGCCTGGTCGGTTTCAAGCCGACCCAACGCCGCGTGCCGCTCGACGGCGTGATGCCGCTGTCGACCTCTCTGGATTCCGCCGGTCCGATCGCCTGGAGCGTCGCAGACTGCGCATTGCTTGATGCGGTGCTTGCCGCGGAAACGGTGCGCGCGCCTGACGCGCCGTCACTGCGCGGATTGCGTTTTGCGGTGCCGAAGACTTTCTTCCAGAACGATTTGTCCGAGCCTGTGGCGCGCGCGTTCTCGAGCGCTCTGGAGCGGCTGTCGGCGGCAGGAGCGACCATCGTTGAATTGCCGATGGCCGAATTTGCGCAGGCTCCGAACATCAACCCGCGCGGCATGATCACCGCGTCCGAGGCGTATGCCTGGCACCGGAAATATATCAAAGACGGCGCTGACAAATACGATCCGCGGGTGCTGGCGCGCATCAAGACCGGGGAGGCCATCAGTGCGCCCGACTATGTGCAACTGCTGGCGCTCCGGCGCGACTTCATCCGCTCGATCAATCAGGCTGCGGCAGGCTATGACGCGATGCTGATGCCGACCACTCCCGACATCGCGCCGCCCATCGCCGACGTGCTGAAAGACGATGAAAGTTACTACCGCATCAACGGACGGATGCTGCGCAACCCGTCGGTGGTCAACCTGTTCGACGGCTGCGCGCTCTCGGTGCCATGCCACCAGGCGGGAGACGCGCCGGTCGGCCTCATGATTGCCGGCATCCAGAATACGGACCACCGCATTCTCGCGGTAGGACACTCGATAGAGGCGGTTGTCGCGCCGCGCCGCAGCTGACTCCTGAGCGCCGGCTCTAATATTCCCTTTGGCGCGCGGCTGCTTTCGGTTTTAAATGAGACCCCATCGCAACAGGTTTTTTTGTCTTATTTATGATTGACGCTATTCGTCCGATTTTGCATTTCATCCACGGCAACAGTTTTCCGGCAGGGACTTACCGCCAGTTCCTTGACTTCCTGGGGTACGACTACGATGTCCGTTCGCTCGATATCCACGCCCATAATCCCAAATACCCGGTCACCGACGGCTGGCCGGCGCTGGTGCAGGAACTGATCGATGAACTGGCGGCGCGTTATGAACAGCCGGTAATCCTGGTCGGCCACTCGATGGGCGGCGGCCTGGCCCTGCTGGCGGCGCAACAGCGGCCGGACCTGGTCAGCTGCGTGGTGATGCTGGATACGCCGGTGGTGGTCGGCTGGCGCGCCAGCCTGCTGCGCGGCGCCAAGGCGCTGGGGCTGGACAAGCGGGTGTCGCAAGCCCGGTTTTCCGTCAAGCGGCGCAACCTGTGGCCGAGCGCGGAAGCCGCCTACCAGCATTTCGCCGGCAAGCAGGTGTTCGCCAACTGGGCGCCCGAAGTGCTGCGCGACTACATCACCTACGGACTGGAAGAGGAGCAGGGCAATGTGGTCCTGCGTTTCCGGCGCGATATCGAAACCGCCGTTTACCGCACTCTGCCGCACGACATGGGCAATGTGCTGAAACACGGTTTCCCGGTGCCTATCGGTTTTGTCGGCGGCGTCGATTCGGTCGAATGCCGGCAGGCCGGGCTGGACGCCACCAAACGCCTGGTCGGCAAATATTTCAGGCAAATCCCCGGCGGCCACCTGTTCCCGATGGAAACGCCGGAGCTGGCGGCGGCCACCACGCGTCAGATGATCCAGTCCCTGTTGGGGCAGCGGGATCCCGGGCCGTCGATTCGTAACAATTCGTAGCCATTCGAGGTCCGCTCCCCGGCATGTTGTAGGATACAGGGCTATTTCCATCGAATATTGCTATGTCATCAACAAAGAAAATCCAGCAAGACACAAACAAGTCCCACTCCAGCCCGGCCGGGAAAAACGGCAAGGGCAGCGTGGCCCATGCGCTGCTGCTCACCATCGGCGGCCTGGTGCTGGCGGGGGTGGTGATTGCCGGGTTGCTGGTGACATATGCGCTGGTGGTCATGACGCCGCAGCTGCCGGCGCTGGACGCAATCACCGACTACCGGCCCAAAGTGCCGTTACGCATCTACACCGCCGACCACGTCCTGATCGGCGAGTTCGGCGAAGAGCGGCGCAGCCTGGTCAAGCTGGACGACATCCCGGCCGACATGAAGAATGCGGTGCTGGCGATTGAAGACGCGCGCTTCTACCAGCACGGCGGCATCGACGTCATCGGCATCCTGCGCGCAGGCGTGGCCGACATCTTGCATGGCGGCGCTTCGCAAGGCGCCAGCACCATCACCATGCAGGTCGCGCGCAACGTTTTCCTGTCCAGCGAAAAAACCTACTCGCGCAAGATCTATGAAATCCTGCTGGCCTACAAGATCGAGACAGCGCTGAGCAAGGACCAGATCCTTGAGGTTTACATGAACCAGATCTACCTGGGCCAGCGCTCATTTGGTTTTGCCGCCGCTGCGCGCACTTATTTCGGCAAGGACCTGAAGGACATCACGCTGGCGCAGGCGGCGATGCTGGCCGGCCTGCCGAAAGCGCCTTCCGCCTACAACCCGGTGGTGAATCCGAAGCGCGCCAGGATCCGCCAGGAATACATCCTGAAACGCATGCGCGACCTGGAATTCATCACCCAGGAACAGTACGACCAGGCGCTGGCGGAAGATATCCAGGTCAAGACCAAGGGCAACAACTACAGCGTGCATGCCGAGTACGCCATCGAAATGGTGCGCCAGATGCTGTATGCGCAATTCAAGGAAGACACGTATACCCGCGGCTTGAGCGTCACCACCACTCTCAACGCCGCCGACCAGCAGGCAGCATATGACGCGGTACGCAAAGGCGTGATGGATTACGACCGCCGCCACGGCTACCGCGGACCGGAGGCCACTATCGAGCTGCCGGCCGGCGGCGACGAGCGCGACCAGGCGATCGAAGACGCGCTGCAGGACAAGCCCGACAATGACGACATCCTGCCCGCCGTGGTGCTGGGCGCCGATCCCAAGCAGGTGCAGGCGATGCTGCGCAACGATACCGTGGTCACCATCAGCGGCGAGGGATTGCGTCTTGCCGCCTCGGCCTTGGGTGCGAAAGCCGGCAAGAACCTGAAGATCCAGAAGGGCTCGGTGATCCGCGTCATCAATACCGCCAAAGGCTGGCAGATCACGCAGTTGCCGCAAGTCGAGGCCACCATGGTGTCGCTGACGCCGCAAACCGGCGCCATCCGTTCGCTGGTCGGCGGTTTCGATTTCAACCAGAACAAATTCAACCATGTCACCCAAGCATGGCGCCAGCCTGGTTCGACCTTCAAGCCGTTCATCTACTCGGCTGCGCTGGAAAAGGGTTTCGGACCGGCCTCCATCATCAACGACGCACCGGTGTCTTTCCCCGGCGCGCCTGGCCAGGGACCGTGGGAGCCGAAGGACGACGACCAGCCTGACGGCCCGATGCCGCTGCGCACCGCCTTGCAGCGCTCAAAGAACCTGGTGTCGATCCGCCTGCTGGATGCGATCGGCGTCAAGTACGCGCAGGAATTCGTCACCAGCCATTTCGGTTTCGATCTCGACAAGACCCCGCCTTACCTACCTTTGGCCCTGGGTGCCGGGCAGGTGACGCCGCTGCAGCTGGTCGGCGCCTATGCAGTACTGGCGAACGGCGGCTACCGTGTCAATCCCTACCTGATTTCGCAGGTGACCGATTCACGCGGCGCCGTATTGACCAAGGTCGAACCGCAGGTAGCAGGCCAGAACGCCACGCGCGTGCTCGATGCGCGCAACAGCTACATCATGACCAGCCTGTTGCAATCGGTGGCGCAGCGCGGCACCGGCGCCGGCACCAACATACTGCGCCGCAGCGACCTGGCCGGCAAGACCGGTACTACCAACGATGCCTTCGACGGCTGGTTCGCCGGTTACCAGAACAGCCTGGTGGCGGTGGCCTGGATGGGCTACGACCAGCCGAAGAGCCTGGGCAGCCGCGAATTCGGCGCGCAGCTGGCGCTGCCGATCTGGACCGAATACATGGGCCGCGCCCTGCGTGGCGTACCTGAATACCAGATGCCTGTGCCGGCCGGCGTCACCACCATCAACAATGAGTTTTATTTCGACAATTTCACGCCGGGCAACGGCTTCATCGCTTCGCTGGGGCTGGGCGCCGGCGCGAGCGGAGCGCCGGTCGAAATCGGCCCCGATGGGACGCCTTTGCCTGCCCCTGCGCCGCAAACCAATCCGCAGGAAGACGAGAAGCAGAATATCCTGAAGCTGTTCGGCGGCCATTGACCGCTTAGCGGCGGCCGAAAAAAAACCGTCAATGCCCGGCAAGGGCATTGGCGGTTTTTCTTTTGCGGACGGCGCCTACTGCAGCCAGGTCCGCTGCAGAATCTGCTGCTGCAGGTGCGGCGCTGCCAAGGTCCCGTAAACACGTCCGCCCATCGCCTCGCCGCGGCTGGCGATGAAGGCTTCGGCGATGATGGCCGGCGCGTGCTGCAGCATCAGTGCGCCCTGGACCGTCAGCACCAGGCGCTGCACGAAGCGGCGTCCCAGCATTTCGCGCTGCTCGGCCGGGGTCGCCAGGTCCTTTTGCAGTTCGTCCAGCATGTTGCGCAAGCCGGGGTGTTCGCGCGCCGTTTCGGCCAGCTGCGCCAGCAGCAAGCCGAATCCGGCCGGCTCGCGTTCGATCGCGCGCAGCACGTCCAGGCACATCACGTTGCCCGAACCTTCCCAGATTGAATTGACCGGCGCTTCCCGGTAAAAGCGCGCCATCGGACCGGTTTCAACGTAGCCGTTGCCGCCCCAGACTTCCATGCATTCGCCGGTGAATTCCAGCGCCCGCTTGCAGATCCAGAATTTGGCGGCGGGCGTGACGATGCGGCGCCAGGCGCGCTGCAGCGGATCGTCGGGCTGTTCGAAAGCGCTCGCCAGCTGCAGCATCAGCAGCGTCGCCGCCTCGCTTTCCAGGGCCAGGTCGGACAGCACGTTTTGCATCAGCGGCTGCTCCGCCAGGCGGCGGCCGAAAGCGCTGCGGTGGCGCGCGTGGTGCAGCGCCTGCACCAGCGCCTGGCGCATCAGGCCGGCGGAACCGATGACGCAGTCGAGGCGGGTGTGGTTGGCCATTTCGATGATGGTCGGGATGCCGCGGCCTTCGTCGCCGACCATGATGCCGAAGGCTTCCCGAAACTCCACCTCGCTGCTGGAATTGGAGCGGTTGCCGAGCTTGTCTTTCAGGCGCTGTATCTGCACCGGGTTCTTGCTGCCGTCGGGGCGCCAGCGCGGCACAAAAAAGCAGCTCAGGCCCATCTCGGTGCGCGCCAGCACCATATGGGCGTCGCACATGGGCGCCGAAAAAAACCATTTGTGGCCGGTCAGCTGGTAACCGGCGCCGCGTCCGCCGCCGCCTTCCAGCGGGATGGCGGTGGTGGTGTTGCTGCGGACGTCGGAACCGCCTTGTTTTTCCGTCATGCCCATGCCGACCAGGATGGAATTCTTGTGCTCCAGCGCCAGGTCGCGGCTGTCATGTTCGCATGACAACAGTTTTGCCTGCAGGGCGGCAAACAGGGCCGGTTCCTGCTGCAGGACCGGGATCGAGGCGAACGTCATGGTGGTCGGGCAGAGCGATCCGGCTTCCAGCTGGGCATGCAGGAAATAACCGGCGGCCCGCGCCACGTGGCTGCCGCCTTGCGGCTTGATCCAGGGCAGGGCGTGCAAGCCTTCGCGGCGCAGCATGCCTAGCAAGGCATGCCAGGCCGGATGGAATTCGACGGCGTCGATGCGGTTGCCGAGGCGGTCGAAGGTATTCAGTTCCGGCTGGTGGCGGTTGGCCAGTTCGGCCAGCTGCCAGCTTTCCTTGCTGCCGAGTTCGGCGCCGTAGCGCGCCAGCTGGTCAGCATGCCATTGGCCGTGCAGGCGCTGCACGCCGGCCTGCAGGATGGTATCGTCCAGGTACAGGTTGTTGCCATACAATTCAGGCGCCTGGTTGGTGACTTCGTGGGTTTGCCCTTGCATGAGCGGTCTCCTGGTTTTATGGGGCTGTTCTATCTGACTTTACCCCTTGTCTCAGCTCTCTGGAAGGTGTTGTCGAGCAATTATCTAGAGGCTGTCTTCAATCGGCTGGCCATGCGCCGGAATGGCGCCGAGTTTAAAAACTGTGCGGGCTGCGTCTGTCAGGTAAAATGCTGTTTGTATTTCACAACCTGCCGCCCCTATCCGCTGCCTATGTCCTACCAAGTTCTCGCCCGTAAATATCGCCCCAGAAGCTTCGATACGCTGGTCGGCCAGGAACACGTCGTAAGGGCCTTGACGCACGCTTTGGAGCAACAGCGCCTGCACCACGCCTACCTGTTCACCGGCACCCGCGGCGTCGGCAAGACCACGTTGTCGCGGATCCTGGCGAAATCGCTCAATTGCATCGGCGCCGACGGCAACGGCGGCATCACCGCGACGCCGTGCGGTGTGTGCGAAGCTTGCGTGGCGATCGACGCCGGACGTTTTGTCGACTATATCGAAATGGATGCGGCCTCGAACCGCGGCGTCGACGAAATGGCGCAGCTGCTGGAACAGGCTGTGTATGCGCCGTCCAACGCGCGCTTCAAGGTCTACATGATCGACGAAGTGCACATGCTGACCAACCACGCCTTCAACTCGATGCTGAAGACGCTGGAAGAGCCGCCCGAACATGTCAAGTTCATCCTGGCCACCACCGATCCGCAGAAAATCCCGGTAACGGTGCTGTCGCGCTGCCTGCAGTTCAACCTGAAACAGATGCCGCCCGGCCATATCATCAGCCACCTCGACAATATCCTGGGCCAGGAACAGATCGAATTCGAAACCCCGGCCTTGCGCCTGCTGGCGCAGGGCGCCCACGGTTCGATGCGCGATGCGCTGTCGCTGACCGACCAGGCGATCGCCTATGCCGCCGGCAAGGTGACGCTGGAAGCGGTGCAGGGCATGCTGGGCGCGCTTGACCAGTCCTACCTGATCCGCGTGCTGGATGCGCTGGCGCTGAAAGACGGCCCCGGCTTGCTGGCGGTGGCCGACGACATGGCCAGCCGCAGCTTGTCATATAGCGCGGCGCTGCAGGACCTGGGCACGTTGCTGCACCGGGTCGCGCTGGCGCAAAGCGTTCCCGCGGCCCTGGCCGAGGATTTGCCGGAACGGGAAGAAGTGATCCGCCTGTCGGCCTTGTTCGATGCCGAAGAAGTACAGCTGTTCTACCAGATCGCCGTGCACGGCCGCAATGAACTGGGCCTGGCGCCGGACGAATACGCCGGTTTCTCGATGACGCTGCTGCGCATGCTGGCCTTCCGCCCGCAAGCCGACGGCAGCACCGTGACGCCGCCGCCGGCCAGCCGCCCGCGGCCGCAGGTCAGCGCGGCGCCGGCAGCAGCGGCGCCCGCATCGAGGCCAGCGCCGCCGCCAGCCCAGGCAGCGCCGGCCGCCGCCCGCTTGAGCAGCGCTCCGCCCACGCTCAGCACCAGCGCGCCGGCAACGCCTCCCGCCGGCAGCGGCGCCATGAGCCCGGCCAGGGCGGCGTTGGAAGCAGCGCGCGCG
The DNA here is from genome assembly GCF_900112135.1 of Collimonas sp. OK412. Lineage (GTDB taxonomy): Bacteria > Pseudomonadota > Gammaproteobacteria > Burkholderiales > Burkholderiaceae_D > Collimonas > Collimonas rhizosphaerae. Next base: position 196,823 of record NZ_FOLC01000002.1, read on the forward strand.
GCGTCTTCCCGCAAAGGCGGCGCACCGGTGCGGCCGCAACCTAGCCAGTTACCTGCGGCGCAGGTCAGCCAGCCGGCCGTGGCGGCCGTGGCGGCCGTAGCGGACGCCAAACCGGCAGCGCCGATCTACGTTCCGCAAAATTCGTCGGTGCCGCCTTGGGAAGAAGAGATCCCGTTGCCCATGGATTTGCCGGATACCGAATTTTCCAGTTCGGCGGCTGAAAAAAAAACTGAATCGTACGCACCATCCGCTCCGCAGCGGCCATCTCCCGCCAACGGCGTAGCGGGCAACGGCCGCCAGGCTGCGCGCGCCGAAGCCGTGGCGCCGCAACCGGCCGCTCCGGCGGAACCGCTGCCGCCGCTGGTGCTGCAACCCGATCCGAACCTGAACTGGGACGGCAACTGGCCGCTGCTGGCCGCCACCCTGGCGGTGCGCGGCGTAGCGCATCAGCTGGCGCAGCAGAGCGAACTGATCAAGTCCGACAGCAGCGGTGCGGCGGCCCAGTTTTATCTGCGGATTCCGTTCGATACCTTGCGTTCGGCCGGCAGTGTTGATAAGTTGGAGGCTGCGCTGGCTGAACATTTCGGCCGGCCGGTCAAGGTGGAAACGGAGCTTGGCCAGGTCCGCCATACGGCCAATGCGCAGGCCATGGCGGCGCAGGCCGAACGGCAGCGCCTGGCGGAGCAGACCGCAAAAAACGATCCCTTCATCCAGAGTATGGTGCGCGAATTCGGCGCTTCCATCGTACCGGGATCGGTCAAGCCCCTGGGTTGAAACGGCAAGCAGCAGGGCGCGCCGGCATGACGCCGGGCGCCATTTGAAACACCGGTTAAATAATCTGTTTTTATAGGAGAAGCACCATGATGAAGGGCCAACTGGCAGGGCTGATGAAACAAGCCCAGGCAATGCAGGACAACATGAAGAAGATGCAAGACCAACTGGCCTTGATCGAAGTCGAAGGCGAGTCGGGCGCGGGCCTGGTGAAAGTCGTGATGACTTGCAAGAACGCGGTCAAGCGCGTGGCGATCGACGCTTCGCTGCTGGCTGACGACAAGGACATGCTGGAAGACCTGGTAGCCGCCGCTTTCAACGATGCAGTGCGCAAGGCGGAAGCGCTGTCGGCTGAAAAGATGTCGGGCCTGACCGCCGGCATGCCAGCCGGCTTCAAGCTGCCATTCTGACCAACCGCTGAGGTTGACCGGATTCATAAGCGCTGCACGGTTCAAGGTTCGTGCAGTGTTTCGCAGGTAATGAAACGCAGGTAATGAAACTTAATAACACCATTCTGTGAAAATTCCTTCCAGTCTTGCCTTGCTCACCGAAGCCTTGCGTCATCTGCCCGGCGTCGGTCCGAAGTCGGCTCAGCGCATGGCTTACCACTTGCTGCAGCATGACCGCGACGGCGCCGCGCTGCTGGGACGGGCGCTGACCCAGGCGGTCGAGCAGATCCATCATTGCGCGCTGTGCAATACCTTCACCGAGAACGAGGTGTGCGAAACCTGCCTCGATCCCGAGCGCGATCCAGCCTTGCTGTGCGTGGTGGAAACGCCGACCGACCAGCTGATGATCGAGCAGACCCTGACTTTCAAGGGGCTGTATTTTGTCCTGATGGGGCGCTTGTCGCCGCTGGATGGCATCGGTCCGAAAGACATCCAGCTGGAGAAACTGATCAGCCGCGCTACCGACGGCGTCGTCACCGAAGTGGTGCTGGCCACCAATTTCACCAACGAAGGCGAGGCCACCGCCCACTACATCAGTGAAACCATGAAAGCGCGCGGCCTGCAGGTCAGCCGCCTGGCGCGCGGCGTGCCGGTGGGCGGCGAGCTGGAGTATGTCGACGCCGGCACCATCGCGCGCGCCATGCTGGACCGGCGTGCGACCTGACAGACCGGAGCGCCATGCCAAAAAAACATAGCAGTAGTCCGAATTAATTCCGCTCGGGCAGTATTATCATAGACCGTAGAAGACATAACCAGTTTCGAGACAGCCGCGCCAAGACGGCAAAGAAAACAACCATTGCACACAAACAGCAGTGAAATAACCCTGGATATACGAGGAGACAATATGAAATTCAGCTGGAAGCAGTTCGGCATCGCCCTTTGCCTGTTCTTGGCGGGGTACTTTTCTTTCAATGGCAAACTGTTTGCGCAGACCCCCGAGAAAACCAAGGTGGCGATCGCGGTGGGTGGCAAGAACCTGTTTTATTACCTGCCGCTGACGATCGCCGAGCAGCTCGGTTATTTCAAGGATGAAGGACTGGACGTCACGATTTCCGATTTCGCCGGCGGCGCCAAGGCTTTGCAGGCGCTGGTCGGCGGTAGCGCCGACGTGGTTTCCGGCGCATTCGAGCACACCATCAGCATGCAGGCCAAGAACCAGCATATCGTCGCCTTCGTGTTGCAGGGCAGGGCGCCGCAAATCGTCATGGGCGTGTCCAACAAGACCATGCCTAACTACAAGTCGATCGCCGACCTGAAGGGCAAGAAGATCGGCGTCACCGCGCCGGGTTCCTCGACCAGCATGATGTCCAATTTCGTGCTGGCCAAGGGCGGCCTGAAACCGACCGATGTTTCCTATATCGGCGTCGGCGCTTCGGCCGGCGCCTTGTCGGCGCTGCGTTCCGGCTCCATCGACGTGATCGCCAACCTCGATCCGCTGATCACCATGATGCAGCAGAATAACGAGATCAGGATCATTGCCGACACCCGCACCCTGAAAGACACCAACGCCGTGTTCGGCGGCCCGATGCCGGCCGCGACGCTGTACGCCTCGGCCGACTTCATCAAGAAATATCCGAACACCACGCAAGCCCTGACCAACGCTATGGTGCGCGCGCTGAAATGGCTGCAGAAAGCCGGGCCGTCGGACATCGTCAAGACGGTGCCGGAAAGCTATCAGCTGGGCGACCGTGCGCTGTACATTGAAGCCTTCACGAAAATGCGCGAGGCGATTTCGCCGGACGGCACCATCCCTGAGGCCGGCCCGCAAGTCGCGCTGCGCACCTTGCAGGCATTCGATCCTGACCTGGCCGGCAAGAATATCGACCTGTCGCAAACTTATACCAACGAGTTTGTAAAGAAGGCCAACGCCAAGTACAAATAATCGGCGGGACGGCGCGCATGGGTCGCCTTGCGCGCGCTGTCCTTGATTTTCCAGTCCGGTGCCGAGGCTGCAGCCGTCACAAGCCCATCCATACTCCCATGACTCCAGCCCTCTTTCTCGATAACGTCAGTTGCACTTTCATCTCCAAGGATGACCGTTCCCAGCGCTACACCGCGGTAGCGGACACCAGCTTGTCGATCGCGCCGGGCGAATTCGTGTCCGTGGTGGGCCCGACCGGCTGCGGCAAATCGACTCTGCTCAATGTCGGCGCCGGTTTGCTGCAGCCTTCGTCCGGCAGCGTCCAGGTATTTGGCGAACCGCTGCGTGGCATCAACCGCCGCGCCGGCTACATGTTCCAGGCGGAAGCGCTGATGCCGTGGCGCAGTGCGCTGCAAAACGTCATCGCCGGCCTGCAGTACCGCGAAACCGATGAAGCCAGGGCGCGCCAGCTGGGCGAGGAATGGCTGGCGCGGGTCGGCCTGCAAGGCTTCGGCGACCGCTATCCGCACCAGCTGTCGGGCGGCATGCGCAAGCGCGTGGCGTTGGCGCAGACCTTGATCCTCGATCCCGACATCATCCTGATGGATGAGCCGTTTTCAGCGCTGGATATCCAGACCCGGCAACTGATGGAAAACGAAGTGCTGGAACTGTGGAGCGCCAAGCGCAAGGCGGTGCTGTTCATTACCCACGACCTGGACGAGGCGATCGCCATGTCGGACCGGGTAGTGGTGCTGTCGGCCGGGCCCGGCACCCATCCGATAGGCGAATTCGTGATCGACCTGCCGCGGCCGCGCGACGTGGCGGAAATCCGCAACGAACCGCGCTTTGTCGAATTGCACCAGCAGATCTGGAGCGTGCTGCGGGACGAGGTGCTGAAGGGTTACCAGCAACAGAAGAAAGTCGCCTAGCAGCAAGCCGGCAAGCAATTCGTGGAACCAGGAAAACAGGGATAAAACAGGATCATGTGGAAAGCCATCAAGCCCAATTATAAAAATCTGCGCGTCTATCAAGTGCTGGTGCTGCTGATATTTTTCTGCATCTGGCACCTGGCCACGCGCAATCCGCAGACCGCGTTTTTCTTTGGCGAGCCGCTCAAGGTGCTGCTGCGCATCTGGCAATGGTTTACGGTCGGCAGCGGTTCGGTGGAAGTCGGTTTCGGCGACCATACCTGGTTCACCCTGGTTTTCCCGGCGGAGATTTATTCGCACCTGCTGGTGACGCTGACCGAAACCATGCTGGCGTTCGGCATCGGCACGGTGTTCGGCCTCGGCGTCGGCCTGTGGCTGGCCTTGTCGCCGTTGACCTCGGCCATCCTCGATCCCTACATCAAGGCCTCGAACGCCATGCCGCGGGTAATCCTGGCGCCGATTTTTGCCATGTGGTTCGGGCTCGGCATCTGGTCCAAGGTGGCGCTGGCGGTGACGCTGGTGTTCTTCATCGTATTTTTCAACGTCTACCAGGGTGTGAAGGAAGTCAGCCCGGTGGTGCTGGCGAACGCCCGCATGCTGGGCGCCAACCAGCGCCAGCTGCTGCGTACGGTGTACCTGCCGTCGGCGACTTCCTGGGTATTTTCCAGCCTGCACACTTCGGTCGGCCTGGCTTTCGTCGGCGTCATTGTCGGCGAATACCTCGGTTCGGCGCGCGGCGTCGGCTACCTGATCCTGCAGGCCGAGGGCAGCTTTGACATCAACACCGTGTTTGCCGGCATCCTGGTGCTGACGGCGTTTGCTCTGGTGCTCGACACCGTGGTGGGGATGATCGAAAAACGCCTGATGAAGTGGCAGCCGAAGAGCGGCGAAACAGAGCGCTTGTAAAGACTGCCGCAGCGCGTCTTGCGCCATGGCAAGACCGGGCCTGCTATTGAGAGTTTCATAAAACGTGACAATGCCCTTGCCCGGTTTTTCTGCGTGATCAATTAGCGGGCCACGGAGCACCTGCCGCATCGCTAAAAAAACAAAACCGTGCTGTGCGCTCTGTCTTTCTCCGAATCCGTCATGAGGGGTCAGAGTCAAGTTTCGCGATGAAGCGCTGCGAAAGTTGACTCTGACCCCACATGACTCTTGCCGTGGCGATGTCATGAATGATGAAACTCTCAATAATTGCGGAAGCAGCTTGCCAGAGAAAATGGCATTCTTTCAAGCAAGCAGCCGGCTACCCCCATGCATTTGCCGCGATTAGCTACAAATCCGGTTGCGTATGCCATCCAATCGCCTATTCTCATCATGTCATAGTGCTTATGTTGCCAGTTCTCCAATGTAATAAAATGCCGACCCCCAGATGAATGCCCGGCAGGGGCTTTTGATGGATCCGATGAGCATCTGCAACAACCGCTAGCGAACGACGGTTGGGGTGCTCCTTGGCTTTTGAGGAGAAATACATGACAAAACTCGACCTTTCGCGTCGCAGTTTTCTGAAGGCCAGCGTAGTGGCCGGGGTCTCGGTCTACGTGGCGCCCATGGGCGGCAAAGCGTTCGCCGCCCTGTTTGAAGAAAAAATCCTGACGCCCATCCAGTGGGACAGCAGCAACGGCCAGGTCAAGTTTCGTATCGATGGCATCGCCAAGGTCACCGGCGCCAAGGTGTTCGCGCGCGACGTACGCGCCCGCGACATGCCGCACTGGCCGGACCGGCAGGCGCACGCCTTCATCCTGCGCGCCACCAAGGCTGACCGCAGTTTCCTCGGTGTCGACCTCGGTTTGCTGGGCGACGAACTGAAGCCGGACCGCGTGGTCACCGCCGCCGACCTGGCGCGCGACGGCGTGGCGTTCCCGGCGTTTTACGGGGAAGACATGCTGCTGCCGGCCGGCAAGACCGCGGCCTACCTGGGGCATGCCGTGGCGATCCTGATCTACAACGATTTCGCCAGCTTCCGTTTTGCCAAGGATAAATTGCAGTTCAAGGATGAAGTGATCCAGTACGGCCCCGTCACCGGGCCGCTGGAACGCGATCCCTGGGGCACTTTCCGTTTCGTGCGGGTTGGCGGCGCGACATCGTTCGACGAGGATGTCTTTTCCAGCCTGAAGAACGCGCCGGTATTCCCGAGCATGATGCGCAAGCACCAGCCGGTATGGCCGGACGGCCAGGAACACGGCAAGCTGGGCGAGCAGGGCATGTTCCATGCGGCCCAGATCCAGCAACAGCTGGACCATCCGCCGGCAAGCTGGCTGGTCATGGAGCGCGACTACAGCACGCAGTCGGTAGACACCGCCGCGCTGGAGCCGGACAACGCCAACTGCTGGTACGACAGCGTCAATCAGGCCCTGCACATGGTGGTGCCGACGCAGTCGCCGGGCGAAGTGGTGGACAGCGCCATCGAGATGATGAAAAAGGGCAAGTTCCCGCTCAAGCAGCTGTTCCTCCATCCTTGCTATACCGTCGGCTACGGCTCCAAGGACCACTACAATTTCCCGTTCTACGGCCTGCTGACTTCCCTGTATGCGGATGGCAAGCCGGTGCGCCTGGCCAACGACCGCTACGAACAGTTCCAGACCGCGATCAAGCGCCACGCCTTCAAGATGCGCTACCGCATCGCGGTCGACCGCGAAACCGGCCTTTTGCAATCGTTCAAGGGCGAGTTCGAAGCCAACGGCGGCGGCCGCGCCAATTTCTCGCCGTCGGTAGCGATGGTGGGCGCCACCGCCGCGCAATCGATTTATTATTTCCCGAAAAACGACCTGGCTGCGGTCGCCATCGCCAGCCGCGCGATCGATGCCGGCTCCGCGCGCGGCTATGGCACGCTGCAAAGCATGGCGGCGACCGAGATGATGATCGATGAAATGGCGGAAAAACTCGGCCTCGACGCCATCGATTTCCGCCTCAAGAATGCGCTGCGCTCGGGCATGAAAAACACCCAGGGTGCGATTCCCGCCGGCGCGATCCGGGTCGACGAAGTGCTGCAGAAAGCCAAGAACCATCCCCTGTGGATCAACCGCGGCAAGAAAAAAGCCGAATACGAGGCCGGCCATCCGGGCTATCGTTATGGCGTAGGGTTTGCCTGCGTGCAGAAGGATTTCGGCACCGGCGCCGAGACCTCGTTCGCCAAGGTCGAAATCAGCGCCGACGGCCAGATCCACCTGTCGCACAGCGCGGCCGAGATCGGCACCGGCATGTCGACCTCGCAAGCGATCGCCTGCGCCAAATGGCTGGGCAAGCCGGCCCATGAAGTGCGTACCTCGGTCACCGACTGGAGCGACCTGCCGGTGGTCACCAGCGGCGATCCTTACATCATGAGCCAGGCCGAGCAAGACAAGCTGTCCGCCAATCCACGCTGGTCGCCGGGTTATTCCTCGCCATCCAGCGCCACCAACTCAGCCTTTTACTTTACCCACAGCACGCGCGAAGCTGCGCGCGTGATCTTCATGCACGGCTTGTGGCCGGCAGCGATGGCGATCTGGAGCCAGGGCATCGGCGGCGGCCAGGCTGCGCCGCTGGTGGTGCGGGTCGAGGATGCGCGCTGGGTCGACGGCAAGCTGTCGGCCGCCGGGCTGGAAGGGCTGCCCTACGAACAGCTGGTGAAGAAAGCCCACGAGCTGGGGCTGGTGACCGGCGCCACCGTGCACGTGTTCAACCGTTGGCAATGGACGGAAGCCGAGTTCGAGATTCTCGGCAGCCTGGTCAGGATCCCGCTCGACGGTCTGTCGCTGCGTTACGGCGCGGGCGCCGACAAGGTGCGCAAGGCCAGGATGAGCACCGCCGGCGGGTACGAAGTGCTGAACCGCAAGAAGGTTTTCATCCCGCCGACCCAGCGCAACAACGCCGCCGTCACCTACTACAGCGCGGTCGGCACGCTGGTCGAACTGGCGGTGCACGAAGCTAGCGGCAAGGTCGAATTGCTGGCCCATCACTCGATCATGGAATGCGGCAACCAGATTTCGCCGCAGCTGGTTTCCGGCCAGCTGCAGGGCGGCCTGGCGATGGGCATCGGCCATGCCCTGCATGAGTATCTGCCGCTGTACGAGGACGGCCCCGGCAACGGCAGCTGGAACTTCAACCGCTACCAGCTGCCGCGCGCCAAGGATGTCGCGGTCTGGAGCCAGACCAGCGAAGTGCTGCCGCCGCTGACTGAAACCGACCCGCCCAAGGGCATCGCCGAAGTGGTGATGATCCCGGTGGTCGGCGCCATCGTCAACGGCATCGCCCACGCCGTCGGCCACCGTTTCACCGACCTGCCGGTAACCCCACAAAATATCCAGGAGGCTCTGGCATGAGCATGACTATCCACCCCATCACCATGCATATCAACGGCAAGCCGGTCGGCCCGGTGCCGGTGCCGGAAGGCATCATGATGATCGATTTCCTGCATGAATACCTGGACCTGACCGGTTCGCGCCTGGGTTGCGGCCAGGGTGTCTGCCGCGCCTGCGTGGTGATCCTCGACAAGCCCGACGGCACGAGCGAAGAAGTGCGTTCCTGCATCACCGGCGCCCATTTTTTCGAGGGCAAGAAAGTACGCACCGTCGAAGGCCACGCCCAGCGCAACGAAAAGGGCGAAGTGGTGGCGCTGTCGCCGATCCAGCAGAAATTCCTGGGACACTACAGTTTCCAGTGCGGCTACTGCACCCCGGGTTTCGTCAACGCGGCGACGGTGCTGCTGGAAAAACTGAAGCGCCAGCCGGTCGGCAAGGAGCAGCTCGACCAGGCCATCACTGATGGATTGAACGACCATATCTGCCGCTGCACCGGCTACGTCCGCTACTTCGAAGCGGTCAAGGAAGTGGCGCTGGCGACGCCGGGACTGGTAAAGGACGGCAAGTGATGACCAAGCTCCGATACCTGCGCAAGGTTTTGCGCGTGGCAGCCGCGCCGCTGCTGGCGACGGCCTTGCTGGCCGCCTGCGATAGCGGCAGCAGCCCGGCTGTGCCAGCCGCCGGCAATGCGGTCAAGCCGGGCAGCACCGACCAGCTGGCGCTTGGCCGCTACCTGGCCAAAGCCGCCGATTGCGCCGCCTGCCACACCACCGCCAGCGGTGCGCCGTTTGCCGGCGGCGTCGAGCTGGCTTCGCCGTTCGGCAAATTCTACGGCTCCAACATCACGCCGGACAAACAGCACGGCATCGGCAAATGGAGCGCCGACCAGTTCTACAAGGCGCTGCATGACGGCGTGACGCCGGACAAGCACTTGTACCCGGCCATGCCATACACCTCGTACCGCTCGATGACGCGCGCCGACAGCGACGCCATCTATGCCTACCTGATGCAGCAGAAGCCGGTCGCCGTGCCGAGCAAGGAAGCGGACCTGAAATTCCCGTACAACATGCGCTTCGGCATGATGTTCTGGAATGTGCCGTTCCTGAAGAATTCGCTGAGCGACGCTTCCGCCGGCCAGTCTCCTGCCTGGCTGCGCGGCCAGTACCTGAGCAATGCGCTCGGCCACTGCGCGGAATGCCATTCGCCGCGCGGCGCATTCGGCCAGCTCGATTTATCGAAACCGCTGGCCGGCGCCGCGCTGGGCCGCGTCGCCGCGCCGAATATCACGCCCGCCGGCCTGGCTGCGGTGGGCTGGACGGCGGCCGATCTGCAGACCTTCTTCGCCACCGGCATCGCGCCTCAGGGTTCGGCCTACGGCGAAATGTTCCCGGTGGTGCACCTGAGTACGCAATACCTGAGCAAGGATGACCTGAACGCTGTCACTACCTACCTGCTGGGCGACAAGCCGTTGCCGCCCGAAGCAGTCAAGGCCATCAACGCCGATGCCGCCGAACTGGATGCCGGCAAGCGTTTGTATACGGCGGTCTGCGCCGGTTGCCATGGTTTCCAGGGCGAAGGAAAGCCGCATGTGGCGGTAGCGATGAAGGGCAATTCGACGGTGCGCAACGCCGATCCGCATAACCTGATCGTGGCGATGCTGGACGGGATCGAAGCGCAGAAATTTCCCGGCACGGAAAGCCTCCAGGACATGCCGGGTTTCGCCGGCCAGCTGAGCGACAAGGAGCTGGCGCAACTGTCCAACTTCCTGCGCGCCGCCTGGGGCGGCCAGGCGGCGGACATCACCCCGGACCGCATCAAAGGCATGCGGCTGACGGCAGCGCACTGAAGCCCGGCCTCAGGAACAGGATCGGCCGTGCAAGCGGCCGGTCCTGTTTTTCATTACACTGGTAAAAACCTAAAAAAGATCAGGCACGCCATGAACGCAGTCGATTATCAAGTATTGAAAAGCGCCGTCAGCTGGCTCCAGCAGGGCAAGCGGGTGGCGCTGGTGACGGTAGTGCGCAACTGGGGCTCGGCCCCGCGGCCGCTCGGTTCGCTGTTTGCGATCACCGACGATGGCGACTTCACCGGTTCGGTTTCGGGCGGCTGTATCGAAGACGACTTGATGCAGCGTTTTGCCGCGGCATTCCCGGAGCGCATAGAGCTGGTGCGCTACGGCATCAGCGCCGAACAGATGCAGCGTTTCGGCTTGCCTTGCGGCGGCACGCTGGAACTGGTGATCGAACCCTTGTCCGACGCTGCCTCGCTGACGCCGCTGCTGGACGCCGTCGCCGGCCGCAAGCTGGTGCAGCGCCGCCTGGACATGCGCAGCGGCCAGGCCAGCATCGAAGCCAGCGAGGCCGATTTCGCCCTGCATTTCGACGAACAGGAATTGCTGCAGGTGTTCGGCCCGCGCTGGCGCTTGCTGATCATCGGCTGCGGCCAGGTGTCGGAATACCTGGCGCAGATGGCGCCGGCGCTCGATTTTTCGGTGTACCTGAACGACCCGCGCGAAGAACAGCGCCGCAACTGGCAGGTCGACGACGTGGTCTGGCTGGATGGCATGCCGGACGACGCCGTGCTGGCTTTCAAGCCGGACCGCCGCACCGTGATCGTCACCCTCAGCCACGACCCGAAAATCGACGACATGGCTCTGATGGAAGCACTCAAGACCGATGCTTTCTACGTCGGCGCCATCGGCTCGATGGCAAGCACCGAGGCACGCAAGGAAAGATTGCTGATGCTGGACCTGAGCCCGGAACAGATTAGCGACCTGCACGCACCCATCGGCTTGTCCATCCTGAGCCGTTCACCAGCCGAAATTGCGGTATCGGTGCTGGCAGAACTGGTGATGCTGCGCAACCGGGGACGGGTGGCGGTGTCGGCGTCCAGCTGTGCCGTCAATACCGACGGCCTGCGGATGGTCGAGCGGCCGTGAAACACGTGAAGGAAAATACATGAAGATGACGGATATTCCGTTTGGCACGACCGACTGGGAAACCGTCGAACGCACCGAACACAAGGGCGAGACCGGGATCGCCTATTGGCGCACCCGCCACTTCGGCGGCATTCGCGTGCGCATGGTCGAATACACGCCGGGCTACCTGGCCGACCACTGGTGCAGCAAAGGGCATATCCTGTTCTGCCTGGAAGGCGAATTGCATACCGAGCTCGAAGACGGCCGCAGGTTCTTGCTGGCGGCCGGCATGAGCTACCAGGTTGCCGACGGCGCCGAGCCGCACAAGTCGTTTACCGCGGCCGGGGCCAAGCTGTTCATCGTCGACTGAACCTCGCGCCAGGCAGGAAGTTTTGGCCTTGGCTCCTTTACTGTTGCCGCTAAGCTGCTAGTATGAAAGTAGGTAATCCGCCAAGTAAACGGGCAGGATTGCCGTCAGGCGGGCAGACAGGAGTCCTTCAATGGATTTCGCACTGGATGGGAGCAAACCCACCAGGAAACTGGTTGGTTTCACGGTAGTCTTGGTTCTGCATATAGCGGTCGTATATGCACTGGTGACAGGTTTGGCGCGCAAAGTCGTCGAGGTCGTCCAGGAACCGGTGATCACCAAGCTCATCGCAGAAATCAAGCCGCCGCCACCCCCGCCGCCGCCCGACAAGCCGGTGCCGCCACCGCCAAAATCGGCCGCGCCGCCGCCCCCCTACGTGCCGCCGCCAGAGGTCAAGGTCCAGCCGCAGCCGCAGGAAAACACGATTGCCGCGGTCACCAATGTCAAGCCGCCGAGCAACGAGCTGCCCACTTCCGTCGCGCAACCGGCGCCGGCCGCCACGGCCCAGGCCGCCGGCCCGCCGGCGCATACCAGCGCGAAAGTCGCAGGGCATTGCGAAAAGCCGGAGTATCCCAGGACTTCCTTGCGCAATGAAGAGCAGGGCACGGTAAACGTGAAGCTGGTGATCGGCACCGATGGCAGCGTGGTGGACGCCACGATTGAAAAAAGCAGCGGCTACAAGGACCTGGACCGGGCCACGCTGAAAGCCTGGAGCCTGTGCCATTTCACGCCCGCCATGGCGGATGGGCAGCCGGTACAATCGGCTGCGCGCATGCAGTATGTCTGGAAGCTGGAGTGAGTGAATTGGCTGACCCTGGGTCCGGGCATGTTGCGTCAAGCCTCGCGCGGGCCTACACACTTCAGGAGAATTCATGTTTGACCACGTCAAATTCGGCGTCAGCGACTATGCAGCGAGTAAAGCGTTCTTCCTCAAGGCGCTCGAACCGCTCGGCGTGACTGTTGCCGGGGAGGGGCAGCCGTCGTACGGTGTCGAGCTTATCAGCCCGAACAGCAAGGCTTCATTGTGCCTGCACCAGACTGAGGAGAGGCCGGCGCATCTTCACTTGGCGTTCATGGCCGAGAATCGCCGGCAGGTCGAAGCCTTCCATCGCGCGGCCCTGGAGGCGGGCGCCAAAGACAATGGTGCGCCCGGCCTGCGCCCGCACTACCACGCGAACTACTATGCAGCCTTTGTCATTGGCCCGGACGGGCACAACATCGAAGTGGTTTGCCACGAACCCGAGGCCTGATCCTGCCATCGAGGGGACGTCCGCAAGCTCGGCTTGCGCGCTTGGCGGCCCTAGGCCAGGGCGGCCGGCAATTCGTTTTTCAGGAAATCGACGAATGCCCTGACCGCCGGCGCCAGGCCGCGGCGCGATGGAAACAGCACCACAAGGTTGCCGGCCTTGGGCCGCCATTCCGGCAGCACCGTTTGCAACGTGCCGGCAGCCAGTTCGGCGCTGCACGCATAGCGTGGCAAGGTGGCGACGCCCATGCCGGCCAGCGCTGCCTGCATCAGGATGGATAAATTGTCGCTCTGCAGCCGGAGTTTGCCGATTGCCGCCTGATGCTGGGTATCGCCCGGTCCCAGCAATCGCCAAGCGATGTCGCCGTCGCTCAATGGTGCGTAATATAAGGCGTCGGCAGCAGCCAGTGCCGGCAGCTCGTCGATCGGGCCGTTAAGCGTGAGATATTGCGGGCTGGCTACCAGCACCCAGTGCACCGAGCAAAGACTGCTCTGCACCAGGCTCGATGATTCCAGCTGGGCGCCTATGCCACGCACCACCACATCAATGTTTTCTTCGATCAGGTCGATCTGGCGATTGCTGGCCTGGACCATCAGGCGCACCTTGGGGAATTGCTGCATGAAGCGCGGCAGCAGGCGCGGCAAGGCAATGTCCGCGATCGCCATCGGCAGGCTGACGCGCACGGTGCCGACGGGTTCGTCCAGGCGCTTGCGGACCGCATCTTCTCCGGCGTGGGCCTCGGCGATCATGGCGGCGCAATGGCGGTAGAGCTCCTGGCCGGCCTCGGTCAGGCTCATGCGGCGCGAAGTGCGTTGCAGCAGGCGCGTACCCAGGCGCGCTTCCAGTTGCGAAATGCGGCGCGAAATGCGCGATTTCGGGATCCCCAGCGCATCGCCGGCCGCGGTAAAGCCGTGCCGCTCCACCACCTGGGCAAACAGATAAAGGTCATTCAGGTCGATCGCTAGAGGATTCATGGAAGTGGGCGCTTTGCTATTTTTATCGTTCCGTCAGTGAAACGATAAGTTGTTATTTTGCGCCTTTAAGAACTATCGTTGCAAGCGCATTATGGATTCCAGGCGAGGAAAGTAACCCGCCTCTTACCAAAACCGTTTCCATCCACAGGAGAATCACATGAAACACAGCAAACTTATCCAGGCTGGCGCCATCGCTGCCTTGGCTTTCTCGCTATTCGCCGCTAACGTTGCCGCCGCCGCCCCAGTTGCTGCGGCCGCCACCAATATCCAGGGCGGCAATGCCTATCTCGACCCGCAATCGCGCGACGACACCGTGCTGCTGCTGGTCGATCACCAGGTCGGTTTGTTCACCGGCGTGCGCGACATGCCCGTCGCCGAGCTCAGGCACAATGTGGTGGCGCTGGCCAAGGCGGCGCAGGCATTGGGCGTGCCCGTGATCATGACGGCCACCATGCCGGATGGCATGTGGGGGCCGACCATTCCGGAACTGCGCGCAGCCTTGCCTGGCGTGCCGGTGATCAACCGCACGGTGGTCAATGCCTGGGAAGATCCGCAGGTGCAGGCTGCGATCCGTAAAACCGGACGCAAGCAAATCCTGATCGCCGGCGTTTCGCTGGAAGTCTGCGCAACCTTCCCGGCCTTGTCCGCCAAGGCTGCCGGCTACGATGCGCGCGTGGTGCTGGATGCATCAGGCACATTCAACGACGCCAAGCGCACGGTCGGTCTGCAACGGCTGGCTGGCGCCGGCGTGCCGGTGACCGACTATGCGACGGCGGCGGTGGAAATGCTGAGGGATAACACCGATCCGAAGGCGCAGGATGTCTACGCAGCGCTGGACATGCCGTTCGCCGGCCTGGTCTGGCAATTGCACAGTGCGTTCGGCAAGCAATAAGACAGCGGTCATTAATCCAACAGGAGAATTCACATGAACCAGAGAGCATCTGTCTCGCCGGCCGTGGCCGGACATGAAATGCGCATCGGCCAGGGTTTCAACGCCAGGCATTTTGCGGAGAACGATTTCCAGGGGATGATCGATCCGGTCATCATGCTGGATCACTTCCACATGACAACGCCTACCTTCGAACCGCATCCGCACGCCGGCATCTCGGCGGTGACTTACGTGTTTGAAGATTCCGCCAGCCCGCACCACAACTACGATTCGCTCGGCAACCGGGGGCCGATCCATGCCGGCGACCTGCACTGGTTCGTCGCCGGGCGCGGCGCAGTGCATACCGAGCAGCCGGAAGGCGAAAACCCGCATGTGCATGCCTTGCAGATTTTCGTGAATCTGCCTGCCGCCCAGAAAATGATCGATCCGCATGCAACGCATGTGGATGCGGCCGATGTGCCCGTGTTCCAGGCCCCGGGCGTACGGGTGAGGGTGGTGACCGGAGAGTCGCAGGGCTTGCGCTCACCGGCGCGGTTGCCACAGCCGTTCACGCTGCTGGATGGTTTTCTGGAAGCCGGCGGCACCTTTGAACATGCCATTCCGGCCGGCTGGAACGCCATGGTCTACGCGGTGCAGGGAACGCTCAGCCTGAGCGTGGACGCTTTTGCCTGCACCCAGCCGTTGGCGGAAGGCCGCGCGCTAGGGGCAACCGAGGCAAGCGCCATCAGGCTGGCTGCGCCGGATGCCGCCCACTTCGTGATTTTGTCGGGCCCGGCGCTGAGAGAGCCCATGGTCAAGCATGGGCCGCTGGTGATGAACAGCATTGAGCAGATGGACGATCGCTTGTCAGCGTATCGACGTGGTGAATTCGGCCAATTGGCAATGCCAGCCAGCCGTGCCGGCAATCCTTCTGTGGTAGACGATGCGCCGTGAGACGCATTGCAAAAAATCGACGAAGGAACGGACTTTGGCCAGCTGGTTGAGGCGCTCCGGGAGAGCGCGTAAATGCAGCCCATGCGGCTGCCGGTTAACGCGCAAGCTCAGCCGCGTCCCTGCCGGCGTGAAGCCGAGGCAGGGACGTCGGTGAAGCGCCTGGCTGGGCTGTACTACTCTGCCGTAGTCGGGTCAATTATCGAGGTGACTTCCGAGACACGGTTCGCAGGGAAGCCCCCTTGCTGCGCATGTTCCCGGACCAGCTCTTCATTCGCCGCGATGTAGACGCAGTAGATCTTGTCGCCGGTAACATAACTCTGGAGCCATTGAATCTGCGGCCCCATCTTGTTCAGCACACCGCACGACTTCTGCGAAATGGCCTGGAGTTCTTGTGACGACAACTTCCCGGCTCCAGGAATTTCACGCTCAATTACATACTTTGGCATAGCAGTCTCCTCAGGATGATTTCCGAGCGAGTACCACACTCGCGGGCCCCGCTCGTTACACGCGCCATGACACCTTATATTTATACACCACGCCGCCGGTCGGGATCGTTGAAATTTTCAGAACATGCCAATGAGCAATAACTGTTTGGTTCGTTGTGAAACCATTGGATTAAATGTCCGATTCGCGGATTGATTGGATGGTCGCTCCTGGACGATAACAGTCGCTGGCGATAGGCAGTTTACGACCCAAGGAGACGGTCACGGGTGTCCGCTTTCGGGAAGCGAAATCCGCAACCGGACCAGGCAGGGTCGGCGCCGGGACCTGTCAGGGCTTCACGAACCGATAGGCGAAGCGATCGGTCTCGCCCTTGATCGACGGATCGAACACCTTGATCGAGTGCAGATCGCCATTGTTCGCGAGCATGGAGCTCTCCGCGTCCAGTACGAAACCGGCCGCCTCCACCTCCTCGCGAACGGATGCAGGCTCAATCCGATGCAGCGACTGGGCGTCGCTCGTGCCCGCCCCGATGGCGGCGGCGTGGTCTACGATGACGTAGGACCCGCCGGGCTTCAGCCGCTCGTAGACGGCTCGATTGAAGTGGGCCGCCGTTGCGCCCCTGGCCTGCATCAGCTCGGTGTGGAGATCGTGGTAGAACAGGTGCAACCACAGGACGTCCGCAGGTTGCGTGGCCGTCGGCATCGCCACGAGGTCCGCGGAGACGGCTTCGACGTTCTCTCGGCCCGGCTCCTTCGCGAGCGTCCGCATGCGGCCTAGCGGATCGTTCTTGAAGTTGGCGACTTCGGCCGGCACGAAGCTATAGACCCGTCCTCGGGGTCCCACGATGTCGGAGAAGAGACGGGTCCAGTCGCCGTCGCCTGGGTAAACATCGATGACGGTAGAGCCCGCAACAACTCGTGCGAACTGGATCAACTCGGATAGTTTGGATTGTTCGTACATCGGGAATCTCCGTTACGGTTGGGTATAGTATAGGTAATTGCAGCGACATCTGCGATCGCGATCCATCAGTCGAACTTGACCAGGTCCTTAAAGATCAATTGACACCAGCTATTTCCGCGCCCCTGCACAAGCAGTCCACCTTCCGAAAGCCCGCCAAGTTTGATCGGCGAGAAACCGAGATTTTCCGCAAGCGCACCAATCTCCGTTGCTGCGCCGTCACGGGAGCGCGCCGGGGTCAGACCTGCGCCATGCCTCCATCGACGGCGAGATCCACACCGGTGATGTAAGAACTTTCATCGGAGGCGAGGAACGCGACTGCTGCCGCGATTTCCTCGGGCATGCCTCTGCGGCCCATTGGGATCTGCGTGGTGAACTGTGCGACTGCTTGCTCGGCCTGTTCAGCGGTAAGGCCCGTCGTCGTCGCCAAGGCCGGGGTGTCGATTGCTCCGGGACTCATACTATTTACGCGGATCTTGCGGTCTTTCAATTCCAAAGCCCAGCCGCGCGCGAAGTTGCGCACAGCCGCCTTACTCGCGGCGTAAGCAGTAAATCCTGGAAGCCCGAGGACGTTTGAGACCGAAGAGTTCAGGACAATCGAACCGCCGTCCTTGAAGAGGGGAAGGGCCTTCTGTACCGTAAAGAACATTCCCTTCACGTTCACGTCGAAGGTCTGGTCAAAATGGGCCTCAGTAGCTACCGCGAGCGGTGCGATTGTCCCTGCGCCCGCGTTCGCGAAGAGAACGTCGATGTGACCATGCTTCTCTTTCACGACGGCATAGAGCCGGTCCAGATCTTCCAAGCGCGACACGTCGCCCACGACCGTCGTAACGTTTCTCTTGATGGAGGCGGCGGCCTCCTTCAGCTCTTTCTCTCGTCGCCCAGTGATCACGACGTGTGCACCTTCTTCCACGAAGCGCTTGGCTGTGGCCAAGCCAATCCCGCTGCTTCCGCCCGTGATAACTGCAACCTTGCCTTCTAATTTTTTCATAATCTTTCACCTTTCGTTTGTGCTGTAAGGCAGCGCCGCTGTTCCCATTGGTACAAAGGCGCTGTATCATTTGGATCACAGATCCAGATCCTGATTCGCAGCATCCGAACCAGTGATCCAATTATACGGATCAGCGATCCGTTTGTCAAGGAACCCCATGCGAGCCGACGCCAAAAAAAATTACAGCCATCTACTTGCAGTCGCGCACGACGTTGTCGCCAAGCAGGGTGTCGACGCGTCCATGCGAGATATCGCCCGCCGGGCTGACGTCGGGTTGGCTACACTGCTGCGTCATTTCCCGACGCGAGAAGCCTTGTTTGAAGCGTTGTTGTGTACGAATCTGGACGAACTGACGCAGAAGGCAGACGAACTCGAAACGTCGAATTCACCTGCCGAAGCGCTCGTGTCTTGGTTTAGCGAATGGATGGCATTCGCCCAAAGCTATAGGGGCGTCGTCGCCCTGATGGCGGCCGCCCACGCGAACCCGGACTCCGCTCTTTATGCTTCATGCGCAGCGGTGCACTCAGCGAGCGCGCGACTACTGCTCCGCGCTCAGGCCGAAGGAACGGCGCGCACCGATATGAATGGGGACGACCTGTTCGGCCTGATGGCGGCGCTCGGCTGGCTCGTCGACCTACCGTCATTCGCGCCACGGGCCGATCATCTCGTTCACATTGTCACTAGCGCCATCCTGCCAAATCGGTCGAGCAGCAATGTCAAAAAGGGAACATGTTGAATCAGTTCGGCATCGGATGGCCATTGCCGAGACGTTGAGCGAGCGAGTGTGCAATGCAGGGCGATCAACGGGCCCGTTTGAGAATCGCGGAGACCAACAGCCCGTCCTACGTTTTGTCGCGCGCACGCGGCATTCAGGCGATTGGGGCCGTGTGGAAGACTGATCCCGAACCGTGGACAGAGCTGCGTGTTATCCAATTCCTGGCATACGTTGCCGCCCAATCTCCCAAGTCACCTCCGCCGCCGCGCACGATTGCGGCTAACTGCCGGTCCGGCCGAACTCTCGGTTTCAGGTATAGGCAGCAATCGACGAAACGCGCGCTCGTCGACTGGGATCAGCGCTTGACACTGAGCCTCGGGTTCCGTCGAACGGGTGCGCTGCCGGATTGAGCTTCAGCGCTCACTGCTGGTCGTCTTGATGTTGTTCTTCCTGACGGCGCGCTGCGCTTCAACAGGTGCCGGACTGAATAACAGTGAGCGGTGTTGCGGAGAGCCATTGGTCCTCGAGATCTTTCGGCGTTGATTCTGTTCCTAACGTCCGCTTTGAGGCAGCGAGCTTTAACAAGTGAACGGCGGGTCATGGCCGTTTTGAGCAGGCCGCAACAGGTCGATTTCGACCCAAAGCGGTCTATCAGATTTCTCCAAAGCGGACGTTCGAACCACAGCTATACGTCAAGACATCCAGGTCCGCATCTTGCCCACCTCAACGAAACCCTTACCGGTGTCCTCTAAAAAAACAATACAACCGGAACCAGCTCTACCATGCCATTGCCTTCCAAAATGAAGTATTGCTTGATTTCTCGACGGACTGAGGCCGACCCTAGAAAAGAAGAACCTACCAGCTGATTTCGGAAATTTTTCGTAAAATGACGTCCAGCCACCGCACTCACGAAAGATTCGCTTTGTTTCATCTTCGTCTAAAAGTGTCACCATTCTTGGCAAGGTAAACAAAGACTTGAATGTGTCGGGTTGCCTTTCTTTTTCGAGAAGACTCAGGATAGTTTCCGCCTCCAGTGATGGAAATCGGGCGAACACTCCAAACTCTTTATAGATCGAAATGGTGCTGAAATCACGTTCAATCATAGGCTCGGTCGCAATAACTATCTCTCCAGTGGCTTCTGGAGGAAGACGGGCGATGAGGACGTCCGAAATTATTTGATATTCAAGATTTGAAATCATGGCGAGATACGACCTGTGAAAATCATTGAGCGCCGTTTTATCGTAAATTCACGGCGTAAGGAATTGATAGGTATGCAACTTATCCCATGCTGCCACGCAGTAGTTGGTGAAGCAATATCAAATAGGGGGCAAAGTCGAAAGACTACTATTGGCCGTTTTGAGGCGGTCGTGATGGGTTGATTTCACCCCGCAAGCGACATTCGATCGCTTTATAGCGAACCGTCGGAAGGGGATGGCTGGGGCGCAATCCCAGCTATCATCGATCAAAATTTACAGCGATTTTGCCCCAGCCGACTGCGCTTAAATCCAAACATCATTGGTGGCAGTTCGCTCTCCGCCCTCATGCCCAGTATTTAACACGCCCCGTGGTTCAATCAAAAGAAGTTTGACCTCGCTCTCGGCAAACGTCTTGTGCTCGACGCCCTTATGCACCACGAACATCTCACCTTGAGACACCAGAACTTGGCCATCACGAAAATCGATGCGCAGCTGTCCGTCCAAGACGATAAAGGTTTCATCTGTATCGACATGGTCATGCCAAATAAAATCTCCTTGTAGCCTTACCAGTTTGAACTGGTAGTCATTCATTTCAGCGATGGTCTTGGGTGCCCATTGCTCATTAATTAAACTGAATTTCTCCGAAAAATTGATGCTCTGATATTTTCTTTCGGAGGTTGTTGCTGGCGTTTGATGCTGGCTCATCGGGTCGTCCTATTGGTTGATCAGGAACGCCAAGCATAACCAAAGAAAGGCATCGATTCTTGTACGATTGTGCGAGCATCAAGGAGCAATAGCGAAACCAACACGCTGCATTTTCAGCCAGCGTGAAGGCGATAAGCCGTAGGTTTTACTAAAGTGCCGGGTCATGTGGCTTTGATCAACAAACCCGGCGATTAGCGCCGCAGCGACTAGCGATTCGCCCTGAATCAGCATTGAGCGGACCAGATCAAGGCGGCGCATCGTCAGATACCGGTACGGGCTGGTTCCAAAAAGAAGCCGGAAGTCGCGTGACAGACTCCAGCGATCCCGTCCGCTCTGCTCTGCCAGTTCGTCGAGGGTGATGGTACGGTCAATTGCGCTATGGATGAATTCCCTCGCCTTCTCTGCCGCTCGATAATCGAAGGTTTTCCTGCTTTCCACAATACCGGATACCGCGCTCAAAGCATGCGCAAGATCGAACACAGCATCGTCCTCTTCTAGGGCATCAATCGGGCTGCCCATGCTTTGGAGTAATGCATTCGTAGCCGCGTAGAGCCTTGGATCAGCGGATATTCCGCTCTTGATGAAGGGTAATGGCTTGCCACCAAGAATCTGCTGTATCAGTGCTGGTTCGACGTAAATCATTCGATACTGAAAACCATCTACCGTTCCAGCCTGTCCGTCGTGTGCTTCATCGGGATGCAAAACAATGGTTCCGCCAGGAAGGCTGTGGCGTTCCTGGCCGCGATATTGAAAACTTTGAACTCCCGAGAGAGTTCTTCCTATCGCATAAGTATCGTGACGATGAAGATCGTAGCCGTAACCCGAGATGAATGCCTCGATGCGTTCTAGCTTGCTTGAGCACGGTGCGCGATGAATCCAGTCAGTAACATTTTTTCTATTAACCATTATGAATATATTGGCGGAGAGCGATTTGAAATATTTGATTGCGAATAAATTTACATAACACTACCAGATTGGTTGTTTTCCCGACTGACCGCTCATGGCCGTTTTGAGCCGGCCGCAACAGGTCGATCTCGACCCAAAGCGAGCTGTCGCGCCTATCAATAGCAGACATTCATGCAAGTAGACAACTAGCGACATCTGGTGTGTTTCAGTCGGCCCAATCTTGGTGATTCGGAATCATGACTGATGCTGCCCATACCGCTAAATCTTCATAAATAGTTGTTCCTGTCATGAATCCCATCCGTCTCTCAACACGGATTCTCCCGTGCGTGGATTCGTCAGAGTTACGTTCTCGAGCGCCTTGATTCGCCACTCGGCTGCCTGCCGCGTCAACACGGCAAGGATCGACGTGTCGACAACGTGTGACCCCGCCGGATGAGCCGCTCCGACCGTGAGGCGGCTCCAGAAGTGCACGACTGCCGCGTCGTCGCTGATAGCGACTACATCGATTAGCTCGTTCTCAAGCATCGAATCGCTGTAGATGGTTGCGTGGATGGGCGCATGCAGCTTGACGATCTCATCGACACCGCGCACATAGTGCCCGAACCGATTCACGAACGTCGCATCCTCATGGAACAGTGCTCCGAAGGATTGCATGTCGTGATTGTTCCAGGCGGTTTGAAACGCGTGAGGTGCGTCTTTGGGTTGCTTCATTTGAATCATATGGATCCTCATAAGTGTCTATATGAAAGTACCCAACGTCTGTTTTGGAGGCTTACGGTCGGGCGCTCAAGGAAAATCCTGTTCAACCACGGAATGTTCGCTCATGGCCGAGGCTGTGTAAAAACGCTGTCGAGCGCTAATTCTAATCGGAAGTAAACGATTTGCGGCGATCCATGTCACACGAACAGATGACTCTGTTCGAGGTACACCTATGAAACGCTTCATTGAAGGGCGGGATCGCAGTCAACGCATTTTGCTTCCCGAGCAACTGGACGACTACGTTGCCGATAGCAACCCAGTGCGGGTAGTCGATGTTTTCGTCGATGAACTGGACCTGGTGCAAATGGGTTTCGAAGGAACAATGCCTGCACAAACAGGACGCCCGGCCTATCACCCATCGGTTCTTCTCAAGATTTACATCTACGGCTATCTCAATCGACTCCAATCAAGCCGTCGCCTGGAACGAGAGGCGCAGCGTAACGTTGAACTGATGTGGTTGACAGGGCATTTGACGCCAGACTTCAAGACTATCGCCAACTTCCGCAAAGACAACGGCCGTGCCATCTCCAATGTATGCAAGCAGTTCGTCGTGCTGTGTCAGCGACTTGGCCTGTTCTCTGAAGCGCTGGTCGCTATTGACGGCAGCAAATTCAAAGCCGTCAACAACCGCGACCGCAACTTCACCAGCGCCAAGCTGCAACGGCGCATGGAAGAGATCGCAGCGAGCATCGATCGCTATCTGACAGCCCTCGACACGGCGGATCGCCAAGAGCCGGACCGCAAGCAACTCACGACAGCTCGACTGCATGAGAATATCGCAGCGCTCAAGGCGCAGATGCGAGAGCTTGAAGACATCCAATTAAAACTCCAGAAGACGCCGGATCAACAGGTCTCCCAAACCGATCCTGATGCACGGTCGATGAAGACGCGTGGTACAGGCGTCGTTGGCTACAACGTACAAACGGTGGTCGACGCAAAGCATCATCTGATTGTGGCGCACGAGGTGACCAACATCGGGAGCGACAGGGATCAACTGCACTCGATGAGCCGGCAAGCGCAAGAAGCGATTGGCACCGCATCGCTGACCGTAGTTGCTGATCGTGGTTACTTCAAAGGAGAAGAGATCCTGGCGTGCACACAAGCCGGCATCAACGTGATCGTCCCGAAGAACCTGACCTCCAATGCCTCTGCTGAAGGTCGGTTTGGCAAAGCGGATTTTATTTACGACGCACGCGCCAATGAATATCAGTGTCCCGCCGGAGAGCGATTGATCTGGCGTTTCAAGAGCAAAGAGAAAGGCTTGAATTTGCACCGCTATTGGAGCTCGAATTGCCAGCAGTGCTCACTCAAATCCGCATGCACGCCAAGTCCTCAACGACGCGTGACACGATGGGAGCATGAGTCTGTACTGGAGGCCATGCAGGAGCGGTTGGAACGAACGCCGAAGGCGATGCGAATACGCCGGCAAACGGTTGAGCATCCATTCGGCACCATCAAGGCATGGATGGGCGCTACGCACTTCCTCACCAAAACCAAGGCTCGAGTGAGCACCGAGATGAGCTTGCATGTCCTGGCTTACAACATGAAGCGGATGATCAACGTGCTGGGCGTGGGAACCTTGATAAAGGTGATGAGCGCATAGGCGCTTTTAGCGTCAAGAGATATGTTTGGAGACGGCTATTTCCTCAGCCAAGGGAAATAGCCGCCGCGTTTGCAGGGCTCTCTATTATCAACAATGTCGCGTTAAAATGACGTGGATCTCGGCTCCCTTGATGGATTCAGCGTTTTTACACGGCCTCGGCCGGGTGCCGACTATTTAAGGGAGTAAAAAATCACACTTTATTCACGCCGAAATGCATCGCAAGCGTCCAAACTATGCCGAACAATATTAGCATCGCAATAAGTCCGTATAGGATGCGCAGTGACGAGAACGCCTTGCCTTGTGATTTTTCCAAAATGGCTTGCGCTACGCGATTTCTAAAAGTGAATTCCCCTATCAAGTCACCGACAAGTGTTACAGGCAGTGCCAAAACAAAAAACCACAACCAGCCAGATTGCGTATTCGGATAGTCAGGAAATGCAAGAACTAGCATTCCCAATATTGCTGCAACTGAGAGTGCGATATACCAGCCAATGAATTTAATAATACGGTACATCTGCGCCTTAGTAATGCCACGAAAAATGTCAATTTTACGCGGAAGTTTTCCAATATCAGCGACACCAATGTCAGCTTTGGAGCAGACTTTCGACTGGCAGATTCTGGCCGAACTCGGCCGAATAGCTCGTGTTCACATCCAACGCACTACGAGCAAGCAAGTCGGCGTCGCCTTCATAACTACCAAAATTGGCCGATATTAACTGAGGTACTCCACGATTTCTTTATCATCCTGAACCATATGGTCAGTGATGTGGAATACGTCATTAATCCACTTATGTGCCAGCGCTTCTTTGCGGTCAAGTATCCGGCCTAAGAAGGTCACGTGGCTCCAGGGGGAGCCTACCGCATCAACCAAGCCAACTTGGAAATCGTCGTCATTCACCCAAATCTGGAATGGGAACGCCAACCTGGCTTCAGGGCCGACCTCGTCGCTGCCCCACTCGCCTAAGCTGATAATGCCGCTGAGACGCTTCTCGCTGTGCCCATGCGTATATTGTGCATAGTAGACTGCGAACGCATCGTCATCTTTGTATACAAATCGTGTCAGTCTGACTGTCGTACTTTGGCAGCAATTACAGACTGACTCAGTCGGCTCCTCAAATTCAATTCTTAGCATCGATGTATTCTCAACGTGGTGGCATATTCAAAAATGTCATACTCGATAAATGACCAAACAAAGAATGAACAATAACTACTGGCTGATTGCAGGCTTAATTAGCGCGACCATTTGCCAAGCATTGGGGAACCTATCCTTGGTCCCGTTTCTTGGCCAGTTTCGATGAAATTAAGTACGTACTGCAGCGCCATCTCAAGTTCATCTTGGTTGCACCAATATTCATCTATCGTGCCAAAACTGGTGTAACGAGAACGATTAAACCCGTCTTCAATATCGTTGTACCAAATCACCGTAGCGCCGATAATAGCGACTATCCAGAATCCGCTGCCAAGCTTTCCGTAGGATTCTTCTTCCCACTTATGTGGCGCGATACGTATAGCTTCCCACAATCTCGCTTGCTGTGGATTCATGCGAGTTTCGGCGGCGTTGATTTTGTCCCATAGTGATGCTTCTGAAATTGGTTCCCAGTCCATATTTTTTCTATACGTTGTCCAATAGAGATGATGTCACATAGATGAAGGTAAATGCGCAACAAATCACAGGTGATCATTGTTGTTGAATGGCGGTCAATTGCATCGGCCGATCATGGGCGAGTGCCGTCGTGGACTATAGATATTCGACATGCGTTCCAAGAGGTACGTAGCCGAAGATTTTGAATCCTGCCTCTGTTATGACGCCAGGCACATGCACTGAGCGGAGCACCCGCAGAACAGCCTCACGCTGGGCCGCGGACGTCACGGAAATCTCAACCCACTCATCCTCTTCGTGGTGTCCATAGAAGTGGTGGAACCACTCCCCATCCCACGCACTGACGTATCCACTGTGCACAATTGCGTACACGAAACTGCGGTGATAGCGTGTCGAGCCCGCTCATGCCGAATCGCAGTTCTGCCCACTTCGTGTTGTTCATGACAGGGAACATATAGAGCGCCTAATTGATGGCGGACACGAATGTCCGCCGCCGGTTCCAGCCAATCGTCTGGTCGGCTGATCAAAATTTGATCCACACCTCGCATCAGGTGTCAGTGTTGGCATTTGGGCGACATTAATGCGCGGTTTATCAGCAATTGCGCACCGTCAGGCCATTCCTCCGGATGAGCGTCGACGTAGGTGAGTACCGCTAGCAATTCGTCCTCAGTTGAGCGAAGCCCCGATTCGTCACAGACCAGCCCCAGCGTACGTCCATATTCAGCACTTCCATGAACGTATCCGGTTACGTATGTGGCGAGCGCTGTAGTAGAGACTTTACTGGCGCGTGCTTGATCAAGGCCGCGCTTCAATTCGTCGACAGTAAGCGCAAAACAGTTTTGCGCCACAATCAGTGCACAAAAAACGAATATTGATCTTTTATGCATCTCGGACATTCATATTTGAATTAATTAAGTCTGAGGACCTATTAAATTTTCGTCGGAATAGACTAACTGAGTGATGGTGCATTTCTCGTGTCTCGCTTCATTTCACTGCTAGAGCTGAAAAACACTTTCAATCCAAATTCTCTCTTTTGGATGATGCTCTGCAATGGTGGCCAAAGCATCGGAAAATGTTTCATCGCCGGCGCCAATCAATGCAAAATTGAACCGCGTCACATTTCGACCAGCGAGACTAGAAAATTCGTGTTCGGTGATAACGTCACATCCACACCATATCGCTCCACCCGTGCGTTCATTTAACGCGATAGCTTCGTCGAGACCGCTTCGTGTAAGTGCAACGAAAACCATCTTCATTGGCCGGATTCTTAAAAAAATAGTGTGCCCCATGCTGCCACATTGGAGTTGGCAAAGCAACATCAGGTTGGCCGGTTATTTGAATATCTCATCCTGGCCGAACTGAGCCAGTCACAATAGACCCAATTCGCCCCTATTCCGCATCATCACCGGGCGGTTTGAACAGATCGTCAAGGGGATTCGGTTTCTTTTCGGTGCGCGCGACACCGCGACGGCTTGTGAATTCTTCTTCTATGTTATCGCGGTAATAGCTCCAGGCCGAACCCGATGTCGACAGCCGGCGCCAGACCTCGTTTCCAACGCCTGAATAATCTATTGCGCTCCCATCTTCGAACTCAACCCGCAGCGTACGCTCTCGCGGGTCATATCCGATAGCACGCAGTTTGCCGGCATTGATGCGTTTCATCTCCATGACTGCCTCCTGTACATAGCGGTTGTTTTTAGCGGTTAAATTCACTGCTCAACTTTCTGAGCCACCTGGACAATCCGTTCCCGCACCACCCCGATCGCCTGCTTGAGGGCATAGACGTCCTGGAAATACCGCTGCGGAATGCGTATCTGGCTAGCGTTCGCATCGATGTTTTCGATATCGTCGCGCCACTGCGCAATTTGTTCTTTGCCGGGTTGCCTGGTGCTCCAGATTTCATCTTCCAGCGACTTGATCTCGCGGTACCAGACCACCAGCCGGTTTTTCATGCGCGCTTCAACCATGCGCGGCAGCGCCTGCAGCAGGCCGAACAGCAGCGCCATGAAGGGCAGCAGGATCAGCAGGCGCCGCTCGATGAAGCTGGCTAGCCAGAACGGCAGGTAGCGTTGCAGGAAGGGGCGGCCGGATTTGAAATAGCGCGTGCTTTCGTCGGAAATCGGGAAATCGTCGGTATTGAGGTTGGGGAAGGTGCCGCGCGGGGTGAAATAGTCTTCGCGGGCGTGGGCCGTATTGGCGGCTTCCAGCAGCAGGTAGACCAGCGCCGGATGCAAGGTGTCCTTGGACACCAGCAGCGCGGTCGCGGCCAGCAAGGTGACGTCGGCCTGCGGCAGGTCGTTGGCGACGCTGGTCGAGGCGCGCGGGAAGATGATCTTGGAGAGCGAAGGGAATTTCAGCACCAGGGCGTCAGCCTGGGCGAAGCTCATCAGCTTCAGGTCGCTGTTGAGCAGCATCTGCTGCATGGCTGCATCTGGCCTGCCGATAAAGAAGGCGGCGTCCAGCTGGCCGTTTTCAAGGTTCTGGTAAGCCTGGTAGGCGTCCATTTCCAGCAGTTTGGCGTTGTCGGCGCTGATGCCGCTGTGGCCGAGCAGGGTGCGCGAGACTTTCAGCAGGCCGCTGCCGGGAACGCCGATGGAAATCCGCTTGCCCTTCAATTGCGCCAGGCGGTTGACGATGGCGTCGCCGCGGTAAAACACCCAGATCGGCTCGTATGAGATGGCGGCGATGGTTTGCAGCTGGTCGTTCTCAGACGGGGTGGTGGTGCCGGACTGGATGAAGCCGACTTCGTATTCGCTCTCGGGATCTTTCAGCCGCTGGTAGTTTTCCACCGAGCCGGAAGAGCTGCGGATATCCAGCGTGATGCCTTCGCGCTTCAGGAGCGGCGCATAGCGTTCGGCGAAGCCGTTGTAGATGCCTTTGTCGGCGCCGGCGGTGATGACAATCGTGCGCTGGGTGGCCGGCTTGAGGATGGTCACCAGGGCCCAGCCCAGCACGGCGATGGCCACGACCGCGCCGGTGATCAGGAGCCGCAGGCGTTGTGCGGTCATCGGCGCTTTTTGTATGCGGTGCAGTGCTGGATTGTGTCTCGGCATGGTGTCTATATGGGACGCACTTGGTCGGGCAACTCGGAAACCGCATTTTTACAGGAGCCTGCGCCCCCGCACACATTACACCTTCTTGACGAACTCCGATTTCAGGCTCATGGCGCCGAAGCCGTCGATCTTGCAGTCGATGTCATGGTCGCTGTCCACCAGGCGGATATTCTTCACCTTGGTGCCGACCTTGACCACGCCGCCCGAGCCTTTCAGTTTCAGGTCCTTGATCACCGTCACCGTGTCGCCGTCCTGCAAGACGTTGCCGACCGCATCGCGATACACCTTGGCGCCGTCTGCGCCGGACTCGGCCGCAGCCTGCGCCGACCATTCATGGGCGCATTCAGGACAGATGTAGAGGCCGCCGTCTTCGTAGGTGAATTCGGAATTGCATTGGGGACATGCGGGCAAGGTGCTCATGGTGTTGTCTTTCAGGTAAGGCAAAATGTTAAAAGTGAGACAGTATACTGCCTGCCGGTTATCAGACCCTAAGCCTGGCCGGCAAAATATTCGGCATACACCTGCACCACCCAGTCGACAAACACCTTGACCCGGGGCGACAGCTGGTGATGGGACGGATACAGCGCCAGCACCGGCAGCTCGGGGCAGGTGCGGTCGCTCAGCACCGCCACCAGCCGGCCGCTCCGCAGGTATTGCTCGACCCGGAAGCGCGGCACCTGGATCAGGCCGAATCCCAGCAGCGCGCATTGCGCGTAGCTGTCGGCGTTGTCGACTGCTATCCAGCTGCCGGCCTTGTATTCTTCTACCTGGCCGTCACGCATGAGAGTGAATGGATACTGGATATTGTGGTTGCGCGTGAAAAAGCCGACCGCCTGGTGTGCCGCCAGGTCTTCCGGCACCAGGGGAGTGCCCCAGCGCTCCAGGTAATCCGGGCTGGCGCAGATGACCTCCGGCAGCGAAGCCAGCCGCCTTGCGATCAGCGAGGAATCCTTGGGCACGCCGACCCGCACCACGCAGTCGATGCCTTCGCCCACCAGGTCGACCAGCCGGTCGCCGCTGCTGATCGCTATGTTCAGGCGCGGATAACGTTCACGGAATTCGGCTAGCCGCGGCAGGATGATCTGGGTAGCGTGGGTGCCGTGCAGGCCCAGGCGCAGCACGCCGCCGGGGTTGGCCGCGCTGGTGTCGAGCGAGGCTTCGGCGTCTTCGACGTCGGCCAGGATCCGGCAGCAGCGCTCATAGAATGCGCGGCCGTCCAGGGTCGGCTTGACGTTGCGCGTGGTCCGCTCCAGCAGCCGCGCTCCCAGCCGCCGTTCCAGTTCCTTCATGGCGTGGGTGGCGGTGGCGCGAGGGATTTCCAGCACACCGGCCGCTTTGGTGAAACTGCCCAGGTCGACGATATGGGTGAAGAGACGCATTGCTTCAAGTCTGTCCATGGAGGCAATTGTTGTCTTTGATTGGATGATGCGAGCAATTTTTACTTATTTGTCTAAATTTGTCCAACGTCAACAGCATATTCAATGGCGTCGGCGACAATAACCCGCCAGTTTGACACTGCACTGTTGCTTGATTAACGTAACAACCATTCCATTAACCAAGACATCGAGACCAACCATGACCCGTTTTCTTTCCAAATGTGCGGCCGCCTGCGCTTTTACCTTAGTCCTCTGTACCAGCGGCTCCGCGGCGCTAGCGCAATCCGCGCCGGCGCCGGCGACCAAGGAAGGGGATTTTGTCATACGCGATTTCAAGTTCCGTTCCGGTGAAACGCTGCCCGCGCTGAAGCTGCACTACACCACGCTGGGAGCGCCAAAACGCGATGCGGACGGCCATGTGAGCAATGCGGTGATCGTCATGCACGGCACCGGCGGCGATGGCCATCAATTCTTGCGGCCGCAATTCGCCGACGTCTTGTTTGCCCCGGGCGGCTTGCTCGATCCGGCCAAGATGTACGTCATCCTGCCCGACGGCATCGGCCATGGAAAATCCTCAAAACCCAGCGACGGCTTGCATGCGCGTTTTCCCAAATACGATTATGACGACATGGTCGCCGCGCAATATGCCTTGGTCACGCAAGGCCTGGGCGTGGATCATTTGCGGCTGGTGATGGGAACCTCGATGGGTTGCATGCATTCTTTTGTGTGGGGCGAAACCTATCCCGCGTTCATGGATGCGCTGATGCCGCTGGCTTGCCAGCCGGTGCCGATCGCCGGCCGCAACCGCGCCTGGCGCAAGATGCTGATCGATGGCATCACCAGCGATCCGGCGTGGCAGGGCGGCGATTACAAGACCCAGCCGCAGCAGGGCTTGCGCACCGCGGCAGACTTGCTGCTGATCGCCGGCAGCGCGCCGCACCAGCAGCAAAAAGATTATCCGACGCGCGACGCCGCGGATGCCTACGTTACCGAGCATGTGAAAAAAGACCTGGCCACGCTCGACGCCAACGATTTGCTATACCAGGTCAGCGCATCGCGCAACTACGATCCGTCCGCCAGCCTGGACAAGATCACGGCGCCGCTCATGTGGATCAACTCCGCCGATGATTTCATCAACCCGCCGGAAACCAACATCGCCGAAGCGCAGGTCAAAAAAATCAAGAACGGCCGTTACGTATTGATCCCCATCAGCGATAAAACCTACGGCCACGGTACGCATACGCGCGCAGCCGTGTGGCAATCCTATCTGGCTGAGCTATTGAAAGAGTCGGCTAAAAAATAGATATCCACGCCAGCGGGATTGGCTGCCTGCTAAAGCCCGGCCACGGACAGGCGCGCGACCAGCAGGTCGATGACCGCGCGCACCCGGCGCGGGATTCGGCCTTGCGGCCACACGATATGGATCGGCAAGCCGGGCATTGCGAAATCGTCCAACACCAGTTCCAGCTGGCCGCTGTCAACCAGGCTGCCGATTTGCCACAGCGGGGCCATGCACAGGCCCAGGCCGAGCGTCGCCGCGCGATGCCGCGCCAGCGCGCTGTCGGAACTGAACCTGCCGCGCACCATGACGCTGCCAGAGCTGAAGGCCCAGCTTTCCTGTTGCTGGGCATTGCGCCGCAGAATGCAGTCATGTTGCAGCAAATCGCCGGGCTTGCCGGGGCGGCCGCGGCGCGCCAAGTAGCCGGGAGCGCCGGCAACTACCCGGCGCAGCACGCCGAATTTCCTGGCTTTCAGGTCCGGCTGCTTGAGGTGGCCGATCCTGATGGCCAGGTCCAGGCCTTCCTTTGCAAGATCGACATGCCGGTCCGACAACGCCAGTTCGATGGCGATTCCGGGTTGCCGCTCGATGAAACCGGCCAGCACCGGCATCAGGAAATCGGGGCCGAACAATGTTGACGCGCCGATCCTGACCGGGCCGCTAAGTTGCGCGGCATCGTCCTGCACTTCGGCATGGGCGTCGCTGATGTCGGCCAGCACGGTGCGCAGGCGCGATGCAAATGTCAAGCCGGCCGGCGTCGGGTCGCAGCGGCGCGTGCTGCGCGTCACCAGCGTCAGTCCCAGCTCGTCTTCCAGGCTCTTCAAGGAGATGCTGACAGCCTGCACAGAGCGTCCGAGGCGCCTGGCAGCGGCCGTCAGGCTGCCTTCGTCGACCACGGCGACAAAAGCGGCGTAATCCTGGATCGAGGTGATTTTCATTGAAAATATGAAAGTGATTATCCGATTATGGTCATTATCAATCAAATTCGGAAAGCCTATACTCCATCCATCGTTTTAAGGAGAAAGATATGGCAGCTGATCGTGTGGATTCTGTCGTGCAGTATGGCCCGCCGCTGATGCTGGCGGACGCGAAGGCGGTGGCGCAGGCGGCGGAGGATTATGCCCGCGAGCGTGGCTGGCCGATGGTGATCGCGGTGGTGGACAGCGCCTGCCAGCTGCTGCTTTTGCATCGCATGGACCAAGCCCAGCTAGGCAGCATCAGGGTCAGCCTGCAGAAAGCCGAAACCGCGGTGGCTTTCCGCCGGCCTACGGCTGTTTTCCAGGAGGCGCTGGGACAAGGCGGCAGCCATCTGCGGCTGCTGGCGATGGATAACCTGATGCCGCTCGAGGGCGGTCTGCCGCTGCTGTGCAACGGCGCCGTGGCCGGCGGCATAGGCGTGTCCGGCATGCAGTCGGATCAGGATGCGCTGGTCGCCTTGGCCGGCGCCGCGGCGCTTACAGCAGTGCAGCGCCAACCAGTCCGCTGATCACGCCGACCAGCATGGTCAGCAAGGCTACCGCCACCAGCACCCTGGCATCGAAATCCTTGCGCAGCATCAGCAGCGACGGCAGGCTGATGCTCGGCAGGGTCATCAGCAGCGCTACTGCCGGCGCGGTGCCGAGGCCCAGCGACATCATGGTCTGCACGATAGGGATTTCAGCCGCGGTCGGGATCACGAACAGGGTGCCGGCGATGGCCAGCGGCACCAGCCACAGCAAGCTGTTGCCCATCGCGCCGTCGACATGCGGAAACAGCCAGACCCGCGCCGCGCCCAGCACCAGCACCGCCAGCACATACACCGGGATCGTGCTCCAGAACAGTTGCCAGATGGTGCGGGCCCAGCGTCCCAGGAAATCTGCACGCGCAGGTGCACTGGCTTCGATTACCGCCTCTGCCGCCGCCGCCGGGATTTCTTCGGGGCGGGAAATGCGCTGCGCGATCATCGACACGCCCAGCACCAGCACCAGGCCGGC
The DNA here is from genome assembly GCF_900112135.1 of Collimonas sp. OK412. Classification (GTDB taxonomy): domain Bacteria; phylum Pseudomonadota; class Gammaproteobacteria; order Burkholderiales; family Burkholderiaceae_D; genus Collimonas; species Collimonas rhizosphaerae. Next base: position 229,994 of record NZ_FOLC01000002.1, read on the forward strand.
TACCAGGCGCAGGGCGGTGAAGCCCCAGCCCAGCACAAAACCCATGAACACCAGCGTCGCCGGGTTCAGCACCGGATTGGCGATCCAGAAGGCCAGCGCCGCTCCCACCGAGACCTGCTGGCGGCGCATGCCCGCCACTACCGGAGCGGCGCAGCAGGAACACATCATGCCGGGCAAGGCGAACAGGCCGCCGCGCAGCACCGAGCCGAAGCCGGCGCGGCCGAACAGGCGCAGCAGCCAGTCGCGCGGGATCAGCACCTGCAGCAGCGAACCCAGGATCACCGCCAACACTGCGGCTTTCCAGATCGCCAGGAAATACACCTTGGCGTAGGCCAGCGCGGCGGCGATGGGTGCGCCTTGCTTATCGTCGAGGATCGAGGCGCCGATGCTGTGCTTGTCGGCGGCCAGGAACGATTTGAGGTAGTAGGGCGACCATTTGACGTAGTACAGGCCGACCACGGCAACCAGCAGGAACAATGCCGGTTTCCACCAGAACGACCAACCCCTGGCGCTGGATGGGGGGGATAGAGTGTGCATGGAAATACATCCTGTAGAAATGACAACGCATCATAACCCGGCGCAGCGGGGCGGATTTGATCCGCAGCGGCAGATTATAAGCGGGATCGGGGCGCGCCGGACAGTTCGCTGGCGCCTCAGCCGTCCTTGTCCCGTGGCGTATCGGGCATCTGGTCGCGCGCGACCGAGAAACAGATATAGGCTATTCCAGCAGAAAAGACAGCCAGTACATACGCCAGCCGTTTTCCATGCCACAGGCTGGACAGCCAGCGGTTGAAGTCGGCGATCAATCTTCCCGAGGTCCCGCCATACAGTTCGATGTCGCGGCGGTAAGCCTTGGAATCGCCCGGATCGACGGCATAAACGCCTCCGCCCACCACCTGGTAGCTGAGGGCGGCGCTTTCCCGTTCAGCGGCGGTACGATAGATCAGGCCGGCGGACAATAATCCCACCAGCAGGACCGCCGCCGCGATCAGGTACAGGGACAGCTGGAGATGTGAGTGCTTGCCGTGCATAGGCTGTCCAGTCATGGCGCCGGGGTTTGGTCCGGCCCGATGTTTTTCCTCATCCGCGTCACCGGCACCTGGATGCCGCCTGGCAGGTCGAGCGCGAACCTTTCGATGACGGCGAAGCCGGACGCCAGGTACAGCGGTTCGCCAGGCAGCGTGGCGACCAGTTCCAGCGTGCTGAAGCCGTTGCGCAGCGCCTCACTGGCGCAATGCCGCATCAGCCGGCTGCCGAGGCCGCGGCGCTCCATGCCGGGATCGACAAAAAAAGCCCGTATGCGGGCGGCTTCGCGCGACGGATCGAGCAGGGGATCCGCGCCGCTCTTCGCCCGGTCGCCGCCGAACAGGGTGCGCCGCTTGCTCCAGCCGCCGCAGGCCACGGCCTTGCCGGCATCCTCGATCACGAAATAGGTCTGGTCGGCGATCAGCTGCGTGTCTACGCCAAACACATGACGCGTGACGGCTGCCGCCTGCGCATCCGAATAGAAGCCAGCGCTGAGGCCGATGCCGGAGCGGGCAATCAGCGCTTCCAGCACCGGCACGTCGGCCATCTGCGCGGGACGCAGGCTAAGGGCCGATGCGCGGCCGGCGGCGACGGGAGCCTGGGGTTGCATGAGCTATCGTGCTCCTCAGGATTTGAGCCGGTACCCGGTCTTGAAGATCCAGGCCACGATCGCCAGGAACACCGCCAGGAACATCACCGTCATCGCCAGGCTGATCGTGATGTTCACGTCCGCGGTACCGTAGAAGCTCCAGCGGAAGCCGCTGATCAGGTAGACCACCGGGTTGAACAGGCTGATCGTGTGCCACACCGGCGGCAGCATCTTGATCGAGTAAAAGCTGCCGCCGAGGAAAGTCAGCGGCGTGATGATCAGCAGCGGCACCAGCTGCAGTTTTTCGAAATTGTCGGCCCAGATGCCGATGATGAAGCCGAACAGGCTGAAGGTGATGGCGGTCAGCAGCAGGAACAGGATCATCCAGAGCGGATGTTCGATATGCAGCGGAACGAACAATCCTGCCGTGGCCAGGATGATCAGGCCGAGCAGTATCGACTTGCTGGCGGCGGCGCCGACGTAGCTGATCACGATCTCGCGGTAGGAAACCGGCGCCGACAGCAGCTCGTAGATGGTGCCGGTGAATTTGGGGAAGTAGATGCCGAACGAGGCGTTCGAGATGCTTTGCGTGAGCAGCGACAGCATCACCAGCCCCGGCACGATGAAGGCGCCGTAGCTGACGCCGTCGACCTGGGCGATGCGCGAGCCGATGGCGGCGCCGAACACGACGAAATACAGCGATGTCGAAATCACTGGGGCGATGATGCTTTGCAGCAGGGTACGCCAGGTGCGCGCCATTTCGAACTTGTAGATGGCGCGGATTGCATGGAAATTCATTGTCCGTCCTTGATCAGGTTGACGAAAATATTCTCTAGGGAACTTTGCGTGGTCTGGATATCCTTGAACTGGATGCCTTGGGCGCTGAGGGCGTTGAGCAGCGAAATGATGGTCACCCGTTCGCCGTCGTTCTCATAGGTATAGACCAGCTGGCCGCCGTCGCTGGACAGGCTCAGCTGGTAGGCTGCAAGTTCGGGCGGAACCTGCGCCAGCGGCTGCTCCAGCTGCAGCGTCAGCAGCTTCTTGCCGAGCTTGTGCATCAGTTCTTTCTTGTCCTCGATGAGGATGATCTCGCCCTTGTTGATCACCCCGATGCGGTCGGCCATGTCTTCCGCCTCCTCGATGTAATGGGTGGTCAGGATGATGGTGACCCCGCTTTCCCGCAGCGAACGCACCAGCTGCCACATGTCGTGGCGCAGGTTGACGTCGACGCCGGCGGTCGGCTCGTCGAGGAACAGGATCTGCGGTTCGTGCGACAGCGCCTTGGCGATCAGCACCCGGCGCTTCATGCCGCCGGACAAGGTCATGATCTTGTTGTCCTTCTTGTCCCACAGGGACAAATCCTTGAGCACTTTTTCGATATGGGCGGGATTGGCCCGCTTGCCGAACAGGCCGCGGCTGAAGGACACCGTCGCCCACACCGTTTCGAAGGCGTCGGTGGTCAGTTCCTGCGGCACCAGGCCGATCAGGGAGCGGGCCGCGCGGAAATCGGCACCGATGTCGTGGCCGTCGACCCGCACCGAGCCCTCGGAGATGTTGAGGATGCCGCAGATGCAGCTGATCAGGGTGGTCTTGCCGGCGCCGTTCGGACCCAGCAGCGCCAGGATCTCGCCGCGGCGGATCTCCAGGTTGACGTTGTTGAGGGCACGGTGGCCGGAAGCGTAGGTTTTCGAGACGTTTGCTACAGAAATGATATTTTGCATGAGCCGTTCGATCGTAATAAGTGCAGGTGTGCCTTGCCGTGCATTCTAATCCTGAATGGAAAATTAATTTTGGCGGAGGCCGTTCTCGAAGGCGTCGATCAGTTTGATCAGGTTCTCCATGCGCGATTGCTCCTGCGGCGTCGTCGCGCGGTTCCACAGGAGGTCGAATTCCGCCACCAGCTGGCGGTACTCGGTTTCGCTGACAGGTGCTGCGTCTGTTTCTTTCTCAAACATAGGTTTATCCCGGCAAGTAGGAAACGCCGGAGCCGCGGCGTTTCACAGATCGATACGGCGGAGCGTCATGCGGGCACGGCGTTCTCCATGGTTTTGGTGCGCAAGAGCAGGGCGCCCAGACCGGCGCCCAGGCCGGCGAAACAGGCGCCGACCAGGAACGCAGCCTGGTAGCCGCTGTTGAGCGCACCCACCGGCTCGTTGCCGGTCGCCAGCAGGTGCTCGGTATGCAAGGCCGCCAGGCTGGCCAGCACTGCGAGGCCAAGCGCGCCGCCCATCATGAACGAGGTGTTGACCACGCCCGAGGCCAGCCCCGATTCGGATGGCGCAACGTCGCTCATGGCCGCCAGCAGCACCGGATTGAAGGCAACTCCGGCGCCCAGGCCGAGCAGCACCATGCCCGGCAATACATCAGCGACGAAGTGGCCGTCGACCGGGGCGCGCGCGAACAGCAGCAGGCCGCAGGTCGCCAGCAGCAAGCCCACCGCCAGCGGCCGCCGGATGCCGAAGCGCATCACCAGCCTGGCCGAGATGCCGAGGGAAAAGACGGCCATGATCAGGTTGGCCGGCAGGAAAGCCAGCCCGACCTGCAACGGCTTGTAGCCGAGCACCAGCTGCAGGTATAGCGCGGACAGGAAGAACCAGGCGAACATCGCCGCCGCCCACAGCACGCCCACCACATTGGCGACCGCCACATTACGCAGCTGGAACAGGCGCAGCGGCATCAGCGGCACCCGCACCCGCGTTTCGATCACCAGGAAAGCCGCCAGCAGTACCGCAGCAACCGCGAGCTGGCCCAGCGTGCGCGGCGAGGCCCAGCCGGCTTCGTTGCCGTTGACGATGGCATACACGGCGAGCATCAGCGCGGCGGTGACGGTAACCGCGCCGAACACGTCCAGGTGCTTCGATTGCGCCTGGCTATGCACGGCCGGCAGCAGCCGCAATGACAGGGCAATGACGGCGATGCCGATCGGCAGGTTGACCAGGAAAATCCAGTGCCAGCTCAGGGTGTCGGTCAGCAGGCCGCCCAGCATCGCGCCCAGGCTGCCGCCGCCGGCGCAGACGAAACCGTAGACTCCCATCGCCTTGGCCCGTTCGGCCGGCTCGGTGAACAAGTCCATGATCAGCGACAGCGCTACCGACGTCACCACGGCGCCGGCCAGCCCTTGCACGGCGCGCGCCGCCAGCAGGAAACCCTGGGTGGTGGAGAGGCCGCAAGCCAGCGAGGCCAGGGTAAACAATGCGATGCCGATCAGGAACAGGCGCCGGTGCCCGTACAGGTCGCCGAGCCGGCCGCCGAGCAGCAGGAAACCGCCGAAAGTCAGCATGTAGGCGTTCACCACCCAGGCCAGCGAGGTGTCGGAGAACTTCAGGTCAGTCTTGATGGACGGCAGCGCCACGTTCACGATGGTAGTGTCGAGCACGATCATCAGCACGCCCAGGCACAGCACGATCAGGGCCAGGCCGCGGCGGTCGCGGGTTGCAGCATGGGTAGGATTTTCGGTCATGTCGGTCTTTCCAAGGATGATGGACTTTGCACGAGGGGGTAATCGAGCCGCAAGATTCAGGGGGCCTCGATACCTAGTCGAACGGAAGTCGCCGAAATCGACAGGCGGGCAAAGACTGCCCGGCCGGATTGCCGTTTGAATAACTTGGTTCTTTTTAAATTCAGGCGGCGCGCAGCCGCCTGTGCTGCAAAAACTGTAACGGGATCCGGTACAAGCCGGTGTCAGGCAAGGCGCATGTTTATCGCTGATGCGTCAGTTGTGATCGCCGTCGCGGAGGTGGGCTGCGATGGCCGGGTTTGCATTCGGATCGAATCCGCAGGTTGCGGAAGATTTCAGGAAATGATTTTACGCACGACATCACCATCGGCAAGGTTGTGCCGCTCGTCTTTGTGCCCAGGCGGTGCGCCAAGGCGGTGCGCCAAGGCGGTGCGCCAAGGCGGTGCGCCCAAGGCAGGATTGACGGAAACGGCGTTACGGAACACATTATCGCCTGGCGGAAGGATTGCTCTCATCGCAAACGAACGAGAAAGTATAAACATGCGGCAAAAACTCCGCAAGTTCTTCCAGCCTTGATGCTTGCCCTTGGTTTTTTCGGGCCAGACGGTCCAGGCAGGCGCCTCGGCCGGGCAAAACAAAAAAGAATGACTATCTAAGGACGTAACCTGCACATGGAAATATTCCCGCTGACCACCGAGAGATTGATATTAAGAAGGTTCACCCAGCATGACCTGCCGGCATTTTCAGGCTACCGCAATCAACCCGAGGTAGCCCGCTACCAGAGCTGGTCGTCGTTCTCGGCGGCGGACGCGTCGGCTTTTCTTGAGCAGCAGCGCGAGCTGGCGTTCGATGCCGACGAGACCTGGTTTCAGATTGCAGTAGAACGCAAGGAAGACGCGGTGCTGGCGGGAGACGTAGCGGTGCATTTCTTCGACGGCGGCCGGCAAGCCGAGCTCGGCGTGACTTTCGATTCCAGCTGCCAACGCCAGGGCTACGCCACCGAAGCCCTGTCCAGGGTTATCGGCTTGTTGTTTGACGATCTGAAGAAACACCGGATTGTCGCCACCGTGGATGCGCGGAATGCAAGCGTGGTGCGCCTCCTTGAGAAGCAAGGATTCCGGCGCGAAGCGCATTATCGGGAAAATATTTTCTTCAAGGGCGCCTGGTCCGATGAATACGGCTTCGCCCTCCTAAAACACGAATGGAAGGCCGGTTAAAACAAGATGTCAAATTGCCCCGGTATCTTTTAGTGTTAAAGACTACACTTCCCGCTTCTTCTAAAGCACGGTAATGAAATGAGTTGCATGCTTCGAATTTTTGGTGAAATGCTTGACGTCGATTCTTTGCTATCGCAACAGGACCTTCTTGTCTCTATACCAGAAGTGGTCGCTCATCATCAGTACGCTGCCGCCCAGAAGCTGGTTGTAGCCTGTATGTCACGGTTTTAAACAAAGCGAGAAATCGAACGACTTAGTGGGCAACTATGGAAACTAATGAAGACCAAGAACTCAGTGAATCAGAGAAAATAACCCGTTTTGGCTGCGGTGCTCTATTTGGCATTTTTTTAGGAATTTTCCTCGTCTTTGAGCTTGTGCTGTCGTCGTTTGGATGGGCTGCCGCTGTGATAGTGCTTTCTATACTTATATGCGGGACTCTAGCGTTGAAGTATGGCGATGAATTTTGGTATTCATTGAAAAATTGGGATTGGTGGCGCTGAGTTGAGGCTGGCAAAAAGATAAAAGTTACCGGATGTGGCATGAAAGAAATGGCCGAAACTACCCGTGTAGGGCGTGATAGCGGAGCGTATTACGCCGCATGTGATGCCTCACCAGGGTACGGGATGTCAAATGAATTGGCGTGAATAGCGATAAGAGAATACTGCATGATGTCGATCAAACATGCGGCGCATCGCTTACATCTTGACGAAGAACGGATCAAGCTTCGACCCTCATCTCGTTCCCATAAAAATTTGACGAAAACCATAGAATCTATTGACGCCCTACGCCTTGGAGCGTTGGAACATGATGAGCTGTATCGCCTTACACCTGAAGATATCCATCTATACTACAAGCTTGAGCAACACAAAGGCTGATGGCATGCGGCAACTATTTGCACGGCAGGCCGGAGGCGACAGGAAACAATGCATACCAAACGACGCATACTGGTGAAGACCATGCTGGCCCTTGGCGCCATGACTGCCGCGGTCGGCGCCTGGGCCGGCTACAATATCTGGTCCAACGAATACACGTTTTCGCAAAAGCAGCTGCAGACTGCCATCGACAGCAAGTTCCCGCAGCAGCTGCGTTATGCGGAAGTGTTCAATGTCGGCCTGAAGAACCCGCGCCTGACGCTCAACCCGGACCAAAACCGGGTATTGACGCGGGTGCATGTCAGCGTGCTTAGCCCGCTGCTGCTGGCGGGGACGTTGAATGGCGCGATCACGCTCAGCAGCGGCTTGAAGTATGACCGGGCCACGCGCGCCGTGCAGCTGGACAATCCTACTGTCGACAATATCGATTTCAGCAACGTGCCCGCCCAATACAAGCCGCAGCTGAGCCAGATCGGCGCGGTCGTGGCGCAGCAGGTGCTGAATAATTACCCGATCTATACCTTCACCAGCGACCAGCTGCGGCTCAACGGCAAGACCTTTGAGCCCGGTGCGATCACGGTGCAGCAAGATGGCATCGCGGTCGAAATCAACGAATCCGGCGCTTAAGCAGGGCGCTTGGCGAAGGTCGTTTTGGTGTAAGCCAGGCTAAAGCCGGCGCGCTCGGTGTTGCGCGCGCTGGTGTTCGCCGGCCGCGCCGTGACGCTGGCCAGCGTACAGCCGGCGTTGCGGGCCGCCGCCAGCCGCGCGTGCAGCAGCGCAAGCTGGATTCCGCGTCCTCTGTACGCCGGCAGCGTGCTGGCGATATACAAATGCGCCAGCAGTCCCGCCGGCGTCTCGATCAGGCTCATGCCGGCCGTGCCGGCTACCTTGCCGTCCACGGCCGCGGCGAACAGCAGCGTATCGCTTCGTTGCAAGGCAATCCGCGCCAGCGTCTCCAGCAAGACGGGCGGGCGATTTACCGCCTGCACCGAAAATCCGGCCACCGAGTCGCCGGCAAACGTGGCTTCCACCAGAACCCTGTCGGCGATTACCTCTATCCCGCTGGCGGCCGCTGCATAGGCATCCGCCGGCGCCAGGTGGCGCACGTAGGTATTGCTGAAAGCGTTGGCCGCATAGCCGCGCTCGGCCAGGACCGCCAGCGTGCTGCTGTCAGCGTGAGGACAGGCATCGACCTGCGTCTCCAATCCATGGGCGGCGTACTCGGCTTCCAGCCGCGCCAGCTCGCCGGAGTCCACCGGCGCTCCCATGCCCAGTCCTGTGACGTGGTTGAGTTTGCGTCCGAAAGCCGGATCGGTGAGCGCGGCGACGCCGCCGGCGATGGCGATGGCGCGCGCGTCCTTGTATCCAAACTCTCGGCAGGCCGCCACCTGCCGGCTCAAATGTGTCGCTTCGGCCTGCTCTAGTGCGCGGGCGAGTTCGGGGCCAGTCAAAATCATGGAAAGTCGGGATGCAAGTTGAGGGAGCAATTCAGGGGAGCGATTCAGGCCGGGACAATTGTATCCGAGTAGGTCATGTGCCGCGATTCCCCCATCAGGAACGGCCGGTTGGGTTCGATCACTTCCCGCAGGTAACGCCACAGCGCGGCTACCCGCGCCACATTGCGGGTTTCGGTGGCGGCCACCAGCCAGAATGCGCGCTGGATATCGGCCTGGCCGTCCAGCACCGGCACCAGGTCGTCGCTTTGCTGCGCCAGGAAGCAGGGCAGGATCGCCAGCCCCTGGCCGCTGCGCGCCGCCGTGTACTGGGCAATCACGCTGGTGCTGCGGAACGCGCGGAAAGCGGCTGGCGCCACGTTGTCTTTGTAGCGCAGTTCTTCGCTGAACACCAGGTCGTCGACGTAGCCGATGAAAGCATGGCTGTTCAAGTCCTGCAAGGTCTTGATGGGCGCGTGCGTCTCCAGGTAGGAGCGGGTGGCGTACAGCTTGAGCAGATAGTCGGTCAGCTTGGTGACGACGTAATTGCCGCTCTGCGGACGCTCGATGGTGACGCCGATATCGGCTTCGCGCTTGGACAGGTTGACGAAGCGCGGCACCGGCAGCAGGTCGACCGTGATGTGCGGATGCCGGGCGCAAAAATGCGCCAGGTGCGGCGCCAGCACAAAAGTGCCGAATCCCTCGGTAGCGCCGAGCCGGACCTGTCCCGACAGCAGCCGGTTGTGGCCGCTCAGTTCTTCCGCGGCGGCATACACCGTGCTCTCGACCCGCTCCGCATATTCGATCAGCCGATGGCCCTCCGCGGTCAATGTATAACCCTGGTTGTTGCGCTCGAACAGCTGGCTGCCGACCTGTTCTTCAAAGCGGCGCATGCGGCGCGACACGGTCGAGTGGTCAATGCCGAGTTTCTTTGCCGCCTCCACCAGGCCCTGGCTGCGCGTCAGCTCCAGGAACACGCGCAGGTTATCCCAGTCCAGCATGGCATTTGTCGATTTCACCTGCATCTCCTCGCTTTGCATAAATGCAAAGCTGTTGTGGATTATTGTCTATTGTCCCAATAATAATGCACATGCAGTATACCTATATAGAAATTCATAAAAATCAGCCCAGGATCCGCCATGGCGGAGCCGGCTAAAAGACAGGAGACCAGGATGGGGATAAATGCGGGGCGCAATAAGCTGCTTGCATGCAGTTCGGCCGTGATCTTTTCATTAACAGGTTTGCTCGCCGGCGGCCAGGCTTTGGCCCAGGAAGGCGATACCTACAAGGTCGGCATCCTGACCGACATGTCGGGGCCGTATTCGGCGATGGGCGGGCCCGGTTCGGTGGTGGCGGCCAAGATGGCGATCGACGATTGCCTGAAGGCCGAATGCAAGGGCATGAAAATCGAACTGCTGACCGCGGACCACCAGAACAAGGCCGACATCGGCGCCTCCAAGGCGCGTGAATGGATAGACCGCGACAAGGTCGACGCCATCGCCGACCTCACCAACTCCTCGGTGGCGCTGGCAGTGCAGCGCCTGATCCGCGACAAGGGCGGCATCGCCATGTACAGCGGCCCGGCGACCGGGGTGCTGACCAACGCCGAATGCGCGCCCAACGGTTTCCACTGGATGTTCGACACCTACTCGCAGGCAGCCGGAGCCGCCGCCGCACTGACCAGGATGGGACAGAAATCGTGGTACTTCGTCACCGTCGACTATGCCTTCGGCCAGTCGCTGGAAAAGGATGCCGGCGATGTCGTCAAGCGCCTCGGCGGCACCGTGGTCGGCTCGATCCGCCATCCGCTCAACGCCAGCGACCTGTCCTCGTTCCTGCTGCAGGCGCAGAGTTCCAAGGCGCAGGTGATCGGCCTGGCCAACGGCGGCCAGGACACGGTGAATGCGATCAAGCAGGCGCGTTCGTTCGGCATCGGCACCAAAAACCAGCGCCTGGCGGCCTTGCTGGTATTCCTGTCGGACGTGCATGCGCTGGGATTGAACGATGCCCAGGGCCTGGTCTACACCGACGGTTTCTACTGGGATTTCGACAACGAAACGCGCGCCTTCTCCAGGCGGTTTGAAACGCTTTACAAAGGCAACAAGCCGACCATGGTGCACGCCGGCGTCTATTCCAGCGTCTATCAATACCTGAAAGCAGCAGCCGCGACCAAATCGCACGACTGGAAAATCGTGACCCAGAAAATGCGCGAGATCCCGATCCAGGACGCCGTCATGCGCAACGCTTCCATCCGCCCGGACGGCCGCGTGATCCATGACATGTATCTGTACCAGGTGAAAACGCCGGCCGAATCGAAAGCGCCTTGGGATTACCTCAAGCTGCTGTCGACTATCCCGGCGCAGCAGGCATTCAAGCCGATGGACGCGTCCTGTCCCTTGGTCAAGTAAGACCAGCAAGGCGCCCGCGCTGCGGTGCGACGCCGTTCATTTTTTATTGTTTCAATTGTTCGAGGAAGCCATCATGTCTACCAATATTCCCAGCGTTCCGAATGTTCCTTTGCATATCGGCGGCAAAGCCGTGCAGTCGGCCAGCACCGAATGGCGCGATGTCCTCAATCCGGCGACCCAGGAGGTGGTAGCGCGCGTGCCGTTCGCCACCAAGGCCGAAGTCGACCATGCGGTCGCCAACGCCAAGCAGGCGTTCGCCGGCTGGCGCAACACTTCGCTGGCGCAGCGCATGCGCATCATGCTCAAGTTCCAGCAGCTGCTGCGTGAAAACATCGCGCCGCTGGCAGAGCTGATCACGCGCGAGCATGGCAAGACCTTGCCGGATGCCGAAGGCGAAGTGATGCGCGGCCTGGAAGTGGTCGAGCATGCCTGTTCCATCACCTCGCTGCAGCTGGGCGAGCTGGCCGAGAATGCCGCTACCGGCGTGGATGTCTACACCATCAACCAGCCGCTGGGCGTGGGCGCCGGCATCACGGCGTTCAACTTCCCGGTGATGCTGCCGTGCTTCATGTTCCCGGTCGCGGTTGCCTGCGGCAATACCTTTATCCTGAAACCGTCCGAGCAAGATCCTTCATCCTCGCTGTTCCTGGTTGAACTGGCGCAGCAGGCCGGCTTGCCGCCGGGCGTATTGAACGTGGTGCACGGCGGCCCGGATGTGGCCAACATGCTGTGCGACCATCCCGACATCAAGGCGATTTCCTTCATCGGTTCGACCAGCGTCGGCACCCATATCTATCGCCGCGCCAGCGAAGCCGGCAAGCGCGCGCAATGCATGATGGGCGCGAAGAACCATTGCATCGTGCTGCCCGACGCCAACAAGGACCAGGCCATCAACAACCTGCTGGGCGCGGCGTTCGGCGCTGCCGGCCAGCGCTGCATGGCGAATTCGATGGTGCTGCTGGTGGGCAAGGCGCGTTCCTGGTTGCCGGAAATCGTCGAGCGTTCGCGCGGCCTGAAGATCGGGCCGGGCAGCGACCGCAAGGCGGACCTCGGGCCGATGGTGTCGAAAGCCGCCAAGGCGCGCACCGAACGCCTGATCGGATCGGGCGTGGAGCAGGGCGCGCAGCTGTTGCTGGATGGCCGTAACTGCGAGGTGGCAGGCTACCCTGACGGCAATTTTGTCGGCCCCACCATTTTTTCCGGCGTGACTGCCGAGATGGATATCTATACGCAAGAGATATTCGGCCCGGCCATGTGCGTGGTCGAACTCGAAACGCTGGATGAAGCGATTGCCTTCATCAACGCCAACCCGAACGGCAACGGCACGTCGATCTTCACGTCGTCGGGCTGGTCGGCACGCAAGTTCCAGAACGAGATCGATGTCGGCCAGGTCGGCATCAACGTGCCGATCCCTGTGCCGGTGGCTTACTTCAGCTTCACCGGTTCGCGCGCTTCCAAGCTGGGCGACCTCGGCCCTAACGGCAAGCAGGCGGTGCAGTTCTGGACCCAGACCAAGACCGTGACCGCGCGCTGGTTTGCGCCGGACGCGGACGGCGGCGAGATCAACACGACGATTTCGATGAAATGATGAAGCATCATCCCACGGACCACAGGAGATTTTGACATGAGCAGCGACATCGTTTTTATCGGCCTCGGCAATATGGGTTTGCCGATGGCGCTGAACTTGGTGAAAGCCGGCTGCAAGGTCAGCGGCCATGACCTGGTGGCGGCCAGCGTCGACAAGTTTGTCGCCGGCGGCGGCAGCACCGGCAGCGATCTGTCGGCCGCGGTGGCGGCAGCCAGGATCGTCATCACGATGCTGCCGGCCAGCCGCCACGTCGAGGGCGCCTACCTTGGTCCTAACGGCATCCTGGCGCAGGTGGCGCCGGGCACATTGCTGATCGACTGCTCGACCATCGCTCCCGACGCCGCCCGCAAGGTAGCGGCAACGGCGCGCGACAAGGGTTTCACCATGCTCGACGCGCCGGTCTCGGGCGGCACCGGCGGCGCTGCCGCCGGCACGCTGACCTTCATGGTCGGCGGTTCTGCTGACGGTTTTGCGCTTGCCAAGCCTTACCTGGAAAAAATGGGCAAGGCGATCTTCCATGCCGGCGACAACGGCAGCGGCCAGACCGTCAAGATGTGCAACAACATGCTGCTGGGGATACTCATGATAGGTAGCTGCGAAGCGATCCGGCTGGGCATGGCGAACGGCATGGATCCCAAGGTTCTGTCGGAAATCATGGCGAAAAGCTCGGGCCGCAACTGGGCGCTGGAAGTGTACAACCCGTGTCCGGGCGTGATGGAAAATGCGCCGGCGTCCAAGGGTTATGCCGGCGGTTTCGGCGTCGACCTGATGCTCAAGGACCTGGGGCTGGCGGTGGAAAATTCCTTGTCCACCGGCAGCAGCGTGCCGCTCGGCGCGCTGGCGCGCAACCTGTACGACATCCACAGCAAGAGCGGCGCCGGCGGGCTGGATTTTTCCAGCATTTTCAATATGCTGGCCAAGGCTGAAGGAGCCTAGAACGCATCTCACGAATATTGATGAAATGAGCTCTAGTTATCCTGACTTGAGCAGGCGCTTGCGCTCCGCCGTGTATGACCACCACGGCAGCGCTTCGGCGCCTTCCATGTAGCGCACCGCCGACATGAACACGTCGATCACGCACGGATCGTGCCGGGCGCCGGTCTTGGCGCACAGGGTGTCGTACATCTGCAGCGGCGATTGGCCGACCAATTGACCTGGGCTCTGAATGCCGATGCGGCGCAGGTCGGCAGCGCCAGCCTTGCCGATATTCGGCAAATCCTCCAGCTGTACTACGGCAGCCCTGTCGAGATATTTGGGCATTCGCTCTCCATTACGTATTTTGTGGCGGTACGCTCATTGTGACACTGCCTTGGCGTTCGTTCCCGCCCTGCATAAGCTTATGCAGCAAAATTACTTGACCGGCAATATCTGTATCGAATAATATTACAGTATGAAGTCGAGTCGATTTGCCGTGGCGGCACATATTTTAGTCAGCGTCGAGTACGCTACCAGGGGCGGGGAAGTGTTTTACCCCTCCACGGCCATTGCTGCCAGCGTCAATACCAATCCCGTTTTTGTGCGTGAACTGCTGCGCAAGCTGAGCAAGGCCAGGCTGGTGCTGACCAAGGAAGGCAAGGGCGGCGGCGTGCAGCTGGCGCGGCCGGCGTCGGACATCAACCTGGCCGAGATCTACCAGGCGGTGGAAGAAGGGCCGGTGCTGAAACACAATACGCGCTCGAAAGACCTTTGCTGTCCGGTCAGCTGCGGCATGGATATGGTGCTTGATCCGGTGGTGTCGGAAGTCGAAGGGGCTTTGCTGGATATTTTGCGGGAAAGGAAATTGTCCGAGCTGGTCAACAAGATTGCCGACAAGCCAGGCAAGTAGTGGTTTTTTTTATATTTAACTGTATAAAAATCATATACAGTTAATTTGGCAGTTACGCAGTAATTGAGTGCCGGATCGAAATTTGATCCTATTTTTATATTTTAAACTGTATTAAAAAATAATACAGTTTAGCTGTGGCGAGATGAATCCGCAGCAAACCTGATGCAGGGCAGCCGGTGCGGGTGGCCTGCACCGGCTGCATTTTTATTGATTTCAGTCAGTTCTATCGGACGTAACGAACAGGAGTTTCACATGGAAAAAAATATGGCGGCGATCAGCGCCCAGAACGACAGCCTCCTCGATCTGCCGGTGCATGCCACCAGCAGCGCGGCATCGCCTTTGCGTTCGTGGCTGTCGGTGGTGGCGGTAGCGATAGGCGCGTTTGCTTTTGTCACGACCGAATTCCTGCCCGTCGGGCTGTTGCCGCAAATCGCGCGCGACCTCGGCGTCTCGCCCGGCACCGCCGGCTTGATGGTGACCACGCCAGGCGTCATTGCAGCAATCTCGGCGCCGGCGCTGATGCTGGGAGCAGGGCGCATCAACCGTCGCCTGATCTTGCTGATGCTGTCGGTGCTGCTGCTGGCGTCCAACCTGATCTCGGCGATGGCGCCCGGCTTTGGCACGATGCTGCTGGGCCGGGCCCTGCTGGGCGCGGCGCTGGGCGGATTCTGGACGCTGGCGCTGGCGACTTCGGCGCGGCTGGTAAAAGAAGAGCATGCGGCCAAGGCAACCGCGATGATACTCACCGGCGTCACTTTCGCCACCGTGATCGGGGTGCCGCTTGGAACCTTCATCAGCACCCTGGCTTCGTGGCGCGCATCATTCATCGCCACCGGTGTGCTGGCTGCCGTGGCGCTGGCTGCGCAAGCACTGCTGCTGCCTTCGCTGCCGTCAAAAGCGGCGATACGCTTCAGCGACCTGGGCGCCTTGCTGGGCCGCGCCACCATCCGCAAGAGCCTGCTGATGGTAGCGCTGGTGTTCGGCGCGCACTTTTCTGCCTACACCTATGTCACGCCGTTCCTGGTGCAAAGCGCAGGATTCAGCCTGCCGGCAATTACGTCGGTATTGCTGGGCTTCGGTTTCGTCGGGTTTGTTTCCAACTTCGGGATCTCGACCACCGTCTCCCGCAACCTGCAGCTGTCCTTGTTTTCCATGGTGGCGATCCTGATGGTGGCATTGCTGGCGTTGCCGCTGCTGCATGCATCCCAGGCCGGCGTCGTGACCATGGTGCTGGCCTGGGGCGTGGCATTCGGCGCCATTCCTCTGTGCGCCAGCATCTGGCTGCAGCTGTCGTCGCCTGATCTGCCGGAAGCCGGTTCCGCGCTGTTCGTCAGCATCGTGCAGGTAGCGATTGCGGTGGGCTCATCCACCGGCGGCGTGGTGGTCGATTCGCTCGGCATCCCGGCTACCTTGTGGCTGGGCGGCGCGCTGGCGCTGGCCAGCCTGGCGGTGATCGCCAGCTTCGGTTTCAACAACAAGAACCTGGCCGAGACCTTGAGTCAATAACCGGCGGCCCGCTTGGCAGGCGCAGCGGCTGGTCCTGCCGGCTGTGCCGACCATTGGCCAAGCCAGACGCTGGCAAGGATGATCGCTGCGCCCAGTATCTGCAGCAGCGACAGGTGCTGGTCGAGCACCAGCCAGCCGAGCACGGTCGCTGTCACCGGACTCAGCAAGCCGAGCGAAGCGGCCGCGGCCGGCTGGATTTTTTGCAGGCCGCGGAACCACAGCCAGTAAGTCAGGCCGGCGCCGACCAGGCCCAGGTAGAGGAAGCCGACGATATTTTTCGTGTCGAGCGCAGGCAGCGGCGGTTCCAGCCATAGCGCCAAGGGCAGCAACAGCAGGCCGCCGGCAGTCAGCTGCCAGGCGGTGAAGGTGAGCGGCGCTACCGGCGCGCGCCAGTGTTTGCTGAGCGCAGTGCCGATCGCCATGGACAGTGCACCCAGCAAGCCGGCGGCGATACCGATGGCGTCCAGCCTGGCCGACGGCGTGAGCACCAGCAGCGCCACGCCGGCGATGCCTGCCGCGCCTGCAGCCAGGGCCAGGCGGCGCGGCAGCTGGCGGAACAGCAGCCAGGAAAACAGCAGCACCATCAAGGGCTGGATCGCGCCGACCGTAGCGGCAACGCCACCCGGCAAGCGATAGGCCGATACGAACAGCAGCGACCAGAACACGGTGAAATTCAAGGCGCCGAGTACAAACACGCGCAGCCACCAGATGCCGCTCGGCAGTTTCCGCAGCAGCGCCAGCAGCAACAGTCCGACCGGCAACGCACGCAGCATCGCCAGCATCAATGGGTGTCCAGCCGGCAGCAACTGGGTGGTGACCAGGTAGGTGCTGCCCCAGATCGCCGGGGCGATGGCGGTGAGCAGCGTGTCATTCAGGGCGGAGTTCGTTTTCTTCATGGCATTAATCTTTATGTGAACTATCTTCATGTCAAGATAAATATATTTTACATCAACTTCTCTTGATGTCAAGATATCGGCTTTGACCTTACTAATTCACGGGAAGCAGGCTGTTTGAATGGCAATGGATAAAGTCGACAAGATTCTTGAGCAATGGCGGCGCGAACGGCCCGACCTGGACAGCTCGCCGATGGGCGTCGTCGGCCGCATCGGCCGGCTGGCGCATTACCTGGAACGGGGAGTGAACGAGGGGCTGGACCAGTTCGGCCTGACCAACTGGTCGTTCGACGTGTTGGCAACCCTGCGCCGCGCCGGCCAGCCGTACCGGCTGTCGCCCAACGCCTTGCTGCAGTCGCTGATGATCACTTCCGGCACCATGACCAACCGCATCGACCACCTGGAGCGCGCCGGCCTGGTGGAGCGCGCGCATAACCCGGACGACCGGCGCAGTGTCCTGATCAGCCTGACCCCGAGTGGACTGGAATTGATCGAGAAGGCGGTGGCGACCCATGTCGCCAACGAGCATCGCTTGCTGGCTGAACTGGGCGGAGCGGACAGGGAGCAGCTGGCGGGATTGCTGCGCCAATTGCTGGTCAAGTTTGAATCCTGACCAGGCGAAAAAAAACGCTGCGGATAAATCGGCAGCGTTTTTTTTATGGGCGGGAAGGTATTAACCGCGCTTCTTGAACTCGTTGGTGCGTGTGTCGATTTCAATCATGTCGTCGGAGCTGACGAACAGCGGCACCATGACGATGTGCTGGTTCGCTTCGATGGCGTTTTCGATCTTGGCTTCTTTCAGGACGTTGCCCGAAGTGTTGCCCTTGACCGCTGGTTCCGAGTAGACGACCTGGCGCGTGATGGTGGTCGGCAGTTCGACAGAAATTGCCTTGCCGTCGTAAAACACGGCTTCGCATTCCATGCCGTCTTTCAGGTAGTGCAGGGCATCGCCCAGGTTTTCTTCTTCGATTTCATACTGTTCGTAGTCGGTGTCCATGAACACGAACAGGGGATCGGCGAAGTACGAATAGGTCACAGGTTTCTTGTCGAGCACAACCACGTCGAACTTGTCGTCGCCGCGGAAAACGTTTTCCATCGGAGCGTTGGTCAGCAGGTTCTTCAGTTTCCACTTGTAGGTGAAGCCCGTGCGGCTCGAACCGTTGACGTCAGAACGCAAGACGATCATAGGCTTACTGTCAACCATGATGATGTTGCCAACACGAATTTCTTTTGCAGGTTTCATAGCGAATATACGTAAAAAGTAGGTTACTTGAGAATCATCTGTAGCCTACTGGCAAAAAACGCCGCAAGCCAACGTATGATTGAATTTTTAATTGCGTCAAAAATTAGCCGTATATTTTAACCTATTTTTTTGCGCGCCTTACCTAACTGTTTCGGCAAACTTCAGTAAATTGCCGGCCAAGTCGCCATTTGCCAACATTTGCTGCTGCCAATCCATGGCCATCATGGCAATTTTTGGCATGTCGGCTGCAAATGCCGGCCATAGCGCCGACCAGTCCACCGCTGCTTTCGTAGCTTCGTTCCAGCATAGGGAAAATTCGGCCAGCTTTTCGGTTGTGGCTGCATAGGACTGCAGGAATGCGTTCAATTTCACGTGATGCAAGTCTTCGTCTTGCGGATAGATATGCCAGACAAACGGCTTGCCGGCCCACTGGGCGCGCACAAAGGAATCCTCGCCCCGTACAAAATTGAGGTCGCAGGCCCATAGCAGCTTGTCGTAGTCCTGTTGGGGAAGGAAGGGCAGCACCCGCACGGTCAATGCATCGCGCGTTACGCTGGCGCCGGCTTGCGCCGCTTGTCCCAGGAATGCCTCGACGGTGTCGACGGCAACGCCTTCCGGCACCAGGCAGGTAATCGCCTTGCCGCCGCCTTGCCATGCCTTGAACAAAGCCGCAACCGGCGCTTGCGGATAGCAGAACAGGGAAACCTTGAGGGACGCCATTTCGGCCGGCGTGACGCCAAGCTGCAGCAGAAAGGTAGCCATGGCGGCCTGGTCATCCTGGAATGCCTGGCGCTGCTGCAGCAGGCCGGATTCAAGCAGCAGGCCGCCGGTTTTGCCGGTGAAGCCGGGGAAGAAAAAATATTTGACCAAGGAGCGCGATTGCGGCGAAGGCAATGTGTGGCAGCCTTCCACCCATGCTTCCGCGCTGAGCCCTTCCAGGTTCAGCCATGCCGGATGCGGCACACGTTCCGCCATCGCCGCAATATAGGCGGGCGGAATGTCGCAGGCAAAAAATTCGATCACGATATCGGCTATGTCCGCGGCTGTGAACACGCCGTCCTGGCCGCGCCAGTGGCGGATCGTCACGGCGTTCACCTGTTGCGTCTCGCGGTCGGTGGCGACTTGCGGGCAGATCCGCTGGAAACTCTGCAGGTCGTCTACCCACAGGGTCACGCCGATGCCGTGTTCCTGTTCCAGCTGCCGCGCCAGGCGCCAGCAGATGCCGATGTCGCCGTAGTTGTCGACCACCTTGCAAAACAATGCCAAGGTCGTCTTTTGATGATGTTGGTCCAAGATCCAGGTTCCAGTGTGTGCGTTTTTTTATTGCCCGGCGGTTTTGCATTTGACAGTGTAATGTAATAATGCCGTCCCCCGCATGACACTGGACGATGAAGATGACGAATGAGCGCGACCTGATTGCCGACCTGACGCTGGCAGTAATCGATTTGGCAGGAGCCGTGGCGCAGATAGCGGAAACCATGCCCGGGCACACCAAGGCGCAGGTCAACGATTCGCTGAATGTAGCGGTGACCAAGCTGGAGCAGGTGGCCATAGCGATTAGCGCCGGCGGCGACGGAGGCCGCAGCGAAGATGGTGACGTCGCTGCGGCGGCAACGGAAGCCGAAACGCAAGCCGGCTAGGCGGCTCGGTCGAAGCGGGCGTGTTCCAGCAAATGACGGACTATGATCCGGTGAAAAGGCATGATCGCCGCAAGATAAGTTCGTCCCGGGAGATTATTGGTCTTGACTACGGTGCTGACGGTCACCAGCGTGCCGGCGGTACCCGCAGGCGCGACCGTCACGCTGACCCTGAAATCCAGGTGCTTGTCGTCGAACCCTAACACTACCTCTTGCGGTGATTGCGCAACGACAGGAAAACCGCCTATCGTGGGCTGTGGGGCGCCCGCATCATCCACGCCTATCTCAACTGTTTTCAGTTGGAACAGCCTGACCACGCGGTTGCGTGTCGACACCAACTGTTTTATCCAGGCAGGCGGATTCCTGAGGACAGCCTCGGCTGCCTGGCGCGCGTCCAGGCCCGGCATGCCAGCCTGGACCTGGTAAGCGTCGACAAAATCATGCCCGGGCAACAGTGCGCTGCAGCTCGGGCTCGGCATGACGAGGAGCGCGGTGCCGTTCATTTCTTACGCGTCCTGGCTTCGTACTCGGCCGCCGCGCTTTCAAACCGCTCGCGGGTGGTTTCTTCGTCGCGGCTGCCGAACGCGTAGTTCGCTTCCAGCCACATGACGTTGATGATGCCGAACGCCAGCGCCAGGCCGACTCCCAATATCCATGCGAAATACCACATAAGTTTCTCCCTTGTCCGGTCAGTAAGCGGTGTGCTCGTTGTCTTCGATATGCTTGAGGGTGACCTTGCCGCGCATGACCCGGTACACCCAGGTGGTGTACAGCATGATGATAGGCAGCATGATCACCACCACCCAGAACATGATGCCCAGCGTCTTGTGGCTCGATACGGCATCCCAGATGGTGAGGCTGCTGCCGGGGTCGAGCGAGGACGGCATGATGAACGGGAACAGCGAAGCGCCTGCGGTCAGGATCACGGCGGTGACGCTGATTCCGCTGGACAGGAAGGCCGCCATGGACTTGCCGGCGCTGCTGAATGCCGTGCACAGCAAAGCCGCGGCGACCGCCACGATCGGCAATGCCCAGGTTGCCGGCCAGCGCGCATAGTTGTCGAACCAGGCGCCGGCGACGGTAACCACGGTTTTTGCGGTCGGCATGAAGGCGGTGTTCATGTCCGGCATGGCGCTGATGCGATAGCCGTGGATGCCGTAGGCGACCCAGAAGCCGCCGGCGATGAACAGCGCGGCGGTGGCCAGGCCGGCGATTCTGGCGACGCCGCGGGCGCGCTGGGCGATCACATCGTCGGTCTTGACTTGCAGGTAGGCGGCGCCGTGCATCAGCAGCATGGACACGCTCAGCAGGCCGGCCAGCAGTCCGAACGGATTGAGCAGCTGGAAGAAGTTGCCGGTATATTCGACCCGCATGGTGTCGTCGTAGTGGAAAGGCACGCCGAGGAACAGGTTGCCGAACGCCACGCCGAAAATCAGCGGCGGCACGAACCCGCCGGCGAACAGGCCCCAGTCCCAGGCGTTGCGCCAGCGGGTATCGGCCACCTTGCTGCGGTAATCGAAGCCGACCGGGCGGAAGAACAGCGAGAACAGCAGCAGCATCAGCGCTACGTAAAAGCCGGAAAACGCAGCGCCGTACACCAGCGGCCAGGCCGCGAAGATGGCGCCGCCGGCGGTGATGAACCAGGTCTGGTTGCCTTCCCAGGTGCTGCCGATGGAATTGATGATGACGCGCCGTTCGCCGTCGGTCTTGCCGATGAAAGGCAGCAGCATGCCGACCCCGAAATCGAAGCCGTCGGTCAGCGCGAAGCCGATCAGCAATACGCCGACGAAACCCCACCAGATCACTTTCAGTGTTTCATAGTCAAAGATCATGCTGTTCCCCTTAGGCCTTGGCGGTGTGGTCGTGGCTGGCGCTGGGCTTGTCCAGCAATTCCCAATGGTATTTGCCGGTATGCAGGCTGCTTGGGCCGCGCCGTGCGTACTTCACCATCAGTATCATTTCAATGACGAACAGGAAGCTGTAGAAGCCGAGGAAACCGGCCAGGCTGAAATACAGGCTGCCAGGCTGCAGGGTCGAGGCCGACAGGTGGGTCGGCAGCACGCCCGAGATGGTCCATGGCTGGCGGCCGTATTCGGCCAGCAGCCAGCCGAGTTCGATTGCGACCCACGGCAGCGGAATGCTGTACATCGCCAGCCGCAGCAGCCAGCGCTGCCTGGCCAGTTTCTTGCGGATCAGGAAGTAGAAAGAGCAAGAGAAAATGAACAGGAACAGGATGCCGAGGCCGACCATCAGGCGGAACGACCAGAACATCGGCGCGATCTTGGGAAACGTGTCGTTGACCGCCATGGCGATCTGCTCAGGCGTAGCATCGACCACCTTCGGCGTGTATTTTTTCAGCAGCAAACCGTAGCCGAGATCGTGTTTCAGCTTGTCGAAATCGGCAATCGCTTGCGGCGATTTGTCGCCGCCCTTGAGGCGGGTCAGGGCGGCATACGCCAGCATGCCGTTGCGGATGCGTACTTCGTGTTCTTTTTTCAGGTCATGGATGCCGCTGATCTGCTTGTCCACCGAGCGGGTGCCGATCAGGCCCAGCACATAGGGAATCTTGAAGGCAAAATCGGTGCGCTGCTCTTTCTCGTTCGGCCAGCCGAACACGGTGATGCCGGCCGGCGCCGGTTCGGTATGCCATTCGGCTTCCATGGCTGCCATCTTGACCTTGTTGACTTCGCCGGCGGTGTAGCCGGATTCGTCGCCCAGCACGATCACCGACAGGGTCGACGCCAGGCCGAAGCCGGCGGCAATCGCGAACGAACGCAGGGCAAACGCGGTGTCGCGTCCTTTCAGCAGGTAGAAGGCGGAGATGCCGAGCACGAACATGGAGGCGGCGACGTAGCCGGCCGACAGGGTGTGCACGAACTTGACCTGGGCCACCGGATTGAAGATGACGTCGACGATGCTGGTCAGCTCCATGCGCATGGTTTCATAGTTGAATTCGGCGCCGACCGGATTGTTCATCCAGCCGTTGGCGATCAGGATCCACAGCGCCGACAGGCTGGAACCCAGCGCCACCAGGAAAGTGATCAGCAGATGCTGGACCCGCGACAGGCGGTCCCAGCCGAAGAAGAACAGGCCGACGAAGGTCGATTCGAGAAAGAATGCCATCATGCCCTCGATCGCCAGCGGCGTGCCGAAAATGTCGCCGACATAATGCGAATAGTAGGACCAGTTGGTGCCGAACTGGAATTCCAGCGTGATGCCGGTGGCGATCCCCATGGCGAAGTTGATGCCGAACAGCTTGCCCCAGAAGCGTGTCATGTCTTTATAGATAGGGCTGCCGGTCATCACGTACACCGACTCCATGATGACCAGGATCCAGGCCAGTCCCAGGGTGAGCGGCACGAACAGGAAATGGAACATCGCGGTCGCCGCAAATTGCAGGCGGGACAGGGCGACGACTTCATCAATAGGAATCATTGGCGGGTCTCCGAAGGGGAAGGGTGGGAGGGTGTGGAAGATGCAGGTGCAGCGGGCGGCTGGCTCAGGAAATGCTGTTCGACCAGGTTGGTCGGCATGCGCATTTTCTTGGTTTGCGGCTCGGAGAAGAAAGCTTTCCAGAGCAGCGTCAGCAGGGCGATCTTGACGACCAGGATCAGGGTGATCTCGACTGCCAGCGGCAGCCGCGTGAATCGTTTGTTGGCGGAGAAAGACTGCATGCGTCTATTCCTTTAGCTGAACCGTCAGCTGCACATCGGGGTGATCGTGGTGGCTCTTGCTGCCGCCGGAGCCGACGCGGAACTTGTCGCGCACATCCAGCAGTTTCTTGACCTTGGAACCCATCTTCATCAGCGACGCCAGCGTTTCCGGCGACAGGCGTTGCACATCGTCGAACCAGGAACTGGACAGCTCGATCAGATTGTACATCTCGCGCATCCGCTGTTGCGCCAGTTTGTCGGTGTCGTTGGCGGGATTTTCCAGCAAGGCGTCACGCAGCATCGACAGGGTCGGTTCGATCTCGCGCCGGCGGCGTTCTTCCAGCAGGGTCTTGAAAATGTCCCAGATATCCTTGGGCGGCTCGAAATATTCGCGGCGGTCTCCCGGCTGGTGCAGCAGCTTGACCAGGCGCCAGGACTGCAGTTCTTTCAGGCCCATGCTGACGTTCGAGCGCGAGAAGGTCAGGTAGTCGGCAATCTGGTCGGCGTTCAGCGGCTGGCCTAGCACATACAGCAAGGCGTAGATCTGGCCGACGGTGCGGTTGATGCCCCAGCGGCTGCCCATTTCGCCGAAATGCGAGATGAAACGCTGGGTCAGCGGCGTGAGGGGAGTAAGCGGGCTGCTTGCGGGCGGAGTGGCGTTGGGAGGCGTCATGATGTTTTGAGTTTTCAGTAATTACTGAAATATAAGTCAAAACAGGAAGATATGCAAGGTCGTTGCCTTATGGTTATCCATCCGGGCGAATCGCTGTCTTTACCGCAACTAAGTCGATGTTGCATCGCACGATAGGGCATTGAGCCGTTATAATTTCAGGCTGAGAAGGTTTTGTAGCGAATTTTTAATTATTGACGAGAGCACACCATGAGTCTGAATCAAGTATCGGCCGGGCGCGATTTGCCAAACGATTTCAACGTCATCATCGAGATCCCGATGAATGCCGATCCGATCAAATACGAAGTCGACAAGGAATCCGGCGCGATTTTTGTCGACCGTTTCATGGGTACTGCCATGCATTACCCTTGCAACTACGGCTATATCCCGCAAACCTTGTCGGACGACGGCGATCCGGTCGACGTGCTGGTGATCACTCCGTTCCCGCTGTTCCCAGGCGTGGTAGTGCGCTGCCGCCCGATCGGCGTCTTGAAGATGTCGGACGAAGCCGGCCAGGACGCCAAGCTGCTGGCGGTGCCGGTAGACAAGGTGCTGAGCATCTACACGCACTGGCAAAAGCCGGAAGACATGAATGAACTGCGCCTGAAACAGATCCAGCATTTCTTCGAGCACTACAAAGACCTGGAAAAGGGCAAATGGGTCAAGATCGACGGCTGGTTCGGTCCGGATGAGGCGCGCAAGGAAATTTTGTCTGGCGTTGAGTCTTACAAGAAATCCGTCGCGGCGTAATTTGTCCCGGGTTTAATAAAAAAACGCACTCCGGTGCGTTTTTTTATTTCATGGAATATCAGTTCCAAATTTGGCTGATCTGTACGAGCTACGCTACAGCGGGTTGAGTGGGCCAGCGCCGTTGACGATCTGCTCGAAGCGCTCTGCGCTGTCCAGTACCGCATCAAGTTGTGGGATGTGGCCGAAGATCATGCCAGTCATTGCTTCGTAATCTCTTTCAATTGCGTCTCGCATCATGTGGCTCGGCGCCAGCGTGAACGTGCCTGGTGCGGCAATATCGAGTCCCAAATCGGCACTGCCGAAGAACAGCCGTGCATGGCGGGCGCAATCGATCGCCAGCGCGTGATCGGATTGCCATGCGGCCGCCAGCGGCGCCTGCATCAGTTGATGCACGTCATAGTAGTGACGAGAAACGCGTTGCCCGCCGTGTCGTAACTCGCCTCGACGGTCGTGCCACTGGCGGAGGCCGTGCAAGATCATGACCTTGTCCCAAAAAGTACGTTCGGGATTCACGGTGGTAACGTTCGTTACGGTCAGGTCCAGGTCGGGAAGATCCTGCGTGACATACGGCGTGACGGTGGCTGCGGCATGCGGATCGAGGGCAGATTTGGCGCCGGCCTCAATCTTCACGGCTGAACGGATGTAATCG
Organism: Collimonas sp. OK412; assembly: GCF_900112135.1. GTDB lineage: Bacteria > Pseudomonadota > Gammaproteobacteria > Burkholderiales > Burkholderiaceae_D > Collimonas > Collimonas rhizosphaerae. The sequence goes on from NZ_FOLC01000002.1 coordinate 255,410, forward strand.
CCGGCAGTAACCGTGACCGCGGGATACCAGAACAGCAGACTTTGACCATCTTTGTCGTCGGGGTCGGGTTCCAGCCGAAAACGGTTTGCGGGAATGACGGATGATGCGAGCTGGATGAATTGCGCGGTCAACGGCCCGGCGATATAGCCCTGACATGCATCGCGGATGGTTGCGAGACGTGCACGGCGCTTCCTCCCGCTCAGCGCATCCAGATCGGCAGCCTCTGCACCTTGTCCCAAATCATCACGGAACACGGTGATATCAATGTCTTCGGAAAAGCGCGAGATGAGGCCGAAAGCCTTGGAAAGCGAGGTGCCGCCCTTGAACAGCAGCCGGGGTCCGCCGCTCTCCAGGCCATTGAACAGTGCGTCTAGCGTCCAGCAGACCCAGAAATCCTTTTCGACATTCTGGACCGCTGTGCCAAGACGGGCTGCAGCGCCGAGAAACAAATCTCGGCGCTCGTCATCACTGGCGGTGATGACGGTATGGAATGCCGGATTCAATGCGCGTCCACCTGTTTGACAGTGCGGCGACGCACTGATGGCGGCTTTTCAGCGCCGGGAGATTGACGTGTCGCCTGCGGGGCGCACCCGGGGAGTTCGCGGACCAGGCTTTGCATCCACGCCGGCAACAAGTTGAAGCCCTCGTGCAGATCGCGGCGGATCGCAGCGCCGTGTACAGGATCGTCCAGAACCTTGGACAATTTGTTCAGGACAAGAGAGCGCTCCGCAGTCAATGTGTCTTTCAACCAGTACAACGCCTGTACGATGCGCATGGCCGGACGTCCCGCCCAGTAAAGGCGGCTGGGCGCCGTCTGCTTGAACTCAACGACTAGCTTGTCTAGTTGCACTGTGCGACGGCGGGTGTCGGTATGGATGGTGACGCGAGCCGGTACCGCATCGGTCAGGCCAAGGTCATTGGCGGCGGTCATGCCGTCGACCAGCAGGCGCAATTGATCCCTGCGGGCAATAGCTTCCACCACCGCACGGTAGTCCGGAGACGTAAGGCGCTGGGTCAGGCTGTTCAGCTTGGGCTGGTCATATAGGCCTCTGTCGATGCGACGCAACTCTCCTGCCCGCACCATGCGCTGCAGGGTCTTGTCGATGGCATCACGGCTGCCCAGTTGTGCAAAATCGGTTGGTACCCAGACTTGCCCAGGGCCAGCTGCTTCGATCAGTGCCGAAATGTGGGGTTTAAGAGCAGACATTATTTCTCCTGTCCGATATTTATATATCTTTTTCGGACATTTTTCAAGAATTTGTCCGAAAAATGTAGTTTTATTTCGGACTATTTGAGAGTCGCCTCACATTTGTGGCCGTCTATGCGCTGTCATGGTCTTGGCTCCTCAGGCGGGGATTTTATGGTGCGCGGATTGTTGCAACCTGAAGGAGCATTGTCCTTATTGCCTAGCCGCTTTCACCAGCAGCATCAGGCGCCCGCCAAACTGGTTCAGCAGCAAACCGCACAGCACCAGCAGCCCGGCCATGATTTTCCATGGTTGCAGCGCTTCGCCCAGCACCAGGCTTGCGCTCAGCATGCCGGCCACCGGCACCAGCAGCGAAAACGGAGCGACCGTGGCCGCCGGGTATTTGCGCATCAGGGTCGACCAGATGGCGAAACCGAGAATGGTGGTCGGATAAGACTGGAACAGCACGGCGCCGGCCGAGATCCAGCTGAAGCGCGCGGCGGCATCCTGCCAGGCTGCCGGCCCTTCGATCGCCAGCGAGGCCAGCAGCAGGCCGGGCGCCGCCAGCAGAGAACCCCACGCCACCAGCGCCAGCGGATTGACCTTGCCGATCTGCTTGGTGACGATATTGGCGGCGGCCCAGCTGAGGCCGGCGCCCACCACCAGCAGGAAGCCGATGACGGTAGCGGCGCCGTCCAGGTGCGCGGCGACCAGGCCCATGCCGGCAAAGGCGATCAGGGCGCCTGAAACCTGCGCTGCGCGCGGCCGCTCTCCGAGGATGAGAACCGCCAGTCCGACCGTGAAGAAAACCTGCAGCTGCATCACCAGCGACGCCAGGCCCGGCGCAAATCCCAGCTTCATCCCATAGAACAGCAAGGAAAACTGGCCGGCAAACTGCAAGCCGCCGTAGGCGATCAGCAGGCGCCAGGGAATCGCCGGCCGCTTGATGAAAAACACCAGGGGCAGCGCGGCAAAGATAAAGCGCAATGCGCAAAACAGGATAGGCGGCAAACCTTGCAGGCCGATCTTGATCGCGACGAAATTGAAGCCCCAGATGGAGACGGTCAGTACAGCAAGCAGGATATCGGTAGGTTGCATGTCGAATTGCTCCGTAAGGGAAGGATGAAGCAAGTCTATTGTTTCTGTATGATGATTAAAGCGGCTTTTATAAAATCATTGTTTCCACATAAAAAATATGATCGATTTGCAAAGAATGGTGGCGTTCGCCGCCGTGGCGGACCACGGCAGCTTTTCGATTGCGGCGGCACGGCTGGAAGTGTCCAATTCGCACATCAGCAAACAGGTCAGCGCGCTGGAGCGCGAGCTGCGGGTGCGCCTGCTGCAGCGGACCACGCGCAGCCTCAGCCTGACCGAAGCCGGCGAACTGTTTTACCGGCGCTGCAAGACCATCCTGTCGGATGTGGCGGAAGCGGAGCAGGAGGTGTTGCGCCGCCAGGATTCGCCGCAGGGGATCTTGCGGGTGACGGCGCCGGCCAATTTCGCCAATGCCTGCCTGCCAGACATCATCTGTGATTTCATGCGGCAGCACCCGGAGATCGAACTAGAGCTGACGCTGTCCGACCTGTTCTTCGACCTGGCCGAGCGCGGCATCGACGTCGCCTTGCGCATCGCCACCACGCCGCCGGAGAATGCGCATGCGCGCCTGCTGCACCAGATCGACTGGAGCGTGGTCGGCAGCCCCGGATATTTCGCCACGCGCCGCCAGCCGCAGGCGCTGGCCGAACTGCCGGCCTACGACTGCCTGGCCGACAACGTGATGTCAGCCAAGGACGTGTGGCAGTTCGAGGAGCTTGGCGGCAAGCCGGGGCAGCGCCATGAAATCGGCATCGATCCGCGCATCAACTGCAATAACAGCGTGTGGCTGCGCGAGTGTGTGCTGCGCGGAATGGGCATAGGCTTGCTGCCGGACTACATGATAGGCGCCGACCTGGCGCAAAAGAAGCTGGTCAAGCTGCTGCCGCAATATGCGCCGCTGCCGCGCCGCCGGCTGTACGGCATCTACCTGCCGAACCGCTACCTGTCGTCCAAGGTCAGGCTGTTCCTGGAAGCGGTCGAGCAGGGTTTGCAGCGTCCGGCCTGAAACGCTTCACGCCCTGGCCTTCAGCGCCAGCAGCAGGCGCCCGCCGAACTGGTTCAAGGCCAGGCCGGCCAGCACCAGCAGGGCGGCGACGATTTTCCACCACTGCAGCGATTCGTCCAGCACGGCGGCGGCGCTCAGCATGCCCACCAGCGGCACCAGCAGCGAGAACGGCGCCACCGTGGCGGCCGGGTATTTGCGCATCAGGATAGTCCAGATGCCGTAGCCGACGATGGTGTTCGGATAGGACTGGTAAAACACCGCCGCCACCGAAGTCCAGCCGAAATGAGCATAGGCGTTGTGCCAGGCAGCCGGGCCTTCGAGCAAGGCCGAGGCCAGCAGCAAGGGCGGCGCCGCCATCAGCGAACCCCAGGCCATCAGCGCCAGCGGATTGATCTTGCCGATTTTCTTGGTGACGATATTGGCGCTGGCCCAGCTCAGGCCGGCGCCGATCACCAGCAGGAAGCCGATCACGGTGGCCTGCGCTTCCAGGTGCGTCGCCACCAGCACGATGCCGGCCAGCGCCACCAGCGCGCCCAGCAACTGCGTCAGCAGCGGCCGTTCGCCCAGCAGCAGCACCGCCAGGCCGATCGTGAAAAACGCCTGCAGCTGGATCACCAGCGACGCCAGGCCGGCGCCTATGCCCAGCTGCATGCCTGAGAACAGCAAGGAAAACTGCAGGGCGAACTGGAACAGGCCGAAACCGGCCAGGTAGCGCCAGGGAATCGCCGGCCGCTTGATGAAGAACACCAGCGGCAGCGCGGCAAACACGAAGCGCAGCGCCGAAAACAGCAGCGGCGGCAAGCCTGCCAGGCCGATCTTGATCACGACGAAATTCATGCCCCAGATCGTGACGGTCAGCAAGGCTAGCAGGATGTCGGTGGGTTGCATGGCAGTGTGGCGTGAGGAAGTTAGAGTGAAGCCGCGCGGAACGGATTGCGGTCGTTCAGCTCATCCATATAGCTGTCGATGCCGTCGGCTTCGCGTTCCAGGAAATTCGCCACCGCATCGGCGAAAGCGGGGTGGGCCAGCCAGTGCGCCGACCAGGTCTTTTGCGGCAGGAAACCGCGCGCCATCTTGTGTTCGCCCTGGGCGCCGCCTTCAAAGCAGGCAATCTTTTGCTCGATGCAGAATTCCAGCGGCTGGTAATAGGCGGTTTCAAAATGCAGGCACGGCACGAACTCAAGCGCGCCCCAATACCGGCCGTACAGGGTCTGGCCGGTATGGATCAGCAGCGACGAGGCAATCGGCCGGCCGTCGCGTTCGGCCACGATCAGCAGGATATTCTGCGGCATGCCGGCAGCTATCCTGAGGAAAAAATCCAGGTTCAGGTAAGGCGTGGAGCGATGCTCGGCATAGGTCTGCGCATAACAGCGGTTGAAGAAGATCCAGTCCGCTTCGGTCGCGTCCGTGCCGCGCACCCGGCGCAGGCGCACGCCGGCGTCGGCTACCTTGCGCCGTTCGGCCAGGATATTCTTGCGCTTCTTGCGTTCCAGCGTATCGAGAAACGCCGTGAAATTGCGGTAACCTGGGTTCAGCCAGTGGAACTGGACGCCGCTGCGCAGCATGAAGCCGGCCTGTTGCAGGGCCGCGGCCTGTTCGGCGGGCGGGTACAGGATATGCGTGGACGAGGTCTGCGTATCCTTGCGCAACGACCGCAGCACCTCGACCAGCGCCGCCCGCGCCGGTTCGTCGCGCGCCAGCAGGCGGCCGCCGGTGACCGGCGTGAACGGGATCGCCGCCAGCAGTTTCGGGTAATACTCCAGGCCGTTGCGCTGGTAGGCGTCGGCCCAGGCCCAGTCGAACACGTATTCGCCGTAGGAGTGGAATTTGACGTACAGGGGCAGGGCCGCGATCAGCTGCGGCGGGTTGCTGCCTGGGTTACTGCTTTCTTCCCACAGGGTCAGGTATTGCGGCTGCCAGCCGGATTTTTCCGAGGCGCTGCCGCTTTCATGCAAGGCATGCAGGAAGGCGAACGACAGGAAGGGATTGGCGTCGGCTTGCAAGGCCAGCAGTCCGTCCCATGCCGCCTGGCCGACTTCGCTCAGGGATGAAACAATGCGCGTGGAGGTCTTGGTTGTTGTCTTGTTAATCAAGGACGTGGCGAGCTGTGAATGTGGGTGGCGAAAGCGATGAGTTTAGCACCGCCGCCGGCGTTCTGCCGCACGCGCCCAAGGGCAAGGCATTAGCATGCGATAATTGGCCAATCAAGCAGAGCGCAGGAAGAATGATGACAACCAACAAATTTCTGAACCTTTACTCCCATGATTTCGCGCGCGTCGCCGTCGCCATCCCGAAATGCCGGATAGCCGACCCCGCCTTCAACGCCGCCGAGACCATCGCGCTGGCCAGGCAGGCAGAACAGCAAGGCGCCGTGCTGGTAGCGTTTCCGGAGCTGGGTTTGTCTGCCTATACCTGCGACGACCTGTTCCACCAGCGCGCTCTGCTGGATGCCTGCGAAGCGGCATTGGCCACGGTGGTTGAAGCTTCAGCCACGCTCTCGCTGGCGCTGATCGTCGGCCTGCCTTTACGCGTCGGCCACCAGCTGTTCAACTGCGCGGTGGTGATTGCAGGCGGCCGCATCCAGGGCATCGTCCCGAAAAGCTACCTGCCGAACTACGGTGAATTCTACGAATTGCGCCAGTTCAGCCCGGCTGAAAATGCTGCAACCAGCGAAGTCGAACTGTTCGGCGCCAGCGTTCCGTTCGGCACAGGATTGCTGTTTGAAGTCAGCAACCTGCCGCTGCTGAAATTCCATGTCGAGATTTGCGAAGACGTGTGGGTGCCGATTCCGCCATCGTCGTTCGCGGCGCTGGCCGGCGCCAGCGTGCTGGTCAACCTGTCCGCCTCCAACGTGGTGGTCGGCAAGGCGGGCTACCGCCACCAGCTGGTCGCGCAGCAATCCGCGCGCTGCCTGTCGGCCTACCTGTATACCTCGGCGGGCAAGGGCGAATCGTCGACCGACCTGGCCTGGGACGGCCAGGGCCTGATCTACGAAAACGGCGAGCTGCTGGCGGAGTCCGAGCGTTTCCTGGACGACTCGCACACCATCTTTGCCGATGTCGACCTCGAACGCTTGTCGCGCGAGCGGATGCGCCAGACTACTTTCGGCCAGTCGGTGCGGCGCCATGCGGGCGAAGTCGCCAGGTTCGAGGTGATCCGCTTCGCGCTGGCCCTGCCGCTCGACAAGGCTTTGCCGCTGGCGCGCACCGTCGAGCGTTTCCCTTACGTTCCAGCCGATCCCAAGCGGCGCGACGAACGTTGCACCGAGGTCTACAACATCCAGGTGCAGGCGCTGGTGCAGCGCCTGTCCGCCAGCAAGATATCCAAGGTGGTGATCGGCGTCTCGGGCGGGCTCGATTCGACCCACGCCTTGCTGGTCTGCGCCAAGGCAATGGACCGCCTGAACCTGCCGCGCGCGAATATCCTGGCCTATACCATGCCGGGTTTCGCCACCAGCGAGCGCACCCTGCTGCAGGCCAGGCAGCTGATGCAAGTGGTCGGCGCCAGCGCCGCTGAAATCGATATCCGCCCGAGCTGCCTGCAGATGCTGAAAGACCTGGGCCATCCTTATGCCGACGGCCAGGAGCAGTTCGACATCACCTTCGAGAACGTCCAGGCCGGCGAACGCACCAACCATCTGTTCCGCCTGGCCAACTTCAACAACGCGATCGTCATCGGCACCGGCGACCTGAGCGAGCTGGCGCTGGGCTGGTGCACCTACGGCGTGGGCGACCACATGTCGCACTACAACGTCAACGCCAGCGTGCCGAAGACCCTGATCAGCCACCTGGTGCGCTGGGTGGCCGAGACCGGCGCCATCGGCGGCCAGGGTTCGGACGTGTTGCTTAATGTGCTGGACACCGAGATCAGCCCCGAACTGGTGCCTGGCAAGGCCAGCGGCAAGCCCGAGCAGATCACGGAAAACGTCATCGGGCCGTATGAGTTGCAGGACTTTAACCTCTACTACATCCTGCGCTACGGGTTTGCGCCGTCGAAAGTCGCCTTCCTGGCGCTCTCTGCCTGGCAAGACAAGAGCGCGGGCAACTGGCCCAACGACGCCAAAGTGGTCCGCAACCAGTACGACCTGGCGGCGATCAAGCGCAACCTGGCGATTTTCCTCGACCGCTTTTTCCGCACCAGCCAGTTCAAGCGTTCCTGCGTGCCCAACGCACCCAAGGTCGGCAGCGGCGGCTCCCTGTCGCCGCGCGGCGACTGGCGCGCGCCGAGCGATTCGGAGGCGACTGTCTGGCTGGACGACCTGGACAATATTCCCGGCTGACAGCCGGCGCGCCGCAGGCAATGCGGGATTCCCGGTGCAAAGCACTGTGTTTTAAATACACTTATTGATTTGGGCGTATAGACAAACCGGGTTTTTCATATACTCTTCTAGCTTGCGCTTCAACTGGACGCGTCCCGCCTGGGATGCGTTCGCTGCAAAGATTTATGTTTTAATGCCTAAAGGAGTTGTCATGAAGCAAATTACCGCCGTTATCAAACCCTTCAAGCTGGACGAGGTGCGTGAAGCCCTCGCCGAAGTTGGCGTCACCGGCCTGACCGTGACTGAAGTAAAAGGCTTCGGCCGCCAGAAAGGCCATACCGAGCTGTACCGCGGCGCCGAATACGTGGTCGATTTCCTGCCCAAGGTGAAAGTCGAACTGGTGATCGACGATGCCCTTACCGAACGCGCAGTGGACGCCATCATCAAGGCCGCGCGCACCGGCAAGATCGGCGACGGCAAGATCTTCGTGCGCAATATCGAGCAGGTAATCCGCATCCGCACTGGTGAAACCGGCCCCGACGCAGTCTGATGCTTCCGGCGTAGCAATCGTTACTGCCTTCCCTTTCCGCCATTCTCTATCTTGGCCGCGGTCCTTCGATGTAATGGATGACTGACCGCGGCTCCAGGCTCACCCAGCCATTTCCGTCATTGCCGCCAGATCCAGGCCGCAGCTTGTGAAAACCGGTAAAACGTTTTTCGCATACTCTCGTACGTTTTTCTTATTGGACGCAGCTTGCACCCGCAAGCTATCGTTTCCTCTTCCGCAACACGACGCAATCACGAGTTGCGTTGTAGTGTAGCGCCACAGAAGAGGTGATCCATGTCGTCTACCGCGACAATCGCAATTGAAGAAAACCAGGCCGACCTGTTACCCCGGGTCCTTCCGGCGCATCGCATCGGCAGCGACCAGGAAGCGTTGGACATCGCGCGCGCATTGGCCGCCGAGTTCCGCAGCGGCGCCAGCGAGCGTGACCGCGAACGGCGTTTGCCGTGGGCGGAAATCGAAAAATTCTCAGCCAGCGGCCTGGGCGGCATCAGCGTGCCGCGCGCATTCGGCGGCGCCGAGGTTTCCTACCGTACGCTGGCCGAAGTGTTCCGCGTGCTGTGCTCAGCCGACCCGGCATTGGGACAGATCCCGCAAAACCATTTCGGCATCCTCGGCGTGGTCGCGCAAAGCGCCGACGCCGCGCAGAAAACGCGCATCTACGCCGACGTGCTGGCCGGCCAGCGGATCGGCAACGCCGGGCCGGAACGCGGCACCAAGAACATCCTGGAGATGAAAGCACGGTTGCTGGAAACGCCTAACGGTTATCGCCTGAACGGCAAGAAATTCTATTCCACCGGCGCCTTGTTTGCGCACTGGGTGCCGGTCAAGGCGCTCGACGAACAAGGGCGCGTGGTGCTGGTATTCGTCAGGCGCGGCACGCCCGGCCTGACCATCGTCGACGACTGGTCCGGCTTCGGCCAGCGCACCACCGCCAGCGGCACGGTGCTGCTGGATAACCTGCCGGTGGCGGTTGAAAACGTATTGCCGCTGCATAGGCAAGCCGAGCAGGCCGGCATACAAGGTCCGGTCTCGCAGCTGATCCAGGCGGCGATCGACGCCGGCATTGCCGAAGCCGCGGTCGACGACGCCATCCATTTCGTGCGCACCCGCTCCCGCCCCTGGGCCGACAGCGGGGTGGAGCGCGCCAGCGACGATCCCTATGTCATCCGCGATATCGGCGACCTGAAGATCCGCCTGCATGCGGCCAACGCGCTGCTGGCGAAAGCCGCCGGCCTGCTTGACCAGGTCGCCGCGGTGACGATCGATGCCGAAGCGTCGGCGCGCGCCTCGATTGCTGTCGCCAAGGCCAAGGTACTGACGACCGAGATCGCTTTGCACGCCAGCGAAAAGCTGTTCGAGCTGGCCGGTTCCGCCGCCACCCTGGCTGAACATAACCTGGACCGGCACTGGCGCAATGCGCGCACCCACACCTTGCACGATCCGGTGCGCTGGAAGCTGCACGCCATCGGCAACTACCTGCTGAACGGCATCGCGCCTGCGCGCCACTCCTGGAACTGAGACCATGACTACTTCTATCAAATCCGCCGAAGGCCCGGTGGTGCGCATCCTCGACGATATCCAGGCGCTCGCCGCGGCGCGCGCGCTGGCGGCCTCGTTCGTCAAGGAAGCCAGCCAGCGCGACCGCCAGCGCCAGTTGCCGCTGCACGAACTGGAACAGTTCTCCCGCTCCGGCCTGTGGGGGATTTCGGTGCCGCGCGCCTACGGCGGCGCCGGCGTTTCGTTCGCCACGCTGGCGGAAGTGATCGCCACCATTGCCGCGGCTGACGGCTCGCTCGGACAGATTCCGCAAAATCATTTTTATGCGGTCGAGATCCTGCGCGTGAACGGCAGCGAAACGCAAAAGCGTTTTTATTTTGAACGGATCCTGGCAGGCGAACGTTTCGGCAATGCGCTGGCAGAACTCGGCACCCGCACTTCGCAGGAACGGCGCACCCGCCTGGGCAAGGATGGCGACGGTTTCCGCATCAACGGCCGCAAATTCTATGCGACCGGCGCGCTGTATGCGCACCGCATCCCGGTGTCGGTGATCGACGACGACGGCGTGCAGCAGCTGGCGATCGTCAAACGCGGCGCCGCCGGCGTCAACGTGATCGACGACTGGTCCGGTTTCGGCCAGCGCACTACCGGCAGCGGTTCGGTGGTGCTGGACAATGTCCGGGTCGAGGCGGAGGAGGTGCTGCCGTTCCAGAGCGCTTTTGAACGTCCGACCTCGCTCGGGCCGGTGGCGCAACTGCTGCATGCGGCGATCGACGTCGGCATCGCCCGGGCGGCGCTGCACGATGCGGCCATTTTCGTGCGCACCCGTTCGCGGGCCTGGATCGACAGCAAGGTCGAACGTGCGATAGACGATCCTTTGACCGTGCGCGAGTTTGGCGACCTTGCGGTGCGCCTGGCCGGCGCCGAAGCGCTGCTTGAACTGGCCGGAGAGGCCGTGGACCGCGCCGCTGCAGCGCCGGACGCCGACAGCGTCGCCGCCGCCTCGATCGCGGTCGCCGAAGCACGGGTCCTGACCACGGAAATATCGCTGGCCGCCGGCAGCAAGCTGTTCGAGCTGGCCGGCGCCCAGGCGACTTTGTCCGAACACAATCTCGACCGGCACTGGCGCAATGCGCGCACCCACACGCTGCACGATCCGGTGCGCTGGAAATACCATGCCGTCGGCAACTATTACCTGAACCATAAAAATCCACCGCGCCACGGCGCCATCTAAGCCACAGCATGCCGAAGAAACAAATCCGCCTCAACGCGTTCAACATGAACTGCGTCGGGCATATCAACCATGGCCTGTGGACCCATCCGCGCGACCGTTCCAGCGACTACACCAGCATCGCATACTGGACCGAGCAGGCCCAGCTGCTGGAGCGCGGCAAGTTCGACGGCTTGTTCCTGGCCGACATCGTCGGCGTCTACGACGTCTACCAAGGCTCGGCTGACCTGACCTTGCGCGAATCGATACAGCTGCCGGTCAACGATCCGCTGCTGCTGGTGTCGGCGATGGCTGCGGTGACCAGGCATCTCGGTTTCGGCGTCACCGTCAACCTGACTTACGAAGCGCCGTACCTGTTCGCGCGCCGCATGTCGACCCTGGACCACCTGACGCGCGGCAGGATCGGCTGGAATATCGTCACCGGCTACCTCGACAGCGCCGCACGCGCCATGGGCCTGAGCGAACAGCCGGAGCACGATGCGCGCTACGAGCGCGCCGAAGAATTCATGCAGGTGCTATACAAATTGTGGGAGGGCAGCTGGGAGGACGGCGCCGTGCTGCGCGACCGCCAGCGCCGGGTGTATGCGGATCCGGCCAAGGTGCACAGGATCGCGCATCGCGGCCAGCATTACCAGGTAGACGGCTATCACTTGAGCGAACCCTCGCCGCAGCGCACGCCGGTGCTGTACCAGGCCGGCGCTTCGGACCGCGGCCAGCAGTTCGCCGCAGCCCATGCGGAGTGTGTGTTCATCTCCAGCCAGAAACCGGAGGCGACGCGCAAGCTGGTCAGCGATTTGCGCGACCAGGCGCAACTGGCCGGCCGTTACCGGCATGACCTGAAAATCTTCATGGGCATTTCCGTGATCGTTGCGCCGACCGCCGCCGAAGCACGGGAAAAATATGCCGAATACTGCCGCTACGCCAACCCGGAAGCCGGCCTGGCGCATTTTGCCAGCGGCACCGGTTTCGATTTTTCCAAGTACGGCATAGACGAAGCCATCAAGCCGGCCAGCAGCAATGCGATCCAGTCTTCCGCCAAGGCGGTGACGGCGGCCGACGCCGGCTGGACTGTGCGCAAGCTGCTGGACCAGCTGGCGCTGGGCGGCCGTTACGTGACCATCGTCGGTTCGCCGCAGCAGGTTGCGGACCAGCTGGAGGCGTGGATAAGGGATACCGATATCGACGGCTTCAACCTGACGCGCACGGTAGCGCCGGAGAGTTTTGAAGATTTCGTCAACCTGGTGATTCCCGAGCTGCAGGCGCGCGGTTCTTACAAGCTGGACTACGAGCCAGGGACCCTGCGCGAAAAACTGTTCGAGGCCGGGCAGCCGACCTTGCCCGGCAGGCACCCGGCCGCCGGCTACCGGCAAGTGGTGCGGACATGATTTAGCGCCGGCGGCGGCGCTGGTACATATCCATCAGCGGCGTCGAGGAAATGCCGTGCATGACGATCGACATCGCCACCACCGTCAACACCATGGAGCTGACATGCGGCGCCAGCGCCGGCGAACGGTAGCCATTGGGCGCGGTCCACGGATATTGCAGCGCGAACATCAGGTAGTACAGGGAGCCGATGCCCTTGATGCCGAACCATGCCAGCAGGCGCCGCTGCAAGGGCGTGACGCTGGCGCCTGTCAGCGCCAGCGCCACCGAGAGCGGCCGGATGATAAAAAACAGCAATAACGCAAGCAGCGCTCCCGCAGCGGAAAAGCCGATGTGCGACAGCAGGATGCCGGTCAGGGTCACCATCAGGAATTCGGCAAACTGTTCCAGCTGCATGTTAAAGCCGAGCACCGTTTCCGTCATGTAGGCGGAAGCCTTGGCCGGATGGGTCGCTACCTCTTCCTTGTCGCCCGCATGGGGCACATGCGCCACGGCCGGGGCCTGATTGGGATCGACTCCCTGCAGGCCGCTGTTGGTCGACTCGATGCGCCGCATCGCCAGGCCGGCGGCGAACACCGCCAGGAAGCCGATGCCATGGATCGCCTCCGTTGCGCCATAGGAAAGCGCAATCAGGCCGATGCCAAGGAATTCTTCCATTCCCAGCGCTAGCCGGAACCGCCGCCGCAAGCCGACCACCAGGCGTCCCAGCAGCCAGCCGGAGAGCCAGCCGCCGACCAGCCCGGCGACCACGCCCCAGGCGACGTGCAGCATTGCATAGTCATTGGTATAAGCGGCAGCCAGGGGCACGCCCAGCAAGGACAAGCCCAGCATGACGAATGGAAACGCGGTGCCGTCGTTGAGGCCGCCTTCGCCGGTCAGGCTATAGCGGATGCGGTCGCGGTCGCTGACATGCTTGATCTGGACGTCGGAGGCCAGCACCGGGTCGGTCGGCGCCAGGATGCCGCCGAGCAGTATGGCGGCGCCCAGCGGCAGGCCGAACACGAACATGCCGGCCAGCGCCACCAGCGGAATCGTGACCAGCATCGCCAGCACGCCCAGCCGCAGCGGCAGCCGCCAGATGCGGTCGCGGAACGGCATGCGCAGCTTCAGGCCGACAGTGAACAGGGACAGCAGCAATGCCAGCTTGGCCAGCGTGGCCAGCAATTCGGCGTGCTGGTCCGGCGCGACATTGATCAGGCCGCTCACCGCCGGCCCCAGGATGTAGCCGACAGGCAGGTAGAACATCGCCGGGCTGACCGGCAGGCGATCCAGCAATGACGCCATCAAGCCCATGGACAACAGCAGCGCGCCGACGATCAGGTACCAGATGATTGATTGATCGATGGCAAGACCTCCTCGCATGAATTAACCGCCGCCAGAGCGCTCAGTATGGGGAGCTGACGCGGCTTGATCTGTACGCTAACCAACAGAATGGGGAGGGAAGTGGATTGTCTGTTCTTTCCACCGGCCACGGCGCCGCTGTGGAGGATCGTTCAGTTTGTTGTATTGAAAGGAATTGTCGCGCCGGCAAATGCATGGAGCACGCCGGGCAGCCGCCGCACCTTTGCGTGAGCAGCATGGGCGGCGGCGAGAGCGAAGACTTGTTCAGCTGTTGTGTTTCTTGACCCAGGAAACGTAGTTGTCCATCCAGCCTTGCAGGAAAGGTTTGCTGTCTGCGCCGATATCGCCGGCTGCGTCGAACAAGCCGTCCTTGGCCTGGACGAACGCTTCGGGCTGGCCCAGTGTCGGCACATCCAGGTAGGCGAGGACATTGCGCAAATGCTGTTGCGACAGGGCGGTGCCGACGGCGCCGAGCGATACGCCGATGACGCCGGCAGGCTTGCCGGCCCAGGCGCTCTGGCCATAAGGACGGGATGCATGGTCGATGGCGTTCTTGAGCACGCCGGGGATCGAGCGGTTGTATTCAGCCGTGACGAACAGCAAGCCCTGGGCTCCCTTGATCTCGGCTTTCAGACGCTTGACAGCTTCCGCCTGGTTGGCGTCGTCGTCCTGGTTGTAGAGCGGCAGGTCGCCGATCTGGACTTGCTTGAATACGAATTCGGACGGCGCCAGTTTTGCTATGGCGGTCGCCAGCTTGCGGTTGAACGAATCGCGGCGAAGGCTGCCGACGACGACTGCGATCTGGTATTGGCTCATGAGGATCTCCATGAAAGGAAGGGGTGTTTTCCCTGCAGACATCGCCGTTTTACGGGAAGCGCCAGTCTTGCATGGAGCACACGGCGACGTCAGTGCGGTATCGAACCTGGCGCCTGAAGCATGGCGGCTCCTCTTGTTGTTCGGCGTGCAGGCCGGGGAGGGAGTATTCGGTACCGTATCGGCATCTTACGACAAAAGACGTAGGGCTGCTCCGCGTCTTTCAAGCATTGCCCGGTGCTGCTCTTGATTCTGAGCCGGCATTGCATCGAGCGCAGAATGACGGGCGGTATGCTGTCAGCGCCTTTTTTTCGCCGAGCGGCGGCTAAACCGCTGTTCGACAACCACGGTTCCCCACTGTGATCCTTCGGCTTCATCGGCCAGCTTGAAGCCTGCCGATTCGTATAGATGGCGCGCCGCGTCCAGGCCCTTGAAGGTCCACAAGCATGTTTCGTTAAAGCGCTGGTCGACAAAATCCATGGCAAGCGAAAGCAGGCGGCGTCCGACGCCGGCGCCGCGCAATGCGTCGTCGACAATGAACCAGCGCAGGTGCGCAATGCCGCCGGCCGTGTCGCCGTCTATCGCAATCGAACCTAGCGTCCTGCCGTTTTCGACATAGAGCCAGAGTGCTTTGCCGTCGGCGGGCAGGGCCTGGGCGAATTCGGCCAGTTCCGTGGCCACCCGTCTTTCGAAGAACACGCCGAAGCCCGATGTCTGCGAATAGAAGCGCGCATGCAGGCTTGCCACATCGCCTATGCATCCGGGCTGGTAGCCTTGCACGATTTGTTCGTCGATCGACCTGGCTGGCTGTGGCGTCTCGCCGGCGTTATTCAGCGCCAGCGCATCCGCGTAAAGCCCAAGCGAGCGGACCAGTGTTTGCTGGTCGGCAGGCGCCAGTTGCCGCAAAGCGCTGGATACCTGTTCGCTGGCAAAGCGGTCGATTTTCTTGCGCAGTTTCTGGCCCGCGGCGGTCAGGTGGAGCCTGAAAGAGCGGCCGTCGTCGTCTGCGCTCTCGCGCATGATCAATCCTGACGCCTCAAGTTTTGCAACCTGCCTGCTGGTATTCGACTTGTCCAGGCGCAGCACGCTAGCCAGGTTGCGCGCCTGGATCCCTGGCACCAGGCCGATTTCGATGATGGCGTGCACCGCCGACGGCGCAAGATCGCTCTCCGCCAAGGAAGGCCGCATGAAACCCAGTTCGCGCACCAGTTTCCGGGAAAATTCACGCAGTTCGAGGATCGTGTGTTCTTTCGGTTTCGTCGGAAAATTGAAATAGCTCATGGCGTCCTCGATAAAGTTGCATAAGGTTGCGTTTCGCAACCAATATACTTGCGTTGCGCAACTTTATCAAGGTCGAATATCAGTCATGCCGCGCCTGTCGTGCTTACCTGGGAAAGTACTTCACTATCCCCTCCACGAGCAGCCGCACGTCGCCGAACAATACGCCTATTTCAGTGCTGGCGATGAACAGCGCAGTCTGAAAAAGCGCGGGGTATCTGGCTAGCAGCGCCATGCTGCGCGCTTCGTACAGTTTCCTTGCGCTGCCGCGAACCGCCAATGCGACGCACGCTATTCCCAGTATTGCGCCTGCCACGATGTCGCTCGGATAGTGCAGGCCGAGGTATACCCTGGGCAGGGCGATGAACACCAGCACATAGAGATAGAGCAGGCAGCCGGCGCGTCTTGAAATAAGGAAAATGCCGGTGGCCAGGCTGAAGAACAAAGTAGCGTGGTCGCTCGGAAAAGAGCTCCATATATACAAGGCCTGGCTCTCAGGCACAGGCAAGCCGATGAACTCATGGTATGCCAGCACGGCGTTGGCAAAAGGACGCGGCTGATAGGGACCGATATTGTTCGCGATCCTGGCGATCAGCACCGCAACCACGCAGCCGATCAATGTGCCGACGATGATGCGCCTGGTGTCCGATTTAGGATCCGCATCCCTGAACCAGAAATACCAGAGCATGCCGATGATGGGCAAACCCTTGAACAGGTTGGAGCCGGAGATGTAATGGACGATCTGGTTGAAGGGGGCCGACATGGCGGTGAATTGGGACAGCCAATGCATCACCGCAAGATCCACAGAGTTGATCCACATTTTTATTTTTCCTTTCGCGAGGTTATGGAAAAAGAGTTTTTTTAATGGACATACGATTTATAGCATTTATCAAGGCGATCTGATTTAATCCGCAGTCGCCGTTCATGTAAAGAAATTTCTTTTGATGAATTTGCTGCCTCGCACAATAATTTTTTTTAGATGAAACCTGTGCCGATGGATGACTGTCCAAGTACTCGTAGCTGCACAAGTCGCGGTTGGAAAATTTATTTTTACGTCCTAAGATGAGTGCATGAAGATTCACGAAGAATAATGTGAAACCTTGTAGAAGCCTTATGTTTATTGGCTTGCAAAGGATCAACAAAGATATTTGTTGAATTGGAAATTTAATGTTGATCTGTATTTTCAAACAGTCAACGGAGTTGTTGTCAACGTGAGAACTGACTTTCGGAAACATGTAACAAATCGTTTCAGGAATGAACTAAGGCTCTCGCATCAAGGTCATTATGTTGTCCTGCAACATGCGTTCGCAGTGCAACTTTTCCAGAAATACAGACCGAATTCTGGCGTTCTCAGACCGTAAGAAACCGACCTTTGGTTTCAACTTTATTCAGATTCCAGTACTGGCTGCAGTCGGCCGATACGCATCTCGTTAAGGGGAATAACATGCTGAAAACATCTCAATCTCTCTGTGATGACACCAATCACTTTGAAGCTGCTTCCTGTGCCATGGATGGGCAGGATCGCTCCTTGAAAATCGATGTGCGCATGTCCGGCATTTCCTGTTTTTCTTTCCACCCGCTCATATTTCATTCGATACGCAGCAGCCGTTAGCAGCTCGGATGCGGCAGGCATTGTTGCCTGCCGCACAGTTTTAGCGCACTCAAAGCCAGATCGGAACTCCGCCCGCGACGAGGGCAGGGGACGGTCTTTTCGAAAGATCCGATATTTGATCGCTTGCAGGTTTTTCAAGAAAGCGAATCGATCCATAAGCGGTCCATCCTGCCGCGCCACTTGCCCGGTAAAAACATAAAAATTTCCAGCCGGCTTGGATCGATACATGTGCGACGCAGCCGTTGCGTCAGAGAGGTATGTAATGAACAGGCGTTCAAAAACCGAGCCGTACCAGGTGCCGTGGAAGATTATCATCCTGATCCCGATATGCTCCTGCGCGGCAGCGCAGGCCGTTGCTGCCGACCTGGTGCCTACCGACATCATGCCGCCGGCCGACATCATCCAGCCGCCTGCAGATGCGATTACGCCCTATGTCGGCTACAGCATCGGCCACGACAGCAACCCGCTGAGGCTGCAGAACTCCGCAGCGGCGCAGGCGATGGGGATAGGCAGCGGACTGTCCGATACCACGCAGCGCTACCTGTTCGGGCTGGCGGTGGACAAGACGCTCAGCCGCCAGCACCTGACGGCGAACCTGAGCGCGGCCAAAGTGGATTACAACCGTTTCGGCCAGCTCGACCACTACGACAAGAATCTGGCGGCGAACTGGAACTGGCATGCTGGCGATCATTTCGAAGGAAACATCGGCGCCGATTATTCGCAGGGGCTGACGCCTTTCATCGATTTCCACTTGCTGGAACGAAACATCCGTACCCAGGAAAACGTCTATGCCGACGGCTCCTGGCTGTTCCATCCGAGCTGGCGCGTACGTGGCGGGCTGACCTACACCAAGCTGAAATACGACCTGGCGTCGCAGCAGCCGCTCGACAATACGCGCAACCAGACCGAAGTGGGACTGGATTACCTGGCCGCCAGCGGCAGCACGTTCGGCGTGCAGCTGCGCCATACGCACGCCGATTTTCCGAATCCCGAACAGGACAACGGCTTGCTGGTGTTTAACGGCTATAACCAGGATGAGGTCAAGGCCAAGATCGACTGGCTGCTCAGCGGCAAGACGCAGCTGCATTTCCTGGGCGGCTGGGTCAGCAGGAAACAGGATGCGGCTGCGATCAGGAATTTCGGCGGCGTCAATTCCCGCCTCTCCGCAGACTGGTCGCCGACCGGGAAAATCGGCGTCACCGTGTCCGGCTGGCGCGAGATCGGCGCGGTGGATGACCTGTCCACCGTCTATTCCCTGAACCGGGGCGCCAGCCTGGCTTCCGCCTGGCAGTATTCGGAAAAAATCAAGCTGGTGGCGCAGGTCAAATACCAGAAACGGGATTTCGGTCCCTCGTCCGGCACCGGCACCCTCGGTTCTCTCAATCAAAACGACGTATTGCGCGATACCGCGCTGAGCGTGGTCTACAACCCGACGCAACGCTGGCGCGTCCAGCTGTCGGGCATCCGCAGCACGCAAACCCTGAAGAACGGGCCGGGCGGTTTTGTCAGCAACGGCGTGACGCTTAACACGCGCTATGCTTTCTAGAGGCAGGACATGACCGAGAACGACATTCCGCTGGTTTCATTTTTCAAGCGCCTGCTTGATCCGCTCATCATCCTCGGGTCGCTGTACCTGATCGTCCTGACCCAGGATGAAATATTTACCGGCGACTACCTGGTGCTGATGATTATCGCCTTCTTCATTTCTTCCTACGTCTACGAACAGATCGACCTCTACCGCACCCTGCATATCGGCAAGCAGCTGGCCTATGCCGGCGATATCTTCATGGGCTGGGCAATCACCGTCATCATCCTGATCCTGATAGGCCAGGGAACCGGGTTGCGCTACGAATTCTCGGACCGCGTGATCCTGGCCTGGTTTGCGCTGGCGCCTTTTGCGCTGCTGGCGAGCCGCCTGACGGCGTATATGCTGGCCTTCCATTTCGGCAAAGAACTGAAGCTGCGGTCGGCGATCATCGTCGGCTCCAACAATCCGATCGACGATGTTCTCAAATGCCTGTCTTCCGGCAGCAATGCCGGCATCGACATGCGCGGATATTTCGACGACCGCGACCAGGCCGTCCGGCCGGCGGGCATGGATTGCCCGCATCTTGGCGCCATCGCAGATGTCGGACCTTATGTGCGGGCCAACAAGATCCGCACCATCTTCATCTGCCTGCCGATGTCGGCCCAGCCGCGGGTGCTGGCGCTGATGGAGGAATTGCGCGACACCACGGCGTCCGTCTATTTCGTGCCGGACATCTATACCTTCGGCCTGATACAGGCACGGCTCGACCATATCGCAGGGATTCCCGTGATCGGCATTTGCGAGACGCCTTTCATCGGTTTGCGCGGCGTCCTCAAGCGTGGCAGCGACATCGTCCTGGCGCTGCTGATCCAGATCATGCTGCTGCCGGTCATGCTCGCCATCGCGATCGGCGTAAAGCTTTCATCGCCAGGGCGGATCATTTTCGCGCAGCGCCGCTACGGCCTGAACGGAGAAGAAATCGTTGTCTATAAATTCCGTTCGATGACGGTCGCCGAAGACGGCGCGGTAGTGGACCAGGCAAAAAAGAACGATGCCCGCGTGACACGATTCGGCGGCTTCCTGCGGCGTACGTCGCTGGATGAATTGCCGCAGTTCTTCAACGTGCTGCAAGGCCGCATGAGCATCGTCGGACCGCGTCCGCATGCAGTGGCCCACAACGAAATGTATCGCAAGCTGATCAAGGGCTACATGCTGCGGCACAAGGTGAAACCAGGCATCACGGGCTGGGCGCAGGTCAACGGCTACCGCGGAGAAACCGACACGCTGGACAAAATGCGGTCGCGCATCGAGTTCGACCTGGAATACCTGCGCAACTGGTCGCTGGCGCTGGACCTGTGGATCATCGTGCGCACCGTTAAAGAAGTGCTGAAGAAAGATAACGCTTACTAAATAAACGCAGGTAGGCATGGAGGAGATTTTTTTCTGTTTGTCCGAATCGGACAGTCCAAGAAATGCGATGTATTTTTCCAGGAGAAAATCATGCGAGGAATTGTATTTTCGATGAGCCTGCTGCTGGCCGCCTATTGCGGCCCCGGCATGGCGGCTGCGCCGGTGTTCCAGCTGGACGGCCAGCCGGCAGCGGGAAGCGCGTCGGCGGTGTATGGCTACCATCAGGAAACCGAAGCTGCCGCTTCCGCTTCTGCGATTGCAGAGATGGAAACGGTGCGGCCCGTGGCAGCGGCGCAGCCGGACATTTTCGCTGCACGGACCGGCCGCGCCTGGCCCGCCGCAGGGCTCGTGCCCGTAGCCTTTTCGAACAGCCCCAGGCAGGAGCAGGTGCAGGCGCCGAGGAAAATGGCGACCGGCATGAAGGCCTCGGACGACCTGCTGTTTTATTTCCTGAAGGACTTCAAGGCAAAGCAACCGCAGAAACCTGCGCGCTGGGCGATGCTGTTGATCGCGCTCAGCCTCCTGCTGTACCAGATCCGCCGCCGCCCCATGCGCACCTCGATCGGGTTCGGTTCGGCGTCGCGGCTGGGCGGGCAGCATGCCGCCTGATCGCGCGCCGCGGCCATGCCGGAATGCTGGCCGCGGCGGCGACCATAGGAATTGTTTTGTCAACAGGAGTCGGAATTTGATGTGCTCTGAACGTATCGGCCGCAGGTCTCTCATCAACAACATGTTTGGCGCGAAAGGAATAGGCATCTTGATGCTGCTTACCGTAATGAATTTAACCGCCTGCGACGATCAGAAAAAGAAAAACGGCCAGGTAGTGGCCAGGATCAACGGCGAAGAGATCACTGCGCCGCAGCTTGAGGCTGAGCTGCAGTATGCAGGCAGGCTGCAGGACGACAGCGCCGCGCCGCGGCAAGCCACGCGCGAGCAAGCCATGGAAGCGCTGATCGACCGCCAGCTGCTGCTGGATGAAGCCTTGCGCAACAAGATCGACCGCGATCCGGCATTGATACAGATTATCGAACGCTTCAAGACCCAGGCCGTCGTGCAGGCTTATCTTGAATCCAGGAGCGGAGACCAGGAACAGCCTGGCAAGGCCGAAATTGACAGCTATTTCCAGGCCCATCCAGAGATGTTTGCACATCGCAAGGTGTTTGAAGTCGAACAGCTGATCATCGCCGACCCGGATTTCAGCGCGCCGCTGAAGGCCATGATGGATTCGTCGAGATCGCTGAGCCAGGTGGCTGCATGGCTCCGGCAAAACAAGGTCGCGCATGTGCAAAGGCATTACTCCTACAGCAGCGCCGACTTGCCGCCGGAAGTCGGCAGCCGGCTGCAGAGGCTGGGCCGGAACCATCTGTTTGTCATGAAGGACGGGGAGCGCGATTTATTGTGCGCGCTGACCGAACTCAGGGATAGCCCGGTCACGCCCGACGCCGCGGCGCCGCAGATCGAGCGCTACCTGATGAACAAGAAAATGCAGGAAATAGCCATTTCGGAAATCACTCGCTTGCGCTCGACCGCCAAGCTCGAATACGTGAAGAAACCCGCTGACAGCATCGACAGCAAAGGTTCGCCGGTCGTGGCGACGCCGCCCGGCAAGCAGCAGCCTGTGGTGCGCAAGAGCATCGAGATGTCTGGCGTGGCGGGACTCGAATGAACAACCTGGAATTGCTGACCGGAAGGAATAATAAATGAATGAGGTGGCCATCATGATGAGACGAATCTATGCATGTGTACTGCTGCTGCTTTTGCTGGCCTTCGCCAGCAATTCCGCCAGTGCGGCCGATACGCCGATCGGCGCCGGCGACAGCTTGAAGATCTCGGTGTTCGGCAACCCGGACCTGAGCCTTGAAACCAAGGTCGGCGACGCCGGCAACATTACGTTTCCGCTGATAGGCGCGGTCAGCATCGGCGGTCTGTCGACTGCGGAAGCGGAGAAAAAAATCTCCGACATGCTGACCGGCGGCGGTTTCCTGCGCAAGGCGGAGGTCAATGTCACAGTCACTGAACTGCAGAGCCAGCAGGTGTCGGTGCTCGGCCAGGTGCTGCATCCGGGCCGCTACCCGATCGCCGGCAAGCGCAGCGTGACCGACATGCTGGCGATGGCCGGCGGCGTCGGCCCGGAAGGCGGCGATACCGCCGTGGTGATCCGCACCCGCAACGGCAAGAGCAGCAAGCAGGTGGTCAACCTGCAGGACATGATCCAGGCCGCGGACATGAAATCGAACCTCGACCTGGTCAACGGCGACATGATCTACGTCGACCGTGCTCCCAAGTTCTATATCTACGGCGAAGTGCAGCATCCCGGCGGCTACCGGCTGGAACGCAACATGACCATAGCTCAGGCCCTGTCGATAGGCGGCGGACTGACGCCGCGCGGCACCGAACGCGGAGTGCGCATCAAGCGCCGCGACAGCCATGGCAATTCCGTGATGATAGACGCCAATCGCGACGAGATATTGCAGACGGACGACGTCGTGTATGTGAAAGAGAGCCTGTTTTGAACCAAGTGCCGCCATTTACCTGCCGCACTAGAGAGGAGCTTCCATGACTTTCCCACAGCTTCTGAGCATCCTGCGCGCGCGCTACGGGGTGATCCTGCTGACCTTGGTGATTGCGGTGGCGGCTACCGCCGCGGTCACTTTCAACTTGCCCAGGATTTATCGCACCTCGACCACGCTGCTGCTCAATTACAAGGGTACGGATCCGGTGTCCGGCCAGGTGCTGCCGGCGCAGCTGGTGTCCGGCTACATCGCTACCCAGGTCGATCTCGTCGGCAGCAGAGGAGTGGCGCTGAAGGCGGTCGACATGCTGGGGCTGGCCGACAATCCGGTCACCCGGCAGCGTTTCCGGCAAGCGACGAACGGCAAGGGCTCG
This sequence comes from Collimonas sp. OK412, assembly GCF_900112135.1. GTDB lineage: Bacteria > Pseudomonadota > Gammaproteobacteria > Burkholderiales > Burkholderiaceae_D > Collimonas > Collimonas rhizosphaerae. The sequence continues at coordinate 278,502 of NZ_FOLC01000002.1, forward strand.
ATCCGCGAGTGGCTGGCGGATTCCTTGCAAAAGATGGTGGATGTGGCGCCTTCGCGCGAAAGCAGCATGATAGAAATCACCGCCAAAGGCAGCGATCCGGCATTCACGGCGCAGGCGGCGAACGGCATCGCGGCGGCTTACCAGCAGCTCAACCTGCAGATCAAGGTCGAGCCTTTACGGCAGGCGTCCAAATATTTCACCCAGCAGACCACGGCCTTGCGCGCCGAACTTGAGCAAGCCCAGGAAAAAATGTCGCGCTACCAGCAGGAACACGGCCTGGTCAGCGCCGACAGCCGCGTGGATGTCGAGACCACGCGCCTCAACGAACTCTCCAGCCAGCTGGTGCTGGCGCAAGGACAGGGAGCAGAAGCTTCGTCGCGCGGCAGCCAGGCGATGGGCAGCGGCGGCCGTGATTCGCCGGACGTGATTTCGAACGTGCTGGTGCAGAACCTGAAAGCGTCGCTGGCGGCGGCAGAAGGGAAATTCGCCTTGCTGTCGCAGAACCTGGACCGCAACCACCCGCAGTACCAGGCCGCCAAGGCGGAAGTCGACCAGCTGCGCTCTGAACTCAACAGCAGCATCAGCGCCACCAATGCCGGCGCCGCCAACAACGCTCGCATCCAACGCCAGCGCGCAGGCGAAATCCGCGCCGCGCTGACGGCGCAGACCGCCAAGGTGCTGCAGCTCAACCGCGCCCGCGACGAACTGTCGGTGCTGGCCAAGGATGTCGAAAGCGCGCAGCACGCTTACGATGCCGCCGCCCAGCGCCTGAACCAGACCGAACTGGAAGGCCGGTCGAACCAGTCCGACGTCTCCGTGCTGAGTCCGGCCACGGTGCCGGCCCGCCCGTTCAGCCCGAATATCCCGCTCAACATGGTGCTGTCGCTGCTGTTCGGCAGCATGCTGGGGCTGGCCTTGGCAGTGCTGGCCGAGCTGGCGAACCGGCGCATCAGGACCGGCAATGACCTCATCAGCGTGCTGGATGCGCCGATGCTGGGCACCATCGTGTGGCAGAAGCCGGCGCGCAGGCTTGCATTCCCCCATCTGTTTTTATCGCGATGATCGCGCCAACCGGAAAGGTGAAACAACATGAACAAACCGGTCAGTCCTCTTTTCAGCGACACGTTTTATAGCGACTCGGCGCCGCGCAAGGACAGTAACATCGGCCGTATGCTGGTCGAGCAAGGCAAGCTTACGCAGGAGCAGGCGGAACGCGTGCGGCGCCTGCAGCAGGAGCAGGGCTTGCGTTTCGGCGAAGCGGCGCAGCGGCTGGGCCTGGTCAGCGAGCTGGATATCCAGCAGGTGCTGTCGCGGCAGTTTGACTATCCTTACCAGGAAAACCAGGGAAATTACCCGGCGGCGCTGGTCGCCGCCTATCAGCCCTTCAGCGCGGAAGTCGAAATGCTGCGCTCGGTGCGCAGCCAGCTGATGCTGCGCTGGTTTACCGCCTCGCGCAAGACGCTCGCCATCGCCAGCGTGAACGCCGGCGACGGCACCAGCCTGATGACTGCCAACCTGGCCATCGTATTTTCGCAGCTGGGCTTGCAAACCCTGCTGGTGGACGCCAACCTGCGCAATCCGCGCCAGCAGCGGATATTCAACCTGGCTGCCGGGCACGGGCTGGCCGATGTGCTGGCCGGGCGCGCCGGCCTGGAGCCTCTCGCCGTTGCCGAATCGTTCGCAGACCTGTCGCTGTTGCCGGCGGGTTCGCCGGTGCCCAATCCGCAGGAACTGATCAACCGTTCCAGCTTCAACGCCTTGAACCAGACTTTGCGCAGCCGCTTCGACGTCATCCTGTACGACACCCCGGCCTGCTCCAGCGCGGCTGACGTCCTCACCATCGCGGCCCGCGCCGGCGGTGTGCTGCTGGTGGTGCGCAAAGACCACACCCGGGTGGCTGACCTCACCGCTTTCAGCGACCAGCTGCGCCGCAGCGGTACGGAAGTGGTCGGTTCGGTGCTGGTGAGTTTCTGATAAAGGACATCGATCGCATGCAGAGTTTCGCAAACATCAGGGATTTCATTTTTCCGCGTTCGGCCGGCGTATCCGTCCCGGCGGAACGGATGACGTCCTGGATACTCATGGCCGCGCTGCTGTACCAGGCAGTCTTGTGTGCGGTGCATACCAACGTCCATGCCATATCCACCGCGGGCGTGATGTTTTCGGAATTTGTCATCTACCTGTTATGCATGGTGGTGCTGAGCAAGAACATCCGGCTGGAACTGGTCGCCGTCGCGGCGCTGGCTGCCGCTTACCTGTTCCTGCTGGCGATCATGCGCAACCAGCTGGACCCGAAAGGATTCCGGGATGTGATGATTCCCATCCTGTTCTACGGGATCGGGCGCCAGATCGGCGACGCCAGGTATGCCGACCGCCTGCTCAAGCTGGCGGTGCTGCTGGTGCTGGCTTTCGGTTTCCTCGAATGGTTTTTCCTCGATATTTATTCGCGCATCTTCAACATCTTTTCCTATTACGTTAACCAGGGCGGACTGGCCGCCGGCTCCAACTGGGCAAAAGACAGCGTGCTCGGCCTGAACGGCATCCGGCCCGAAGGGATAGGGCGCACCATCCTGCCGGCGCTGCTTGGCAGCCACCGCATATCGTCGATATTCCTGGAGCCGGTTTCGCTCGGCAATTTTGCGGTGATCATTGCGGCCTGGGGCTTGTCGAAGCGGCGCGAGGAGTTCAAGGACACCATTTTCTTCCTGCTGGCCGCCGCCCTCATGATTGTCATGAGCGATTCGCGCTACGGCATGATCACGGTCGCCGCACTGATCGTGCTGCGCTGTTCGCCGCTGGGCAAGAGCGGCAACGCCTGGCCGATCGTGCTGCCGTTGCTGAGCGCGCTGATGCTGCTGCTGATCGGGGCGTTCTTCGACGGCAGGTACAGCGACAGTTTCCTTGGCCGGCTGTACGTCAGCGGCCGCACGCTGCTGGACCTGAATATCGGCATGCTGGTGGGTCTCGACGGCTACAACACCAATTTCGGCGACATGGGATACCCATCGTTGCTGACGCGGCTCGGCCTGCCGCTGTGTGTCCTGCTATGGGTGCCGTTATGGATGCTGAAAATGGAAGACGAGCGGGGCAACCGCTTCCGTATCTATATCACGCTGTATATCTCGCTGATCCTGTGTGTCAGCGGCACTTCGCTGTTCGCGCTGAAAACCGCCGGCATCCTCTGGTTCCTGGTCGGGTGCGCCGCGGGCAAGGCGGCCGATCCGGCGCCTGCCGGTGCCGCAGCACGGCCATCGCCTAAAACAAAGGAGCAAAACAATGCCTATTAAAGTCACGCACATCGTGCGCCAGTATTCCCCTTCGATCGGCGGCATGGAAGACGTGGTGCAGAATATCGCCAGGCAGCAGCGCGAGCATCATGGCCAGCTGCCGAAGGTGGTTACGCTCAACCGCCTGTTCAGGAACTCGGCCGAATTCCTCGGCGCCGAAGCCATGGTCAACGGCGTCGCCGTGGTGCGCCTGCCGTTCCGCGGCAGCAGCCGGTATCCGCTCTGTCCAAGCGTGCTGGAGCATGTGGCGGACGCCGATGTCATCCATGTGCACGGCATCGATTTCTTTTTCGATTACCTGGCGCTGACCCGTCCCTTGCACCGGCGGCCGCTGGTGGCGTCGACCCATGGCGGCTTTTTCCACACCAGGTTCGCGTCGGGGCTGAAGAAAGTCTATTTCAACACGGTCACGCGCGCCTCGTCCATGGCCTACGACAAGATCATCGCCACCAGCGACAACGACGGCGACATGTTTGCCGGCATCGTCAAGCCGCCCAAGCTGGCGGTGATTGAAAACGGCGTCAACGTCGAGAAATACAGCGGCCAGTCGGCGCTCGCGCCGACCCGGACCTTGATCTATTTCGGCCGCTGGTCGATCAATAAAGGCTTGCTCGAAACGCTGGCCTTGTTCCAGCAGCTTGCGCGGCGCCAGCCGGGATGGAAGCTGATCATCGCCGGTCGCGAATATGACCATAGCGCCGAGGAACTGCGCGCATGGGCAAGCCAGCAACAGCTGGCGGATGCGGTGCAGATCGTGGCCAATCCTTCCGACCAGGAGCTGGCGGCGCTGATTGCGCAATCCAGCTACTTCATCTGCCTGTCGCGCCATGAAGGTTTCGGCATCGCCCCGATTGAAGCGATGAGCGCCGGCTTGACGCCGGTCTTGAGCGACATCCCGCCATTCCGCAACCTGCTTGAACAATCGGGAGCAGGGCTGCTGCTGTCGGCGCCGACCGAGGAACAGAACATAGCGAGCCTGCTGATGCTGCATCAAGAAATGCAGGCTGATTATGCACAGCGGCGCGCGCAGATGCAGCAGTTCGTGGAGCGTTACGACTGGCGGCGCATCGCGGAAAAATATATCGATGTATACAAGGAGCTGGTGCGTTGAGGCGGCAGCCCAAAGCACCTGGTGCAATCCATGGATAGAGAAAAAATCGATGCCATCACCGGATTACGCGGACTGGCGGCGCTGCTGGTGGTGTACGGCCATGCGCTCGACTGGTTTGCCCTGCCTTGGAAAAACCACCTTTTCGGCGAAGTCGGCGTGACGGTGTTCTTTTCCTTGAGCGGCTTCCTCATGGCCTATCTTTATCTCGGGAAGCGGTTTTCAGCGATCAATGTGGTCGATTATGCGGTTTCCCGTTTTTCCAGGATTGCGCCGGCCTACCTTGTGATTGTCCTGGTTTCCTTTTTCATCTACGTCAATATCGATCCGAATTTTGTCTATGGGATATCAGGGAAGAATATCCTGCGCCACCTTCTTTTCTCGGGCAATGCGTCGGTATTCTGGAGCATCACGCCCGAAGTGGAGTTCTATTTCCTGTTCGTGCTGGCCTGGGCCGCGAGCAGCCGCTACCTGATCCGCTCCGATGTCGCCGGGCTGTTGTTCCTGGCGCTGGGCAGCATTGTTTTGCTGGCGTACCGGGATAGCTTTCCAGGCACCTTCGTCGGCTCGAAATTGCATTATTTCCTGTTCGGCATGATTGCCGGCGCGATGCGCTCGCATATCCAGGGCCGGGCGCAGGACCGGCGCTGGCTGGCCGTGGTGCATGCGGCATCGGTGGCCGCGATCGGATCGATTGTGGCGGGCTGGCTGGTTCTTCCATTCTCCGGCAACCAGGAGTTCTACAGCAGCATCCTGACCGCTGTTTTCGGCGCTTTCCTGGTATTCAGCCTGTCCTTTCCATCTGCCATCGGTAACGGTTTTTTCGCAAACAGGCTGATGGTTTTATGCGGTGAATGCAGTTTCTCGATCTACCTGCTGCATATGCCGGTCATTTATCTGGTGCGAAAAATCCATCCGGAGCCGTTTTCACTCTTCATCCTGCTTCCTTTTGCAGTCCTTGTCCTCTTGTTTTCGTGGCTTAACTACCGGCTGGTCGAAAAACCCGGCGCCCGTCTGATCAAATCCGCGGGCTCCTTATTCAAGCGGAAATTCCTTGCCGTGTTTCCGATGGCGGCTGGCAACCGGTCCATGCCTTTAGGAGGTGATACCCGATGATCAAATTCCTGTTTTCCTCAGTAATCCTGGCCTGCGCCTTGTTTTGCCAGGCGGCGTCCGCCGGTTGCCTGGACGGCAAGCCGATGGCCGGCGTCAACCTGAGCGGGGCCGAGTTCGCGGCCGAGAAATTGCCTGGCAAGGTGTTTACGGACTATGTGTATCCGGACCTGGATGAAATGCGGCTGTTCCAGTCCATGGGCATGAACACCTTCCGCCTGCCGTTCCTGTGGGAGAGGGTGCAGCCGAAGCTGTTCGGCGAATTGGACCAGGCGGAACTGCAGAGGATCAAGGATAGCGTTGCGGCCGCCGGTTCGATCGGCGTGTGCATGATCCTCGATGTGCACAACTATGGCCAATACCGCGGCAAGCCTATCGGTTCGCCGGAAGTGCCGCGCGCCGCACTGGTCGATCTCTGGCAGCGCCTGCTGGCCAGCTTCAAGGACCCGGCCAATGTCGCCTTCGGCCTGATGAACGAACCGGCCAAGCTGCCGACCGCGGAATGGGCGGCAACCGCGCAAGAGACGCTGAACGCCTTGCGCAGGAAAGGCTCGCGGCATCTGATCCTGGTTCCCGGCGGCGGCTGGAGCGGGGCGCATTCCTGGTATGCAAAAGACGGCGCCGTCTCGAACGCCGACGCCTTCCGTTTCTTTCACGACCCCGCCGATAACTACATGATCGAAGTCCACCAGTATGCCGATGCCAATTTTTCCGGCACCGGCAACGATTGCGTGGACCCGGCCCGCCTGAGCGCGATCATGGCCAACGTCGCCCTGTGGGCGACCTCGACCAGGCGTCGCCTGTTCCTTGGCGAATTCGGCGTGCCGGCCAACCAGCCGTGCCTGGCGGCCTTGACGGCGATGGTGGATGCCATCAAGGGCAACCCGGCCTGGGGCGGCTGGACCTACTGGGCCGCCGGGCAATGGCTGGGGACTTACCCATTCAGCCTGCAGCCCGACAGCAACGGCGAACGGCCGCAAGCGGCCATCCTGAAGAAGGGCATATCGCCTTAGGACGAACGGCAGCCCGCTGGGACTGCCCGCTCGGAAACGAGATTGAAAAGGGAAACAAATGAAATTTTCGCTGGTAATGGCTACGGTAGGGCGCGTTGACGAAGTTGCTCGTTTCCTGGAATCGCTGGACGCGCAAGACTACCGGAATTTTGAACTGATCGTGGTCGACCAGAACGGCGACGACAGGCTGGTGGCGCTGCTGGACCGGTATCGCCAGAAATTTCCGCTGCGGCATGTGCGTTCGGCTGCGCATGGCGCCTCACGCGCGCGCAATGCGGGCCTGGCCTTGGTGGATGGCGACGTGATCGCCTTTCCCGACGACGATTGCTGGTATCCGGCCGGCTTGCTGGAGAAGGTGGTGGCCGTGCTGGCCAGCCATCGGGAACTGGACGGCATTACCGGACGTTTCACCGACGGCGACGGCAAGGTCGAGGGACGCTGGCTGGAAAGCAGCGCGCTGCTGAACCGCTATAACGTCTGGCGCGGCGCGATTGAGTTCAGCATTTTCCTGCGCCGGCGCGTGGTCGATGCCGTCGGCGGCTTCGATGAAACGCTGGGAGTCGGCGCCGGCACGGTGTGGGGCGCCGCCGAAGGAACCGATTACCTGCTGCGCAGCCTGCGTCTCGGCTTCAAGCTGAAATTCCTGGCAGACATGACCTTGCATCACCCGGTAAAGACAGCGCATTTCGACGCCAGCGCCTGCCTTCGGCAAAAGAAATACGAAACCGGGATCGGCCGCGTGATGCGCATCAACGATTACCCGTTCTGGTATTTCCCCGTTACCTGCCTGCGGACCTGCGGCGGCATCGCGCTGGCGCTGGCCAGGGGCGATTTCCTCAAGGCGCGCTTTAAATACTTGAGCGTGCTGGCCCGCGTGCGCGGCTGGCGCGGCTAGCAAGTGGAGCAGAACCCCATGCCTGGCCTGAGATTAGGAGTGCCATGAATCAAAAAAGCGTAGGCGGCGGCCTGGCGTCCGGATCGATCTGGTCGATCGTGGATAACCTCGCGCAGCAAGCCATTTCATTCGTGATCTTTGCGGTGCTGGCGCGTTTCCTGGCGCCGGATGCATTCGGCTTGCTGACGGTCGCCCATCTTTTCATCCTGTTTACCCGGCTGGTGGTGTTCGATGCGATTGCGATGCCGGTGATACGCGCCGGCTTGCCGGACGACAGGTTTTACTCCTGGGTGTTCACTTGCTGCACGCTGGCCGGCTTGCTGCTTGCCGCCCTGATGTTTTTTTCGGCAGGCCTGGTGTCGTCGCTGTACCGGGCGCCGGAACTGAAGGCGGTATTGCAGGGCATGAGCCTGTCGGTGCTGTTCTTCGGCCTGATGCGCGCCTACGAGGCCAGGCTGGTGCGCAACATGATGTTCCGCCAGCTGGCGATCCGCTCGATCGGTTCGGTGATGACCGGCGGCGTGGTCGGCATCGCACTGGCTGCCGGCGGCTGGGGCGCGATGTCGCTGGTGGTGCAGCAGGTCGCAGCGTCGGGGCTGGCGCTGGCGCTGGTGGTGGCGCAAAGCCGCTGGCTGCCGCGCATCGTGTTTGACCGCGCGCTGAACAGGAAATACTGGCACGACATCCGCCAGGTCGGGCTGACCGGCATCCTGAGCTTTGCCAATACCAATGGCGATTCGCTGCTGGTGAGCGTGTTCCTGGGGCCATACGCCACCGGCTTGTACAACCTGGCAAAACGGGTGACCTCGGCGGTGTACCTGGTGATCGCCAGTTCCATGCAGAAAGTGGCGTTGCCGGTGTTTTCCGACGCCGGCTCGGACCTGGCGGCGATGGGGCGCGGTTACCTGAAGATCCTCGGCATCACGCTGTTTTGCGTCGCTCCCTTGCTGTGTTTCCAGGCCGTGCTGGCCGAACCGCTGGTGGCGGCGGTGTTCGGCGCCAAGTGGCTGCCTGCCGCACCTGTAGTCAGCGCGCTGGCGCTGCTGTACCTGCTGTCGTCGATCGTGCATCTGAACGACTACCTGTTTTTCGCCGTAGGCAAGAACCGCCTGCCGGTACGGCTCGGCATTGCCCAATTGATACTGGCGACTGCGCTGGCGGTGAGCTGCTACCGCTTCGGCCTGCTCGGCATGAGCCTGTCGTTTTGCGGCGCCTACCTGCTGGTTTTTCCCTTGTCTCAAATTTTGCTCAACCGCGAGCTCGGCCTCAACGCGCGCCAGGTGTGGTACGCGCTGGCGCCGCCGCTGGTGGGCAGCACTTTCCTGGTCCTTGGACTGGCGGCATATGCCTGGCTGGTGCCGCCGGGAATCAGCAATGTGACCTTGGTTGCGGGCGGTGTCCTTATCGCCTGCTTGTTGTATCCGTTCATGGTGGTTGTCACCGGCTGGCAGATCAGGTCGGTCAACGCGTCGTGGCATGGATTATTGCTGTCGGCTATGCGGCTGGGCCGCGCACGATAGACGGCAGTGTGATGGATTCAGGCGTCTTGCCGGGTTTTCTTCCCCGGGGACGCCGTTTAGGAGAGTTTTTTCATGAATACAAAGAAGACAATCCCGATCGCCGGTTTTCCGGTGGTCAAGACCACGACCAACGTGCTGGCCAGGTACTTGCAGCACGCGATGTGGGTCAATAAAAAGATAACGCTGTTTTTTGCCAATACGAATTTCATCGTGCGCTGCAACCACCTGCTGGAGAAAATGCGCAACGCCTCGGTGACGATTGTCAACGACGGCGTCGGCATGGATATCGCGGCTTTCCTGTTTGGCCGCGAAGCGTTCAAGGAAAACCTGAACGGCACCGATTTCATTCCCCGCCTCCTGTGCGGCACGGGCGAGCCCAAGCGCGTGTTCATGCTGGGAGGCAGGCCGGAAATCCTCGACAAGGCAGTCGCCCATGTAAACGAAACCTTGAAACAAAAGGTGGTCGGCAGCTGCGACGGCTATCGCGGCATGCAAGAGCAGCGCGCCGGCCTGGTGGCCTTGATCAACCGCTCACAGGCGGAAGTGGTGCTGGTGGCGCTGGGCAATCCGATGCAGGAAGAATGGATCCTCGTCAACCGCCAGGCGCTGAACGCCAAAGTCGTGGTCGGCGTCGGCGCCCTGTTCGATTTCTGGGGAGGTTACAAGCCGCGCGCGCCGCAGCTGGTGCAAAGGCTGCGGCTGGAATGGCTGTACCGCCTGTGCCTGGAACCGCGGCGGCTGTTGCGCCGCTATACCTTAGACATCCTGATGTTCCTGCTGCTGTGCCGGAAATATGGCAGCAGAAGTCAGAAAAATTGACCAGAAAACCTGAAACTAATCCTGATTCAACTTGTGAGGTGAAAAATGAAAGCAATGATTCTAGCAGCCGGCAAAGGCACCCGTGTGCGTCCGCTGACCTACGACCTGCCAAAGCCAATGATACCGATCCTGGGCAAACCTGTGATGGCTTACCTGGTTGAATATCTTGCCAGCTACGGCGTGCGCGAGATCATGGTCAACGTCAGCCACCTGCATCACAAGATCGAAGAATTCTTCGGCGACGGCAGCCAGTATGGCGTGCAGATAGGCTATTCGTTCGAGGGTTATGTGAATGACTTCGGCGAGGTGACGGCGGAACCCCTGGGTTCCGCCGGCGGCATCAAGAAGATCCAGCAGTTCGGCCAGTTTTTTGACGATACAGTGATCGTGATCTGCGGCGACGCCTTGATCGACCTCGATCTCAGTTCGGCGCTGTTCGAGCACAAGCAAAAAGGCGCCTTGGCCAGCGTCATCACCAAAGAGGTGCCCTGGGACAAGGTCGACAATTACGGCGTAGTGGTGATGGACCAGGAGGGCCGGGTCCAGTCGTTCCAGGAAAAGCCGAAGCAGGATGAAGCCTTGTCCAATTTCGCCAGTACCGGCATCTACATTTTCGAGCCGGAAGTGATCGACCTGATTCCTGCCGATACGGTATTCGATATCGGCTCCGAGCTGTTTCCGCTGATGGCGAAAAAAGGTTTGCCGTTTTATGCGCAGCAGCGGTTTTTCAACTGGACGGACATCGGCAGCGTGACCGATTTCTGGAGCGTCTTGCAGAATGTGATGCAAGGCCAGGTGGCGCAGCTGGAAATGCCGGGCAGGCAAATCGCCGAGGGCGTCTGGGCCGGCCTCAACACCAGCATAGACTGGGAGGGAACCACTATCGAAGGGCCGGTATACATCGGCTCTGGCTGCCGCATCGATGCCGGCTGCAAGATCGTCGGCCCTACCTGGATAGGGCACGGCAGCCATATCTGTTCCGACACGCAAGTGGTGCGCAGCGTGCTGTTTGAGTACACGCGGATCCTGGGCGGCGCCCGCCTGGATGAAGCGATCGTATTCAAGCAATACAGCGTAAACCGCGCCGGCGACATGCGTCGCCTGCCTGAGGCAGGCGTACCCGACTGGGGCGACGCGCGCGACCGCCTGCCGGAACCTGCCATTGAAGTGAGCTGAGCATGAATATATATCCAGTGATCCTGGCCGGAGGTTCCGGCACCCGCCTGTGGCCGCTCTCGCGCGAAGCCATGCCCAAGCAGCTGCTGCCGTTGCGTTCGCAGCATTCGATGCTGCAGGAAACGCTGCTGCGGCTGGCGGACTGGCCTGAATTGATGCCGCCGCTGCTCACCTGCGGCAATGAACACCGTTTCATGGTGGCGGAACAGCTGCGCGGCATCAGCATTGCGCCGCTGGCTATCCTGCTGGAGCCGGAAAGCAAGAATACCGCGCCGACGGTCGCGGTGGCGGCCCATTTCCTGCTGCAGCATGACAAGGACGCCGTCATGCTGGTGCTGCCGGCCGACCATGTGATCGGCGATGCGCAAGCGTTCCACGCGGCGGTCAGCTGCGCGGTGCAGGCAGTCGAAAAAGGAGCGCTGGCGACCTTCGGCATCGTGCCGGGCGCGGCTGAAACCGGTTATGGCTATATCCGCCGCGCCAAGAGCGCGTTCAACGGCATCGACGGTTGTTATGCAGTCGAAAAATTCGTCGAGAAGCCGGACAAGGCGACTGCGGAAAAATTTCTGGCTGATCCCGCCTACAGCTGGAACAGCGGCATGTTCCTGTTCCAGCCGGGGCGCTACCTGGAGGAGCTGCGCGAGTACCGGCCGGCGATCGCCGCGAGCTGCAAGCAGGCTTTCGAGGCGTCCTACCATGACCTCGATTTTTGCCGGCTGGATGAAGCCGCCTTCGCCGGCTGCCCGGCGGAGTCCATCGATTACGCGGTCATGGAACAGACCCGGCACGCGGTGGTGGTGCCGGCAGCCATCGGCTGGAGCGATATCGGTTCCTGGTCCGCCCTGTGGGAGGTGCTGGAGGGCGATGCCGACGGCAATGTGCTGCGCGGCGATGTGTACACGGACGGTGTCCGCGATTCGCTGATCCGTGCCGAAAGCCGCTTCGTGGCGGTGATCGGCATGCAGGACACGGTGGTGGTGGAAACCAAGGATGCGGTGCTGGTGGTGCACAAGGACCAGGTGCAAGGCGTCAAGAAAATCGTCGAGGCGCTCAAGAAAGACAGCCGCACGGAACACATGAACCACATCCGTGTCTACCGGCCGTGGGGCTGTTATGAAGGCATAGACGGCGGCGACCGCTTCCAGGTGAAACGGATTACCGTCAATCCCGGCGGCAAACTGTCGCTGCAGATGCATCACCACCGGGCCGAACACTGGGTGGTGGTCAGCGGCACGGCGCGCATCGTCTGCGGCGAGGAAGAGAAATTCCTTACCGAGAACGAATCCACCTATATCCCCATCGGCGTCCGCCACCGGCTGGAAAATCCCGGGAAACTGCCGCTGCACCTGATCGAGGTGCAGTCGGGCAGCTACCTGGGGGAAGACGACATCGTGCGTTTCGAAGACATCTATAAACGCTGTTAAGGCAATCAACCAGGTACAACATCATGCTCCCGATCCAACATTCCATATTCAAGGCTTACGACATCCGCGGCATCGTCGGTAAAACCCTGGACGCCGGTATCGCGCGCCAGATCGGCCAGGCTTTCGGCATCGCCGCCCGCGCCAAGGGTGAAAAAACCGTCATCATCGGCCGCGACGGCCGCTTGTCCGGGCCGGAACTTGCTGCCGCCCTGGCGGCCGGCTTGCGCGACGCCGGCGCCGATGTGGTCGACCTCGGTGTTGTCGTGACGCCGATGGTGTATTTCGCCACCCATGTGCTGGGCGCGCAGTCCGGCATCATGGTCACCGGCAGCCACAATCCTCCCGATTACAACGGCTTCAAGATGGTGCTGGCGGGCGAGGCGATATACGGCGAGGCCATCCAGCAGCTGTACCAGGCCATAGACAGCGGCAGCGTCGAAGCGACGGTGTCTGTGCCAAGCGGGAGCTATCGCCAGCACGATATCAAGGATGCCTATCTGCAGCGCATCGTCAGCGACACCAGGCTGGCGCGGCCGATGAAGATCGTGGTCGATTGCGGCAACGGCGTCGCCGGCGCGTTTGCCGGCGAGCTGTATCGCGCGCTCGGCTGCGAGGTGCAGGAACTGTTCTGCGAAGTCGACGGCACTTTCCCCAACCATCATCCCGATCCGGCGCATCCGGAAAACCTGCAGGACGTGATCCGCGCCCTGCAAAATTCCGACGCCGAAATCGGCCTGGCTTTCGACGGCGACGGCGACCGCCTCGGCGTGGTCACCAAGGATGGCCAGATCATCTATCCGGACCGCCAGCTGATGCTGTTTGCCGCCGATGTGCTGACGCGCCATCCCGGCCGCGAGATCCTGTACGACGTCAAGTGCACGCGCCACCTGGCGCCGTGGATTACCGAACGCGGCGGCCAGCCCCTGATGTGGAAGACCGGCCATTCGCTGGTCAAGGCCAAGATGCGCGAAACCGGCGCGCCGCTGGGCGGCGAGATGAGCGGCCATGTTTTCTTCAAGGACCGCTGGTACGGTTTCGACGACGGCCTGTATGCCGGCGTGCGCCTGCTGGAACTGCTGAGCCGCGAAAGCGATCCGTCGGCGGTGCTGAATGCGTTGCCGCAATCGTCCAGTACGCCTGAGCTGCAATTGCAGCTGGAGGAGGGCGAGAATTTCACCTTGATCGAGAAATTGCAAAATGAGGCGAAATTTCCGGGAGCCGACGACATCATCAAGATCGATGGCTTGCGCGTTGAATATCCGGACGGTTTTGGCCTGGCGCGTTCATCCAATACCACGCCGGTGGTCGTGATGCGCTTCGAGGCGGAGTCGGAACAGGCGCTGGCGCGGATCCAGTCGGAATTCAAGCGTGTCATCCTGGCAGCCAAGCCTGATGCGGCGCTGCCTTTCGCATAGCGATCCGGATGAGATTGTTTCCGTCGCTTCAACGCTCATCGCTCAGCCCGGCCGCAGCCGGCCGCTACGTATTCATCGACAATGCCAAGGCTATCGGCATCGTCCTGATCGTCATCGGCCACAGCAAAGGTTTGCCGGACAATATAGTGCGCCTGATATTCAGCTTCCATGTGCCGCTGTTTTTCTTCATTTCCGGATTCCTGCTCAAGCCGGATAAATTGGCGGATTCCGTTCCTGTCAGCGCAAAGAAAATATTGCGCACTTTGGCTTGGCCGTATTTTCTGTTTTTCTGTTTCGCTTACCTGTATTGGTTTGCCACCCGCAACGTCGGGGTGAAAGCCGCCTTGTCCGCCGGGCGCCCGTGGTACGACCCCATCGCCGGCTTGCTGACCGGCCTGGAGCCGGACCTGTATATCAATCCGCCGCTCTGGTTCTTTCCTTGCCTGGTCGCGACGGTGATCGTGTACCAGGCTGCACGCAAGCTGTTGAACCTGACCGCCGCCACCTGCTGCTTTGCGATTTTCGGATTTGCCGTCACGCTGGCCGTCAGCCGTCCGCCTTACAGGCTGCTGCTTGGCTTGGATGCGATGTGGGTCGCGCTGTCGTTTTACGCGATCGGGCAATATGTCCGCGAACGTGCCTGGTTTGACGCCATGCGCACCGGACCGCTGTTCCTGCTTGGCTTGGTGTCGGCGGCGGTGCTTGTCGGCGCCGGGCAATGGAACGACAGGGTAGACCTGGCTACCATGTATTTCGGTGCGCAGCCCTTGCTTTACCTGCCGGTTTCCATGTTCGGGATCGTTGCCGTTTTATGTATTTCGAAGTTCTTGCCGGCGTCAGGAATTGCCGGCTGGCTTTCAGAGAATACGCTGGTGATTTTCCCGGCGCATTTCGTTTTCCTCGGGCTGGTGCGCGGCGCCGCTCTTTCCCTGCATGTCATCGACGATAACTACCGCTACGGGATCGGCTGGAGCGTCGCCAGCAGCGTGTTGGCGATCCTGCTTTGCATCCCCGTGATTCATGTCTGGCGTCGCTTGCCGAAATAGCATGGCGCCGGCGCGGCTGGAAATATCGGCGTCGATAAGCCCGGGCATTGCAAATGGCTGGTTTTGCGCTAATATACTGTACATATATACAGTATATTGGTGTCCGTCATGTCAGATTATCAAAAAAAGCGCCTGCCGCAGGTAATCCAGTTCCAGGCGCCAGGCTTTGCGCGCAAGGGCCGCGGCGCGACCAGCAACATGCAAGGCCGCTACGAAGTTGCGCAGCGCGAGGAGTTCGACGACGGCTGGGCGGCGGAAGACGAGCAGCTGGAGCCGGCTGCGGTGCGCACTATCGTCACCGAAGAGCAGGCGAAGAGCATCCTCAGCCGCAACGCCTCGCCCGACCTGCCGTTCAATGTCTCATTGAATCCTTACCGCGGTTGCGAGCATGGCTGCATCTATTGCTTCGCCCGGCCGTCGCACAGCTACCTGGGCCTGTCGCCCGGGCTGGATTTCGAGAGCCGGATCTTCGCCAAGGTGAACGCGCCGGAATTGCTGCTCAGGGAGCTGGCCAAACCTTCTTATGCCGCCGAGCCGATCGCGCTCGGCATCAATACCGACGCCTACCAGCCCTGCGAGCGCGACCTGCAGCTGACGCGGCGCATCCTGCAGGTGCTGCGCGATTGCGAACATCCGCTGGCCCTGATCACCAAGTCGTCGCTGATCGAGCGCGATATCGATTTGCTGGCCGGCATGGCCGCCAAGCGGCAGGTGGTGGCGGCGGTCACCATCGCTACGCTGGACGCGACCATCGCCCGCACGCTGGAGCCGCGCGCGGCGACGCCGTCGCGGCGCCTGCGCACCATCCGCACGCTGGCGCAGGCGGGCATCCCGGTCAGCGTCAGCATTGCGCCGATGATCCCGTTTATCACCGAACCGGACCTGGAGCGCGTGATGGAAGCGGCAGCCGAGGCGGGCGCGGTGCGCGCCGGTTATACCGTATTGCGCCTGCCGTGGGAGGTGAATCCGCTGTTCCAGAACTGGCTGCAGGCGCATTTTCCGGAGCGCGCCAACCGCGTGATGAACCGTATCCGCGAAATGCGCGGCGGCGCCGACTATGACGCCGATTTCGCTACCCGCATGCGCGGCGAGGGTGTGTGGGCGGATCTGTTGCGGCAGCGTTTTGAAAAGGCCGTGCTCAGGTTCGGCCTGTGGCATGGAGGCTCGTTCGGGACCCTGGATGCGAGCCGTTTCCGGCGGCCGTACGTGCAGCCGGAAAAGGACCGGCTGTCAGGCCAGCTGGGTTTGTTTTAGCAGGCGCCGCGGATGGATCGTCATGTGGCGACCTGGCCCTTGAGCAGCACCAGCAAGGCGCCGGAACCGCCTTCGGCGGCGGTGGCCTGGCAGAAGGCAAGCACTTCTTCCTTCTGCACCAGCCAGTTGCGGACTTTGGATTTCAGCACCGGTTCCTTGTTGATGGAGCCCAGCCCCTTGCCGTGGATGATGCGCACGCAGCGCCAGCCGCGCTTGGCCGCCAGGCGCAGGAATTCGGCCAGGGCTTCGCGTGCTTCTTCGCGCCGCAGGCCATGCAGGTCGAGCTGCTGCTGGATGGTCCAGTGGCCGCGCCGCAGCTTGCGCATGACGTCGGGGCCGATGCCGTTGCGGGCAAAGCTGAGCGTTTCATCGGTGTCAAGCAAGGTTTCGATGTTGAAATCGTCCGACAGCGATTCTTCCAGCGCGGCCTGTTCGTCGGCCAGGTGCTGGCGCGCGATCGGCAGCGGGCGCGGGATGGCAGGCGTGAATTTGGGCGGCACCGCCAGCGGCTTGACATTGCCGATGCTGCTGCGGAAGATGTCGGCGTCGCGCCGTGCTTCCTGCTCGCGGCGTTTGGTTTCCGCCGCCGCGGCCTGGCGTGCTTCGTCCTGCGCCTTGATTTCCTTGCGCAGCGATTTGAGGGCGCTGAAGTCTTTGATCGGGCCGGCCATGATATGCGTGTCTGCTAGGGATGAAGGGCGGCGATGTGCGGCAAGCCGGCGGCCGCGGCGACAACGCTGCCGCCGCGGCTGCCGGGCAGGGCCTTAGTCTTCCAGGAAACGCTGGGCGTCGAGCGCCGCCATGCAGCCGGTGCCGGCGCTGGTGATGGCCTGGCGGTAGATATGGTCCTGGACGTCGCCGGCGGCGAACACGCCCGGCACGCTGGTGGCGGTAGCCATGCCTTCCAGCCCGGTCCGGGTCTTGATGTAGCCGTTGCGCATGTCCAGCTGGCCGTCGAAAATGCCGGTGTTGGGCTTGTGGCCGATGGCGATGAAGACGCCGTGCAGCGTGATCGGCGTGATGCTGCCGTCGGCCACCGACTTGATGTTGATGCCGGTGACGCCGCTGCCGTCGCCCGTGACTTCATCCAGCGTGTGGTTGTACTTGATGACGATCTTGCCTTCCGCCACCTTGGCGTTGAGGCGGTCCACCAGGATCGGCTCGGCGCGGAACTTGTCGCGGCGGTGGATCAGGGTCACCTTGCTGGCGATGTTGGACAGGTACAGCGCTTCTTCAACCGCCGTATTGCCGCCGCCGACCACCGCGACTTCCTGGCCGCGGTAGAAGAAGCCGTCGCAGGTGGCGCAGGCCGAGACGCCTTTGCCCATGAACGCCTCTTCCGACGGCAGGCCGAGGTACTGGGCCGAGGCGCCGGTGGCGATGATCAGGGCGTCGCAAGTGTATTCGCCGGAATCGCCGATCAGGCGAAATGGTTTTTCAGACAACTTTGTGGTGTGGATATGGTCGAAAATGATTTCTGTGTTGAATTCTTCTGCGTGTTTGAGCAGGCGCTGCATCAGTTCCGGACCTTGCACGCCGTGCGGGTCGCCGGGCCAGTTCTCGACGTCGGTGGTGGTCATCAGCTGGCCGCCTTGCTCGACGCCGGTGATCAGGACCGGCTTCAGGTTGGCGCGGGCGGCGTAGACAGCGGCGCTGTAGCCGGCAGGCCCGGAGCCCAGGATCAGGACGTGGGCGTGCTTGGCGGGTTTGGTAGTGGTCATGTAAGCCTCAGGTAACAGATATCAAGCAACGATCGTGAGTGCGTATCCATGGCCGCGGGCGGCCGGCGGACAAGCGGATAAATATTGTCAGGATCATCAAATTGCGCGTAAAAACTCGGTAAGATTATAGTCTACCCATGTGCGGCGCATCAGAACTCCATGCCCGCCGCGCCGGGTTTTTTAGCAATGTTTCAAATGGAAACATCAAACACTGGTTATATATATAGGTATTGGGTGCATAATTTCAACTGTGAGAGCACTCTGGCCACCCTGTAAAGCAACAGCGAAGCAACACCAACCGGATTTATGACTAGAACAAGCCAAGCCTATACCCGCAACACCAAGCCGCAAGAGGCGCCGCCGCTGCCGAGCCGTCTGGTCCGGCTGCTGTATGAAGCGCGCTGGATCATCTATGCGGTCGTCACAGCCTACCTGATCATCATTTTCGCCAGCTACTCGAAATCCGATCCGGGCTGGTCGCACGCCAACGTGGTGCCGCACCTGCATAACTGGGGCGGCCGCATCGGCGCCTGGCTGTCCGACCTGATGCTGTTCGTATTCGGCGCCTCGGCCTGGTGGTGGTGCGCGCTGCTGCTGCGTACCTTGTGGCAGGGTTACCGGCGCATTTCCCAGCGTTTCCTGGTGGAAAAAACGGCTGAGCCCGAACATCACCAGGAAGGCCTGATCCGCGGCGCCGGCTTTGCCTTGATCCTGGTCGGCAGCATGGGCATCGAATACACCCGCATGTCGTCGCTGCACATGCAGCTGCCGCGCGCGCCCGGCGGCGTGCTGGGCCAGCTGATCGGCAGCAGTGCGCAAACCGCGCTCGGCTTCACCGGCTCGACCTTGTTCCTGCTGCTGCTGTTTGCGCTGGGCATCAGCCTGTTTTTCCACGTATCGTGGCTGACGGTGGCCGAGCGCATCGGCGCCGGCATCGAGAACGGGCTGCTGTGGCTGAAGAATTTCTATGTCGCCCGCGAAGACCGCAAGGCAGGGCAGGCGGCTGCCGTCAAGCGCGAAGAAGTGGTGGTGCAGGAACGCGCCAAGATCGTGGTGGCGTCGCCGATCAGGATCGAGCCGCAAGTGGTGGCGGTGCCGAAATCGGAGCGGGTGGAGAAAGAACGGCAAAGCACCTTGTTCACCGATTTGCCCGACACCAACCTGCCGCCGCTGTCGCTGCTGGACGAAGCGCCGCCGCAGCAGCAGACCGTGAGCGTCGAGACGCTGGAGTTCACCAGCCGCCTGATCGAGAAAAAACTTTCCGATTTCGGCGTGCAGGTCAAGGTGGTGGCAGCTTATCCCGGCCCGGTGATCACCCGTTACGAAATCGAACCGGCGACCGGCGTCAAGGGCAGCCAGATCGTCGGCCTGGCGCGCGACCTGGCGCGTTCGCTGTCGCTGACTTCGATCCGCGTGGTGGAAGTGATTCCCGGCAAGATGTTCATGGGCCTGGAATTGCCGAATCCGAAACGACAGATTGTGCGCCTGACCGAGATCCTCGGCTCCAAGGTCTACAACGACGGCGTCTCCAGCCTCACCATCGCGCTCGGCAAGGATATTGCCGGCCATCCGGTGGTGGCCGACCTGGCGAAGATGCCGCACTTGCTGGTGGCAGGCACGACCGGCTCGGGCAAGTCGGTGGGCATCAACGCCACCATCCTGTCCCTGCTGTATAAATCCGATCCGAACCAGGTGCGCCTTATCCTGATCGATCCGAAAATGCTGGAGCTGTCGATCTACGAAGGCATCCCGCACCTGCTGGCGCCGGTGGTCACCGACATGCGCCAGGCCGGCCATGCGCTGAACTGGGCGGTCAATGAAATGGAGCGCCGCTACAAGCTGATGTCGAAGATGGGCGTGCGCAACCTGACCGGCTACAACCAGAAGATCACCGAAGCCGACAAGCGCGAAGAAAAGATCCCGAATCCGTTCAGCCTGACGCCGGATGCGCCGGAGCCGCTGGAAAAACTGCCGACCATCGTCGTCATCATCGACGAGCTGGCCGACCTGATGATGGTGGTCGGCAAGAAGGTGGAAGAACTGATCGCGCGTATCGCGCAAAAGGCGCGCGCGGCCGGCATCCACTTGATCCTGGCGACGCAGCGCCCATCTGTAGACGTGATCACCGGCCTGATCAAGGCCAACGTGCCGACCCGCATCGCATTCCAGGTCAGCAGCAAGATCGACTCGCGCACCATCCTCGACCAGATGGGAGCGGAAGCGCTGCTCGGCATGGGCGACATGCTGTACATGCCGCCCGGCACCGGCTTGCCGATCCGGGTCCATGGCGCTTTCGTCTCGGATGAAGAAGTGCACCGGGTGGTCGACTACCTGAAGGAACAAGGCGAGCCGAACTACATCGAAGGAATACTGGAAGGCGGTGTGCTGGAAGACGGCGCCGACGGCGCAGCGGGCGGCGGCGCGGCGGCCGGCGGCACCGAAGGCGACGAACTGTACGACCAGGCGGTGGCGGTGGTGCTGAAAAACCGGCGCGCCTCGATTTCGCTGGTGCAGCGCCATCTGCGCATCGGCTACAACCGCGCGGCGCGCTTGCTGGAACAGATGGAAACAAGCGGGCTGGTTTCAACCATGCAATCCAACGGCAACCGGGAAATCCTGGTGCCGGCGGGAAATAGCAATACGGAGCAATAAGATATGCAAAAGAAAATCATCGCCAGCTTGACCGGTAACAACATGTTCGCCAAGTTCAAGTCGGGCCGCCTGATTGTCGGCCTGTCCCTGAGCATGGCGCTGTTGCCGTCGCTGGCCCATGCCAGCGCGCTGGAGCAGTTCAAGTCCTTCGTCAGCAGCACGCAGTCGGCCAGGGGCGAGTTCTCGCAGCAGCTGGTGAAAATCGACGCCGGCAAGGCGCCCAAGGTAACCAGCACTTCCAGCGGGATCTTTATCTTTGCCCGGCCGGGCAAGTTTATCTGGACTTACCAGAAACCGTACGAACAGGTGCTGCAAGCCGACGGCGACAGGCTGTACATCTACGACAAGGATTTGAACCAGGTGACCACCAAGAGCCTCGGCAATGCGCTGGGTTCTTCACCGGCGGCGATCCTGTTCGGCAGCAACGACCTGGAAAAGAATTTCATCCTGAAGGAAGGCCAGGCCAAGGATGGCATGGAATGGCTGGAAGCGACGCCGAAAGCCAAGGACACCACCTTTGACCATATCGGCATCGGCTTGAAGGATGGCTTGCCGCATGCGATGGAATTGCGCGATTCGTTCGGCCAGGTATCGCTGCTGACCTTCAAGAACTTCGTCAAGAATCCGCCGCTGTCGGCCGGGCAGTTCCAGTTTGTCGTGCCCAAGGGTGCGGATGTGCTCAACCAGTAGTCGAGACCGGGCGCGGGACAGGCGCAATGCCGGGCGGCTAAGCCTGTTCCAGGAATTCCAGCTTGTTGGCGACGTCGCGCCAGGCTTCATGGTCGGGCAAGGGCGCTTGCGAGCGGGTGATCGGCTTCCAGTCCGGATGGGCGGCCAGGCGGGCGTTGATTTCGGCAAAGTGGCGTTGTTCGCCGGGCAGGTCGGTTTCGTTGTAGATCGCCCCGACCGGGCATTCCGGCACGCACATCGAGCAGTCTATGCAATCCTCCGGCGCGATCACCAGGAAATTCGGCCCTTGCCGGAAGCAATCCATAGGACAGACGTCGACGCAGTCGGTGTATTTGCAACGGATGCAGGAATCGGTGACGACAAAGGGCATGGCGGGCTGGATGTGTGCTGGTCAAAATCGACTGGGATTCTCTCACAATCGCCGTCTTCGCGCAGGGCGCCGCCGCCGGCAGGTTTCCGTGGCCGCCATTAAGATGCTGCATGACATTTGATTTTCCAGACAAAGACCATTTTCCACTGAACCATGTCCGATCTCTTCAAAGTAGAACCTACACCGCCTTTAGCCGAAGCCCTGCGTCCGGCGACCCTGGACGAGGTGATCGGGCAGAGCCACCTGCTGGGGCCGGGCAAGCCGCTGCGGCTGGCGTTTGAATCGGGCAAGCCGCATTCGATGATCCTGTGGGGGCCGCCCGGGGTCGGCAAGACCACGCTGGCGCGCTTGACAGCCAATGCCTTCGACTGTGAATTCATCCCGCTGTCGGCGGTGTTCTCCGGCGTCAAGGATATCCGGGGGGCGATGGAGCAGGCGCAGCAGAACCTGGCGCAAGGCAAGCATACGATCTTGTTCGTCGATGAAATCCACCGCTTCAACAAGTCGCAGCAAGACGCCTTGCTGCCGTATGCCGAATCGGGCCTGGTGACCTTTATCGGCGCGACTACTGAAAATCCCTCGTTTGAAGTCAATTCCGCTTTGCTGTCGCGGGCGCAGGTGTATGTGCTGCAAGCCTTGACCGAGGATGAGCTGAAGCTGCTGCTGGCGCGCGCGCAGGAGCGGGTATTGTCGCACCTGCAGTTCGACGCCGCCGCGGTCGATACCCTGATCGGTTATGCCGACGGCGATGCGCGCCGGCTGCTCAACCTGCTGGAGCAGAGCGGCAGCGCCATCAAGGCTTCCGGCGTGACCCAGGTCACCAGCGAGTTCCTGCAAAATGCGCTGACCCTGAATGCGCGCCGCTTCGACAAGGGCGGCGACAATTTCTACGACCAGATTTCAGCCCTGCACAAATCGGTGCGCGGCTCCAGTCCGGACGGCGCGCTGTACTGGCTGTGCCGCATGCTGGACGGCGGCGCCGATCCCAGGTACCTGTCGCGCCGGATCGTGCGCATGGCCTGGGAAGACATCGGCCTGGCCGATCCGCGTGCGATGCAGATCGCCAACGACGCCGCGGCCACCTATGAGCGGCTGGGTTCGCCGGAGGGTGAGCTGGCGCTGGGCCAGGCCGTCATCTACCTGGCGGTGGCGGCCAAGAGCAATGCCGGCTACAACGCCTTCAACCAGGCCATGGCGTTTGTCAGGAAAGACAAATCGCGGGAAGTGCCGGTGCATCTCAGAAATGCGCCGACCAAGCTGATGAAGGAACTCGGCTACGGCCACGAATACCGTTATGCGCACGACGAGCCGCATGCCTATGCTGCCGGCGAAACCTACCTGCCCGACGGCATAGGCGATCCCGGCTGGTATCGGCCGGTGCCGCGCGGCGTCGAGTCCAAGATAGGCGAGAAAATGCAGTTCCTGAAAAGCCTGGATGACCAGGCCAACGCCGATAAAGGCTAGGGCCTGTTAACACTTAATTTGGGAGATGCGTTAAAGCCAAAACGTGTGGTGGCAAGGCGCGTGGCGCAACTGGGGCTGGTGCCCCAGCAAGCCATGCAACGCGGCCAGCGCACGTTTTGGCTTGAACCCTCCGGGAACGGCTGCAGGCGTCGCATGCCGTTGTTACGGCGGGGCGGCCATCCGCTCCTTGCCGTAGCACCGCTACGTCGCGTCGCCGCGCCTAGGCCTGCAACGCCTGCCGCGCGTTCGCACTCCCAAATTAAGTGTTAACAGGCCCTAGGCGCGGAGTAAAAACCAGGCAGGGAAGTCAGGCCGCCCGCACCGGCGCAAACAGCTTGGCGAAATCGACTTCCTTGGGCTGGCCGGTTTCGGTCAGCAGCTCCGAGGCATATTCACCCAGGTGATGTTCCATCAGCCTGGTCGCCCGTTCGGCATCGCCCTGTTCGATCGCATCCAGTATGCCGCTGTGCTCGTCGGCCGAACAGCTGTTGCGTTTCGGCGTTTCATACAAGCCTATCAGCAGGGACGTGCGCGCGATCAGGGTGCGCAGGTAGGCGCTGACGATATTGTTCTGGTTGGCTTCGCTGAGCTTGATATGGAATTCGCCCGAGAGGCGTATCCATTCTCCCCAGTTGCCTTGTTCGCGCAACGCATGCTCTCTTGTCACCAGCGCGCGCAATTCCGGCAAAACCTTGCGTTTGGCGGCCAGGCTCTTGACCGAGCCGCCCTCGAGGATGGCGCGGGCCTCGAACACCTCGCGCGCTTCCTTCACGTCATGCATGGCGATCACGGCGCCGCGGTTCGGCTGCAGGTCGATCACGCGCTCATGCGCCAGTTTCACAAAGACCCGTCTCAAGGTGCCGCGCGTAACGCCGAACGCTTCGCACAGCGGCGCTTCGACCAGGCGTGTCCCGGGCGGCAGCTGGTGGTCGAGGATGGCGTCGATGATGGCGAGGTGGATGCGGGCATCGATTTCATCGTTGCTCAATTCGGCCTGGCTGCCTTTGGGAACTGCGCTCATGCCGCGGCCTCCGCTGTCTGTCCCGGCGCTGCCTCAAGGATGTTTTGTTTTGATATTGTGCACAATTTATTCATGGATCGCCGCATCCTGCCAATGATATGGCGACAGTATAAGTCCGAAGCCTGCCGCTTGCACGCCTGGCTTGATTTGTCGTCGTCAGCCGTCAGGAAATTGCATCATTGCGAGGCGGGTGCACATAAATAGCGGATTTTTGCACCAATTTGTGCGCGCTTGAAACACCCGTAGCCATGTTGCCGCAGCTTGTTTTTCGGCCAAAAATCCCCTCTGTTTTCGACTGTCGCGCCCCTGTTTGACTTGGCCTTGGCGTCGCTTGGCACGATTCTGGCTTATGTGTATATCACGATTGTGCGCAATCTTGTACATGATTGTAGATGATTATTGCGATTTCAATATCGGCCGGTTTTGCCAATCAAAGCCAGACCCCGGCGATGTTCCGCCCGGTTTGATTTTCAACATCCTGGAGTAGGAGTCACGATGGAACAGCACAATGCCATTATCAAGCCCTCGTATGACGACCGGCTGACCAACGACGACCTGGCGCCGCTGAAAAAACAGACCTGGGGCAGCTACAACATTTTTGCGTTCTGGATGTCGGATGTGCACAGCGTGGGCGGTTATGTCACCGCCGGCAGCCTGTTTGCGCTCGGCCTGAGCAGCTGGCAAGTGCTGGTGGCGCTGCTGGCCGGCATCATGATCGTGCAGTTCTTCGCCAACCTGGTGGCCAAGCCCAGCCAGCTCACAAGCGCGCCTTATCCGGTCATCTGCCGCACCACCTTCGGCGTGCTGGGGGCGAACATTCCGGCGATCATCCGCGGACTGATTGCCGTGGCCTGGTACGGCATCCAGACTTACCTGGCGTCCGGCGCCTTCCTCCTGATCGTATTGAAATTTTTTCCGCAGCTGGCGATCTACGCCGACCTCAGGCAATACGGTTTTGCCGGCTTGTCTTACCTGGGCTGGCTGGGTTTCATGGTGATGTGGGTGCTGCAGGCGATCGTGTTCTGGACCGGCATGGACGCCATCCGCCGATTCATCGACTGGGCCGGGCCGGCAGTATACGTGGTGATGTTCCTGCTGGCGGCCTGGCTGATCAGCAAAGCCGGCTGGAGCAATATCGACCTGAACCTGGGCGGCATCAAATACAGCGGCGCGGCGGCGATCCCGGTCATGGTCAACGCCACGGCGCTGGTGGTGTCCTATTTCTCCGGGCCGATGCTCAACTTCGGTGATTTTTCGCGCTACGGCAAGGATTTCAAATCGGTGAAGCGCGGGAATTTCTGGGGCTTGCCGGTCAACTTCCTCGGCTTCTCGCTGTTGACCGTAGTCTGCATCGCCGCCACCTTGCCGCTGTACGGCAAGCTGATCACCGATCCGGTGGAGATGGTGAGCCATATCGACAACACCTTTGCAGTGGTGCTGGGCGGCCTGACTTTCATGATCGCCACGGTCGGCATCAACATCGTCGCCAACTTCGTGTCGCCGGCTTTCGACTTTTCCAACGTGGCGCCGAAGCTGGTCAGCTGGCGCATGGGCGGCATGATCGCCGCGGTCGCTTCGATTTTCATCACGCCCTGGAACCTGTTCAACAATCCGCATGTGATCCACTACACGCTCGATATCCTGGGTTCTTTCATCGGCCCCTTGTTCGGCATCCTGATTGCCGACTTCTACCTGGTGAAGAAACAGCAGGTGATCGTCGACGACCTGTACACCATGGACCGCAAAGGCGCTTACTGGTACAGCAACGGCTATAACCCCAAGGCCATCATCGCGCTGGTCCCGGCGGCCGCGATTCCGGTCCTGTGCGTATTGCTGCCGTCCCTCGGCAGCCTGGCCAACTTCAGCTGGTTCATCGGCATGGCGTGCGGCCTGGCGATCTACTGGACCATCAGCGATAAGCAGCCGGCGCCGAAAACGGCAGGAGCAGCGAGCGCCTGACCTTGAAAATCAAAGTCATCAATCCCAACACGACCTGGAGCATGACCGAGAAGATCGGCCTTTGCGCGCGCCGGGTGGCGGCTGCCGGCACCGAGGTGATTGCGGTCAGTCCGGACATGGGGCCGGCGTCGATCGAGAGCCACTACGACGAAGCGCTGAGCGTGCCGGGCATCCTCGATGAAATAAGGAAGGGCGAGGCTGCCGGCGTCGATGCCTATGTGATCGCCTGTTTCGGCGACCCCGGCCTGTACGCCGCACGCGAAGCCGCACGCGGACCGGTGATCGGCATCGCCGAAGCGGCGATGCATGCAGCCAGCCTGGTCGGCGACAGTTTCAGCGTGGTCACTACGCTCGAACGGACCTGCGGCATCGCCTGGCACCTGGCAGAGAGGTACGGCATGCAGCGCTTTTGCCGCAAGGTGCGCGCCTGCGAACTGAATGTGCTGGACCTGGAGCGGCCCGGCTCGGACGCCTACCGCACCATCCTCGCCGAATGCCGGCAGGCGATGGAGCAGGACAGGGTCGACAGTATCGTGCTCGGCTGTGCCGGCATGAGCGACCTCTGCAAGGTGCTTGCAGAGGAGCTGGGCATCGCCGTGATCGACGGCGTGGCGGTGGCGCTGAAACTGGCCGAAAGCCTGGTGCAGCTGGGCCTGAAGACCGGCAAGCGCGGCGACCTGGCGTTTCCCCTGGCGAAGCCTTATACCGGTTCGCTGGAAAAGTTCGCCTGGGAGCCGCGATAAGGGGCCGCCCGGAGGTCGGGCTGTACGGCCAGCATTTGCCCGTCCTTGCGGTTCTGCATTTCCGCCGTGCGCCATGCACCAAAGGTGCGCTTGCCGTGAGCCAATCGCAATGATTGTTTAGCGGATTCTTTAAACATCCTCCGAAAATTCCTGCTCGCACATTACGGCCTGCTCATATGCATTGCCACTTGAGGCAAAAAAAAGTGCCATTATTTTTTTAAATTTCCATATTTATTTTTCGACCCGCAAACAGGAGCAATCGGCTGTATCTTGGCCTCGATATTGCTTCATCTGCAGCAGGGCTGCGCCGCGCGCAAGCCATGTGACGCATTCCTGTACAGATGCTTCAGCCAGGCGCCATGCGAATGTCCAATAAATCCAAGGTAACAATCGGGCATCGCCGGTCAGAATCGCTGAACGCAAATAGAGGAATGTTCAAATAATTAAATGTTTAGTGGTGATTGTGTTGTTTTGTTCCTGTCGTCTTGTTGACGATCAACGCACATTGGTCATACATTTTGGTCTTGGATTGAGTAGAGGAAAAGCGCAACGCACCCTTGCGATGTTTTTCTTTTGCGTGGAAAAGCGACGGCCGGCAAAGGCTGGCCGCTTGCATGCAACTGTCAGCATCGCTGATTTTTTCTTGGCTTTGAAAGAAGCACATTGTTAGGAGAGCCGCTCATGCCCAAGGTGGAGGCCACGCCGTTGCAGTCGCTGTACATCGATCACCACAACTGGCTGGTGGGATGGTTGCGCAGGCGCCTCGGCAATATCGACCACGCTGCGGATATCGCGCAAGACACTTTTGTACGGGTCTTGCTGAAGCCTGCGATCGAGGTGATCGAAGAGCCGCGCGCCTACCTGACGGTCATCGCCAAAGGCCTGGTGGCCAATGCCTACCGGCGCGAAGCGCTCGAGCGCGCCTACCTGGAAACGCTGGCCCTGTTGCCCGAAGCGCTGGCGCCGTCGCAAGAATACCGCGCCATCCTGCTTGAGACCTTATTTGAAATCGACGCCATGCTGGACCGCCTGCCGCCCAAGGCGCGTAGCACTTTCCTGCTGTCGCAGCTGGAAGGCCTGACTTACGCCGAGATCGCCGAGCAGCTGAATATTTCCGTCAGGACCGTGAAGCGCCACATGGTGCTGGGTTTTGAACAGTGCCTGATGTTTTCCTTGCCATGACAGAGACCTTGATCAATCCGGCGATCATCCGTGAAGCCGCCACCTGGCTGATGAAGCTGCACAGCGACGACGCCACCGAAGCCGACCAGCAAGCCTGGCAGCACTGGCGTTCGCGCAGCCCCGAACACCAGCGTGCGTGGCAGTGCGCGCAACGGCTTACCGATGCATTCAGCGACATTCCGCCCGAGCTGGGCATGCCGGTGCTCGACCGCCCCGTGGCATGCCCGCAGCGGCGCCGTGCGGCGCTCAAGGCCTTGGCCCTGCTGCTGACTACAGCGCCGGTGGCGTGGCTGGCCGCCAAGCTGCCGTGGGAGGACTGGAGCGCGGACTACCAGACCGCAACCGGCGAGCGCAGCACGATTGCGCTGGCGGACGGCACGCAGCTGGTGCTCAATACCGCCAGTTCGGTCGACGTCAGGTTCGACAGCCGCCAGCGGCTGGTCCAGCTTTACACCGGCGAAGTGCTGGTGACCACCGCTGCCGACAAGATGCTGCCGGCGCGCCCGTTCAGGGTGCAGACGCGGCAGGGCATGCTGCGCGCGCTCGGCACCCGTTTCGATGTCAGGCAAGAAGGCATGCGCAGCCATGTGGCGGTGTTTGAAGGAGCCGTCGAGCTGACGCCTTTGAAAGCGCCGGGCGTGGTGGTGCAAGCCGGCCAGCAGTGCAGCTTTACCGCGAACCGGGCCGGGCCGGTGCAGGCGGCCGACGACAGCCAGGCGCTATGGTCGCAAGGCGTGCTGTTTGCCGACAAGATGCGCCTGGCCGATTTTGTCGACGAACTCTCGCGTTACCGCCACGGCCGGCTCAGCTGCGATCCGGCGGTCGCGGACCAGCGCGTCTCGGGCGCTTTCCAGCTGAAGGATACCGACCAGGCGCTGCTCCTGCTCAGCAAAGTGCTGCCGGTGCGGATAGAGAGAATCACCCAGTACTGGGTCACGGTAAGGGCTGCCTAGGGTGCAAGGGTTTCTGGCAGGGACGGCTGCCGGCCCGGCGCCGGCGCGGTCGACCGAGAAAGCAATTCGCATGGTGCTGCACAACTCTCGGCGACGGATTTCCGCAACCACACTGCCGCTGTCGGCGGCAATCCGCATGCATGTTGCGTGCTGTTGCCTGGTCTCGGCCGGCCTGCTTGTCCCGCAGTCAGCCTTGGCGCAGGTGCTGCAGCCGGCAAAAGACTATTCGATCGCCGGCGGCAAGCTGAACCAGGCGCTGGCGGTGTTCGCCGTCAAGGCCGGCATTTCGCTTGCCTACGATGCGGCCCTGGTGCAAGACAAATACAGTCCGGGGCTGGCAGGCCGTTATCCGGTCGCCGAAGCGCTGGCTCGCCTGCTCAACGGCACCGGGCTGGAAGCCGCCGCCAAGGCAGAGGGTGGATACCTGCTGCGGGCCGCCGCGCCGACGCCGCCTGCGGCTGCTGCCGCCGCCGCGGTGGCTGCGGGAGCCGCAGCAAGGGAGGATACGATTCTGATGGCAATGACGGTCACCGGGACCGCTGAGGCGCCCGGGCCGGCGCAAGGATTTGCCGCCGCCACCAGCAGCAGCGCGACGCGCAACGATGCGCTGCTGTCCGAGATTGCGCAATCGGTGCAGGTGGTGACCAAGGATGTCATGGCAAGCCAGCAGGCGCAGTCGCTGCTGGATGTCTTGCATGACGTCAGCGGCGTCAACATCTACAACCGCGGCGTGGATTCGGCCATCTATATCCGCGGGTTTGCCGCGCCGTCCCGCATCAACGGCCTGGAGCAGGGGCCATCTCCCATCGACAACGCCAGCTCGCCGCTGCATACGCCGCTGGCGGCCATCGAGCGCATCGACGTGCTCAAGGGCGCCGATTCGATCATCGCCAACGGCCAGATGGAGCCGGGCGGCCTGGTGAACATCGTCACCAAGCGTCCGCAAGCCGAACCGGTGCGCGAGTTGACGGTAGAAGCCGGCAGCTATGGCCACCAGCGGCTGACGCTCGATCTCGCCGGCGCGCTGTCGGACGACCAGGCATGGACGCACAGGCTGATCCTGTCCGGCAACCGCGACCCGAATGCAACCGGACGTTATGACAGCGCGCGCGAGGTGTATGCCGCGCCATCGATCGGTTACCGCCACGGCGACACCACGGCGGTGGTCGGCCTGAGCTACCAGCGCAACCTGCATGCAAGCAGCGGTTTCGGGCCGTTCGGCGGAGTTGACGACGGCACCCGCAACACCAGCGTCGGCGCCAGCTACGACTGGCAGCAGAAGCTGGGCGGCGGCTGGAGCTGGCAGAGCAAGGGCAATTACATGAAGACCCAGGTGTCCTACCAGGCCTACGATTGCGTACAAAGCTTCGTGGCTGACAGCACCGGTTCGGCAATGAGAAACTGCCAGCCGCAGACGGGGGAGGCGAAGTCTTACGGCTGGAATGTCGAGAATAGCGTACACGGCAGTTTTTTTACCGGTCCGGTAAAACATGTCGTGCTGGCCGGCGTCGCCCTGCACCATAGCTGGCGGCCGGCGCCGCTGATCGAAATCGGCAATCCTGTCCTGGCCTCCTTGTCGGCGGACAGCCTGCCGGAAGTTTCCCAGTCCGGGCTGGCCCCGATGCAGGGGTCATCTTCGCAGAACTACCACACCACCAACTGGTTCTTGCAAGACCAGCTGAGCTGGCGGCGCTGGCATTTGCTGGCCAATCTCGGTTATACCAAGGCCTGGTCCCACAGCATCGATGCGCAGGCCGGCGAGGACACCGCGCTGCATCCGCGCAGCAAGCCGGTCTACAACATCGGCCTGGCATATCAGTTGACCGACAGCATGATGGCGTACGTTAACCAGCAAAAGAGTTTTGTGCTGCAGGCGCAGGCTTCAGGGCCCGGTCCCAACGGCGGTCCTGCGGGAATCTATAATTTTCCGTCGACCGAAGGCAAATCGATCGAAGCGGGATTGAAGCTCGACCTGCTCGACGAACGTCTGCTGCTTACGGCATCGGTGTTCCGGGCGACCCATTCCAACATCCTGTATGGCGAAACGGACGTTGCCGGCGTCACCCGGCTGCTGGGGTCGCTGCCGCCCACTGTCAGCCACGGCGTGGAGCTGGACGTGGCCGGGAGCCCGGCGCCGGGATGGAACCTGATTGCATCCTATAGCTACACCGGATTCAAGGCCGGGCAGCCGACCGATTTTTCTTTTGCGGTGAATCGCGTGGCGCGCCACCAGGCCAGTTTCTGGAGCACCTACGATCTGCAGAGCCCCGGCTGGCGAGGCTGGGGCTACGGCCTGGGCATGAGCAGCCGAGGCGGCTACCGCAACATCAACGACGCCTATATGGGCGGCCAGTTCAGCAGCGATGCCAACCTGCGCTACAAATCCCGGCTGTGGTCGCTTACGCTTGGGGTGAGGAACATCTTCGACCGCAAGCTGTATGGCAGCTTCGCCAGCATCCCGGAAGGCAGCGGCTTTGAGCAGGGGCGCACCATCGTGCTGACCGGCCGCTACAATTTCTGAGCTCGGAAGGCCTTGGCCTTTTTTCCTGTTTCGCGGGGCAATCAAGTAAGGGTGCTTTAGCGATGAGCGAACAAGAGATTACACGGTATGGCCTTTCAACGCGCACGATACACGGTATGGGGTTTGCTGCTCGCGGCAGCGCTGTCCCTGCGCGTAGCCGGCGCTGAAGCAGGGCGCAGCTATGCCATCACCGCCGGACCGTTGAGCCAGAAGCTTGCCCTGTTTGCCGCGGCGGCAGGCATTTCGATCATCTATGAACCGGAGTCGGTGCGCAACAAATGCAGCCCGGGCCTGGAGGGAAATTTTCCGCTGGTCGAAGCATTTGCCAGGTTGTTGCGGGGCACCGGCCTGGAAAGCGTGGCGAAAGCGGAACAGGGATACCTGTTGCGAGGGATAGCGCAGGCGCCTGCGCGCGCTGCGCCATACCGCCATGAAACGCCCGCTATTGCGCCGGCCGAGATTCGGCCGCCTGAATAGGCCGCGGCAGGTCTTGCCGGGGATCGACCGTCGTTGCATCGCTCCCCGGCATGGCTCGCGGCCGCTTAGTGCGATTCCTGCGCCGGCATGATCGTCAGGTTTTCGCCTTGCGGCGTGCGCATGGCCTTGCCTGCAGCTTTCTTCACCGGCTTGGCGTTGCCCACGGTGACGGGAATCGAGACAGCCCGGGTGCGTTCGCCAATCGTGACGAAGACATTCAGGTCGTACACGCCGTCAGCCGCCGCCCGCACGTTCGGCGTATCGGTGACGATCCCTTGCTGGTTGCTGACCAGCGTAGCGGTGCCGAGAGTGACAAGCGACAAGCCGTCGTTGCCGCGGTATTCCACCTGCAGGGTAGTATTCGGCTGGCCGGTCTTGAATTGCAGCTGCACCGGCAACGTGACGTTCTTGCCGGTGGTCGCGCCGGATATCAATTCAACGCTCACCGGCGCCCCGATTTTACCTTCGGGCTGCTGGCTTTTCGCCGCTGCCTTGCCGGGATCGGCAGGCTGCAGCGGTTTGGCCGCACTGTATTGCACATGGCCGGCAATGGCTGCAAAAACCAGCGTGCCGTTGCCCAGGATATGTTTGATTCTCATGATTGTTCTCCCTTTCATTTGACTTGGGTCAGTAGGAGCTTGAAGCATCCTGGAGCATCGCCGACGGTGGTCAGCGAGGCGGTGTAGTCATTTTGCGCCGGCAAATCGTAGTTTGCATAATAAGTGCCGGGATGGTCCGGATCTTCGGTGAGCTGATGCTTGACGGTATCGCCGGCCAGCTCCGCTCCCTTGCTGTATAGCTGGAAGTAAGGCGCCAAGCCTTGGTCGGGAACGATGCGCAGCCGGTATTTGCCTTTTTCCGCGACGCTGAAGCGCAAATAGCGATATATGCCGAGCTTATTGTAATTGTTGCCCGCGTCGTATGCCGTGGTGTTGCACGCCGTGCTTTCCTTGCCGGCTGTCTGGGCCGTGGTTTGCACGCCGACGTCAAGCAGGCTGTAGACCGGCAGCACAAAATCCTTGTTGGCCGCGGCAACGGACGGCGGCAGGTCCGTTTGTTTGGCGCCGAACATGTCCAGGTTGCCCTTGTCGACCGTATTGACCTCGGTCAGCAAGCTGTCCAGCGTGGCTTGGCCGGCGGCATTGATTTTCCCGCGCAGCGAGGCTGCGAATGAAAACAGGCTGGTGAAAGCAGGCGATGTCTTCTGGGCTGCCATGGCCTGGTAGATGGGGCCGAAGCCGATGTCTGGCGACTGGTGCAGGCGATACAGCACGGACTGTACCGCTGTTTCGCTGAACCAGGCTTTCGGATCGTCGGCCGGAATGTCGTCGACCTTGAAAACCACCGCGCGCTTGCCCTGGCCCTTGCCGTTGGTATCGACGTACATGGGATCATTGCGCGCCATGCTGGAAAACGAATTGCCCCAGCCTTCGCTGAACGCCAGGCGCATGTCGAGCAGGTCGCCCTGTCCGTGCTGGCCGCCGGTGCTGTCGTCGCGCGAGAAGCTGGCCTGGAAATAGTGCCCCCACTCATGCGCAATCACGCCGGCGTCGTACTCGTCGGTGTCGACGTCTGCCTGGCCGAGGATATGCAAGCCCCTGGAATAGGATTTGCCCTTCTCGCTGCCGAAGTAAGTGCCATCCGTGTCGCCCGGGCTCCAGAAAACGTTAAGAGGCGGGAAAGCCAGGTTTTTATCGGCTTCCAATACTTTGTGGCTGGCGTTATAGACCGTGTCAAGGATGGCGAACGGCCCGGCTGCGCGCGAGGTTGCATAGGCCGATTTTGTCGAATCCCATCCCGAAGCAGCGTTCAAGTCATGGACGCTGGCTTGTTTGCCGCTGTTGAAGGCGGCGCTTTCCATGGCAAACAGGGAGGCGCCGTTGGTCGAAACGCCGTAGCCGGCCGATGAGTGGTCGCGGATCGCGAAATTCCAGCTTGGTCCTGTGGAGGCGGCGCCGGTGCGGAGCATTTGCGCTTTTGCGCGCACGCGGACGGCGGTATTCAGAGGCGCCTGGAAGACATAGCTGCCCTGGGCGTCGGTTTCGGCCGACAGCAATGTCTTGCCTGTCTTGTCGTCAATCAGTTCGACCACGATGTTGCGGGCCGGTTTTTTCACGGTTTTTGCGTAATCGAGCTTGGCTTGCCAGCGCCCTTGCAGGTCCTTGCTGGCGACCGCGGGCACAAAGTCATAGGTGATTTTGCCGGAGACGGCGGCTGTGGTTGCCGAGCCCTGGTTTTGTTTTGCCAGGACGTCGGCCGTTCCGGCATTGCTGCCGTCGCCGCAGCCGGCTACCAGGAATAGCGCGGCAAGCGTGGCCGCCGCCAGCTTGCCTCTCGGTTGAATATGTTCTGTCATGGTCATCCTTGATAGTGAAAAGAATCATTCATTTCAACTCCCGGCGCTTTGCCGCCGGGTTCAAAGATGTGTCTCGCCGGATCCGGCAATTCCCTGTTTCTGCACATGCGCATGACTCCTTATTGGTAGTTGAGAAGTGAGCAGTCAGTCGCCGCGGAATTTGTCTTGTGGAGGATTTCCCCGGCAGGCCTTGTTAACCTGCCCCGCGAGATAGAAAAAAGGGCCAGGCGTCAACTGTATTTTTGTGAAGCCATCTCGTAATGTTCAGGCGGCGGCGTGGCCCCTTTTTGATTTTCGAGGGGCATCTCTAGTGAGGGCGCGATACAGCTGATAAAGATGAATGCGCAATGCGGCCGGGGCAACAGGCATCATGTTCAGCGCCGGCCGCTAACAAAATTTTGGCTTGGCCCGGGCACGGCTCCGCGCAAGCGGTCAGTGCCCGCAGGATTAGTCGGCGAGTGCCTGCACATGCAAAACCCCGACAACCGGCAGCAATCCAGCCTTATGGCGTCTCCCTTTTTTGCGTGGCCGGTACTGCGCCAACGGTTTGCCAGTCATTGGGCCACAATTTGGCCCTTTTTTCATTTTGGACGGGCAAGTCTAGTGGAGCGACTGCAAGAGCCGGCGCAATGCAGCAAAGCCGGACGGCAGCGCGGGATTTGCTTGACGTTTTTGAAAGGAATGCGCAATGAGTGCCTATTCACAGCGCACAGACCGGCCGGCATTGGTCACCGAAGCAGCCGCGAACGCCACCGGCAAGCGGTTTTGTGCGCATCACCAAGGCGAGGTGGCCGCTAGCGAAGGAGGTTTCGTCGAATGCAGCAAGACCCGGCGCTGGATTTGCTACCGCTGCCAG
Organism: Collimonas sp. OK412; assembly: GCF_900112135.1. Classification (GTDB taxonomy): domain Bacteria; phylum Pseudomonadota; class Gammaproteobacteria; order Burkholderiales; family Burkholderiaceae_D; genus Collimonas; species Collimonas rhizosphaerae. The sequence continues at coordinate 313,537 of NZ_FOLC01000002.1, forward strand.
GAAAACCGCCGGCGCCAGCGCCTGGCGCTGGAAAAGCGCACTAAATAGGAACGGCGCGAGGCTGTCTTTGTCATGAAACTGCGAAATGCACAATGGGAAAAGCTGGAGCCGCTGATGACGGGGAAGGTCGGCGACAGCGGCGCCAGGGCGCGCAATAATCGCCTGTTTATCGAGGCTGTCTTGTGGGTTTCGGCCGGGCACCGGCTCTGGCACGATTTGCCGGCCCGGTTCGGCAGGTGGAACACCACCTACATGCGTTTCGTGCGCTGGAATAAAAACGCCGTCTGGCGCCGCCTGGCGGCGCAAACGCGCGATGACCGGGAGTTGTGCGCGATGCTTGAACACATCGCTGCCTATGGCGATGCCTGGAGCATGAGAATCGCGCACCGGTCCCAAAGGGCCGATAGCCGGGACAGCTTTGCAGCAGCCATGCAGCACGTTGGCGGCCCCAAGCCGGTGCTGTCGACAGAGGACGATTCGACCTTGCACTGGCTGCGTCTGGTGAACGAGTGACACTTGGTGCAGGAAGGGCAATTTTCTAAAAAGGAAGCTGTAGATTTCGCCCGGCCACATGATTTATCTTTTTACCGTTTCATTCCCTGACGTGAAGGACTATCTGATAGCATTCCAAGGTTCGCCAAGCGCAGATAAAGCTGCCGCAAAACAGGTGCTTAAATTGCAGCAGCGAAAGCTACAAGGTGCAACAAGATAATTCCCTGCCACGACGCATAAAACAGGTAGCCAATTCATCATCATGAACCAGTCTCTTGAGTCACGGCGCGCCGGCCGAGCGATCGGCGCCATGTTTTTCAGCATTTTCGGCGGCGCCTGGCTTTGTTTTTGGATCTACCTGACATTCGATGGCCGTCCGGTTTTCTTTGCCATGGTAATGGTGCTGGCAGCCGTTCTCGCTGGGTTTTCCTACCGCCGTTATCGCCGCTACAGGCTGGCGCGCGCAGCCGAGGCAGCTTTGCCCTCGCGACGCAGGGCCAGCCGCATTTTCAACATCGTCAATGTGGCCCAGTGGGTAGTTATTTTCGTGGTCGGGCAGGTACTGGTGCATTTTGGATTGTCCGGCTGGATCATTCCAGCCATCATCTTCATCGTCGGCTTGCATTTCCTGCCGCTGGCTTATGTTTTTGCGTGGCGCCCGCACTACATGACCGGCGCCGCGCTCATGCTGCTTGCTGTCATTTATCCGTTACTGGCGCCGGCCGGCCCCGCAAGTCCGGTTGGATGCTTGGGCACCGGCCTGATTTTATGGAGCAGCGCGCTTTGGGCCTTGATGGCGCGCTCCGTCAGCATCCGCGCGTGAGATTACAGGTAGCCGCGCATAAAGTTCGGCGATATAACCGCTGAGTGCAGCAGGTTGACGACATGGTAGATGCCGAAGATGGGCAGCCCTGTGGCGGCCTGTACAGCCGTCGCGTATGGCTGCAGGTTGGTGCATTCGAACAGGAAGGCTCCCAGGTCTGGCGCTTCGGCTTGCATCGCCTGGCACGCCGCCACGACATCGCGCCTGGCCTGGTCGACGTCAAGCGCATGATCGGGATCGTTGCCGGTGCCCAGGATGGTCCCGAAAGACGGGCTTGACTGCATACCCCTGACCAGCAGCCGCCAGCCCGGCTCGATGCCGGCGGCGCGCAGGTGAGCGTCCGACAGGCTGTGCGCATCCGCGGTAACCACGCCGATGGTGCGTTTGGGGCCGAGCATGCGTCGCAGCAGCGGAACCAGGAACAGGCTTGAGGTGATGACCGGTACGCTGACAGCTTCGGCAATTTCATCCTGGACTACCGTCAGGAAACCGCAGGTGGTGGTGATGGCGCGCACGCCGTCGCGCTCCAGCCCTGTGGCCGCTTCGATAAACGACGGCAGCAGCGCGCGTGCGCGGTCGGGGGCGGCGACGATCTGTTCCGGCGTGGCGCCAGGCACGACCTGGTAGCGCACCGGGAAGTCGAAGGTAGTGGCGTTGCCGATATCGCCTGGAATGCGCGGAAATTTCGTATCCAGCACCAGGATGCCGACACTTTCCCCATAGATGGCGCGTCCGCCGCGAACGATCATGATATCTCCCGAATTGAATGCAAGTTTAAGCTAGAAGCGCGTCACCGAATAAGGCGCCGGATCGACGACAGTTGGCCGGCCGGATATGAGGTCGGCCACCAGCCGGCCGGAAACCGGTCCCGACGCCAGGCCGACATGGCCATGTCCGAAAGCATGGATCACGTCCTGGCAGCCGGACGCCGGCCCGAGCACCGGGCGGCCGTCGGTGGTGGACGGCCGGTGCCCCATCCAGCGCTGGACGGCGGCCGTCCCGATTGCCGCGGCGAGCGCCGGATAGGTTGCCGCGGCGTGGCGCAGCAAGGTGTCGGCGCGGCGCCAGTCCGGCTCCGCATGCAGCCTGGTCAGTTCCACCTGGCCGGCGATGCGCAGGCCGGCCAGGGTCGAAGTGTTGCCGGTCTTGGCGTCCGCCGGCATGACCGGCAATGCCAGTTCGACCGGCGGATTTTCCAGGATGATGTGATAACCGCGCTCGCTTTCCATGCAGACCTTGTCGCCGACCGACCTGGCCAGGGCCTTGGAGTGAATGCCGGCGGCGATGACGGCACGCTCGCAGGCGAGTTCGCCGCGGTCGGTAAGGACGGCGCGCAGGCGGCCGCCTTGCAGGTCGAACCCGGTCGCCGCGGCGCGCTGCAGGATGGCTCCCTGGCTTTGCGCGTGGCGCACCAGCGCTGCCACATAGGCGCCCGGATCGACGCAGTTGGCGCCTTGCTCGACCAGGATGGCGAATTGATAGCGGTGGTCAAGTGCGGGAACCAGTTCGCGTATTGCCGGCGCCTCCAGCTCTTTCCAGCGCACCGCATTGTCGCGCCGCAAGCGCCAGGCCAGCGCTTCCGCCTCGAAGGCGGCGCGGTCGGGATAGGCATACAGCAGGCCGCGGCTCACAATCAGCTGCGGCACGCCGGCTTCCTGGGCCAGCGCGCGGTGCCGTGACGGCGCGTCGTGGAGCAGGGCTGACAATGCGCGCGCGGTGGCTTCGACCCGGGCCACGCTGGCGCCGGCCCAGACGAACCTGGTCAGCCAGGGCAGCAGCGACGGCAGGGCGCTCCAGCGGATGGTCAAGGGGCTGTTTTTATCGAAAAGATACTTGGGCAGTTTTTTCCACAGGCCGGGCATCGACATCGGCACCACCGAAGCCGGGCTCAGCCATGCGGCATTGCCGTAGCTGGCGGCCTGGGTCCCGCCCGGCTGGCCTGGATCAAGCAGGATGACATGGTGACCGTCGCGCAGCAACTCGATGGCGCAGGCAGCGCCGACAATGCCGGCGCCGATGACCACCACGCGCAAGGGAGTGGGCAGCTTCGCGGGCCGGTTCTCAATCGGATCCAAGCTGTTTCCTCGGGGTCGGGCGCTGCACTCAGCCGCCGCTATTCTTGAACCGCGACAGGAAGCTGCGTGTCGCTTCCTGCGCCGGATTGTCGATGACGATAGCTGGCGGCCCGGATTCGACCACGACGCCGTCGCGCATGAAAATCACCTGGTCGGCGACTTCCTTGGCAAACGCGATTTCATGCGTCACCAGGATCATGGTCATGCCGTCCGCCGCCAGCGACCGGATGACGTTCAGCACTTCGCCCACCAGTTCAGGATCGAGCGCGGAAGTGGCTTCGTCGAACAGCATCACGTCGGGCTTCATGGCCAGCGCCCTGGCGATCGCAACGCGCTGCTTTTGTCCGCCCGACAGCATGCCTGGATAGGCGTCCGCGCGATCGCCCAGGCCAACCCGCTGCAGCAGGGCGTCGGCTGCGGCGCGCGCTTCCTGTTTCGGTATCTTCAGTACCGTCACCATGCCTTCCATCACATTCTGCTGCACGGTCATGTGCGGAAACAGGTTGAAGTGCTGGAACACCATGCCGGTCTTGGAGCGGAATTTCGCCAGGTCGCGCGCTTTCGGCAGCGCCGTCTTCTTGCCGTCGAAGACGATCGACTGGCCGCCGACATCGACCACGCCGGAGTCGGGGACCGTGAGCAGGTTGATGCAGCGTAGCAGGGTCGACTTGCCGGAGCCGGAGGGGCCGATCATCGCGACCACGGAACCCTTGCTGATCTGCAGGGAGATATCTTTCAGGACAACGTTGTCGCCGAAACATTTCTTCAGGTTGCTGATGGAAATCATTGCGCCGTCCATTGTCATGCCCCCCGTCCGTCGGACATTTTTACTTCAAGCCGCTTGGCCAGGATCGTTGCCGGCAGCAAGATGATGAAATACAGGACGGCGATCAGCGAATAGATTTCCAGCGGGCGGTAGGTGTCGTGGGCGATGATCTGGCCCTGGTAGAGCAGGTCCGGCACCGCCAGCACCGACAGCAGCGAAGTGTTCTTCAGCTGCATGATGGACTGGCTGACCAGTGGCGGCGTCATGCGCTTGAATGCTTGCGGCAGCACCACGCGCCGCATCAGCTGGAGCTGGGTCATGCCCAATGCCATGCCGGCCTCCGACTGCCCGGCATCGATGGAAATCACGCCGCCGCGGATGATTTCGGAATAGAAGGCGCCGCCGTACAAGGTCAACGACAGCACCGCCGCCATGCCGGGCGTCAGTTCGATGCCGGTCAGGATCGGCAGTGCGTAATAGAACCAGATCAGCTGCACCAGCACCGGCGTGCACCTGAACAGTTCCACGTATGCCCGGAACGGTCCCGATATCCATGCCTTCGGCGACAGCCGGCACAAGCCGGTAACCAGGCCGACCAGCAATCCCAGCGCGACGACGATGACGGTGTAGCCTAACGTGTAGCCAAAGCCTATGAAAATGATGTTCCTGTACTGCCAAAGCGTATGGAAATCCCACTGATACATGCCTGCCTCACAGCTTAAAAGTGAACCTGGGGTGGAAAAGCGGTCGGAGGTACGCCGACCAGGGTTTGCATATTGGAAATGATGGTGCTTTTCACCTTGCCTGAGGCCCTGGCTTCTTCCAGCCAGGCATTCACGGATTTGGTGAAGGCCTGGTCGGTCTGCTTGCGGATGCCGACATTGGTCGGGTTGGTTTCATCGGGAGACGGGAATACGATATGGCCGATGTTCGGCAGCTTGGTCAGCAAGGCGGTTGACAGGAGGATCACCAGCACCTGGCAATCGACGCGGCCGGATTGTAGCGCCATGGTGGCGGCAGCCGAAGTCTCAAACCGCAGCACGGTAGCCTTCGGCAATATCCTGGTGACCAGCTGGTCGTGGCTGGAGCCGACATCCACCGCGACCTTGACGGCCGGCGAATTGAGCTGCTCCCAGCGTTCAAAGTTAAAGCCCTTCCTGGCGACCACCGTGTTGTAGTTCTGGAAAATGGGGGCGGAAAAGTCGACCACTTCGCGTCGCGCCGGCGAGGGGGCCATGCCGAGCTGGCAATCGATCTTGTTGGTCTGGACGTCGAGCACGGCATTGCCCCAGGTTGTTTCCACCCACTCAGCCTCGACCTTGAGATATTTGGCAAGGTCGCGCCCCAGGTCCACCATGAAACCCCGCCATTCGCCGCTTGCCAGGTCCTTGGTGAAATACGGCGAGGCGCCGTTGATGGCGCCCATGCGCAGCTTGCCGGTGCGCTTGATCCTGGCGGCGGTCGATTCCGGTTCCTGCGAAAACGCCGGGCCGACTGCGGCCAGCGAGCCGATGGCAATGGTCTGGGCGATGAAATTGCGTCGATTGATTTGCATGTCTGCCTTCTGAAGGAGGATTGGCTGAAAAGGGTGTATCTGAAAAAGGGTGTATCTGAAAATACCCCGTTTGCAGCTGAAAGTCATCCGAAAATGCGCTTGCCGCTCCGCATCCATAAGCAAGATCAAGGCCCGTCGCCGCCGGCATGGCCGGCCGGCCTTCTTATCCTTGTTTTATCCGTGTACTAAGATAATCTGAAAAAGATCCTTGACTCAAATTGTAGTGTGACTATAATTTCCGACGCCTTACCGGCAGTGCAGCAGCTGTGATGTCAGCAGCAGCGCTGACGCTGAATATTAAAAAGTTACTCTTGGATCAACGCCGTGCGTTGTCCGACATGAAAGTAATAAATACGAAATACGACCAGGTACAGGCCGGAGACAGAAACAATGGAAATGCCACAGCTGGGGAGCTCGATCCGCGCGCGGCGTCATGCTATCAAGAAGACGCTGGTGCAAGTCGCGGCCGAAACCGGATTGACCGCGGGCTTCATTTCGCAGCTTGAACGCGGCCAGACCAGTCCTTCCATCACCTCGCTGGTGGTGATCGCCAAGGCGCTCGGCGTGGCGATCGGCGACCTGATCAAACAACCCGTGCAATTGCGGCCGGACACCTACCGCAGCCAGCGGCAGCCGTACTCGGTGGCCAGCGGCCGCGTCAAGTACGAACGGCTGTCGACGGTCTTCCCCGGCAGCCAGGTGCATTCGGTGAAGTTCACCATGCCGGCCGGCTACAAATCGGAAATGGTGTCGCACGAAGGCGATGAAATGATCTTCGTGCTGAGCGGCCAGGTCGGCTATACGGTAGGTAAAGACAGTTATGTGCTGAATGTCGGCGACAGCCTGCATTTCGACGCCAATATCCCGCACAGCATCGAATCGCTGCCGCACGAGAACCAGGTGGCGGAAGTGATCTGGGTCGGCACCGTGGCGCTGTTCGACGGTCCGCAGTCGCCGGCGTGCCAGGAGCAGGAGCGGTTATTGCGCGGCACAGAATTTTTTTGAAGCACAGGGCAGGCCTGTGGCATGGTTTTTGCACTTGCAAATTGATCTATTGCCACGGCCGCAGGCGCCTGGCACGAGGCCGGCAGCGATGCCGGCAATGACAGCGGAATGGAGTGACGATGTACCCAGAACCAAGCAAGCAGATATCCGATGCCGTGCAGGCGCGAGGCCGCCGTGTTTAAGCCGGCCGTCTACAGCCGGCGCCGGCAGCAGCTGAAACAGCGGTTTTCCTCCGGCCTGCTGCTGTTGCCGGGCAATACCGACGTCTCCATGAATTACCTGCATAACCATTACTGGTTCCGCCAGGATTCATCGTTTTCCTATTTCTTCGGCCTCGGCCAGCCGGACCTGGCGGCGCTGATCGATATCGACGCCGGCACAGAGGTACTGTTCGGCGACGATCCGAGCCTGGACGACGTGATCTGGGTCGGGCCGCAAAGCTCTTCTTTTGCGCAGCGCGCCGAGACGGTCGGCGTGGCTGCGGCGCAGCCGTACCAGCAGCTGGCCGACGTGCTGGCGCAGGCACGCCGCCAGGGCCGCACGATCCATTACCTGCCGCCTTACCGCGGCGAAACCATACTCGAACTGGCGCGCCTGCTGGATTGCACTCCCGAGCAATGCAAGGCCGGCGCTTCCGAAAGCCTGATGGCTGCCGTGATTGCCTTGCGCGAAATCAAGGGCGACGAGGAAATCGCGGAAATAGAAAACGCCCTGAGCGTCACGCGCGACATGCACCTCGCCGCCATGCGGCAGGCCAAGGCCGGTGCTTATGAATACCAGGTGGTGGCGGCGATGGAAGGCATCATGCGTAGCCACGACCTGCAGAACGCCTACCCGATGATTTTTTCCCGCAGCGGCGAGATCCTGCATAACCGCGACCACCAGAATCTTTTGCAGGCGGGCGACCTGGTGGTCAACGATTCCGGCGCCTCCAGCACCTTGGGTTACGCCAGCGACATCACGCGCACCTTCCCGGTCGGCGGCCGCTTCAGCGAACGCCAGCGCAGCCTGTACGACATCGTGCTGGCCGCGCAGCAGTGCGCCATCGACGCCATGCGGCCGGGAGTCTCTTACCTGGAAGTGCACAAGCTGGCTGCCCGCCACATGGCGGCGGCGATGGCGGCGCTCGGGTTTTTCAACGGCACGCCGGAGCAGGTGGTGGAATCGGGCGCCTATGCCATCTGTTTCCCGCACGGCCTGGGCCACCAGCTGGGACTGGATGTGCACGATATGGAAGGCCTGGGCGAGACCCGGGTCGGCTACGACGCCAGCGTCAGCCGCAGCGAACTGTTCGGCCTGCGCAACCTGCGCCTGGCCAAGCCGCTGCAGGCAGGCATGGTGGTGACGGTGGAGCCGGGCATGTATTTCATCCCGGCCCTGATCCAGCGCTGGCAGGCGGAGGCGCGTCACGGCACCCTGATCAACTATGGCAAATTCGTCGAGCACATCGATTTTGGCGGCATCCGCATCGAAGACGATGTGCTGGTGACAGAATCCGGGGCGCGGGTGCTGGGCCCGGCCATTCCTAAAACCTGTGCCGAGATCGAAGCGCTGATGGCGGCATGAAGGTGCTAGGAACTTGCAGGTATGCGTTGTACATTGAGCTTGTGTTCCTCTCGTGAATTATTGTTAAATACACCAGTTTCACCATAACCTAAGGAAAGAGACCTATGATGAAAAGAAAACTGATCGCCAAGGCGGCGTTGCTCGCTGTCCTGTGCGCCACTGCCGGTTATGCTGCAGCGGCCAAGACCCTGGTGTTCTGCTCGGAAGGCAGCCCGGAAGGCTTCAATCCGCAGCTGTTCACCACCGGCACCACCTTCGATGCGTCGTCGGTGCCGATGTACAACCGCCTGGTTGAATTCGAGCTGGGCACCACCAAGCCGATTCCTGGCCTGGCTGAATCGTGGAGCGTGTCGGAAGACGGCCTGACCTACACCTTCAAGCTGCGCAAGGGCGTCAAGTTCCACAGCAGCGCCAAGTTCAAGCCGACCCGCGATTTCAACGCCGACGACGTGCTGTTCTCGTTCAACCGCATGGGCGACCCCAGCCACCCGTACCACAAGCTGGCTGCCGGCCAGAGCTTCGGCTACTACCTGGACATGGGCATGGACAAGATCATCGACAAGGTGGAAAAGGTCGACGACAACACCGTGGTATTCAAGCTGAAACACCCGGAAGCGCCGTTCATCGCCGACCTCGGCATGGATTTCGCCTCGATCCTGTCGGCCGAATATGCCGACAACATGAAGAAAGCCGGCACGCCTGAGGTGATCGACCGCGAGCCTATCGGCACCGGACCGTTCCAGTTCGTGTCCTATCAAAAAGACGCGGTGATCCGTTACAAGGCCAACGACGCTTTCTGGGGCGGCCGGCCGAAGCTGGACAACCTGATCTATGCCATCACCCCCGATGCTTCGGTGCGTTACGCCAAGCTCAAGGCCAACGAGTGCCAGGTCATGGCGTACCCGAAACCGGCCGACATCGAATTGATGAAAGCCGATCCGGCCGTCACCATGATGACCAAGCCAGGCTTGAACATCGGCTACATCTCGTTCAATGTCGAGAAAAAGCCGTTCGACAACAAGCTGGTGCGCCAGGCGCTGAACATGGCGGTCGACAAGCAGACCATCCTCAAGACCGTCTACCAAGGCGCCGGCGTCCCAGCCAAGAACCCGATCCCGCCGACGCTGTGGGGCTATAACGACAAGATCAAGGATTACACCTACGATCCGGTCAAGGCCAAGGAATTGCTGGCCAAGGCCGGTTACCCGAACGGCGTCGAAGTCGAGATGTGGTACCTGCCGGTTACCCGCCCATACAACCCGGACGGCAAGCGCATGGCCGAGCTGATCCAGGCTGACTGGGCCAAGATCGGCGTCAAGACCAAGCTCACTACCTACGAATGGACCGAGTACCTGAAGCGCAGCAAGCAGGGCGACCAGCATTCGATGATGTTCGGCTGGTCCGGCGACAACGGCGATCCTGACAATTTCTTCGCACCGCTGCTGGGCTGCGAAGGCGTCAAGGGCGGCGGCAATACCGCGCGTTGGTGCAACAAGGACTACGAAGCGCTGATCCAGAAAGCCAAGCTGACGCCGAAGCAGGATGAACGCGCCAAGCTGTACGAACAGGCCCAGGTGATCCTGCATGACGAAGCGCCATGGATCGACCTGGCTCACTCGGTGCGCTTCACGCCGGTGCGCAAGGAAGTGATCGGCTTCAAGATGGCAGTGTTCGCCCATCACCACTTCGAGAAGGTCGACCTGGCCAAGTAAGCCATGGCCGTGGTTTTGTTCTGATTAAGCCGCTCGCTACTTCGTATAGCGAGCGGCTTAAATTTACCGCTAGTATTAGACAGCGCTGTTGCTGTCTTCTTTCATCGAACAGGTAACGCCAATGTTTGGATTTCTCCTGCGCCGTGTCGGTTTGGTCATCCCGACCTTCCTCGGCATCACGCTGCTGGTGTTTTTACTGATACACCTCATACCAGGCAACGCCGTCGAAGCCATGACCGGCGAACGCGGCATGGACCCGGCCCGCTACGCGCAAATGGCGCACGACCTGGGCCTCGACCAGCCGATCTACATGCAATACCTGAATTACCTCGGCAACCTGTTCAAGGGCGACCTGGGCATGTCCATCATGACGCATACGTCAGTGCTGAGCGAATTCAAGACACTGTTTCCGGCGACGCTGGAACTGTCTTTCTGCGCAATCCTGTTTGCGCTGATCGTCGGTTTGCCGGCCGGCATACTGGCCGCCCTGAAACGCAATACCGTGCTGGACTACTCGGTGATGGGCGCCTCCCTGACCGGCTATTCGATGCCGGTGTTCTGGTGGGCGCTGCTGCTGATCCTGCTGTTTTCCGTGACCCTGGGCTGGACCCCGGTCTCGGGCCGCATCGATATCCTGTTCGACGTGCCGCCGGTCACCGGCTTCATGCTGATCGACAGCCTGCTGTCGGACGATAGCGGCGCCTTCAAATCCGCGCTGTCGCACCTGATCCTTCCCACCATCGCCCTCGGCACCATCCCGCTGGCCGTGATTGCGCGCATGACGCGCTCCGCCATGCTGGAAGTCCTGCGCGAGGATTATGTACGCACCGCGCGCGCCAAAGGGCTGTCGCGGGCGCGGGTGGTGGCGGTGCATGCGCTGCGCAACGCCCTGATCCCGGTGGTGACGGTGGTCGGCCTGCAGGTCGGCACCTTGCTGGCCGGCGCGATCCTGACGGAAACCATCTTTTCCTGGCCTGGCATCGGCAAATGGCTGGTGGCTGCGATCCAGCGCCGCGACTATCCGGTGGTGCAGGGCGGCATCCTGCTGTCGGCGATCACCATCATCCTCGTCAATCTTGCCGTCGACCTGCTGTACGGCGTGATTAACCCACGTATTCGCCATCGCTCATGAACAACGTCAACGCAACGCCCGTCAGTGCGCCGCAAACTGATTCTCCACCGAAGGCAGGCGCCATCGCGCCGCCGCATCCGCTGCGCGAATTCTGGGGTTATTTCAGCCAGAACCGCGGCGCCGTGATCGGCCTTGCCATCATCATCGCGATGGTGCTGGCAGCCTTGTTCGCCGACGTCATCGCGCCGCATTCGCCGATCGAGCAGTTCCGCCAATCGACCCTGGTGCCGCCGGTCTGGCAAGCGGGCGGCAGCAGCCAGTTCCTGCTTGGCACCGATCCGGTCGGGCGCGACATGCTGTCGCGCCTGATCCACGGCGTGCGCCTGTCGCTGCTGATCGGCCTGGTGTCGATTTCGCTGTCGCTCACCACCGGCGTGCTGCTGGGCCTGCTGGCCGGTTATTTCCGCGGCCTGGTGGAAGTCGCCATCATGCGCCTGATGGACATCATGCTGGCCTTGCCGAGCTTGCTGCTGGCGATTGCCGTGGTCGCCATCCTCGGACCAGGGTTGATGAATGCGATGTACGCGATTGCCGTCGTGATGTTGCCGCACTATGCGCGGCAGACGCGCGCCGCGGTGATCGGCGAGATGTCGCGCGATTATGTCAGCGCCTCGCGCATCGCCGGCGCCGGCACCTTGCGCATCATGTTCAACTGCGTCCTGCCCAACTGCCTGGCGCCCTTGATCGTGCAAGCCACGCTCGGCTTCTCGTCCGCCATCCTGGATGCGGCGGCGCTGGGTTTCCTCGGCATGGGCGCGCAGCCGCCGACGCCGGAATGGGGCTCGATGCTGGCCAGCGCCATGGAATTCATCCAGAGCGCCTGGTGGGTGGTGGCTTTCCCCGGCCTGGCGATCCTGATCTCGGTACTGGCGTTCAACCTGATGGGGGACGGCTTGCGCGATGCGCTCGACCCCAAACTGAAACGATAAGGCAGGACTATGGCACTGTTGGAAATTAAGCAGCTGCGAGTCGAATTCGGCTCGGCAGCATCGCCGTTCACCGCGGTCGACGGCCTCGACCTGAGCATCGAAGCCGGCGAAGTGGTCGGCATCGTCGGCGAATCCGGTTCCGGCAAGAGCGTCACCTCGCTGGCGCTGATGGGGCTGATCGACTATCCGGGCCGGGTCAAGGGCGAGCGCATGGCGTTCGACGGCCGCGACCTGCTGAAGATGCCTGAGAAGGAAAGGCGCGGCATGCTGGGCAAGGACATCGCCATGATCTTCCAGGATCCGATGACCAGTCTCAACCCGTCTTTTACGGTGGCGTACCAGTTGATCGAAACCTTGCGCGTGCACCAGGGCGGCTCCGGCAAGGAATTGCGCGCCAAGGCGCTGGCTCTGCTCAAGCAGGTCGACATTCCCGATCCCGAACGGCGCCTGGACGCCTATCCGCACCAGCTTTCCGGCGGCATGAGCCAGCGCGTGATGGTGGCGATTGCGATCGCCTGCAATCCGCGTTTGCTGATTGCCGACGAACCGACCACGGCGCTGGACGTCACGGTGCAGGCGCAGATGCTGGAATTGCTGCTGCAGCTGCAGCGCGACCGCGGCATGGCCCTGATGCTGATCACCCATGACCTGAGCGTGGTGGCCCAGACCGCGCAGCGGGTGGTGGTGATGTACGCCGGGCAGGTAGTGGAAACCGGCCGCGTGCCGGATATCTTCAATGCGCCGAAGCATCCCTACACCCAGGCGCTGCTGGCGGCGCTGCCGGAACACAATATCGGCCGCGCACGCTTGCAAACCATTCCCGGCGTGGTGCCCGGCCAGTACGACCGGCCCACAGGCTGCCTGCTGAGCCCGCGCTGCGCTTATGCGCAAGACCGCTGCAGCCAGGTCCGGCCCGAGCTGGCGGGCGCGCCGCATGAACAGGTGCGCTGCCATTTTCCGCTGGATGCAGGTGGCCGGCCGACTAACGGCTGGTCGGAAATATCCCGCAAGACACCCGATTTGACGCTGAGCAGTGGGGCCGCATGATGATGAACGCCAATATGAATGTGATCGCCAACCCGGTCACCCTGCTGGAAGCAAAAAACCTGGTCAAGCACTACAGCGTATCGCAAGGCTTGTTTAAACCGAAAGCGACGGCGCGCGCGCTGGATGGCGTGTCGTTCAGCCTGCAGCCGGGCAAGACGCTGGCGGTGGTGGGCGAGTCCGGCTGCGGCAAGTCGACCCTGGCGCGCCAGATCACCATGATCGAACCGCCTACCGGCGGCGAGCTGTGGATGGATGGCGCCAACATCGCCGATGCTGACCGCGCTACCCTGAAACGGGTGCGGCCGCTGGTGCAGATGGTGTTCCAGAATCCCTACGCCAGCCTGAACCCGCGCAAGAAAGTCGGGCAGATGCTGGAAGAGCCGCTGATCATCAATACCGGCCTGAACGCCGCCGAGCGCGCCGACAAGGCGCGCGCCATGATGGCCAAGGTCGGCCTGCGGCCGGAACACTACAGCCGCTATCCGCACATGTTTTCCGGCGGCCAGCGGCAACGGGTGGCGATCGCGCGCGCGCTGATGCTGGATCCGAAGGTGATCGTCGCCGACGAGCCGGTATCCGCGCTCGACGTCTCGATCCAGGCGCAGGTGCTCAACCTGCTGATGGACCTGCAGCAGGCCAGCGGCGTTGCCTACCTGTTCATCTCGCATAACCTGTCGGTGGTCGAGCATATCGCCGACGATGTGCTGGTGATGTACCTCGGTAAAACCGTGGAGCACGGCAGCAAGCAGCAGGTGTTCAGCCGGCCGCTGCATCCCTATACCCGGGCGCTGCTGGCCAGCACCCCGCGCATCGATCCGGCCCAGCGCCAGCAAAAGATGATGCTGCCGGGCGAACTGCCGTCGCCGCTGGCGCCGCCGCCGGGCTGCAGTTTCAACAACCGTTGCCCGTATGCGGTCGAACGCTGCCGGCAGGAAGTGCCGGCCTTGCGCGAGTTCGGCGGCAGCATGGTGGCATGCCACCGGGTGGAAGAAATTCATTGACAGGGAATGGCATGCTAAAGGCAAGGAAGCAGGGCGCGCAGTGGGGCAAGAAGCTGAAACTGGCGGCGGCAATCGGCGTGGCCGCGCTGCTGTGCGCCACGGCCAACATGGCGTTCGCGGCCAAGACGCTGGTGTTTTGCTCGGAAGGCAGCCCGGAGGGATTCAATCCGCAGCTGTTTACTACCGGCACCACCTTCGATGCTTCTTCGGTGCCTTTGTACAACCGCCTGGTGGCGTTTGAACTGGGCACGACCAAGATCGTCCCGGCGCTGGCGGAATCCTGGACGGTGTCGGATGACGGCCTGACCTACACCTTCAAATTGCGCAAGGGTGTCAAGTTCCACAGCAGCGCCAGGTTCAAGCCAAGCCGCGATTTCAACGCCGACGACGTGCTGTTTTCGTTCAACCGCATGGCGGATGTCAATCATCCATTCCATCAGCTTGCTACCGGCGCCAGCTTCAGCTATTTCCTCGACATGGGCATGGACAAGATCGTCGATAAGGTCAGCAAGGCCGACGCCTACACCGTGGTGTTCAAGCTGAAGCATCCGGAAGCGCCGTTCATCGCCAACCTCGGCATGGATTTCGCCTCTATCCTGTCGGCCGAATATGCCGACAAGATGAAGGCGGCAGGCACGCCCGAGGTGATCGACCGCGAGCCGGTCGGCACCGGCCCGTTCCAGTTCGTGTCCTATCAAAAGGACGCGGTGATCCGCTACAAGGCTTTCGACGCCTATTGGGACGGCCGGCCGAAACTGGACAACCTGGTTTTTGCGATCACGCCGGACGCCTCGGTGCGTTACGCCAAGTTGAAGGCGAATGAATGCCAGGTGATGGCGTTTCCCAAGCCGGCCGACATCGAACTGATGAAAGCCGATCCGGCCATCACCCTGCTGAGCAAGGAAGGCTTGAACGTCGGCTATATCTCGTTCAATGTCGAGAAAAAGCCGTTCGACAACAAGCTGGTGCGGCAAGCCCTGAACCTGGCCACCGACAAGCAGACGATCCTGAAGACGGTGTACCAAGGCGCCGGCCAGGTCGCCAAGAATCCGATCCCGCCTACGCTCTGGTCTTACGACAACAAGATCCAGGACTATGCCTACGATCCGGCCAAGGCCAAGGCTTTGCTGGCCAAGGCTGGTTATCCGAACGGTGTTGCGGTCGAGCTGTGGTACCTGCCGGTGACGCGTCCCTACAATCCGGACGGCAAGCGCATGGCGGAGCTGATCCAGGCCGACTGGGCCAAGATCGGCGTCAAGGCCACGCTCGCCACCTACGAATGGACCGAGTACCTGAAGCGCAGCAAGCAAGGCGTCCAGCAGGCAATGATGTTCGGCTGGTCGGGCGATAACGGCGATCCCGATAATTTCCTGGCGACCTTGCTGGGCTGCGAATCGGTGCGCAGCGGCGGCAATACCGCGCGCTGGTGCGACAAGAATTTCGAGGCGCTGATCCAGAAAGCCAAGCTGACGCCGAAGCAGGATGAGCGCGCCAAGCTGTACCAGCAGGCGCAGGCGATGGTGCATGAGGAAGCGCCATGGATACCGCTGGCGCACTCGCTGACGCATACGCCGATCCGCAAGCAGGTGATCGGCTTCAAGATGTCGGCGTTCGCACTGCATGATTTCAGCAAGGTCGACATCGGCAAGTAAAGTTGCCGTATTGCCGCTGTACGGCGGCAGGGCGCAATGCCTTGTCTCGTATCGGCTGCCGATTTATTGTGTATTTTGCAATTTCGGCCGCTGAGATTGGCTGGCCGGGGACTGGCCGGGCTTGGTACAATGGCAGCTTATTCCTTCCCCTATCTATTCCAAGTCCATGATCGACATCCAACTTCTTCGCAAAGACATCGCTAGCGCCGCCGACCGCCTGGCCACGCGCAAATTCAAGCTCGACGTCAATAGCTTCAACGCCTTGGAAGCCGAACGCAAGCAAATCCAGACCCGTACCGAAGAGCTGCAGGGCCAGCGCAATTCGCTGTCCAAGCAGATCGGCATGCTGAAAGGCAAGGGCGAAGACGCCTCCGCCGTGATGGCTGAAGTCGCCGGCATCGGCGATGAGTTGAAGGCGTCGGCAACCCGGCTCGACCAGGTGCAGGAACAGGTCAGCGCATTCTTGCTGGCGGTCCCGAACCTGCCGCACGAATCGGTGCCGGTCGGCGCCGATGAAGCCGGCAATGTCGAGGTGCGCAAAGTGGGCACGCCGCGCAGCTTCGATTTCGAAGCACGCGACCACGTTGATGTCGGCGCCGCGCTCGGCCTGGATTTCGACGTCGCCGCCAAGATCACCGGCTCGCGCTTTTCCGTCATGAAGGGCGGCATCGCCCGCCTGCACCGCGCGCTGGGCCAGTTCATGCTCGATACGCAAACCGCCGAGCACGGCTACACCGAGTGCTATACGCCTTACATCGTAAACGCCGATTCGCTGCGCGGCACCGGCCAGCTGCCCAAGTTTGAAGAAGACCTGTTTGCGGTCAAGAAGGGCGGCCAGGAAGGCGAGCAGGCCGCCGACGCCGCGGCGCTGTACCTGATCCCGACGGCGGAAGTGCCGCTGACCAATATCGTGCGCGACGAAATCCTCGCCGGCGACACGCTGCCGCTCAAGATGGTTGCACATTCGCCGTGCTTCCGCTCGGAAGCCGGCAGCTATGGCCGCGACACGCGCGGCATGATCCGCCAGCACCAGTTCGACAAGGTTGAAATGGTGCAGATCGTGCATCCGGAAAAATCCTATGAAGTGCTGGAGGAAATGGTCGGCCATGCAGAAAACATCCTGAAGAAGCTCGGCCTGCCGTATCGCGTGGTGTCCTTGTGCACCGGCGATATCGGTTTCGGCTCAGCCAAGACCTATGACCTGGAAGTATGGCTGCCGGCGCAAAACACCTACCGCGAAATTTCCTCGGTCTCCAACTTCGAGGCATTCCAGGCGCGCCGCATGCAAGCGCGTTTCCGCAATGCGCAGGGCAAGACCGAACTGGTGCACACCCTGAACGGTTCCGGCCTTGCGGTTGGACGGACGCTGGTGGCGATACTGGAGAATTTCCAGCAGGCGGACGGCAGCGTGGAGATCCCGGCGGTGCTGCATCCTTACATGGGCGGCATCACCAGATTGAGCGCTAAGTAATTGATTTGACAGGGCTATTTTGCGTTGTTCAAACGCTGGATCCGACCGTAGAATGGCTTGAATAAAAAGTCATTCCATAGTCAAAAAGAGTCTGCTATAATCTTGCGCTTTGCTGCATTAAACACAGCAAGTCGACCGAAAACCGGAGAGGTGGCAGAGTGGTCGAATGTACTTGACTCGAAATCAAGCGTACGTTAAATCGTACCGTGGGTTCGAATCCCACCCTCTCCGCCAATTAAAGAAAAGCCTTATAATTCAATGAGTTATAAGGCTTTTTGCTTAAAGGCTGGTAGCAAATTTGGTAGCAAACAATGCTAAATTTGCCAGTTTATCTTCGTGGAAATACCTATTATTTCCATACAAGAATTTTGGGTAAACAGTTCAAACGTTCCCTACAGACAACAGACCGTCTAGAAGCTATTATTAGAGCCTCTAGGTATGTTGAAAGTGTGGTTATGGCTATGGACTTGTCCAAGATGTTGATTTGCACCGAAAATTGACCCACTTGGCCGCATAATTTGCATCGAAAATTGACCCACGTTTAGCACACAATCCTACTTGTCAGAATGAGTAGGGGATCGGAGTGATTGACGTGGCATTACTAGGAATAATCAGACGCTGGCACCTTCGGGACCAGGTCCCGCTGAGGGAGATAGCCAAGAGGCTAGGCATCTCCCGCAACACCGTCAGGCGCTATCTGCGCTCGGAAATCACCGAGCCCGCCTATGCGGAGCGCCAATCTGCCAGCGCTATCGACCCATATGCCTTCCAGCTTTCAGGTTGGCTCAAGACCGAGGCAGCAAAATCCCGCAAGCAGCGGCGCAGCCTCAAGCAGCTCCACGAAGAGCTCGTGGATTTGGGATTCAAGGGATCTTACGACAGGGTCGCGGCGTTCGCCAGGCAATGGAGGGAGGGTCAAACGGAGTGGGTCAATTCAGCGCGCAAACGAACAGCCAGATTATTTTCTCAATCCAACGCTTTAGCGGATCGTACGTTTCGGCTACTCGCTTACGCCATGACCAACGTTTCAATGTTGGGTCTCGGGGACTTAAATCGGCTGCATCGGGTTGGTTGCAGGCATTCAGAAAATGCTTGAACTGTATGTAAACTCAGTATATGATTCTTCCGTCACCAGTCGCGTCCATACAAAACGTGACAGCCAATACAAGAATTGATTCGTTACACGGCGAGGCCACTTTGCAGATAGCACTGGGTTTCGGGAATCATCTCCTGTATTGGTTGGATCTAAGCTCGCCTCGGCGAGTTTTTTTGTTTATGATTCAATTGTCCTTAGCTGATTAGGGAGCATAGTTTCGATAATCAGCAAGGAGATAAGCCCGCACGATCTTTCGTAAAAGCGACCGCTCCTCGCTGCTGGCACCAGATTTCAAGGCCTCGAACCGTCACTGGTTCGGGGCTTTTTCGTTTCAGTGGTATAAATAAATGAGGTTTTCGAAAATGAATGTGACTGGTCAACTGGATTCACAAGATGCCGGGAAATTAGCATCGAGAATTGGCATCTCCGTAAGCGTCGTGCCAGCGACGTCTTGAACCGGGTGTTGACTTGCCCGATGATGGCATCACACCGCTGGGAAGCGGCGTGTTTTTCAGGCAGGAGCGATCTGCGCGGCGCAGTTCCAGGGTAGGAAATCGTCAACGCGGTTGACCGGATGGTCGGCGATATGGGTCAGCACATGACGCAACCAAGCCCCAGGATCGACACCATTGAGCTTGGCCGTACCGATCAAGGAGTAGATGGCGGCAGCGCGTTCGCCGCCGCTGTCGGCACCGGCAAACAGATAGTTGCGGCGGCCGATCGCGACGCCGCGCAAAGCGCGTTCTGCCGCCGAGTTGTCGATCTCGATGGC
>NZ_FOLC01000003.1 GCF_900112135.1 Collimonas sp. OK412
CTCCTGCCTGAAAAACACGCCGCTTCCCAGCGGTGTGATGCCATCATCGGGCAAGTCAACACCCGGTTCAAGACGTCGCTGGCACGACGCTTACACAGCTTCAAATATTTGACCATTTGATAGATGCTCATAGCCTGGGACAAGTGGAGAATGTTCAATGCAAGCAAATGCTGCGGCGGTTACCTCAAAAAAACTTAGCCATTTCGATTCGCCTTGACTAGATTTCAGAGCCTGGCCAAGAAACGTTCCCATTGTCTCCACGGCAGTTGCCCAAGCGTGTTGCAATTTAGTCCGAATTTGCAGCTCAATCTGCAGTCCATCGAAGTACGGTACCCTCGCATTTTTGTAACGATATACAAGATGAATACTTCTATATCCAGTTGCTTGCGGCTTCTGAATATAGTCGTATGCATGTACTAGTTGGTGCTGAAACTGGCTGCTGAGATATAGATATTCCAATTTCCTGACGTTTTCAATCGTATCAACGACGGCACGAAGTCCAACAATATCGTGCATACGCGCAAGCTTCATGTTTTTATATCTTCGGAGCTTTGTTATGACCGATGGCGCTCGCTTCAAACGCTGCGCGACAATGGCGTTATGATCAATGTTCTTTAACCTATTGCGCAGTGTCGACTGAAACGTATTTACCGGGTACCCGTGACATGCTCGCCAATTTGAAAGTACAGCGTTGGCCCACAGCCAGTCGTCAAGTTCGTCAAATTTGACAGCGCCATTAGCCAAAGGAATTACCAGTTGCCCTGGGAATGCGAGGATCATGCCCGCCTTATTGACCTGGGACCTTGTATATTCCGGCGTGGACCATTCCATGTTGGAACCTCACTCGCTTGGTTATTCGTTGCTATCAGTTCAAATTGCTCTCTGTTGCATCGTCTTTTGAAGTTGAGTAATCGATATCACTTATATCATTTGCTTGTGGTAAGCATACGCCATCCAGGTGATAAGCAAGATAACTAGAAGCGAGGCAACAAGTGCCACAATTTTAGGTTTGCTACCTGTCTTGCTTGCAGGACGACCATATGCCCAAACTGCGAACAATCCCCAAAATATCGGCATCGCAAAATATGTAACCATCGATGTACCTCTAAACCATGACGGGCAAGCTTCGCGGCAAAGATAGATGTTTAGCGACAATTCCGAAAGGCGCGGAATCAAGTCGATCAAAAAACCGAACAAGAAACCGGCAACGAAAATTGATATTTTACGGATCACTTCATCTCCCAAAATAGTATTTTTTTTGCTTTCCGCAGGTCCGAATAAACCGGTATCCATGGTGCCTGGATACCGAGCCTCCACCGCATCACATTTTCCATTGTTCCCATCGCACCATTGTTCGTTAGGCGTGAGCCGTTCCATAGATCAATGTGTCCGCCAGATGCAGATTCTGCCGCCTCGCCATCTCTCGTCCAATAGCCACCAAAAAATATGATGCCGGTCTTTCCTTTGATTTTCTCTTCAAAATCGTTCCCCGTAATGTCCTGGGGCTTGTCGGGCAGACCTGCAAACGGTTTCATGCTCAACCATCGCGCCAGCTCATCAGCTCGGGTTGCCGTTGCCTTGCCGTCAAGCAGAATCCTACCAATGCTCTTTTTCCCTACGTCTGGCTTAACGACATTCTGAGAAAATGATTTCATATCGATGCCGGCTTTGTGCAAGGTAGCGCTCATGCGTATCGCGCATTGATTTTCGTACTCGCCATTTGGATCGTCGTATGGATTGCCCCTGACATAGTTGTCCCATAGCTGCGCAAACGTAATCGGCAATACTTGGAGCTTGAGGACAGATCCTGGGGTGTTGTTGGTCGGAACCTTATGGCGACCTGCGGCTGGTACTGGATGCGCCATTACTGACCTCTCTCCAGGGCATCATCGCCCCAAAAAATTTCGTAATTACCGATTTCGTCCGTTGCCACACGTGGCAGCTCTCCGTTCGCATCCATCTTCCCGTTAATACGCCGCCCATCTTCGGTTTCGATCAAGAACGGCAAACCGGCCAGATCGATGGCATGACCCTCTTGAGAAACATGAACGGCTTCATCAAAGCTGCCGGCGTCATGAATTTTCTGAATTGCAGTTACATGCTGGTCTGCGATAGCGGCGCTTGATACGCTTCCTAGCGACTCAGCTTGATCGTCATAAGTCATGGTTTGATGCAGTGTCGCTACGAGCTTCGGTGGTTCGGGACATTTGCACAGAACGATATCGTTTTCCAGCGCAACCTCACCCATGAAATTCATACGGCGCGGGCCGCCGGCTTTAGCAATAATTCCGGTGCCCTTACAGGCAAGACAAGATGCCTGACCGCCAATTAAAGCCACCTTGTGAGACGCATCGCCGACGCTAAACGTACTATTCGCATTTGGCAGAACGACCCCGCTGGTGGTTGTTTTATCACCTACCACGATAATTTTTCGTAATGCCATGTATGCCCCTGACAATTGTGTTGAATCAATTCTACAGAGTATGGGCAAAATGGCAAGATAGATAACTAATCGATTGACCCAGACTATAAGTCGTAGGTCGGGTAACAGCAGCGCATTGCTGCGCCGCCGTCCCCTAAAAACGGAGCATGCAATTTTCACCGCACTCCGCTCAAGCCTCTCAAAGTCTTCTTTCGGTACCGTTGACGGCACAACGGGCCTTGTCACCCCGATGTTCCGAGGGCAAGGCAATTATTCCAACAGCTTCATGTCGCACCGCGCAGTCATCCCCCCGCCACGCCTGCCAGCTAAATTGGGCGCTTTCGACTCAAATTTTTTGAAGTGACGCACATAGGAAAAATCTGGCGTCGAAGGGCCAAAATATGTCGCAAAAAAATGACGCAAAACGACGCACGCAGAGGGGTAAAAATAGGGTGCGGTGTGAACGGTGGAAAACCGATTTCAGGTTTGACCTCGGGGAAAGCATAACCTTTATAACCTAGCGATTTTATGCACCGTAAGCCGTTGATTTATATGGCTTTAGGTGGTTATGGTTGAACTATAACTTTTGATAACCTCAAACATAACTAGATTCCAAGTCATTGATTTATATAGTTAATTACTTTTAAAGAGGTTAACTTTAATTTTATAACCAAGTTATGCCAAGGTTATGCCGAGGTTATAGTTTGCTGAATCTTGCAAAGCCTTATACACCAAGGGTTTTCAGCCATTTCCCGGAACAAGTTATGAAGGTTATGGTTTTCCCTAGGGGTACTTTATTTTAGAGAGCCATGTGCCTTTGCATGATAAAGTTCCGACAAGCATCAATATTACAAACTGAATTCTAAAGATTGATGCACGGGAATTGCCTCATCGGCAACGACCGTTTGGCAATACCGAGTCGGTACAATAAAGAATCATCCACAGGGAAGGTCCTTTCATGGGCGAGACATCAAAGGACGTTCTTTCATTATTAACTCAGCTTATGCCGGGTTTTTTGACGGCATGGGTAGTCTACGGTCTCACTACATACACGAAGCCAGCTCAATTCGAAAGAGTTGTGCAGGCGCTAATTTTCAGTTTTATCGTCAATGCCTTGGTTGCGATTCTCGAAATAATATTGCTGTTTTCAGGTCGGTACATTCAACTCGGTATTTGGAATCGCTCAACAGAACTCATTGCATCAGCATCGATCGCTTTTATTTTCGGCATCGTATTATCGTTCTTTATGACAAATGACGCGTTTTTTAGCTTGGCGCGTCGTCTGCGTCTGACGTCTCGAACGCCATACCCATCTGAGTGGTATGCTGCATTCAAAATCAAACCTCCAAGGGCTCTTGCCCGTTATGTTGTTTTGCATCTTGAGGGTTCTCGCAGGATTTCCGGCTATCCAATCGAATGGCCAACAGAACCCTCGTCAGGCCATTTCCGATTAACTGATGCTGCCTGGTTGAACGACGACAATGTCGAAACGCCACTCAAAAATGACGACTCAATTCTTATCGCTGCCAAGCAAGTGGAAATGGTCGAATTTTTGAAAGATATTGAGGAGATGAGCAATGACTCAAAAACAACCTAATCCTTTGCCAAGCCCTTTCAAACGTCCTTCCGAAATTGATCAGCGTCGGGGCAATGTGAATCCGCCGACAACCGGACGACGCCCGCCACCACCACCTCTACCGCCGACAAAAAGAAATGGCTAATCTATCGCCTGAAGCACGATATTTCACTCGCGCATATTGTGAGCGCGACGCAGTGGGATGCGATTCGTCACACGTAGAAAATGAAGCCAAATTACAGCTAGATTGGTCAAGAATGGACTTGAACTGAACTGATTAGCCTTGCTTATGCGAATAGCGAGTTGCATAAAGCATTGATTTATATAGATTCACAGCAGGTAGCCACTCCTACGAACCAACCGTTTGTACGTCGACTTCCTTAGAATAAGCGACGCAGTGTCCTTCACGATGAAGACAAGGGGCAACATTGAAAATCGTCCGGCTGACCATTTCGAATTTTCGAGGCATCAAAAATGCCCAGTTCCATTTTGATGGCCATACCCTGCTAGTCGGCCAGAACAATGTCGGGAAAAGCACTATATGCGAGGCACTCGACCTCGTGCTTGGGCCAGACCGTGTAAATCGATTCCCTCCTGTAGAGGAATTCGATTTCTACAACGCGCAATATCTTGGCGAGCCGGCCAGTGAGGGGGAACCTCCGACCATCATTCCGATTCGCATCGAAGCAATCCTCACGGGGCTGAGTCCGGAAATAGAAAACAGGTGTGGCGGCCACACGGAATATTGGAATCCCGTCGAGAAGCAGCTCCTCGCGGAAGGCCAAGTGGATCAAGCCAACCCGCCCAAAATCTTGACGTGCTTGAGATTAGAAACCATCGCGAATTACAACATCGACGAAGACGAATTCGAGGCTTCGACTTATTTTTCGCATCCATTGAACCTAGATAATGAGTTGTCGATGGTCCGCAAAGACATCAAGCGGATGTTCGGCTTCCTATACCTGCGCGCACTTCGCACCGGCTCCCGCGCGCTAAGCTTGGAACGCGGCTCCCTGCTAGACTTGATCCTTCGCGCGAAAGGTGTCCGGACCGGCTTATGGGAAAAGGCCATCACGCGACTGCGCGACTTGGACATCGGAGAAGACGCCCCTGAACTGAACGACATCCTCCAACAGGTCGAATCGAGGCTCGGCCGATACATACCATCCAATGCGGACGGCCGCGCCACGAAGCTGCACGTCTCACAACTCACCCGCGAGCATTTGCGAAAGACAATGTCCTTCTTTATCGCCATGTCGAAAGGCCAGGAGCATGTGCCGTTCCAGCACGCAGGAACCGGCACGCTCAACACACTGGTGCTCGCCCTGCTCTCCTTCCTGGCGGATCTGAAGCCGACCTCCATTATTTTCGCGATGGAGGAGCCGGAAATCGCGGTTCCTCCCCATACCCAACGCAGAATCGCCGACTATCTTCTCCAAAAAACAACCCAGGCCTTTGTGACTTCCCATTCGCCTTATGTGATTGAGCGTTTCGAACCTTCTCAAACCTTAGTGCTTTCGCGCGACGATCACGCCACGGTTTCCGCCAAACGCGTATCCGACGCGAGCGGGTTGAAGGATCAGGATTACAAGAGGTTTGCGCGGCGCGGCCTGACCGAGTGCATGCTGGGAAAAGGAGTGATCCTCGTGGAGGGTGTCACAGAATTCCACGCATTGCCAGCGGTGGCGAGAAAGCTGGAGGAACAGGTCGCGATAGGCTGGCAACCGTTGGACATTGCAGGCATTGCATTCTACGATGCGGATGGGGAAAGCAACATGATCAAGTTCGGGACGTTCTTCCGAGAGCTCGGCTTAAAAACCTATTCGTTCTATGACTATCTAAAGCGGGAGCCCGCAGAAAAAAAGAAACTGACGGACGCCTTCGACATTGACTGCGAGCATCAATACGCCGGTTTCGAGGATCTGCTCGCCAACGAAGTTCCTGTTCCAACGCTTTGGGCATTTCTAGACGATCTTCGCGTCAAAGGCGAGAACGGCAATCTAGCCATACCGACGGCATGCCCGGACGATGACAAAGTGAAGAAAATCGCGAGAGAGGCGCTGGCGGGAAAAAAAGGGGCAGGCTGGGCGACTCGCCTCTTGGAAAGCTGCCCTATTGAGCAACTTCCAACCAGCATAACGACATTCCTATGCCAGATTTATACTCTCTACCCAATTCCGCCTGAAACAACGCCGACGGCTTCGGATGCAAACGCCCTAAGCGCCGGAACCTCGCCTCAAGTCACCGCCTGATCGACCATCGTGGATAGCGACCAGCTTCGCCAAAGCCTCCTCGACTGCGATAGCCATGCCCTCGTCATGGGTGGACCTGGCAGTGGGAAAACGACTCTTGCTCTGCGCAAGGCCGTTAAGCGGATTGAAGCTGGCTTGCTGCCTGGCCAGTCGATTCTATTCCTCAGTTTCTCCCGGTCGGCGGTCGCCAGAGTGGCGGAAGCCATCCAAGCTCAAGTTCCACGCGAGCATAGGAACGCATTGAACATGCAGACCTTCCATTCATTCTTTTGGGAAATATTGTCCTCAAATGCTTACCTTCTAGGCTCACCTAAGCCACTGAGAATTCTCCTGCCGCCAGACGAAGCGATCCTATTCGGAAAAATCAAGAAGAAGGATCGGAAGCCGGACAATCCGAAATGGCAGGCTTGGCTTGTCGAAAGAACCCGGCTCTTCGCCGAAGAAGGGAAGATGGCTTTCGACCTGTTCTTTCCGAATGCCCTATCGCTGATCCAGCGCAGCGCCCACATACGCAGGATGATCGCCCAACGACACCCTCTGATCATCGTCGATGAGGCGCAGGACACCAATGGCGACGCTTGGAAATGCATCGAACTACTATCCAAGGAAACGACGATCATATGCTTGGCCGACCTGGAGCAACAGATATTCGACTACCTTCCAGGAATTGGTCCGGAGCGTATTGCTGCGATCCAAGCGACCCTATCGCCGCTCGAAATCGATCTAGCCGGAGAGAACCACCGCAGCCCAGACTCCGAAATTATCGATTTTGCGCAGGACGTACTGAACGGCAATATACGGAACGGGCCATACAAAGGCGTGTCATCCCAGTCATACAATTCTAAAGCAGGCTTCTTCAATCCCCACCGGACCTATCGGATGGCGTTGGGAGTACTGCACCGACGCATCAAAGCTCAAACCGGCGGATGGGCAAAGAATATCGCGATCTTGACGTATTACGGCTCCGATGCAGCAAAAATTTCCGCCGCGCTCAATTCTGATCCCAAGCCGGTCAAGCACAAGCTGCTGTTCGACGAAAACATCACGCTGTTGGCGGCCCGCGTAGCAGCATTTTTTCTCGAGCCGAAAAAGCCAAGCGAACGCTTCGCCGACTTGGCGACGGCCGTCGAAATGTTCCGGGACATCGAACGATCACGCGGAACGGCAAAAGCCGAGGGGTTCCAAAAATGGGCCGATAAAATCCGCACTGGGAAAATCCCATCGGCAGCCTTCGTCAAGGAATTGGTGTCGATCACGGATTCGTTGAGTTCCTTTACCTATTCAGGCGATCCAGCCAAAGATTGGAACGTCGTTCGGAATCTGCTTCGCGGCGCTGGGGATCCTCAACTGCGACAAGTCGCCACGCACCTTGACTATCTGGTCGCGTTCAATCGAGGTAAGCGAATCCGTTTGGCGCTTGCCGAAATATGGGAGATTCATGGCCGTTACATAGGCGCGCGAGAAGCGTTCAACTCTGCCTTGGCGCAAGATCAGCTCTTGGGCGGAGCCGAAGACTCGCGCGGCGTCCAAATCATGACAATCCACAAGGCGAAGGGCAAACAGTTCGATGGAGTCATCATCGTTCGCGGCGGGCGCTTTGACGAGAAACTAGGACTGATGTCCTCGTTCGTATGGCCGGATGATACGCATCCGTTTAATCGAAGCAGAAGAATTCTGCGGGTGGGCATAACGCGAGCAAAAACCCATACGATGATTCTTTATCCAATGTTCCCAACGTGCATCATCACTTCGGGCTATTCACTATGAAGTTATTAGCGTCGGATAAGCCAAGAATTGCCTAAGTGACCAAGCGGCCCTTTTAAGTGGGGAATTTTTTGACCAACTTGGCGCATCCAATGTATTTCGTGCACTGGATGCGCGAACAGTAGTTGTTGTACTACGCGACTTTGCGACCCGCGCACATTCTGCGTCCTTGACTCATAATCCGTTGGTGTGCCTTATGAATCAATGGGTTCGCACGCAGCGTGTCCAATTGTGCGGATATCCTTCGTAGCGCCGATTGTATTGCTACTGCTAGAGTTACCAGAAAATCAGACCCACCGCTCATGTACACAAAATTTACACAATGACTAATAAATCGGTATAAATACTCTATTTCAGATTCCGGCCTCGGGCACCACAAAGCAAAAGGCTCTCAGCATTGAGAGCCTTTTTGTTATGTTTCGCAACCCCGCCCTTGTTTATAGCGGCGACATCGCATTACTCCGGCTGATAAAACTTCATTTCCCCCGACCAGCGAAATGTCTGCCGCGACTTCCCGCCCTTCTCGCGCAACTGCAGATCGTGAAAGCCATCAGTAGCACTAGAAAGTATCACGAGCGAGTTGCTGCCATCCGACACATCATGGCTGCGCGTACCGTCCTTGTGCCAATCGCCGGCAATCATCTTGTTGAACATCATCGGCTGCGCAAATACGACTCGCAGCGACTTGCCGTCAATGTGAAAGAGATACAGCGCTTCAAACGAGGCGCCGCCGCCGGCGTAGCCTTCGAACCAGCCTGCCCGCACGCCGAACGCATAATCGCCGTCCCGCAGCAGATAAGGCGCGAGGTCAAAACGCTGCCAGCTCTCCGGCAAGCCCGCGGCCGGCCCCTTGCCATCTTCGGAGCCAATGGCTTGCGGCGTATCGATATTATTGGCCGTGCCCCAATCAGTCGGGACCGTGACCGGGGCATCGGTGCGGGCCACAAGCCGCGGCACATTGTCAGCGCCACGCTCGAACACGCCGAACCAGATCTCGTTACCGGCATTGTCGTCAAACCCCTTGCAATCACTCGCCGGATGTCTCAGAGCTTCTACGGCGAGCCCAGGCGACGCTGCCAGGCATACCACGCCCACATACATGCCTGGCCGCTGTGGCCACGGTTTTGCACCGGCCAGCACCAGGCGCTTCGGATCTCTTCCCGGTGCGAGCTGCAAGGCCAGGAAATCCTTCGTGAAACCGCCCGGCAGCTGCTGGCCGAATCCGTCTGGCGCCGGTGCGCCACTCATCTCTCGATCGAAAGCTGCACGCGCGTCGGCGGTCTTGATGGCGCCGCGTACCTGGCTTAGAGAGCGCACTGTAGTATCGGCGCTAGCCGGCAGCGCAGGCAATGAACAAGCAGCGAGACACAGCAACAGTCGGCAGAGGAACATATTCATGGGAGGTAATCCTGTCAGGTATAGACAAACGGCATTTTATCCGCTGTCGCACAAATGGGTATCCACCGCTGCCTGGAGATATACTTCAGGCATGAGCGATCGCCTCAGGAACGCCAATAACCAAGAACGGTAATCAATGACACGCCACTTCTTTAAACGTTTAGCCAAATTTGCCGCGCTGGTCCAATTGGTGCTCGCCTTTACTCCATATGCGCAAGCAGAGCTGACACACGCCTCCGCTCGAAAACCGGAATGGGCTCAACCGGTTGATGCCTCAGCCAATCTCTATCTGATTGACAAAAATTTCTACCGCAGCGCTGCATTGCAGCCCAAAGACATCACAACACTCAATGCGCTCGGCATCAAAACGGTGGTCAATCTGCGTTCTTTCCATTCGGACGAGGAATTACTTGAAAATACGGATATCAAAACGGTGCAGGTCGGCATCAACACCTGGTCAATCAGCGACAAAAATATCATTGAAGCCCTGCGTGCCATCCGTGCCGGCGCACAGGACGGGCCGGTGCTGCTGCATTGCTGGCACGGCGCCGACCGGACCGGGGTTGTCACCGCCATGTACCGTGTCGTATTCCAGGGTTGGACCAGGCAAGAAGCACTGAAAGAGCTCACCGATGGCGGCTACGGATATCATTCTCTTTGGAAAAATATTCCGAAATATATGAATACCGTGGATATTGAAAAAATCCGTATCGGCGTCGAGAGCATAAACTAGTCAAGTGCATCCGTTACTCCGAAAGCAGGAAACCAGATTTCATAGAGGAAGCATGGATCGAGTCACGCAAGCAGCTGTCGTTAGCGCAGGATCCGGCTGCCCAAAATGATCCCGGAAAAATTTGAAGATGACGGATTTCTGGTCACCGGTCCGCTATCGGGGCATGAGCTCGACGCTCAGCTCGAAGCGATTATTCCAAAGCTCACTCCGGACGGCGTCGGCACCCGGAATTTAATCGAGCATGCATGGTGTGCGGATTTGGCAAAAACGATTCGTGCGCATCGGCTGATTACCCCGTTTCTTTCAGTTGCAACGGTCGCGGTACAGTGCAACCTGTTTGAAAAATCGAAAGACCAGAACTGGCTGGTCCCCGTTCACCAAGATCTCAGCATAGCGGTCCGGGAAAAAATTGAACATCCTGCGCTTACGGGATGGGCCGAAAAGGAAGGCGCCATTTTTGTCCAGCCACCCGTCAGCGTTCTCCAGGACATGGTCGCGGTACGGTTTCATATCGATGAATGTGCTCTCGGCGACGGGCCGTTGCGCGTTGTCCCCGGCTCCCACAAAATGGGGCGGCTCACCAGCCAGGCTGCATTGGCTGAACGCGATCGTATCGGCGAAACTTCCTGCCCCGTCGAACGTGGCGGCGCAATGCTGATGAAACCACTGCTGCTGCACGCATCATCGAAAGCATCCGGGCAAAGCAGGAGGCGCGTCCTGCACTTTATTTTTGCACCGCCGCAGCTGCCTTTCGGGTTGAGATGGCGGCATGCCTTTTGACAGCACCGATGAGTGCGAATGAAACCCGCAAAAAATACGCTCGATTCCTTGGCAAGGCCCGCTTGGTCTCAAACGCCGCCCGGATGTGATTGCGGCCGTATCACCAGTTCATTGAAACCCGAAACCGCATCCGGTTCGCGCACAAAACGATACTCCGGCAGCAACGCAAGCAGCATCTCGACCGTCGTCCTTACCATACAGCCAGGCGCCACATGGCCGCCCGATACGCGCCCTTGCGCATCGGCGATAGTCATATGAAGATGCGCGCCGTCGAGCGAAAGCGATCCGACAAGAGTCAGTATCTCCAGGTCGCCGCGAAACTCCGTGGCTTGCTGCGCTCCGGCAAATCGCAATTGCGCCACGGATAAGCTGCCGATGCCTTGGAGCACGAAAGCGGCGCTCACGCTGTGTTCCGCCAGTATCGGCTCCAGCGCGGTGCGTAAATCCTGCCCGGGATTGAGGCGTAGAGGAAGGGTTTGCATAGAGCCTATTTCGCTAGACGAGTGTTGAATATCTTTGCATCCGGCAAAAAAATCAAGAGGAATATGCATTTCCCGCTCACCGGCTCGCTCAGCCTCTCGCCGGTTACAGCGCCGTTCGAACAGGACGTGTATATTTTCATTAATCCAGGATTCCCGACCTTTAGCTTAAGGAGAAACGCCAATGAGCCCGTCAGCCGCCATCGCAGCCATTCTTGCCGCGTTATTGATCGGGGCGATGAGTCCGGGTCCGAGTTTTGTCATTGTTGCCAGACATTCCATCGGCCTGTCGCGCCGTGACGGCCTGGCGACAGCTGCCGCGATGGGGATCGGCGGCGTTTTCTTCAGCGGCATTGCGCTGGTCGGACTGTACACCCTGCTGGCAACCGTAGGATGGCTTTACATGGGCCTTAAAATCGCCGGCGGCCTTTACCTGATTTACCTGGCGTCTAAAATCTGGCGAGGCGCAGCGGCGCCGCTTGCTCTTGACAATAACCAGGCGGAAAACGCGGGAAATGTGCGTAAGTCTTTCTGGGTCGGCCTCAGTACACAGCTGAGCAATCCGAAGACCGCCGTCGCCTATGGCAGCATCTTCGCGGCCTTGCTGCCCCAGCACCCGCCCCTCTGGTGTTACTTCGCCCTGCCGCCGCTGGTTTTTGCGGTGGAAGCCGGCTGGTATGCGGTCGTCGCCTTGTGCTTTTCCAGCAAACGGCCACGCGAACTTTATTTACGCGCCAAGACGTGGATCGACCGGGTCGCCGCAAGCGCCATAGCGGCGCTGGGACTCAGGCTGATATTTACGGCCCACAGGACCGGCATTTAAGCATCAGGCAGAGAAAACGGTCGACGGCACAAGCACCGCGCCTTCCATCAGCCGGCGTGCGCTGCGGCTCATGACGGCCTTGGTGACCACCCAGACGCCATCGCGCTGCTCCGCCTCCGCGCCGACAGCCAGGCTGCCGGAAGGATGGCCAAACCGGACCTTGCCGTTCGCCTGGTCCGTCATCAGGCGATGGACGATGGTGCCGGGAATCACCGCGGCGACGGCAATCGCTATCGCTCCGGTCCCCGTCATGGCGTGGTGCAGTTTTCCCATCGAAAAGATGCGCGCGTTGATGTCCAGCGTGGCGGCATCGACATGCTTGCCGTTCGACGCGACATAGCCAGTTGGTTTCGCAACGAAAGCCAGCTTGGGCGTATGCGGCCGCAGCTGGGTTGCTTCCTCTGCAGTCTTTGCCAACCCCATCCGCACGGCGGCGTAGGCGCGGATCGTTTCCACTTTCTGCAGCAGTTCCTGGTTGCCATTGATGTCGCGCTGCAGTTCGTTTCCTGCCAGCCCGAGCGTCGCTGCATCCACGAAGATAGCTGGATTGCCGGCATTGATCATGGTCAGCTCGACCGGGCCGACGCCTGGCACCTCCAGCACATCGACCGGCGATCCGCTTGGAAACATGCCGCCGACGCCGCCTTCATCTCCTTCACCGCTCGGATCCAGAAATTCGATCTTGATCTCGGCTGCCGGGAAGGTGACGCCATCCAGCTCAAAATCGCCCTCTTCCGCCACGGCGCCGTCCCGCATCGGCACGTGGGCGATGATTTTTGCGTCAATGTTCGCCTGCCAGATATGGACAATGGCGATGCCATCGCGCGGAACCCCTGCCACCAGTCCTTGTGCGATGGCAAACGGCCCGACTGCCGCCGTCAGGTTGCCGCAGTTGCCTGACCAGTCGATCATCGCCTTGTCAATCGCCACCTGTCCGAACAGATAGTCGACATCGCAGCCGGTGCGCGCGGACGGGCTTACCAGCACAACCTTGCTGGTGCTCGAAGTTGCGCCTCCCATACCGTCGATTTGCTGGCCGTAGGGATCCGGGCTGCCCATCACGCGCAGCAATATGCGGTCGCGCAGCGCTGGATCGGCCGGCAGCCAGTCTTTATGGAAGAACACGCCTTTGCTCGTACCGCCGCGCATGTACACGGCCTGGATTTTTTTCTGTGCCAACATCGTCTCCGAAAATACGTCTGCTCACGGGCCATGCGCCGCGCGATTGACGGCAAGCGTATCAGGATACAAGAAATCGGGCTTTTTTGATTTGAAGCGCGATCAAGCCGCCGCGGCAACAGGCGCGGCGGAGGCGCTGCCGGCTGCTCCCAGGGACATCAAACGCTGCGCCATGCAGAACACAAACAGCAGCACGCCGATCACGATCTTGGTCCACCATGAGCTCAAGGTGCCGTCGAATGCGATCAAGGTCTGGATCAGGCCCAGGATCAGCACGCCGGTCAAGGTCCCGGCGACGTACCCATAACCGCCGGTCAGCAAGGTGCCGCCGATCACCACCGCTGCAATCGCATCCAGCTCCGTGCCTTGCGCATGCAAGCCATAACCGGACAACATGTAGAACGAAAACAGGACCCCGGCCAGGGCCGCGCAAAAGCCGCTGAAGGCATACACCATCACCTTGGTGCGCCCTACCGCCAATCCCATCAGCAGCGCCGACTGTTCGTTGCCGCCGATGGCGTAAACCGCGCGTCCGAAGCGCGTGTAGTGAGCGATGTAGATGGCCAGTGCGAGCATCAGCATGGCGATCACCACGCTAGGCGAAACAAAGGCGCCGAAAATGCCGATGCGCGCCTGCGACAGGGTCACATACAAGGGCTGGTCGATCGTGATCGAATTGATGCTGATCAGGTAGCACAGTCCGCGCGCCAGAAACATCCCGGCCAAGGTCACGATGAAAGCCTGCAGCTTGAAGAAATGGATCAGCGCTCCCATCAATGCGCCGAACGCGCTGCCGATCAGCAGCACGCAGGCGATCACCAGCAGCGGCGGCCAGTGCCACGATTGCAGCAGGTAGGCGGAAATCATGGTGGTCAGGGCCAGCACCGAGCCGACCGACAAGTCGATGCCGCCGGACAGGATGACAAAGGTCATGCCGATCGCGATCACCAGCAGGAAAGCATTATCGATCAAGAGATTCAGCACTACCTGCAAGGAAAAGAAGCCGGTGTAGGCGAACGACCCCAGGGCGAACATCACGACCAGCAGGGCGACGGTCGCCAGCGAGGTGAAATAAGGCGAGGACAGCGACTGGCGGACAAGCTTCATGGTTTTTTACCGTTATCAGAACGCGAGCGCGCAGCGCCGCTAAACAATCCAGCCCCCAAACCGCGAAACTCCGGCGATTGCGACAGGCAGACCGCAAACACCACGATCGACTTCACCACCATGTTCACCTCCGGCGGCACGCCCATCGAATAGATCGTGTAAGTCAGCGCCTGGATGATCAAGGCGCCGATAACGCTGCCTACCAGGCTGAATTTGCCGCCGGCCAGGGAGGTGCCGCCCAGCGTCACCGCCAGGATGGCATCCAGCTCCAGCAGCAAGCCCGCATTGTTGGCGTCCGCGCTCTTGATATTGGAACTGATCATCAAGCCGGCAACGCCGGCGCAGGCACTGCAAAACATGTACACGAAAAATATCAGCGCAGCGGTCCTGATGCCGGCCAGGCGCGCCGCCACCGGGTTGATGCCGACCGACTGGATGAACAGGCCGAGCGCGGTCTTGCGCATCAGCAGCGCGACAATCAGGAATACGCCGATGGCGATAAACAGGGAAAACGGCAACCCGAACAGATAACCGCTGCCGATATAGAAAAACGGTTTGTAATACACCGTAATGATCTGGCCGTCGGTCAGCAACTGCGCCAGACCGCGCCCGCCCACCATCAGGATCAAGGTTGCGATGATCGGCTGCAAGCCAAGCGTGGCGACCAGGAAACCGTTCCAGACGCCGCACAGGATCGCCGCTCCCATGGCGGCGGCAATCGCCCACACCATCGGGATGCGGCTTGCATATTCCGGCACGCCGTTGTGCATTTCCATCGTGCCGCCGATCAGCATCGCGGCAACCGTGCCGGAGATGGCGACTACCGCGCCCACCGAGATATCGATGCCGCGTGTCGCGATCACCAGCGTCATGCCGAGCGCCGTCAGTATCAACGGCGCGGCGCGGTTGACGATATCGATCAGACTGCCATACAGGTGGCCGTCCTTCCATTCAAGCCGGAAGAATCCCGGGATCATGAAAAAATCAAGCGCCAGCAGCAGCGCCAGCGCCGCCAGCGGCCGCAGCAAGGGATTGCGCAGCAGCACGCGCAGGCGCGCCGCCAGCGCCGGCCCGCTGTCGCTTTGCAGCCTGGCGCCGGACAACGGATCGGGATTCAATGGAATACTCATTCGCACTCTCCGGCGATCACCTGCAATACCGATTCGTCGTCGAGTTCTCCGCGCAGGTATTCACCGCAGGGTTCGCGGTCGCGCAGCACCAGCATGCGGTCGCTGCAGCGTAGCACCTCGGGAATTTCGGAAGAAATGAACAATATCGCCATGCCCTTGCGGCACAAGGCGATGACATGGTCCATGATCTCCTGCTTGGCGCGCACGTCGATGCCGCGCGTCGGTTCGTCCAGGATCAGCATGGCGGGATCGGTCGCAAGCCAGCGCGCCAGCAGGGCCTTTTGCTGGTTACCGCCAGACAGGGAGCTGATAGGTGTGTCGATATCCGGCGTCTTGATGCCCAGCCATTTGACGTAATCGCTGGCGATCGCCTGCTGGCGCTTGCGCGGAATCACCCGCAGCAGGCCGGCGCGCGCTTGCAGCGCCAGGATGATGTTTTCACGTACCGACAGCTCCAGTATTGCGCCTTCGGCTTTCCTGTCTTCGGAACAGAAACCGATGCCGGCGGCGATGGCGTCGCGCGGCGAGTTGAACCGGCCAGGTTCTCCTTTCATGCGGATGCTGCCGCTGTCGGCCTTGTCCGCGCCGAACAGCAAGCGCGCAGCCTCGGTGCGGCCGGAGCCCAGCAAGCCGCACAGTCCGAATACCTCTCCCGCGCGGAAATCCAGGTCGAGCGGAGCGAGTATTCCTTTGCGCCCCAACCCGCGCGCCTGCAGCACGATCTCGCCGCTGCCCGGTGCGCGCGCCTCTTTGTCCTCGCCGGCGGTTTCCTTGCCAGGCTGCGACTGCGTGCCGACCATCTTGTTCACCAGTTCGAAACGGCTCAGTGCGCTGGCCTGGTATTCGCCTTCAAGGACGCCGTTGCGCAATACCGTGATGCGATCGGAGATCTCGTAGGTCTGTTCCAGGAAATGCGTCACGAACAGGATCGCCATGCCCTGCCCGCGCAGCTTGCGCAACACGTCGAACAGCAAGCGCACTTCGGCTTCGTCGAGGCTGGAGGTAGGCTCGTCCAGGATCAGGACTTTGGCAGAAACGCTCAGGGCGCGTGAAATCGCCACCATTTGCTGGATCGCCAGCGGATACCTGGCCAGTGCCGCGGTGACATCGATATGGATCTGCAGGTCGCCCAGCAAGCGCTGCGCCTGCTGCTGCATGGCCTTCCAGTCGATGCCGCCATACTTTCTCGGATAGCGGCCGATAAAGATATTTTCTGCGACCGACAGGTTCGGACACAGGTTGACTTCCTGGTACACGGTGCTGATGCCGAGGTTTTGCGCGTCATGGGTGGAGGACGGCTGCACGACCCTGCCGTCGAGCCGGATCTCGCCGCTGTCGGGCGCGTAGACGCCGGTCAATACCTTGATGAGAGTAGACTTGCCCGCGCCGTTTTGCCCCATCAGCGTGTGGACTTCGCCTGGATACAGCCGCAAAGCGACATCGCTCAGCGCCTTGACGCCGCCGAATGCCTTGTATATGCCGTTGAGCTCCAGCGTCGGTGCAACGCCGTCCGCTGCCTGGCCGGCAGCGCCTGTTGCTGTTTTATTCATCCGCTTACGATCCCGAATTTCTCATGCGAAGCCATGCCGACCGGCCAGGCATGCCCGATGCGGCGAGCGATCCGCCCGCCGCCTTTCGTAGAAAACCTTAGTACTTGCGGTTCGGGAATTCCTTGGCTGCCACTTCGGCCGGAAACACGCTCTCCTCGGTCGTAATGCGCTTGGGAACGGTCTCGCCGGCAAGCACCTGTTTTGCGACCTTCATGAGCTGCGGTCCAAGCAGAGGGCTGCATTCGACCGTCACGTTGAGCTTGCCTGCCATCATCGCTTCAAACGCGCCCTTGACGCCATCGACCGAGATCACCAATATATCCTTGCCCGGTTTCAGGCCAGCTTCTTCGATGGCCTGTATGGCGCCGATCGCCATGTCGTCGTTATGCGCGTACAGGACATTGATTTTCTTGCCGTCGGTTTTGAGGAAGGCTTCCATCACTTCCTTGCCCTTGGCGCGGGTAAAGTCGCCGGTTTGCGAGCGGATGATTTTCAGTTTCGGGTTGGCGGCGATGGTTTCTGCAAAACCTGCCTTGCGGTCAATGGCGGGAGCGGAACCGACTGTCCCCTGCAATTCAACGATGTTGATGTCGCCGGCGGGCATGGTCTTGGCCCGTTCCAGCAGCCAGCGTCCGGCGCGGCGGCCCTCTTCAACAAAATCCGAGCCGATGAAAGTCACATACAGGGATTTGTCGCTGGCGTCGACTGCGCGGTCGGTCAGGATGACCGGGATCTTGGCGGCTTTCGCTTCACGCAAGACAGTGTCCCAGCCCGACTCGACCACCGGGGAAAATGCAATGACATCGACCTTTTGCGCGATGAAGGAACGAATCGCCTTCACCTGGTTTTCCTGCTTTTGCTGGGCATCGGCGAACTTGAGCGTCACGCCGGCCTGTTTCGCCGCATCCTTGATCGACGCGGTGTTCGCGGTGCGCCATTCGCTTTCGGCACCAACCTGGGAAAAACCCAGCACCAGCGGTTTTTCTGCATAGGCGCTGGCGGCGACTCCAAATCCCAGGCCGAGGCAAAGCGCCGCACCCAATACTGTTCTGCGTGTCATTTTCATGCTGTCTCCGTTTTTATGTTTTTAGATAGATAAAACGTTCGAAAGGCGCGACCATCCTAGGACGGAAACCAGGCGGTTTCAAATGAATTATTTTCTGTTTCAGATACGTGTTTGGGTATCGGCCGGCCGGCGCTGCTTTGCAGCAGATGATTTTTGGACAAAAAAAAAGCCCGCTAACTTCCGTTGCGGGCTGAATCCAAACCTTGAGAGGTGTTGGAGGAGACAGGAACACTATATCGCACTGCAGCATGGCAGTCTGCTTGATTGTCGTGATACCAGATATTCATCAATCGGATATGGCGGCTACCCGCAGCGCTACTTGCGCGCGGCGTCAAGAATCAGGCCGGCCAGGCGTTCGTAGTTGCCGTCGAAATGGTGGCCGCCGCTCAGCTTGAGCAATTTGACGCGGCTGGCGTCCAGGCTCGGGCAGGCCGAATCGGTCTCCTCGCTGCCGTAGATGCACATCGCCAGCCCGGCCGGCAGCTTCGCGACTTCGGGCGGGATGGGTAAACCGTCATTGCTGGAGCTGACCCAATTGGTCAGATGGAACTGGAAATCGGCTTTTTTCCCCAAGCCCATCATTGCAACCAGCGGCACCGACGCCAGCGCCTTGCCCGACAGGCGGTTGCCGACAAAAGGCAAGACGTCGGCGCCTTGCGAATAGCCGATCAGCACGACCTTGTCTTTTTTCCAGCGCGCCATGTAGAACTGCATCAGGCGCTCGACGTCTTTTGCGGTCGATGCCGGCGTGCGGGCGCTCCAGAAATAGCGCAGCGAATCGATGCCGACCACCGGCACGCCACGCTTCGACAATGCGTTTGCCACGTCGCGGTCAATGCCGGCCCAGCCGCCGTCGCCGCTGATCAGGATCACCATGGTGCCGGCATCCTGGTTGTGTCCAGGCGGCGCCAGCGCAGCCACCTCCACCACCGGCAAATCGGACACTGCGGCAGGCGGCGCCTGCACCGCCACCGCCTGTTTTGCATTCAGGCTGGAATATGCCGACTTCAGCTGCGCCAGTCCATCCTGGCCTGCTGCCTGGATCAGCTCGGCGCCGCCGACACTGGCGACAAATGCGCGGGTGACGCCGGCTTCGCAACGTGCCGCACCGGGCAGTTGCGCGTCCGGTAAAACCCGCCATGCGGCAGGCAACCGGGAAACCGGCAGCAGGTCTACGCCCTGGCCTTTTGCGCGAGCCTTGAAACGCACGCCCTCGCCTTTGCACAGCGGCTTGCGCAAACTCAGGGCAGGACAAAAGCCGAGCGAGATGGCGCCGCCGAAAGTGCCGGCAGGCGCCTGCGCCAGCATTGCATAGGCAAAGCTGGCGCCGGAACCTTCTCCCACCAGCAACGGCGGATAATATCCCGGCACTTTTTCATAAGCCTGCACGAAGCGGCTCAGGTTTTCCAGGTCGCCGTCCGGAAACGCGCAGTCGCCGCCGTCGGCATTCAGGCTGGCGAATAATTGCGGCGTGCTGATTCCTGCTACCAAAGCACCTTGCTCGGCCAGCGCACGCGCCTTCTCGGCTGCGGCCTGGTTCCAGCCGGCGTCGCCAGACAACAGCAGGACGACACCATTCACCGGTCCCGCCGGCTGGTAGATTTCAACACTCTTGAAACGGCCATGACTCACGCTGTGATGTCTATCGCCTGCGCGCGCGCTGCTGCCGATGCACGCCGTCGCGCACAGCGCCAGGCAAATCATTCTCTGCTTCATTTACTGATGGCTCCCTTGATGCCGCCGCTGATCAGCGCGGCCGTATCGGTAAAGGCGAACAACGGCGCCAGCCCGCCCTTGCTCACCAGGTAGCGTGCTTCCCACACCGGGTCGAACTTGTCTTTGAAATTGCGCAGGCCGCGGAAATTGTAGAAACGTCCGCCGTGCATGAACAACATGCGGCCGAAGCGCTGCCAGCGTGAAGCCAGCTGATGGTCTTTCATGCCTGACATCGGCGCCATGCCCAGCCCGAAGCGCTGGTAGCCCTGTTCCTTGAAATGCAGCATCAGCTGCGAGAACAGGAATTCCATGGTGCCGGGCGGCGCATCCGGCAATTGCCGCATCAGGTCGACGGCGACTTCGATCCGCAAGACGTCCGGACACATCAGGCTGGCGAAAGCGATGACTTTTTGCTCGCGCCGGATTACCGCAACCGGCTGCCGCGCAATGTAAGCCTGGTCGAAACTGCCCAGCGAAAAACCCTTCTCGCGCGTGTCCTGGTCGGACAGCCACGCGTCCGAGACTGCCTTGAGCTGATCCATCAATGGCGGCACCTGCTCCACCGCCAGTATCGAGAAACTCAGGCCCTCGCGCTCGGCGCGATTGACGCCATGCCGCAGATTGGCGCGGCGCGGCCCTTGCAGGCTGAACTGATCGAGCGGCACATAAGCCTCTTCGCCCAGCTTGTACACGCGCAGGCCGGCGTCGAGATAGAGCGGCAGCGATTGCGGGCGCACCTTGTAGAACGCGACCCGGCCGCCATGACCGTCAACCAGTTCGATAAAACGCCAGATCAGCTCCGACCATTCGCGCTGGTCGCCGACCGGGTCGGATAACGCGACCCACGAGCGGTTGTGCTTGGCGAACATGATGAAGCTGTTGCCGGAGGCGGAAAACAGCAGGCTCTTGTCGCCCATGAAAGCCAGGCATGCATCCGCCGCGGGCTGCTTGCGCACGATCTCGGCGGCGCGCTGCAACTCCTCTTCGGCGGGACGTTCGGCGACGCCGGCAGAACGCCGGAACAATTGCCACAGGCCCAGGCCCAACGCCATGATGGCGACAACCATCAAGGTCCGCATCGAACGCGGCGCGTAGTCGTCAAATGCAAATTGCCACCACATGCGGTCGGCAATGTCGATGTCGCGGTAAGCGAACAGCAGTATCCAGCCGCAGGCGGCGAGCACGCAGGCAACCGCGATCAGCCAGCCAGGCTCGAAGGTTTGCGAAAACAAGGACGAGCGCCGGTCAAACTGCTTGCGCGAAATCACCAGCAGCGAGGCCAGCAGGAACAATACGATGAATTCGGAAATGGCGATGCCCTTGGGCAGCGCCAGGATGCCGGCGATCACTGTCAGCACCAGCGACGCCCACCAGGCGGCGTCGAGCCGGTGCAGCAGGCCGCGCGCCAGGAACAGCATCGCCAGTCCGGCGACGCTGCCGATCAGGTGCGACGCTTCCACCACGAACAGGGGCACATGCAGCCGCAGCAGTTCTTCAGCGTGGCGGGTGGCCGGCGTTACACCCGACACCAGCAGCATGGTGCCGGTCACCAGGGTCAACGCCGTCAGCAGCCATGGCGACAATTTCACCGCCGCGCGCGCCACCGGTGCGGCAACGCCGGCGCGCATCTCGAATGCCGCCAGCAGGATCGTCGCCAGCAGCAGCGGCAACAGGAAATAGATGGCCCGGTACAAGACCAGGGCCGCCGCGATCTTGCTGGTGGGCGCGTGGTTGGCGCAAGCCAGCAGGATCACCGCTTCGAATACGCCGACGCCGCCAGGCACATGGCTGATGACGCCAAGCGCCATCGCAATCGCATAAAACGCGACGAAGGTCGGCAAATCGATCACGCCGCTCGGCAGCAGGAACCACAAGGTAGCTGCTGCCGCGCTCAGATCGACGGCAGAGATCAGCAGCTGGCGCAACGCCAGGCCGGATTCCGGCAAACGCAGGTTCCAGCGCCCGAACAGCAGCACGTCGCGGCGCATGCGGCACAGCAGGATAAAAGCGGCGACGCCAAGCAGCACCAGGCAAGCTAGCGCGCGCAGCAGCCAGCTCGGGATATGCGCCAGCTCCTGCACCTGTGTCGCTCCCCACAGCAAGCCGATAGCGCCGAAGGTGGTCATGCCAAGGCCGAATGCGCCGGCATTGAAGGCAATCGCTTGCGCCACCTGGGATGCCTCGACGCCGCTGGCCGTGTACAAGCGCATGCGCACCGTGCCGCCGGTCAGCACGCCGAGCCCGACGGTATTGCCGAGTGCGTAGGCGATAAACGAGGTCAGGCCGATGGTGGTCCCTTTGACCTTGGCGCCGACGTAACGCAAGCTCGACACATCGTAGCCGGCCAGCGACAGGTAACTGACGGCGGTCGCCAGCACTGCCAATAAAAGATTGTTGAGCGGCGTATGCTTGACCGCATGCACGATGCTGCGGTAGTGCACATCGGCAAGCAGCGCGTGCAAGGATTTGAAGACCAGCGCCCCCAGGACCAGCACCACCAGCACGGTCAGCCAGGGACGCCAGCTTACGCCCCCCGCCTTGACGGCTGGAATGGCGCCAGGCGCCGGAATATCTGTTTGTGACGGAGATGGATGACGTGCCATGGAACCTTTATTATGCGGCCGTTCCCTCGAGGCCGGCCGCCGACTACTTTAACAGTTGTTAAGAGCCAGTTTACAAAGCAAGGTTCGCTCCAGCAAGCAATAACCGGTAAAGAACCGGCTGCAAAAACAAAAAAACCGCACCAGCACAAGGCTAGAAGCGGTTTCTTGTACGTTCCGAATGACTCGGAACATGTTCTTGGAGGAGGCGGTGGGAGTCGAACCCACGATACAGGTTTAAGCCCATATGCTTCCTTAGCAGGGAAGTGCCTTCGACCACTCGGCCACGCCTCCAAACTCAAAACGGCTTTTAACAACGCCGCGTTAAGGACACGAATAATAACTTTTCATGGGGCATTGGTCAATAACGCCACACCAAATTAACCGCTTTTTTCGTGATTTTTTTCGCGATCCGGTGCGATTAAGCGCTTTCCAGCCCAAAAGCCTTGTGCAGGGCGCGCACCGCCAGTTCCATGTATTTTTCGTCGATCAGCACCGAAATCTTGATCTCGGAGGTTGAAATCATCTGGATATTGATGCCCTCTTCCGACAAGGTGCGGAACATTTGCGAAGCGATGCCGACATGGCTACGCATGCCGACGCCAACCACCGACACCTTGGACACCTTGGCGTCGCCAGTGATGTTGGCGGCGCCGATGTGCGTCTTGACCTTCTCGTTCAAGACAGCCATCGCCTTGGTGTATTCGCCGCGCGGGACGGTGAAGGTGAAGTCGGTTTTGCCGTCGACCGACTGATTCTGGATGATCATGTCGACTTCGATATTGGCATCGGCGACCGCGCCGAGGATCTGGTAGGCGATGCCTGGACGGTCAGGCACGCCGAGCACGGTAATCTTGGTCTCGTCGCGGTTGAACGCGATGCCGGTAATGGTGGCTTGTTCCATCTTGGTGTCTTCCTCAAACGAAATCAGGGTGCCGGAAATTGCTTCTTCTTCCAATGGCATTAAGGGGTCGGTCAGCGACGACAGCACGCGCGTCGGCATCTTGTAGTTGCCGGCAAATTCGACTGAACGAATCTGCAGCACTTTCGAGCCCAGCGATGCCATCTCCAGCATTTCTTCAAAGGTCACGGTCTTCAGGCGGCGTGCATCCGACACCACGCGCGGGTCGGTGGTGTAGACGCCGTCGACGTCGGTGTAGATCAGGCATTCCGCGGCTTGCAGCGCGGCGGCCACGGCCACCGCCGACGTATCGGAACCGCCGCGGCCCAGGGTCGTGATGTTGCCGAGTTCGTCGATGCCCTGGAAACCGGTGATGATCACTACCTTGCCGGCATCCAGGTCTTGCCGCACCTTGGTGTCGTCGATCGAACGGAT
Source organism: Collimonas sp. OK412 (assembly GCF_900112135.1). Lineage (GTDB taxonomy): Bacteria > Pseudomonadota > Gammaproteobacteria > Burkholderiales > Burkholderiaceae_D > Collimonas > Collimonas rhizosphaerae. The sequence goes on from NZ_FOLC01000003.1 coordinate 23,912, forward strand.
GCGCGCCTTGGTATGGGCGGAATCGGTTTTAATGGCAACTTGCCAGCCGGCGTAGGACACCGCCTGCTTGCCTATCGCTTGCAGGGCCATGGCCAGCAAGGCCACCGAAGCCTGCTCGCCGGTGGATGCCAGCATGTCGAGTTCGCGCGGATCCGGCTGGGCGGTAATTTCCTTTGCCAAGCCCAGCAGGCGGTTGGTTTCACCGGACATCGCGGAAGGCACCACGACGATTTGGTGGCCGGCGTCATGCCATTTGGCGACGCGCTTGGCGACATTCTTGATGCGCTCGGGCGAGCCCATCGAAGTGCCGCCGTATTTGTGGACGATTAAAGCCATAGGGAGTGTAGGTGGGTGCTAGAAGCAGGCGTAGTGCAATAAAAGAAAAATCAACCCTTTACTGTACCTGCAACGCCCCATTATGACAAGTGGATTACCAGCCGAAAAGCGCGATAACGCCTATGCCTTAAATCAGATATCTTGCCAGAACGACAATTCATCAGCCTGCCAGCGCAGGCAAATATGCGGACCGGGCCCGGTCGCCAGCTGCAGGCAATCCATGCCGATGCCGGCGGCAAACAGGATTTGCTTGCCGCTGCTCACCAGAGGCAGCCGCTCGCGCTCCCAGGGCGGCACATCGAAGGCCTGGTAGTGATATTTCACGCTCTTGGTGGGGCGGTTCAGCGCCAGCTTGAGGCGCTCGCCGCCAGAACGATATTGAATCTGCAACGGTTGGGCGCGCAGCCAGTCGGCGGCGATGCCCTGCTCTGCCTGGTCGAAATGCAATACGCCGCCGAATTGCGGGAAGCGCATCTCGGCCTCGCCACTCCAGCGAAACGCTTGCGGCTCGATCTCGGAACGGTCGGCATCGTCGCGCGGCGTCAGGAACACCCGGTTACGGTGACGGCGGATATGGCAATCGGGATGCGTTACGCATAACTGCGCATCGGCTTTTGCTTCCAGCAGCTGCTGGCGCATTTCGCTCAGCCAGGCGCTGGAAGGCATGCGCAGATGATGCAAGCCGAACCAGTAGCGCAGCAGGTTGTCGATGCGCTCGCCGCTCAGCTGGCGCACCTGCTGCAGATCGAGGCAGGCGCCGTCGGCGCAGAGCGCCATGTCTTGCGCCGCCAGGTCGATCAGCAGCCGTTGCGTAGTCTGCATGTGCCCCGCACTGCGCGAGAAACGCTCCTGGAATCCAGGGAAATATTGGGCCAGCACCGGCATCACCTGCTGGCGCAATGCGTTGCGGGCATAACGCGGATCGTGGTTGGATTCGTCTTCGATATACGTCAGCTGCTGCGCCGCTGCATATTGCTCCAGCGCCGCCCGCGACACTTTGAGCAGCGGCCGCGCCATCAGCAATTGATCGTCGCCAAGCAAGGTCGGCGCCGTGTTCCAGCGATCCATGCCGGACAGGCCCGCGGCGCCGGAGCCGCGCAACAGTTGCAGCAGCACGGTTTCAGCCTGGTCGTCCAGGTGATGCCCGGTCAACAGCAAAGGAACCTGGTGCTGGCGGCACAAATCGCCCAGCGCCGCATAACGGCTGATGCGCGCAGCCTCTTCCACGCCGCTCTTGTCGCTATGGCGCAATTCGATGCGGCGCGTATCGAACGCCACATCGAGCGCAGCGCAGGCCGCGGTACAATGGGCTTGCCACTGGTCTGCGTTGGGACTGATGCCGTGATGGATATGGAAAGCGAACAGCTTGACGCCGTGCGCGGCGGCGTACTGTGCCGCCGCATGCAGCAGGACGCTGGAATCCAGTCCGCCGCTATAGGCCACAGCCAGCCGCACCGGCTGCTGCGAGACAGTTGCGGGGAACGCTTGCGCGATTCCCGCCAACGTGTTTTCTAAGTACGCACTGATACTTGTAGTAGATGAATTCGACACGCCTATTCTGCAGCCAGCACTTCCTTGAATTTACCGTAACTCATCAGTTTTTCATGGCGTGCGTTCAGCAGGTCCTTGGTCTTGACGCCCTGGAACTGGCGCAGCGTATCGGCCAGCGCGCGCTTGAGCAAGGAAGCCATCTGTTTCGGATCGCGATGGGCGCCGCCCAGCGGTTCGCTGACGATCTTGTCGATCAGGCCGACGGCTTTCAGGCGATGCGCGGTCAGGCCGAGGGCATCGGCGGCATCGGCGGCGCGTTCGGCGGTTTTCCACAGGATGGAGGCGCAACCTTCAGGCGAAATCACCGAATACGTCGCGTACTGCAGCATCAGGACGGCATCGCCGACGGCAATCGCCAAGGCGCCGCCAGAGCCGCCTTCGCCGATGATGGTGGCGATCAGCGGCACTTTCAGCTCAGCCATCGCGTACAGGTTGTGGCCGATGGCTTCCGACTGCCCGCGCTCCTCGGCGTCGATGCCGGGAAAGGCGCCAGGCGTATCGACAAAGGTGAAAATCGGCAAGCCGAACTTTTCCGCGACTTTCATCAGGCGCAAGGCTTTGCGATAACCTTCCGGCTTGGGCATGCCGAAATTGCGCAAGGCGCGCTCTTTGGTGTCGCGCCCTTTCTGATGGCCGATCACCATGCAAGCCTGGCCGTTGAAGCGCGCCAGGCCGCCGACTATCGACTGGTCGTCGGCATAGGTGCGGTCGCCATGCAGCTCGTGGAAATCGGTGAATATTTCATTCACATAGTCCATGGTGTAAGGACGCTGCGGATGCCGTGAAATCTGCGAAACCTGCCAAGGCGTCAACTTTGCGTAGATGTCCTTGGTCAATTGCTGGCTTTTTTTCGACAAGCGGTCGATTTCTTCCGAAATGTCCACCGCCGAATCGTCCTGGACGAAACGCAGCTCTTCGATCTTGGCATCTAACTCGGCGATCGGTTGTTCGAAGCCGAGGAATGTTGTTTTACTCATATTATTCCCTTGATTAAACCATCATTACCGAACAAATTATTGATAAATCATCACTCGGTAACGACTTGATATTCTGCAGACATCGCATCCAGGCTACGCCATAGATACCAGGTCGCCACGGTGCGCCATGGCTCCCAATTGGCCGACACTTCGCGCGCATCGCTGCGCGAAACCGGCTCTCCTGAAAAATAATTGACACTAATGCCCTTAAGCAATCCTAAATCATCCAAAGGCAAAATATTAGGCCGGAGCAAATTAAATATCAAAAACATCTCCGCTGTCCAGCGCCCGATGCCGCGGATCTGGGTCAGGTCGGCGATGACATCCTCGTCTTCCATCTCCATCCACTGCTCGGCATTGACCCGTTTTGCCTTGAAATGGTCGGCCAGGTCAAGAATATAGTCGGCTTTACGCTTGGACAGGCCGCAAGCGGCAAGTTGCTCGGGGCCGGCTTTCAACACCTGGGCCGGGGTCGTCTTCGGACAGACTAACAGAAATTTCTGCCATACAGATTCCGCCGCCTTGACCGATATCTGCTGGCCCACCACCGAACGCGCCAGCGTGGTGAACGCCTCGCCGCGGCCAACCAGGTGCAGGTCGCCGAACTGCGGAATCAGCTTACGCATGATACGGTCACGCTTCATCAGCTCGGTCTTGGCGTCTTCCCAATACGAAGGCACGAAAAGCCTGGAGTCGACCGCTGTCGCTTTTTCCATACGCATATGTTTACGTTACGCCCTTCGCCATTCGGTTTGACCGCCGGGCTTATCTTCCAGCAAGATGCCTTCGGCCAGCAGTTCCTTGCGAATCAGGTCTGCTGTCGAAAAATCCTTGGCCATTTTTGCCGCTTGACGAGCTTGAATTTTGAGTAGGATATCTTGCTCTGACAAAGCGGCCAGCGCAATGCCATTTCCGACAACTTCATTGCCGGCGAGTGCGCGGCCTTTCAAAAAATCTTCAGGAGCACGCTGCAAGAAACCCAGCACGCCGGCCAGGCCTTTCAGCTGGCGGGCCGCTGTTTGCGAGCGGCTCTTGTTGACCTCGTTGGCCAGGTCGAACAAGGCGGAGATCGCCATGGGCGTATTAAAATCGTCGTCCATGGCTTGCGCCACGCGCACCGCATGGGCCTCGCTCCAGTCCAGCGGCAAGGCGTCGGCCGCCACTTCTTTCAGCGCGGTGTACAGGCGGGTCAGTGCTTGCTTGGCATCGTCCAGGTTGCTGTCGGCGTAATTCAGCGGGCTGCGATAGTGCGCGCGCAGGATGAAGAAACGCACCACTTCCGCATCGTATTTTTTCAGGACGTCGCGGATCGTGAAAAAATTTCCCAAGGACTTCGACATCTTTTCGTCATCGATACGCACAAAGCCGTTGTGCATCCAGTAGTTGACGAACTGGTGGCCGTGCGCGCCCTCCGATTGGGCGATTTCATTTTCGTGATGCGGGAACTGCAAATCCTGGCCGCCGCCGTGGATGTCGAACTGCTGCCCCAGCAATTGCTCGGCCATCGCCGAGCATTCGATATGCCAGCCCGGCCGGCCCTGGCCCCAGCGCGAGTTCCATTTGACTTCTTCCGGCTCGCTTTCCTTCGACGCTTTCCACAATACGAAGTCGAGCGGATCGCGCTTGCCGAGGTTGACGTCGACGCGCTCGCCGGCGCGCAGGTCGTCGAGCGACTTGCCCGACAACTTGCCATAGCCGGCAAAATCACGCACCGAATAATTGACGTCGCCGTCGCGGCCCTGGTAAGCCAGTCCTTTATGCTCAAGTTTTTCGATCAAGGCCAGCATCTGCGGCACGAACGCTGTGGCGCGCGGCTCGTGGTCAGGCTTTTGCACGCCAAGCGCAGCCGCGTCCTCGTCCATGGCCTGGATGAAACGGCCGGTCAGCTGCGAGATGGTTTCGCCATTTTCCACGGCGCGCTTGATGATCTTGTCGTCGATGTCGGTGATGTTGCGCACGTAGGTAACGTCCAGGCCCGACTGGCGCAGCCAGCGCTGCACCATGTCGAACACCACCATCACCCGTCCGTGACCAAGATGGCAATAGTCGTAAACCGTCATGCCGCAGACATACATGCGGACCTTGCCTGGCTCGATTGGAGAAAACGGCTGCTTCTCACGCGCCAGCGTGTTATATATTTTCAGGTCGCTCATGGGAAGTTACTGCCTACCGACAGAAATAAGGCACAGAATTAAAGCACAGAAATATTGCACGCCGTTTTACCCATTCGCGCACTTGCGGTGCGGACATCAGTACAACTGAATCGCCAAAACTCTTTTGCAGTGTTTAGTTTGATAAAATGTTGCTTTTCGCCGCAGTATATCATTACTGAAAAGCGAAATTACACCACATGAGACATGAAAGCGGTACCACCTACATGAAGGATTTTTTTATGCCAGCATCTCTTAGACTGTCCCGCCGCACGTTCACCCTGGCGTTGACTTCGGCATTGACGGCTGCCTGTTTCCTGGGCAGCCCGTCGTTAGCCGGCGCTGCAGACAAGCCCCATGTCTTGTTGAAGACCAATATGGGCGACATCGTCATCGAACTCAATCCGGAAAAGGCGCCAAAGACAGTCAAGAATTTCCTGGGCTATGTAAACAGCGGTCACTATAACGGCACCGTGTTCCATCGCGTCATCGAGAATTTCATGATCCAGGGCGGCGGCATGACCAAGGACATGGTGGAGAAGCCGGCGCCGAACAAGGTAGAAAACGAAGCCAAGAACGGCCTCAAGAACGTACCTTACAGCATCGCCATGGCGCGCACCGCGGATCCGCAATCGGCCGGCGCGCAATTCTTCATCAATACCAACAACAATGAATTCCTCAACTACCCGGGCCGCGACGGCTGGGGTTACGCGGTATTCGGCCAGGTCATCAAGGGCGCCGACGTAGTCGACAAGATCAAGAAGGTCAAGACCGCCTACCAAGACGTGCCGACCACGCCGGTCATCATCGAATCGGCTACAGTAACCAAATAATTCCCGTTTTTGTCCTTCCCATTTTCAACCATCTGATAGGAAACACCATGGCAGTCCTCCTCACTACCAACCACGGCAAGATCAAGATCGAACTCGACGCGGAAAAAGCGCCGAAGAGCGTCGAAAACTTCCTGGCCTATGTCAATGCCGGTCATTACAACGGCACCATTTTCCACCGTGTGATCCCTGGCTTCATGGTGCAAGGCGGCGGTTTCGAGCCAGGCATGAAACAGAAGCCAACCAAGGATCCGATCGAAAACGAAGCCAAGAACGGCCTCAAGAACGAACCTTACACGCTGGCGATGGCCCGCACTTCGGCGCCGCATTCAGCCTCCGCGCAGTTTTTCATCAACGTCAAGAACAACAGTTTCCTTGACTATCCAGGCCAGGACGGCTGGGGCTATTGTGTATTCGGCAAAGTAGTCGAAGGCACCGAGATCGTCGACGCCATCGAAAAAGTCAAGACCGGCCGTTCCGGCATGTTTGCCGATGTGCCGGCGGACGACGTCATCATCGAAAAAGCTGAAGTCGTTTAATCCAGACTCCTTCTCATGACAGCCTCAGTCTCAAACAAGCCAGGCGCCGTCCAGGCGCTGTTCATCTCAGACCTGCACCTGCAGGCAGCGCACCCGCGCACCACCCAAGCCTTCCTGGATTTCCTGCAGGAACAGGCAAAGCGGGCGCCGCAACTGTATCTGCTGGGAGACTTGTTCGAGTACTGGGCTGGCGACGACGACCTGGAAACGCCGTACAACCGCGGAATTGCCGAAGCAATCCGGCAAGTCAGCGATAGCGGCGTCCAGGTTTTCTGGATTGCAGGCAATCGCGATTTCCTGGTGGGCGACAGCTTCGCGCAAGCGGCCGGCATGACCATGCTGCCGGACCCGTCCGTCATCGCCGTGGGCGGCCGGCGCCTGGCGATCGCCCATGGCGACGCCCAGTGTACCGACGACCTGGCTTACATGGAATTTCGCGCGCAAGTACGGCAACCGCAATGGCAAGCGCAGTTCCTCGCTCTGCCGCTGGCGCAGCGCAAGGCGATCATCGCCGGCGTACGCAAGGAAAGCCAGGAAGAACAGCGCCACAAAACGATGGAAATCATGGACGTCAACCAGGCAGCGATCGATGCCCTGTTTGACAGCACCGCCACCGACACCCTGATCCACGGCCATACCCACAGGCCCGCACACCACCTCTCAGGCGAAGGCGAGACCGCCCGCAGCCGCTACGTACTGCCGGACTGGGAATACGACGTCAAGGCGCAACGAGGCGGCTGGATCGCAATCGATGCGGACGGCGCGATCCGGCGTTTTGGCCATGACGGCCAGGAACTCGCCTAATCAAACCGCTTAATCAAACTGCCGCTTGAATTCGGCAAACTGCGCGGATAAATCATCCATTTGCCGCCGCAAGCCGGCAACCTCGTCTTCCAGCTGGGCGATCCGGTCCTGGCTGGCGCTTTTCACCACCGAGGCGCTGCCTGACATCGCATCCGCTATTGCCTGCTGCTCCAGCAGCTCTTCACCCGCCAGCAAGTGCGCGTAGCGCGATTCCTTGGTGCCGGGCGCTTTCGCCAGGCGCGCCACCAGCGGCGGATATTTGTCGGCCAGGAACTGCAAAGCCGTTTCGACCTCTCCCACCGAACCGAATTCATGCAGCCTGCCGCTACGGCTGCGCAACTCGCCCGCGGTCTGGATCCCGCGCAGCATCAAGATCGTCAACACCGCCAGCTTGTCCTGCTCCAACAGCCACTTGACGCGCATCCGGTGTTCATACTTGGCAACCCGGGCGCCGGCCTGGTTGACTTCGACCACCAGCTTGCGCTGCATCAGGCGCTGCAAGATATCCAGCACAGTCGATTCAGCGATAGCCATCACCGGATCCCGGCTGGACAGCTGGTTGCAGCCATTGGTCAAGGTATTCAGGGACAAGGGGTAGTTGTCCGGCGTCAGCGCCTCTTTCTCGGCCAGGACCGCCAGCACGCGAATTTCAAACTGGTCGAGGAACTCATCGGCTGCGCGTTCAACTGCCGGTACGTCGCTTGCCGGGATACTGCTCACTTCCTGATTCATTATTCTGCCTCCTGGCACGCCGCCTTACTCGACCAGCTTGTTGAGCTGGTCCGGATCAAATTTCTCTAGTTCAGGCAAGCCTTCGCAGGCAATGCCCGACTTCTTCAACAAGGCGATGATGCGTTCTATCTGATGTTCCTGCGCGGCGGCGTTGTCGATCAAGCCGTGCAAAGCCTTGGACAAGGGATCGTCGCCGTTGGGGGTAACGCCGTAGGCGGCAAACATGCGCGCCGCGGCCTCATCCTTGCCGCCGCTGCTTTCTTTCTGGACGATGCGCGCGGGATTGCCGACCGCAGTCGCTCCCGGCGGCACTTCCTTGACCACCACCGCGTTGGAACCGACCTTGGCGCCCTCGCCCACCGTGAAGCCGCCCAGCACCTTGGCGCCGGCGCCGATGATGGCGCCGCGCGCCAGGGTCGGATGGCGCTTGGCGCCCTTGTTCAGCGAAGTGCCGCCGAGGGTGACGCCCTGGTATATCGTGCAGTCGTCGCCGACTTCAGCAGTTTCGCCGATCACCACGCCGAAGCCGTGGTCGATGAATACCCGCCGGCCTATGGTTGCGCCGGGATGGATTTCAATCCCGGTAAAAGTACGCGCCACCTGCGAAATGAAACGGCCTGGCCATTTGAAGCCGTTGTGCCAGCAATGATGCGCCCAGCGGTGCAGGATGATGGCATGCAGGCCGGGATAGCAAGTCAGCACTTCCCACTGGGTGCGTGCGGCGGGATCACGCGCCATGATGTTGGCAATGTCTTCACGAATGCGGCTGAACATAAGGGTGTCGGATGTATGCGGAGGCGTAATGTTATTCCAAATTGCGCCTGCCGTCTTTTGCTGCGAAAGTCGGGGAAACCGATGAACCGGTTTCAGGCCGGACTGGGAACATCCGAATCGCCGCCACGCAGGACAGACCGGCGGCGTGATTCAGAATGGATAAGGCAGATTGGGATCAACAACCCTTGACCATGCGCTGGCGGCGGGCTTCGTACAGGCAGACGCCGGACGCCACCGACACGTTCAGGCTTTCAACCGAGCCGAACATCGGCACGTTGACCAGCACGTCGCAGGTTTCGCGCGTCAAGCGGCGCATGCCCTCGCCTTCGGAACCCATGACCAGCGCTGCCGGCCCGGAAAAATCGGCTTCGTACAAACCCTTTTCGCCGTCTTCGCTGGTGCCGATCAGCCAGATTTCACGCTCCTTCAGCTCGCGCAAGGTGCGCGCCAGGTTGGTCACGGTAATGTAAGGCACGGTTTCGGCGGCGCCGCTGGCCACCTTGGCGGCGGTCGCATTCAAGCCTACCGCGCGGTCCTTCGGTGCAATCACGGCATGGGCGCCGGCGCCGTCGGCTACCCGCAGGCAAGCGCCCAGATTGTGCGGATCGGTGATGCCGTCCAGCACCAGCAGCAGCGGCGGACCGACGATCGCATCCAGCAGTTCATCCAGGTTGCGCGCCAGCGACAGCTCGCCGGCTTTTGCCACCACGCCCTGGTGGCGGCGGGTGCCGACAATATTCGACAAGCGTGCGTCATCCACCGGGATCACCCGCACGCCAGCTGCCTTGGCGGCATTCAGCAGGTCTTGCATGCGGCGGTCGACGCGGCCGGCATCCACATAAATCTCTTCCACCGACGATGCTTCATGACGCAGACGCGCGGTGACGGCGTGAAAGCCGAAAATCATTTTACTTTTCATATTCTCAGAATCTATCTATCAATCGATCTATCTTTTACGCTTGCTCGATTTCGTGAAGGCTTTTGGCACGCGCGTTTTTTCTGCGACGCTGGCGGTCTTGGCCTTCTTGGCCTTGCCGGGGGCGGTGGTCTTGGCGGCAGTCGTGACGCGGCTGGTGGTCTTTTTCGGCGGCGCAGCCTTGCCGCCGGCCTTGGGTTTGGCGCCCCGGCCCTGTTCACTGTCGGCACGCCGCGCTTCATTCTTGAGCACGGTCTTGATGCCGGGCTCATTGACCAGGCGCAGGTCGATCTTGCGTGCGTCGAGGTCGACCCGGCTCACCTGCACCGTGACCCGGTCGGTCAGCTGGTAACGGATGCCGGTGCGTTCGCCGCGCAATTCGTGGCGCGCTTCGTCGTACTGGAAGTAATCAGCACCCAGTTCGGTAACATGCACCAGGCCCTCGATGTACAAAGCGTCGAGCTGGACAAAAATGCCGAAAGTGGCGACGCCGGAAATCACGCCGGTGAATTCTTCGCCCAGCTTGTCGCGGATGAAATAGCACTTGAGCCATGCCTCGACATCGCGCGACGCTTCGTCGGCACGCCGTTCATTGGCGGAACAATGGACGCCGAGCGCCTCCCACACCGCCAGGCTGCCCTCGTTTCTTTTCTTGCCCGCCGCCTTGTCTTCCGCCTGTTTCTTGCGGCCGGCCGGCGACAGCATGGTGTTCAGCGAACTGGTGTCGAAACCCTTGGGTTCGTAACGCTTGCCTTGCAGGATCGCCTTGATGGTGCGGTGAGTCAGCAGATCGGGATAGCGCCGGATCGGGCTGGTGAAATGCGCATACGATTCATACGACAAACCGAAGTGGCCGATGTTTTCCGGACTGTAGACTGCCTGCTGCATGGAACGCAGCAGCATGGTCTGCAGCAGCAAGGCATCCGGCCGCGCCTTGATCTTCGGCATCAGGGCGGCATAGTCGGAAGCAGACGGCGTGTCGCCCCCGGCCAGCGTCAGGCCGACCTGCTTGAGGAAGGTGCGCAGTATGGTCAGCTTTTCCTTGGTCGGATGGGCATGGATGCGGAACAGTCCAGGATGCTTGTGGCGTTCCATCAGGTCGGCGGCGCAGACGTTGGCCGCCAGCATGCACTCTTCAATCACCTTGTGCGCATCGTTGCGGGTGCGCGGCAGGATTTTTTCAATCTTGCCGGCGGCGTTGCAGACGATGTAAGTCTCGGTGGTCTCGAAATCGATGGCGCCGCGCGCCTGGCGCGCCTGCAGCAAGGCGTGGAACACTTCATACAAGTGCAGCAGGTGCGGCACCAGGCCGGGCCGCTTGGCGGCTTCCGGACCCTTGGTGTTGCCCAGGATGGCCGCCACTTCGGTGTACGTCAGGCGTGCCGCCGAATGGATGACCGCAGGATAGAACTGGTAAGCCTTGATCTCGCCCTTGGCGCTGATCACCGCATCGCATACCAGGGTCAGGCGGTCGACGTCAGGATTGAGCGAGCACAGGCCGTTGGAGAGTTTCTCCGGCAGCATCGGGATCACGCGGCGCGGGAAATAGACCGAGGTGCTGCGCTCCAGCGCATCGACATCCAGGGCATCGTTAGGCTTGACGTAATGGCTGACGTCGGCGATCGCCACGATCAGGCGGTAGCCGCTGGCGCGGCCGATCTTGATCGGTTCGCAATACACGGCGTCATCGAAGTCGCGTGCGTCTTCGCCGTCAATCGTCACCAGCGGCACATCGCGCAGGTCGACGCGGTCGCCCAGATCGGCGGCGCGTACTTCGCCCGGCAGCTTGGCGGCCAGTTTCTTGGCGGCTTCGGAAAATTCGTGCGGCACGCCGTATTTGCGCACCGCAATTTCGATCTCCATGCCCGGATCGTCGATATCGCCCAGGATTTCGACAATCTTACCCACCGGCTGGGTATAACGCGAAGGCTGTTCAGTGAGCTGGACGCTCACCACCTGCCCGGCCTTGGCCTTGCCCGGCGAGCCTGCCAGGATGATGTCCTGGCCGATACGCTTGTCTTCGGGAGCGATCACCCAGACCCCGTTTTCATTCAGCAAACGGCCGATCACATGGGTATTCGCGCGCGCCACCACCTCGACGATCGTCCCTTCGGGACGGCCGCGGCGGTCGGTGCCGATGATGCGCGCCTGCACCCGGTCGCCATGCAGCACTTTCTGCATTTCCTTTTCCGGCAGGAAAACGTCGTCGCCGCCTTCGTCCGAGATCAGGAAGCCGTAGCCGTCGCGGTGGCTGCTGACGCGGCCTTCGATAAAACCGGGAGAATTGGTCAGCTTGTAGACGCCGCCACGGTCGGGCTTGATCTGGCCGTCGCGTTCCATGGCATTCAGGCGGCGCGTCAAACCGTCCATTTCATCAGGTTTGACGCTAAGCGCGGTAGCCAGGGCGGCGGCGTCTTGCGGCTCGGCAGAGGTGCGCAGAAGGCCGAGAATTTCCTCCCGGCTGGGGATAGTGTAGGAATATTGGCTCAAAAGGCTATTTTCAACAGGTTGTTATTCATCATCGGTTAGTGTAACGGAGGATTATGACATTCTCCTAACCAAGCAATTTATATCTACATATATCTACATATCGTTATGACTAGGTTGACTTATTCCTGCATTAGCTTATAATCTCGCTCTCTCAAGCCCACGTGGCGGAATTGGTAGACGCGCATGGTTCAGGTCCATGTGCCGCAAGGTGTGGGGGTTCGAGTCCCTCCGTGGGCACCATATACCATAGACCAGGCCTTCGTTAGCAAGCACGAAGGCCTGGCTCTCCGCAAAATCCCCAGTATTTCACCGAGCTGATCCGGGGTACTTGGTGGATATCAGCATTGGCCGGGCATCGCGGCGCGCCATCAACGCAAACACGATGCATATTATCAGCAAATTGCCTTAGTCCAGGCGCGACGAGTCCCGAGCGGGCATCGACTCGCCATGGCTGTGCCAATCCGGGTTTGAAACGGGCGGCGCTGCCGCCCTCTTTGTTTTACTTGAACGGATTGAGCAGCACTTTCTGCGGATTCACCGCGGCTGCGGCCGGAATCTCGGCATCGATCACCTGATAGAAGGCATTGCCGGTATCGGCGACATTCCAGGTGCTCAAGATCACGTGGTAGCCGCTGCGGCCCGCCGGAATGGTGCAGCTGTGCTTCACATGGGTATTGCTGGCCGGCGCGAAGCCGCCCTTGATGATGCAGAACGGCTGCAGCTCGAAAGAATCGCGGCTCAGCTTCTGGTCCGGGTTCCAGCCTTGCCTGGTGATGTAGTAGCGCCAGTCCTGCGTCATGTGGCCGGCGGCAAAATACCAGCTGAATTCATTCTGCCCAGCCTTCAACGCCACTTTTTTCCAACGCCCCTGGGTTTGCATGTTCAGCTCCGCAAACTGCGGCAGGCTGGCGGCCGCGATAACGCCGTCAGCCGGCCCCGCGGCCGGGAATCCCTTTGGTCCTTCGACGCTCTGCGGTTCATATTGCACCGCGCCGCAAGCAGCATTCTCTTGCGTCTTGCACATGAACGCGCGCGATTTGGGCGCATCGATGTAGCCGTGCGCCTGTGCCAGCAGCGGCGTCGTCAGCGCCAGCAATAAAGTGAACCGGGACGAGCAAAGCAATGCTTTTTTCATCGGACCTCCAGAGATGTAAGGCTTCAGGTAAGAGGAAAGGCCGCCAGCCGATCGATTCTCCGACCAAGCCCTGCCGTCGCGTAACTGTCAATCTTGACAGCCGCGCCCTGGCTCTTGCCTTCGACCAAATTCTTTCCAGATTCACCATATAATGAGCGACCTCTTGCCCGCCGTGTTTTTCAGATCGCAAGAACGTCAACGCCATAAGGATATCCATCGTGAAACTGACCAACCAGACTGTCATAGCATTGCTGTGGGGCTTGCTCTACCTGGTCACCGGCTATATGTCGCATCAGCTCAACGGCCCGATTGCGACCACCGGCTATATCTGGCTGCCGGCCGGCGTCACCGTCGCTGCATTCATGCTGACCACGACTTCGCGCTGGCTGCCTTTGCTGATAGGTTTCGCACTGGCGCAGCTGCTGTTGGGCGTTATCGAAGAACGCAACCTGCTGCGCGTGGCGCTGTTCGCCCTGGATGAAATCGGCATCGCCGCGATCGTGGTGGCGCTGGTGCGCAAGGCGCAGCTGCCGATGGAAGGTTTGTATTTCGTGCGCGGCCTGCTGATCGCCGGCGTCGCCTGCAGCGCGATCAGCGCCGCGATCGGCGCGGCCTGGTTCACGCTGGTGCAGCATGCGCCGTTCTGGCCCACCGCACGCATCTGGGCTGCGTCCGACCTGGTCGGTATCCTGATCGTCACGCCGGTGCTGGCCGGCTGGTCGCATTTCCACGCCATGCGTTCGGGCGGCATGGACCGCAGCGATTTCTTGCTGGGATTGGCGGCATTCCTGGCCCTTGGGGTAACGGCTTTCGTGATTTTCGATGGCACCAGCATCAGCAGATTTTCGGCCGGCGTCAATTTTGCGCTGACCTACATCCCGCTGTTTTTCGCTGCCGTAGTCACCTTGCTGTGGGGCGGCCGCGGCGGCTCGCTGGCGGTTGCCATGCTGGCTTTCTTTGCCTTGCTTAACACGGTGCAGGGCGAAGGACCGTTCGCCGCATTTGCCGATACCTATTCCAAGCATTCGCTGCTGGAGGCCCAGCTGTACCTTGCCGTCGCCGCCCTGCTCTGCCTGCTGATCAGCGCCCTCAAGACTACCCGCGAACAATTGCACGAAGACGCCGCGCAATGGAAAAGCGACGTCGAACTGGCGCTGACCGTCAGCCGGCAACTGGTCTACAGCATCGATCCGCACAGCAAAAAACTATGCTGGAACGGCGACCTGCAAGGATTGCTGGGCATCGGCAACGCCGCTTTCAGCGATCTCGACCAGGTGCTGGCGCATGTCCATCCCGACGACCGCCAGCAATTGCGCCGCCGCTGGCTGGACGACAGCGACGACGACGCCCGCCCCGACCTTGCTTTCCGTCTGCTGTTGCCGGCGGGAGAAATCAGCCATGTCAGCGATATGAGCGCAGTGCTGCTGGACGCCGACGAGTCGGTCGCGATGGTGGCCGGCGCCTGGCGCCTCAATCTCAAGGAGGACGCGCGGCAACGGGGCCCAGGGCCTGTTGTCATATGAGCGTTCGCACCGGCGCCCTGCTGATTCACGGCCTGGGCGGCACCCAATTCGATCTCGGTTCGATGCACAAGGTGCTGCAGCGCGCCGGCGTGGAAACCCACGCCGTCACCCTGCCCGGCCACGGCAGCCAGCCGGAAGACCTGGTGCCGGTCAGCTACGAGGATTGGCTGGATACGGTCACCGCCAGCTACCGCGAACTGGCGCCGCAATACGATACCTTCCATGTAATGGGCATGTGCCTGGGTTCGCTGCTGGCGCTGGCCTTGTGCGAACGGGTGCAGCACAGCAAGGGCAAGCTGGTGACCCTGGCGCCGCCGGTCTTCATCGATGGCTGGTCAACTCCCTGGTACCGCCAGCTGCGGCACCTGGTGTACTGCATTCCCGGCATGGCGAGCAGGATGAAAGTGGAAGAAGACGAACCGTTCGGCATCAAGAACGCCACGGTGCGCGCCATCGTCAAGGCCAAGTTTGCGCGCGGCGACAATTTCCATTATCGCTGGGTGCCGCTGGCTTGCATCCGCCAGGTCGACCGCCTGCGCAAGAAGGTATTGGCCGGGGCGCAGCGGATTACCTGTCCGACGCTGGTGGTGCATGCGCGCGAAGATGAACTGACCAGCCTGAAATCGGCTGAATTCCTGCAGGCGGCGCTGCCGGATGTACGCGTGGTGGTGCTGGAAAACAGCTACCACATGATTTGTATCGACAATGACCGAGAACAGGTCACCAACAGCGTGCTGGAATTTTTCGGCTACCCGCCGGTGCCGCCGCGGCGGGTGCGCGGCGCCGACAAGGCTTGATGCGCGCCATGCGCCGGCGGTCCTAGAATACGCGACCCAGTTGCAGATACAGGTTCCAGACGCCGCGCGGCGCGATTGCGGCGCCGAAATACAGGGGGCCAAGGAAGCTGCTGCCGCCCAGGAACATGCTCGCGCTTTTCTTGTAGGATCCGGTGCCGAACGCCTCGCGCGTCTGCCAGATGTCGCCCATTTCCAGGCTGCTGCCGAGCACGGTATTGCGTAGGCCAGGCAGGTTCAGTTCGGGCATGTCCCGCAGGTAGGTCAACCGGCCATACAGCAGGTAGTTGCCGTTGAACTGGTCTGGAGCGTAGGCCGACAGGTGTTGAAAACCTCCCAATGAAAAACCGAGGCCGCCGTTGCCGGTAGCGTCGTTCGTCTCGTTGCCATAGGTGCCGGCCGCCTCCAGCGCCAGGTTCAGCGTATTGCGGCCGCGGCTGGCCGCCCACAATGCCTTGCCCTGCGCATCGCTATAACTGTTCGCGGCGCCGCCGAATCCGACATTGCTGACTGCGGACAGGTAGTAACCTTTGCGCGGAAACAGCGGGTCATCGAGCTGGTCGATAGTGAGCTGAGCACGGACCACCGGCTGGTTTATCTGAAATTTATCGAAAATGGAGTCGACACCGATCAGATGTGCAAATTCGACCGGCAGGTTATATGCAGGAGCGGCAGACAGCCACTGATAATTCACGCCGGCGCGAAACTCTCCCAGCCGTCCGACCGGGATGCCAAGGTCGACGCCGACCCTGGTTGTATCAACCCGGTAGGCCGTCACCGGAACAGTTTTTGAAGTGACCGCGCCTTCATCCGCATAAAGGTCGATGTGACGGCGTCCGTATTC
The DNA here is from genome assembly GCF_900112135.1 of Collimonas sp. OK412. Taxonomy (GTDB): domain Bacteria; phylum Pseudomonadota; class Gammaproteobacteria; order Burkholderiales; family Burkholderiaceae_D; genus Collimonas; species Collimonas rhizosphaerae. The sequence continues at coordinate 40,307 of NZ_FOLC01000003.1, forward strand.
AGCGTACGGAGCGACATACAGGCCCACCGTATTCCATATAGGTTGCCGCAGTTCTGTGTGCAGGCTTGCCTGCTTGCTGCCCAGCACGGCATCGTTGCGCCACTCCAGGCCGCTTTCAGTCAGCCACGGCAAGCGATGGCCGATCTGCAGGTTGAAGTCGCCGCGTCCGTCAAAATTGTTCGACACGCCCAAACCGAACAGCAGGAAGTGCGGCCCCCAAGATTTTGCATCGGCATCCACTTTCAGCACGTTGCGGCCGTTCTCGCTCACCAGTTCCTGCGTCACGCTTTTGAAATCGCCGTTGGTCGCCAGCCGCGCCACGTCCTTGTTCAGCGCCACCGGATTGTAGAAATCCCCTTCCTTGACTTCCAGCGCCCGGCGCACCACCGCCGTCGGCACCCGACCGTTGCTATGGATTTCAATCGCATCGATATGGGTATCTTGCGCCAGCACCGGACCGCCGCCGCTGCGCGCCGCAAGATATTCTTTCCATTGCTGCGGCGGCAGCGCCAGCGCGGCCAGCTTGGCGCTTTGCCGCTCGGCCGCATCGTAGCCGGCCTTGACGCCATCCTTGCCGCGTGAAAAATCGGCAAACGACAGGTCGCCCAGGTTCGGTTCGATCAGCACATCTTGTTTCTTGAGTGTGTCGATCTCATGCTTGACGTTCTGCTGGATCAGGATGGTCACCATCTGCTGCGCCACCGCGGTCGGCGATTCGAGGGTGGAAGGATCTTGCAGGTCGGTGGCGATATTGACCGCGATGATGATGTCGGCGCCCATGCTGCGCGCCAGCGATATCGGCAAATTGCCCACCAGGCCGCCATCCACCAGCGTGCGGCCATCCAGCTTGAGCGGCGCGAACAGGCCAGGCACCGCCATGCTGGCGCGGATTGCGCGCGGCAGCGAACCCTGGCTCAGGATCACTTCAGCGCCGCTGCCGAGATCGGTCGCCACGGCGCGAAACGGCGTCGGCAGCTTGTCGAACGAAATATTCGCCGGCAGCTGCGGGGTCCAGTTTTGCAGCAGCGCCAGCAGGTTATTACCCTGCACCAGGCCGGCCGGCAGCTTCAGCTTGCCGTCGCCGTAGCCGGCCGACAGGCCGATAGGATATTGATAATCGTCCTCGCGCTGGGATTGCGGCAGGTCCGCGCGTTCGTTGCGGTCAAACGCAATATCGCTCAGGTTGGTCTCGGTCAGGATGCGGTCCAGTTCGTCGACCGACAGCCCGCTCGCATACAAGCCGCCGACCACCGCCCCCATGCTTGTGGCGGCAACATAATCAATAGGAATATGCATTTTTTCCAGCGCCTGCAGCACGCCCAGGTGGGCATAACCGCGGGCGCCGCCGCCGGACAGCACCAGGCCGATGCGCGGCCGGGCCGGGCTGGCGCTATCGGCAACGGCCGCGGCGGCCGACGCCGGTCCCGCATACGCAAGCCCCGACAGCAGCCCAGCTAAACAGACAGTACAAAACAGGCGGGAAATGACAGGATTTCGCTTCAAAAGGGGCATAACTAACGGAAAAGCACCAAATATTGGTGATTGTTAAAGAGTGAATTGCCCGATTATATTGGAATAAGCCGGCTGTTTCCCGAATACATCTCGCGCTTTATATAAGCTCCCGCCTATTGAAGCCGGCGCCCGCGCCCTAATATGGACTCCAGGCAAGTCACCGCTCGTTGCCACCCATTCATTTTTCTCACAGGTTTCCCCATGCCATCGCGCTTCGCCATCGTGCTTGTTCTGTTCTTGCTGGGCGTGCTGCATACGCTGATCGGCTTGCTCTTGATGCCGGCGCTGTCCGCCATCCCGTTCTTGCAAATATTGCTAGGCGGCTGGCTGCTGCTATCGTTTTTACTGATTCCCGCCGGCATGCTGGCCAGGGGCATCCGAAGCCAGCCGCTGTCTGACCGGCTGGCGTGGGCCGGCATGCTGGCCATGGGGATCTTTTCATCGCTGCTGCTGGCAACCCTGCTGCGCGAACTGGGCTTGTGGCTGTCGCCCCTGTTCAAGCTGGACCACGATCAATTTGCATTCTGGAGCGCGCTTGCCGTGCTGGCGCTGGCCGCGGTTTCAAGCCTGGTCGGGTTTTTCAATGCGCGCCGCCTGGCGGCGGTAGTCGATGTCGACGTTCCGATCAGCGGCTTGCCGGCCGCCTTGCACGGCTACAGCATCGTGCAGATCAGCGACATCCATGTCGGCCCGACCATCAAGCACAATTACCTGGACGCCATCGTCAGCAAGGTCAACGCCCTCCAGCCGGACCTGATCGCGGTCACCGGCGACCTGGTCGACGGCAGCGTGCGGGAACTGTCGGCGCACACGGCGCCGCTGGCCAAGCTGCGCTCTCGCCACGGCGCCTACTTCGTCACCGGCAACCATGAGTATTATTCGAACGCGCCGGAATGGGTGGCAGAGGTGCGCCGGCTTGGGCTGACCGTGCTCATGAACCAGCACGTCGTCATCCGGCACCTGGGCGCATCGCTGCTGGTGGCCGGCGTCACCGACTATAGCGCCCATCACTTTGACGAAGCCGAACGCAGCGATCCGCATGCGGCGCTGGCCGGCAGTCCGCCGGGCGTGGCGCTGAAACTGCTGCTGGCGCATCAGCCACGTTCGGCGGCTGCGGCTGCCGATGCCGGCTTCGACCTGCAGCTGTCAGGCCATACCCATGGCGGCCAGTTCTTCCCGTGGAATCTGTTCGTGCCCTTGCAACAGCCTTATACGGCCGGCCTCAACCGCTTGCGCAACCTGTGGGTGTATACCAGCCGCGGCACCGGCTACTGGGGGCCGCCAAAGCGGCTGTTTGCGCCATCTGAAATTACCCGCCTGCGCCTGATGCCGGCATAAGGATCAAAGATGGACCTTGCCGCGCATGGCTTTGTCCTTGCCGCGCCGGGTCTTGCTGTCGACGCGCTTGAGCTGGGAACTGCGGCTGGGCGCGGTTGGCCGCCGCTTCTTGGGAATCACGGTCACGCTCAGCAGCAGTTCCTGCAGGCGCAACAGGGCTTCGCCCTTGTTCTTTTCCTGGCTGCGCGACTGCTGCGCCTTGAGGACCAGCACGCCGTCCTTGGTAATCCGCTGGTCGTTCAGGGCCAGCAGCTTTTCCTGGTAGAACTCCGGCAGCGACGATGCACGGATATCGAACCGCAGGTGTATCGCCGACGACACCTTGTTGACATTCTGGCCGCCCGGGCCCTGGGCGCGGACGGCGCTGATCTCGATCTCACTGAGCGGGATCGCGAGTGAATCGGTGATATGCAGCAGCTTGTCGTCGTTACGCGTAAACATGCGCGATATTATGGCACGCTACGCCGTTCGGCTTCACTTTGAAGGTGCGCTGCGCAGATCCTCCAGGATGGTCCCTGCCGCCTTGGCTTCGGCTTCATGGCCAGGTTCGCGCCACGATTCCGCCAAAGCCTCTGCCTGCCATTGCCGCATCGCCGGCAAATCGAGCAGACGCACTGCATAAGCATGCGCTGCGGGGCCCAGCTTGAGGTTGTAGGTCTGGATGCGGAAAGCCACCGGCGCAAAGAAGGCGTCGACGGCGCTGAAATTCGCCCCCGCCAGGAACGGCCCGCCGAAACGCTCCAGGCCCTCGTTCCACAATTCATCCAGCCGCGCGATATCCGACTTGAGCGCTTCCGGCACATGCTCAATGCGCACCCGGATGCCGCAGTTCATCGTGCAGCGTTCACGCAAGGCGCCGAAACCGGAATGCATCTCGGCGGCGGCGCAGCGCGCCCAGCTCCTGGCTTGCGGATTGCTGGGCCAGACGCCTTCATGGCGTTCGGCCAGGTATTCGACTATCCCGAGCGAATCCCAGACGACCGTGCCGCCGTCATTCAGCGCAGGCACTTTGCCGGTCGGCGAAAAACTGCGGAAGGTATCCCAGTTGGAGCCGGGAAGTCCATCGGCAAACGGCACCACGTGTTCCTTGAACGCCAAACCAAGCTCACGCATCAGCACCCATGGACGCAGCGACCAGGAAGAATAGTTTTTATTGGCGATATACAGTTCATACATGATGTCTGACGCTCCGGTGTAAGTTGTGATGGTTAAAACGCAATCAACTGCATGGGATATCGCCGCATTCTCAAATTGCAGCCGCAGTTGCAGAGTGGCATTTTAAATGCTTTCAGACAAGAATAACCACGAAGCTGTAGCGTATCGATATCGACTGATGCATGATGCCTGTAGCCACCGACCATTCATCCAATACCATGACGCCGTCCATCGCAAAGCCATCTGCAATCCTGCCCGCCGCCAGGCTGCTGCTGCGCGCTGCGCTGCTGCCGCTGGCATTCAGCGCCGGCGTCTGCAGCGCCGCCGACCGCTACCTGATCGACCCGGAGCATACTTTTTCCTATTTCGAGTACAGCCACTGGGGCTTGTCGACGCAGCGCAGCCGCTTCGACCGTACTTCCGGTTCGATTGAAATCGACCTGGCCAGCCACAGCGGCAGCATAGACATCGAGATCGACGCCGCCTCGGTCAGCACCGGCAGCGACGGCTTCAACCAGATCATGCGCTCCGGCGACTTCTTCGACGCCGCCAACTATCCCAAGATCAGCTTCACATCGTCCAGCCTGCATTTTGAAGAACAGCAGCTGACGCAAATCGAGGGCGACCTGACGATCAAGGGCATCACGCATCCGGTAACGCTGGAGATCAGCAATTTCAATTGCCGCTTCATGCTCATTTACGGCAAACAAGCCTGCGGCGCCAACGGCTCCGCCAAGATCCTGCGCAGCGACTACAAGCTTGGACGCTATGTCCCCTTTGTCAGCGATGCGGTGACACTGCATGTCAGCGTTGAGGCCATCAAGGAATACTGACGCCGCTACGCCGGCCGACCGGCCGCGTCTGGCTATAAGCGGTATTCGACGAAAGCGTGCGGCTGATGTGGTTTGCGCGCTATCCACATGGCGCCGCCGGCGGCGTCGATCAGGGTCGTCACGGCTGTGGCGGGCCGGGCATCGGCATTTTCACCATAGGGTTTGCGAAAAGCGCCGCCGAGATCGGGGAAATCGTCCGCCAGCACCTTCTTTGCCATTGCCCAGCTGATTTTTCCCGGGCCTTGGTTGATGGCTTGCAGCAGCGTCGTCTCCACCCGCTGCTGGCGATATAAGGAATCCGGGTTGACGGCCAGCCCCTGCCCGTTCAGCCTGCTGCGCGCAACCGGGCACAGCCAGTGATTGGCATGGGCCAGCAAGCCGTGCTGCGGCGTCAGCCAGAAAATTTCATCCGGCGCGCATTCCAGACTGACCGCATCGCCGACATGCTGGCTGTCGGCGCTGACCCGGGCCTGGGCCAGCATCAGGTTGCCGGAACAAAAGCGGCGCGTCTGCCAAAGCAGTTTCATGGCCGCGCCCATGCTGGGCGCTTCCAGCATCTTGCGCCGCACCAGCACCAGCGGCACGCCGGCCATCAGGCGGTAATCGCGGTCGGAGCCCAGGAAACCGCCCGTCAGGGACACACCGGCACTGTTGAAGCCGTGCCGCGCCAGGCTGCCGGCACCGGTAAACATGAGCAGGTCTGGCTCGTCCTGGCTGCCGCCACGCCTGATCCGCAAGACGATGCCGGTATCGAGGCACTCTTCCCGCCAGTCCGAACTGTGGGCGTGCATCAGGCGCCCGCTTTCTGCATTTTCCGGCAATACCGCCAGGCTGGCGCAGCGGTCGTCCAGCTCCTGGCATATCGCCGATAGCTCGCCGTGACCAAACAATAGTTCGGTACGGCAGTTGATCAGGATGACGTCCTCCAGCGGCACTCCGGCGCCATCGGCAATGCCTTGCATTTCCTCCAGGTAGTCGGGATCGAAGCGCTCGATTGCCGGCCGCATTCCCAGCGCCAGCGTGCTCTGGCGTTCAGCGCAGACGTTATGCCGCGCCAGTTGCCGGCGATACAGGCCGGCGCTGCGCACGATGCGCTCGGGCACCGCCGCGCCGTGCTGCCGGCCGCGCTGATAGGGCGAGCCGCAGGTATCTACCTGCGGGAAGGGCTCAGTGAGCGTCGCCTTGCAGTCCATACATAAACCTCCAAAATTGTTTAATCGACAATTTCGAAGTATGTTGTATTAACTTTTTGATAAAATCAATTCAATGTTACCTTTTAAGACTAATCTTATCCATTGCATGCGTATATGTCGCTTGCCCTGCAGTTTACTCATATGATATTAATCATTTAACATTGAGCGAATGTAAACCTAATAGCGGCGCAGAATGAGCAAAACGACAAAACCCAGCCGTCCCAGCCCATTGCAGCTTGACCTGGCAAACCGGCTGATCCAGCAGATCACGACCGGCGAACTGCCGGCCGGAACCCATCTCACCGAAGAAGGCCTGGCCAGCCAGTTCGACGTCTCGCGGACGCCTGTCAAGGCGGCGTTGCGCCTGGTTGCGGAGCAAGAGCTGCTGGAGTATCACGTCAACAGCGGCTACTTCGTCAGCAGCAACACCCTGCCTGAAACAGCCGCGGAAATGGTGGTCGGCGGCATCAGCGGCGACACCTTGTATCTGCGCCTGATCGACGACCGCGCCAACAACCTGCTGCCGGACACCATGACCGAGACGGATTTCCTGGAGCGCTACGCGGTGCCGCGCAGCCTGTTGAGGGGAACCCTGGTGCGCATGGCGGCTGACGGCCTGATCGAGAAACGCCGCGGCCAGGGCTGGAACTTCCCGTCGACGATAGGCTCGCCGGAACTGATGGCCGAGAGCTACCAGTTCCGGATCATGGTGGAGTGCGGCGGGCTGCTGGAGAGCACGTTCAAGGTTGACGCCGCCCAGCTGCAGAACAGCCGCCTGGCGCATGAAAAATTATTGCAGAAGGCGCCGGCCGATCATTCGGCCAGCGCATTTTTTGCTCTCAACGCCGCTTTCCACGAAATGCTGGCGCGTTTCTCCAACAACCGTTTCGTGCTGCAGGCGGTGCAGCAGCAAAACCAGCTCCGGCGCGTCAGCGAACATATCGCATTTCAGCGCAATCCACGCCAGATCGATTCATGCAAGGAACATCTGCAAATCATCCAGGCGCTGGAAAACGGCAACCGGGAATGGGCGTCCGCCCTGATGCGGCATCATCTCGGCATCGCCCGCGACATCAAGTAATGAAATGGCGATGTATTTATGACAAAAAAAGATCAACACTATCGCACGTGACACCACCGGGCACACCGCACGGAAAATCCGCCGCATGCGCCTGATGCGCTAACTCAGATGCGGCAGCTTGGCATCCATTGCCGCCAGCCGCGCTTCCAGCGCATGTATCCTTTGCAATAGATTGAGCGCCATCGCTACGCCGTGCGTATCGAGCTCGAAATCGTCGCGCAGGCGGCGCGCCGTCCTGGCCAGCACGATGGTCTGCGCGCGGAACACGTAAGCCGGAGCGGAATCCCGGTCCGGTTCGATGGCGCCGATGGCCACCAGTTCGGCCAGCTCGTCGTGGCTAAGGCCGGAAAATTCCGCCAGCTCATCCAGCGAACACAACGCAATGTCGTTTAACCAAACGGCTTCTACTAGCAGAGCAGTCATTGGCGTCCCTCCTAATTAAGATGCTGGCGCGGATTGAATGTCGATTCGGCAGCAAGCTGTTCGAACAGTTCGCGCTCGCGCGCGGCGGGCGCCGGCGGCACTTCTATCCTTACCACCGCATACAGGTTGCCCGATTCGCCGCTGGCGGACGGCAGGCCGCGCTTGGCCAGGCGGAACTGGCGGTTGGCGGCGGTACCGGCGGGAACATTCAATTCCACCTTGCCGCCAAGCGTCGGCACCTGCACTACCGCGCCCAGCACGGCTTCCCACGGCGTCAGCGGCAAATCGAAATACAGGTCCTTGCCGGTAACCCGGTACAGGGGATGCGGGATCAGCTTCATCATCACATACAGGTCGCCATGCTTGCCGCCGTCGCGGCCCTGCCCGCCCTTGCCTGACAAGCGCAGGCGCTGGCCGTCTTCCGCGCCTTTCGGTATGCGGACCCGGAAGGTGCGCGGCACCCGGTGCAATTTGCCGTGCTCATCGTATTCAGGCATGCTCAGCCGGACATCGGTTTCACCGCCGTCGTAAATCTGCTCCAGCGTGATGGGGGTATTGACTTCATAGTCCTCGCCCCTGCTCGGCCGCGGCCGGCCGCCCTGGCGCGAGGCGGCAAAAGCGGCCAGGATGTCGGCCATGTCGACATCGCCAAAGGAAGTTCCGCCATCGCTGAACCCCTGCTGCCAGGCATGCGGCGGCTCAACGTTTTCACCGGGCTGGTGGCTGCCCAGCTGGTCGTAGGCGGCGCGCTTTTCCGTATCCTTCAGAGTCGAATATGCTTCCGCGATATCCTTGAATTTTTCTTCCCCGGCCGGATCCTTGGAGACATCCGGATGGTATTTGTGCGCCAGCTTGCGATAAGCCTGCTTGATTTCGGCGGCGCTGGCCGTGCGTTCGACGCCAAGGGCGCTGTAATAATCTTTGAATTTCATTTCAGTTTTTCAGAAACTCGACAAAATTCCGGTTGAATTCCCTGAGCTGTTCGCGCACCTGCTCATCGACCAGCTCACCGTTTTCGTTAAATGCCTTGCCGGCGTGCGACACCATCAGCCGGCCGCCGAACCAAGGCTGCATGCCCAGCGTGCGCAATACCGGCAGCCAGGCGTTCTGCGACAGGACGGTGCCGAAGCCGCCAGGCGAAGCGCCGATCACCGCTACCCGGCGGCCGCGAAAAATGCGGGCGCTGTCGGCCGGCGGCCGGGACAGCCAGTCGAGCGCGTTCTTGAACACGCCCGGCATCGAATTATTGTATTCCGGCGTCACCAGCAGCAGCGCATCGGCCACCGCGATCTGTTCTTTCAGCAGCGCCACCGCCGGCGGGATGCCCTCGGCCTGTTCCAGGTCCGCGTCATACAGCGGAATCCCTTTGATGGTGCCGATTTCCAGCGCCGAGCCGGCCGGCATCAGCTCGGCTGCCGCACGCAGCAAGGCAGCGTTCAGCGAACCGCTGCGCAGGCTACCGGCCACTCCGACGATCTTTGACATGCGTTTCTCCTCAGGATGGGTCAAGCGTGCGGCTCAAGCCGAGCCGGATTCAAGGTGGTCAGGATTTCCGTACCTTGCCTGATGGTCTTGGTGACCGGCGTCTTCTCGCAGATTTCCCCCAGCCTGCCGATCTGTTCCGGGCTGAGCGAGGCGCCAAAGGCGACCGTGCGATCGATCCTTTCCCGCCCTTGCTCGTCGCGCGAAAAGCGCAGCCGCACATCGATCAGGCCGAGCTCCCACTGTTTGCGGTCGGCGTACATGCGCAAAGTCAGGGAGGTGCAGGCTGCCAGTCCGGCCAGCAGCAGTTCATAGGGCGCCGGGCCGCTGTCGGTACCGCCGTTGTCGAGCGGTTCATCGGCCTGCAACTGGTGCGACCGGGCCTGGATTTGCTGGACATAGCCAGTGCTGCTTTGTAGATGTACAGACGCCATGAGCTCTCCATATCAAGTTGGGATTTGATATAGAGACTATAGCCGTTTTAGAGGATAGCGATGCTGCTAGGGCCTGTTAACATTTGATTTGGGAGTGCGAACGCGCGGCAGGCGTTACAGGCCTAGGCGTAACGACGCGACGTAGCGGTGCTACGGCAAGGAGTTACAACAACGGCATGTGACGCCTGCAGCCGTTCCCGGAGGGTTCCCAAATCAAATGTTAACAGGCCCTAAAGCAGTTCAACCTGGCGACGCAAGGCGAGGCAGGCCGCAGCCAGCTGTGCATGATCGACGGCCAGTCCCGTATTCAGGACGGCTTCGATATGCAGCGTGGCGTCGACCATCGCTGTCATGCGGAAAATCATGGCCGCTCCCTTCAGCCGGTGCACCGTCTGCTGCATGGCACAGTAGTCGCCGCTTGCCAGCGCTTGCTCGATGCTGGCCAGGTCTTGCCTGGCGCTGGCCACGAACAGATCGTCAAGCCCGAGCTCGGATTCGTCCAAAGGCAATAGCGGATCTGGCGGAAGCTGCCTACCCTTGCTCTTGTTCATTTCGTCCACTTCCAGTGTTATCCCGAGATACCGCGATGACTGCCTGCATCGGTTGCAGGACAAGGCACGCGACCCTGCATTCACCGTTTTGCCGTCAGATGAACAGAGATAGCCTAGATTTGGAGCTTAATTGCAGCAATGCCAAACTTATATATTTCACAATCGTTAACATTGGGTAACAACAAATCGCCGGTCATATCCACAAAAACCGGCGAATTTACAACAAATATTTTCCAAGGTGCAATAAAAAGCGAATCTTCTTCAATCCGCCCCGTTCAAGCTGCCGCCAATCGCCACAAGGAAGTCAGCTCGGCGGCGCGCGCGGCGTGCAACGGATCGGTTTCGTCGCTGGCCTTCGGATGCTGCGGCCGGATATCGGTTTTCCCCAGCACTTTCAGGCCCGCTGCCTCGATCGCCGCCAGCAGCTCGGCGCGCGGGCGCAAGCCCAGGTGTTCAGCCAGGTCGGACAGGATCAGCCAGCCCTCGCCGCCCGGCTCCAGATGTTGCGCCAGGCCGCCCAGGAATCCGCGCAGCATGCGGCTCTCAGGATCGTACACCGCATGTTCGATGGGCGAGCTGGGCCGCGCCGGAATCCAGGGCGGATTGCAGATCACCAGCGGCGCCCGGCCCTCAGGAAACAAGTCAGCCTGCAACAGCGTTACCTGGCCGTCCAGCTCCAGCCGCACCAGGTTCTCGCGCGCGCAACGCAGGGCGCGCGGGTCCATGTCGGTGGCCACGACGCGTTCCACGCCGCGTTTAGCCAATAACGCCGCCAGCACGCCGGTGCCGGTGCCGATATCAAAAGCCAGCTTGGCGGACGGCAACGGCGCCGCCGCCACCAGCCCGATATATTCGCCGCGCACCGGCGAATACACGCCGTAGTGCGGATGGATGCGTTCACCCAGCGCGGCAATCTCGACGCCCTTCTTGCGCCACTCATGAGCGCCGATCAGCCCCAGCAGTTCGCGCAGCGACGCCACGAACGGCTCCGCCGGCGCGCCATACGCTTCGTTGCAGGCGAGCTGCACATCGGGTGCGCGGCGCAACGGAATGCTGTAGTCGGCGTCGAACGGCAGCAACAGCATGCCCAGGGTGCGCGCCCGCTGCGATTGGGCCTGGCGGTGCAGGTTGAAGGCGTCGACCGGCGAAACCGGCTGCTTGCGCGGCTTGCCGCGCTTGTCAGGCTTCGGTTCGGCGCGCCGCGCCAGCGCTTGCAGCAACTGGCGGGCGTTCTGGAAATCGCCGCGCCAGAGCATGCCGGTGCCTTCGCAAGCCAGGCGGTAAGCGGTGTCGGCGGTCATCCGGTCGTCGGCAATCACGACCCGTTTCGGTGCGGTGTTGCCGTTTTCCGAGCGCCAGCGCGCTGAGCGCGGCTGGTCTTCCTCGATCCAATGGATCATAGGCTGTTCGCTTGCCGTCATAAGGCGCCTGCAGGATGGTCGGCCGAAGGCAATTCGACGGTGGTGAAATTCAAGCGCATGGATTGGTCTCGATCAGTGTAGGTAGGCAGGGAGCAGATCACGATGTTTGGCAAAACATCATCTGCATCGCCCGTTTGCGGTCACCGCAAACGGGCATCTTCGATAGTTCCCGAGTATACCTCTTGACTGCTGCCATGCGCCGATTCTTTCATCCAGCCGATTCAGGGCCGACCGCGTCTCGCCGACCGCATCTCGCCGACCGCATCTAGCCGACCGCCTTAAAACGTCTCCCAGTCATCCGCGTTGGATGCGGCCAGCTTGACCGCGGGCGCTTTCCACGGCGTTTGCTGCACCTTGACGGATGCGGGCTTGCTCGCGACGGCGCGCGTTTTGGTGGCGGCGACCGTCTTCAAGACCGGAGGCGGCGAGCGTTTCACCGGCGCCGGCCTGGCGCCCAGCACCGGCTCTGCGCGTTTGGCAGGGGTCGACGGCACGCTGCTGCGCTGTTGCTCGGCTACATGGAATACCGACACCGCATCCTGCAGGCGCTGCGCCTGTCCTTCCAGCGAACCGGCCGCTGCCGCTACCTGCTCCACCAGCGCGGCATTCTGCTGCGTGACCTGGTCCATCTGCGTCACGGCCTGGTTGACCTGTTCGATGCCGCTGCTTTGTTCTTCCGAAGCCACCGTGACTTCCGCCATGATGTCGGTCACGCGCTTGACCGCCTGCACGATTTCATCCATGGTCCGGCCAGCCCTGGCCACCAGTTCGGAGCCGCCGTCCACCTTGTCGACAGAATCGCCGATCAGTTCCTTGATTTCCTTCGCTGCCTGGGCGCTGCGCTGCGCCAGGTTGCGCACCTCGGCCGCGACCACCGCAAAACCGCGCCCCTGTTCGCCGGCGCGGGCCGCCTCTACCGCCGCGTTCAGCGCCAGGATATTGGTCTGGAACGCAATGCCGTCGATCACACCGATGATGTCGGCGATGCGCCGGGAGCTGTCGGTAATGCCTTGCATGGTATGCACTACCTGTCCGACCACCTCGCCACCCTTGGCGGCGATATCGGAAGCGCTCTGCGCCAGGTTGCCCGCCTGGCGGGCGTTGTCGGCATTCTGCCGCACGGTGGCGGTCAGCTGCTCCATGCTGGCCGCGGTCTGCTGCAGCGACGCCGCCTGCTGCTCGGTGCGCGCCGACAGGTCGCTGTTGCCGGCCGAGATTTCCTTGATCGAGGCGCCGATATTGTGCGTGCCCTCGCGGATTTCGGTGATGGCCGCCGCCAGCTGCTGCTGCATCTGCCGCATGGCGTGCAGCAGGCTCGACTTGTCCTTGCCGTCGACCACTACCGTCACATCCAGTTCGCCGCCGGCGATCCTGGCGGCGATGGCGGCGGCATAGCTGGGTTCTCCGCCCAGGCTGCGCGTCACGCTGCGGATGATCAGCAGCATGGTCGCCGACACCGTCACGCCGATCACAAACATGATCAGCAGCTGCCTGAGCAGGTTGTCGTAAAACGCGGCCTGCACATCATTGACGAACACGCCGGACACCAGGAACCAGTCCCACGGCGCGAAATAATTCACCTGGCTGATTTTTTCGGCGCGGGTGTCTGTGGTGCCCGGCAAGCGGCCCATGTAATGGACGATGCCTTGCTGTTGCTGCTTGCCCAGCTTGACCATTTCCACGTAATACAGCTTGCCGTCGGTATCCTTGCGCTCGCCGACGTTCTTGTTGACGATATCCTTGCTGGTCGGGTGCATCAGCACCACTGGCTGCGAATCGAAGACAAACACGTAGTTGTCCTGCGCATAGCGCATGGTGCCGATGCGCTGCAGGGCCTGGCTTTGCGCATCCGCCAGGCTGAGCCGGCCGGCGGCGACATCGTCGGCGTAACCTTTGACGATGCCGGCCGCGGTTTCCACCACATTCTTCAACCCCGCCTCGCGCTCCTTCATCATGGTGTCGCGGGTATTCAAGGCCGACCAGCCGGCCAGCAGCAGCAATCCCAGCCACATGACCGCCAGCACCAGCCACAGTTTTGCTTTCAGACTCAGATTTTTCATACTTCCCCTATGAGATAGAACCTAGGCTGCAACTCGCCGCGCTGCGGGCCTAGACGATAATTGCGCCTGCGGCGGCGTGATGTTGCGCGCCCGCGCAGACGGTTCGGCAGCGAATGCCTGGCTGACCTGGCCGCTGCCGGTCTTGAACACGCTCACCATCTGCGCCAGGTTGACTGCCTGTTCCTGCAGCGACGCTGCTGCTGCGGCGGCTTGCTCCACCAGCGCCGCGTTTTGCTGGGTGACCTCGTCCATTTGCGCAATCGCGTGGTTGACCTGCTCGATGCCCGTGCTTTGTTCCTGGCTGGCGGTGGCGATCTCGCCGATGATGTCGGTCACCCGCTTGACGCTGGTCACCACCTCGCCCATGGTTGCGCCGGCCTGTTCGACCAGCTTGCTGCCGCTGCCGACCTGGCTCACCGAATCGTCGATCAGCACCTTGATTTCCTTGGCCGCGGCGGCCGAACGCTGCGCCAGGCTGCGCACTTCCGAAGCGACCACCGCAAAACCGCGCCCCTGTTCGCCGGCGCGCGCCGCTTCCACTGCCGCATTCAGGGCCAGGATATTGGTCTGGAACGCAATGCCGTCGATGACGCCGATGATGTCGACGATTTTCTTCGACGAGCTGCGGATGTTGCCCATGGTGTCCACCACCTGCGACACCACGGCGCTGCTGTTGCTCGCCACCTGCGAAGCGGTCACCGCCAGCTGGTTGGCCTGCCGTGCATTGTCGGCGTTCTGCTTGACGGTCGAGGTCAGCTGTTCCATCGCCGACGCGGTTTCTTCCAGCGATCCGGCCTGCTGTTCGGTGCGGCTCGACAGGTCCAGGTTGCCGCTGGCGATCTGGCCGGAGGCAGTGGCGATGGTGTCGGCTGAACTCTTGATGTTGGTGATCGTGTGCAGCAGCGATGTGCGCATGCATTTCATGGCATACACCAGGCTGCGCGTATCGCCGGGCCGGGTCGCGATGTCCAGGCTGAGGTCGCCGTCGGCGATGCGGTTGGCGATAGCGGCCGCAGCGCCGGGATCGCCGCCGATCGCGGCCAGCATGCTGCGGTTGGAATAGATCACCAGCGCCACCAGCGCCAGCGCCACCACCAGCAGGATGGCGCCGGCCTGGTACAGCGACTGCATGAAAGCCAGGTTCAGGTCGTCCACATAGATGCCGGTGGTGGCGATCCAGTCCCACGGCTGGTAGCCAAGCGCGAACGACATCTTCGGCACCGGTTCGGCGGAGCCGACGCGCGGCCAGACATAATCGACGAAACCGCCGCCGCTCTGGCTGCCGGCCTTGGAAATCAGGACGAACACCAGGTTGCCCTCGGGATCCTTGAAATCGCTCATCTTGCGGCCGTCCAGTTCCGGCTTGATCGGATGCATGACCATCACTTCATTCGAAGTCGAGACCGAAAAATAACCGTCCTTGCCATAGCGCATGGCCTTCAGCCGCGCCAGCGCCTGCTGCTGCGCCTCGCTCTTGCCGAGGGCGCCGCTGGCGGCCATGGCGCCGTATTCCTTGATCACGTTCATGGCGACATTGGAGACATTGATCAAATCGCTTTTACGCTCTTCCAGCCGGATCTGCCGCGCCTGGTAAGCATTGAATACGGAGATCGAAAATAGTGCGACCAGGCTGACCAGCAGCGGCAGCCATAGTTTCTGCGTAAAAGATAATCTGTTCATGAATGGGTCTCCGTTTGCCTTGGCAATTATCGATAACATGCGGCGCCGAGGCGCCGGCACGGGAAGCATTTGCTGCTCTCCTATGCATTAACGGCAGCGCCGCTGCATAGCTGAAGGGGTAGGAGACGAGAATTGTGCGCAACAGCGCCAGGCGCCGGAACCGGAGCGGATCTGCCGGCGGCAGTTTGACAATCGGAATCGCCGCTGACGACGGCACAAGGGATTATTGATTGTTACCTTCGAGATTTCACAATGATATACAAATCAGTATCCAAAAATCTGCAATAATCGGCGCCCGGCACTGTTCCGGCATTGCCAAAAAGTCGCCCGCTTTCGATCTGACTGGTTTATTGTATCCGCTTAGAAACTCACCAGAATGGCGCAGTTGTCAGTTAACCAACTCCAAACCATTCTCGAACCGCGGACCGGGAGAACGCACCAACCACCGATCAACGACAGGAGAGATAACACGTGAAGCAATGGACTATTCGGCAAAGAATGCTGGTCAGTTTCGGCCTGATCCTGGCGTTGATGGGATTCATGGCCGGCATTACCTATCTCAAGCTGGCGGCGATCGAACACGAAACCACCAGTTTCCAGACCGACTCCATGCCCGGCCTGGAATTGAGCACAGGCATCCGTTCGACCTGGTTCCAGAGTTACCTGCTGATGCTGCAGGTAGTGGCGCTGGACAACCCGGATGAACGCAAGCAAGACCTGGCGACCATCCACGCCGACGCCGAGAAAATGGACAAGCTGGTCACAGACTACGACAAGACCATTTTCGAAAACCAGGACCGAATCAATTTCAACGCCTTCAAGGCTGCCCGCGTCCAATACGACCGGCTCATGGCCGAGGTCTTGAAGCTGGACGATTCCCAAAAGAATGCGCAAGCCCGCGCCCTGCTGATACAACAGCTGGAACCAGCCTGGCAGGTTGGACGCAACGCCGCTACCCAGCTGCGCGACTTCAACCAGCAGGCCGAAGTGCGCTCGGTGGACAAGATCGAAGCTGCGGTAGTGGTCGCCAAAAGCACGTTGCTGGTAGCGCTGGTGATCGCCCTGGCCTCGGCCCTGATCTGCGGTTTCTTCCTGCTGCGCGCCATCACACGGCCGATGGCGGACCTGATCGCGGCGCTGGAAGTGATCCGCTCCGGCGACCTTTCGCAACGCCTGAACCTCAACCGCCACGACGAATTCCAGGCGCTGGAAGCGGGCCTCAACCGCATGTCGGACGAACTGACCGGACTGGTCGGGCAAGCGCAGAAATCGGCGGTGCAGGTCACCACGTCGGTGGTCGAAATCGCCGCCACCGCCAAGCAGCAGCAGGCCACCGCCAACGAAACCGCGGCCACCACCACCGAGATCGGCGCCACGTCGCGCGAGATCTATTCCACTTCGCGCGAGCTGGTGAACACCATGAACGAAGTGTCGTCCGGGGCGGAGGAAGCGGCGCGGCTGGTCGGCACCGGCCAGGCCGGCCTGACCCAGATGGAAGACACCATGCACCACGTGATGGATGCAGCCGGTTCGGTCAATGCCAAGCTGGCCATCCTCAACGAAAAGGCCAGCAACATCAACCAGGTCGTGACCACCATCACCAAGGTCGCCGGGCAAACCAACCTGCTATCGCTGAACGCCGCCATCGAAGCGGAAAAAGCCGGCGAATACGGCCGCGGATTTTCCGTGGTGGCGACCGAAATCCGTCGCCTGGCCGACCAGACCGCGGTGGCCACCTACGACATCGAACAGATGGTGAAAGAGATCCAGTCCGCGGTATCGGCCGGCGTCATGGGCATGGATAAATTTTCCGAAGAGGTACGGCGCGGCATCGCCGACGTGCAGAACGTCGGCACCCAGCTGTCGCAGATCATCCAGCAGGTGCAGGCCCTGACGCCGCGCTTCCAGTCGGTCAATGAAGGGGTGCAGGCGCAAGCCATCGGCGCCGAACAGATCAGCCAGGCGCTGACCCAGCTGAGCGAAGCCGCCCAGCAAAGCGTGGAATCGCTGCGCCAGTCGAGCCAGGCGATCGATGAACTGACGCTGACCGCCAACGGCCTGCGCAACGGCGTCTCGCGCTTCAAGCTGAAGCTCGGCTGAGGCAGCCGCGGAGTTGCCCCCCATGCTTTTCTTATTGTTCAAAATCGGCCAGGACCATTACGCGCTCGACACCAGCCAGGTCGCGGTAGTGCTGTCGCTGGTCAGCCTGAAACAGATACCGGCGACCGCACCCTGGGTGGCCGGCGTGTTCACCTACCAGGGCCAGTCGGTGCCGGTGATCGACCTCAGCCAGCTGGCGCTGGGCCGCCCTGCCCAGCGCCGCCTGAGCACCCGCATCGTGCTGGTGCACTATCCGGCCCCGGGCCCGGACAGCCGCCTGCTGGGACTGGTGCTGGAAAAATCCAGCGAAATCATGCGCCGCGAGCCGTCCGAGTTCCGCGGCAGCGGCCTCGATCACAGCGACGCGCCTTACCTGGGGCCGGTTACCGACGATGCGCGCGGACTGATCCAGTCGGTCCGGGTGCAAGACCTGCTGCCGCCTGAAGTACGGGCGCAACTGTTTCCGGCCGCGGAGCAATAATGCCGCTGGAAAAATTCGAAGCCATGCTGAAGCGTACGATGGGGCTGGATGTCCAGTCCATCGGCCGCCCCATGCTTGAGCGCGCCGTGCACGAACGGCGCGACAAAAGCGGCCTCGACGACCTTGACGCCTACTGGCTGCTGCTGCAGATGTCGGAGCAGGAACAGCTGCACCTGATCGAATCGGTCATCGTCCCGGAAACCTGGTTCTTCCGCAATCGCGAAGCGTTCAATGAAATGGTGCAGCTGCTGCCGCAGCGGCTGGTCAGCGCCAGTCTGCCTTTGCGCATCCTGAGCCTGCCCTGCTCTACCGGCGAAGAGCCGTACTCGATTGCAATGGCATTGCTGGACATTGGCATGCCGCCGCAGCATTTCCGCATTGACGCCATCGACATCAGCCCGCAATCGCTGGCCATTGCGCGCCAGGCGGTATACGGCAAGAATTCGTTCCGCGGCGATTTTCTCGCGTTCCGCGATCACTATTTTGCCCTCAATGAACAGGGTTATGCGTTGTCGGAAACGGTGCGCCAGCAGGTATGCTTCATCCAGGGCAACCTGTTTGCGCCCGGCTTGCTGTATGGCGAAGCGCCTTACGACATCATCTTTTGCCGCAACCTGCTGATCTATTTCGACCGCGCCACCCAGCACCAGGCTGTCACCATCCTGACCCAGCGGCTGGCGCCTGAGGGCTTGCTGTTTGTCGGTCCGGCCGAAAGCGCCTTGATGATGCAGCATGCGCTGACGCCGATCAAGGCGCCGATGGCCTTCGCCTTCCGCCAGGGCGCGCCCAGGCAGGATGCGGCCAAACCGGCGCCGGCCGCTGTCTTCGCACCGCAGCCGCCGGCGCGTCCTGCGCCAAGATCGGCTGCCATACGCACCGCGCCTTCCAAGGCCAGGTCCGCGGCCGATTCGCCACCGCTGCCGCAGGCCACCCTGGCACAGGTGCAGCTGCTGGCCGACCAGGGCAAACTGGACGAAGCCGCCAGCCTGTGCGAACAGCTGATCCAGCATCATGGCGCATCGGCCGCCGCATACTACCTGATGGGCCTGATCCACGACGCTGGCGACCGCAAGCAAGCCGCGGCGGACTGCTATCGCAAAGCCTTGTACCTGGAACCAGCCCATGCCGGCGCCATGACGCACCTGGCAGCCCTGCTGCAAACCCAGGGCGACGCCGCCGGCGCCAGGCTCCTGCAACAGCGCGCGCGGCGTTCGGCAGAAAACAATCCGCCTTGACATGCACTTGACCACGGCACCCGCCCATCACTCCCGGACCGGCTATTCCAGCCTGCCGGTTAGTCGTATGATGTGGCAATCATGAGCACACCACTTGATTATCAAATCGACAGCGCGCTGATCGACGACTGCTGGAACCGCATCGGCGTGCGCGGCGATTCCTCGTGCGAGCGCCTGGCGCTGCACATCGATTGCCGCAACTGCCCGGTGCATGCACGCGCTGCAGCCGAGCTGCTCGACCGTTTGCAGATCGACGACATCGGCGACGGCTGGCGCGAGCAAGCCGAGCAGCCGGCGGAAAACACAGCCGGCCTGCAGTCCTTGCTGCTGTTCCGCATCGGCGAAGAATGGCTGGCGCTGCCGACCGCGCTGCTGGAAGAGATCACCGAGCTGCGCACCGTGCACCGTTTGCCGCACCGGCAAAACGCCGTCGTGCTCGGCATCAGCAATATCCGCGGGGCGCTGGTGACTTGCGTGTCGCTGGCGGCGATGCTCGGCATCAGCAACGACAGCCAAGCCACAGCGCGCCAGGAACTGCTGCGGCGCATGCTGATCGTCAGGCACAACGGCCAGACCACCGCCTTCACCGCAGATGAAGTGCATGGCACCTTGCGTGTCGCCGCTTCCGCCTGGCAGCCGGTGCCGACCACGCTGACGCGCGCCGCCGGCCACTTCACCCATGCCGTGATCCAATGGAACGGGCATAGCGTCGGCTTGCTGGACCAGGAACTGCTGTTCCACACGCTGGATCGGAGCCTGGCATGAACGCCGACGATATGCGCGACGCCTCCATGCTCGACCTGTTCCGCCTGGAAGTAGACACCCAGGCGCAAGTCATGAGCAGCGGCTTGCTGGCGATTGAACGCGCGCCCTCGCCGCAACAGCTGGAAGCCTGCATGCGCGCCGCCCATTCGATCAAAGGCGCGGCGCGCATCGTCGGCATCCAGGCCGGGGTAGACGTTACCCATGTCATGGAAGACTGTTTTGTCTCGGCGCAGCAGGGCAAAATCCAGCTCGGGCCGCGCCGTATCGACCAGCTGCTGCATGGCGTCGACCTGCTGCAGCGGATCGCCGCCAGCGCCGAAGACCTGGAACTGTGGCAGGCCGGCAGCGGCCGCAAGGAAATCGAAACTTTCCTGCGCGGCCTGGAAAACAGCTTGCAGCAAGCCGATGACCGCGCCCGCGAGCCGGAAGCGGCGATTGCGCTTGCCGCAACGGAAGCGGATGAGGCAATGGCGACAGCCGATGAAGCCGCACCCGGCAAGCACCTGGACAAGATCAAGAACCAGGACCAGGGCGACCGCATGCTGCGCGTCACCGCCGCGCACCTGAACCAGTTGGTCAGCCTGTCGGGCGAATCGCTGGTCGAATCGCGCTGGCTGCCGGCTTTCAACGAATCCCTGCTGCGCCTGAAACGACTGCAGCAAAACACCGCGCAATCGCTGGAAGTCCTGCACGACTCGCTGCGCGAGGACAATCTCGCGGGCGACCACCTCATGGCGCTGCAGGAGGTCCGGCAGCATATCGACGCCAGCCAGAAAATGCTGGCGGAGCGCCTGGCCGAGCTGGAGCTGTTCGAACGGCGCAACAGCAGCCGCGCGCAACGTCTGTACGACCAGGCGCTGGCCAGCCGCATGCGGCCGTTCGCCGACCGCGTGGTCGGCTACGACCGCATGGTGCGCGACCTCGGACGCACCTTGGGCAAACAGGTCAAGCTGGAAATCAACGGCCAGGCAACCCAGGTTGACCGCGACATCCTGGAGCAGCTGGATGCGCCGCTGGTGCACCTGTTGCGCAATGCGCTGGACCACGGCATCGAAGCGCCGCCGCAGCGCCGCGCCGCCGGCAAGGACGAAGAAGGCTTGATCACGCTGACCGCGCGCCACCACGCCGGCCTGCTGCAGATCACCATCAGCGATGACGGCAACGGCGTCGACCTGGAGCAGCTGCGCGCCGCCGTGGTGCGGCGCGGGCTGGTGGACCATGCCACCGCAAGCCGCCTGAGCGATACCGAACTGCTGCATTTCCTGCTGCTGCCGGGCTTCAGCATGCGCGACACGGTGACTGAAATTTCCGGGCGCGGGGTCGGCCTGGATGTGGTCCACAACATGCTCAAGCGCATGCGCGGCACCATCCAGATTTTCAGCGAAGCCGGCCACGGCATGCGCTTCCAGCTGCAACTGCCGCTGACGCTGTCGCTGGTGCGCAGCCTGCTGGTCAGCATAGGCGGCGAACCCTACGCCTTTCCGCTGGCCTACGTCAACCGCACCATGATATTGGAGCGCAGCCAGATCGAATCGCTGGAAGGCCGCCAGCACTTCGCATTTGAAGACCGCCAGATCGGCCTGGTCGCCGCCAGCCAGATCCTGCAGAGCGGCGATGCGGCCCCGGGCGGCGACCGCATCACCCTGGTCGTCATAGGCGACCAGGTGCAGACCTACGGCCTGCAGGTCGACCGCTTGCTGGGCGAGCACATGCTGGTGGTGCAGCCGCTGGACGCGCGCCTGGGCAAGATCAAGGATGTCGCGGCGGCGGCGCTGATGGAAGACGGCGCACCGGTGCTGATACTGGACGTCGCCGACATGCTCAATTCAGTCGAGAAACTGATCGCCCAAGGCCAGCTCAGCAAGATTGAAAACAACAGCAGCCAGCAACAAGTGCGGACCAGCAAACGGGTGCTGGTGGTGGACGATTCGCTCACCGTGCGCGAACTGGAGCGCAAGCTGCTGAGCAGCCGCGGTTATACGGTGCGCGTCGCGGTGGACGGCATGGACGGCTGGAACGCCTTGCGCAGCGAGCCGTTCGACCTGGTGGTGACCGACATCGACATGCCGCGCATGGACGGCATCGAACTGGTCACCTTGATCAAGAAAAACCTGCAGCTGAAAGCCATTCCAGTCATGATCGTATCTTACAAAGACCGCCAGGAAGACCGTCAGCGCGGGCTCGAAGCCGGCGCCGACTACTACCTGGCCAAAGCCAGTTTCCATGACGAGACCCTGCTGCAGGCAGTGGAAGACCTGATCGGCGAGGCGCATTCATGAAGATCGGTATCGTCAACGATGCGCCAATTGCAGTGGAAGCGCTGCGCCGCACGCTGGTCCAGCGCCAGGACCATGAAATCATCTGGATTGCCGAGGATGGCCAGCGCGCCATCGAGCTGTGCGCCTGGCAGGTGCCGGACCTGATCCTGATGGACCTGATGATGCCGGTGCTCGATGGCGTCGCCGCCACCCGCCATATCATGGCGCATACGCCGTGCGCGATCCTGATCGTCACCGGCGACGTCGGCGCCAATGTCTCGGCGGTCTACGATGCGATGGCCTACGGCGCGCTCGATGCAATCGATACCCCGAGCACCCTGAGCGGTTATCCGCGCAACGACGTCAACAGCTTGCTGGCCAAGATCGACTCCATCGAAAAACTGCTCAACCAGCGCCAGTCGCTGCCTGAACAGGGCGCGCCGGCGGCAGCTTCGGCCGCCGCAACCGCCATTGCGGCCGGCGGCAGGAAGTCGTCGCTGCCGGCTCCCGATTCGAAATACCTGGTCGCCATCGGCGCTTCCGCCGGCGGCCCGGCTGCGCTGGCGACCTTGCTGTCGCAGCTGCCGGCGGATTTTCCGGCGGCCCTGGTGGTGGTACAGCACGTGGATGCCCAGTTCGCGTCCGGCATGGCCGAATGGCTCAGCAGCCAGTCGAAGCTGCCGGTACGGCTGGCGCTGGCCGGAGACAGCCCGGCGCCGGGCCAGGTCTTGCTGGCCGGGACCGACGACCATCTGCGCCTGACGCGGCCGTTCCAGCTGGGATATACAGAACAGCCCAGCGGCTATCCCTACCGGCCGTCGATTGACGTTTTTTTCCAGAGCATCGTCGAATTATGGGCCGGCAAGGCGATCGGCATCCTGCTCACCGGCATGGGGCGCGACGGCGCCCTGGGCCTGAAAGCCATGCGCGACAAAGGGTATTACACGATCGCCCAGGACCGCCAATCCAGCGCCGTGTACGGCATGCCGAAAGCGGCCGCCCTGCTCGATGCGGCCGACGCCATCCTGCCGGTGAACCAGATCGCCGGCAAGCTGGCCGGCATCATAAGCAAACGATAGCTACAATCAGCACAGATACGGAGTAAGTCATGCCAAAAGAACTCAATCTCGACATCGATCAGCCGCCAGACGACTATCCGGTCATGGTGCTGCTGGTCGACGACCAGGCCATGGTGGGCGAAGCGGTCAGGCGCGCGCTGGCGAACCAGGTCAACATCGATTTCCACTACTGCGCCCATCCCGACGAGGCGATCGAAGCCGCCCAGAAAACCCGCCCCACGGTCATCCTGCAGGACCTTGTGATGCCCGGCATCGACGGCCTGACCCTGGTGCGCCAGTACCGCGCCAACCCGGCCACCCGCAACGTGCCGATCATCGTGCTGTCGACCCGGGAAGATCCGGCGGTCAAGAGCGCCGCGTTTACCGCCGGCGCCAACGACTACCTGGTCAAGCTGCCCGACACCATCGAGCTGGTAGCGCGGATCCGCTACCATTCGCGCTCTTACGTCAACCTGCTGCAGCGCGACGAAGCCTATCGCGCGCTGCGCCAAAGCCAGCAGCAGCTGCTGGAAACCAACCTGGAACTGCAGCGCCTGACCAACTCGGACGGCCTGACCGGGCTCGCCAACCGCCGTTATTTCGACGAATATTTCAGCGCCGAATGGAAGCGCGCCGAACGCGAGCAAAGTTCGCTGTCGCTGCTGATGATCGATGTCGACGATTTCAAGCTGTATAACGATACCTACGGCCACCTGGCCGGCGACACCGCGCTCAAGCAGGTGGCGGAAAGCATCGGCTATTTTGCCAGGCGGCCGACCGATCTCGCGGCCCGCATCGGCGGTGAAGAGTTTGTGCTGGTGCTGCCATCCATGTCGCGCGAGCACATGGAGGTCCAGGCCGACAAGCTGCAGGCCGCGGTGCATGCGCAGGGCATCGCCCACGCATCCTCCAGCAACGACGCCAGGGTCACGGTCAGCGTCGGCGGCGCCAGCATGGTGCCGCAGCGCGGCAGCTCCCAGGAAAAACTGGTGGAAGCGGCCGACCAGGCACTGTACCGCGCCAAGCGCGGCGGCAAGAACCGGGTCGAGATCGCTCAGTAAAAAGCGCTTGCGGACCGGTTCGGCCGCGACCTGTTCGGCAACTGCCCGGGGACTGCCGATTGGCAGCCCGGAAATGAAAACGGAAGCATGCAGCATGCATCCGTACGGTTTACGCCGATGCCGCTTCAGGCATGCACATGCCTCTCCTCTGGCGCGCTGTAGTTGCAGCCGTCCTCGGTATGGGCGCAGGGGCTGAGCTCGAACTGCAGCGTGGTGTGGTACACCGCAAACTGCGACGCCAGGACCTCCTTCAGCAGCGGCAGCAATTGTTCCGCCGGATAAGCGGGGTCGTACACCACGTGCGCGGTCAGGCTGGCCTTGCCGCTGGTGACCGCCCACAGGTGGAAGTCATGCACGCTCACCACTCCCGGCACCGCGCGCAGCGCGGCTTGCACCTGCTCGATGTCCATGCCTTCCGGCACTCCTTCCAGCAGGATGTTGACGCTTTCCTTCAGCAAGATCCAGGTACGCGGCAAGACCCAGAATCCGATCAACACTGCAATCAGCGAATCGACCCACTCCCAGCCGGTATAACGGATGACGAGCGCCCCGAGGATCACGCCCAGCGAACCCAGCATGTCGCTCCAGACTTCCAGGTAGGCGCCTTTGACGTTCAGGCTGGCGTCTTTGCCGCTGCTCAGGAGCCGCATGCTGACCAGGTTCACGAGCAGCCCGAAGACGGCGATCACCAGCATCCCGGTCGACTCGATTTCAGCGGGGCTGCGGAAGCGCTGGTAAGCCTCGTACAAGATGTACATCGCCACCAGGAACAGCAAGACCGCGTTGAACGCCGCCGCCAGGATCTCGAAACGATGGTAGCCAAAGGTGCGCTTGGCGTCTGGCGCCTTCCTGGCGATGCGGATTGCCGCCAAGGCAATCGCCAGCGCCATGGTGTCCGTCAGCATGTGCGCCGCGTCCGAGATCAGCGCCAGGCTGCCGGTGACCAGGCCGCCGATCACTTCGACTACCAGGAAGGTCGAAGTCAGTCCTAATGCGGTCCAGATATATTTTTCGTTCTGGCTGGTGGGTAAGGCGTGGGAATGGCCTGCGCTCATGAGGGGTCCTTAGGTTGCGTAGAGGTAATGTAGCGCCTTATTGCGGCGTTCCGCAATTGCCGCAGAATTTTGCGCCGGCGGCCTTGGCGACACCACAACCGCTGCAACTCGCCGCCTGCAGGGAATTGCCGCATTGCTGGCAAAAACGCGCACCGGCGACATTGCCTGCATTGCAGTTCGGGCAATTGCCTCGGCCGGGCGCAGCCGCGCCCCAGGCATTTTGCTGGATGCCGCCACGATACCCGTGCTTGCCGCCCTGCCGATATGGCGAATTGTGTCCGTCGCCATGGTGGCCAAGGCCAAGCAGGTTTTTGAAAAAACGCACTTTGCTCTCCTTTGTGGTTGAATGGCCTCATTTAAAACCTTGTAGTTACTACAGGGTCAAGCGGATACATAAAAAAATCCGCAAGAAAGAAAGCGGACTACACTATTGCTTGCTTTCCCCCTATAAACAGCACAAAGGAAAACACATGACTACCCAGTTAAAAAACCTGAGGCCATCGCTGTTCGCTTCTGTTGCACTGGCATTGCTGCTTGCGGCATGCTCGACCATGCCGGCCGATACCACCCACACCAGCGAAGTTACCCTGGACAGCGCGCACGAAGTCCCGCCTAACGACTCGAGCGCAAGCGGCGCCGGCACCATCGTGGTCAAGGCCGACAAATCGGTCAGCGGCAGCGTCACCACCAGGGGCATACAAGGAAAAGTGGCGCACATCCATGAAGGCGCGCTGGGCAAGAACGGCCCCGTCATGGTCGGCCTGACCAAGACCGGAGACAACATGTGGTCGGTGCCGGACGGCACCAAGTTCACCGACGCCCAATACGCCAGCTACATGGCGGGCAACCTGTATATCAATGTCCACAGCGCCACCAATCCCGGCGGCGAAATCCGCGGCCAGCTGCAGCCCTGAGCCGAGCCTCCCGAGCCGCCATGCGCGTACTGCAAACCAGCCATGGCGGCTGATATAAAAAACCTTAATCAGCCTATGCATTCGACCATCCGGATTTTCGCCGCATTCTTGCTGGCCATCGCGCTTGCCAGCGGCGTGCTGTATGCAATCGACCACTCGTCCGGCAGCAACAGCGTCAAGAACCTTGAGAGCCCGGTAAAAACAGCCGGCGCCGTGGCGCCGACAGAGAATCCTGCGGCATTTGCTGCATCTGCAGCGGCAACAGCGGCGCCGCCGGCAGCCAGCGATACCCTGCCGCCGGCGCCGGCCAGCCCTCCCTTGGCCGACAATGCCGGCGCCATCGCCAAATGCAACATCGACGGCAAGATCGTCTATACCGACAAGGGCTGTCCGCAAGGAAGCAAATCCAGATCTTTACAAATCACCGACAACGCCGTCGTTCCCGGCGTCGACCGCGCCACGATTGAACGCACACTGCGCCAGCCGGCGCCGCCGCCACAGCTGGCCCAGGCCGCGCCGCCCGCCGCCGTGATCGAACCGCCGGTGAGCTCCATCACCACCGACGCCGGCGTCGATTGTCCGGCGCTCGGACGGCGCATCGAATGGCTGGGTTACATGGCGCACCGCTGGCAGCCGCCGTACATACGCGACCGCATGCGGCGCGAGCGCGACGAACTGCAGACCAGGTGGTTCTGGGCCCATTGCTAGCAGCCTGTCGGACGGCACTCCCTCCGGCAACAAGATGCTTGATATGCAAGCGGCTATTGATGCATCATTCGAGCCCATGACCCGAACCGAAAAATATCAATGCTGCATGGTGATGGCGGGCGGCGGCTTCCGCTTCGGCTACTACCTTGGCATGTATGCCGCGGCAGTCGACACCGGCAACAAGCCTGACCTGCTGCTGGCCAGCTGCGGCGGCTCGATCGCTGCCGCCGTGATCCGGGCGCTGCCGGACGATGCGCAGCGCAAGGCGTGGATCAGCTCGCCGGCGATGTACCGCTTCCTGTGCGGCTTGCAGTCGACGCCCAAGGCCGCCATCGGCCGTTCTTTCCTGCACGCTGTCAAACGGCGCCTGACGGCCAGGCGCGCCGCCGTCATCCCGGACCTGTTCAGCGATTATTTTTTCGATATCCCGCCGCAACTGCCGCTGCCGCCGCTGCAGGCGCAAGCGGAAGCCCCGCCCGCGGTCGCCATCGTCGGCGGCAAGATGCTGTTTTCCAAAGACCAGGTCGGGCAGCGCAGGGCCGGCCGCAAGCTGTTTGCCGAAACCGTGTTTTGCGATCCGCGTACGGCGGCGCTGCTGGACGGCATGGCCTCGCCCATGAGCGATCCGATGTGGGGCGACAACGCCATCGCGCCGCAATTGCTGACCGACGTCCAGATGCCGATCGGCGACGCCGTGCGGATTTCGATTGCCGACATGTTTTATTTTCCCTGCCACACGCACCAGGCCGGGCACTATACCGGCGGCGTGGTCGACCTGTTTCCCATCGAACTGGCAAAACGGCTGGCGCAGCGGGTGGTGATGGAACTGAAGGCGCCGTTCAGCCAGGCGCTGGCGATCCCGGCCTGGCGCGCGGTGCTGGGAGTCGATGGCAACCAGCGCCTGCGCCACGTCCACAGCCAGCATGCCGATGTCTGGATCGATGCGTCGGATGTGGAAAGCGTATTCCGCAAGCGCGGCATGCAGCAGAAACTGTCCTGGCCGAAGAATCGCCTGCGCCTGCTGATGCCGGCTCGCCATGAAATTTACCAGGAGCATGTGGAAGCACAATGGCACTACGGCTATCAGCGCGGGCTGGAAGCATTTGGCCAGCCTGGCCCCAACTACAAACGGCACATGCGCCATGCGACCAGGCACAACAGGGTACGGCCATGAAGTCCGCGCGCGGCTAGTTCCGCAGCCAGCCCGTCAATGCGACCCGGCGCGGCTCGCCGTCCAGGTCGCCGCGCACCAGGACCGCTGAACGCATTTCGATATAGGCCGGCATGCCCGGCTGCGCCAGCAAGGGCCGGATCTTTTCCAGCTCGGCGATCAGCTCAGGCGTCAATTTGTCCAGCACCGGCCGCACATCGCGCCCCAGGTCCGGCGCATCGTCGAAACGGCCCCGGCCTTGCTGGCGCCACTGCGCATGCAGCCCGAGCTGCATGGCTTTGCTGGCGTCGAACTGGGCCTGGAAAAAACGCCGGGCAAAAACCGGATCCAGCCCTTTGGCCTGGGCTACGACGGCATCGAGTATCAATTGTTCGCGCGGCGGATCGTTGACGGCGCCGCCCGAATTCCATTTCGCCTTGGCGACCATCGGAGCGACCGCAAGGCGCTGGTCTATCAGCACCAGCAAATGATCGGCCTGGGCAGCGTCGGCAGCGCTCGGCGCCGGCGGCATGCCCTGGCAAGCCGCCAGCAGAACCATCAGGAACAGGCTGGCAAACAGTTTGCCCAAGGCTGGGGTTTTCAAAAATATCATGGGCTCTTTCTATGGCAAACCAAAAACATAACATTCATTAACAACTGATTTCGATAAACTGACCGTACACTATCGACTTCGCATTTTATAAAACTTTGCATGCTATCAACACTAAAACTCATCGCCGCCGATCCCAACTCCGACAATATCGACCATCTGGTGGCCTTGATCAAGACCTTGCGCCCCACCAGGCCGGAGCTTGGACAGGAAGCGGCCGAGAACGTGCGGGTGCTGGTGCAACTGCTGCATGGCGAGCCGGCCCAGGCCGGCGCCCTGCGCCACTATATCCTGCGGCTGTTTTCGACGCGGCGCCAGATCAGCCTGTACACCGACACCGGCATCCTGCCCAACGCCGGTTTTTTTACCGAACTGTTCCAGCGCCTGTCGTTCCGCATCTTGCCGCCGGCGCTGGATGAAAACTATCTGCGCGATTGCCTCGACCGCCTGCTGCCGGTTGAAACCGATTACCTGTGGATCAACGCCGTGCCCGCGGCAGACTGGCTGAGCCTGTTCGACCTGCTGAGCCAGGCCGCGCCGTATACCGACGCCGACAACAACGCCGCCAGCGACGCCGTCGACCGCCATAAGACCGTGGGCGAACTGCTGGAAGCGATCCAGACCCTGTCCTACCGCATCAGCGCCATGGGCCTGGAGCCGGCGCTGCTGCGGCTCTATCCCAGCATCGACGAGTTCGAATCGCCGTTCCTGATGCAGAACGTCGAGCTGCACCTGTACCTGAACAGCTATCGCCGCCGCCTGGCTGCCGCCGACTCGGCCCTCGATCCGAGCGAATTACCGCCGCTGGAAGACGCCCGCCACCTGTCGGTGATGCTGGACCAGTGCGAAACCATCGTCCTCAAGATCCGCAAGAACGCCTTGCGCATGGGCAGCAGCGTCTCCCTCACCTACCTGCTGGTGCGGCTGGAGCAAAGCACCGCGCGCCTGCGCAAGCTGCTGAGCCTGGTCGATGCCGGCCCGGCCGAGGATGGACAGGCCGACGCGGCATCCGATCCCGGCGCGGCCGAAGCCCGGCAACTCGCCCGGCGCAGCCAGGCGCTGGCGCTTGGCCAGGAACTGGTCGAGGGCCATAACCGCAAATACGCGGTGCGCGAACTGTTCGCCGACAACATCAACCTGCTGGCGCGCAACGTCACCGAAAACGCCAGCCGCACCGGCGAACACTACGTCGCCGAGGATCGCTCCGAATACGCCGCGATGTTCCGCTCTGCCTCCGGCGCCGGCCTGGTCATCGGCTTCATGTCGCTGCTGAAGATCCTGGCCTCCTACCTGCGCGCCGCGCCGCTGGTGGAAGCGTTTTTATTCAGCATGAACTATTCGCTCGGTTTCATGCTGATCCATGTCCTGCATTTCACGGTCGCTACCAAGCAGCCGGCGATGACCGCGTCGCGCATCGCTTCCGGCCTGCAAAGCCGCGACGGCCGCAATATCGACCTCGACAGCCTGGTCGAACTGATCGTCAAGGTGATCCGCACGCAATTCATTGCGGTCGCCGGCAACCTGCTGCTGGCTTTCCCGGTGGCTTATCTGATCGCGCTCGGCTACCAGGCGCTGTCCGGCCATCACCTGGTGACGCCTGACAAGGCGGCGCACCTGCTGCACGATATCGACCCGTTTGCCAGCCTGGCGCTGTTCCACGCAGCGATCGCCGGCGTCTGCCTGTTCCTGGCCGGCCTGATCTCGGGCTACTACGATAACAAGGCGCTCTACACCCACATGGCGCTACGGGTGGCGCGCGCGCACTGGCTGCGCAGGCTGCTGGGCCAGCCGCGGCTGGCCCGCTTCGGCGAATACCTGGAGCGCAACCTGGGCGGCCTGATGGGGAATTTCTATTTCGGCATCCTGCTCGGCACTATCGGCACCATCGGTTTCATGCTGGGCCTGCCTATCGACATCCGCCACATCACGTTTTCGGCGACCAATTTCGCCACCGCCCTGGCCGGCCTCGATAACCACATGAGCTGGCAAACCGCTGTGGTTTCCGTCATCGGCGTGCTGGCGATCGGGACGGTCAACCTCTGGGTCAGCTTTTCGCTGGCGCTGTTCGTGGCGTTGCGTGCGCGCCAGGTACGCTTCCGCCATGGCCTGGCGCTGGCCAAGGCGGTCTTCATGCGTTTCAGGAAAAGCCCCAAGGATTTTTTCATTCCGCCTAAACGGCAGGCGCCGATGGAAGAGGACAAGCCCGCCGCTTAGCGGCCAGATGTTGCGGAATGATCCGCTTTACTATCCTGGAACGCCGCAACGTGATTAGCCAAGCAAGAACCGGCGCAACACGGTAGTATCCGAACGGCAATATATTTGAACCCGCCGCAAGGTCTTGAAACATGTCGAATCCCCAGCTGCATGGATTTTTTCTACGATACGCCGTTGCGCTGCTGTGCGTCCTGACAGCGGCCTGCTCGACGCTGCCCGACGTCAGCAACCTGAGCGCCTCGGTAGCGCAAGTAAGCGCAGCCGGCAGCGCCCCGGCAAACGGCCCGGCCCGGCTCGCCATGCTGGCAGCGATGGAAGAAGCGGTGACCAACAGTCCGCTGGTCAAAGGCAACAAGGTCACTTTGCTGTTCGACGGGCCGGACACCATGACGGCCATGATCGCCGCCATACAGCAGGCCAAAAGCACGATCAATTTTGAAACCTACATTTTCGACCAGGACCAGCTCGGCCTGCAGTTTGCCGACCTGCTGATTGAAAAGCAGCGCGCCGGGGTCCAGGTCAACATCATCTACGACAGCGTCGGCAGCATCGGCACGCCCACCGAATTTTTCGAGCGCATGCGCGCCGCCGGCATCAGGCTGGTCGAATTCAATCCGGTCAACCCGCTCAAGCGCTTCGGCCGCTGGCAGCTGAACCATCGCGATCACCGCAAGATCCTGGTGGTGGACGGCAAGACCGGCTTCACCGGCGGCGTCAACATCAGCGCCGCCTATGCCAACAGTTCGCTGTTCCGCGCGCGGCGCCGCGCCGACTCAGGCGCCATAGGCTGGCGTGATACCCACCTGCAGATAGAAGGCCCGGCGGTAGCGTCACTGCAATTGCTGTTCTTGCAGACCTGGGGCACGCAACATGCCGAAGATTTGCCGGACCTCGATTATTTTCCGAAACTGGACAACGCCGGCGACAAGACGGTGCATGTGCTGAGCACCCAGCCCGACAGCGACTACAGCCTTTACAAAGCCTATATCCTGGCGATCCAGCAAGCGCGCAAAAGCATACACATCACCACGCCCTACTTCACTCCCGACCGCCAGCTGGTGGATGCGCTGGTTGCCGCCGCCAAGCGCGGCGTCGACGTTACCCTGATCTTGCCCGGCGTGACCGATATCGGCCTGATGTTCCACGCCGGCCAGTCGTTTTATACACAGTTGCTGAGCGCCGGCATCCACATCTACCAGCTACAGGTTGCGGTGCTGCACGCCAAGACCGCCGTGATCGACGGCAGCTGGTCTACCGTCGGTTCCGCCAACCTGGATATCCGCAGTTTCCTCCACAACTATGAAGCCAACGTGATCGTCATCGACGAACAGTTCGGCCGCGAAATGGAAAAAGCCTTCCGCGAAGACATCCGCGGCTCGCAGCAAATCACGCTGGAACAATGGCAGCAGCGGCCGCTTTCCGAACGCATCAAGGAATGGGCGGCGCGCTCGCTCGGTTACTGGTTGTGAGGGTTCAATCCGATGCGTGATCTTTGGCCCAGGCCAGCATCACGTCCATGAAACGCTGCAAAGTCGGCCGCACCAGCGCCGCGCGCTGTTCGTCGAACGCAAACGGCAGCTGTTCTTCCATATAGGTCAGTTGCGCCTGCTCCAGCTGCACCGCATGGATGTTCTGCTCCGGCTTGCCGTAATGGCGTGTGATGTGGCCGCCCTTGAAGCGGCCGTTCACTGCGTAGCTGTAGCCCGCCTCGGCAGCCTGCGCAGCGACCGCCTGCAATTGCTGCGTCAGTTCCGGCGCGCACGAGCTGCCGGCGCCGGTGCCCAGGTTCAGGTCAGGCAAGCGCCCTTCGAAAAAGCGCGGCACCACCGATGCGATGGAGTGCGCATCCCACAGCATCGCCACGCCATGCTCGGCGCGCATGCGCTGCAGTTCCTGCTCCAGCTGCTGGTGGTAAGGGCGCCAGTACTGCGTGATGCGGCGCTGTATTTCCGCCTCGCCCGGATCTTTCCCGGCCTGATACAGGGTTTGCTTGTGGAAGGTGTCCAGCGGGCACAGCCCGGTCGTATCCTGCCCCGGATAGAGGTTGACGTTGTCCTCGGGCCGGTTGACGTCAATCACGTAACGCGAATGGGTCGCCACCAGGACTGAAGCGCCCAGTTCCTCCAGGAAGCTGTACAACCTTGGCATGTGCCAGTCGGTATCGGCAATCTCCAGCGCCGCGGCGCTCATGTCCGCGGCGATATCCGGCGGGATGTACTCTCCTGCATGCGGCATCGACACCAGCAGCGGCAGCCTGCCGCGATGAAACAGGAATTTTTCTACAGGCGGGTTCATCAACTTTCCTTCACTATTCTTAATCCAGCAATTTCTTCATGGTACGCGCATAAGCCGCGGCGCTCTGTTCCTGCCGGCCATGCTTGTGGTCGCGGACCACCCAATGGCCGCCGGCCATGACATCGCGCACCGGCGTTTGCCCGTGCTGGCAAAACACGAAGCTGTCGAGCAATTGGTCGCCGTGTTTGCCGCCCAGGTCGGCGTGCTGCGGGTCCAGCACCAGCAGGTCGGCGCGCTGTCCGGTTTCCAGCCCTGCCACCTGGCGGCCGCTGGCGATAGCGCCGCCGCGCAAGGCTTGCCGGTACAGGTAGCCGCCGACGGAAGCGCCCTCGCCGCCGGCCAGCATGTTGCGCTGGCGGTGCAGCAGGCGCTGGCTGTATTCATACAAACGCAACTCTTCGCTGACGCTGGTGCTGATATGGCTGTCAGAGCCGATGCCCCATGTACCTTGCGCGCCGGCATAGGCCACGCCGTTGAAAATGCCATCGCCCAAGTTGGCTTCGGTGGTCGGGCAAATGCCGGCAACGGCGCCGCTGCGCGCCAGCTTTTCGGTTTCGGCGGTCGTCATGTGGGTGGCGTGCACCAGGCACCAGCGGCGGTCGACCTCGGCATGCTCCAGCAGCCATGCCACCGGCCGCGCACCCAGCGCGGCGACGCAGTCTTCGACCTCTTTCTCTTGTTCGGCAATGTGGATATGCACCGGCGCCTGCGCATCCCATTGCCTGAGCAGCGTCAGCAGCTGCTGCAGCGATTGCGGCGACACCGCGCGCAAGGAATGGGGAGCGACGCCGTAGCGCAGGCCGGCATGCTGCGGGTGCGCCGCCTGCAGGGCTTGCAAGGCGCCGATGATCCACTCCGGCGAATTGACAAAACGCGCCTGCCCGATATGCGGCGCCTGGGCGCCGAAGCCGCTGTATTGATACATCACCGGCAGCAAGGTCAGGCCGATGCCCGCTTCCTGCGCAGCTTCGATCAGGCACACCATGTTTTCGGCCGGGTCGGCGTAAGGCTTGCCGTCCGCATCGTGATGCAGGTAGTGGAATTCGCAGACCGAGGTATAACCCGCCTGCAGCATCTCGATATACAGCTGGAGCGCAATCGCCTTCAGGTCGGCAGGCGACAGCTTGCCGGCAAACTTGTACATCAGGGTGCGCCAGCTCCAGAAACTGTCTTTCGGATCGCTGCGGTATTCGGTCAGCCCGGCCATCGCCCTTTGGAATGCATGCGAATGCAGGTTGGCGATGCCTGGCAACACCGTGCCGGCGACAGCCACCGCGGCGGCATCGGAATCAGGTCTGACGCGGGTCAGGATGCCATGGTCGTCCCACTCCAGCAGGACATTGTTGCGCCAGCCTCCTGGCAACAGGGCGCGGTCGGCTATCAGCTGCTTCATGATATCTTCCTCATGATATTTTCCTCATGACATTTCCTTTTGCGATACCGCAGCGAAACGGCCGCCGCGCACTATCGCGCTACAGGGATTGAGACCCGACCAGTAAGCCAGCTCCGCCAGCGACTCCACCGACCAGACCACAAAGTCGGCGGCGCGTCCCGCCGCCAGCAAGCCATGGCGATCGGCCTTGCCGAGCGCCAGCGCGGCGTTGCCGGTCACTCCCATCAGGGCTTCCGCGGTCGTCATCCTGAACAAGGTGCAAGACATGTTCAGCATGAGCAGCAAGGAAGTGCTGGGTGAAGTGCCCGGATTGCTGTCGGTGGAAACCGCGATCGGAATCCGGTAACGCCGCAGCAATTCCAGCGGCGGCTGTTTTGTTTCGCGGATGAAGTAATAGGCGCCGGGCAGCAGCACGGCGACCGTTCCGCTTTCCTGCATCGCCGCCACATCTGCTTCGCTCAGGTGTTCCAGATGATCAACCGACAGCGCCTTGTAGCGTGTCGCCAGCTGGGTGGCGCCGATATTCGACAGCTGGTCGGCGTGCATCTTCACCGGCAGGCCAAGCTTGCCGGCTGCGATAAATACCTGTTCGCTCTGCGCTACGGAAAAGCCGATGTTCTCGCAAAACACATCGACCGCGTCGACCAGTCCTTCCGCATGCAAGGCCGGCAGCATCTGGTCGCAGACCAGCCTGATGTATTCGTCGGCGCGGTCCTTGTATTCGGGCGGCAAGGCGTGGGCGCCGAGAAACGTGGTGTAGACGGTGACCGGATAAGACTCGCCCAGGCGCCGCGCCACCCGCAGCATCTTGCGTTCGGCCGGCAGGTCGAGGCCGTAGCCGGATTTGATTTCAATCGTGGTCACGCCTTCCGCCAGCAAGGCTTCCAGGCGTCGCGCCGATTGCCGGAACAGGCTGTCTTCGTCGGCTGCGCGGGTAGCGCGCACGGTCGATACAATGCCGCCGCCGCTCCTGGCGATTTCTTCATAACTGGCGCCCGCCAGGCGCATGGCGAATTCGTCGGCGCGGTTGCCGCCATACACCAGGTGGGTGTGGCAATCGATCAGGCCGGGCGTGATCCAGCGGTTGCCTACATCGTGCTGCGCCAGGCCCGCTTGCCTGAATTCTGCAGGCAGCTCAGCCTCGCTGCCGATCCAGGCGACCAGGCCGTCGCGCACCACCATGGCGCCATCCAGGATGACTTGGCCGGGGTTGCCGGACGGCGCAATCCTGGCCTGGCGCCAGACGCCGTCGGCTAAGCGGGCTGCTTCAACTTGACTCTGCGGCATGCTGGTTTTCCTATAGCAGATTGATGCTGACACTGATAACGATACTGCCGGCCTGCAATGAACGCAACGCCAGCCGGCCCGGCTGTTCGTCAAAGACCAGGGCCTGGCGCGGCGCCAGCGTTGCCTGTTCGCCATTATCGGTCAGCACGTCCCAGCGGCCTTGCACGCAAAACAGCAGGCTGGTGTCCTGCGCCAGGTCCTGGTCGGCATGCCAGACATCGACTGTGCCGCTAGCCGCCCCGCGCCGCAGCATCAGGTTGAAATCCTGGCAGGCGCCGCCTGCCAGCTGCGCGTCGACCTGTTCTTCGCCGCGAAAACGGTGCGCTTGCAAAGGCGTCAACAAGGCAGAACCACCACCGGCCGAGCGCAGCTGCATGCCATCCCCTTCCAGCAACATGATCACCCGGTCGACGCCCGGGAAACTGGAGAAGGCGCCGGACTGGCTGACATCGGCAATGCTCACTCGCCATAAAAATGCATCGAACGAGGCTCCTGCCGGATAACCGTACAGCTCGCGCGTGACGCCGCCGCCGTTTTTCCAGGGCGTGGCCTGCAGCTCTTCGAACTTGAGCAAGCGCATGTTACTGCCCGTACAGGCCGGCAAACAAGGCATGGCAGCTGCCGCTGACCGCGCCTTGCAGCACCAGCTGCTTGGCGGCTTCGATATCCGGCGCGAAGAAACGGTCTTTATCGTAGAACGCTACCTGCTGGCGCAAACGCTGCTGCACTTCATCCAGCAGCGGCGAGGTGGTCAGGGGCAGGTGGCAATCGACGCCCTGCGCCGCCGCCAGCAATTCGATCGCGACGATGGTGGCGGTGTTGTGCGCCATTTCGTGCAGGCGGCGGCCGGCGAAAGTCGCCATGCTGACGTGGTCTTCCTGGTTGGCCGAAGTCGGCAAGCTGTCGACGCTGGCCGGATGCGCCAGCGACTTGTTCTCGGACGCCAGCGCCGCTGCGGTGACATGGGCGATCATGAAACCGGAATTGAGGCCGGACGACTGCACCAGGAACGGCGGCAAACCGGACAAGGAGGAATCGATCAGCAGCGCGATGCGGCGCTCCGACAAGGCGCCGATTTCGGCAATCGCCAGCGCCAGCGTGTCGGCCGCGAAAGCCACCGGCTCGGCGTGGAAATTGCCGCCTGAGATCACTTCGTCATGCTCGGCGTAAATCAGCGGATTGTCGGTCACGGCATTGGCTTCGATCAGCAAGGTGCGCGCCGCGTTGCCGATCAGGTCGACACAGGCGCCCATCACCTGCGGCTGGCAGCGCAAGCTGTAGGGATCCTGCACCCGTTCATCGTTGACCAGGTGCGATTGGCGGATCGCGCTGCCGCTCAGCAACTGGCGGTAAATCTTGGCCGTGGCGATCTGCCCCGGCTGGCCGCGCACTTCATGCACACGCGGATCGAACGGCGCATCGCTGCCGCGGGCGGCGTCGACCGCCAATGCGCCGGTTACCGTGGCGGCTTCCAGCACGCGTTCCGCCAGGAACAGGCCGTTCAAGGTCAAGGCGGTAGACACCTGAGTGCCGTTGATCAACGCCAGCCCTTCCTTGGCTGCCAGCACGATAGGCGCGATGCCGGCCCGGGCCAGCGCTTGCTTGGCGTCGACCAGCTTGCCGTCGACCCGCACCTGGCCTTCGCCGAGTATCGCCAGGGTCATGTGCGACAAGGGCGCCAGGTCGCCGGAGGCGCCGACCGAACCCTTGACCGGGATGCAAGGCATGATGCCGGCGTTGTAGATCGCCAGCAGGGTATCGATCACCTGCGCCCGGATGCCGGAGTAGCCGCGCGCCAGGCTGCCGATCTTCATGGCCAGGATCAGGCGCACCGCGGCATCGTCGATCAGGTCGCCGGTGCCGACCGAGTGCGACAGGATCAGGTTACGCTGCAGCAGTTCCAGCTGCTCGTCCGGGATGCGGGTCTTGGCCAGCTTGCCGAAGCCGGTATTGATGCCGTAGGCGGCATCGCCGCGTTCGACGATCCTGGCGACGGTGGCGGCGGAAGCATTGATGGCGTCATAAGCGGCAGGCGGCAATGCGAGCGGCACGGCTTCGGCCCAGATACCGCGGATCTCTGCCAAAGACATTTTTCCTGGTTGCAGAGTTAATGGTGTTTTCATGGTCATTCTTTCAAATTAGCTGATCATCGGCAGGTTCAGATTATGGCGCTTGGCGCACTCGATCGCCGCTTCGTAGCCGGCATCGGCATGGCGCATCACGCCGGAGGCGCAGTCGTTGACCAGCACTCGCGCCAGGCGCTTGGCGGCGGCTTCGGTGCCGTCGGCGACGATCACCATGCCGGCGTGCTGCGAGTAGCCCATGCCTACCCCGCCGCCGTGATGCAGCGAAACCCAGGTAGCGCCGCCGGAGGTGTTCAGCAAGGCGTTCAGCAAGGGCCAGTCGGAAACCGCATCGGTGCCGTCTTTCATGCTTTCGGTTTCACGGTTCGGACTGGCGACCGAACCGGTATCGAGGTGGTCGCGGCCGATCACGATCGGCGCCTTCAGTTCGCCGGTGCGCACCATTTCGTTGAAGGCAAGGCCGGCGATATGGCGCTCTCCCAGGCCGAGCCAGCAGATCCGCGCCGGCAAGCCCTGGAAGGAAATGCGCTCGCGCGCCATGTCCAGCCAGCGGTGCACATGCTTGTTTTGCGGGAACAGCTCCTTGATCTTGGCGTCGGTCTTGTAGATATCTTCCGGATCGCCGGACAGGGCGACCCAGCGGAACGGTCCCTTGCCTTCGCAAAACAGCGGCCGGATATAGGCCGGCACGAAACCCGGGAAATCGAAGGCGTTCTTGACGCCTTGGTCGAACGCTACCTGGCGGATGTTGTTGCCGTAGTCGACGGTCTTGATGCCCATCGCATGGAAATCCAGCATGGCTTGCACATGCTGCGCGCAAGACTTTGCGGCGTCGGCGGTCAGCCGGGCTTGCTGCGACGGATCGTGCTGCGCTGCCACCCACTGCTCGACGCTCCAGCCTGTCGGCAGGTAACCGTTGATCAGGTCGTGCGCGGAAGTCTGGTCGGTCACCAGGTCAGGCTTGATGCCGCCGGCCTTGGCGCGCCTGACCAGCTCAGGCAAGACTTCCGCGGCGTTGCCGAGCAGGCCGATGGAAATCGCTTCCTTGCGTTCGGTATGGTATTTGATCAGCTCCAGCGCATCGTCCAGGTCCTTGGCCTGCTTGTCGAGATAACGTGTGCGCAGGCGGAAATCGATGCTGGACTGCTTGCATTCGACGGTCAGCGAGGCGGCGCCGGCCAGCGTTGCCGCCAGCGGCTGCGCGCCGCCCATGCCGCCCAGGCCGGCGGTCAGGATCCAGCGCCCGGACAGGTCGCCGCCGAAATGCTGGCGCCCTGCTTCGGCGAAGGTTTCAAACGTGCCTTGCACGATGCCCTGGCTGCCGATGTAGATCCAGCTGCCGGCGGTCATCTGGCCGTACATGAACAGGCCCTTGCGGTCGAGTTCGTTGAAGTGCTCCCAGTTGGCCCATTTCGGCACCAGGTTGGAATTGGCCAGCAGCACCCGCGGCGCATCGGCGTGGGTCTGGAATACGCCGACCGGCTTGCCGGACTGGATCAGCAGGGTCTGGTCGTCGTCCAGCTTGGTGAGCGCCTCGACGATCTTGTCGAAACAGGCCCAGTCGCGCGCGGCGCGGCCGATGCCGCCGTAGACCACCAGGTCGTTCGGCCGTTCGGCCACTTCCGGGTCGAGATTGTTCATCAGCATGCGCAGCGGCGCTTCGGTCAGCCAGCTCTTGGCGGTCAAGGTAGTACCGCGCGGGGCGCGGATGGTGCGGCTGGGGTCGCGCCGTGGGTCGGCGTGTTTGCTCATTGTGCTCATGTTGACTCATCTCCTTAAAGTGGCGGCGCCGATCTTTATCATTAAGATCGCTGGAAAACAAAACAGCAAGTTGTATAGTCCAGTAAAATATAATGCCTATACAACTTAGTCAACCGAATTTATGCAAGCGAGTAAAAATTGTTGTTGACTTCAAGGCCACTTGAACTTGCATACTTGGCAAAAAACTCATTTCCCTCATATCCGCGTTCGCGCTCATATGGGGGAAATGAGTTCTGTTAGCAACTGATGTAGTATCCGTGATGAATTTCTTGAGTAGGAGCCTGCACATGCATGGCGCATCAAACAACAAAGCAGTCCCGGCATTTCAACAGGTCAAGGACCACGTCTTGCAGCAGATCCGCAGCGGCGAATGGAAACCGGGCGACCTGATCCCTTCCGAGCGCGAACTGATGCTGCAATTCAGCCTGTCGCGCATGACGGTCAACCGCGCCCTGCGTGAACTGACCGACAACCAGCTGCTGGTACGGATCCAGGGCTCGGGCACTTACGTCGCGCCTGGCAAATACCAGTCGACCCTGGTGGAGATACACAGCATCGACGATGAACTGGTGGCGCGCGGCCACCGCTACCGCAGCCAGGTGCTGACGCTGGAAGCCAGCAATGCGCCGGTCGCGTTGAAGGCGCTGGGACTGGGAAGCGGCCCGGCGTTTCATTCAGTGATCGTGCATTTTGCCGACGACATCCCGATCCAGCTGGAAGACCGCTACACCAATCCGCAGCTGTTCCCCGACTACCTGCAGCAGGATTTCCACCGCATCACGCCGAACCACTACATGGTGCAGATCGCGCCGCTCGACAAAGCCGAATACAGCATCGAATCCAAGATGCCGGAAACCGCCGTGCGCAAGCTGTTGCAGATGGAAGCCGGCGAACCGTGCCTGCTGCTGTCGCGCCGTACCTGGGTGCGGCAGGCGGTGGCGACTTCGGTCACCTTGTGGCACCCAGGCTCAAGATATCAATTTACCGGCGGATTCTGATCCCCGCAGTAAAATTCCCATTAGCACGCAGCACACAGGACATACCGATTCATGTCAGTTACCTCTACTTTGCCTGACGCACCCTCTGCCAGCTGGGCAGACCTGCTGTCAGGACGCAACGCCTTACGCTCCATCACGCTGGCCGGCGGCATCGGCATGCATGCCACCAATGTCTATATCGTCACCACCATCCTGCCGTCGGTAGTCAAGGATATCGGCGGCCTGGAATACTATGCCTGGGCCACGTCCCTGTTCGTGGTGGCGTCGATCATCGCCGCCGGCCTGGCTTCGCGGCTGGTCGAGTGGATCGGCTACCGTCCCGCCTGCCTGCTGGCGCTGCTGGTGTTTTCGCTGGGTTCCGCCGGCTGCGCGCTGGCGCCGCACATGGTGTGGCTGCTGCTGGCGCGCACCGTGCAGGGATTCGGCGGCGGCGTGCTGGTGGCGCTGTCTTACGCCATGATCCGGGTGGTGTTCGCACCGCCCTTGTGGTCGCGCGCCATGGCTTTGATGTCGGGCATGTGGGGCATTTCGACGCTGTCGGGTCCTGCCATCGGCGGCATGTTTGCGCAAGCCGGCAGCTGGCGCGGCGCGTTCTGGTCGCTGTTGCCGGCAGCGGTCATCCTTGCGCTGCTGGTGCAGTTCACGCTGAAAGTCCCGGCGCAAACGGCGCCGGAAGAAAAAGCCAACAGCATCCCGCTCGCCAAAATATTGCTGCTGGCGGCAGCGGTGCTGTCGGTGTCGGCGGCCAGCCTGTCCAGCAGCGCTGTATTGAATATCGGCGGCATCCTGTTCGGCATTGCCCTGGTCGGCCTGATCGCCTGGCTGGAACGGCGCGGCGGCACACGTTTGTTGCCGACCGGCGCATTTTCCCTGCGCAGCCGCATCGGCGCCCTGTACGCCACCATGATCCTGATGATCCTGGGACTGACCACCGAAATCTACGTGCCGTATTTCCTGCAGGTGATCCAGGGCCACTCGCCGCTGCTGGCCGGCTACCTGACCGGCATCATGTCTTGCGGCTGGA
Source organism: Collimonas sp. OK412 (assembly GCF_900112135.1). Taxonomy (GTDB): domain Bacteria; phylum Pseudomonadota; class Gammaproteobacteria; order Burkholderiales; family Burkholderiaceae_D; genus Collimonas; species Collimonas rhizosphaerae. The sequence continues at coordinate 81,921 of NZ_FOLC01000003.1, forward strand.
CCCTGGCGGCCTTGCTGTTCTCCAGCTATAGCGGCGCGCGCGCGAAATTTGTCATGAAAGCCGGACCGCTGGTGGTGATCGCGGCATTGCTCGCGCTGTCGTTCATGCTGCCGTCGGCCGCTGCGCTGGACGACTATGGCCTGCTGCCCTTGTGCATCGCGCTGGTGCTGGTCGGTTTCGGCATAGGCATGGGCATGCCGCACCTGATGGCAAAGATATTAAGCAGCGCGCCGTCGGATGAAGGCAACCTGGCGGCTTATTCGCTGACGACGGTGCAGCTGTTTGCCACCGCCATCGGCGCCGCCCTGGCCGGCATGGTGACCTCGCTGGCGGGACTGGCCGACCCGGGCGGTTTGCCTGGCGCCGCAAATGCGGCACAATGGCTGTTCATCTGTTTCGCAGCGGCGCCGCTGCTGGCCTTCTTCACCGTGCGCCAGGCCTTGCGCCTGAACCCGCCCGCCGCCTCCGGCGCGGTGCGCGGCGGCGGACAACTACAGGAACCCCTGCCATGAGCAGCACGCCACCGAAAACCCCGGTTTCCCAGCTCAAAGCCAGCACCGAGATCGTCACCAGCGTGCATTACTGGACCGAGAAGCTGCTGTCGTTCCGCACCACGCGCCCGGCCGGCTACCAGTTCACGCCGGGACAGTTTGCCCGGCTGGGCGTAACCGCCGGCGCAGAAACGCTGTGGCGCGCCTACTCGGTGACATCGGCCGCCACCGAAGACGAACTGGAATATTTCCTGGTGCAAGTCCCCGGCGGCTTGTTTACCGAACAGTTGAAAGGGCTGAAGCCGGGTTATCCGATCCTGGTGGAAAAATTCAGCTATGGCTTCATGACCGTGGACCGTTTTGTGGATGGCGAGGATTTATGGATGCTGGCCACCGGCACCGGCCTCGGCCCGTTCATCTCGATCCTGCAAGATCCCGCGGTATGGAAGAAATTCCGCAACCTGGTCCTGGTGCATTGCGTAAGGAACACCGAGGAGCTGGCGTACCAGGAACTGCTGTCGGCCCTGCCGTTGCGGCCGGAACTGGCTGCCGGCGGCGCCAGGCTGCAACTGATACGCTCCACTACGCGCGATGTGCAAGCGGCCGCGCACGGCAACCTGCAAGGACGGATTACCGCCCTGCTCGCCAGCGGCGAGCTGGAAGCGGCGGCGGGCCTGGATATCACGGCAGAAAAATCGCGCATCATGATGTGCGGCAATCCGGAAATGATCACCGCCACGCGTGAAATCCTCTACCAGCGCGGACTGCGGCCTTGCCGACGGGCCGTGCCGGGGCAGTTTGTGACTGAAGACTATTGGTGACAAATTACTATAAGGAAAGCCAGGTCCTTTTTTGTGTTTTCTAGCGATGTTTTATCCTAGCCGGATCTGCTTTACTCACGGGCAGCTATTTGCGACCGCTGTTCGGCATGGTGGAGATCAGCACGGCGCCGCAAGTGGTCTTGTGTCCCTCGAAGGCAACAGGGATGCCATCGATCAATACCCCGGGATCGCCCTCGGCGATTACGCAATTTTTATGACCTTGCATCGGGCAGATGCAGCGATCTCCCTTGCGCGCAACCGGCAAGCCCCTCACCTTGCTCTGCGGCGCTGCCGACACCACCTTGCAACCGTGGCTGGTGGGGTCGTTCAAACGGATAACGCCACGCATGCTGAATTCTCCTGCTCAATGCCGTTGATGCGGCCTTACTTGGAATACCCTTGCGACCCTGGCGGAGCATCGTGACGCAAGCCCCACCATGGCAGGAAAGCGTTGTTGCCGCCACGCGCACGGAACCAGGGCTTGTCGGGATCGATGGGACGAACCTGGGCCGGCGGCGTCACCAACACGGCGGTCGGATGGGCGGCGTCGCTGGTGCCGGCAACCAGCACATTCTTGCCGAAATGATTGGCGTAGGCGATGCCGAGCGCCACATTGGTCAGGGCGGTGCCGGCGCCCATCTCGCCCAGCAAGGCCGGCGTGTTGAAAGTCTGTTTCGTGAAATCGAATTCGACCAGTTCAGCGCTGAGCGTCTGCGCCAGGTTGCCGATCCGGTCCGATGAATTCGGATGCGTATTGTTGGCGTCGTGGATCACGTAACCGATATCGGTATCCTGTTTGCCAGCGTTGTGGGTGGCGGCGTCCATCGTGGCTTTCCAGGCTTGCACGATGCGTGGCGGCTTGCCTTTCTCTGCATTGAAGTCGGCCACTGCCTTGGTGGCTGGATAGCCGATCCAGGCCAGCGCTGCGCGCTCGGTGTTGTAGTTGGGGCCGGCCAGCACCAGGAGCACCATGTTTTCGTTGATTTGCTTATCCTTGGGGCGACTTGGTGCGTCCCAATTCATGGCCCAGGCGGTTTCATTCGGGTGCGCCTGCAGATAATCCAATGCGGCCGACAACGAAGTGAAGCCGGCGTTTGGACCGCCCAACGTTACACGGACGTCGGGCGGCGTGCTGCGGGACCAGACAGTCGGAAAGCTAGGATTACCGATATCAAAGGCTTTGATGATCGTATCTCGAGTGTAGTTAGTGGCTTCAACTAGATCGAGTTTACCAACAGGGAGCGCATATTCGACATGGATACCCGCCAATTCACGCCACGTCTTCTTGTCGTCACGAGAATGCACATTATAGAAATAGCGCGAGTTAGAGCCATAATTATCGCGAAACATATAAATCAGTTCATCGACATATTTATGATGATAGCCCTTGAAGGTTTCTTCCCCATTATTGCCAACTGCAATTGAACCAATTGCTTGAAGTTTGCTATATTTCTGCGGATTGGCCTTGACCATATCGTCATTCTGGTTCGGTTGTACCAGCCCTAGTGTCCATAATAATTGCCACTCAGTTGGATAATCTCGCCGTTGCAGAGGATTGAGCCACTGGACGCCGACGACCTGCGCCATGAACGGATTGGCAGATTCGGTTGCCGCGGGAACGGCGGCAGTCGCCGCGGCGACAACCGGTGTGCCGGCACATGCCGTCAACAAACCTAGTACGACAATAGCAACAAGGGCGGGTAATGCAAGCAAACGGGTCATAAGTTCTCCAATAGTCATGGGTTGCGGTGTAGCGGTATCGGCGCGCCAGCCTATGTCTTGTACCGGTGCTGCCGACATCACCCTGCGCCGCAGCTGGTGGGGTCGTTCAAACGGATAACGCCACGCATGCTGAATTCTCCTGCTCAATGCCGTTGATGCGGCCTTACTTGGAATACCCTTGCGACCCTGGCGGAGCATCGTGACGCAAGCCCCACCATGGCAGGAAAGCGTTGTTGCCGCCACGGGCGCGGAACCAGGGTTTGTCGGGATCGATAGGACGAACCTTGGCTGGCGGCGTCACCAACACGGCGGTCGGATGGGCGGCGTCGCTGGTGCCGGCCACCAGCACGTTCTTGCCGAAATGATTGGCGTAGGCGATGCCGAGCGCCACATTGGTCAGGGCGGTGCCGGCGCCCATCTCGCCCAGCAAGGCCGGCGTGTTGAAAGTCTGTTTCGTGAAATCGAATTCGACCAGTTCAGCGCTGAGCGTCTGCGCCAGGTTGCCGATCCGGTCCGATGAATTCGGATGCGTATTGTTGGCGTCGTGGATCACGTAACCGATATCGGTATCCTGTTTGCCAGCGTTGTGGGTGGCAGCGTCCATCGTGGCTTTCCAGGCTTGCACAATGCGGGGCGGCTTGCCTTTCTCTGCGTTGAAATCCGCCACTGCCTTGGTGGCTGGATAGCCGATCCAGGCCAGCGCCGCGCGCTCGGTGTTGTAGTTGGGGCCAGCCAGCACCAGGAGCACCATGTTTTCGTTGATTTGCTTATCCTTGGGGCGGCTTGGTGCGTCCCAATTCATGGCCCAGGCGGTTTCATTGGGATGTGCTTGCAGATAATCCAATGCTGCCGACAACGAAGTGAAGCCGGCGTTCGGGCCGCCCATCGTTACGCGTACGTCGGGCGGCGTGCTGCGCGTCCAAAGTGTTGGAGAGCTGGGATTGCCGATCCCAAAACTTCTAGTAATGTATTTCTTTGTGAAATCGGCAGCCTCGACCGGATCGAGTTTCCCTGCTGGCAGCGCATATTCAATATGGATGCCGGCGAGTTCACGCCATGATTTCTTGTTTTCGAGCGAGTGGACGTTATAAAAATAGCGGGAATCAGCACCATAGTTGTCATGGAAAATATCAATCAATTCTTCGACATATTTATGATGATAGCCCTTGAAGGTTTCTTCGCCATCATTTCCAGCGGCTATCGACCCAATCACTTGAAGTTTTGTGAATTTTTCAGGATTGGCCTTGACCATGTCGTCGTTCTTATTGGGCTGTACCAGCCCCAGCGTCCACAGCAATTGCCATTCAGTTGGATAATCGCGACGTTGCAACGGATTGAGCCATTGCACGCCGACGACTTGCGCCATGAACGGATTGGCAGATTCGGTTGCCGCGGGAACGGCGGCAGTCGCCGCGGCGGCAACCGGTGTGCCGGCACATGCCGTCAACAAACCTAGTACGACAATAGCAACAAGGGCTGGCAAAGCAAGCAAACGGGTCATAAGTTCTCCAATAGTCATGGGTTGCGGTGTAGCGGTATCGGCGCGCCAGGCAAGCCACAGCGCGACAGCAATAGCGATCACAAAGGCAAGGACGGTCCAGCCCAGCCGCCGGTTGCGGGTGGCAATCAGCGTATTCAAGCGCGCTGCCATGACTGCGGTTGCGACGTGAAATCTGGGTACTGACGTTTATCGACAATTTTGTCCGGCAGACGGCCTTCACTACCTTGTGCGTTGGCCCATTCATAGGTCGACACGCCCAAAAATTTTCCGTCAGAAAAATATTCTTTAAATTGCTTGCTGGAATCACCTTCATCCAATCCTTTGAGAAATCGCCAGTCCGCTGCTATTCGCAATTTGTGCAAATCCTTTTCCGGTATATCGCAGCAGCCAATCGCCACGTCATAGGCCAGCGCCTTCTGCGCATGCACGCCATTGGTCATGATCGTCGAATGGTCGGTCGCATGGGTATCGAGATTGTCGGCCAGGGTGGTCTTTATCTGCTCGTTGCGCCAGGCGGTATATTCAGCACTGGCGCTCGCGGGATTATCTTCCTCGGTCACTTGCTCGTCGTTCCTGTACCGCCTTGCGCGTTTGGCCTTCATGCGCATCAGCGCGTGATATTCATAACGCAGCGTCGCTTCACTGTCTGCATTGCCTTGCGCGGCGTCGGTGCTGCCGTCTTTCCTTTTGCGGTCGCCGGCAAAGGGATCGTCGGGATCCTGTTCGCGTTCCTTGTCACGCAACGCGCCAGGGGCATCCAGGCCCTGGTCGAAATCGGTGCTCATGACACCGAAACTCTTCGAGGCCGGCAGGAACGCCGGCAGCAGCGGCGCTTCCAACGGGATGACCCAGTCCTTCGGCGGCAGCGCATTGACGCGCTTGTCGAACAGTTTCGTTGCCACGATCATGACGGGGGCAAAAGCAAAGGTGAGAATGCTGGGAAAGCCCTTATCCTTGCTCGCATCCAAGCCCTTGGCCACGGAATATTTGACGGCTGGGGATTCCGGATGCCAGAAGTCCTGGCTGCCGCGCTTGGCGCCCAATTTTCGCCAATGGTCTTCCCAGTAGTCGTACTGCCCTTGTTTGCCTACTTCAAAATCCTGTGCAAACACGCGCTGGGTGAATACGCCGGCGCCGCCGGTGTCCACGATCTCCTCTTTGCTCATGCCGAGCCAGCCTATGCCCTGTATCGGCGCGGCTGAAATCACCTGGTCATGCGGATTGCAGTACAGGGTGACGCGGCCATAGGTCGAGCCGTTATATCCATAATTCTCGCGGTCGGCTTCGGCGGTAAAGCCATGTCCCGCATTGGCCATGCGCCGGTCAACGCGATCCGGTTCCTGCTCGGCGCCCTTGCGTGCCTTGACGATCGCAAAAAATGCCGCCAGGGTCGCCTTGCGTGCATCGAGCGTCTGACGGCCAGTATCGCCATCAGGGCCTTTCATGCCGGCCTGACTCCAGTTCTCGGCAAAATTATCTTCCCGAAGGCTATACGGCGGATTGCACAGCACGTAATTGTCCGCCACGCAGGGCGCGCTCTTGCCGCAGCCATCGATGGCGGGGTCCAAACGGTCGCCCAGGAAGGCTGCCGCGAGTCCCACCATATTGCCCTGGCTGTGGCAGACGATGGTGACCGGCACATCGGCCTGTTTCTTGCGCAGCGACTCCACCAGCCTCGCCAGCCGCAGCGCCGCCAGCACGTAATAAGGACGCGGCGGACAAGCATATACATGGCGGTCATTGGCCGGATTCATGTGCTGCACGTCCATCCAGAGGAACAATTTTTCCGACAAGCCTTCGCCCCACAGGTCGGGCAGCGCAGTGCAGCCATTCGCAAACGGGCCGCCGCCCCAGTAGTTCTGCTCGTTGACATAGATGCCGTCGCCGTATTGCTGCAGTTCCTCCAGGCTGGCCTTGTAGCCCCAGCGGAAGCGGATGACCGGCGAAAACGTATCATCACCATCTAGAAATGTATCCGGTTGCATATCGGGATTGAGATAACCATCGGCTGTCAGTTCCCGCATGTATTTAACGGGTCGCAACTGGCCGGCTTCAGTAGTCGGAAAGAACAGATTTTCATTCCGCCGTTTGAGGCGGTCATTCAATCCTGCGCATATTCCTTCTTCCGCTTCCGAATACCATTCGCCATCCGAATTCACGCCGTGCACAAAGATGACGACGCCTGGCAGTGGCAGTTGCTTGATGACATCCAGGTAGCTATGGTTGAACAGGCAGATGCCCTCTTTTTTACCCACAACGAGGATGCTGAGATCATCAGCGGGAGAGGCCGGGCTTTCCGGGCTGGTTGAAATGTCGGTCATTGTGTTATGTCCTCAAACGTCATCGTTGGTTGCTGTCCGGTTATGCTGGATACGCGCCTCATGCGCGTGGCGTAAAGAAAAACGCCTTGAGCTGCTGCAAGCCGCTGGCCGTCACCTTGCCGCCGGTGCCGTCGCCGGCGCTCTCGCCGGTCACAGGGTTGGCGTCAGGGCGCTCGACATGTAATTTCATGCCTGCGACCGGTTCGCCGTCCGTCGGGCTCAACAGGCGCGGCGTGCGGCTCAGGTCGCCCTCGCTGAATTTCGGCAGGCCGGCGCTGACGCTGGCCGGACCGTCCCAGTTATGGCCGTCGGTCCTGACGTGCAGCGCATCCGTGCCGCCGATTTCGGGCATGCCGCCCTTGAGCTTGAAATAGGCGCCGCCGCTACTCATGAGCGTGATTTCGTCCGCCATCAGGATCAGATGTTTGCCGGCGCTCACCTTGAGGTCAGTAGCGGAATCAATCTGCATCTCGTCGTGTTGGCTCTGCATCAGGAATTTTCCGTAGTGGGCAATCTGCTTGATGCCGTCCCGGTGCGCGAACACGGAAACACCCTTGCCGGCGTTCAGGTTGAAGCGCTGGCCGGCAGTCAATTGCACATGCTGCTGCGCCACCGTGTCGACATTCTTGCCGCCATAGCTGACGATAGTCTTGGGCGTGCTGAAGGCGAGACCGTCCGGCGCCGTCACGCTGATCGTTGGTTTACCGCCCTCGCCCTGTGGGTTGACGTTACTGCCAGCGGCCGCGCTGTTGATGTCATCCCTGAGCGCAGCCTGTGGCGCGTCATCCAGGGCCAGCGCCTGGTGCTCGGCGGCATACTGGCCCAGAGATTTAAACAGGTCCAGACAGTCCTGCATGAGCGCGATATGTTCTTCGCTGCTCAATTGGCTGCCGCTGGCATCGAGCCGCTTCCAGGCTGAAATCAGCAGGGATTTCGCGGTACGCAGGCTGCCGCTTTCATTCGTGGCCAGTTCGAAGCCGTCGCCGCGTGCCGTCGCTTTGCCGTTGCTGCGCGGGTGAGTCAGGTAGCCGAGATTGAGCTGTGTCGCGGCGTGCCCGCTGCCCAATTGCACGGAGATCTGGCCAGGCGAGTCGTCGATGCGCAGCTGATTCGCCCGTTTCCCCCGGACTTCCTTGCTGACGATGCCAGACAGGTAGCGATCACCCGGCAAGCTGCTGGTGCGGCTAAAGCTGGGCGGCGGCGTGGTGCCGCCGTGCACGGCGCCGGTAATGATCGGTTTATCGGGGTCGCCTCCCAGGAACCCCAATCGGCACAGGGTGCCGATGCGCGGCAGCGAGATCGCGCCCCATTGCGCGCCGGCCCAGGAGGTCGCAACCCGTACCCAGGCCGAGTCATGTTCCGTGACGCCGGTGCTGGCCAGTTGCGGCGTTGCGCGTTCTTCCGGCCGGACGCCAGGAAACCTTACCTTCACTCTGCCGAGATTGTCGCAAAACACTTCCTCATTTTCCGGGCCGACGACAACCACATCCTGCGCATCGGCGCGCGGCAGATCGATGCGGGGGTCGTAGGCCGGCACGATGGGAATGTCACGCCGCACACAGGTGAATTGATTGGTGTAGCGGACGCCACGTTCGGCATTGGCCTGGCCCAGCGCCGATTCCCGGTTGCTGTTGCCTATGCCCCACTGGTTCAGCGCAAACAGACGCTGCGCACGTTCGCCGACGGTATAAGGCAGATTGTTCTCTGCTTCGACCCACAGTTCCGTAATGACGAATTCGCGTTCCTTGACCGGATGGCTGTCGATACCGGCGTGGCCGGTAACGGCAACCCATTCGCCGACGCACAGGTCGCGCACGCCGCTTTCGGCCTGATAGCATTTTGTGCGGTATTCATGACGCTTGATGCGCAAAGTGCCGAGGCTGGTGTAATCGGCGGCGTTGTCGCCGATGTGGGGCGCCTCAAGCAGCGTATCGTTGAGCGTGCGGGCAAAGCGATTGCCCAGCACGCCCTGGTCATTGGTGCCGAGCAGGTTGGCGCTGCTCATGCGCGCCGTCTTGTAGTCCCAGCTCTGGCGCGTGACGTTGCCTGCGGTCAGATTGCGCAGTTTATGCCATGCGGTGATGCAATCGCGCTGTTCGGTGCCGTCATCGCGATGGTAGCGTACGGTCCCGGCACTGTTTTGTTTCAAGGACCAGGAATCGTCGAACAGCACCAGGGTATGCCCTGGGGTCTGGTCGCTGCCGGCGGCACTGGATTGACCGGGCTGAAAAAACCACGACAGGCCGCGCCGTTTCCACAAACGACGCAAGAACGCCGCGTCGGATTCGTTGTACTGCATCGTGAATTCTTTTTGCGGGTAATTTCCCTGCAAGTTCGACAACTCGAAATCGAAGGCGCGTGCCAGAATAGGATTTTTCTGGCGCCAGTCGCCGAGCATGATTTCCGTAATCTCGACTTCGCTCTTGTTGCGGAAGATGCGGGTGTTGCAGCTCTTTTCCATGATCGCCAGCGCGTCGCGCACGATCAACTGGTAACTGGCAAGACCGCCATCGGCTTCGCCGGCAACTACACCATCGACAATGCCGCACACGGAGCGCATGCCGCCGGAGTCGGTGACGAACTGCAGTTCTACCGGCATCGCGATGAACTGTTTGGTGGGCAGATTGGCCTGGGTGGACACGCACAGCAAATGGTATTCGATACCGCCGCAGATTCGTTCCACGCCGCGCACATGCTTGACCAGCAACACATCGTCAACGACGCCTTTTTCTTGCGACAGGCGCAGGCGGATGGGACGGTTGGCTTCGGTCAGGCCGGCGATTGCGCCGAATAGTGTGTTCGAATTCATCGCACGCTATATTGGGTGAAGGAAGGCGCCCATTGATCCGGGCGCTTTTGAAAGCGGCACCGTGCATCAACGTGCCACGGCGCGCTTGAACGGTGCAACGAATTAAGCAATCTTGTTGGTCGATAGATCCCAGCCGCCAGATGTATTGCCGCCCGAGCCGCCGCCCATTTTTTGCTGGGTGTACTTCCATTTGACCTTCGAATATTTCAGACTCACGCTTTCGCTCAGAACCTCGCCCTCAGCGACGACCGGAGCAACGTTGGAAATCAGGATGTTTTCCAGCTCGACTTCAAAATACTTGATACGGTCCCCTTTGCCGTCAGCGCGCAGGAATTCAAATTTGGCGCTTGGGATGGTTTTGCCGGACGAGCAATTTTGCAGCAGCAGCGGAGATGCCGAATCCGCGATCTTGGTGAGCACAATATCTTTGTGTTCGCAACGTTCTGCCGTATGGCCGCCGCCAGTCGATGATGAGGCCGATTTTGGCTGTAACACTTCCCATTGCACCGATTTGCATTCGATCCAGTCTTTGTGAATGTCGTCGGTGGATTCCCCCTTAATGCCTTCGATTTTCAAATAGACATCAATTGCCATATTTACTCCTTTTTTTCATATAAAAATTGTTTGGATGTTCGAATTGAACAACCACACGGATGGCGCTGACTTTTGATCAGCAGAGACTTAAAGGTGATTGCTCAACGGACACAATGAACTTGGAATTTTTGCGGTAGATATCCCGTTGCCATGCATTTATTTTTCGTATTTTTACACGAGAAACATTGTCAGTCAAATAACATTTGATGACCATCAAATAACACTTGCGATGCGTGTTATTTTTGTATTTGTAATAAACCTGGATTTAAAACGATAGCTGACTGAGAGGCGAGGTTTACGGATAAAACCAGATTAGGGAAACGCTGATTTATTCAACCAAAGATAGTTTCGGCGATACGCACAGCAAATGGTATTCGATGCAGCCGCAGATTCTTTCCACCCCACGCATCAGTGATCTTATGATTGAAGAGTTATGCGGCCTGATGGGCATCGCCGAACTTCGGGCGCCCATCTACACTTCAGACTTCCAGCCACTTCCGCCGCACTTCAGGATTGGCGCGCAATTCGGCCGGCGTACCGGTAAACACGACCTGCCCGTGCCCCATCACCAGCACACGGTCGGATATGTCCAGCGCGATGCCAAGCTTCTGCTCGACCAGCAACACACCCAGTCCTTGCGCCCGCAACGCCAGCAAATGCTGCGCCACCGCTTGCACCACGTGCGGCGCCAGGCCTTCGGTCGGCTCGTCCACCATCACCAGCCGCGGCTTGCCCATGAGACTGCGGCACAGGCTGAGCATCTGCTGTTCGCCGCCGGACAACAGGCCGGCGGCCACATGCCTGCGCGCCGCCAGCTGCGGCATCAGCCGCCACATGTCGTCCATCGCCACCCGCTCGCGCTGCTGGCCCAGGAGCAGATTCTGCTCCACCGTCAGGGTCGGAAACACGGCTCGCTCTTCCGGCACGTAAGCCAGGCCCTGGCGGGCGATGCGGAAAGTTTTCAAGCCGTTCAGCTCGATCCCGTCGAAGCGCACCGAGCCGCTGCTGCGCAGCATGCCCATGATCGCTTTCAGGGTCGAGGAACGGCCGGCGCCGTTGCGCCCCAGCAGGCTGACGATCTCGCCTGGCCCGACATCAAGATCGACGCCGTGCAAGACATGGCTTTGACCGTAGAAAGCGTGCAAGCCGCGCACTTCGAGCATGGCCGTCATGGCGCCGCCTCCGCATTGCCCAGGTAGGCGTCCTGCACCGCGCGGTTGCCGCGGATGGCCGCAGGCGTATCGCAAGCGATGATCCGTCCGTCGACCAGCACCGCGATGCGGTCCACCAGCCCGAACACCACATCCATGTCGTGCTCGATCATCAGCAAGGTCTTGCCGGCGCTGACGCTGCGGATCAGCTCGGCGGCGGCAGCCGATTCATCCCGGCTCATGCCGGCGGTGGGTTCGTCCAGCAGGATCAGGCCGGCGTCGCCGGCGATCGTGATGCCGATTTCCAGCGCGCGCTGGGCGGCATAGCTGAGGTCGCCGCCGAGGGTGTCGCACTCGGCTTGCAAACCGCATTGCCGCAGCACTTCTTCGGTACGCTGGCTGACTGCGCGCAGGGCCGACAGGCGGCGCCAGAAAACATGACGGTAGCCGTGCGACGACAGCACCGCGGCACGCAGGTTTTCCCGGACGCTCAGCTGCGGGAATATATTGGAGACCTGAAAACTGCGCGCCAGGCCGAGCCGGTTGACCTGGAACGGACTGAGGCCGTTTATGTTGCGTCCGCGCAGCAGGATCTCGCCGCTGCTGGCGGCGGTACGGCCTGAGACCAGGTTGAACAGGGTCGATTTTCCGGCGCCGTTGGGGCCGATCAACGCCAGCCGTTCGCCCTGTTTCAACTGCAGGTCCGCGCCGCGGATGATCTGCGTATTGCCGAAATGCTTGCGCAGGTTGCGCAGCTCCAGGACGACAGGCAGGTCATTCGCGCTCATACACCGCCCGCCCGTCGGTACAGCATTTCAATCAAGAGCACGGAGCAGCCTGCCAGCAGCAGCCACCCGGCCGAACGCAGCAAGGACGGCAGCGCCGGCCGCCGCCGCATCGCCAGCGCTTTCACCAGGACGCCGGCGATGCCGCCGGGCGCAAACAGCACGACGATCACAAACAGCAGGCCAAGATACAGCTGCCAGCCTCGCGTGTATGTCGACAGGGCGGAAAACAGCACGCCGGCCAGCGCGCCTAACATCGGGCCGAAGAAATAGGCGATGCCGCCGATAAAGGTAAACAGCAGGATCTGCGACGAACGCAGCAAACCCAGGTTTTCGGCGCTGGCGATTTCAAAATTGATCGCCGCCAGCGCACCGCCGATGCCGGCGAAGAACGCCGACAGCATGAACATCAGGTAACGCACGCGGCGCGGATCGTGGCCGATGAATGCCGCCCGTTCGGGATTGTCGCGCACGGCGTTGGCGATGCGGCCCAGCGGCGTGCGCGTCAGCCCGTACATGGCGGCGGCGGATACGAACAGCCAGAAAGCGATCAGGTAATACACCTGCAGCTGCGAAGCAAAGTCGATGCCCAGCAGCGGCGCGCCGAGCACACGATCGGCGCTGATCCCGCTCTCGCCGCCGAACCATCCCGGCAGCATCAAGGCGCCGGCCGCCGCCAGTTCGGCCAGCGCCAGGCTGATCATGGACAAGGCAGTGCCCGCTTTACGGGTAGTGACAAAACCGAAAACAGCGCCGCACAGCAAACCGGCGCAGCCGCCGACCAGCGGCACCAGCACCAGCGCGGCGGGACTGCCGCCAGCCCATCGGTTCATCACGTGCACGGCGGCAAAAGCGGCCAGCCCCGAATACATGGCGTGTCCGAACGACAGCATGCCGGCCTGCCCGAGCAGCATGTTGTAGGAAAGCGCCAGGATCATCATGCTGCCGCATTGCGACAGCAGCGACAGCGCGGCGCTTTGCTGGAACACCCAGGGCGCGGCCAGCAGCACCAATGCAAACGCCATCCAGGCCCATTTTCGTGTCAAGCGCATGTCCATCAGTCGCGCACCCCGGACAAGCCGCGCGGGCGCAGCAGCATGGCCAGCACCAGCAGCAGGTACGGCAACACCGGCGCCAGCTGGGCCAGCGTCAGTTGCAGCAGCGGGTAGGCGGCTGCATCAGGATTGAGCGCCACGCCCCAATGCGCCAGGGCGCCGGCCAGGGATACATCCAGCGCCACCGCGTACGTCTGCAGGATCCCGATCAGCAGCGAAGCCATGAACGCCCCGCGCAGCGAACCGAGGCCGCCGACCACCACCACCACGAAAATGATGCTGCCGACCCCGGCCGCCATGCCCGGCTCGGTGACAAAGGCATTGCCGCCGACCACGCCCGCCAACCCAGCCAGGCTGCAACCGGCCGCAAACACCAGTGTGAAAATCCGCGGCACGTCATGCCCGAGCGCTTCCACCATCTGCGGATGCGTCAGCGCCGCCTGGATCAGCAGGCCGATGCGCGAACGTTTCAGCAGCCAGGCCGCTGTCAGCAAGACCAGCAACGCCAGCAGCATCATGAAGCCGCGGTAGATGGGAAACGTGGTGGCATAAAACGTGAATAGCGGGCCATCCAGCTGCGCCGGAATCGCATACGGCAGCGCCGCTTTGCCCCAGGCCAGCTGCACCAGCTCGACGATCAGGTAAGACAGGCCGAAAGTAAACAGCAGCTCCGCTACCTGCCCATGGCGCCGCACATGGCGCAGTCCGAAGCGCTCGACCAGCGCCCCCAGCAGGCCGGTCAGCAGCGGCGCCAGCAGCAGCGCCGGCCAGAAGCCCAGCCTGGTGCTGATCGCATAGGCGAAATACGCGCCCAGCATGTAAAAACTCGCATGCGCGAAATTGAGCACGCCCAGCATGCTGAAAATCAGCGTCAGTCCCGACGACAGCAGGAACAGCAGCAAGCCGTAGCTGAGGCCGTTGAGCAAAGTAATGAGGGTAAATTCCATTGCGCAGGATGATGAGAGACGGTAATGAGAGACGGTAATGACAGGCAGTGCGGCATTCTACCGGTTTGCCGGCCACCGGTTTGCCGGCCACCGGTTTGCCGGCCACCGGTTTGCCGGCCACCGGTTCGCCGGCCACCGGTTCGCCGGCCGCCGGTTTGCCGGCCATGGTTAATGTCAGTCGAATATTTTTACCAAGGTAATATTGACCCATCAATTAAACCAGGGTAATATTAACTCACCTAAACAGATCACGAGAATCCGATGAACCAGATTACCCCGCACCAGGTTATCGCCTTTGCCGGCGCCAACCGTATTGCTTCCGGCCAGCTGGAGCTGGTGGCGCTGAAAGCAAAAGAACTGATCGACCGGAATGACTCGGCAAGCATCTTGATCTTCGACGGCGTCACCAGCGAACAGGTCGAAATCGATTTCCGCGGCAGCGCCGAGCAGGTATTGCAGCGCCTGTCCGCTACGGAAGCCGTCGCCGCGGCAGCAGAAACAAGCGTCGACGCGCAGGAAACGGCGCGTGGCCCGGGACGTCCGAAACTGGGCGTCGTCGGCCGCGAGGTCACCCTGCTGCCGCGTCACTGGGCCTGGCTCAACCAGCAGCCGGGCGGCGCTTCGGTGGCGCTGCGCAAGCTGGTCGAAGATGCAAAACGTCGTAGCGAAGAGCGCGACCAGGTACGCAAGGCGCAAGAATACGCTTACCGTTTCATGTCAGCCATGGCCGGCAACCAGGCCAATTTTGAAGAGGCGACGCGCGCCTTTTTTGCCGGCGACCAGTCGCGCTTCGAAGAATTGAGCGAACCATGGCAGATCGACATCCGCGATCACGCCAGGACCTTGGCCGCCAGAGCCTTCGCTTCAGCCGAATAAAAACGGTAAACGGCCGCCGTGCGATACTTGGATTTTCCCTTCTTGCCATCAGGATCAATGCAGTCATGAACAACCGCCTGGCTTTCCCCGAAGCGACCGGAATCGCGCATCTACGCTTCGCCAACGCATTTGCCAGCCTGCCCGCTGCCTTTTATACAAGGCTTGCGCCGACACCGCTGCCCGCGCCCTACCTGGTCGCCGCCAGCGAACAAGCCGCGCAGCTGATCGGACTGGCGCCGCCGGCATGCGCCAGCGAGGACTTCATCCAGACGTTCTCCGGCAACCGCGCCGCCGCCGATTCACAGTCGTTGGCGGCAGTCTATTCCGGCCACCAGTTCGGCGTCTGGGCCGGGCAATTGGGAGACGGCCGCGCCATCCTGCTGGGCGACGTCGCCGCCAGCGACGGCGGGCGGCTGGAGCTGCAGCTCAAAGGATCCGGCGCAACGCCCTATTCGCGCATGGGCGACGGCCGCGCCGTGCTGCGCTCGTCGATCCGCGAATACCTGTGCTCGGAAGCCATGGCGGCGCTTGGCATCCCTACTTCGCGCGCCTTGTCGGTGATCGGTTCCGACCAGCTGGCGATGCGGGAGCGGCCCGAAACCACCGCCGTGGTGACGCGCATGGCGCCCAGCTTCGTGCGCTTCGGTTCGTTCGAGCACTGGTATTACAACAACCGCCGCGAGGAACTGAAAACCCTGGCCGACCATGTGATCGCCGGTTTTTACCCGGAACTGCAGGCGGCAAGCAATCCTTACCAGGCGCTACTGGCCGAAGTGACACGCCGCACCGCGCAGCTGATGGCGCAATGGCAGGCGGTCGGCTTCATGCACGGCGTGATGAATACCGACAACATGTCGATCCTCGGCCTGACCCTGGATTACGGCCCGTTCGGCTTCATGGAAGCCTACGACCCGGGCCATATCTGCAACCATACCGACCAGCAAGGCCGCTACGCCTACGCCAGGCAGCCGCAGATCGGCCATTGGAACTGCTTTGCCCTGGGCCAGGCGCTGTTGCCGCTGATCGGCAGCGTCGAGGAAACCGAAGCTGCGCTGGGCAACTATCAGGCCATATACGGCGCCAAGCTGGATGAATTGCTGCATGCCAAGCTGGGCCTGGCGTCGCGCCAGCCTGACGACGATAAATTGCTGGACGCCATGTTTGCCCTGATGCAGGGCAGCCACGTCGATTTCACCCTGTTTTTCCGCCGGCTCGGCAATTTGCGCCTGGACGGCAGCGGCGGCGACGAAGCCCTGCGCGACCTGTTTATCGACCGTGCGGCATTTGACGCCTGGGCGTTACAATACCGGGCGCGCCTGAAACTGGAAAACAGCCAGGACCGGAGCCGCAAGCTTGCCATGGATGCAAGCAACCCCAAATATGTGTTGCGAAACTATTTGGCGCAAACCGCTATCGAAAGAGCGCAGGAGAAAGACTTCTCGGAAGTCAGGAAACTGCAGCAGATTCTTGAAAACCCGTTTGACGAACAGCCGCAACATGCCCGGTACGCCGAATTGCCCCCTGACTGGGCGCGCGGGCTGGAAGTCAGTTGTTCGTCCTAGATTGGATTAAAACGTTATGAGCAGCAAAGTCATCAAAACCGACGCCGAATGGCGCGCCGAGCTGGAACCGATGGAATACGAAGTAACCCGCCACGCCGCCACCGAACGGGCGTTCACCGGCAAGTTCTGGGATCATCACGAGCATGGCGTCTATACCTGCGTATGCTGCAGCACGCCCTTGTTCGAATCGGACGCCAAGTTCGATTCCGGCTGCGGCTGGCCGAGCTATTTCAAGGCGATCAATCCTGACAATGTCGAAGAGCGCGTCGACCGCAGCCATGGCATGATGCGCACTGAAATTTTATGCAAGGTGTGCGACGCCCATCTCGGCCACGTATTTCCCGACGGCCCGCCGCCAACCGGCCTGCGTTACTGCATCAATTCGGCGTCGCTGCGTTTTGATCCCGCCGGCTGATGCACGCGCTGACCACCATTTATCCTGACTGAAAGCAAAAACACCCATGAAGTTCCTGTTCGACCTGTTCCCGGTAATCCTTTTTTTCGGTATCTTCAAATGGAGCGAAGGCAACGCCGATGCTGCCCAGGCACTGGTCAGCCAGTACCTGTCGGGTTTCGTGTCCGGCGGCGTGGTCACCGCCACGCAAGCGCCGGTGCTGCTGGCTACCGCGGTGGCGATCGTCGCCACGATTGCGCAAATCGGCTACCTGCTGCTGCGCCGGAAAAAAGTCGATGCGATGCTGTGGGTATCCCTGGTCATCATCTGCGTCTTCGGCGGCGCCACCATCTACTTCCATAACGAAACCTTCATCAAATGGAAGCCGACCGTCTTGTACTGGGCATTCGCGGCGGCATTGCTGATCAGCCAGGTGCTGCTCAAGAAGAACCTGATCCGCACCATGATGGAAAAGCAGATCGCCCTGCCCGACCCGATCTGGCCGCGGGTCGGCTTTGCCTGGATCGCCTTCTTCATCGCCATGGGCTGCCTGAACCTGTACATCGCCTTCAATTTCCCGACCGCTACCTGGGTCAACTTCAAGCTGTTCGGCGGCATGGGACTGATGTTTGCCTTCGTGATCGGCCAAAGCATCCTGCTCTCCAAATACATCAAGGACCCAGATGAACCCAAGACTTGATACCATTCGTAACAAATTGACAGCGGCGCTGGCGCCGTCGGAATGTATAGTTGAGGACGAATCGGCGCTGCATGTGGGACACGCCGGTGCTGCATCAGGCGGCGGACACTATAAAGTACGGATAGTTTGCGCAGTTTTTGAAGGACAAAACCGCTTAAATCGGCATAGGCTGGTGTATGATTGCTTGGCTGATATGATGCAAACTGAAATTCATGCATTGGCTATCACTGCACTGGCTCCATCTGAAACCAAAGCTGCGTAAAACATAAGTGATCTTAAAGAATAATTGCCCTTCAAACACACTTCAGTTATTCTGCCCTTGCCTCGCATTGATTTATTAACAACCTCCCCAATTTAGGATTTGATAATGACATTTAAACCTTCACGTTTACTGGTGGTACTTTTTGCAGCAGCGACTTTGCCTGTTATGGCCCAAAACCTTGCAGTCGTGAATGGTAAGGCAATCCCTTCGTCGCGCGCCGACATGATGGTCAAGCAATTGTCCGCGCAAGGCGGCCAAGCCGACACCCCGGAACTGCGCAGCATGGTCAAGGACGAACTGATCAACCGCGAAGTGCTGATCCAGGAAGCCGACAAGCTGGGCTTGGGCAATAACGCCGACGTCAAGGCGCAAGCCGACATCGCCCGCCAATCGATCCTGATCCGCGCCCTGGTTGCCGACTTCGTCAAGAAGAACCCGATCAAGGATGCCGACATCCAGGCTGAATACGACAAGTTCAAGGCGCAAGCCGGCGACAAGGAATATCACGCTCGCCATATCCTGGTTGAAAACGAAGCCGATGCAAAATCCGTCATCACCAAGCTGAAAGCCGGCGGCAAGTTTGAAGACCTGGCCAAACAATCGAAAGATCCAGGTTCGGCAGCCAACGGCGGCGACCTGGGCTGGGCGACTCCAGCTTCTTTCGTGAAGCCTTTCTCCGATGCGCTGGTGGCTTTGAAGCCTGGCCAATTGACCGAAACGCCGATCAAGACCCAGTTCGGCTACCACGTGATCAAGCTGGAAGAAGTACGCGCAGCCAAGATTCCTACTTTGGCTGAAGTCAAACCGCAAATCACTGAAGCCCTGCAACAGAAAAAACTGCAAGCTTACCAAGCTGATCTGCGCGCCAAAGCCAAGGTGCAATAAGACCCCGGCAACAGCAAAACCGCAGTAAATGAAAAAGCGCTCCTCGGAGCGCTTTTTTTATGCCCCGGCCATGCCGCGAACGGCATGGCCAGCCGGCCTGGCGATTATCCCACCCACTTGCGCGCATTGCGGAACATGCGCATCCATGGCGAATCCTCGCCCCACGAATCAGGGTGCCACGATTGCTGCACGGTGCGGAACACCCGCTCGGCGTGCGGCATGCAGACCGTGAAGCGGCCGTCCGGCGTAGTCACCGCGGTGATGCCTTGCGGCGAACCGTTCGGGTTGTACGGATAAGCTTCGCTCACCTGCCCCTTGTTGTCGACAAAGCGCATGGCGACCAGCGCTTCCTTGATATCGCCGGTTTGCGAGAAATCGGCAAAACCTTCGCCGTGGGCGATGGCGATGGCGCTTTGGGTGCCGGCCATGTCTTGCAGGAAAATCGATGGCGACGATTCCACCTGCACCATCGAGAAACGCGCCTCGAATTTTTCCGACTTGTTGCGGGTGAACTTCGGCCATGCCTGGGCGCCGGGGATGATCGCCTTCAGGTTGCTCATCATCTGGCAGCCGTTGCAGACGCCCAGCGCAAAGGTGTCGCCGCGCTGGAAGAACAGCGAGAACTGCTCCGCCAGCTTGGCGTTGAACAGGATCGTCTTGGCCCAGCCCTCGCCGGCGCCCAGCACGTCGCCGTACGAGAAACCGCCGACCGCGATGAAACCCTTGAAATCGTCGAGCCGCGCGCGGCCGGCGATGAGGTCGCTCATGTGGACGTCGACCGCGGAGAAACCGGCCTGGTGCATGACATAAGCAGTCTCTACATGCGAGTTGACGCCCTGCTCGCGCAAGATCGCCACGCGCGGCTTGGCCGCCAGGTTGAGGAAAGGCGCGGCGATATTGTCTTGCAGGTCGAACGGCACGACCGGCGTGATGCCAGGATCGGCGGCATCCAGGATGCGGTCGTATTCGGCATCGGCGCTGGCCGGATTGTCGCGCAGGCGGGCGATGCGCCAGCTGGTTTCGCTCCACAGGCGCTGCAGCGCTATGCGGGTCTGGCTGTAGATGGTCTTGGCGTCGCGGCTGAACTCGATGACGTCGCGCGTGTTCGGCTTGCCGATGATGTGGCTGCAAGCGCCGAGGTTGAAGCTGCGCAGCACGTTCATGACTTCCGACTTCTGTTCGGCGCGCACTTGCAGCACCGCGCCCAGTTCTTCGCTGAACAGCGCGCGCAAGGTCAGTTCATTGCGGCGCTCGGCCACCTGGCCGGTCCAGTTCTTGGAATCGCCCCAGTCGGCTGCGTGCTCGCTTTCCATGGTCAGGATATCGAGATTGATCGACAGGCCGCTGTGGCCGGCGAACGCCATCTCGCACAAGGAAGTGAACAGGCCGCCGTCGGAACGGTCATGGTAGGCCAGCAGTTTCTGTTCGCTGTTCAATTGCTGGATCGCGGCGAAGAAAGCCTTCAGGTCTTCCGCACTGTCGACGTCCGGCGTTTCATTGCCGATCTGCTGCATCACCTGGGTCAGCGCCGAAGCGCCCATGCGGTTCTTGCCGCGGCCGAGGTCGACCAGGATGATGGCGGTATCGCCGAGATCGGTGCGCAGCTGCGGCGTCAGCGAACGGCGCACATCGCTCACCGGCGCGAATGCGGAGACGATCAGCGACACCGGTGAGGTCACCGCCTTGGCCTGGCCGTCGTCATTCCAGGTAGTGCGCATCGACAGCGAATCCTTGCCGACCGGGATGCTGATGCCCAGCGCCGGGCACAACTCCATGCCGATCGCCTTGACGGTATCGAACAAGGCGGCGTCCTGGCCTGGCTGGCCGCAGGCAGCCATCCAGTTGGCGGACAGCTTGACGTCGGAAATATCGGCAATCGCCGCGGCAGCGATGTTGGTCAAGGCTTCGCCGACCGCCATGCGGCCCGATGCGGCGGCATTGATGACCGCCAGCGGCGTACGCTCGCCCATCGCCATCGCTTCGCCCAGGTAGCCCTCGAAACTCATGCTGGTGACCGCGCAGTCGGCGACCGGGATCTGCCATGGGCCGACCATCTGGTCGCGCACCGAAGTCGCGCCCACGGTACGGTCGCCGATGGTAATCAGGAAGGATTTGTCGGCCACCGTCGGCAGCTTCAGCACGCGCTGCGAGACTTCCAGCAGGTCCATGCCGGTCAGGTCGACCGCCGGCAAGGTCGGATTCAAGCGAATGACGTCGCGCTGCATCTTGGGCGGCTTGCCGAGCAGGACGTCCATCGGCATGTCGACCGGATTGCTCATTTGACTATCACTGTGCTGCGGATCGATCACCTTCAGCTGGCGCTCTTCGGTAGCCGTGCCGACCACCGCGAACAGGCAGCGCTCGCGCTGGCAGAAATACTCGAACAGCGGCAGGCTTTCCGGCGCGATCGCCAGCACATAGCGTTCCTGCGATTCATTGCTCCAGATTTCCTTGGGCGCCATGCCGCTTTCTTCCAGCGGTACTTTGCGCAAATCGAAAATCGCGCCGCGCTTGGCGTCGTTGGTGATTTCCGGGAAAGCGTTGGACAAGCCGCCGGCGCCGACGTCATGGATCGACAGGATAGGATTCTTGTCGTCCATGGCCCAGCAGGCGTTGATCACTTCCTGGGCGCGCCGTTCCATTTCTGGATTGCCACGCTGGACCGAATCGAAATCGAGGTCGGCGGTATTCGAACCGGTGGCCATCGACGATGCCGCGCTGCCGCCCATGCCGATGCGCATGCCGGGACCGCCCAGCTGGATCAGCAGGCTGCCGACCGGCAGTTCGTTCTTCTTGGTGTGCTTGTCGGAGATGCTGCCGATGCCGCCGGCGATCATGATCGGCTTGTGGTAACCCTGCACATTGCCGCCGACGTTCTGTTCGTAGGTGCGGAAATAACCGCCCAGGTTGGGCCGGCCGAATTCATTGTTGAACGCAGCGCCGCCAAGCGGACCGTCGATCATGATCTGCAAGGCCGAAGCGATGCGCTCCGGCTTGCCGTACTGGCTTGCATCCGACTGGCCGGCAGCGGTGGCGTCGCTGGCACTGACGTCAGCTGAATTCTCCCAAGCTTGCTGCGCATCCGGCAGCAGCAGGTTGGATACGGTGAAACCGGTCAAGCCAGCTTTCGGCTTGGCGCCGCGGCCGGTTGCGCCCTCGTCGCGGATCTCGCCGCCGGCGCCGGTGGAGGCGCCGGGAAACGGCGAAATCGCGGTCGGATGGTTATGCGTTTCGACTTTCATCAGGATGTGCGTCAGCTCATCCGAAGCACGATAGGTATTGCCTTCCGCCGCGCCGCGCGCGTAGAAGCGCGACACGGTGGCGCCTTCGATGATCGAGGAATTGTCGCTATAGGCGACGATCGTGCCTTTCGGCTGCAGCTGGTGGGTGTTCTTGATCATCGCGAACAATGACTTGTCCTGCGCTGCGCCGTCGATAACCCAGTCGGCGTTGAAAATCTTGTGGCGGCAATGTTCGCTGTTGGCTTGCGCGAACATCATCAGCTCGACATCGGTCGGATTGCGCTTGGCGCTGGTGAAGGCGGCCAGCAGGTAATCTATTTCATCGTCCGACAGCGCCAGGCCCAGCTCGCTGTTGGCCTGTTCCAGGGCGCCCTTGCCGCCCGCCAGCAAGTCCACGAACGCCAGAGGCTTGGCATCCAGTTCGCGGAACAGGCCGGCCGCCTGTTCGGCGCTGCGCAAGACGGTTTCCGTCATGCGGTCGTGCAGCACGTCGGCGATGGCGCGCACGCTGTCGTCGCTGAGTTTCTTGGCGCCGCCCAGCAAGCCGCTCTTCAGTTTCACCTGGTAGGCAATGCCGCGTTCGATGCGCTTGATATGCGCCATGCCGCAGTTATGGGCGATGTCGGTGGCCTTGCTGGCCCATGGCGAGATGGTGCCGAACCGCGGAATCACGATGAATTCTTCGCCGCCTTCGCCTGCAGTGAATGGATCGCCATAGGTCAGCAAGGCGTTCAGGCGGCCGATATCGTCCTGGCTGAGCACGGTCGAGGCATCGACAAAATGGTCAAAACGCCCGGTCACTTCGACGACATTGCTGTCGATCGCTTGTAACTGGGCTAGAAGACGTTGGGAACGGAAGGCAGGCAGAGCGTTGGAACCGGGCAAAATCAACATGGCGAGGAGGGAGTTGATGCAGCGTTGCTGCGGGTTAAATCAGAAGCCGCCATTATACAGTGCCGGCCCGCCCAGCGCCCCAGGGTTGATGACAAAATCACCTTGCCGCCAAACCGGACAAAAGCCGCGGCGAGCGCATAACTCGTTGTTTTAATTAAAACTCGCTGAAGCGAGATAGGCAAAAAGAATAAAAAATCGGCCAGGACAAGGCAGGCTACCCATTCATGTTAATCTTTTACCAATTACAATCCATCTACTCCGCACGATGCCCCACCCCTCTCCAGCCTACATTCCTGCAATCGACGGCCTGCGCGCCATCGCCGTGCTCTCCGTCATCATCTTTCACGCCAACTTCCTAGGCATTCTTCCTGGCGGCTTCACCGGCGTCGACATGTTCTTCGTGATCTCCGGTTATGTCATCAGCCAATCCCTTTCCGAGCGTTTCGAGCGGGCCGACTTGGGATTTGCCGATTATCTGAAGGATTTTTATCGCAGGCGTTTCCTGCGCATCCTGCCTGCGCTCCTGGTTGTCCTGTTTGCCAGCTTCCTGGCATCGGCGATGTTCATGCCGCAATTCTGGCTTAGCGAGCTGATGAACCGCACTGGACTTGCGGCCTTCTTTGGATTCAGCAATTTCGTGCTGGCCTGGAACACGGACACTTATTTTTCACCGAGCGCCGAGCTCAATCCCTACCTGCATACCTGGTCGCTGGCCGTGGAGGAGCAGTTCTATGTCATCTTTCCCGCGATTTATTTCGTGTGGCTTCGATATAGGAAACAGACCACGATGGTGTGGGCTATTCTGCCGGTCCTGGCCCTGGCTTCGCTGGCGATCAGCGCCTTCCAGACACGCGCCGAGCCGCTCTCAGCCTTTTACCTGCTGCCAAGCCGGTTCTGGGAATTGGCGGCGGGCGCCATGCTCTTCCAAGTCATCGGCGCAAGGCGCTTTTCAGCACGCCCCAGATGGCTGGCCCACGTCTTGCTGCCGGCCGGCCTCGCGCTCGTCATGGCGGGGTTTCTTTTCGCCGGGCGCAATCAGTTCCCCTTCCCCTGGGCGCTGGCAACGGTGTCAGGCTCGCTGCTGATGATCGCGGCGCTGGTGCTGCGGGCCGAAGGTCCCTTCTCCCCGCTGCAGCGCCTGCTGCAATCGCCGTTGGCGACCTATATTGGCCGGCTGTCCTATTCGCTCTACCTCTGGCATTGGCCGGTCGCCGTGTTCTTGCGCTGGACAACGGGGCTGGAGCACCTCGCCGTCCAGCTCCTCTATCCCGTGATTGTCGTAGCGCTCGCCGCCGCCTCCTATCACTGGATCGAGACGCCGATCCGCAGCGGCAAGTCGCTTTTGCAGCGCCGCGCGTGGGTCGCATTCGCGTCAAGCTTCATGGCGCTCGGCCTGTTCTCATGGACCGCGCTGTGGATCTCGGACAACCCTGACCGCCTGTCACTCAGCCAGACACGCGACACCTACACCTGGTATGCGTACCGGCATTTTCCTCGGGAGGAAATCAGCAAGATCGATGATCCGCAGGTGGAGGGGCGCCAGCTGTTCGTCATCGGCGACTCGCATACCGCCGCCTATCGCACCATGCTGAAGATCGTATCGCTGAAACTCGGCATCAAGGTGCTGGAATACGAACAGGGCGGTTGTGGCGTGGTCACGCTGATCGGTCCCGATCCGGCCAAGTGTGCCCAGCGCCGGGAAACCGACCTGAAAGCCATCGAGGCCCAGGCAAAACCGGGCGACATCGTCTTCCTTGCCTCTCTCAGGATGCCCGAACTCGACGGCCGCGAGTGGCAACGCGGCGAGAATGCCGTCGTCAATGAAGCGCTGGCCGAGCTGACACCTTCGATGAACGAAGGCGCCCGAAGCTCCGCCGCAGCCATCCTCGCGGGGTTGGAAGCAGCGCAAGTGCAGGTCCTGATCGACGCGCCCAAACCCTTGTTCAAGGCGCCGCCCAACCGCTGCTCGGACTGGTTCAACAAGATGAACCCAGTTTGCGCTCCCGGCCTGACGATGGAACGCGTCCAGCTCGAACGCCTGCGTGCCCCGCAGATGCAACTCCTGGACTTGCTGCAACGGGAACATCCCGGCCTGACTGTCTGGGACCCGTTGCCGCTGCTCTGCCCCGGCGCTACCTGCTCGGCCTACGACGATCGCGGCAAGCCGCTCTATTTCGACTCCAATCATCTCAGCGGCCACGGCAATCGTGTGCTTACATCCTCATTCACAGAAAGCCTGCTGTCGATCTGGAGGAACCTCGCGTTCAAGAAAAATCCTTGAGCACGATCTTGCCGATCGCGCGCCCGCCTTCCAGCGTGGCATGGGCCTGGCGCAGGTTGGCCGCATTAATCGGCGACAAAACCTGGTTCACCGTGGTGACAATCACCTGGTTGTCGATCAGGCGCGCCACCTGGTCCAGCAGGTTGCCTTGCTGCTGCATGTCGGCGGTCTGGAACATCGAGCGGGTGAACATGAATTCCCAGATGAAGCCGGCGCTCTTGGCTTTCAGCAGGCTGACGTCGAGCGGCGCAGCGTTTTCGACGATGGTGCAGATCATCCCCTGCGGCGCTACCGCTGCTGCCGCTGCCGGGAAATGGCGGTCGGTGTCGTTCAGGATCAGCACATAGTCGACGTTGTCGAAACCTTCCTGCTTGAGCTGCGCCGGCAGGTCGCCGAAATGGTTGATGACATGCTGCGCGCCCAGCTCGCGCACCCATTTTTCCGACTCAGGCCGCGATGCCGTGGCGATCACCTTCAAGCCGGCGACCTTGACCGCCAGCTGGATCGCAATCGAACCGACGCCGCCGGCGCCGCCTATGATCAGGATGGATTTGGCCGACGCCGTCGCCGCGGGCGGCACATGCAGGCGCTCGAACAACGCTTCCCAGGCGGTGATCGTGGTCAGCGGCAAGGCGGCGGCCTGCTCGAATGACAGCGATTGCGGCATATGGCCGACGATGCGCTCGTCGACCAGCTGGAATTCGCTGTTGCTGCCGGGGCGGGTGATGTCGCCCGCATAAAACACCCTGTCGCCAGCCTTGAAACCGCTGACCTCGGGTCCGACCACCTGCACCACGCCGGCGGCATCCCAGCCCAGCACGCGCGGCGCTTTTTCGATGGCGTCCTTGGGCGCCCGCACTTTGACGTCGACCGGATTGACGCCGATGGCCTTGACTTCGACCAGGATGTCGCGGCCTTGCGGCGTCGGCTTGTCGAGCTGGACGTCGACCAGCGATTCGGGGTTCTCGATGGGCAGGTATCGGGTTAAGGCGATGGCTTTCATTTGCGGGCTCCTGAGGATAAACACAGATTCACGATCAATCCGATCGAATGAGAGCCATTATGATAATGTTGAATTATTTTATAAATAGCCTTGGATTTGATTCACTTTCAATCCATATTTGATAATGTATTCGACCACCGACCTCCAGCTTTTCATTCACACCGCCGATCTCGGCAGCCTGTCGAACGCGGCGCGCCAGCTCGACCTGCTGCCGGCCACCGCCAGCGCCAGCCTGAAGCGGCTGGAGCAGCAGCTCAACACCAGGCTGTTCGTGCGCTCGACCCGCAGCATGCGGCTGACGCCGGAAGGGACCCTGTTCCTGGAATACAGCCGGCAGGCGCTGGCGCTGCTGCAGGAAGGCCAGGCCCTGCTCACCGCCGGCGGCCCGGTCAGCGGTCATTTACGGCTGTCGATGCCGTCCGATGTCGGGCGCAATGTACTGCTGCCGTGGCTGGACGCCTTCCAGGACAATCATCCGCAAGTGACCCTGTCGCTGCAATTTTCCGACCGCGTGGTGGACCTGTTCCGCGATCCGGTGGATGTGGCTTTTCGCTACGGCCCGCTGGACGACTCGACCCTGGTGTCGCAGATCCTCGCGCCCAGCCGCCGGGTGGCCGTGGCGGCGCCCTCCTACCTGGCAAAACACGGCCGGCCCAGCGTGCCGAAGGACCTGGCCAGCCATAATTGCCTGCTGTACTACCTGCAGCACGGCTTGTTCAACAACTGGCGCTTCTACACCGGCAAGACCGCGGTCGACGTCAAGGTGCGCGGCGACCGCATGACCGACGACGCCGCCATCGCCAGGACCTGGGCGGTCGCAGGCGTAGGCATCGCCTACAAGTCCTGGCTGGACGTGCGGCAGGATGTAGCCGACGGCCGCCTGGAAATCATCCTGGAACAGTTCACCGGCGAAGAAACACCGCTCAGCATGGTGTATCCGCATCGCAGCAGCATGTCGCCGTCGCTGCGCGCTTTGCTGGCATTCTTGCGTGCGCAGTTTGCCGCGCTAGGGGCCGTTAGGGAATAAGTTGGATATTTGGGCGGTCATAGCTGGATGCGAAGCAAGGCAGACGACGCGCCGCAGTGCGAGCACTGCAAGCGGCGGCTAACGCAGCGGCGCGCCGGCTACGGCCAGCGCAAATGTTCAACTTATTCCCTGACGGCCCCTTAATCCGGCGCCGTGAACGATCCGGCGTCCCGGCCGAAATGTTCGACCACGAATTCGATGAACGACGTCAGTTTGGGCGTCATCTTGCGGTTCGAGGCCACCACGATGTGCATGGCGCGGTGTTCCAGCTCATAGCCAACCAGCAAGCGCCGCAGCCGTCCCGCGGCAATTTCCCCGCACAGCAAGGCTTCCGGCTGCATGATGATGCCAATGCCGTTGAGGGCGGCGGTGCGTAGCGCCAGGCCGTTGTTGGCGCGGAAATTGCCGTGCACTTCCACCTCCTGCTCCACGCCGTCCTTGGAAAAGCGCCAGCGGTTGTAATGGTTGCCGTGCACGAAGCTCATGCAATTGTGATCGCGCAATTGCTGCGGAGTCTGCGGCGTGCCGCAACGCGCGAGGTATTCCGGCGCCGCGCAAACCAGCGCCCGATATGGCTGCAAGGGGCGCGCGACCAGGGTCGAATCGGGCAGCGCGCCGATCCGGATCGCCACCTCGAACCCCTCCTCCACCAGGTCGACCACGCGGTCGTTCAGGGACAGGTCGAGTTCGACATCCGGGTAACGTTCCAGGTAGGCGCGCACCACGGCGGCCAGCATCTGGCCGCCGAAAGTGGCCGGCGCCGTCACCCGCAGCACGCCGCGCGGCAGCAGCTGCATCTGCTTGACCGAAGCGTCGGCCGCTTCGATTTCCAGCAAGGCCTGCTTGCAGCGCTCAAAGTACAGCTGGCCGATCTCGGTCAGGCTTTGGCGGCGCGTGGTGCGGTTCAACAGGCGCACGCCGAGCTGCTCCTCCAGCTGGCGCACGTGCTTGCCCACCATGGTGGGCGAAATCCGTGCTTCTTCCGCTGCCGCCGAAAACCCGCCTTTTTCAACCACGCGGACGAAAATCTGCATGCTGGTCAGTCTGTCCATATTTCTTATTGCGCACCAATGGTTTTAAGTAATATGAATATTACGCTGTTTATCTACCACAAAGAAGCAATCACAATGAACGCTGGATCTCCTTCCTTACCCACTTTTTACGGAGCACATCATGAAAATCGCAGTTATCGGCGCCACAGGCACCATCGGCAAGGCAGTCGTCAAACAACTGGCCGGCCGCCATGAAATCATCCAGGTCGGCAACAGCAGCGGCCAATTCCAGGTCGACATCACCGACATCCGCAGCGTCGAAGGCTTGTTCGCGCAGATCGGCAAGATCGATGCGATCGTCTCCACCGCCGGCAAACTGCATTTCGGCCCGCTGCAGGAACTGACGCCCGAGAAATTCGAAGTCGGCCTGCGCGACAAGCTGATGGGTCAGATCAACCTGGCGCTGGTGGCGCAGCACCACCTGAACGACGGCGGTTCGATCACGCTCACCAGCGGCATTCTCAGCGACGAACCTATCCTGCAAGGCGTCAACGCCAGCACGGTCAATGCGGCGCTGGACGGTTTTGTGCGCGCCGCCGCGATCGAACTCAAGCGCGGCATCCGCATCAATGTCGTCAATCCGACGGTGCTGGAAGAATCGCTGCCTGTCTACGGCCCGTTCTTCTATGGTTTCGAGGCGGCCCCGGCAAGCCGCGTGGCCCAGGCATACAGCCGCAGCGTCGAAGGCGCACAGACCGGGCGCGTGTACCGGGTCTGGTAAACCAGGACTGCCTCTGAGGAAGCCGCATCGTTCTTGTCAGCATTTTGTCAAGATGATGCAGTAAGATTGGCACTGCTCCAAAGCAACCGATCCCATCCTCAAGAGGCGTGCCATGGTGAATGTAGTAAAACGCATCCAGGAATACAACGCAGGCCGCGATCCGCAGCGGCTGCAGCTGAAATACAAGAATATCCGCAACGATCCGTTCACTTTCCTGCGCGGGACCTGCCACTTGTTCTATGAGCGCCTGCCGCGAAGCGGCGTGATGCGTTCTGCGCCGCTGGCCTGGATCTGCGGCGACCTGCACCTGGAAAATTTCGGCAGCTACAAGGGCGACAACCGCCTGGCTTATTTCGACCTCAACGATTTCGATGAAGCCGCGCTGGCGCCGGTCAGCTGGGAACTGGTGCGGCTGCTGACCAGCGTGCTGATTGCGGCCGATGCCGCGCCCAACGGCGCCGCCGATAGCCGGATCCTGTGCCGCAGCTTCATCGACGCCTACGGCGCCGCCTTGACGCTGGGTAAACCGCGCTGGGTCGAGCGCGATACCGCGCAAGGCATGGTCGGCGATTTGCTGAACAGCTTGCGCGGCCGGCAGCGCGCCGATTACCTGAATGCCCGCACGGTACGCAAAGGCAAGCTGCGCGTACTGAACACGGATGGCAAGAAAGCGCTGCCGGCTTCAGACAAGCAACGCGCCAAAGTCACTGCATTCATGAAGCGCTTCGCCGCCGAACAGCCCAATCCGGATTTCTACAAGGTGCTGGATGTGGCGCGCCGCATCGCCGGCACCGGCAGCCTGGGCGTCGACCGCTACACCATCCTGGTGCAGGGCAAGGGTTCGCCGGACGGCAACTACCTGCTTGATTTGAAGCAGGCGCTGCCCTCATCGTTGGCGCCTTACCTGAAGGCGGCCCAACCCAGATGGAAGAACCAGGCGCAGCGCGTGGTGTCGCTGCAGCGGCGCTGCCAGGCGGTGTCGATGGCGTTCCTGCAGCCGGTCATGCTGGGCAAGACCGCTTATGTGCTGCGCGGGCTGCAACCCAGCGAAGACCGGGTCGCGCTCAAGCAGCCGCGCCACACGCTGGCCGAAATCCAGCAAGTCATGACAGTCATGGGCAATATCGTCGCCTGGGCGCAATTGCGCAGCTCCGGCCGCCAGGGATCGGCGATTGCCGATGAGCTGATCGCTTTCGGAGAAGGCAAGAAATGGAAAAAGCAGTTGCTGGATGCGGCCCAGGATTGCGCGGCGCAAGTACGCAAGGATTGGCAGACCTACAGCAAGGCCTATGACGCCGGCGCATTTAAGTTATAGCCACGTTGGGCGGCCGCTGGTTCAAGTGCACATTTGAACAAACATGGGGCGCCATGCCCCGCCCCTGCCTGAGTTAACCAAACCGCCGGCGACGAGGTAATTGTGCATTCTGCTGTCCTGTCATCAAGTAATTCAAGGTATGATTCTGGTCGGCTGCAACGCGTCGTGCCGCGCAGAACCCCTTGAGAACAATAGTGATACAGCAGCAGACACAGAAACAAATCGTGGTTATCGGCGGCGGCGTGATGGGAGTCTGCAGCGCTTATTTTCTGGCCGAAGCCGGGCACCAGGTTGCCGTAGTCGAACAACGCAGCAATGTCGCGGAGCAGTCGACGCTGGGCAATTCCGGCATCTTGTCGGCCGGCGCCGCGCTACCGTGGGCAGTGCCGGGCATGCGCCGCAAGATCCTCTCCGGCATGTTCAACCAGGAAGCGCCGAACGTGCTCAACGCCCGCTTCAGCCCTGCGCTGTGGCGCTGGATGCGGCGCTGGATGGCGGAATCGGATATCCAGCGCTTTCGCTCCCACGCCCGCCAGATGCAAAGACTGGCTTCCTACAGCCAGGATTTGCTGGAGCAGATACAACAGCATTTCCAGCTCGACTTTGAGCAGAGCCCGGGCTTGCTGCGCCTGTTTCGCAGTGAAGCCGAACTGGCGGCGCTGGCTCCCGCCCGCGAGCTGCTGGCCGAATGCGGCGTAGCGCACCAGCTGCTTGACGAGGCTGCCGTGCGGCTGCAGGAACCGGCCCTGGCCGGCGCCGGCAAGCTGGCCGGCGGCTTGTATTTCCCCGACCTCGGCGCCGGCAATTGCACCCTGTTTACCAAGCAGTTGAAAGCCATCCTGCAAGGACTGGGAGTACAGTTTCATTTCGACAGCAAAGTCTCCGCCGTCGCACCGCAAGGCGCGCAAGTCGCTCTGCATATCGACGGCAACGTGCTGTTGGCCGACGCCGTGGTGTGCGCCGCCGGCGGCGCCAGCGCGGAGCTGCTGAAGCCGCTCGGCCTGCGCTTGCCGCTGCACGCGATCAAGACTTACACCGCTACCGCCACCGTAAAGAACTACGACGTCGCGCCGCAGACGGCAGTGCTGGACGGCAGTTACCAGGTCACCATGGCGCGCATCGGCGATCGTATCCGACTGGCAGGGATTGCCGAGTTCGGCGCCCAGGACATGTCGTTCGACGACAAGGCCATGCGTACACTGCTGAAAGTGGCGCAGGACTGGTTCCCCGATGCCGCCAATTTCAACAGCGCCAGTTTCTGGTGCGGCCATACGCCGATGCTGGCTGACGAGGTACCGCTCATCGGCCATACCGGCGCCAGCAACGTATTTGTCAATATCGGGCACGGCGGTTCGGGCTGGAGCATGGCGCTAGGCGCCGCCAAGGTGCTGGCCGACCAGATCAGCGGGCTAGTACCCGAGGTTGACCTGGACGGATTGACTGTCGCGCGCTATCGCTGACAAAAACGGTCAGCCGAAGGCGGCGTTTCTTTTGCTATATGCTGGAAGCTCCAGGCTGCCCTGGCTCCTGCTAACGGACAACACACCATGAGCGCCATCTATCCCGTCGCCGACATCCGCAAAATCGAACAGTCCGCCTTGCGCGCGCTGCCGCCGTACAGCCTGATGCAACGCGCCGGCCAGGCGGCGGCGCAAGCGGCCTTGCGCATGCTCCCGGGCCCGCCCCATACATCCACGATCCTGGTCCTGGCAGGCCCCGGCAACAACGGCGGCGACGCCCTGGAAGCCGGCGCTGTCCTGGCCAAGGCCGGCGCCGAAGTGGTGGTGCTGCTCAAAGCCGCACCGTCGCAACTGCCTGCTGACGCCTCCCAGGCGCTGGTCCGCGCCCAGCGGCACGGCGTGCACCTGATGCCGCCGGAGCAGTTTGCCGAGATCGACAGCAACCAATGGTCGCTGGTGATCGACGGCCTGTTCGGCATCGGCCTGAGCCGGGCGCTGGATGGCGGCTGGCGCGGCCTGGTGCAAGCCGTCAACGCCATGGCCTGTCCGGTGCTGGCGCTGGACGTGCCGAGCGGCCTGGATGCCGATACCGGCACCGTGGTGGGCGGCACGGCCGGCATCGCTGTCAAGGCCAGCCACACCGTCACGTTCATCGCCGACAAAGCCGGCCTGCACACTGGCGACGGTCCCGATTACGCCGGCCAGGTCGAAGTAGCGGCGCTGGCCATCGCAGACAGCCATTTCCCCGCGCCGCACATGTGGCTGAGCCAGCCGAGCCTGTTCAGCGACTACCTGCGGCCGCGCCGGCGCAATTCGCACAAAGGCAGTTTTGGCGATGTCGCCGTGATAGGCGGCGCCGCGGGAATGGCCGGCGCGCCGATCCTGGCGGCGCGCGCCGCCGCCAAGTGCGGCGCCGGACGGGTGTTTGTCGGCTACCCTGAAAACCCGCCGGCCTACGACAGCGCGCAGCCGGAACTCATGTGCCGCCTCGCCGCCGACCTCGATTTTTCATCGGCGGTGCTGGTGGTCGGCCCCGGCCTCGGCATGGCCGATACCGCGCTGGCCTTGCTCGGCCGTGCGCTCGATGCGCTCAGCTGGCTGGTGCTGGACGCCGACGCCTTGAACCTGCTGGCGCGCCAGCCGCAGCTGCAAACCCAGGCAGCGCAACGCCAGCACGCCGTGCTGATGACGCCGCATCCGCTGGAAGCCGCGCGCCTGCTGGGTGTCAGCACCAGCGACGTCCAGGTCGACCGTGTCGCCGCCGCCCGCACCCTGGCAAGCCGCTTCAATGCGGTAGTCGTGCTGAAAGGCGCCGGCAGCGTCATCGCCCGCGCCGATGGCGCAGCGGTAGTCAACTCGACCGGCAACCCTGCCCTGGCCACCGCCGGCAGCGGCGACGTCCTGTCGGGCATTTGCGGCGCCTTGCTGGCGCAAGGCTGGCCGCAATGGGAAGCGGCGCTGGCGGCCGTATGGCTGCACGGCCGCGCCGCCGATCAGCTGGTAGC
Organism: Collimonas sp. OK412; assembly: GCF_900112135.1. Classification (GTDB taxonomy): domain Bacteria; phylum Pseudomonadota; class Gammaproteobacteria; order Burkholderiales; family Burkholderiaceae_D; genus Collimonas; species Collimonas rhizosphaerae. Next base: position 115,297 of record NZ_FOLC01000003.1, read on the forward strand.
GCAAGGCATCGGGCCAATCGGCTTGAGCGCCAGCGAACTGATCCCGGAAGCCAGGCTGGTGCTGAACCAGCTGCTGCAAGAGCGCTGACCGGCCGGACCGGCCGTCATGCTCCCCAGGGAACCACCGCCACGCCCATCAGCCGGCGATGGAACGTCATCACCAGCAAAGCCAGCAGCAAGCCTGAGATACAGGCAATCACATCGAATTTCAGCGCCGGCGTAAACGGCTTGTAGCTCTGGCGGCGGATCACGGAAAACAGGCCGACCACGGCATAAGCCAGGAACGCGGAAAACAGCAGCGTGGCTTTGGCATGCCCGTTCGCCAGCAAATGCACCAAGGCCCAGATCGTCAGGCCAAGCAGCATCGGGTGCCTGACCCAGGCCCGGATATGGCTTTTCATGTTGGCCGCGGCTAACAAAATGAAACTGACAACCATCGCCAGCGGCGCGGCATGGATTGCGCCGACAGAAGATGCGAACAGTTGCGGCCCGGCCGGCGCCCTGGCGTATCCGGCCACTACCAGGACCAGCCCCAGTGCGGCCAGCAAGGCGAACAGGCCTTTGTAGCGGTTTTCACCGAAAACGCCGACCAACTGCGCTTTCAGGGGCGGGACAACGGGAATCAGATGGATGCCGATAAAGAGCAGCAGCCCCAGGCTAAGCATTTCCAAAATCATTCTCCTTCCATGACAATCACTCGGCCGGAATCGCCGCCGGACAGATGTAAGACAGATGTAATGCAAAATCCCTCCCGGCGCCGCCGCCGGGAGGGATTCATTATAGATACAAACTCACGGCCCCTGGCGCAGTTCTGCCAGGCCAGCGTGATTTCAATGCGCCTGGATTTCCTTGACCAGGTCGGCGCCGCCATAGACCTTGCCCAGCGTTTCCAGGATGGCGCCGCTATGTACGGCGATCGAGCGGTTATCGCGCGGATCGAACCAGAATGCGCCGCCCAGCGAGTGGATGTTGCCATCGAAAATCAGGCCGACGATCTCACCGTTGCGATTGATCATCGGGCTGCCGGAATTGCCGCCGATGATGTCGTTGGTGGTGGCAAGGTTGTAGCGTTGCGCCAGGTTCAGCTTGCTCTTGGCGGCGTGCCAGGAAGCCGGCAAGGCGAACGGGTCGGCGCCGGTGTCACGCTCGAAGGCGCCGCCGATCGTGGTGAACGGCGGGATCTTCTTGTCGCCTTCCTGCCATCCTTTGACTTCGCCATATGACAGGCGCAAGGTGAAGGTGGCGTCCGGATAAGCGCTGGTGCCTTGCTGGGCAAAACGCGCCTGCGCGATCAGCTCGGAATTCTTCTGCTGCACGGAATCCACTTCTTTTTCGTAGCGTGCGCGGATCGCCCGCGCAGCCGGATCGAGCGCCATTTCCTGCTTGATGAACGGATCGTCGGATTTCAGGATCGCTTCCTTGCCGCCCTGCCACAGCGCCTTGCGCACCGCAGGATCGCCCAGCTTGGTGTGGTCGATCAAGGCGTCGCTGAGCTGTTCAGGCGACTGCTTGCCGAGCACCTGCTTCACAAACGGATCGTCGGTGCCGAGCATCTCGCGCAGCTTGGTGAACGAAAGCGACAGCATCACCTTTTCGTATTCCGGATATACCGGTGCGGTGGAAAACAACTCTTGTTCCAGCTCCGGCAGCTTGGCGTCGGCATATTCAGGCAAGCGTTCGCCGTTCGGCTTGGCGCGCTCTTCCGCGCCGCGCACCAAGGCCCGCGCATAACCGGAGTACTTGCTGGAGAAACCGCGGCCGCCTTCGATCAGGCCGTAAGGCGCTTCGATCTGGCGATACGCTTGCTGCGCCGCCGCTATGGCGTCCCAGGCGCCGCCGACCTTGGCTTGCAGCGCCGGCTGCTTGGCCACGAACTGGCGCAAGGCAGTTTCCTCATCCTGCTTCTGCTTCATCAGCGCAGGATCCTGCAAGGCGCTCAGGCGTCCGCGAAACGCCTTGTAGGCATTCTCCACGCCGAACAAGGTGTTCTCGGCGTTACGCGCCGCTTCCGGACTATTCTTGCTGTATTGTTCCAGCACGCCGCGCATTTCCGCCAGCCGGATCAGGTTGTTGACCAGCGTCAGGTCACGCAAGGTAGTCAGCTGCGACACCGTCAGCTGGCGTTGCGTCGAACCCGGTTGGCCAGTCACGAATACCATCTCGCCTTCTTGCGCGCCGCTTTTGCTGAACGGGAAATAGTTCTCGATCTTGGCCGGCTTGCCGCCTTCGTAGGCGCGCAGCAGGGTGATGTCGAGGTCATAGCGCGGGAAATTGAAGTTATCCGGGTCGCCGCCAAAGAAGGCCGCAGCTTTTTCCGGCGCCCACACCAGGCGCGTATCCTGGAAGCGGTGGTATTTGTAAACCTGGTACAGGCCGCCGTGATACAGGTCGACGACGTCGCAGCGCACGGTTTCCTTGTCGTTGCCGACACAGGCTGAAGTCAGCTTCGCCTTGACCGCATTTTGCGCATTCTTGAATGCCGCGCCGTCCAGGCCCGCGGTGGCATTCTTGACTTCGGCCGTGACGTCAGTGATTTGCTCCAGGCGGTTCAATTCGATTTCCGGGCAACTCAGTTCCTGCTCGCGGCCCTTGGCCAGGAAGCCATCCTTGATCAGGTTCTTTTTTGCCGTCGACAATTGGTCCAGGCACTCGGAGGCGCAATGGTGATTGGTCATCACCAGCCCATCTTTCGAGACAAAGGATGCCGAGCAGCCGCCGGCAATCCGCGCCGAGCCCAGCATGGTGCGCTTGATCCAGCCCTCGCTCGGAGTGAATCCGTATTCGGCCTGCATCTTCGCCTTCGGCAAATTGTCCAACGTCCACATCCCCTCCGCTGCCATCGTCATGCCTGGAACCAGCAGCGCGGCAAAAAGCCAATGAATTCGCATCGTCTTCCCTATCAGTAATGAATTTTTAGGAGTGAAACATTACCACATCGAAACACGGTGCGTCATCATCGGCTGGCGCCGCATTGCCTATTGCAAATGCTGCAGCAGCGACGGACCAAACACTTCCTGCCGGATCTGGTGCGCTGCCACGCCGCGCGCCAGCAAGGCATCGCGCTGGACCTGCATGAATGGTGCCGGTCCGCACAAGAAGTAGGAACCGTCATGCGGCAGCAAGGCGTCCGGCAGTTGCGCCAGCTGCAGATAACCCTGCTGCTGGTAATCCTTTTGCGGCCGATCGTCGGCGCCCGGTTTTTCGTAGGCGATGTGCGAACGTATCTGGCCATGGCGGCGGCGCAAGCTGTTCAATTCACCCTTTAGCGGATGGTGGCGGCCGTTCAGCGCGGCATACAGGAAATTGACCGGCCGCTGCGGACTCTGCTGCAGGCTGCCATGCAGCATGCTCATCATCGGCGTGACGCCGACGCCGGCGCTGATCAGCACCAGCGGCCTGCGGTCTTCTTGCGCCAGGACAAAATCTCCGCATGGCGGACTGACCTGCAGTACATCGCCCTCATGGTATTCATCGTGCAGCAGGTTCGACACCAGGCCGGCCGGATAAGGACCGTCTGCGGCGACGTTCTCCGGCTCGCGCTTGACGCTGATGCGCCAGTGGCCATTGTCCGGCGCATCGGACAAGCTGTACTGGCGCAATTGGCGCAGGGCCAGCTGTTCGATATCCACCGCGACGCTGATGTACTGGCCTGGCTGGAAGGCCGGCAGCACGCTGCCGTCGGTGGCGCGCAGATAGAAAGAGGTCACGCTGTCGCTCTCCTTTTGTTTGCGGGCCACGGTGACCGAGAGATATTCGCCAGGCGCGATGCCATGCGCCTGGTACTGCTTGCGTTCTTCCGCAACCAGGGCCGCGGCCAGCAAGCCATAGGCTTCGGCCCAGGCTGCCAGCAGTTCCGGCGTGGCCGCCGCGCCAAGGATTTCCGCAATCGCATCCAGCAAGTGTTTGCCGACGATCGGATAGTGCGCTTCGCTGATCCCCAGGCTTACATGCTTTTGCACGATACGGCTGATCACCGGCGCCAGCGCTTCGGGATTATCGATGTTGGCGGCGTAGGCGAAAATAGCGGCTGCCAGGGCCTGCTGCTGCGTGCCGGCCTGCTGGTTAGGCATGTTGAACATGTTCTTGAGCTCAGGATGAGCGGCAAACAGGCCCTGGTAGAAGCAACGGCTGATGGCGACACCCTGCTCGCGCAAGACGGGAACGGAAGCAACGATATAAGGACGGGAAATGGCGGAAATCATATAAACACTCCTATTGTTACATTTAAAATACTACAATTAATCCAAAAAAATGCGCCCTGCCTTGGCGGGCGCCCGGTTATCGCATCAGTGCACCGGCATCGGCTGGAACTGCATGCGTGCAATCGTGCTTGAAGTCGGCGGCATGACCAGCTCCGCCAGGTTGTGCCGGTTCATGCCGGCATAAAATTCCTGCTGGCCGATATCCAGCACCCGTTTCAGGTGGCAGCTGCCGCGCAAGACGCAAGGCGGCTTGTCGCAATCGACCAGGCCGCCGTCTCCTTCCAGCGCGCTGAGAATATCGCCCAGGTGCAGGCTCGCCGGCGCTTGCGCCAGCCGCAGGCCGCCGTTGCGGCCCGGCGTAGCGCTGATCCAGCCCAGCTTGACCAGGCGGTTGACCACCTTGTTCAGGTGGTTCTTCGGCACGTCAAAATAATTCGCCAGCTCGCCGACGGTAATCACGCCTTGTTCCGGCGTCGCTGCCAGGTACATCAGGACGCGCAAGCCGAAGTCGGTGAATTTGGTGAATTGCATGGTTATCTTTCCTGCTGAAAATGGACTGCGTTGCCGTCATCATATTATTGTTGCATTTAAAAAGCAACAATAAGATAGGAAACAAAAACACATTTGTTGACGGCAATACCTCTTCCAAAATACTTAATGAATATTTATGTTTTTCACAAAAAACAAAATGTCTTGACGTACTTCTCCTATGACGCCAATATGAACAAAAGAAAACATTTCCCAAAGGAAAATATTGAGAGAGAGGATGCCGTATTGAATGAATGTCCAGTCGACTGCCTGGGCTTTCGCAACACAATAAAATGTCAATAGGGAGATTTGCCATGAAAAGGTTTGTTCGGAATGGTATTTTGATTATTGCATCGACAACTATCTGTAGCGGCGCTTCGGCGGCCACCGCCACTGCCACCATGACCAATACGGTCACCATCAGCAATAGTTGCAGCATCTCCACCCTGGGCTTCACGACGACCTACGATCCCATCGTCGCCAACGCCACCACCAACCAGGACGTGACTGCCAGCGTCACCACCACCTGCACCATCGGCGCCTCCCCCGTGATTACCCTGGGACAAGGCGCAAACGCCGATACCGGTTCGACCGACGCCATACCGCTGCGTCGCCTGAGCAGCGGCGGCGGCACCCCGGTTTTCCTCAACTACAGTCTGTTCTCTGACTCCGGCCGCACCGTCACCTGGGGCAACACGGTTGCCACCGCGCCTGCGGCAGTCACCGCTACGGGCAGCGCCACGCCGGTCACCATTTACGCCCGGGTGCCGTCCGGCCAGTCTGTCAAAGCAGCGACTTATATCGATACCGTAGTCGCTACCGTCACCTTTTAGGGCGGCCGATGATGCCCAAGCTAAAGCAATGGCTGGCTGTTGCTTTTGTTTTGTGCCTGGTCTTTGCACAAGATACAAGCGCAGCCTCGTTTAACGTCAATCCGATCGGTTTCGACCTGAGCGTGGAACGCGCTTCCGGCGTGCTGCAAATCAAGAACACCGGCAATGAGCCGGTGCGGATACAGGTCGGCGCCGTCGACTGGAGCACCGATGGCCGCCAGGAAGTGATGGCGGATACTGAAGCCCTGCTGTTGAATCCGCCAATCTTTGCATTGGAGCCGGGACAAATCCAGTACCTGCGCTTCGGCGTGCGCCAACCGGTCAGTTCGGCAACCGAAAAGAGCTACCGGCTGCTGATCGATGAAGTACCGCCCAGCGGGCCGCAGGCACCGGGCTTGAAGACTTTGCTGAGAGTCAGTATTCCCGTGTTTATCGCGCCGCAAAAGAAACAGGAAAAAATCTCCTGGCAATTAAAGCATGACAACAACGGCCTGCAGCTGGTGGCCGCCAACGACGGCAATGTCCATGCCAAGATCATCCGCGTCCAGATCAGCAACAGCGACGGCAAGGACGGTCTGCAAATCGGCACACCTGCCTACGTATTGCCGGGACAGCACAAACAATGGTCTTTGGCGAACGGGAAGATCCACGCCGGACCGGTCCGGCTGCAAATTCAAACAGACAAGGGCGAGCTTGAAGAACATCTCATGCTGGAGGCTGACCAAGTATCTAGCCGCTAGCCTGATCGCTTGCCACATCCCGGCTCTGGCGGCAGCAGACAAGTCAGTGACAGAACAGGAATTCATATTGGCGGTGACCGTCAATGACAGGAAATTGACGGACGCAGCGCTGATCGTGCGTACTGTGGCCGACGGCATTATCGTGCCGGCACAGTTATTGACCGACGCTCGCCTGCGCTTGCCGGACGTCGCCGCCATCAGCAGCCACCAGCAGCGCTATTATCCGTTGGCGGCGTTGCCTGGCGTGCGTGCCGAAATCGAGGCCGGCACGCAGACGCTGAACATCCAAGCGCCGCCGAGCGCGTTCATCGATTCGGCATTCAACCTTGGCGCTCACCAGCCCTTGCTGCTGCAGGCCGCGGAAACCGGCGCTTTCCTGAACTACGATGTCAACTACGCCAAGGGCCAGAACCAGACCAATCTTTCGGGCCTGGCGGAGGTGGGCATATTCAGCGGCGGCGGGATCTACACCAGCCGTTTCGTCGGCCAGGACCTGACTGGCCAGCGTTCGCTGTTTCGGCTCGACAGCCAGTACACGCGGGATTTCCCGCAGCAGCAGGCGACCATGGTGGTCGGCGACAGCATCACCGGCGGCAGCGCCCTGTCGCGCCAGGTATATTTCGGAGGCCTTCAGTGGCGTACCAAATTCTCGACCATCCCGGGCTACCAGGCGATACCGCTGCCAGCGTTCAGCGGCACCGCGGCGGCGCCGTCCGTGGTCGACATCTACGTGGATAACATCCTGCGCCTGAAACAGCCGGTCGACACCGGCCCGTTCACCATCAACAACCTGCCCGTGTATGCCGGCCAAGGCAATGTGCAGATGGTGGTGCACGACGTGCTGGGGCGCCAGCAGGTCTACACCCAGGGCTACATCACCAGCGCCCAGCTGCTGCGGCAAGGCAGCAAGGACGTCTCTTACGAAGCCGGCGCGCTGCGCAACAATTTCGGCAGCAAGGACAGCGACTACGGCCGGGTGTTCAGCTCCGCCACCGTGCGTTACGGCGTCAGCGACAGCAGCACCGTCGAGGGCCACGGCGAGATCATGCGCGGGCGCCAGTCGCTCGCTTTCGGCGCCGCCGTCGCCGTCAGCGATATCGGCTTGCTGAGCGGCGGCCTGGCTGCCAGCAGCTCGGAGCGCGGCAACGATACCCAGCAATACCTGCAGTTCGACCGCCAGGGCAGCCGCTATGCCCTGACCCTGCGCGCGCAGACGGCCGGCTCGCGCTTCTGGCAGCTGGGCCTGCCCGACGACATCCTGGCGCCGGCGCAGCAGATCCAGGCGCAAGCCAATGTTTCGCTAGGAGAACGCGCCAACGCGGCAATCGGCTACCTGAGCCAGGTCAACCGCGGCCAGGACAATGTGCGCGCAATCAATGCCGGCCTTAATTTCAACTTGCGCCAGAACGGCAGCATCAGCATCGGCTTGCTGAAATCGCTGACGCAGGATCGCCAGCTGTCCGCCAACCTGGTCTGGGTCATGCCGCTGGAACACCAGAGTTTCCTGCAAGTGGTGGCCAGCGGCCAGCAAGGCAGCAAATACTTCAGCACCGAGTACCAGCAAACCGCGCCGCAGGAAGGCGGCTGGGGCTATCGCGCGCGCAAGGCCTTGTTCGACAACGGCGGCGAAGACATCGGCGCCAACTACATCGGCACCAGCGGCGAATACATGCTCAACGCCAATCACGTGGACGGCCAAAACAACCTGCAGCTGGAAGCGCGCGGCGGCATCGCCCTGCTCGGCGGCCACGTCCGGGCCACGCGCTGGCTGGACCAGAGTTTCGCCATGGTGGAAGTGCCGGTCGAGCAGCCTATCGATATCTACGCCAACAATATCAAGGTCGGCCAGACCGACAAGTACGGCGTCGGCTTCGTTCCGCGCCTGGTTCCCTACGAATCCAACACGGTCGCGCTGGACGACGCCGGGCTGCCGCTGTCGATGACGCTGGACCTGGCGCATAAATCGGTCACGCCCGGCTACCGCACCGGCAGCCTGCTGAAATTCAGCGCGCAGCAGAACCGCAGCGCGACCCTGGTCCTGGTCGACGAGAACAACAAGGCGCTGGCCACCGGCACCCGGGTGTATGTCAATCGCAGTACGTCGGCAGCAGAAATTGCCTTGCGCGGGCAAGTCTTCGTGGAGTCGATCGATTACCCGGCCGAGGTCGTGGTGCGCGACAACGGTTCCGGCATACGCTGCCGCTTCAGGATCGATGCATCGCCACAGGCCGGCGCCTTCCCGGTACTGGGGCCTTATGTCTGCGCTCAGGAGACGAAATGAAACCTGCTCTGAAATGGCTGGCTGCCGCCTGGCTCCTGGTGCTGCCCTTCAGCGCGCATGCGCTGCTCGCCACGTGCACCGTCGCCACCACCGGCATCGTATTTCCCGCCTATGCATCGCCCGGCAGTACCGACGCAGACAGCACCGGCGACGTTGCGGTCACCTGCTCCGCGGTGGTGGCCGGGCTTGGCAGCTATACCATTTCGGTCAGCACCGGGGCCGGCACCTATGCCAACCGCAAGCTGTCCTCGGGCGCCAATTTCCTCAACTACAACATGTTCACCGACACAGGGCGGACGATAGTCTGGGGGGACGGCACCGCAAGCACCCAGGCGGTAAGCGACAGCTATCTGATCCTGGTCGCGCCAACCGTCCGCCATTACACAGCGTATGGGCGCGTGCCGGGAAGCCAGAACAAGCCCGCCGGAACCTACACCGATACAGTGACCGTCACCGTTACTTATTGACATTGAACGCCGGCATCGGCAACCGGCCGAGGCGAAAAAAAAGCCGATCTTCCGATCGGCTTTTTTGCCAGGCAGGCTGCTTTGCCGCCCGCGGACGTCGATTTAGATTTCTTCGTTTAGATTTCTTCGTACAGCGGCAAAGTCAGGAACTCGGCAAACGAGGCCGAGGTCGACATTTCCTTGAAGATCGCGGCAGCGCGGTCGTAGGTCGCGCCATCGCCAACCAGCGCCTTGACCTTGGCCAGCTCTTCCGGAATCATCGCCACCACCATCTCGGCGGTCACTTTCTTGCCGTCGTCGAGCACGCCCTTGGTCGAGCGGATCCATTGCCATACTTGCGCACGGCTGATTTCCGCCGTGGCAGCATCTTCCATCAGGTTATGGATCGGCACGCAACCGTTGCCGGCCAGCCAGGCGCCCAGGTAATGGATGCCGACGTTGATGTTGTAGCGCAGGCCGGCTTCGGTGATTGGCGCTTCCGGCTTGAAGTCGAGCAGGTCGGCGGCGCTGACGTTGACGTCTTCGCGCTGCTTGCTGATCTGGTTCGGCTTGTCGCCCAGCACCTTCTTGAATTCGGTCATGGCCAGCTCGACCAGGCCCGGGTGGGCAACCCAGCCGCCGTCGTAACCGTCGGTGGCGTCGCGTGCCTTGTCGACGCGCACGCCGCCCATGGCGATGTCGTTCTTCTCGGGATCGTTCTTGATCGGGATCAGTGCAGCCATGCCGCCGATCGCCGGCGCATTGCGCTTGTGGCAGGTTTTCAGCAACAGCAAGGCGTACGAACGCATGAACGGCGCGGTCATGGTGACCTTGGCGCGGTCGGCCAGGCAGAAATCCTTGTCCAGCTTGAATTTCTTGATGCAGGAGAAGATGTAGTCCCAGCGGCCGGCGTTCAGGCCGGAGCTGTGCTCGCGCAGTTCGTACAGGATTTCATCCATTTCGAAAGCCGCCAGGATGGTTTCGATCAGGACCGTTGCCTTGATCGTGCCCTGCGGCAGGCCGAGTTCGTTTTGCGTCATCACGAAGATGTCGTTCCACAGCCGCGCTTCCAGGTGCGATTCCAGCTTCGGCAGGTAGAAATACGGGCCGGCGCCGCGCGCCAGCTGTTCCTTGGCGTTGTGGAACATGAACAGCGCAAAATCGAAAATGCCGCCGGAGACGCGCTTGCCGTCGATCAGCACATGCTTTTCATCCAGGTGCCAGCCGCGCGGACGGACCACCAGCGTCGCCACCTTGTCGTTCAGTTTGTACGACTTGCCGTTCTGTTCCAGCGAAATCGTCTTGCGGATAGCGTCGCGCAGGTTGATCTGGCCGGTGATCTGGTTATCCCATACCGGCGAGTTCGAATCTTCGAAGTCGGTCATGTAGCTGTCGGCGCCCGAATTGAAGGCGTTGATCACCATTTTGCGCTCGACCGGGCCGGTAATTTCGACGCGGCGGCATTCCAGCGCAGCCGGGATCGGCGCGATCTTCCAGTCGCCGTTGCGGATGTGCGCGGTTTCAGGCAGGAAGTCCGGACGCTCGCCGGCGTCCAGGCGCTTGGCGCGCTCGACCCGCACTGCCAGCAATTCCTGACGGCGCGTTTCGAATGCGCGGCTCAGCTTGGCGACCAGCGCCAGCGCTTCAGGGGTCAGAATCTCGGCGTATCCGGCGCCGATTGCGCCCTTGATTTCCATACCGGCGGGCAGTGTCAGTTGCGTCATGCTTTACTCCTGTTGGTTCTATGAATTGATTGGTGTCTTGGGCCAGTTCGCTGCACCAGCCATTGTGCAGCGCTACATTCTGTTTTTTACCATGCCGGATATGTTAAATCCTGAATGGCATTATCTAATTTTTACGCTATATAGTATATTTAAACTAAATCATCATAGGTGGAACGATTTATCATTTGATCTATGCGTTTTAGTCACAAGTGAGCGTATTATAGCGCCAGCTATCGCTCCAGCCTTCAACAAACCAGCAAACCAGTTCGGCGACATGGATCAATTCAAGCAGATTTCCACTTTTGTCGAGGTAGCCGCCAAGGGCAGCCTGTCCGCGGCTGCCCGCGCCGAAGGGATCGCCCCTGCCATGATCGGCCGGCGCCTGGATGCGTTAGAGGAACGCCTCGGCGTGAAGCTTTTGCAACGCACCACCCGCAAAATCGCGCTGACCAACGAAGGCGAAGCCTTCCTCGAAGACTGCCAGCGCATCCTGTCCGACCTGGAAAACGCCGAATCGGCAGTCTCGGAACGCAGCGCCCATGCCAGCGGCCACTTGCTGATTTCGGCGCCGGCCGGTTTCGGACGGCAGCACGTGGCGCCGCTGATGCCCTCTTTCCTCACCGAACACCGCGACGTCACCCTGACGCTCAACCTGAACGACCGCGTGGTCGACCTGATCGGCGAAGGGATAGACGTCGCCATCCGCATCGCGTCGCTGTCGGATTCGTCGCTGGTCGGCGCCAAGCTGGCAGACAACAAGCGTATCGTGGTGGCCTCCCCTGCCTACATCAAGCGCCACGGCAAACCGCTCACGGTCGACGACCTGCAAAAGCACAACTGCCTGGCGATCAGCAGCGAAGGCAGCCAGCGCGGCTGGAGCTTTCGCCAGAACGGCAAGACCGTTACCGTCCGGGTGGCCGGCAACATGGTCTGCAACGATGGCCAGGTACTGCATGACTGGGCGCTGGCCGGCAAGGGACTGGCCTGGCGCTCGATGTGGGAAGTCGGCAGCGAGATCGAATCCGGCAAGCTGGTCACGGTGCTGGACGAATTTGCCGCGCCAGGCAACGATATCTACGCGGTATTCGCACAGCGCCGCCACCTGCCCTTGCGCATCCGGGTGTTTGTCGACTTCCTGCGGCGCGCCTATGCCCAGCCGGACTACTGGCGCCACGGCTGATTCCTTGCTTTTGGAAAACTGGTATATAATCTCGTCCAGTCGCACGGCAACGCGCGTGCGACGCCCTCTCAAAGGGGAGTAGCTCCTGAATATTGCATGACGCGTAGGTTTACGCGTCGCCCAGTGTTTTGCAAGGTAGTCGTCATCACGGAACAGGCACATCGCCTGCACCCGGTTACCTTGGCAGCATCGCTGTTGAGCAAGACCTTTGTCAGCATGGATTCCATGCAGGCAATGTGTCGCCCAATTTTCCAGATTGGCTCCTCACCACTCCTGTTGTCGTCCATGCCTGAGGTTAATCGTTAACCCTGTTGGAGACTTTATGGATTTTTCTGGTTTACTTTCAATGCTGGGCATGGCCGACTGGAATGCCGGCGCCTTCTTCGCGGCGCTGCTGGCTATCGTCGTCATCGACCTCGTGCTGGCCGGCGACAATGCCATCGTGATTGCGATGGCAGCCCGCAACCTGCCTGACAACCTGCGCCGCAAAGCCATCATCTGGGGCACCATGGGCGCGGTCGTGACCCGGGTGCTGATGACGATCGGCGTGGTGTGGCTGCTCAAGATCCCAGGCTTGCTGCTGGTTGGCGGCATCGCCCTGCTGTGGATCGCGTACCGCTTGCTGACCCAGTCGGACGACGGTGAAGCACATGGCGCGCAAGCCACCACCATGGCCGCCGCGCTGAAAACCATCATCATCGCCGACACCGTCATGGGCATCGACAACGTGCTGGGAGTGGCCGGCGCCGCCAAGGGCAGCATGGCGCTGGTGATTATCGGCCTGCTGATTTCGGTGCCGATCATGGTCTGGGGTTCGACCCTGGCGCTGAAGCTGATAGAACGCTTCCCGGTCACGATCTTTATCGGCGCGGCAATCCTGGTGTATACCGCGATGCACATGATCGTCACCGAGCCAATTGCGCAGCCGCTGTGGAACACCGTTCCCGGACTGAACTATGCCGCTTACGTGATTGGTTTCGTCGTGGTGCTGGGCGGAGGCTGGCTGGTTTCCAGGCGGCGCGACGGCACCAAGGCCGCCGAATAAGATCGGGAAATATAATCTAAAAGCTGCAATGTAAAAGCCCCGCCAAGCCAGGCGGGGCTTTTTTTTCGGCTCAGGATGCCGCGCCCAGTATCCGCTGGTGGAAAGCCAGGTGATCTTCGATCAAGGTCGAAATAAAATAATAGCCGTGGTCATAAGCCGCGTGGCGGCGCAGCGTCAGCTTTTGCCCGGCCTGTGCGCAGGCAGCTTCAAACCGTTCCGGCAATAACTGCTCGGCCAGGAATTTATCGCCCAGGCCCTGGTCAATCAAGATCTCTTGCGGAAACGGCTGCGGCAAGTCCAGCATCAGTTGCGTCGCGTCGTAATCCTGCCATGCCGCCTGGTCCGGCCCCAGGTAATTGCCGAACGCTTTCTGTCCCCATGGGCAGTGACTGGGTGCGGCAATCGGCGCAAACGCCGATACCGAACGGAACACATCCGGATTGCGCAAGGCCAGCACCAGCGCCCCGTGGCCGCCCATCGAATGGCCAAAGACGCCGATGTTGCCGGCTTGCGCCGGAAACTCTTGCACGATGGTTTGCCGCAACTCATGCAATATATAAGAGTACATCCGGAAATGCGCTGCCCAAGGCGCTTGCGTCGCATCCAGGTAAAAGCCGGCGCCGTTGCCGAAATCCCAGCTGGCGTCGGCTCCGGCGATGCCGGTATCGCGCGGGCTGGTGTCCGGCGCCACCAGCATGATGCCGTGCTGCGCCGCAAAGCGTTGCGCGCCGGCCTTGATCATGAAAGTCTCTTCGGTGCATGTCAGGCCGGCCAGGTAAAACAGGACCGGCACCGGACCCGACCTGGCTTGCGGCGGCTGGAACACCGAAAAACGCATGGGCAGACCGATCTCGGCCGAAGCATGGCGGTAAAACCCCTGCGTGCCGCCGAAGCAGGCATGTTCGCTGATCAGCTCCATCAGTAGATCACCACCGAGCGTATCGACTCGCCGCTCTTCATCAGGTCGAAGCCTTCATTGATACGCTCCAGCGGCAGACGGTGCGTGATCAGGTCATCGATGTTCAGCTTGCCATCCATATACCAGTCGACGATCTTGGGCACGTCGGTGCGGCCGCGGGCGCCGCCGAAAGCCGACCCCTTCCAGACGCGCCCGGTCACCAGCTGGAACGGCCGGGTGCTGATTTCCTGGCCGGCGGCAGCGACGCCGATCACGATCGACTGGCCCCAGCCCTTGTGGCAGCACTCCAGCGCCTGGCGCATGGTGGTGGTGTTGCCTATGCATTCAAAGCTGTAGTCGGCGCCGCCGTCGGTCAGGCCGACGATGGCGTCGACCACATTCTCGACTTCCTTGGCGTTGATGAAATGGGTCATGCCGAACTTGCGCGCCATCGCTTCACGCGCCGGGTTGATGTCGACGCCGATGATCTTGTCGGCGCCGACCATGCGCGCCGCCTGGATCACGTTCAGGCCGATGCCGCCGAGGCCAAACACCACCACGTTGGCGCCGGCTTCGACCTTGGCGGTGAACAGCACCGCGCCGACGCCGGTAGTGACGCCGCAGCCGATGTAGCAAACCTTGTCGAACGGCGCATCCTCGCGGATCTTGGCCAGGGCGATTTCCGGCACCACGATGTAGTTGGAAAACGTCGAGGTGCCCATGTAATGGAAAATCGGCTTGCCGTCGATCGAAAAGCGGCTGGTGGCGTCCGGCATCAGGCCGCGGCCCTGGGTCGAACGGATCGACTGGCACAGGTTGGTTTTCTGCGACAGGCAGAATTTGCACTGGCGGCATTCCGGCGTGTACAGCGGAATCACGTGGTCGTCCTTTTTCAGGCTCTTGACGTCAGGCCCGACATCGACCACCACGCCGGCGCCTTCATGGCCCAGGATGGAAGGGAAAATACCTTCAGGATCGGCGCCGGACAACGTGTAATAGTCGGTATGGCAGATGCCGGTCGCCTTGATCTCGACCAGCACCTCGCCGGCGCGCGGGCCGCCCAGTTCGACTTCTTCGATAGTCAGCGGCTGACCGGCTTTCCATGCAATGGCTGCTTTGGTTTTCATATGGGTGACCTTTACCAGAATGTATTTGGGAACACAGGATTATTCGATATTCACGGCAATCCTGCCATTTACTCAGCGTCGCGTATCTTGCTCAAAGCGTCATCGATACGTTCGACGCCGATCACTTTCAAACCTTCGATCTCTTGTTTGGGCATGTTTGCCTTGGGAATCATGGCGATGGAAAATCCCAGCTTGGCGGCTTCGCGCAGGCGCTCCTGGCCGCGCGGCGCCGGCCGGATTTCGCCCGCCAGGCCAACTTCGCCGAACACCACCAGGCCGCGCGGCAGCGGCCGGTTGCGCATCGATGAGTTGATCGCCAGCAGCACCGCCAGGTCGGCTGCCGGTTCGGTGATCTTGACGCCGCCGACGGCATTGATGAACACGTCCTGGTCGAAAGCGGCAATGCCGGCATGGCGATGCAGCACCGCCAGCAGCATGGCCAATCGGTTCTGCTCCAACCCCACCGACAGGCGGCGTGCGTTCGGCACGTGCGAGGCGTCGACCAGCGCCTGTATTTCCACCAGCAGCGGCCGCGTGCCTTCCTGCGTCACCATCACGCAGGAGCCGGGCACCTGGTTGTCATGCTGCGACAGGAACAGCGCCGACGGATTGGACACGCCCTTCAAGCCCTTTTCGGTCATGGCAAACACGCCAAGCTCGTTGACCGCGCCGAAGCGGTTCTTGAACGCGCGCACCAGGCGGAAACTGGAATGGGTATCGCCCTCGAAGTACAACACCGTATCGACGATATGCTCAAGCACGCGCGGCCCTGCCAAAGCGCCCTCCTTGGTCACATGGCCGACCATGATGATGGTGATGCCGGACTGCTTGGCAACCCGCGTCAGCTGCGCCGCGCATTCGCGCACCTGGGCCACCGAACCGGGAGCCGAACTGAGCGCGTCCGAATAGACGGTCTGGATCGAATCGATCACCGCCACTTCGGGCTTATGCTCGACCAGGGTATTGAGGATTTTTTCCAGCTGGATTTCAGCCTGCAGCTTGAGATCCTTGGCGTCCACCGCCAGCCGTTTGGCGCGCAGCGCGATTTGCGCGCCGGATTCCTCGCCGCTCACATACAGCACTTTTTTCAGCTTCGACAGGTTCGCCAGCGCTTGCAGCAGCAAGGTCGACTTGCCGATGCCGGGATCGCCGCCGATCAGCACCACGCCGCCGGCTACCAGGCCGCCGCCCAGCACGCGGTCGAATTCCTCGATCCCGGTGCCGAAACGCGGCACGTCGATCGCTTCGATGTCGGCCAGGGTCATCACCGGCGCTGTCTGCGCCAGGCCCTGGTGCTGGTTGGAGAAACGGTTGCCGACCGCCTCCACGATGGTTTCCACCAGCGTGTTCCATTGCCCGCAAGAGGGGCACTGGCCGGTCCATTTATTGGCGACGCCGCCGCATTCGGTACAGGTGTAATTGGTTTTAGCTTTGGCCATGCGGTTCTGCAATCATGTTGGTGGTGGACTTACTATCCCTGGCGGCGGGCGGACCTGCAATGACGATTACAAGTCCACCACTTTAACCCGTGGAGCCAAAGCGCACAGCAGTTCATATCCGATGGTGCCGGCCGCATGCGCGACCTCGTCGACCGGCAGGCCGTCGCCCCACAAGGTTACCGCGCTGCCGATCCCGGCCCCTGGCACAGCGGTGAGGTCAACCGAGAACATGTCCATCGATACCCGGCCGACGGTGGCGGTGCGCACGCCATTGACCAATACCGGCGTACCGTTAGGCGCATGGCGCGGATAGCCGTCGGCGTAGCCGCAGGCGACCGCGCCGATAAGCATCGGCGCCGAGGCGACGAAGCGGCTGCCGTAGCCTATCGCCTCGCCGGCGCCTATGCGCTGGATACCAATGATCTTGCTGCTGAGCGTCATCGCCGGTTTCAGGCCGAACTGTGCGGCGCTGGCGCCGCCGGGCGTGGCGCCGTACAGCATGATGCCCGGCCGCACCCAATCCGACTTCAGCTCCGGATGCATCAGGTCGGCGGCGGAATTGGCGATGCTGCGTTCGCCGTTCAGGCCGGCGACGCCCTGCTCGAACTGCTGCACCTGCTGCTGCAGCGGCAAACCAGGATTGAGCGGATCGTCGGCATTGGCAAAGTGGGTCATGAGCGTGATCTTGCGCACGGCGGGAATCGCCTGCAAGCGCTGGTAGGCAGCGCGATAGGCTTCCGGCTTGAAGCCGAGCCGGTTCATGCCGCTGTTCATTTTCAGGTGGATGTCCAGCGGCCCCTTCAGCGCGGCCTGTTCCAGCCAGATGATCTGCTCGGTGCAATGCACGGCAAAATCGAGCTTGGCTCGCACTACGGTTTCAAGGTCGACGGCGTCGAAAATGCCTTCCAGCAGCAAGATCGGTTTTTGCCAGCCCAGCTCGCGCAGGCGCAGCGCGTTTTCCGGTTCGATCAGCGCCAGTCCGTCCGCTTCCGCAAAACCGCGTACGCCGCGCTCCAAGCCATGCCCGTAGGCATTGGCCTTGACCACCGCCCAGATTTTCGCGCCGGGCGCATGCGATTTGGCAATACGCAGGTTGTGATGCAGTGCAGAAATGTCTATGGTGGCGACTAGGGGTCTGGGCATGAATGTGCGGAATTTGTGAAGATTCGTAGAGCGTTCTATTTTACCGGATGCACCGCCGACGATGGATCGGCAATCCCCATAATTCGACGGAACGTTTTCTCTTTTGCATCTCTCATAATCACGAATCGGTCATATTTTCATGGTATAAAGCAGGCCGGGGACACATTGTTACATTCTGGGATGCGGATGAATCGCGGTTTTTACACCATCATGGCAGCGCAGTTTTTTTCTTCGCTGGCCGACAACGCACTGCTCATAGCGGCAATCGCCTTACTGGCTGAAATGTCCTCGCCCGGCTGGATGACGCCGCTGCTGAAACTGTTTTTTGTCCTATCTTACGTGCTGTTAGCTGCTTTTGTCGGCGCTTTTGCTGATTCGCTGCCCAAAGGCCGGGTGATGTTCATCACCAACATGATCAAGATCGCCGGCTGCCTGATGATGTTTGCCGACGTCCATCCCCTGATCGCCTATGGCGTGGTCGGCTTCGGCGCAGCGGCATATTCGCCTGCCAAATATGGCATCCTCACTGAATTGTTGCCGGCGGAAAAACTGGTGGCTGCCAACGGCTGGATCGAAGGCTTGACCATGGCGTCGATCATCCTCGGCACGGTCCTCGGCGGCGCCCTCGTCAGTCCCCACGTCGTTTCCATCTTGCTGCAATGGCACATCCCCATCATCAACTGGCACCTGAACACGCCGACCCATGCGGCGCTGATGGTGATCGGCATGCTGTACCTGATCGCTACCGTCTTCAACCTGAAAATCCCTGACACCGGCGCCCGCTACCCGCACCAGCAGCGCAGGCCGAGCAAGCTGATCGTCGATTTCGCCAATTGCAACGCAATCCTGTGGAAAGACAAGCTGGGGCAGATTTCGCTAGCCGTCACCACCCTGTTCTGGGGCGCCGGCGCAACCTTGCAGTTCATCGTATTGAAATGGGCCGAGAAGTCGCTCGGCATGCCGCTCGACAAGGCTGCCATCCTGCAAGGCGTGGTGGCGTTTGGCGTGGCGATCGGCGCCGGGGCGGCGGCGCGCATGATCCCACTGAAAAAATCGCTGACCGTCATGCCGATGGGCATCGTGATGGGCCTGGTGGTGATGGCCATGACCGTGGTGCACTCGGTATGGGTCGCTTACCCGCTGCTGATCATCATCGGCGCCTTGTCGGGTTATTTCGTGGTGCCGATGAATGCGCTGCTGCAGCATCGCGGCCATGTGCTGATGAGCGCCGGCCATTCGATTGCCGTGCAGAACTTCAATGAAAACCTGTCGGTGCTGACCATGCTGGTGCTGTATGCGCTGATGATCAAGATCGACCTGGATGTCAATATCGTCATCCTCCTGTTTGGCTCGTTTGTCGCCTGCATCATGTTTCTCATCATGCGCAAGCATGCGGCCAATCAGCGCGAGCATGATTCGCTGGCCTTGATTGGCGAAACCAAGCATTAACGCCTGCAGAAAAATCCAGGCAGCGATCAGCCTTGGTCGCCCATCCTTGCATGACGCTGGGCCGCCGCCCGCTCCGCCCAGTCGTCCGGCACCACAAAACCTCTGTCGATTTCCAGCCCATACCCATCCTCGGCGCGCAGGGTCGCCAGCAGCACCGGCGCGGCATCGCCGGCAAAATGCTGCGACAAGGCCTGTTGCGCGTCTGCCGCGCTGAGCGCGTGTCCAAGCGCGATTTTTGCCGGCGCCAGCCAGCGCTGGCGCGGCAATACCAGGTACAAAGCCGACTGATCCAGCTGCAACGCGGAGAGGCTGCGCCAATATCCCCGGCAAGCGTTTGCGGATACGCCGAGCGCGTCGGGCGAGGGTAAATCGTCATCCGGATAAAACAGCCAGCCCTTGACCAGTGCCTGGGCAGAAGCGACCGGTTCACTCAGGTGTATCTGCGAAGCCGGATGCTGCGACAGCACCAGCTGGCGCTGCAGGATCTTTTGCATTTTGGCGCCCAGCGAATCGGCCAGGTTAGGACCCAGGAAATCGTCCGGCTGCAAGCTGCCGCCGCCAGTCTCCAGCAGATAGAACTTGGTCGCGAACTCCCAGTGGACCAGGTCGCCGTTCAGCCGCAACAGGAAATCGAATTCGCCTATCGTGTCGTTTTTGCTGGCCCTGACCTGCACGCTGTGCGCCACCAGCATCTGCCGCTGCTCAAAATAAAACGCCATCAATTTTTCCGCATACAGGCCCAAGCGCGTCGATGGCAAGCTGCCGATATAGCTGTGCAATGCCTGCAATTTTTCCGGCGCCTGCTCCAGCGCGCTCAGCCATGCAGCCAGGCCGGCGTCAGCGTAGCTGGCGATTTTTCCTTGCCACTGTGCGGCCCGGGGATCAAGCAGGTCGGGCGCATCCAGCAGCCAAGCCAGCGCCCTGACGTGCGGATCGAACAGATGGTTCCAGCGCAAGTGAAACTGTTGCTGGCAAGCGCCGGCGTGCGCCGCGGAAGAATCATTCGCCGGCGTTGGCATACGTGCTCATGGCCAGGCACAGGTCGCTCCAGACTTTGCCCTTGTCGCCCAGCTGGCGCAGCAGATAAGCCGGGTGATAGGTCACCACCAGAGGACGGTCGGCGTAGCGGTGCACGGAGCCGCGCAGTTTTGAAACCGGGGTGGCGGGATCCAGTCCCAGCAGCGACAAGGCAGCGGTCTTGCCCAGCGCGACCAGGACGGTTGGCTGGATCAATTCGATCTGGCGCTGCAGATACGGCAGGCAGGCCGCCACTTCGTCCGCCGCCGGTGGCCGATCGCGGCCGGTGCCGTCGGTGGGGCGGCACTTGACGATATTGGCGATGTACGCGTTTTCGCCGCGCTTCAAGCCCATCGCCAGCAGGATATTGTCGAGCAGTTTACCTGCCGGGCCGACGAACGGCTCGCCCTGGATATCCTCGTTGCGTCCGGGACCTTCGCCGATGAACAGCCATTTGGCCTTGCTGTCGCCGACACCGAACACGGTATTCTTGCGCCCCTGGCAGAGCCCGCAAGCTGTGCAGCCTGCCACTGCCTTCTGCAACTGTCCCCAATCCATCGCGGCGGTGGAAATCCCCGCCTGGACGGCTGCCTGCGGTACGGATACCGGTTCGGCGTCGGCCCAGGCTGAAACCGCCGGATTATCCTGCACGCGGCTCGCCATCGGCTCGACCCGCTGCGGCACCGGCACGGCGGGAATTTCCACCGCCGGCGCCATATCCGCTTTTATCAGTTCTGCGCCTGCCAAGCCGGCGCCGCCATCGCGCCGCAGCCACAGCGGGCCGAGGCCGATCTCGTCAAGGAAAACGCTGCGCCTGCTCATCTCGCTCATAACGGCAGCCTCATTACGATGGCTTCTTCACGCTTGTCGCCGGCAGCAGGATAATAATCGCGGCGGCGGCCGATCTCGACGAAACCGTAGCGCTGGTAGATCGCAATCGCACGCGTATTCGATGGCCGCACTTCCAGCAACACCGACTGCATCTGCTGCTGATGCGCCAGGAGGCATACCTTATCGAGCAGCATCTTGCCGATGCCGCGCCGCTGCATGTCTCCATGCACGCTGATATTGAGCAGATGCGCCTCGTCCAGCGCCTGCATCATGAAAAAATAGCCGAGCAAGGCCTGCTTCGCATCGCGCAATACCCAGCATTGATAACCGCTCTGGATCGAATCGACAAAATTGCCATGGGTCCAGGGATGCGAATACACGGTCTTTTCGATCGCCAGCACCTCGTCCAGGTCTTCGATACGCATGGCGGCAAACGCAAGCGGCCGCAACAGGCCGGCCGCCGGCTGTGCATTGGCGTTCATGGGTTCACCTTGGCGGCGCGCTCGGCGGTGGTGAGCGCTACCTTGTTACGCAAATACAAAGGCTGGGCCTGCACCGCACTCAAGCCCCTGCCTTGGGCCAGCGCGACGCTGCCCAGCTGGGCGATCTGGCGCGCGCTCGGCATCACCGCCGGCAAGCCGCCGGCCGCGAACGGAGCAGCGGAAAACGCTTCCGCATATGCCGCCAAGCCATTGCCGCAGGCTTGCAGCACGCCGCTTTGCGCCGGCAGGGGCAATACCTGCGACGGCGCCGACAAAGCCGGTTCGGCAATTACCTGCCAGCCATCGCCGGCAAAGCGATATTGGGCCCAGTAGACTTCGCCCATGCGCGCATCCAGCACCGCCAGCACTTCGCCGGCGCCGTTGAGGTCGCGGCAAGCCTGCGCCATGGCGGCCAGCGTCACTACCGGCAACACCGGCAGGTCGGCGCCGAACGCCAGTCCTTGCACGATGCCGCAGGCGGTGCGCACCCCCGTGAAGGAGCCGGGACCGACGCCGAACGCCAGCGCGTCGCACTGGGCCAGGCTGATCCCGGCCTCGGCCAGCAAGTCTTGCACCATCGGCAGGATGGCAAGGGAATGGGTTTGGACGCCCGCCGATTCGCGGGTAGTCACCTGGCCGTCGCGCAACAAGGCGGCGGAGGCCAGTTCGGTAGATGTTTCAATGGCAAGAATGGTCTGCATGGGCCGTATTTTACCGCGCTCGACGCCGCTTCGGCTGTACTCTGCGCGATTGGCCGGCCCAATCCTGCGGCAAAGGCCCCAGGAACCGGCAAACCAAGGGTATTCATGCAAGATCCAGCGCACACGCTGTAAAATATCGCGAATGCTGATCCTCACTCTCGATAACGACAATCACCAGGAACTTGCCACCACCCTGTCGGAGGATGGCTGGGTGGCGGCTTGCCTGTGCGCCGCCTGGTGCGGCAGCTGCCGGGAATATTTCGCGAATTTCACGGCGTTGGCGCAACGCCATCCGCATGTGCAATTCGTCTGGATCGATATCGAAGACCAGGCAGAACTGATCGGCGACCTGGACGTCGACAATTTCCCTACCTTGCTGATCCAGCGCGGCGACGTCGTGGCGTTCCTGGGCCCGGTGGAAATGGATTTGCGCCTGGCCGAAAGAATCCTGCTGGCGCAAATGGAAAAGAGCACCCCTGAGCTGCAGGCCGAAGCCCAGAGCAGCACGGAACGCCGTCATTGGCAGCTGGAAGCCAATCTATTGCGGCGCCTGGCGGATATTTAGGATGCCAGCCAGGGGTCGCAATCCGGATGCGGAAACTGCGCCATCATGAAATCGACAAAACTGCGCACCTTGGCCGACAACAGGCGCCGGCTGGGATAGACCAGGCGCACTGCCACCTTGTTGATCTGGTAATCGGGCAGCACCCGCACCACGCGCCCCGCCACCATATCGTCGCCCAGCGTATACGAGGTGCGCATGGCGATTCCCATCCCTGCCAGCAAACACTGGCGCAGCAAATCGGTATTGTTCGACATCACCTTGCTGGTGATCGGAATGACCGAGGCGCCCTGCTCCGACTGGAAGGTCCAGTGATGGCGCAGATGTTCCATGGAAAAATTGAGGCATGAATGCTGCGCCAGTTCCTCCGGCGTCTGCGGCACGCCATGTTCGGCAATATAAGCCGGCGAGGCGCACAGCAGCACTTCCGCGATGCCCAGCTGGCGCGCCACCATGCCGGCGTCGAATTTCTGGTTGACCGAAAAAATGCCGACGTCAAAACCTTCTTCGATCAGGTCGACAGTACGGTCCGACAAGGTCACATCCAGCCGCACATCGGGATACTGCTTCGAATACAGCGGCAGCAGGCGCGCCAGCTGGGTCTGGCCGAAACCGATCTGCGAATAGATGTGCAAGGTGCCGGCGGGTTTGGTCGACAGCACGGAAGCAGCAGCTTCTGCTTCGTCGATTTCATCCAGGATCTGCTGCACCCGCTCCAGGTAAGCCTGGCCCGGTTCGGTCAGCGCCATGCGGCGCGTCGAGCGGTGCAGCAGGCGGATCCCGAGATGGTTTTCCAGGTCGGCCACCAGGCGCGTGACCACCGCATTCGACATGTCCAGCACCTGGGCGGCGGCGACAAAGCTGCCCTGCTCCACTACCTTCGCAAAAACCCGCATTGACTGCAAGCGATCCATATTCTTTTGTCCTATCTTATTCTCTGCCGCTCATTTACTCAGCAAAGCCGTGAAGGCGACCACCAGGGCCAGCGCGCTGAGGCCCAGCGCCAGTCCGCACAGCACGCCGGCGCGCCGCGATTTTGCGTCGGCTTGCAGCGCCTCTTGCCGCATTTCCTGCTCAAGCAATGGCAGCGCGGTCTTGAGTTGTTCGGCAAGCGCCTTGATGTCGCCGACATTTTGCAGCGACGCCGCCTGCAGTTCGCTTACCTGCTGCTGCAAGATCTGCAGCCGGCTCTCTTCCGTATTACCTTTGCGCCGGGTGAACACCGGCGCCGCCACGGAAATGATGTCGCTGATATACGGAAGCACAGCCTTTGTTACTGAAAGCCAAGCCGACATGCACTACCCTCCACTTTCTTTTTTCGCTTATTGAAATATCTGCGCATCGGCAGCGCTGGTATCACCCGGGCGCAGCAGACGGCCGGCGGCGATCGTGATGGTCTGGCGGCACTGCATGGCGATCGAGGTATCGTGCGTCACCAGCACCAGCGTTGAGCCGCGTTCCTGGTTCAGGTCAAACATCAGCTGGATCACCGCGTCGCCGGTAGCCGCATCGAGGCTGCCGGTAGGCTCGTCAGCGAACAAGAGCGGCGGCTCGGTGACGAAAGCACGCGCCAGCGCCACCCGCTGCTGCTCACCGCCCGACAGGTATTTCGGATAGTGCTGCAAGCGCGACCCCAGCCCGACCCGTTCCAGCTTGGCCTGCGCCTTCTCTTTGGCATCCCTGTCGCCACGCAGTTCGAGCGGCAGCATGACATTTTCCAGCGCGCTCAAATGGCTCAGCAACTGGAAAGACTGGAAAACGAAACCGAGCTTTTCCTTGCGCAAGCCGGCGCGGCCATCCTCGTCCAGGGCAAAGATATCGCTGCCGTCGATGTGCACAGTGCCCGACGATGGCGTGTCCAACCCCGCCAGCAAGCCCAGCAAGGTCGATTTGCCGGAACCGGAAGCGCCGACAATCGCCAGCGTGGTACCGCCCTGGACGTTAAAATTGATATCATCAAGAATCACCAGCTCGCCGCTGGCGTCGGCAACACGCTTGGTCAAGCGCTGGACGTCTATGGCTGGGGCTATTGCAGGATTAACAGAAGAGGACTGATGCATGCAGATTATCGACTCCGGGTTGGGGAATGGTTTTCAGGACCTGGCCGAGGGCTGGCGCCGCAAATTCGGCGTTGGCTTGCGGCTTGCCGCCTTGCTGCTTGGCCTGCTCGGCCTAGTATGGACGAACAATGCCTATTCTGCATCAAAATCGATACTGGTGTTAGGCGATAGCCTTTCCGCGGAATACGGACTGGCGCGCGGCAGCGGCTGGGTGTCCTTGCTGCAGCAGCGCCTGAAGACAGAAAACCTTGGCGGCAGCGTCGTCAACGCCAGCATCAGCGGCGAAACCAGCAGCGGCGGCAAAACGCGCTTGCCGGCGCTGCTCCTGCAACGGCCGGACATTGTCATCATCGAACTGGGCGCCAACGATGCCCTGCGCGGCCTGCAACTGAACGCCACCGAAAGCAACCTGCGCGCGATGATCAGCGCGGCGCAGCAAGCGAAAGCAAAAGTGCTGCTGGTGGGCATGCGGATTCCGCCCAACTATGGCCGCGACTACACCGAAAAATTCTTTGCCCTTTATCCGATGCTGGCCAAACAGGCCAAGGTGCCGCTGGTTCCGTTCCTGCTCGACGGCGTCGCCGACAAACCGGACATGTTCCAGGCCGACCGCATGCATCCTGTAGCGCAGGCGCATCCGATCATATTGAACAATGTCTGGCCGGAATTGAAACCGCTGCTGGCGAAATGACATCCAGCAATAAAAAAGCCACTTTCCAGCGGCTTTTTTATTCTCTACCTTAGTGACGGCATCGATCAGTTCTGCTTGTCATCGCCGCCAGCGGCGATGCTTGCCACCGGTTTCAGTATCTTGACCTTGGCTTTCTCTTTCAGCACATCCACATACGCCAGCATTTCCTGCTGTCCCAGGACACTGGTGATCTGCTGCTGTTCAGCAGTACGCCGCGCCTGGTCCTGGGCCGCCGGCTGGCCGACCTTGGCGATCCGGTACAGTCCATAACCCTGCTGCGGCAGCACCACGCCGACATAGGCCGGCAGTTTATTCACGTTGGCCTTCATCACCGCCTCGAACGCCACCGGATTGACACCCTGGTTCTTGACGCGCGACACGGTTTGCACCGCGCCGAAACCGCCGGCGCTGTCTTGCGCTCTCAGCGCGGCCAGTTTTTCTTCGCCGGCTTTCTTGGCCAGCGCGGCCTCTTCGGTACGCGTGACCTTGTCGCTGATGATCGCCTTGACCTCGTCGAACGAACGCTTGGTCACCGGCTTGTATTCGACTACATGGCCGGCGATGAACGTGTTCGGCGCTATCTCGATCGCTTCGGTATTGTGCTTGTTCTTCAAGGCCTCATCCGAGTACAGCGCGGCCAGGAATTTCGGGTTGTTGTACGGAGCGGCGGCTGGCGCAGCGGCAGGATTCGGCTGGCGGCCGAGGTTCGCGGCCGACTGGATCTGCAGGTGCATCTTGTCGGCGACAGGCTTCAGGCTGTCGGCCTGCTCGTACACCGTGTTGCTGAACGCTTCCGCCAGTTCGGTGAACTTGCGCGCTGCCAGCTGTTTCTTGATCTCGGCGCCGATATCGGCCTTGACTTCATCGATCGGCTTGACCACTGCAGGCTTGATGCCGGTTACTTCGATAATGTGATAACCGAAATCGGATTGCACCAGGTCGCTGATCTCGCCCTGTTTCAGCTTGCCGGCTGCGTCCTCGAAAGGCTTGACCATCATGCCCGGGCCGAAATAACCGAGATCGCCTCCCATTTCAGCAGACGCGGTGTCTTGCGAATTGGCCTTGGCCACTTTGGCGAAGTCGGCGGGATTCTTGCGTACCTGGGCCAGCAAGCCTTCTGCCTTGGCTTTTGCCGCGGCCAGTTCCGCCGCCGGCGCGTCTTTCTTCACCGAGACCAGGATATGGCTGGCGCGGCGTTCTTCCGGCGTCGTGTAACGGCTCAGGTTATTGTCGTAATAGGATTTGATGTCGGCATCGCTGACCGTTACCTGGGCTGCAACCGCAGCGCTGTCGAGCACGACATAGTCAGCCTTGATCTGCTCAGGGATTTCGAATTCCTTGGCGTTCTTGACGTAGTAGTCCTGCAGCATGGCGTCGGTGACTTTCACTTGCGCGGCATAGTCGGCAGTCTTGAACAGCAGCTCCTGCACGTCGCGTTCCTGATCGTTGATGTCCGACAAGCGCGTGGCGACTGTTTTCGGCGTAAACGCGGTGGTTTGCACTGCGCCGTTCAACTGCTGCATTGCCATGTCCTGGCGCAGGCGCGCCTCGTACATGGTCGGCGTCATGCCCTGCGCCGCCAGCAATGCCTTGTAGCGTTCATTGTCGAATTTGCCGTCGGCGCCATGCAATTCCGGCACACCCATGATGGCTTGCTGCAGGCTTTGATCGGATACCGACAAATGCTCGCTGCCCACCGCCGCGACCAGCACGCGCTGCGCGATCAGGTTATCCAGCACGCCTTGCTTGGCTTGCGGCGTCTCGACCATCTTCGGGTCGAAACGGTCGCCGAATGCCTGGCGCATGCGGTCCATCTGCTGGCGCAGGGCGGCGTCCCATTCCTGCTGGGTGATCGGCTGGCCGGCGACTTTCGCCACCGTGTTGGCGCCGTCGCCAAAGCTGCTATAGCTTTGCAGCCCGACTAATGCAAACGAAGGGATGATCAGGAGCAGCAGCAAGAACTGCATCAAGCGCTGATGGGTACGGACAAATTCAAACATGGTCGGCCAATCAAGATCAAAAAGGAAGGCTGCAATACAAACCGGATGTACATAAGAAAAAAGGCGAACTCTCGTTCGCCTTTTTTGTATTTTGGCGGAGTGGACGGGACTCGAACCCGCGACCCCCGGCGTGACAGGCCGGTATTCTAACCAGCTGAACTACCACTCCTAAACAACTGCTTGCAAATCTCAGTTGACCTCGAAAACCTACTGCGCGGCCCAATCTCGGTACTGCGATGCTCACCGTGCTTTCGCACGCCTCCGCTTCTCCTACCGACCTTGGGTCGCTCGCTACGGTTTTGCAAGGCCCACTTATTTGGCGTTTGTCACCACGCCAAAAGACGCTAGTTTACAGCATCTTTCAACGCTTTGCCAGGCTTAAATTTAGGAACTTTCGCTGCCTTGATCTTAATTGCCTCTCCGGTACGCGGATTACGGCCGGTGCGTGCTGCGCGCTTGCCTACCGAGAACGTGCCAAAGCCGACCAAGGTCACTGAGCCGTTCTTTTTCAACGTGGTTTTAACTGCGGCGATCACGGCATCCAAAGCGCGGGTCGACGCGGCCTTGGAAATGTCTGCTGACTTGGCGATGTGATCGATTAATTCGGTTTTGTTCACTGAAGCCCCCTCACAGGAATTGAAATTCGAGATGATGCTTGTTCCGCATTTTGTGCGAAAAATCATCGCAGATGGACTGCAGAAAAAAATCTGCAGCTGGTATTAAACAAGCCGCAAAGCCTTGTGTCAAGCGCTTTCCCGGCGATACGGGGAGGTTTAACCTGATTTTACAAACTTGATATATTCAACATTAAATACATTTGCACATATGAAAAAACCCCAAAAGTTGTTGTCCAACTTTTGGGGTTCAGTTCACTCGCGAGCGCTTTTTAAAAACAGGAATCAGGCTGGCGAATCCGATAGCTTATCCGGATCCGGCACCGGCTCAGTGCTTGACCACGCTGGGATCCGACTTCTCGCTGCTCTTGGCGACGGCAGCATCCAGCACTGCTTCCTCGTCGGTCAAAGGCACAGGCTGCCGCTCCAGGGCGATCTCGAGCACCTTGTCGATCCAGCGCACCGGTACGATTTCCAGCTTGTTCTTGACGTTGTCCGGAATCTCGGCCAGGTCTTTCACGTTCTGCTCTGGAATCAGCACCGTCTTGATGCCGCCGCGATGCGCTGCCAGCAGTTTTTCCTTCAAGCCGCCGATAGGCAGGACTTCGCCGCGCAAGGTGATTTCACCCGTCATGGCGACATCGGCCCGCACCGGGATCCCGGTAAAGATCGAGACCAGGGCGGTAGTCATCCCGACGCCGGCCGACGGTCCGTCTTTTGGCGTCGCGCCTTCCGGCACGTGGATATGGATATCGCTCTTCTCGAACGCCTCGCCCCTGATGCCCAGTTTCGCGGCGCGGCTGCGCATCACCGTGCGTGCAGCTTCGATCGATTCCTTCATCACGTCGCCCAGGGTGCCGGTACGGATGATTGCACCT
The DNA here is from genome assembly GCF_900112135.1 of Collimonas sp. OK412. Taxonomy (GTDB): domain Bacteria; phylum Pseudomonadota; class Gammaproteobacteria; order Burkholderiales; family Burkholderiaceae_D; genus Collimonas; species Collimonas rhizosphaerae. The sequence continues at coordinate 144,168 of NZ_FOLC01000003.1, forward strand.
TTACCCGGCATCTTGACGGCTTCGATGGTCAGCAGCTCGCCGCCCACTTCAGTCCACGCCAGGCCGACCACTTGGCCGATCTGGTTCTCTTTTTCGGCAACGCCGAAATCGAAGCGCCGCACACCGAGGAATTTATCGATGTTCTTGGAAGTGACCGCAACCTTCTTCTCCTGCTTCTTCAACAGCAGCAGCTTCACCACCTTGCGGCAGATCTTGGAGATTTCCCGTTCCAGCGAACGCACCCCGGCTTCACGCGTGTAGTAACGGATGATGTCGCGGATCGCGCTTTCAGCCAGGCTGATTTCCTCGACCTTCAAACCATTGTTCTTGATTTGCTTGGGCAGCAGGTAACGCAGCGCGATGTTGGTCTTTTCATCTTCGGTGTAGCCTGACAGGCGAATCACTTCCATCCGGTCCAGCAGCGCCGGCGGGATGTTGAAGGAGTTCGAAGTCGCCACGAACATCACATCCGACAAGTCGAAATCGACTTCGATGTAATGGTCCGAGAAGGTATGGTTCTGCTCAGGATCCAGCACCTCCAGCAGCGCCGACGACGGATCGCCGCGGAAATCCATGCCGAGCTTGTCGATCTCGTCCAGCAGGAACAGCGGATTGCGCACCCCGACCTTGGCCAGGCTTTGCAAGATCTTGCCTGGCATGGAACCAATGTAGGTACGGCGATGACCGCGGATCTCGGCCTCGTCACGCACGCCGCCTAAAGCCATCCGCACGAATTTGCGGTTGGTGGCGCGGGCGATCGACTGCCCCAGCGAGGTTTTACCCACGCCCGGAGGACCGACGAAACACAGGATCGGCGCTTTCAGCTTGTCGACGCGCTGTTGCACGGCAAGATATTCCAGGATGCGTTCTTTGACCTTGTCGAGGCCGTAGTGATCGCCTTCCAGGACTTTTTCGGCATTACCCAGTTCGTTGTTGACCTTGGATTTTTTCTTCCATGGCAAACCGACCAGCGTATCGATGTAGTTGCGCACCACGGTCGCTTCGGCTGACATCGGTGACATCAGTTTCAGTTTCTTCAGCTCGCTCTGCGCCTTTTCCAGCGCTTCCTTAGGCATCTTGGCAGACAGGATCTTCTTTTCCAGCTCTTCCAGGTCAGCGCCTTCTTCGCCTTCGCCCAATTCCTTCTGGATCGCCTTGACCTGCTCGTTCAGATAGTATTCGCGCTGGGATTTTTCCATCTGGCGCTTGACGCGGCCGCGGATGCGCTTCTCGACTTGCAGGATATCCAGTTCGCCTTCGAGCTGGCCGAGCAGGTGCTCGTAACGCTTGGCGATATTGAAGATTTCCAGGATGACCTGCTTTTGCTCGAGCTTCAGCGGCAAGTGGGCGGCGATGGTGTCGGCCAGGCGGCCAGCGTCATCGATTCCGGACAGCGAGGTCAGGATCTCCGGCGGAATTTTCTTGTTCAGTTTGACGTACTGGTCGAATTGCTGAACGATGGCGCGGCGCATCGCTTCCACTTCAGCCTCATCGCCCAGTTCGGATTCGACCGGCGTCAGGTCGGCGACAAAATGCGTGTCGAGTTCGCTGATGTGATGGATGCGCGCACGCTGCGCCCCTTCCACCAGCACCTTGACGGTGCCGTCGGGCAGTTTCAGCATTTGCAAGATATTGGCGACGCAGCCGATTTCATAAATATCGTCCGGCGACGGCTCGTCCTTGGCTGCGGCTTTCTGGGCCGCGAGCATGATGCTCTTGCCCTGCTCCATCGCGGCTTCAAGCGCCTTGATCGATTTTGGGCGACCGACGAACAGTGGAATCACCATATGCGGGAATACCACGACATCCCGTAAAGGCAAGAGAGGCAACTGAGTTTGTTCAGTAAATGTAGAAGTCGTCATGGTGAGCCCTATCAAAAAATCTTATTAATGATGTTGGCACGAGTGGCCGAAACTCAAGCCCCGGTTTCAACAATAAATCACCACTTCTATTTGCAACTAGTTTGCGATGGCCAATAAAAAAGCCACACGCGAAGGTAACTTCGGGTGGCTTTGCGATTGAAGCCAAATCGTATGTTTTGGCAAATTGTACTACTTTTGGCTTAAAAACCGGCTTAAACCCCTGCTTTTTACATGGCTTTACAAATTTCCCGGTTTTGCGCCGCCGCCAGGAACCGGCCTTTGGCAAGACCTGCTCCGGCAGACAAACCTGACCGCCTTATTTCGCGCCGGACACCTTCGGCTGCTCATGGTAAATCAGCAACGGTTTAGCGCCGCTGTTGACGGTATTTTCATCAACCACGACCTTGGCGACGTTCTGCTGGCTTGGCAAATCGTACATAACGTCGAGCAGCACGTGCTCGAGGATGGAGCGCAAGCCGCGCGCACCGGTTTTACGCGCCAGGGCGCGCTTGGCGATGGCTTGCAGCGCCGCAGGGCGGATTTCCAGCTCGGCGCCTTCCATCTGCAGCAGCTTGGAGTATTGCTTGACCAGCGCGTTCTTGGGCGCAATCAGGATCTCGATCAGCGCTTCTTCATTCAGCTCGGCCAGCGTCGCGATCACCGGCAAACGGCCGACCAGCTCTGGAATCAGGCCGAAGCGCGTCAAGTCCTCAGGCTCGGCGTCCAGCAGCACTTCGCTGGAGGTACGCTGGCTCTGGCTCTTCACATTTGCCGAAAAGCCAATACCGCTCTTTTCCGAACGCTCGGAAATGATCTTGGCCAGGCCGTCGAAGGCGCCGCCGCAAATGAACAGGATGTTGGTGGTGTCGATCTGCACGAAGTCCTGGTTCGGGTGCTTGCGCCCGCCTTGCGGCGGCACCGAGGCCATGGTGCCTTCGATCAGTTTCAGCAAGGCTTGCTGCACGCCCTCGCCCGAGACATCGCGGGTAATCGACGGGTTATCCGACTTGCGCGAAATCTTGTCGATTTCATCGATGTAGACGATGCCCCGCTGCGCCTTCTCGACTTCGTAATTGCAGTTCTGCAGCAGTTTCTGGATGATGTTTTCGACGTCCTCGCCGACATAACCGGCTTCGGTCAGCGTGGTCGCATCGGCGATCACGAACGGCACGTTCAGCATGCGCGCCAGCGTTTGCGCCAGCAGGGTCTTGCCGGAGCCGGTCGGACCGACCAGCAGGATATTGCTCTTCGCCAGTTCGATGTCGTCTTTCTTGCCAAGATGCTTGAGACGCTTGTAATGGTTGTACACCGCCACCGACAGGATCCGCTTGGCAGGCTCCTGGCCGATCACGTACTGGTCGAGCAGCTCGCTGATTTCCTGCGGGATCGGCAGTTCCGATTTTTGACCATCCAGCGTTTCGACGTTCGATGCTTCATCGGTAATGATGTCATTACAGAGATCGATACATTCATCACAAATGAATACCGATGGCCCGGCGATGAGTTTTTTCACTTCATGCTGGCTTTTGCCGCAGAAGGAACAATAAAGCAGTTTTTCGCCGCTGGAAGATTTTTTATCAGACATAAAGGCAGAGTTTAAGTAAAACTATAGAGGGTGGACCACAGCATCGATTCGCGGTATGGATTTTATCTTACCCGCGAAATCCGGATTCGTCACGCCTGGGCGATTTTTGAAAAGCAAAACGCCCGTACCTTTGGGGCCGGGCGTTTCATTCGTTACGCAGCAATCAAGCGCGTGTCGCCAGGACTTTATCGATCAGGCCATATTCCACAGCCGCATCCGCGGACATGAAATTGTCCCGGTCCGTATCCTTGCTGATCTGCTCAATGCTTCTACCGGTCTTGTCAGCCAGGATGCCGTTCAGGCGTTCCCGCAGGTACAGGATTTCACGCGCCTGGATTTCGATATCCGAAGCCTGACCCTGGGCGCCGCCCAAAGGCTGGTGAATCATGATGCGCGAGTTAGGCAGCGAGAAACGCTTGCCCTTGGCGCCCGCAGCCAGCAGGAAAGCACCCATGGATGCCGCCATGCCGGTGCACAAGGTGGAGACTTCCGGCTTGACGAACTGCATGGTGTCGAAAATCGCCATGCCGGCAGACACCGAACCGCCAGGAGAATTGATATATAAAGAAATATCCTTGTCAGGATTTTCGCTTTCCAGGAACAGCAACTGCGCCACCACCAGGTTGGCGGTCTGGTCGTTGACCGGGCCTACCAGGAAAATGATGCGTTCGCGCAGCAAGCGCGAATAGATGTCATAGGAACGCTCACCGCGGCCACTCTGCTCAATCACGATAGGCACCATGCCAAGCATGTCAGTATCCAGTGCCGAATTACGATTAAAGCCTGTCATATTTTTCCTTATGGAGAGCGCTCAAAACTTAATCAAACCACCGAACCGGCCCAGGCTTGCCGCCTGGACCTTGGTACTGCACCTGATTAAGCTTGTTGCCCGTTGTTGCTCATTAATTCATCGAATGCAACCGATTTTTCAGTCACTTTCGATTTGCCCAGCACATAGTTAACGACGTTTTCTTCCAAAACAAGGGCTTCGACCTCTGCCAGGCGGCGGCGATCGCTGAAATAATATTTCAGGACTTGTTGCGGGTCTTCGTAGCTTTGCGCAAAGTCTTCCACTTGGGCTTTGACTTGCTCCGGGGTTGCCTGCAGCTTGTTTTCCTTGACCACTTCAGCCAGGATCAAGCCCAGGCGTACGCGACGCTCAGCCTGGGCTGTGAACAGCTCCGGCGGGAACGGCATGTCGTTGACCTTCATGCCGCGCTGCGCCATATCCTGGCGGGTCATTTCAACCAGGCGCTCGACATCCTGCTCGACCAGCGCTTTCGGCACTTCCAGGTCGCTGACCTTGATCAGCGCATCCATGACGCTGTCTTTGTTCTTGGCCTTGACGCGGGAACCGACTTCACGCTCCAGGTTGAGCTTGATGTCAGCGCGCATCTTGACCAGGTCGCCGTCGTCGATGCCCAGCGATTTAGCAAATTCTGCGTCGACTTCCGGCAGGTGCGCCCATTCCAGCTTCTTCAGCGTGATGGTGAATTCCGCGGTCTTGCCGGCGACATCCTTGCCGTGGTAATCGGCAGGAAAAGCCAGTTCAAACGTCTTGGCTTCGCCTACTTTCAGGCCGATGGTCGCGTTTTCGAACTCAGGCAGCATGCGGCCTTCGCCCAGTACGTAAGCGTAGTCGTCGGCTTTGCCGCCCTGGAACTCAACGCCGTCGATCTTGCCGACGAAATCGACAGTCACGCGGTCGCCGTTCTTGGCTGTCAGGTCGCTGCCGCCATCGCCGTGCGCGCCTTGCTCGCCCTTGACGTGGTAGTGCACGCGCTGCTTGCGCAGGATATCGATGGTCTTGTCGATTTCAGCATCGCTGACTTCAGCCTTGGTCTTTTCGACTTCAACGGCGGTCAGGTCGCCGATCTTGACTTCAGGGTAGATTTCGAAAGTCGCGTCGAACGCCAGCGTACCTTCAGCCACGCCTTCGCTGTTCTTTGGCTCGATCTTCGGATAACCGGCAACGCGCAGGTTGTTTTCATTGGCAGCGGTGTTGAAGGCATTGCCGACTTTGTCGTTCAGCACTTCGGTTTCGACCTGGTAGCCGTATTGTGCAGCGACCATCTTCATCGGCACTTTACCTGGGCGGAAGCCAGGCGCTTTTGCAGTGCGGGCGCGAACCTTCAGGCGCTTTTCGACTTCGGTTTGCACTTCGCTCACAGCGATAGTGAGGGTAAGGCGGCGTTCAAGTTTATCCAGAGTTTCGACTGCAGTTGCCATGTGGATCGTCCAAAAATTAAAAATTCCGTGGTGCGGCTAAGGTAATGCGGGGTAAAACGATGAAAAGTTGTCATTTCCACCCCAACCCTGCCGCGCTAAAGTCCGATATTCTATACGTAAAACAGGCGGTTGCGCCAAAACGCGTCGCTCCGCCCGGGCAATAAGCTTGCTTATTTGAGCGGAATCGGGTTGCCGACCGGCACCGGCACCGCCGTAACGCTGTTTTGCGGGCTGCCGTCGACCAATTTATCCGAATAGGTCAGGTAGACCAGTGTATTCCGCTTCGGGTCGACCAGCCGCACGATATGCAGGCGCTTGAACAGCACCGACATGCGCTCGGTAAACACATCTTCCTGCAACGGCAGCTTGGCGCTGAACTGCACCGCGGCAACCTGGCGGCAGGCGATCGAGGCTTCCGCCCTGTCCTCCGCCAGCCCGACGGTGCCCTTGACGCCGCCGGTGCGTGCGCGCGACACGTAGCAGGTCACGCCCTGCACCTTGGGATCGTCGTACGCCTCGACCACGACGCGGTCATTGCGCCCGACCCAGCGGAATGCGGTGCTCACCTCGCCCACCTGCTCCGACGCCGCTTGCGCAGGGCCTGCGGCGATTGCCGCTAAACCAAGCATGCCAAGTAAAGCGGCCACTCCCAGGGATTTTGTATGCATATTTATTCCAGGAAAGAAATTGCGATTGTATGCCGAACAAACGATCCGCCGCTCGGCATTTGACGACCATGCGCGCAGACGTAAAAAAACCCTCTTCAAGAGGGTTCTTCCATGCTTAGCCAGCCGCCAATACATCGATATCATCGACACAGCTGGTGCGACCGAGAGGACTCGAACCTCCACAAGATTGCTCTCGACAGGACCTAAACCTGTTGCGTCTACCAATTTCGCCACGGTCGCATTTCCAACAAATACAGTGCAATCCCGCTCGGCAGGATTGGACAGCCCGCTATTCTACTGCAAGCCATCCGATATGGCGAGAGGCTGCCTTGTTTTCTCGCCATATTTCTACGCGTTTAGCCGTGGTGATCCGCAGCGGTCTCCGGCTGCGGCTTCTTGACCCGGAACCAGGCCGCATACAACGCCGGCAAAAACAGCAGGGTCAAGCCGGTCGCCACAATCAGGCCGCCCATGATCGCCACCGCCATCGGCCCCCAGAACACCGAACGCGACAAGGGGATCATCGCCAGCACCGCCGCCGCCGCGGTCAGCATGATCGGCCGGCAGCGCCGCACCGCGGATTCCACAATCGCATTCCACGGCGCCACGCCGTTGGCGATATCGTGCTCGATCTGGTCGATCAGGATCACCGAATTGCGGATGATCATGCCAAACAGTGCGATCACGCCCAGCTGGGCGACGAAACCGAACGGCCGCTGCAACAGCAGCAGCGCCGCCGCCGCACCCGCCACGCCGAGCGGCCCGGTCAGGAACACCAGCAAGGAGCGCGAAAAGCTGTGCAGCTGCAGCATCAGCAAAGTGAAGATAATGAAAATCACCAGCGGCACATTGGCGGCGATCGAATCCTGCGCCTTGCCGCTGTCATGGGCGGCGCCGGCGACGTCGATGATATAGCCGGGCGGCAGCTGGGCCCTGATCTTGTCGAGCTGCGGATCGATCTGGGCGGTCACCGTCGGCCCTTGCACGCCGTCGATCACATCCGCCTGCACCGTGATCGCCCAATTACGCCATTCGCGCCACACCACGCCCGGCTCCCACACCAGCTTGACGGTGGCGACCTGCGCCAGCGGCACCGACTTGCCGCTGGCGGTCGGCACGTTGGCCTGGTTCAGGGCGTCGATGGTGGCGCGCTCGTCCAGCGGCTGGCGCACCACGATATCGATCAGGCGGTCGTGTTCGCGGTACTGGCCGATGGTGGTGCCGGTCAGCATGGTGTTCACCGTCTGCATCACGGTTTGCGAACCGATGCCCAGCGTGCGCAGCTTATCCTGGTCGAGGTCGATCCGCAGCACCTTGACCGACTCGTTCCAGTTGTCGTTGAGGCCGGTGATATTCGGATTGCCGTTCATGACGCTCTTGACCTGGTCGGCAATTGTCCTGACCTTGGCGGCGTCGGTGCCGCTGACGCGGAACTGCACCGCATACGGCACCGGCGGGCCGCTAGGCAGCAGCTTGACGCGCCCCCGGACTTCCGGGAAACCGTGCTTGAACGCTTCGGTAATGCGCAGGCGCAAGGCGTCGCGCGCCGCCAGGTCCTTGGTCAGCAGCACCAGCTGCGCCACATTGGTCTGCGGCAGGATCTGGTCCAGCGGCAGGTAAAAACGCGGGCTGCCGCTGCCGACATAAGTGGTCATGCTTTCCAGTTCGGGCGCGGCATGGATATACGCCTCGAATTTCTTGGCCTGGGCTTCGGTGGCGGCAAACGACGAACCTTCCGGCAGCCACAGCTCGATCATCAGCTCCGGCCGGCTGGAATCGGGGAAAAACTGCTCTTCGATAAACTTGAAGCCGAACACGCCCAGCGCAAACACCATCAAGGTCAAGGCGATGGTGGTCTTGCGCCACTCGACGCACCAGTTGACCGCGCGCCGGACGCGTGTATAGAACGGCGTATTGAACAATTCATGGCGGCCGTCGGCGCCGGCCGCCGGCTTCACTTTCAGCAGCAGGAAGCCGATATAGGGCGTAAACAGCACCGCCACCAGCCACGAAATCAGCAGCGCCAGCGCATTCACCGAAAACATGGAAAAGGTATATTCGCCGGCGGCCGACTTGGCCAGGCCGATCGGCAGGAAGCCGGCGGCGGTGATCAGGGTTCCGGTCAGCATCGGCATCGCGGTGGAGGTATAGGCAAAGGTCGCCGCCTCCAGCCGCGACAAGCCTTCTTCCATCTTGCGCACCATCATCTCCACCGCGATGATGGCGTCGTCCACCAGCAGGCCGAGGGCGATGATCAGCGCGCCCAGCGAAATCTTGTGCAGGTCGATGCTGAAAATGCTCATGAACAGGAAGGTTACCGCCAGCACCAGCGGAATGGTCAAGGCCACCACCAGGCCGGGCCGGACGTCGATGCGGAACGGCTTGGTATGGAACCCCAGCGACAGGAAACTCACCGCCAGCACGATCAGCACCGCCTCCATCAGGGTCTTCAGGAATTCATTGACCGATTCGGCGACGATTTTCGGCTGGTTCGAAACCCGCTCGAGGTCGATCCCGACCGGCAGCTTGGCCTTGATCTGGGCAGTCATCTTCTCCATGTCCTTGCCCAGGGAGATGATGTCGCCGCCCTTCGCCATCGACACGCCGAGTCCGATCACTTCCTTGCCGTTGAAGCGCATCTTGGTCTGCGGCGGATCCTGGTATTCGCGTTTGACGACGGCAAAATCTCCCAGCCTGAAGGTAGTGCTGTTGGCCCGCAGCTGCAGGTTTTCCAGGTCCTTGGGCGACGCCAGCGCACCGCTGACGCGGATCTGCAGGTTGTCGGTGGCGGTGGCCAGCACCCCGGTCGACTGCAAGGCGTTTTGCGCGCTCAGCTGGTTGACGATGTCTTGCACCGTAATGCCCAGCTGCGAGAATTTTTTCTGCGAAAATTCGATGAATATCTTTTCATCCTGGACGCCGAACAAATCCACCTTGGCGACCGAGGGCAAGGTCAGCAATTGCTGCCGCACGAAATCGGCATAGTCCTTGACGTCGGCATAATTGAAGCCGTCGCCGGAAACCGCAAAAATCGAGCCGTAGGTTTCGCCGAACTCATCGTTGAAGAACGGCCCCACCACGCCTGGCGGCAAGGTCTGCTTGATGTCGTTGATTTTCTTGCGCACCTGGTACCAGGCATCCGCCGTTTCCTTGGGCGGGGCCGATTCCTGCAAGGTCAGGATGATCAGCGTTTCGCCCGGCTTGGAATAGCTGCGGATGGTGTCGATGTGCGGCGTTTCCTGCAACTTCTTTTCCAGCTTGTCGGTGACCTGGTCGGCCATCTGCAAGGCGGTAGCGCCCGGCCACTGCGCCGACACCACCATGGCGCGGAAGGTGAACGGCGGATCTTCATCCTGCCCCAGGCGGCCATAGCTGAGGATGCCCCCGATCACCAGCACCACCATCAGGTAACGCGTCAGGGGTATGTGCTCCAGGGCCCAGCGCGACAGATTAAAACCGTTTTTTTTGTCATCGCTCATCGGGCTGCTCCGCCCGTTGCCGCCGCTGCGGAAGGTTCGGCATTATTGGACGCCAGCGGCGGGCTCGCCACCGCTTTGCCGGGCGGCAGGCTGCCTTCCGGCGCATTCAGGATCGTGACTTTCTGTCCCGGCTTGAGCTGGTTGACGCCGGCGGTCACCACCTGCTGGCCGGCGCGCAGGTCGCCTTGTATCCATACTTCATTGCCGTGCTGGCCGTTGATCTGCACCGGCACCTGGCGCACCTGGTGCACCGTGCTGCCGTCGACCACCCATACCGCGCTATGGTCCTGCACCCGCAACAGCGCGGTGAGCGGCACCTTGATCGCATTGTCGCTGGTCTTGCTGGTGAAACTGGCGTAGGCGGTCATGCCCAGCTTGACGTTAGGCGTATCGTCCGGGATCGAGATCTTGATGGCGTAAGTGCGCGTCACCGGATCGGCAATCGGCGAAACCTCGCGCACCGTGCCGCGGATCACTTGTTTTGGATCAGCCCACAAACGTACCTGCACATCGCTGCTGCCGCGCAATTTGTCGACCTGGTTTTCCGGCGCCCCGACCACCACTTCCTTGGCGCCCTGGCGAGCCACGCTGACCACCGGCGTGCCGGCTGCAACCACCTGGCCGGCTTCGGCGCTGATGGCGGTGACCACCCCGTCCACATCCGATTCCAGGGTCGCGTAAGCGGTCTGGTTCAACTGCCCCTTGAATGCGGCTTCGGCCTGGTCATAAGTCGCTTGCGCGGCCTTGTACGCGGTATCTTTCGCATCCAGCACGGCTTGGCTGACAAAGTTCTTGTCGCGCAGGTCCTGGTAGCGTTTCAGGTCGGCCTTGGCGGTATCGCGGTTGCTGGCGGCCGAGCTGACGGCGGCCACCGCTTGCGCCTGCGCCAGCTGCAGGTCCTTGGGATCGAGCCGCATCAGCACCTGGCCGCGCTTGACGACCGTGCCGACATCGACCTGGCGCGCAATGATCTTGCCGGCCACCCGGAAACCCAGCTGCGATTCATAGCGGGCCTGCACCGCGCCCGGAAATTCAGAGGTGACGTCGGCATTGGCCGGATTCAGCACCACCACCCGCACCGGGCGGATATCTTCGACCTTTTCAGCGGGCTTGGAACAGGCAGCCAACAGTAATGTGCAAATAAGCAACAAACCGGGAGCGCGCATGCGCACCAAGGTAGCTGCGGACGGACGCGGATTTATCTGGGTCAACACGTTTTTTCCTTTACTATTCTGGGCGGTCGTTAGCTGTCGTTGCCGGTTTACGCAGCACCGTTCGGCAGGTCATAAAACAATCGATTGCCGAAGCTTCTCACAAATTAATAACTTTCAGGTCAGTTATTATAATTGCGCCGGATTAAGTTTGACCAAAGCTTTTTTTATGCCGGACAATTAGAGACAAATAATGCTTTTTTAATAAAAAAATTCTACCCGCCCTAATGTCCACCAACCATTACGAAAATTTCCCGGTCGCCTCCCTGCTGCTGCCGGCCCGGCTGCGTCCCGCAGTCAGGGCGATCTACGCCTTTGCCCGCAGCGCCGACGACATCGCCGATGAAGGCGACGCCGCTCCCGAGCAGCGCCTGCGCGCATTGCATGCGTACGAGACCGCTTTGGACAGGATAGAACATAAGCAGGCCGCGGAAAGCAGCTTGTTTCAAGCGCTGGAACAGGTGATCGCGGAATACCGGCTGCCGCTGGCGCCGTTCCGCGACCTGCTGTCGGCCTTCAAGCAAGATGTGGTCACCACCCGCTACAGCCAGTTTCCCGAGCTGCTCGACTACTGCCGGCGCTCGGCCAATCCGGTCGGCGCCCTGATGCTGCACCTGTATGGGGCGGCGAACGAACAGAACCTGCGCGATTCGGACGCCATCTGTTCGGCATTGCAATTGATTAACTTCTGGCAAGACGTAGCGATCGACTGGGACAAGGCCAGGATTTATCTGCCGCTGGAAGACTTGCAGCGTTTCGGTGTATCGCAGGCGCAGCTTGCCAGCGGCACGGTGGACCACGCCTGGCGTCGGCTGATGCAGTTCGAGGTGCAGCGTGCACGCAACATGATGACCGGTGCCCAGGCGCTGGCGCTGCGGCTGCCGGGCCGGATCGGCTGGGAATTGCGGCTGGTGGTGCAAGGCGGCCTGCGCATCCTGGAGCTGCTGGAAGCGGCGGATTACGACATGTTCCGCCAACGGCCGAAACTGGGCAAGGCCGACTGGCTGCTGCTTGCCTGGCGGGCCCTGCGCATGAGATAAGCCAACAAAATCAGCAAACCACAACGCCGCTCTTATGCATTCTTACGTATACTTCGGGCAAATTGTTTTTTAAGCTGCTCCCCACATCCATGTCCCCAGACGATTACTGCCAGCAAAAAGCCGCCCAGAGCGGCTCCAGTTTTTATTACAGCTTCCTGTTCCTGCCGGCGGAACGGCGGCGCGCCATCACTGCGCTGTACGCCTTCTGCCGCGAAGTGGACGACACGGTCGACGATTGCACCGACGAAAGCGTGGCGCGCACCAAGCTGATGTGGTGGCGCAAGGAAATCGCCGCCATGCTGGCCGGCAATCCGTCCCATCCGGTCACCCAGGCCCTGCAACCTCACCTGCAGCCTTACGGACTGGAAGGCAAGCACCTGCAAGCCATTATCGACGGCATGGAAATGGACCTGAACCAGACCCGTTACCTGGATTACCCGGGCTTGAAGCAATACTGCTGGCATGTGGCAGGCGTGGTCGGCATCCTGTCGGCCAGCATCTTCGGCGTGAGCCAGCCGCAAACCCTGCAGTTTGCCGAAAAGCTCGGCCTGGCATTCCAGCTCACCAACATTATCCGCGACGTCGGCGAAGACGGCCGCAAGGGCCGCATCTACCTGCCGGTCAACGAGCTGCAGCAATTCAATGTCACCGCCGCCGACATCCTGAATGCGCGTTACAGCGAGAATTTTGTCAACCTGATGCGCTTCCAGGTAGCGCGCGCGCAGCAGGCTTACGACGAAGCATTTGCCTTGCTGCCCAAGGCAGACCGGCGCGCCCAGCGCCCCGGCCTGATGATGGCGGCCATCTACCGCGCGCTGCTGGGTGAAATCGAGCGCGACGGCTTCCATGTATTGAACCAGCGCATTTCGCTCACGCCGATCCGTAAACTCTGGCTGGCTTGGAAAACCTATGTGCGCGGCTGACTGCGTCGCATCGCGGCTCCTGCCCCTGCGCTGACATGGCCATGGAAATGCAACAGGTCGCAGTGATCGGCGCCGGCTGGGCCGGTTGCAGCGCCGCCGTCGAACTGACCCAGGCCGGCCACCAGGTAACCTTGTTCGAAGCCAGCCGCCAGCTCGGCGGCCGGGCCCGGCGCGTCGACATCAACGAAACCATACTGGACAACGGCCAGCACATCCTGCTGGGCGCCTACAGCCAGACCCTGCAAATGATGCGCAAGGTCGGCATCGATCCGGCCAGCGTCATGCTGCGCCTGCCGCTGCAGATGTGTTACCCGGCCGATAGCGGCGGCATGACTTTTGTGGCTCCGCGCTTGCCGGCGCCCTTGCACCTGCTGGCGGCATTGCTGCGCGCCGACGGCCTCGAGCGCCAGGACAAGCTGGCGCTGGCGCGCTTTTCTTCAGCGGCGCGCTGGATGGGCTGGCAACTGCATGACGATTGCAGCGTCAGCACGCTGCTGGAACGGTTCGACCAGACCGAGCGCCTGATCCGGCTGATGTGGCGCCCGCTCTGCATCGCCGCGCTGAATACCCCGCCGGAGCAAGCCTCGGCGCAGGTTTTCCTGGCAGTGCTGCGCGACAGCCTGGGCGCCCGCAGGAGCGCCTCCGACATGCTGCTGCCGCGTACCGATCTGAGCAACCTGTTCCCGCAACAGGCGGCTGCCTTCATCGAGGAACGCGGCGGCAACGTTGAATCCGGCCACAGCATCAGGCAACTGCAGCGCCACGGCGAACGATGGCAGCTGCAAGGCAGCGAGGCAAGCATGGATTTCGACGCCGTCGTGATCGCCACGCCGCCCGAAACCGCGGCAACGCTGCTGGATGGCTGCGCAGATGCGGCGCTGCTGGCAACCTTGCGCGGTTTCGACTACGAGCCGATCACCACCTGCTACCTGCAGTACCCGGCCGCCACGCGCTTGCCGCGCCCGTTCTTCGCCTTGCTGGACGATCCGGGAAACGCCGGCGACAGCGCCGCCTGGGGCCAGTTCGTATTCGACCGCGGCCAGCTCGATGCGGCCCAGGCCGGTTTGCTGGCAGTCGTCATCAGTGCTTCGTCCGAGGCTATACAGGCCGGCCATGAGGCGCTGGCAAAAGCGGTCGCCGCACAGCTGGCCACAGCCTTCAGGCAGCCGCAGCTGGCGTCGCCCGCCTGGACCCAGGTCATTTCAGAGAAGCGCGCCACATTCGCCTGCACCCCGGGCCTGGCGCGGCCAGCCAACGACACCGGCCTCGGCAAGCTGCTGCTGGCCGGCGACTATACCGCCAGCGATTATCCGGCGACGCTGGAATCGGCAGTGCGCAGCGGCAGGCTGGCGGCGCAGGCATTGCTGGCGCAGATACGCGAAGCCAGGTGAAAATGCTTCATGCCAGGCGTCAATTGAATTGCACCGTGGATGCATTGTTTTCATCTAAGATAGTGGCAACAGCGCGGCAACAGCGACACACAACAAAATCTAGCGGAGAGCCCCCATGTCTGTAATCACCTGCGTCGAAGACCTGCGCGTACTGGCCAAGAAACGCGTGCCAAAAGCGTTTTACGACTATGCCGACAGCGGCTCCTACACCGAATCCACCTATCGCGCCAACAGCAGCGACCTGGCCGCCCTGCACCTGCGCCAGCGGGTCGCCATCAACGTCGACCAGCGCTCTACCCGCAGCAGCATGATCGGTGAAGAAGTGACGATGCCGGTGGCGATTGCCCCTACCGGCTTGACCGGCATGCAATGGGCCAACGGTGAAATGCTGGGCGCCATCGCTGCCGAAAAATTCGGCATCCCGTTCACCCTGTCGACCATGAGCATCTGCTCCATCGAAGATGTCGCCAGCGTGACCACCAAGCCGTTCTGGTTCCAGCTGTATGTCATGCGCGACCGCGGTTTCATCAAATCCCTGATCGAACGCGCCAAGGCCGCCAAATGTTCCGCCCTGGTGCTGACGCTGGACCTGCAGATTCTCGGCCAACGCCACAAAGACTTGAAAAACGGCATGTCGGTGCCGCCGAAAATGACCCTGGCCAACCTGCTCGACCTTGCCACCAAGCCAGGCTGGGCCCTGCGCGCGCTGGGCGGCCGCAAGTCTTTCGGCAACCTGGCGGGCCACGTCTCCGGCGCCGACGGCATCATGACCCTGAGCAAATGGACCGCCAGCCAGTTCGATCCGACCCTGAACTGGGACGACATCGCCTGGATCAAGGAACAATGGGGCGGCAAGCTGATCCTGAAAGGCATCCTCGACGTCGAGGACGCCAAGATCGCCGCCACCACCGGCGCCGACGCCATCGTCGTCAGCAACCACGGCGGCCGCCAGCTGGATGGCGCGGTATCGTCGATCTCGGCGCTGCCGGCGATCGTCGAGGCGGTGGGCGACCAGATCGAAGTCTGGTTCGACGGCGGCATCCGCAGCGGCCAGGATGTGCTGAAAGCGGTCGCCCTCGGCGCCAAAGGCACCATGATCGGCCGCGCCTTCCTGTATAGCCTGGGAGCGATGGGAGAAGCCGGCGTCACCAGGATGCTGCAGATATTGCAGCAGGAACTGGATGTCAGCATGGCGCTGACCGGCACTAAAGATATCAAGGATGCGGGACCCCACATCCTTACTTGATTAATTAATCAAGGATTACAGCTTGCCGGCTTTCTTGAGGCGGCTGGTCAAGCCGTCGGCGATGTCGTCGTGGTCGAATTTCCTGGCCAGGTCGATGGCGGTCATGCCGAGATCGTTTTTCAGGGTGACGTCGGCGCCGCTGTCGAGCAGCAGCTTGACGGTCTCGATCTTGCCGCCGCGCGCAGCCATCATGATCGGCGTCGTATTGTTGGGCGAGCCGGCGTCGATGTAGGCGGATGCGTCCAGCAGCATCTGCACGATTTCATTATTGCCGATCGCCGCCGCATAATGCAGCGCGGTCCAGCCGGTATTGTTGGGCTCGGCTTCCTTGTCCAGCAAAGCCTTCACCGCCGCCACATCACCTTTGTAGGAGGCTACCATCAACGCCGTGTCGCCGTTGCGTGCGCGCAGGTTGAGATCGATGCCTTTTGCATTGAGCAAAAGCGCGAAGACCTTCTTCGAATCTTCGTGCAAGGCCAATATCAGGCCGGTATCGCCGCGCTGTTTCTCCGCCAGGTTCGGGCTGACGCCCGCAGCCAGCAATTTCTTCATGCCGCGTTCGTCGTCCAGCCTGACCGCCTTGACATAGTCGTCGAGGTTGCTGGCCTGGCTCAATGACGGCAGGCAGCTCAGCGCCAGCAGCAGCAACATTGCCGAAAACCGCGAACCGCCGCTCCAGCGGCCAGATAAGTTAAGCATGCGCCTGATCCTTTGCCAGTTTGAACAAATTGAAAAAATTGTCGGTAGTCTGCTGCGCCACTTCGCTTGCCGGCACGCCTTTGAGATTCGCCAGGAACTCGCCGACATGCATGACCCAGCCCGGCTCGTTCATCTTGCCGCGATGCGGCACCGGCGCCAGGTAGGGCGAATCGGTTTCGATCAGGGTGCTGCTCAGCGGCACTGCCAGCGCCACCGCCTGCAATTCCTTGGCGCTCTTGAAGGTGACGATGCCGGAAAACGAAATGTAAAAACCCATCGCCATCGCCGCTTCGGCCACTTCCAGCGACTCGGTAAAACAGTGCATGACGCCGCCGGCGCCGCCGGCATCGGTGCCGGCGCCCTCTTCCTGCATGATGCGGATGGTGTCGGCGGAAGCGGCGCGGGTATGGATGATCAGCGGCTTGCCGGTCGCGCGCGAAGCCCGGATGTGGCGGCGGAAACGCTCGCGCTGCCATTCCAGGTCGCCCTGCAGGCGGTAGTAGTCAAGCCCCGTTTCACCGATGGCGATGATTTTCGGATGGTCGGAAAGGCGGATCAGGTCGTCGACGCTGGGTTCCGGCGTATCTTCATAATCGGGATGCACGCCGACCGAGGCATAGATGTGCGGATAGGTCTCGGCCAGCTCCAGCACCTGCGGAAAATCGGGCAGGTCAACCGATACGCATAACGCATGGGTCACCTGGTTTTGCGCCATCTTGGCGAGCACTTCCGGCATCCTGGCGGACAGCTCCGGAAAATTGATATGGCAGTGGGAATCGATATACATAGGCAGGATTATATCGCTTGCGCGCGCGCATCATCGGCGATCTGCGCGCGCAGCCGATATTTCAGCCTCGCGGTTTTGCCGGCGGAGGGACCTCAGTCGGCCAGGCCCAAAGCCTGTTTTTGCAGCTGGATCAGTTCGCCGATGCCGCCTTGCGCCAGGTCCAGCAAGCTGTTCAGCGTAGGACGGTCGAAGGCGACGCCTTCCGCGGTGCCCTGCACTTCGATGAAATGGCCGGTGTCGGTCATCACTACGTTCATGTCGGTGTCGCAGCCGGAATCTTCGACATAATCGAGGTCCAGCACCGGCGTGCCCTGGTAGACGCCGACCGAAATCGCCGCCACGAAATGTTTCAAGGGAATCGCGGCGATCGCCTTGTTCTCCAGCAGCCGTGCAAAGGCATCGTAAGCCGCCACCATGGCGCCGGTGATCGATGCGGTGCGGGTGCCGCCGTCGGCCTGGATCACGTCGCAGTCAAGATGCAGGGTGCGTTCGCCGAAAGCCTCCAGGTCAAACGCCGCGCGCAGCGAACGGCCGATCAGGCGCTGGATTTCCTGGGTGCGGCCGGATTGCTTGCCGCGCGCCGCCTCGCGGTCCATGCGGGTATTGGTGGAGCGCGGCAGCATGCCGTATTCGGCGGTCAGCCAGCCTTGTCCCTTGCCCTTCAGGAAACCCGGGACTTTTTCTTCCAGGCTGGCAGTGCAGATGACCTTGGTGTCGCCGAACTCGACCAGCACCGAACCCTCGGCGTGCTTGGTGTAGTTGCGGGTCAGGCGCACGCTGCGCAAGGCATCGGCGGCGCGGCCGCTAGGACGGGTAATGGTGGACATAATCAACTCATTTCTCAAATTTAATCGTTTATCTGACCAGTTGAGGACAGAGCCGCACGGGGAGTGTAATTCGCCGCGCTACGGTGGCTCTTAAACCCTACCCGGGCAGCTCTGTCCCGCAATAAAATCAAATATTTTTCTCAATCGCGCCGCGGATTTCCGCGATCGCCTGTTCGATGTCGGCATCGCTGAAGCCGTCCGGGGTGTCTGTCGCGCCAAGCCGCGGCGCCTGGATGGTGGTGGTCAGGCTGCCGATCGGCAGCGTGTGGGTGACGATCGAACTGGCCGGATCGTCGATGTTCGGGTCGGCGCCCCAGGCCATTGCCAAAGCAGTAATATTATCGCTGGTTTTGCCGGCAATCCCAAGCGCATTGTTCACCAGCTCAGGCACCGCCCGCACGATGGTGCTGGTCTGCAGCCGTTGCGCCAGCACGTGGTCAGGCAGCATCGACCACAGGCCGTCGGAGCACAGCAGCATGACGTCGCCCGCCTGCAGGCTGACGCGGCGCGACAGTTCGACGATCGGCATGTTGGTCGCGCCCAGGCAGTTGAACAGCTTGTTGCGGTCCGGGTGGGTGGCGCGCTCCGAAGGATCGGCCTTGCCTTGCGCAATCAGGCTCTCGATGCGTGAATGGTCGCGGGTGCGCGCCAGGATCTGGCCGTTGCGCATCCAGTACAGCCGCGAATCGCCGCAATGCGCCCAGAACGCGCTGTTGTGCTGGATCAGGCAGGCCACCACCGTGGTGCGCGGGGTTTCCGACAGCTTGTGCACTTCCCGGTAGCGGTGGATTTCCATATGGGCGGCATAGAAGGCGTCTTCCAGGAAACGCTCCGGCTTCTTGATATACGGCTGGGCATTCTTCTGGAACAGCGAGCCGATGGTCTGCATCGCGATGCTGGCGGCGATCTCGCCGTGCAGGTGGCCGCCCATGCCGTCGGTCAGCAGCAGCAGCAAGGCGTCACGCGTGAAACTGTAGCCCATCCGGTCCTGGTTGACTTTGCGGCCGCCGATATGGCTTTCTTGATAAACTGAAAATCGCATGACTATGTCTGGTTCTTGCTAAAAATACAGCGAATGCTGGGGCAATGAAGCGGCGTTTTTTTACTTGTTTACTGCGTATTTTCCTGGATGGTCGTATCCGGGTTGCTCTCGGCCTTGCGGCGGAACTGGATATGCGTGAAGAACACGTTGCGTATCTTGCGCGTGACCATGTCGCGCACGCTGACCTCCTCTTCCTGCACCGGCTCCATCAAGGCGCGCTGCACCGCGAACACGCTTTGCGGCCGCTGCAGCGGGTCGATCATCAGGCACCAGCGCACCACCTGGATCAGCTCCGGCGAATACAGCCCCTCCAGCTTGCGGAAGTGGCCTTCCATCTTGTCGTTGACCTTGCGCTGGTCCACCGGCTGCGGCGGCGCGCCGACCATGCAGGCGAAAATCGAGGCGCCGATGCTGTAGATGTCGGTCCACGGCCCCAGGTTGCCATTCCGCTCATACAATTCGGCCGGGGCAAAACCCGGCGTATACAT
Source organism: Collimonas sp. OK412 (assembly GCF_900112135.1). Taxonomy (GTDB): domain Bacteria; phylum Pseudomonadota; class Gammaproteobacteria; order Burkholderiales; family Burkholderiaceae_D; genus Collimonas; species Collimonas rhizosphaerae. Next base: position 163,645 of record NZ_FOLC01000003.1, read on the forward strand.
CGGATACAGCTTGGGCGAGTCGGAGCGCAGGGTCTGGCGGGCGGCGCCGAAGTCCAGCAGGATCGGCGTGCCGTCGGCGCGCAGGTAGATATTCGCCGGCTTCAAGTCCAGGTGCAGCAACTTGTGGGTATGCACTTCGCGCAAGCCGTTCATCACGTGGCGGAACATCTTGCGGATGAATTTTTCCGACACCAGCGGTTTCTCCCCCTTGTCGCGGCGGCGCAGGATGTGTTCCTGCAGCGAGCGCCCCGATTCGTAGGCCATCACCATGTACACGGTTTCATTGGCGCGGAAGAAATTGATCACGCTCACCACGTTCGGATGGGCGATGCGCGCCAGCGCGCGGCCCTCCTCGAAGAAGCATTTGAGGCCGATGCGGAAGGTCGGCAGGTTTTCCGGCGAGATGGCCGGCGCCAGTTCTCCCCATTGGCGTAAAGCCAACGAACTCGGCAGATATTCCTTGATGGCGACTGCGTTGCCATCCTCGTCGTATGCCAGATAGACAATACTGAACCCGCCAGAAGCAATCTTCTTTACAATGCGGTATCCAGCAATTTTTAGCCCGTCAGGCAATGGTGCATTGTTTTGCGCGGCCATGCGATCCTACCTTAATCAATGCTTAGTCAATGGTGTAAGGATTGTCTTGATAAATCGCTGAATTGTAAAGAAAAACCCTTGCAAACCAGAAACAAAGGACAGCATTTTGACTATCTGTAGCATGACAGGTTACGCCGTCAACAATCGCGAGACGGCAGCGGGCACGATTACCATCGAAATCAAGAGCGTCAATTCGCGCTTCCTCGACTTGCAATTTCGCATCAACGACGATCTGCGCTCGCTCGAACCGGCGCTGCGCGAGGCTATCATCGGCCGCGTTGCGCGCGGCAAGGTTGAATGCCGTCTGAGTTTCGGGCGCAAGACCGCGTCCGGCGCATCGCAGGCGCTGAACACCGCGCTGCTGGCCTCCCTGGCAGACCTGCAAAGCGCCGTGCGCCAGCAATTCATCGAAGCGGCGCCGCTCACCGTCAACGAACTGCTGCGCTGGCCGGGCGTGATCGAGGAAGCGGTGATCAGCCAGGACACGCTGCAAGCCGACATCCAGGCCGCCATGGGCGCCACGCTGGAAGCGTTTGTCGATTCGCGCGCCCGCGAAGGCGCTGCGCTGCAGGCCACCCTGATTTCCCGCATCGACGCCATGGAAGCCATCGTGCAAAGGATCACGCCGCTGGTGCCGCAGGTAGTGGCGCAGTTCCAGCAAAAAGCCATAGAGCGCATGCAGGAAGCGCTCGGCCTGGCGCAACAGGACGCCGGCAACTCCAGCCTGTCGCGCGAAGAAGCGCTGGACCGAATCCGCCAGGAAGTCACGCTGTACGGCATCCGCATCGATATCGCGGAAGAGCTGTCCAGGCTGGCGGCGCACCTGAGCGAAACCCGCCATATCCTGAAAAAAGGCGGCCAGGTCGGCAAGCGCCTCGATTTCATGATGCAGGAACTCAATCGCGAAGCCAACACCGTTGGTTCAAAGGCAGCGATCAAGGAACTCGCCGACGCCTCCATGGAACTGAAGCTGCTCATCGACCAGATGCGCGAGCAGGTGCAGAACCTCGAATGACAGCTGGGTCGCCAGCGCCCGGTCCTGCAGGCGGCGGCAATTACCATTAATACAAAATCTGCCGCCCCGCCCTGCGGCAGATGAAAAAAAACGCAGCAGATTATTCATCTGCTGCGTTTTTTTACGTTGACGCTGGAAGCGCCAATCATCTTCCATCAAGACAGGCGCTTAACCCAATTCTTCCAGGCGGATCTTGGTGACGCTGCCGACCACGGTCGCCAAGGCTTCGATCTTGGCAATCGCCGCTTCGACATTCTTTTCCTGGGTCTGGTGCGTCAGCATGATGATGTCGGTGCGGGTCTCGCCTGCCGCCGGTTCTTTCTGCAGCATGGCGTCGATCGAAATCGACGAATCGGCCAGGATCCGCGTGACGTCGGCCAGCACGCCCGGCTGGTCGGCCACATGCATGCGCAGGTAATAGCTGGTGGTGATTTCCGTCATCGGCAGGATCGGCGTGTCGGCCATGGCGTTCGGCTGGAACGCCAGGTGCGGCACGCGATGCTCGGGATCGGCCGTCGCCAGGCGCGTGATGTCGACCAGGTCGGCGATCACGGCCGAAGCGGTAGGCTCGGCGCCGGCGCCCTTGCCGTAATACAGCGTATCGCCAACCGCATCGCCGCGCACCAGCACCGCATTCATGGCGCCTTCGACATTGGCGATCAGGCGCTTGCTCGGGATCAGGGTCGGATGCACGCGCAGCTCGATGCCGCCGGCGGTGCGCTTGGTGATGCCAAGCAGCTTGATGCGGTAGCCGAGCTGCTCGGCATAGCGGATATCGGTCGCCTGCAGCTTGGTGATGCCTTCCACATGCGCCTTGCTGAACTGCACCGGGATGCCGAATGCGATCGAAGCCATGATGGTCAGCTTGTGTGCGGCGTCCACGCCCTCGATATCGAAAGTCGGATCGGCTTCGGCGTAACCCAGGCGCTGCGCTTCTTTCAGCACGACGTCAAAATCGAGGCCCTTGTCGCGCATTTCGGACAGGATGAAGTTGGTGGTGCCGTTGATGATGCCGGCGATCCATTGGATGCTATTGGCGGTCAAACCTTCGCGCAAGGCTTTGATGATAGGAATGCCGCCGGCCACCGCCGCTTCAAACGCGACGATCACGCCCTTTTCCTGGGCCGCCTTGAAAATTTCATCGCCATGCGTTGCGATCAGCGCCTTGTTGGCGGTCACCACATGCTTGCCGTTGGCAATCGCCTGCAGCACCAGGTCCTTGGCGATGCCGTAGCCGCCGATCAGCTCGATGACGATATCGATATCGGGATTGTTGACCACCAGCCTGGCGTCGTTGACCACGGCCACTTCGCCATTGGTCAGCTGCCTGGCGCGTTCGACATCGAGATCGGCCACCATCGTAATTTCGATAGCTCTCCCTGCGCGCGCTGCAATCTCTCGCTGGTTGCGCTTCAATACGTTGAACGTGCCGGAACCGACCGTACCTATGCCAAGCAAACCTACCTTGATGGATTTCATGATCTCTGCTGTCTGTAAAAAAATCTGCTGATGCCGGGCCGGCTGCCAAGCCAGTCCGGCGGGTTCAATAAAAATTCTGCCTCAAGCCGCGTCAAGCCTTGCCGTGGCGCCGGCGATAACCTTCGAGGAAGCTGGCGATGCGCCCCATGGAATCGGCCAGGTCGTCGGTGTTCGGCAGGAACACCACGCGGAAATGGTCTGGCGTCGGGCAGTTGAAGCCGGTTCCCTGGACAATCAGCACGCGCTGCTCGGCCAGCAATTCGTAGGCGAAATCCTGGTCGTCGCTGATCGGGTACATCTTCGGATCGAGGCGCGGGAACATGTATAGCGCAGCCTTCGGCTTGACGCAGGTGACGCCCGGGATATCGGTCAGCAATTTATACGCCATGTCGCGCTGGCGCGTCAGGCGGCCGCCCGGCCCGACCAGGTCGTTGATGCTCTGGTAGCCGCCCAGCGCGGTCTGGATCGCATACTGGCCAGGCGCGTTGGCGCACAGGCGCATCGACGCCAGCATGTTCAAGCCCTCGATATAGCCTTTGGCATGTTTTTTCTCGCCCGACACCACCATCCAGCCGGCGCGGTAGCCGCAGGAACGATAGTTTTTCGACAAACCGTTGAATGTGATGAACAGCACGTCGTCGGCCAGCGCCGCCAGCGAAGTATGGGTCTCGCCGTCGTACAGCACCTTGTCGTAGATCTCGTCGGCAAAAATGATCAGCTGGTGCTGGCGCGCCAGGTCGACGATCTGCTGCAGCAGCTCCACCGGGTACAGGGCGCCGGTCGGATTGTTCGGGTTGATGACGACGATCGCGCGGGTATTGCTGTTGATTTTCTTCTTGATGTCTTCGATATCCGGGAACCAGCCGGCCTGCTCGTCGCAGATGTAATGGCGCGGGGTGCCGCCGGACAGGCTGACCGCCGCGGTCCAGAGCGGATAGTCGGGCGCCGGCACCAGGACTTCGTCACCGGTGTTGAGCAAGGCGTTCATGCTCATCACGATCAGTTCCGAGGCGCCGTTGCCCAGGTAGATATCGTCGATCGTGACGCCCTGGATCTTTTTTTGCTGGCAATAATGCATCACCGACTTGCGCGGTGCGAACATGCCCTTGGAATCGGTATAGCCGGAAGCGTTGCCCATGTTGAGGATCATGTCCTGCACGATTTCATCGGGCGGCTCGAAACCGAACACGGCCAGGTTGCCGATGTTCAGCTTGATGATCTTGTGACCCTCTTCTTCCATTTGCCGCGCTTTTTCCAGCACGGGGCCGCGGATGTCGTAACAGACATCGTCCAGTTTTTTCGATTTTTGAATCGGTCGCACAGCGCAATCCCTTGTATTTTACGCAACATTATCCAGCATTAAAAAGCTGTCTGGAAAATTGGGTTATGGTCACACACGGGTCAGTGCGCCGCACAAATGCTTGCGACAACCCCTTGTGAGGGCGCGCCAGGGCTCGACACCCCCGCATTTCACGACTTTTCAGACAGCTTTTCGGCAGTGCACAATTCACCGCCCGAACCACCCATTCTGCCGAAAGCGTGAGGTTTTATCAATCAATACCGCAAGTTCCTGGACGGAAAACGCTACAATGCAGCACTTTATTTTCCATTTTCCGGGAATTTGCACATCGTCTGCGGTCTATCCTTTGGTTCAGCTAAGTATTCGTGGATAGGATCAACCCCTCAACGTGTAAAGATAATGCAATGAAGCTACATACCACCCCGACCCAACAGTACCAGACAGTCACGGCCTACGACGACAAGGGCGTGGAAATCAACGCCGTCCGCTATGAACATAGCCTGCTGGTGCTGCCGGAAGCTGCGCCGGTGCCATGGCCGGTGAGCGGCTTCGACGCCCTCCATGCCGAACATTTCGCGCATATAGACAGCACCCGGCCCGATGTCGTGATCCTCGGCACCGGCGCGCGCCAGCGCTTTGTCCATCCGAAGCTGACCAGCGTGCTGACCGCGCGCCGCATCGGCGTCGAATGCATGGATAACAAGGCCGCCTGCCGCACCTACAACATCCTGATGGCCGAGGGACGCAAAGTCGCCCTGGCCCTGATTTTCAATACCGACGAGGAAACCGCCCAAGATGCGTGAACTGCATAAATCAAAAACTTTCGCCTGGCTGTTGTTCCTGCTGTTCTGCATCATCTGGTTTTACATGCTCGGCGCGCGCACGCTGGTGCCCACCGATGAAGGCCGCTACGCCGAAATGGCGCGCGAAATGGTCGCCACCGGCGACTGGATCACCCTGCGCCTGAACGGCCTCAAGTACTTCGAGAAACCCCCGCTGCAAACCTGGATGAACGCCCTCACCTTCGAGCTGTTCGGCCTGGGCGAATGGCAAGCGCGCTTGTGGACCGGCTTGTGCGGTTTGCTGGGCGTGGTATTGGTTGCGTTCACCGGCACCCGCATGTTCTCGGCCCGCATCGGCTTCTACGCAGCGCTGGTGCTCGGCTCCAGCTTCCTGTGGGCCGGCCTCGGCCACATCAATACGCTGGACATGGGCTTGTCCGGCATGATGACGATTTCCCTGTGCGCCCTGCTGCTGGCGCAGCGCAGCGACATCAGCCATGGCGAGCAGCGCAACTGGATGCTGCTGTGCTGGGCAGGCATGGCGCTGGCGGTATTGTCGAAGGGCTTGATCGGGCTGGTCTTGCCCGGCGCGGTGCTGATCCTGTATACGCTGTTCTCGCGCGACTGGTCGATCTGGAAACGCCTGCACCTGGTATTGGGCCTGATCCTGTTCTTCCTTATCACCACGCCATGGTTTGTCCTGATCTCGCTGAAGAATCCCGAATTCCCGCAATTCTTCTTCATCCACGAGCAATTCCAGCGCTTCACCAGCAAGATCCACAACCGCTACGGCCCGCCTTATTACTTCGTTCCCATCCTGCTATTGGGTATCGTGCCTTGGCTGGGCGTCCTGTTCCAGAGCCTGTGGAACGGTGCGCGCGAACAGAATGCGGCGTCAGGCTTCCAGCCGAAAAAGATGCTGCTGATCTGGAGCGTGTTCATTTTCGCGTTCTTCAGCATTTCCGATTCCAAGCTGCCGTCGTACATCCTGCCGATCTTCCCGGCGCTGGCGCTGCTGATCGCCTGCCACCTGGATAACGCCAGCAACAAGTCGGTGCAGGCTTCGGCGCTGTTGCTGCTGGCGCCGGCCGTGATCGGCCTGGTCCTGTCGCACAAGATCCCGAACCTGGCCAAGGATGCTTACAGCCTGCCCTTGATGCAAGCCCACGTGCCTTGGGTGTTCGCCGCATCGGCGGTCGGTTTCGCGGGCGCCGTCGCTGCCCTGCTGCTGGTGCGCCGGCAGCGCGAATGGGCCATCGTCGCCCTAGCCGCCAGCGGCTTCATCGGCGGCCAGCTGCTGATGTACGGCCACGATCCGCAAGGACGCTACTCGGCCGGGATTGACCTGGTGCCGGCCATCAATGCCGAAATGACGCCGCAAACCACGCTGTACGTGGTCGGCAAATACGAGCAGGCGCTGCCGTTCTACCTGCGCCGCACCATGACCATGGTGCAGCACATGGATGAGCTGGAATTCGGCATCGGCCAGCAGCCGCAGCTATGGATTCCGACCATCGATGCATTTGTCGTCAAATGGACGGCCGATCACGCTGCCGGCAAGAAGGACATTGCCATCATCCGCCCGGAAAACTATCGCGAACTGGAACAGCGCGGCGTGCCGATGCGGGTCATCGGCCAGGATCCGCGCCGGGTAGTGGTGACCAACCAGGGAATTGCTGCCGCCGCGCCCGCGGCGCCAGCCGCTGCTGCGAGCGAGGCGGCACCGGCTGCTTCGGCTGCGGCATCCACAGCAACTGCACCGTAACCCGCCGCATATATATGAACATCACCACTTTTGCCTTCATCCTCGGCGGCGTCTGCCTTAACGCCGTCGCGCAGCTGCTGCTGAAAGCCGGCACCAATGCAGTCGGCGTGATCCACCTGACGCCGCAGAACTGGCTTGCCACCGGCATCAAGCTGGCGACCCAGCTGCCGATCCTGGGCGGCCTGGCTTGTTATGTCATCTCGGTAGGGGTCTGGATCATCGGCTTGTCGCGGGTCGACGTCACGATTGCCTATCCGATGCTGTCGATGGGCTATATCATCAGCGCCGTCGGCGCCTGGTACTTCCTGGGAGAAGCGGTTTCGATGCAGCGCCTGCTGGCAATCGGCATCATCATCGTCGGCGTGGTATTGCTGACACGCAGCTAGTCAATGCATCGCGACTTTCCGTCAAACTTACATCGGATATCAAAACCAATATGAGCCAACAACCTTTCCTGCCGTTTGCCAAACCCACCATCGACGAAGCCACGATCGCAGCGGTCGGCGACGTCTTGCGCTCCGGCTGGATTACCAGCGGCCCCAAGGTGCAGGCATTCGAAGCGCAATTGTCGGAGTATTTCGGCGGCCGGCCGGTGCGCACGTTCAATTCCGGCACCTGCACCATGGAAATCGCCTTGCGCATCGCCGGCATCGGCGCCGGCGATGAAGTCATCACCACGCCGATTTCCTGGGTCGCCACCGCCAACGTGATCATCGAAACCGGCGCCACGCCGGTGTTCGCCGACATCGATCCGGTCACCCGCAATATCGACCTGGCCCAGGTCGAAGCCGCCATCACGCCGCGCACCAAGGCCATCATCCCGGTCTACCTGTCGGGCCTGCCGGTCGACATGGACCGCCTCTACGCGCTGGCTAAAAAACATGGCTTGCGCGTGGTGGAAGACGCCGCCCAAGCCTTGGGCTCGACCTGGAACGGCCAGCGCATCGGCTCTTTCGGAGATTTTGCCTCGTTCAGCTTCCAGGCCAACAAGAACATCACTTCGTCGGAAGGCGGCTGCCTGGTGCTGAACAATGCCGAGGAAGCGCGCCTGGCGGAAAAATACCGCCTGCAAGGCGTAACCCGCAGCGGCTTCGACGGCCTCGATGTCGACGTCCTCGGCGGCAAATTCAACATGACCGACGTCGCCGCCGCCATCGGCCTCGGCCAGTTTGCCCATATCGAAGCGATCACCGCCCACCGGCGCGAACTGGCACAGCATTATTTTGCCTGCTTCGGCAGCGATTTCGAGGCGAAACACGGCGCCCAGCTGCCGGTCGCCGACTTCGCCAACAGCAACTGGCACATGTTCCAGCTGGTGCTGCCGGAACGCCAGGACGGCAAACCGGCGCGTGCTGCCTTCATGGAACAGATGCAGGAACGCGGCATCGGCATCGGCTATCACTACCCTGCGATCCACCTGCTCAGCATGTATCGCGCACGCGGCTTCAAGGAAGGCATGTTCCCGGTCGCCGAAAAGGTCGGGCGCCTGATCGTCTCGCTGCCGATGTTCAATGCCATGACGAAGAACGATGTCGAACGTGCAGTGTCCGCGGTAAAATCCGTGCTTCAATAAATTGAACGATCGCTTGATGAAACCAGAACTTTCCGTCGTCATCCCGGTATACAACGAGGAATCGGGCCTTCCCAAACTGTTCGAGCGCCTCTATCCGGCGCTCGACGCACTCGGCATCAGCTATGAAATCCTGTACGTCAACGACGGCAGCCGCGACAAGTCGGCGGCCGTCCTGGCGGAACAGTTCCGCTTGCGTCCCGACGTTACCCGCGTAGTCCTGTTCAACGGCAATTTCGGCCAGCACATGGCGATACTGGCCGGCTTTGAAGCGACCCGCGGCGATATCGTCGTCACGCTCGACGCCGACCTGCAGAACCCGCCGGAAGAAATCGGCAACCTGGTCGCCAAGATGCGCGAGGGCTACGACTACGTCGGCTCGATCCGCCGCAAGCGCCAGGATTCGGCCTGGCGCACGATCGCCTCCAAGGCCATGAACCTGCTGCGCGAAAGGATCACCGGCATCAGGATGACCGACCAGGGCAACATGCTGCGCGCCTATGGCCGCAACGTGGTCGACCTGATCAACCAGTGCCAGGAGGTCAACACCTTCGTACCGGCGCTGGCATATACGTTTGCCCGCAAAGAGACTGAAATCGTGGTCGAGCATGAAGAACGCTCGGCCGGCGAATCGAAGTACTCTCTGTATAGCCTGATCCGCCTGAATTTCGACCTGGTGACCGGCTTTTCGATCATGCCTTTGCAGCTGTTCTCGCTGATAGGCATCGTGCTTTCCTTTGCTTCCGCGGCGCTGTTCTTCATCCTGGTCGCGCGCCGTTTCCTGTTCGGCGCTGAAGTACAGGGTGTGTTCACCCTGTTCGCGTTTGCCTTCTTCCTGATGGGCATGATCCTGTTCGGCATCGGCCTGGTCGGCGAATACGTCGGCCGGATCTACCAGCAAGTGCGGGCGCGGCCGCGGTATGTAGTGCAAGCCATGCTGGAACAGTCGTCGACGGACGACAAGCAGGCGTCATGAAAGCCGTCGTCTTTGCCTATCACAACGTTGGCGTACGCTGCCTGAAAGTCTTGCTGGCGCGCGGCGTCGACATTGCTCTGGTGGTTACCCACGAAGACAATCCGCAGGAAACCATCTGGTTCGAATCGGTATCGTCGCTGTGCCGCCAGCATGGCATTGCCAGCATCGCTCCGAACGACCCCTCCGCGCCTGAGCTGCTGGCCCAGGTCGCGGCCCTGCAGCCGGATTTCATCTTCAGTTTCTATTACCGCCACATGCTGCCGGTCGCCCTGCTGGCGCTGGCAAGACACGGCGCTTACAACATGCACGGTTCGCTGCTGCCGAAATACCGCGGCCGGGTGCCGATCAACTGGGCGGTGCTGCACGGCGAAACCGAAACCGGCGCCACCCTGCACGAAATGGCGGCCAAGCCGGACGCCGGCGCCATCGTGGCGCAAACCTCGGTGCCCATCCTTCCCGACGATACCGCCTACGAAGTATTCGGCAAGGTCGTGGTTGCCGCCGAGCAGACGCTGTGGCGGGTGTTGCCGGCCATGCTGGCAGGCAACATTCCCCGGTTGCCGAACAACCTGGCGCAAGGCAGCTATTTCGGCGGACGCAAGCCTGAGGACGGCAAAATCGACTGGAACCGGCCGGCGCAAGAAGTCTACAACCTGTACCGCGCAGTGGCGCCGCCTTACCCTGGCGCCTGGACTATTGTCAAAGAGCGCACGTTTATCGTCGGAAAAGCCTGTTTATCGGCCAAACTGATGGAAAACCTGCCGGCAAATTTGCCTCGGGGCTTGGCGGTAGTGGATAATCGCATTGTTGGCGTCTGCGGCGATGGCCGCACGCTGTTGATTAACGAATTGCTGGCGGACGGCCAAACCGTGACGCCAGAAGCCTTAAAGAACATCCTTTTATAAAACCGGCTGCTTTCGCAGGCGGGGCGGTTGCGGTGTCAGTTTGTTTACCGCGCCCTGTCCGGCAAGAACTGCAGCGCTTGAAATTCCGTTTTGCGGAATGCCAATCCAACAACAATAGATCACTATGAAAAAAGTCCTCATCCTCGGCGTCAACGGTTTCATCGGCCACCACCTGTCCAAGCGGATCCTGGAAACCACCGACTGGCACGTCTACGGCATGGACATGATGACCGACCGCATCCGCGACCTGCTGGACAACGAAGCTTACAAGTCGCGCATGCACTTCTTCGAGGGCGACATCACCATCAACAAGGAATGGGTCGAATACCACGTCAAGAAATGCGACGTGATCCTGCCGCTGGTAGCGATCGCCACGCCATCAACTTACGTCAAGCAGCCGCTGCGCGTATTCGAACTGGACTTCGAAGCCAACCTGCCTATCGTGCGTTCCGCCGCCAAGTACGGCAAGCACCTGGTGTTCCCGTCGACTTCCGAAGTGTATGGCATGTGCCACGATGAAGAATTCGACCCGGAGCAATCCGAGCTGATCTGCGGCCCGATCAACAAGCCGCGCTGGATCTACTCTTGCGCCAAGCAACTGATGGACCGCGTGATCTGGGGCTACGGCATGGAAGAAGGCTTGAACTTCACCCTGTTCCGTCCGTTCAACTGGATCGGCGCCGGCCTCGACTCGATCCATACGCCGAAAGAAGGCAGCTCGCGCGTGGTGACCCAGTTCTTCGGCCATATCGTGCGCGGCGAGAATATCTCGCTGGTCGACGGCGGCCAGCAGAAACGTGCGTTCACCTACATCGACGACGGCATCGACGCGCTGATCAAGATCATCGCCAACAAGGACGGCGTCGCCAGCGGCAAGATCTACAACATCGGCAATCCGGTCAACAACTACTCGATCCGCGACCTGGCCGACATGATGCTCAAGCTGGCTGCGGAATATCCTGAGTACGCCGATTCGGCGAAGAAGGTCAAGCTGGTCGAGACCACTTCCGCCGCATACTACGGCAAGGGTTACCAGGACGTGCAGAACCGCGTGCCGAAGATCACCAACACCTGCGACGAACTGAGCTGGAAGCCGACCACCACCATGGCCGACACCCTGCGCAATATTTTTGATGCGTACCGCGGCCAGGTAGCCGAAGCACGCGCCTTGATGGATTAAGACCTACGTTGCCGCCCGCGCAAGCCACGACGCTGTTTCGTGTGTATCGTGTGTTTAGCGGGCGCTGTTTTTCCTATTACTGCCAGACCAGACAACTTGCCCCTCCTCACCTTAAAAATCGACGCCGACACCTATCGCGGCACCCGTGAAGGAGTACCGAACCTGGTGCGCCTGCTGAGCAAATACCAGGCCCGCGCCACTTTCCTGTTCTCGCTCGGGCACGACCATACCGGCTGGGCCTTGAAGCAAGTGTTCCGGCCCGGCTTCTTCCAGAAAGTATCGCGCACCTCGGTGGTCGAACATTACGGCCTCAAGACCTTGATGTACGGCGTGCTGCTGCCTGCGCCGGATATCGGCAAGACGTGCGCGAGCTACATGCAGGCAGTGCGCGACGCCGGCTTCGAATGCGGCGTCCACACCTGGGATCACCGCGTGTGGCAAGACCATGTGCGGCAGCGCGGCGCCGAGTGGACCGCCCTGCAGATGCAGCGCTCGTTCGACCGCTTCACCCATATTTTCGGCCAGGCGCCCAAGACCCACGGCGCCGCCGGCTGGCAAATGAATCCCCATGCCTTCGAGCAGCTGGAAAAATTCGGCATCGCTTATGCCTCCGATGGCCGCGCCATGCTGGCCGATGACGGCGCCCTGGCCGACCAGGCCGCCGGCCCGCATCGCCTGCAGGTCAACGGCAAGACACTGGCATGCATACAGCTGCCGACTACCCTGCCGACGCTGGATGAACTGCTGGGCAGGAGCTTCGGCGGCGTTGAACTGACGCCGGCGAATATCGCCGCCCATATCCTTGCCCTGACAGCCTCGCCGCGCGATCATGTATTTACTCTGCATGCAGAGCTTGAAGGGCAAAAACTCGCCCCCATATTCGAGCAGTTGCTGCAGGGTTGGAAGGCGCAGGGCTATGATCTGGTCGCGATGGAAGACTATCATCGACACGTCAAAGACCGGCAATTACCCACGGTCCCTCTTGCATGGGCGGAATTGCCGGGACGATCGGGCGAGATGATCATGCAGGCAAGCAGCAGCTGATCAGCGTGTACAGCAGGACCCTGATTGGCGACCGATTCATCATCATCTAATGAACAGGACAATACAGTGGCTGACCAACCCTCCATCATCAACATGACGGTGCCCGACTTCTCTGCAGCCATGACCGGCGGACAGACATTCAAGTTGTCGGACTATCATGGAAAAAACATAGTGTTGTATTTTTACCCCAAGGACAACACGCCTGGCTGCACCACCGAAGCCATGCAATTCCGTGACCTGTACCAGGAATTCGAACAGAAAAACACTTTGATATTTGGCGTCAGCCGCGACAGCATTCGCTCCCATGAAGGTTTCAAAGCCAAACTGGGGCTGCCTTTCGACCTGATCGCCGACCCCGATGAAACGCTGTGCGCCATGTTCAATGTCATGAAAATGAAAAACATGTACGGCAAGCAAGTACGCGGCATCGAGCGCAGCACGTTTGTGATTGACGGCGTCGGCACATTGGTGAAAGAATGGCGTGGAGTGAAGGTGCCATCGCATGTTGAAGAAGTATTGGAGTTTGTAAGTCATTGAATTCAAAAAAAATAATTTTGGAAGCCGTTTGCGGAAAAGGCCTGAGGGCCTTCCCAAACGGCTTTTTTACTTTTTAATTTGTGTTTTGTTAGCCAGGCCGCTTCACTCCTGATGTTTTTTAAATATATTTAAGTCGTACCCGCCGTAGCTTCACCCGTTTGGTCCGGTTCGTGTTATCACCAAAGCGAACACTTTTTTCATCTTTAAAGCGAGGTTCTGATGCCCTTACCAAAATTACCGACCAAACCCGCTGCTTTACTCTCCGTTCAAGATTACCCAAAAGCGGAAGCCGGCAAAGCCGTCAAACCACGTATCGCCGTCGTTGAACCGATTACCCGTAACAAGGAAGTTGCTCCGCAAGCCCGCAACAAACCAGTAGAAAACCGCAAGACCGACAAGGCCCCCGCAGAGAATTCGCGTGCCGTTGCCGACAAACCTTCAAAACCGGCCGACAGCCGGCCGAAATCGAGCACCAGCCGCGCCGCCGACAAATCCGGCACGACCAAGCTGTTTGTGCTGGACACCAACGTGCTGATGCATGATCCAACCTCCCTGTTCCGGTTTGAGGAACACGACATCTACCTGCCGATGGTGACGCTGGAGGAACTCGACAACCACAAGAAAGGCATGTCGGAAGTTGCGCGCAACGCACGCCAGGTGTCGCGCTCGCTGGATGCACTGGTAGGCGATATCGTCGACGACCAGATCGACCATGGCATTCCTTTGTCGAAGCTCGGCAACAAGGACGCCAAGGGCCGCCTGTTCTTCCAGACCAAGCTGCAGAACGCAGACTTGCCTGAAGGCCTGCCGGTAGGCAAGGCCGACAACCAGATCCTCGGCGTAGTGCGCGGCCTGGAAGCCGAAACCCCGGGCCGTCCGGTGGTGCTGGTGTCGAAAGACATCAACATGCGCATCAAGGCGCGGGCGATGGGCTTGCCGGCGGAAGATTATTTCAATGACCATGTGCTGGAAGACACCGACCTGCTGTACTCGGGCATCCAGCAATTGCCGGACGATTTCTGGATCAAGCACGGCAAGGGCATCGAATCCTGGCAAGAAAACAAGCATGGCACCGGCTATACCTACTATCGCCTGAGCGGACCATTGGTGCCGACGCTGCTGGTCAACCAGTTCGTTTTCATCGAACCGAAAAACGGCGAACCGGCGTTCTACGGACAAGTCACGCAGATCAACGGCAAGACGGCGGTACTGCAAACCTTGCGCGACTACGGCCACGCCAAGAACAGCGTATGGGGCATCACAGCGCGCAACCGCGAGCAGAATTTCGCGCTGAACCTGCTGATGAATCCCGACTGCGACTTCGTCACCCTGCTGGGCCAGGCCGGCACCGGCAAAACCCTGCTGGCGCTGGCCGCCGGCTTGGCGCAAGTGCTGGAAACCAAGACCTACAACGAAATCATCGTGACCCGCGTCACGGTGCCGGTCGGTGAGGATATCGGTTTCCTGCCGGGTACCGAAGAAGAGAAGATGGGGCCGTGGATGGGCGCCTTCGACGACAACCTGGAAGTGCTCAACAAGTCCGATTCGGATGCCGGCGAATGGGGTCGCGCCGCCACCCAGGACCTGATTCGCTCGCGCATCAAGATCAAGTCGCTCAACTTCATGCGCGGCCGCACCTTCGTCAACAAGTTCCTGATCATCGACGAAGCGCAAAACCTGACGCCGAAACAAATGAAAACCCTGGTCACCCGCGCCGGTCCGGGCACCAAGATCATCTGCCTCGGCAATATCGCCCAGATCGATACGCCGTACCTGACCGAAGGCTCGAGCGGCCTGACGTATGTAGTCGACCGTTTCAAGGGCTGGTCGCACAGCGGCCATGTGACGCTGGCGCGCGGCGAGCGCTCGCGCCTGGCCGACCATGCCAGCGACGTACTGTAACAAGATGGCCTGAACGGCGGCGCAGCGATGCGCTTGCCGGATGGCAGAACGGGTGCAATTCAATTCCGGTTGAATTGCACCCGTTTTATTTGATAATACAATTTGATGATGTGATATCCCGCCATCTTCCGTGAAGAAAGCCGCCAATGAAACTCGCTATCGTCTCCGACATTCATGCCAACATTTGGGCGCTGGAAGCCGTCCTCGCGGACATCAGCAAACAAGGAGCGGACCTGGTCGTCAACGCCGGCGACATCCTGTCCGGCCCCTTGGAGCCCTCGGCCACCGCGGACCTGCTGATGTCGCTGCAGCTGCCCACCATCCGCGGCAATCACGAACGCCAGCTGCTGGACTGCGACCAGCGCCCGGGACATCCCAGCGACCAGTTTGCCTTCGAGCACACGACACAGGCGCAACGCGACTGGATCAGGGGATTGCCTGCCACCCTCGCCATTTCGGACGAGATCTTCATGTGCCATGGCACGCCGGCCAGCGACCTGGTGTATTTCCTCGAACAGGTCGACCAGCAAGGCTGCCGCCTGGCCGAAGCAGCGGACATCGAGGCCCATGCGGCCGGCATCAGCCACAGCCTGATCATTTGCGGCCATACGCACAAGCCGCGCGCCCATGCGATCTCCGGCGGACGCCTGGTGGTCAACCCCGGCAGCGTCGGCCTGCAGGCTTATGACGACGACCAGCCCTACTTCCACGCTATCGAAAACGGCAGCCCGCACGCCCGTTACGCGATCTGCGAAAAAACCGCCCACGGCTGGGATGTCAGCCACATCAACATCAGCTACGACCATCACAAGGCTGCCGCGGCGGCGCTGAAGAACGGCCGGGCCGACTGGGCGACGTGGCTGTCGACGGGAAGAATCCGGGCATAAAAAAACGGCGCATTTTTCAATGCGCCGCAACCTTAAGTCACTAATCTTCAGTTAAAACTAGAATGCCACAGGACGCCATTTAAGCAAACGTTTTTCCAGCGTTGTCAGCAAATAATCCGCCGCCAGGGCCACCACAGCCAGCACGATCATCGCCGCAAACACGCCGCTGGCGTTGAAAGCGCCCTGCGCGGTCGAGATCAGCAAGCCGATGCCTTGCTTGGAGCCTAGGAACTCCCCGACCACGGCGCCTACCAGGGCAAAGCCGAAACTGACGTGCAGGCTGGCCAGGATCCAGCTCAGCGCGGAAGGGATCACCACCGACATCGTTACCTGGCGCGGCGAAGCGCCAAGGATCTGGGCATTGGCAATCATGTAACGGTCCGCTTCGCGCACTCCTTGGAATGCATTGCCGAACACCACAAAGAACACCATCACCACCGCCAGCGCAACCTTGGAAGCCATGCCCAGGCCCAGCGCAATCACGAAAATCGAGCCCAGCACTACCCGTGGAATCGAATTGGCAACCTGGATGTAGATGCTGAAAACATCCGACAGCAATTTATTACGGCCCAGCAGGATGCCGCAGATCACGCCGGCGACCGAGCCGATCAGGAAACCGAGCACCGTCTCTTCCAGCGTCACCAGCACCTGGGTCCAGAGCGGGCCTTGCGAGGTGCCTTCCACGATCCAGTCATAGATCTGCACCACGATCAGCGACGGCTGCGAAAAGAAGAACGGATCTATCCACTGCAGCCTGGCAGCCAGCTCCCAGCCGCCCAGGGTCAGCACCAGGATGGCGACGCGCAGCGATATCACCAGCCAGTAGCGTTGCTTGATTTTTCGTTGCGCCTCTTGTTCGACAGTGGCCAGGCTGGCCGCGCTAAGTTTGTCGATTGTTTGTGCTTGATTCCGTACTTGACTCATATAATGCCTTTTTCCTTTCGCTTATGCGACATCCATATCTGCATAAGCGACGGTATGTAAATGGATGACAGCCTGTAATCAGCTGATGTGCACTTCTTCGCGCAGGTCGGCCCAGATCTTGCGCGAGATATCGATGAAGCGCTGTTCATAACGCACTTCCGACATCACACGCGGCCGCGGCAAGTCGATTTCATACACGCTCTTCAAGGTGGCCGGACGCGCGGTCAGCACGTAGACCTTGTCCGCCAGCGCAATCGCTTCTTCCAGGTCATGCGTGACGAACACCACCGAACCGGCTTGCGACGACCACAGCTGCAGCAACTCGTCTTGCATCAGGGTGCGGGTTTGCATGTCGAGCGCGCTGAACGGTTCATCCATCAACAGGATCTCGGGGCTGTTGATGAATGTCTGCGCCAGCGCAACGCGTTTGCGCATGCCGCCGGACAGTTGGTGCGGGTAATGGTTGGCGAATTTATCGAGGCCGACGCGGCGTATCCACTCTTCCGCCAAGGCATACGCGGCATCTTTCGGCTTGCCGCGGAACAGCGGTCCGGCCGCCACGTTGTCGATCACGCTGCGCCAAGGAAATACCGCATCGTTCTGGAATACGAAACCGATGCGCGGGTCGATGCCGCTGACCGGCTCGCCCATGATGCGCACCTCGCCCACGGTCGGCTTGAGCAGGCCGGTAATCATGCTCAGCGTGGTCGATTTGCCGCAGCCGGTCGGTCCCACAACGGCCACGAATTCACCGCGCGCCACGCTCATGCTGAAATCGCGCAAGGCCACGGTGGCCTTGCCGTCAGGAGAGATGAAGCGGCACGAAACGTTGCGCAGTTCGATGGCGGGCGTGTCCCTTAAAACCTGGGGCGCCGGCGAAGCTGCCGCAGGCGTGGCCGGTTGCGAGGCATGTGCTGCTTGAGTCATTTGAAATTCCTTTGCTATACAGGCCGAAGCAATTCGCTGGGCGCGGGTCTCCCCGCCCGGAAGCTGCGCTTCCGGCCTGCCGGATGGTTATGCTTCGGCCTTACTTGGCCTGGCTGACAAACTCGTTGGTATAGGTCTTGGCAAGGTCGATATGCTTGCCCTTGACGTTAGGATTGAAACCCGACAGCACCTGCAGCACGGTTTCCGGGCCGCCTGGCGGCATCTTGCCGTCGGCCGAAAACATCGGCAGGGAATTTTGCAGGGCCTGCACATACATCGGCTTGTTATTGCCGTAGTAATCCTTCGGCATCTTGTCGGCGATTTCGGCAGCGCTATGGGTGTTGATGAATTTCAGCGTCTTGACGAAAGCATGCGCCAGCTTGGCCGCTTCGGCCTTGTGCGCCTTCAGCCATGGGCCCTGGACGTACAGGCTGGACGCCGGATACAAACCGCCCAGCGCCTTGACCGTGCCTTCGACGGTGCGCATGTCGACCAGCACCGAAGCCTCGCCGGTCTTCAGCAGCTGCGACACGGTCGGTTCGGTGGTCATGCCGGCGTCGATGCGGCCTTGCTTGATGGCGACGATGAACGTATTGTCGGCGCCCACCGGCAACACCGAATACTGGCTGGAAGTGATGCCGGCCTTGGCCGCCAGGTATTGCGTCAGGAAATTGGTCGACGAGCCGAGGCCGGTCACGCCCAGCGTTTTGCCTTTGACGTCAGCCATGCTCTTGATGGTGGCGGCAGCCTTGGTCGACACCATTTCGACTTCACCCGGGACCTGGCCGAAAATCGTGATTGCAGTGACTTCCTTGCCCTTGCTTTGCAAATCGATGGAGTGGTCGTAGAAGCCGACCACCGCTTGCACTGCCCCGGCCAGCAATTCATTTTCCGCATCCACGCCAGCCGGCTGCGATTGCAGCTCAACGTCCAGGCCTTCTTCCTTGAAGTAACCGAGCTGCTCGGTCAGCTTGGCCGGCAGGTAGATCATCTTGGTGATGCCGCCGACCATGATGGTGATCTTTCCTGAATCGGCCGCCATGGCCTGGCTGGCGCCAAGCACGCCGCTGCCAAGCAGCACAGCGGAAAGCAGGGAACCGCGGATGAGGGTATGCATTGAGTTGTCTCCGTTTGTTTTTTTGGGATAATGACCGGATCCGCAGGACAGCATGCCATTGTTCCAGTCTTGGGCGTATTCTAGGATGCGCTAACTTTCATCCAGCTTTCCAAAACCGCCTTATTTAACTTGCAGTGCAACATAAAGCGCCACATAAGCAACCACATCCATGAAACTACTCCTGATCGAAGACAATCCGCCGCTGGCGTTATGGCTCAGCAAGATTTTGAAGGAAGACAAATTCACCATCGACCTCGCCAGCGACGGCGAAGCCGCCGACCGCCTGCTGCAAAGCGAAAGCTACGACGTGGTGCTGCTCGACCTGCAGCTGCCGAAGATGAACGGCAAGAGCGTCTTGCGCCGGCTGCGCGAACGGCATAACAATGTGCCGGTCATGATCCTTACCGCCAGCGGCTCGGTCGACGAGAAAGTCGATTGCCTCGGCGCCGGCGCCGACGACTACCTGGTCAAGCCGTTCGAGGTGCGCGAGCTGGTCGCGCGGATCAAGGCCCTGATCCGCCGCCAGACGCCCGACAAGGCGGCCGAGATGCATTGCGCCGACCTGCGCTACGACAGCAACACCCGGCAGTTCTCGATTGCCGGCCAACTGCTGGCGCTGCCCGGCCGGGAACACGATGTGCTCGAAATCCTGATGCTGAAGCAAGGCAAGACCGTCTCCAAGACCGCCTTGATGGACGGCGTATTCGGCCTCGACGACGAACCCAGCGCCGACGCCATCGAAATCTACATCCACCGGCTGCGCAAGAAACTGGAACACTGCCAGGCCGCCATCATGACTTTGCGCGGACTCGGTTACCTGCTCAAACAGAAAGACGCCAATTGATCATCAGCCTGCGCCTGCGTTTGCTGTTATGGCTGCTGATTCCGCTGGCGGTGTTTGTCGCCATCAGCGCTACGCTTTCCTATCGCAGCGCGCGCCAGACCGCAGACCTGATCCAGGACCATGCGCTGCTGGCGTCGGCGCAAGTGATCGCCGGCGAGATCCATTGGCTGGACGGCGTACCGCATGCCAGCATCCCGCCGGCGGCGCTGGAGCTGCTGGTCTCGCCCAGGCAGGACCAGGTCTACTACCAGGTCATCACCGATAACGACAGCTTGCTGGCAGGCCGTCCCGATTTCCCGCAAGCGCTGCGTTTTCCTCTAAGCACGCCGGCGTTCAGCACCATCGACTACCACGGCCAGGTACTGCGCGTGGTGAGCCAGGTGCGCACCCTGTACAACGCTGGCCAGCTGCGCAAGATCGCGGTACTGGTTGGCCAGACCACCGGCGCCCGCGACCAGATGGCGGCTGACCTGTGGCGCCCTGCCCTGCATCGCCAGATCGCCATGCTGCTGCTGGCCGCGGCATTGGTGGTGATCGGCCTGAGCATGGAATTGCGGCCGCTGATGCATCTGAAAAACCAGCTGGCCGCGCGCGATGCGACCTCGCTGTCGCCGATCAAGGCCGGCCAGCTGCAGCTGGAGCTGAGGCCGATCGTCGAAGCCATCAACCAGACCATCCAGCGCCTCAACACGCAGGTGTCGGCGCAAAAGCGTTTTATCGCCGATGCCGCCCACCAGTTGCGCACCCCGCTCACCCTGCTCGATTCGCAAATCCAGTTCGCGCACCGCCTGAGCGATGAAAGCCGGCGCGCCGAAGTGCTGCAGGTACTGCAGGCGATGCAGGAGAGCAGCCGCAACATGACCGAACTGACCAACAAGCTGTTGCTGCTGTCGCAGGCGGAAGCCTCCAACACCACGGCCTTCCTGCGCCAGCCGGTAGACCTGCTGGCGGTGTCGGCCACGGTGCTGGAAGAAATCGTCGACCTGGCGCAGCGCAAGAATATCGACCTCGGGCTGGAGACAGCAATCGAGCATGCGTGGGTGATGGGGAACGAGGCGTTGTTCAGCGCCATGATGATGAACCTGGTCGACAACGCTATCCGCTACACCCCGGTGGACGGCAAGGTAACAGTAGCCATCGCGGCGGGCGACGGACAGGTCGAGATCCGCGTCAGCGACAACGGTCCGGGCATCCCGGCCGAAGTGCGCGACCGCGTGTTTGAACGCTTCTTCCGCAACGCGGCTCCGGGGCAGGACGGCACCGGCCTCGGCCTTGCCATCGTCAAGGAAATCGTGATCGCGGCGCAAGGCACGGTGACGCTAGGCATCGGCGAGCAGCAGCGCGGCCTGACGGTGTTGCTGCAACTGCCCGCCTGTGCCACGCCAGGACCTGAACAACAATTCTAAAGTGTCGTCAGCAAGAAACTTTATTTTGCAGTATATTCTTGCCTAGGCAATGAATATTGAAGCAACAAGTCAAGCAAAACAAGTTGAGAAAATCGTGAGCAACCCACCCCCATTGTTCACTCTGGATACTTACCAGATTGAAGAAAGCATAGGCTACCTGCTGGCGCGTTCGCGCGCCATGCTGGTCAAGAGCTCCGATGAATCTCTGATGCAGTACGGGATCACCCATGCACAAGGCGCCATCCTCCTGATGTTGTCAACAGGAAAGTATTCGACGGCCGCCGACCTGGCCCGCGAGACGTATACCGACGCAGCATCCACCAAGCGCATGATCGACCGCCTGGTGGCGCGAGACCTGATCAAGCGCGAGCCCTGCGCAAATGACAGGCGGCTGATGAAACTGCACCTGACGGCAAGCGGCGTGGAGTTGTCGAAACTGGTGCCGCAGGCGTTTTGCGGCGTGCTGAACAAGCATTTTTCGGCGTTCAGCGCGGAAGAGATCGGCTTTTTGAAATCGATGCTCAGGCGGCTGCTGGCAAGCAATGCGCCGCCAGAGAAAACACATTGACTATGCAAGATTAATTTATTCAATATTACTTTTAAACAAGCAGCAGTTCCCGATAGTCTTTCTATTCGTGACCGCTAAACCAATCCGTCAAATCAACGCCGACATGAACTCTCATCCATCTTCAGCCCGACGCAGCCTGCCGAAACTCGGCACCCAGCGCCTTGTGATCAGCGCCGCCGTACTATTGCTGGCGGCATGCGCCAACTTCAGCGGTATCCACAGCACCGCCAGCACCAACAACCCGGACGACTACGCCTCCTCCGCTTCCCTGCCGGGACAAGGCGGTTTATGGCCGGCCAGCTCCTGGGTAAACGCGATCGGCGGCAGCCAGCTGCAGCAACTGGTGGATGAAGCGCTGGCGGGCAATCCCAACCTGCAGGCCGCCGCTGCCCGCATCGGCGCCGCACGCGCCATGGTCGAGGCAGCCGGCGCCACCAGCAAGCCGCAAGTCAGCGCCAGCCTGTCGGCCACCCGCGAACGGTTTTCCGAGAACAGCATTTATCCGCCGCCGTTCGGCGGCATGTATGTGACGGATTATGAAACCGCGCTGAATTTCTCCTACGACCTGGATTTCTGGGGCAAGCACAGTGCACAGCTGCGCTCAGCCATTTCGCAAAGCAAGGCCGCGGAAGCTGAGCACTATGCGGCGCGCCTGGCGCTGACCGCCGGCATCTCGAAAGCCTGGCTGCAGCTGGGACGCCAGTACGCGCAACTGGACCTGACCAACCAGCAGCTGGTGCTGCGCGACAAGCTCGACAAGCTGACCCAGCAGCGCTTCGCCGCCGGCCTTGACACCCAAAGCGACAACCAGCAAAGCCGCCAGCAGGTAGCCGGCTTGCGCGCCGAGCAGGCGCAATGGCAGGAAGCGATCGCGCTGACCCGCAACCAGATCGCCGCGCTGATGGGCCAGGGTCCTGACCGCGGCCTGAAAATCGCGCCTCCGGCATTGCCGGCGGACGCCGCCATCGCCCTGCCCGACCAGCTGCCGCTTGGCCTGCTTGGACGCCGCCCGGACGTGGTCGCCGCCCGCTGGCAGGTGGAAGCTGCACAGAGCGACATCAAGGTTGCCAAGACCGAGTTCTACCCGGATATCAACCTGTCGGCCATGGCCGGCTTTTCCAGCCTCAGCTTTTCGCAATTCCTGAACCACAGCAGCAAGGTGGTCGGCATCGGCCCCGCGATCCACCTGCCGATCTTTGAAGGCGGCGCATTGCGCGCCCAGCTCAAGGGCCGGGTCGCCGCTTATGACGGCGCCGTGGCGACTTACAACCAGGCCCTGAACGATGCGTTCCATGAAGTGGCCGACAGCGTGCAATCGCTGCAGGCGGCTGAAACCCAGGGCAAGAACCAGCAGGCTGCGGTAGATGCCGCCGAGCGCGGCATGAAACTGGCTGAACAGCGGCAGCAGGTGGGCACCGCCAACATGCTGCAGGTGGTAAGCACCCAGATTTCCTGGCTGGCGCAACGCAAGCTTGAGCTCGATACGCGCGCCCGCAGGGCGGACCTGCGCGTCAACCTGATCAAGTCGCTGGGCGGCGGCTTTGACGCCGCGGCCGAGGGACTCAATCCGGCCGAAGCAAGCACAGGCACTGCCAGCCCGCAAGCAAACGCAGCTAACTGATCCATAAAATAAACCGTTCACTTATTGCGAAACCCGCATCATGACCACACCAAATCAAACTCCAGAAAATCCGTCCCCAGCTGCTCCGGCCCCGGCCGCCAATGGCAACGGCAAACGCCGCAGCCTGCTGATCGGCGTCACCATCGCCCTCATCATCGTCCTGCTTGCCTATGGCATCTGGTGGTTCATCTATGCCCGTCACTACGAAAACACCGACGACGCGTATGTCGGCGGCAACGTGGTGCAAGTCACGCCGCAGGTAGGCGGCACGGTATTGGCGATCAATACCGACGATACCGAACTGGTGCAAGCCGGCAAACCGCTGGTGGAGCTGGACAAGGCCGACGCCAAGGTAGCGCTGGACCAGGCGGAAGCCCAGCTGGCGCAAACCGTGCGCCAGGTGCGCACGCTGTTCGTCAACAACAACGCCCTGGTTTCCAACGTTACCGCCCGTACGTCTGAGCTGGACCGTGCCCGCGCCGACCTGGCGCGCCGCCAGCAGCTGATCAGCACCGGCGCAGTATCCAAGGAAGAACTGGATCACGCCAAGGTCGCGGTGCAAGGAGCGGAAGCTGCATTGCAGGCTGCGCGCGAACAGCTGGCGTCGAACCGCGTGTTGACCGACCACACCTCGGTTGAACAGCATCCGAATGTGCAAAACGCTGCCGCCCAGGTGCGCAATGCCTATATCAACCTGGCCCGCACCACCTTGCTGGCGCCGACCACAGGCTACGTCGCCAAGCGCTCGGTGCAGGTCGGCCAGCGCGTCGCCGCCGGCACACCGCTGCTGTCGATCGTGCCGCTGAACGCACTGTGGGTTGACGCCAATTTCAAGGAAGTGCAGATCAACAACATGCGCATCGGCCAGCCGGTGTCCTTGAAATCGGACCTGTACGGGTCGAAGATCGAATACCACGGCAAGGTGGTCGGCCTGGCAGCCGGCACCGGCTCTGCTTTCGCGCTGCTGCCGGCACAAAACGCCAGCGGCAACTGGATCAAGATCGTGCAGCGGATCCCGGTGCGGATTTCCCTCGACCCCAAGGATCTTGAAAGCCATCCGCTGCGCATCGGCGTATCGATGGACGCCACTGTCGACATCGCCCAGACCGAAGGCACCTCGCTGACCGCAGGCACCGCGCGCACGACGCCGGCTTACACCACCGACGTCTTCGACAAGAGCGGCCAGGAAGCCGATGCACGCATCGCCAGCATCATCGCCGCCAATA
The DNA here is from genome assembly GCF_900112135.1 of Collimonas sp. OK412. Classification (GTDB taxonomy): domain Bacteria; phylum Pseudomonadota; class Gammaproteobacteria; order Burkholderiales; family Burkholderiaceae_D; genus Collimonas; species Collimonas rhizosphaerae. The sequence goes on from NZ_FOLC01000003.1 coordinate 188,217, forward strand.
ACAATGCAGCTGCTGCACACTAAGCTGCTGCCTGCCCTGCCGGATGCCGCCGTCGCGGCGGCCTCCGGCGCGCGAACCCTTACCGGAATGCCTTCATGAGTTCCCCAAAACCGGCGCTGCCCGCGCGGCCGCCATCGCAACCACTGCCGCCGCTGGCCGGCGGCAAGCTTGTCATGGGCACGGTAGCGTTATCGCTAGCCGTGTTCATGAACGTGCTCGATTCTTCCATCGCCAACGTTTCCATCCCGGCCATTTCGGGCGACCTGGGCGTATCGCCGCAGCAAGGCACCTGGGTCATCACTTCGTTTGCCGTCGCCAACGCCATCTCGGTGCCGCTGACCGGCTGGCTGACCCAGCGCTTCGGCCAGGTGCGCCTGTTTGTCACATCGATCATCCTGTTCGTGCTGTCGTCGATATTGTGCGGCCTGGCTCCCAGCATGGAAGTGCTGATTGCCGCGCGGGTGCTGCAAGGCGCGGTGGCAGGACCGATGATTCCCTTGTCGCAGTCGCTGCTGCTCTCCAGTTACCCGCCCGCCAAGAGCGGCATGGCCCTGGCCTTCTGGGGCATGACGACACTGGTGGCGCCGGTCATGGGGCCGCTGCTGGGCGGCTGGATTTCGGACAACTACACCTGGCCGTGGATTTTCTACATCAACATTCCGGTCGGCGTATTTGCCGCCTGGGCCACCTGGTCGATCTATCACAAGCGCGAGTCGGCAGTCTATAAACTGCCGATCGATAAAATCGGCCTCGGCCTGCTGGTGATCTGGGTCGGTTCGCTGCAGATCATGCTGGACAAGGGCAAGGAGCTCGACTGGTTCAATTCCTCGACCATCGTGATATTGGGTGCGATCGCACTGGTTGCCTTTATTTATTTCGTGATCTGGGAACTGGGCGACGACCATCCGGTGGTCGACCTTACCTTGTTCAAAGGCCGCAACTTCAGCGGCGGCGTGATCGCGATTTCGGTCGGCTACGGCCTGATGTTCGGCGGCCTGGTGATCCTGCCGCTGTGGCTGCAGACCACGCTGGGGTATACGGCGACGCTGGCGGGCGAAGTGATGGCGCCGGTGGGGATCTTTGCCATCATCCTGTCGCCGTTCATCGGGAAAATATTGCCGAAGGTGGATGCCCGCTGGGTTGCCAGCACGGCCTTCCTGATCTTTGCGCTAGTGTTTTTCCTGCGTTCGCAGTTCACTGAAAACGTCGACACCTTCACGCTGATGATTCCTACCGTGATCCAGGGTGCGGCGATGGCGATGTTCTTCATTCCGCTGACCTCGATCATCCTGTCCGGCCAGCCGCCGGAAAAGATGCCGTCGGCGGCCGGCCTGTCCAATTTCGTGCGGATCATGTTCGGCGGCATGGGCACATCGATCACCAGCACCTTCTGGGATCGCCGCACATCGCTGCACCATTCGCAGCTGACCGAATTCAGCGGCCCGCACAGCCCGGCATTCAACGAAGCGGTTCATAACCTGACCGCCCAGGGCATGTCGGAACCTGCGGCCTGGGCCACTATCGAGCGCCTGATTACGGTGAAAGCCGCAACCCAGGGCGCCACCGATATTTTCTGGATCTCGGCGGTCCTGTTCCTGATGCTGATCGCGCTGGTGTGGCTGACCAAGCCTTCCCGCTCCAGCGTGCCGGCTGATGCGGGCGGCGCCCACTAAAGGACCGGATGCCGTTGTAAAAAGAGCGATACCGTCGTTGAGACGGCATCGCTCTTTTTTTATGCGCAAACCTTGCTTACCGCGGCGCGCCAAGCGGTTGAACCGGGCTCACCAGAGATAACGCAAGCCGAGAGTGACCCGGTTCACACGGTTATGCGATTCCGCCTGGTAGTCGTAGTCGGCGAACAGGTTCATGCGCGGCGAAACGGTGTATGACAGGCTCAGTCCTGCCAGCACCGCATCGCGGCCCAGGTCCACGCCCTTCACCGTGAAATCGCTGCCCGGGGCGCCAATCAGGGTCGCCTGGTATTGCGCCTGGGCGTCCATGAACTCATGCATCCAGCGCAACTGCGCGCCGAACGTGATGAAACCCGTGGACAGCGGCAGGTCCTGGCTGGCCTTGATGCCGAGGCTGCTGCGCAAGCTGTTCAAGGTAGTGCTGTGGGTGGACAATCCCAGGTTCTCGGCATCGGTTTCGGTGAAGCCGTCCTGGCGCAAGCGCGTGTAATGCAAGGCGGTGAACGGCTGCAGGACAAAACGTTCGTCCAGTTTCGCACGATAGCCCAGTTCGCCGTAGGCGCTTGCCTGCTGGCCGTCATAGGAACTCTTGGCGCGCAGCGTGGCGCCGGTTCCGGTCAGCACGTCGCGCTGGATGCCGGTACGCTGTATCGCGTAGCTGGCGATCGCATCGACATACAGCGGACCTGGAGCGTAACTGGCATAGGCGCCGATCTTGTAGCTGTCGAGCTTGCCGTTGCCGTTGTAATCGTCGAAGTCGGCGTTCAGGTGGGCATAATCGAAGCCGCCGCCGACTATCCAATCGTTACCTACAGCACGGTCGACGCCGGCGCTGATGCCGCCTATCCGGTAGCTGGCGCCGGAGGTGTCCGCGGTGGCGCTCAATTTACCGAAAGAACCGTAGGGGCGTACCCACACGCCGTTATCGCCAACCTTGCGCCCGCCCTCGCGCTGGGTGTCCAGGCGTATCGACAGAGCGCGGCCGAACAGGTCGTTTTCACGCAGGGCGAGTTGCGAGAAGGTTGCATGGACGCCCCCAGTGAGGCTGCCCACCGTAGCCTGCAACGTTGCTTTATCCAGCAAGTTGAGGGCATTGACCGTCTCCGCCAGCGCACCCGTGGCTACCGGCACGCCGGCTGGCGTAACGGCCGGCGGCACCGGTTCCTGGGGCGTGGCCTGGGGCCGGCTGGTGTCGATGGCTTGCCCGATCGCTGCATTGTTGCCGCTGGTGACCACCGTCGCGATCGGCGCGCGGGTAATCACCAGGTAGGCATTGCCGTTGTCATACGCCAGCGTTGGCGTCAGCAACGCCGTTGCGTTCGCTTGCAGCTGGCCGAAAGTACCGGTGACGCCGCCCGTGGCGGTGACAATCGGCAACCGGACCTGGTCAGGATAAGAACCCGGCAGCATGGCCGCATTCACGGTTCCTCCCTGCAGGCTGGCAGTGCCGCCTACAGTCAGCAAGCCGGCGGAAACCGGCGACGCCTCGGTCTGGAATATGCCATTTGCCGCATGGGTGAAATTTCCCGTCACGGTCAGGCCGCCGCTGCCGTCGCCGACGCCTGGATGCAGGGTGCCCTGGTTCAGCAGGTTGCCGGCAATCGTGCCGCCGTTGCCGGCCAGGGTTGCTCCCGAGGCGACGGTGGTTGCTCCGCCCAGGCTGCCGGTGAGGTTAAAGAGGCCGCTCTGGATTTGCGCAGTAGTGAAAACACCGTTGCCGCTCCAGGTCCAGCTGTCGCCCTGCGCCTGCAAGCTGGCAAAATTAGTAAATGCATTCGAGGCCGTGCCCGATCCCTGCAGCACTACGCCGCTGCCGGCGTTGCCGCCGCCATTGGCAGCGCCGTTGATCACCGAACCGGTTCTCAATATCAGCGTATTGACGCCGGTGCCCATCGAAATCGCCGTGCCGGAGCCGCTCTGCAACAGGCCGGCATTGATGACGGTGCTGCTGCCGTTGAGAGTGCGCACCGCCGCGCCCTGCTGGCTGATGATCTGGCCGCCGGCCTGGTTCTCGATGCTGGCCGTAAAACTGGAACCCACGGTGTTTGAAAACACCGCGTCGGAACCGGTGCCTGAAGCGTTGATCGTGCCGCTGTTGACGAGCTTGTCGTTATTGCCCTGCATGTACACGGTAGGACTGCTGGCGCCGCTGGTCGACAGGCTGCCGCTGTTGGTCACCGTACCGCTGCCGCCGAGGATGGAGATGGCGCGGGCGTTGCTGCCTGCGGTGGTAATCGTCCCTGAGTTGCTGATGGTGTTGTTCAACTGGCCAAGATTGGTCTGGCCCCAGGCGGCGGATATGCCGAAGGCATTGGGACCCGTGGTGGAAATGGTGCCCTGATTGATCAGCGTGTTGCCGCTGCCGTTGGCGGCCATGCCGTCGTTGAAGGCGCCGGTGGTGCTGATGCTGGCCTGGGCGCCGTTGGTGAGCTGGTTGTTGTTGTTCAAGCCGAGCAGCGCGGCGCCTCGGTTGCCGCCGGTGCCGCCGCCGCCGGTCAGGGTGATGCTGCCGTTGTTGGTGACGGTGCTTGAGGTATCCACCTGAAAACCGACCGGACTGGTGCTGCGCGGAATATTCGCCACTACGCTGGAATCCAGCGTGACCGTCACGCCGGTGCTGCCGGCTTGTGCCGCGACAGGTGTTGCAACGGCGCCGGAACAGCTTACCGAAACGCCACTGGCAGGTGCATTGCTGCTGCAGGTAGCGTGCGCCTGGGTAATCAATGTTCCGGCAAATGCGATGACGACGCCATTCATGCTTTTCTTGAGTGCTCGTTGCATAATCCGCTCCTCAGTCAGTGCACAATGCATGTGCTTATTATGGTCAAACTATAATTTATTTCCCCGTAGAAATTATTCTAGTTGCTATGAAAGACCATGGCAAGCAGGCAACGCTCACAAAATTTACCCGGATCGGGCGTAAAAAAGGCGATGCACAATCCGCTGCATCGCCCATTCCCACTTTTTCTTGCAAAATTTCTTACAAGATGTGCCTGCCTATCCACCAGGCAATCGCTGCCATGAAGGCCGACGCCGGGATCGTCAGAACCCAGGCCCAGACGATATTTCCAGCCACACCCCAGCGCACCGCGGAGACCCGCCGCGCCGCGCCGACGCCGACGATGGCGCCGGTGATGGTGTGGGTAGTCGAGACAGGAACGCCCAGCATGGTGGCCAGGAACAAGGTGATGGCGCCGCCGGTTTCGGCGCAAAAGCCACCCACCGGTTTCAGCTTGGTGATTTTCTGGCCCATGGTCTTGACGATGCGCCAGCCGCCGAACAAGGTGCCGAGGCTGATCGCGCTATAGCAGGAAATGATCACCCACCAAGGCGGCAGCGCATCGGTCTGCTGCGAAAAGCCGGTGGCGATCAGCAGCATCCAGATGATGCCGATGGTCTTTTGCGCATCGTTGCCGCCGTGGCCCAGGCTGTACATCGAAGCCGACACCAGCTGCAGCCGGCGGAACCATTTGTCGACCTTGCGCGGCGTGGAGCGCACGAAGATCCACGACACCAGCACCATCATGATCGAGCCGAACACGAAACCCAGCAGCGGCGACAGGACGATGAACGCAATCGTCTTGATCAGGCCGGCCGAGATCAGCGAACCGGTGCCGGCCTTGGCTACCGCGGCGCCGACCAGGCCGCCGATCAAGGCGTGCGAAGACGACGACGGAATGCCGTAATACCAGGTCAGGATGTTCCAGCAGATGGCGCCGACCAGCGCGCCGAACACGACGTAATGGTCGACCACATTCGGATCGATGGTGCCCTTGCCCACCGTGGCGGCCACATGCAGCTGGAATACCGCGATCGCAATGAAATTGAACAGGGCCGCCATGGCGACTGCCTGCTGCGGCTTCAGGACGCCGGTGGAAACCACGGTTGCGATGGCATTGGCGGCATCATGGAAGCCGTTCATGAAATCGAATACCAGCGCCAGTGCAATGAGGAAAACGAGAACGTAGATACTGATTTGAAGAGTGTGCATGGATCAGGCGTTTTCTACGATGATGCCTTCGATGATGTTGGCGACATCTTCGCAACGGTCCGTTACCGTTTCCAGCAACTCGTAAATGGCTTTCAGCTTGATCAGGGTGCGCACGTCCGGTTCGTCGCGGAACAGCTTCGACATGGCGGCGCGCATCACGTGGTCGGCATCCGATTCCAGGCGGTCGATCTCGACGCAGATGGCCAGGATTTCACGCGAGTTGTCCATGTTGTGCAGCAGGCCCACCGCGGCCTTGACCTTTTCCGCGCAACCCAGGCACAGTTCGGCCAGGCGCTTGGCTTCCGGCGTGATGGCCTTGATGTCGTACAGGGAAATGGTCTGCGCCGCGTCTTCCAGCAAATCCAGGATGTCATCCATGCGCGTGATCAGCTGATGGATGTCGTCGCGATCGATAGGCGTGATGAAAGTCTTGTGCAGCATGTCGATCGCATGATGGGTGACCTGGTCGGCCTGCTTCTCAATGCCTTCGATAGCGTGCACGCGGATTTCCAGATCGTCGAAATTAGTCATCAACGCCACCATTTCCTTGGCGCCCTTGACGCATAACTCTGCGTGCTGGTTAAAGAGCTCAAAGAATTTGCCCTCGGTGGGCATCAATCGTCCAAACATGTTTATTCTCTCTTCTGAGGGTTAAGCTGAATCTGCTTACTGCGCTACTTACTAACTGTTATCTGCCGAATATATTGATTTAAAGCAAACAAATGTCACGAAACTGAAATATATCAGGCTCGCCCAAACGTTGCTAAGCTGGTTTTACCTGTTTCGCATTACTGCAACAAAAAATGGAAACGGCGGTCAGTCGCCGCCGTACGGCGCATCCAGATTACCAACGTAATTGTCGAATTTAGTGTATTGGCCGAGGAAACTCAGCCGGACGCTGCCGATCGGGCCGTTACGCTGCTTGCCGATAATGATTTCGGCGGTGCCCTTTTCTTGCGAATCGGGGTTGTACACCTCGTCGCGGTAGATGAACAGGATGACGTCGGCATCCTGCTCGATAGCGCCGGATTCGCGCAAGTCCGACATCACGGGGCGCTTGTTGGGGCGCTGTTCCAGCGAACGGTTCAGCTGCGACAGCGCGATCACCGGACACTGCAGCTCTTTCGCCAGGCCCTTCAGGTTACGCGAGATTTCAGAAATTTCGGTCGCGCGGTTCTCGCCGGCGTTGTTGGCTGACATCAGCTGCAGGTAATCGATGATGATCAGGCCCAGCGTGCCGCACTGGCGCGACAGGCGGCGCGCGCGGGCGCGCAGCTCGATCGAACTCAGGGCCGGGGTTTCATCGATGAACAGCTGGGCGTCGTTCATCTTCTGGATCGCATGCGTCAGGCGCGGCCAGTCTTCGTCGTTCAGGCGGCCGGTGCGCAGGCGGTGCTGGTCGAGCTTGCCGACCGAACCCAACATACGCATGGCGAGCTGGGTGCCGCCCATTTCCATCGAAAAGATCGCTACCGGCAAGCCGCTGTCGAGCGCGACGTTTTCGCCGATATTCACAGAGAATGCGGTCTTGCCCATCGACGGCCGTCCGGCCACGATGACCAGGTCGCCCTTTTGCAGGCCGGAAGTCATCTTGTCGAGATCGATGAAGCCGGTCGAGACGCCGGTGATGTCGCTCTGGTTGTCGCGGTTGTAGAGTTCGTCGATGCGCTCCACCACTTGCGTCAGCAAAGGCTGGATTTCCTGGAACCCCTGGGCGCCGCGTGCGCCTTCCTCGGCGATCGCAAAGATCTTCGACTCGGCCTCGTCCAGCATCTGCTTGACTTCCTTGCCCTGCGGGCTGAAAGCCTGGCCGGAAATCTCGTCGGCGACGGTGATCAGCTTGCGCAGCACGCCGCGGTCGCGCACGATCTCGGCGTAGCGGCGGATATTGGCGGCGGACGGCGTATTCTGGGCCAGCGCGTTGAGGTAGCTCAGGCCGCCGACCTCCTCAGCCTTGCCGGTGCCGCTCAGCGATTCATAGACAGTGATCACGTCCGCAGGCTTGCTGCCGTTGATCAGCTTGACCATGTGCTGGAAGATGATGCGGTGGTCGTACCGATAGAAATCGTCGGCGTTCACAAAGTCGGCGATCTTGTCCCAGGCCGCGTTATCCAGCAGCAGTCCGCCTAAAACGGATTGTTCTGCTTCGATGGAATGGGGTGGTACGCGGAGGGAATCTAACTGCGGATCGGACGGTGCTTTGGAAGGTGCTTTCATGGCGCGAATTATACCTGCTTCTGATATCGGTCTTGCCACCGCGTCCAGAAAAAGGACATAAAAAAAGCCGGGAAAACCCGGCTTTTTAACACTACAACAACTATTTCAGGCAACGTATCAAACGTGCTCGCCGATCACAGCGATAACGATGTCGACTACGACGTCGGTATGCAGGGCAACCGCAACAGCGTGCTCGCCGGTGGTCTTCAGAGGACCGACAGGCAAACGAACTTGTGCTTTTTCGACTGCAAAACCTTGCTTGGTCAACGCTTCAGCGATGTCGAAGTTGGTCACGGAACCGAACAGACGGCCGTCAACACCCGATTTTTGCGAAATCTGCACGGTCAGGCCGTTCAGTTTTTCGCCCTGGACTTGAGCGGCAGCCAGCTTGGCGGCGGCAGCTTTTTCCAGGTCGGCGCGCTTCGCTTCGAATTCAGCGATGGCAGTAGTTGTAGCACGACGTGCCATACGTTGCGGAATCAGGAAGTTACGTGCGTAACCGTCCTTGACGCGAACAACTTCACCCAGATTGCCGAGATTAACGACTTTTTCCAACAGAATGACTTGCATGTTTTTCTCCTATTTCAAGTCGTCAATTAAGCGTTGTGCAGATCGGTGTACGGCAGCAGCGCCAGGAAACGCGCGCGCTTGATCGCGGTGTCCACTTGACGTTGGTAGATTGCCTTGGTGCCGGTCAGACGTGCTGGCATGATCTTGCCGTTTTCCTGAACAAAATCCTTCAGCGTGTCGATATCTTTGTAGTCAACGCTGGCAACGTGTGCAGCGGTGAAACGGCAGAATTTCTTGCGCTTGAACAGCGGGTTTTGTTGTTGACGCTTGTTTTTCAGTTTGCTTTTATCGAACTTTTTACCGAATGCCATTTTTGGCTCCTGTATCTAAATTTTGACTAATGGATTCGTCTGCAATATCCAATGCAGCGAAATCCGTGATGTGAAATACCAGGCTTCTACCGTTGCGGCTCTTGCGTGCCATGAATCCCGTAAACCAGAATGTCTCGCCCAGTTGCGCCTTGCTGAATCTTCCCGAAATCTCGCCGACGGCTAGCGCGGCAATTTCGAATTCGATCAGACGCTTGATGCCTGCTTCAATCGGTTCCGAGCGGTGCTGCAATATCGCAGATACGATCGGGATGCCTGCCGGTGTGTAACGTATGACTTCACGTTCGGCGACTACGGCAACCAGTTGAAACACATTATTGGGTTGATCCACTCCTGATGAACTCGTTGGCTACGTAATGAATGCTGGTAGGCGGCTAGTATTAGGCTGCCGGCGCTTCGGTGCGATGGCTCTTGGCAGCATCTTCCTTCTGCACAGCCTTCATCATCGGCGAAGGACCGGTTTCAGCCTTCTTCAGCTTGACGGTCAGATGACGCAGCACTGCATCATTGAACTTGAAGCCGGTTTCGATTTCAGCCAGGGTTTCGCTGTCGCACTCGATGTTGAGGCAGACGTAATGTGCTTTAGCCAGTTTCTGGATCAGGTATGCCAGTTGGCGGCGGCCCCAGTCTTCCACGCGATGCACAGTGCCGCCACGTGTAGTGACGATGCCTTTGTAGCGCTCGATCATCGCAGGCACTTGCTCGCTTTGATCTGGATGGACGATAAATACGATTTCATAATGACGCATGTAAGCTCCTTTTGGACGGATTGAAAAATCGCCCACCTCGGCGTCAAGACGAGTGTGGGAAGAGGAAAACCAGCAATAGTACTAGCAATTGCAACAAAACTCAATGATTTCAGACCCTGGCCCTCGCCGGGATGTAAGTAAATAGCTAAAGAGTGGTCAAATCGCATCAAATTGTCTTGCATTTGCACAAATACTGTACAAAAATACAGACTGTTGTTATGCACAGCATCGGTTGGGCGCACCAGCGCTGCCTTTACTGTTTCTTTACCGCTTTTCCAAGCACTCCCACACCATTTTTTTACACCAAAATACGCCATGATCAAATTGACCGCACGTCAGCAGCAAATCCTCGATCTGATCAAGGACGCCATCGAAAACACCGGCTTCCCGCCGACGCGCGCCGAAATAGCAACCGAACTCGGCTTTCGCTCAGCCAATGCGGCAGAAGAACATCTGCAGGCGCTGGCGCGCAAGGGCGCCATCGTGATCTCGGCCGGCACCTCGCGCGGGATCCGGCTGACCGAAAGCGCCAGCCGCAGCCAGGGCACGCAGCTGGCCTTGCCGCACCCGGCCCTGATGCAGCTCAGCCTGCCGCTGGTCGGACGGGTCGCCGCAGGCTCGCCGATCCTGGCGCAGGAACATATCCAGGCCAGCTACAACGTCGACCCCGCCCTGTTCAGCGCCAAACCGGATTACCTGCTGAAGGTGCGCGGGATGTCGATGCGCGACGCCGGCATCCTGGACGGCGACCTGCTCGCGGTCAAGAAAGCCGACAGTGCCAGGAATGGCCAGATCGTGGTGGCCCGCCTGGGCGACGACGTCACCGTCAAGCGTTACCAGAAAACCGGCTCCACTATCCAGCTGCTGCCGGAAAATCCTGATTTCGAGCCGATCATCGTGACATCCAGCCAAGAAGATTTCGCCCTGGAGGGCCTGGCGGTCGGACTATTGCGTAGCTGGAATTAATCAGGAACGATCAAGGCGGCGCCGTTTGGTCAGTATCTGGCTGGCGATGCCGCGCAAAATATTGACCTCCTCGGTTTCCAGCTGGGTGCGCGAGAACAGCCGCTTCAGGCGCGGCATCAGCTTTTTCGGGCTGGCCGGATCAAGGAATTCGATCTCTATCAAGGCTTGTTCAAGATGGGCGAACATGCCGTCGATGTCGGTCAGGCTGGCAGCATTACCCTGGAAACCGATCTCGCCGCTGCTTGTCGGCGACACATCCTCGCTGGCTGCAACCCGGCATTCATACGCCAGCACCTGCACTGCCTGCGCCAGGTTCAGCGATGAATACTCGGGATTCGCCGGAATATTCAGCAGCACATTGCATTTTTCGACAATCTCGTTAGGCAGCCCGTAACGTTCGCTGCCGAAGATGACCGCCGCATTCAGGCTGGCATCGCCGGCCAGTTGTGCCGCCAAGGCGCGCGGCGCCATCAAGGGCGGGGAAAATTCTCGCAAGCGGGCACTCAGGGCAGCAGCGAAGTTGCAGCCTTCCAGGGCCTGCTCCAGGCTATCGACAATCCGCGCCGCCGCCAGGACATCCTGCGCGCCGCTGGCAAACGCGACCGCTTCCTCACGCTGCAACACATCGGGGAAACGCGGATTGACCAGGACCAGCTCGGAAAATCCCATGGTTTTGATAGCGCGTGCAGCAGCACCGACATTGCCGGGACTGCTGGTTTCAACCAGCACAAAGCGCAGCCGATTGAAAAGAGACGTGTTGATTTTTGCCGGGTTCATTTAAAATAGCGCCATTACGCGGATTTCTTCGACTAAAAGTTGCTTATTTTTCGAAATATTCACTGAAACATCCGCATCGTTCATTATTATTCATCATATAGGTGGTTCTGTTCCCGGTTGGCACAGTGCCGCCATTTTAACGGAACACTATCATGCATCCAATGCTCAATACGGCCATCAAGGCCGCCCGCAATGGCGCCAAGGTCATCTCGCGCGCCTCTTTCGACCTCGATTTGCTGAAAGTCACCAAAAAGCAGCATAACGACTTTGTCACCGAAGTCGACCAGGCTGCTGAAGCGGCGATCATTGATGTACTGAAGAATGCCTATCCGGACCACGCCATCCTGGCCGAGGAATCTGGCGCCTCCGCCAACCTGCATGACGATAATGAAAACGTCTGGATCATCGATCCGCTCGACGGCACCACCAATTTCATCCATGGTTTCCCGCAATACTGCGTCTCGATCGCGCTGCAGCACCGCGGCCAGATCACCCAGGCAGTCGTGTACGACCCGACTCGCAACGATTTGTTCACAGCCACCAAGGGTTCCGGCGCCTACCTGAACGACAAGCGGATCCGCGTCGGCAAGCGCGACAAGATCGCCGACGCCCTGATCGGCACCGGCTTTCCTTTCCGCGAAACAGAAGGCCCGGCCATGGATGAATACATGAAAATGTTCCGCATCATGACGCAAAGCTGTGCCGGCCTGCGCCGTCCTGGCGCCGCCGCCCTCGACCTGGCGTACGTCGCAGCAGGCCGCCTTGACGGTTTCTTTGAAAAAGGCCTGAAACCTTGGGATATCGCTGCAGGCTCCCTGCTGATCAGCGAATCGGGCGGCATCGTCGGCGATTTCACCGGCGAATCCGATTATTTGTACAAGGGCGACGTGCTGGCCGGCAGTCCCAAAGTATTTGCGCAGATGGTTGGCTTGCTGTCGCCATTCGCCGGCAAATAACCCACTGGATTTTCCGGGGCAAGAGAAACCCTGCCCCGGAAGCGCCATAAAACTCTGCTTTGTCATTTCAACTGCGTGGCCGGGCGACTACAATGCATGCGCAACAGCGCAATTGGACAGCCCTAACGACCATTTCTCAACTCGCAGGAGAACAATATGGCAGTCAAACCAATTCCGGACGGATATTCTTCCGTCACTCCCTACCTCATTGTCAACGGCGCGGCCGACGCAATCGCGTTTTACAAAAAAGCTTTTAACGCAGTGGAAATAATGCGCATGGAGGGGCCTGACCACAGGATCGGGCATGCGGAAATCAAGATCGGCGATTCCCACGTCATGCTGGCCGACGAATTCCCGGAGATGGATATCCGCAGCCCGAAAACACTGGGCGGGGCTGGCGTCAGCATCATGCTCTATGTTGAAGAGGTGGACGTGGTGTTCCCGCGGGCAATCGCTGCCGGCGGCACGCAGGCGCGGCCGTTGCAAGACCAGTTCTACGGCGACCGCTCCGGCACCCTGAAAGACCCGTTCGGCCACGTCTGGACCGTAGGCACGCACATCGCCGACTATTCGGATGAAGAAATACGCGAGCGCGCCGCTGCCGCCATGAAACAAACCGGCTGACCCGCGCTTGCACACCGTGCGGTCCGCTTTATTTCCAGGCGGATCGCCAGCGGCTGTTTTATGGCCCCTGGCCCCACAACATGCGGGAATTGCTTGCCTGTAGCGCGCCGTTGTTATACTCTGCGGCGACACAGCAAATTCTCCAGTCAAATACTGCTGTCAAGGACGTTATCGGGCTGAAAAGCAAATGCCAGCCCAGCTGACTCCAATCTCCTCTAATCCGTTTGCCTGCGACTGGCGCCTTATAGAAGGCGACAGGCCGATACTATTCTATTGAGTTGTCATGTCTTTTTCTGAACTCGGCTTGTCCGAAGCCATCGTTCGTGCCGTAACCGAACACGGATACACTACCCCTACTCCAATCCAGACCCAGGCCATTCCTGCGGTGCTGGCTGGCGGCGATTTGCTGGCCGGCGCCCAGACCGGCACCGGCAAGACCGCCGGCTTTACGCTGCCGGTGCTGCACCGCTTGTCGACATCGGCCACCAACCCGGTCGGCAGCCAGCGCCCGATCCGCGCGCTGGTGCTGACACCGACCCGCGAACTGGCCGCCCAGGTCGAAGAAAGCGTGCGCCTGTACGGCAAATACCTGAAGCTGACCTCGGCGGTGATTTTCGGCGGCGTCGGCATCAACCCGCAAATCAAGCTGCTCAAGCATGGCGTCGATATCCTGGTGTGCACCCCGGGCCGCCTGCTGGACCACATGCAGCAAGGCACCGTCAACCTGAACCACGTGGAAATCCTGATCCTGGACGAAGCCGACCGCATGCTGGACATGGGCTTTATCCGCGACATCAAGAAGATCCTTGCCGTGCTGCCGAAGAAACGCCAGAACCTGCTGTTCTCGGCCACCTTCTCGGACGAGATCAAGATCCTCGCCGACAATCTGCTGAACTCGCCGGCCATGATCGAAGTGGCGCGCCGCAACTCGACGGTTGAAGTGATCCAGCAAAAGATCCACCCGGTCGACCGCGACCGCAAGCATCCGCTGCTGGCGCATTTGATCAAGACTCACCAATGGTCGCAAGTGCTGGTGTTTACCCGCACCAAGCACGGCGCCAACAAACTGGTCGAGCAGCTGGAAAAAGACGGCATCAGCGGCATGGCGATCCACGGCAACAAGAGCCAGTCGGCACGCACCCGCGCGCTGGCCGAGTTCAAGGACGGCAGCCTGCAAGTGCTGGTAGCAACCGACATCGCGGCACGCGGCATCGACATCGACCAGCTGCCGCACGTGGTCAACTACGATCTGCCTAACGTGCCGGAAGACTATGTCCATCGGATCGGCCGCACCGGCCGCGCCGGCGCCACCGGTGAAGCGGTATCGCTGGTATGCGTGGATGAGCACCAGATGCTGAAAGATATCGAGAAGCTGATCAAGCGTGAATTGCCGAAGGAAGTGGTTGCCGGTTTTGAACCCGATCCAAATGCCCGCGCGCAGCCTATACAGCTGCGTAGCGGCGGTGGTGGCGGCGGCAATCGTGGCGCAGGAGGCGGCGGTGGGCGTGGACGCTCACAAGGCGCGGCGCCTGGCGTCAAGCCAGGCCAGGGACCATCCCGTGGCCACGGCGGCGGCAATGGTGCGGCACCGCGTCCTGCGGCTCCACGCCGCTCCGGCGGTCGCGGCCGCTAAGCCTCACTGATGACAGTACGATGCCGGCTCAGCCGGCATCGCCCATTCAGCGCACGCCCTCCTCTCTGATTCAGTTCAGGCAATCAGTCAAACCATCATAGATCGTCATGCTCGAGCCCGGCAACGGTGCGTGGAGCGGCCTGTCGCCCGCCAGTGCGCTGTAAAACGACGCTACCGGCGTCTGCGCCGCCAGTGGCGAGCGGCAGGCCCAGGTGCGCGCATCGGTCACGACCTTGCCGTTGGCGGCATCGATTTCAGCATTACTGCCCGCAAAGACCCACACACACTCTCCCATCGTGCCGTCGGACTGCCGCACCGAGCAGCGGTAGCGCAAGGCTTGCATATTGCTGAACTCACCTTCGCAGATGGTATCGCCGCAGATATCGTCGAAATCCCGATGCAGCCGCCGCGCCAGGTCGTAGAAGACATCCCAGCCCTGCTCATTGCCGGGATAATGCACGGCGTCGACATATTCGACCGCGTTCGCCGGTGTCGCGCAAAACGTCAAGGCGCCGGCTGCGCACAGGAATGTCGCGGCCCAAACCAGCGCACTGCCGGCGAACCGGACAAGCACGATCTTGCAGTATGCGAAAAAACGTAAATTGCTGGATAAGCTGACTGTAGCAGGCATGCAATTCTCCTTCGGTTAGAGGCAACGGTGTGCGGCACCAGATAGATGCCATTGACACATCATAATGTTGCTCGCGCCGCCCAGCCAATAAGCCCGGGCCTAACCTGATCGAGGGAAAATTTGAAGAGAAGGAAACAGGCAGGAAAAATCCGCGAACACGTGTCGCAGACGAAATTTTACAAAGATGGATGTTGACAATGGAATGCCGCGTTGAAAGTCAGGCTAAAACTGGTCCGGCCGGAGGGAATCGAACCCCCAACATTTCGGGTAGAAGCCGAATGCTCTATCCAGTTGAGCTACGGCCGGATTCATGCGCCTGTTGCCTTGATGCCGATCGGGAGATCACTTCATTGCTGAGCCTGCTGCTCTTCAAGCGCAAAAATAAAAAGGAGCTGTCCGAAGACCGCCCCTTTTTTATTCTTTGGTCGGAGTACAACAATTCAAACCTTGGACCCCTGGTCCAAACCAGGCAATAAAATCGGAACGTCTTATAAATCAAAGGCTTGGCTATTGCCCGTCGCAGGAGTATAGCAGAGCTGTGCCGGGAAGAAAATAGGAGATAGTCGGCAAAACAAATCATTTCGTTAGGAAGATCCGGTTCCAGAATCAAGGAGTTCATGCCCGCTGAAGGCTCTCCTGCTCCATGAAAAAATGCATGAACTGCTCCGCCGCCATGGGTTTTCCAAAGTAATAGCCTTGCATCAGATCGCATGAATTACCTCTCAGGAAAGCAAGCTGGGATTCGTTCTCCACTCCTTCGGCAACCACTTCGAGACGCAAGCTATGCGCCAGCGCAATAATGCTTTTAACGATGGCGACGTCATCCAGATCATGGGGGACATCACGCACGAAGGACTGGTCTATCTTGACGACATCAACAGGAAAGCGTTTAAGGTAGGCAAGCGAGGAATAGCCGGTACCAAAATCGTCGATAGTCAGGCGCACTCCGAGAGTATGCAGCCGATGCAGCGCCTGTAAATTGTTTTCGGCATTTTCCATGAGCGTGCTCTCGGTGATCTCCAGCTCCAATAACTGTGGAGGCAAACTGGTTTCTACCAGGAGCTGTTCCACAGCGTCAGTGAAATCGGACCTTAACTGTCGCACGGAAAAATTCACAGCCATTCTCATTGCCGGCATGCCAGATTTGATCCAGCTTTGCAACTGAACACATGCTGTACGCATCACCCAGGCGCCAATGATATTGATCAGGTCGGTTTCTTCTGCAAGCGGGATGAAATCCTTGGGCGCCAGCATGCCTCGGGTCGGGTGATGCCAACGCACCAATGCTTCCACGCCAACGATGCGACCTGTGTCGCACCGGATTTGCGGCTGATAAAACACCTCCAGTTCCTTCCGGTTCAACGCTTCGCGCAAATCGCTTTCCAAGGACAGGTGTTCAGACATCGAGTACTCCATGGAAGCCTCGAAAAACATGAAGCCTGAGTTGGCTTTCTTGGCGCGGTACATTGCGGCGTCAGCATGCTGCAGCAAGGTTCCCACATCAGCACCGTCCTGAGGATAGAGCGAAATACCGATGCTGGCGCTAACGACGATACCGTGGCCGCTGATCAGGAAGGGTTTAGCCAAGGATTGGCAAATTTTCTGGGCAACGAGCGTGGCTATATCCGAAGTTGCCACGTCCGCCAGTACGACGGTGAACTCATCTCCGCCCAATCGGGCCACGCAATCCACGATGCGCACGCTGCGCTGGATGCGGCGTGCTACAGCTATCAGCAACTGATCGCCGACATCGTGGCCGAGCGTGTCGTTCACGTACTTGAACCGATCTAAATCCAGGAACAGCACGGCCGCGCCATTCCCGCTCCGCTGCGCCTGCTCAATGCTGCGCTTCAACTGATCGAAAAACATGGCCCGGTTCGGCAAGCCGGTCAACGAATCGCTGAAGGCCAGGTCGCGCACTCGCCTCTCTGCGCGATTGGCTTCGACAATGCGGCGTACTCGCTGCGGCAGGACTGCGAAGTGAATCGGCTTGGGTATATAGTCGCTAGCGCCTGCGGCGAACGCACGCTCTACCGACAAGTTGTCTTCCAGGCCGGTAATGATCAATACCGGGATATGCTGGCGACTGGGAATCTCCTGCATGCGAGCGCAGGCGGTAAATCCGTCCATGACCGGCATCACGGCATCCATCAGTATGACGTCTGGTTTTATCCGCTTAAGGACACGTAATGCCTGGGCGCCATTTTCTGCCTCCGCCACCCGGAAACCGTCCCTTAACAAGGTATAGCGCAAGGCACTGCGGGTGCTGCGGTCATCATCGACCACCAGCACCAGGGCGCTGCCTTCCGTCGGTTTTGTGCTGAAATAGTTTTCACTTGAGACCTCGCTGTAAAGCAAGGCTGCTACATCATCGAACGCTGCACGCAACTGCGGCAGCAAAGGACGGATCTCATCGATCTGCCCAGCCAGCTCCAGCTCTTCCACTTTCTTGGCCAACTGGGTCATATTGGTTGCTCCCAGGTTGCCGCTGCTACCCTTGATGGCATGCGCTAAAGACCGGATAGCATCCGTGTCTTTCTGTCCTATGGCCTGCTCCAGCTGCTCCAGGTTAAGCGGCATATCTTCCAGGTAGGGCGTCACCGCTTGCTGCAAGCTGGGCCCTAATATCTCCTGCAGTTTATCGAACACAGTCCGATCCAAAGGACTGGCCTCAGTCTCGATCGGATTAGCCGCCATTGACGCCGTTTCGGATTCCTTTGTCCTGCGTCCGGTTGCTCGAATCAGCCACTGCTCCAGCTTATGCCGTAGCTCAATCAGCGTGATTGGCTTTGCCAGGTAATCATCCATCCCTGCGGCCAGGCATTTTTCCACATCGCCGCTCTGGGTATTGGCGGTCATGGCGACGATCGGCGTGTGCCGCAACCCGGGTTCTTCGATATTGCGGATTCGCGCAGTGACCTCATATCCGTCCATCTCAGGCATATTGCAATCCATGAGGATCAGATCAAAGTGGCTGCGCTGGACTGCCTCGATCGCCGCCCAGCCGTTGTCGACGCATTCGCAGAAACAATCGCTCATGACAAGCATGCCGGTAGCCACCACCTGGTTGGTGCGATTGTCATCGACGACCAATACCCGGTATTGTTTTGCCTTGGCTGGCAGTGTGCCTGGCAATTGCGCGGCAAGGATTTCGGCGGCGCCTGATTGTCGATCCGGCCGCGGCTGGCGGATCGCCTCCAATAGACGCTGCAAGCGTAACGGCTTGTCCAGATAGGCATCGACTCCCTTGAACTGTGCGTCTTTCGCTGCGCCGTAGTGCTGCAACAGCAGCAGACGTGCCGTCGCCAGCGCCGGCGCGGCTCGGATATATCGCAGCAAGTCGGCCTCCTCGCCTTCTGCCTGCGTGCATTCGGTGATGATCAGCGCATATGGCGTTTTCGCCGCCCGCTCCAGTTCTTCCCGCGCTTCCGCGGCACTGTAGGCTATGCGGCATTGCATCCCGTGACTTGCCAGGCTTTGCATCAGGAACCTGCGTACGATCTCGCTTTTCGCTGCAATCAGGACCTGCATCCCTTGCAAGTCCGGCTCGGGCGCAACTGCAGCCTGCTTTTCAGCCGGCTGGCAAACAATCGTGAACCAGAATGTAGCGCCTTGGCCCGGCGCACTGACCACTCCGATCCCGCCTCCCATGAGCTCCACCAGCTGCTTGCAAATCGCCAGGCCGAGACCGGTCCCGCCGTATTGGCGAGCGGTGGCGCTGTCGGCCTGGGCAAAAGAGTCGAATACATGGAGCGCCGCATCCTGGTCCATGCCAATGCCGGTGTCGTTCACCTCTATCCTCAGGCCGAAGTGTTCGCCGCTGTCCTGACTGCGGGAAATGCGGACAGCCACCTCGCCGTGTCCGGTAAATTTCAAGGCGTTTCCCACCAGGTTGGTGAGAACCTGCCGCAAGCGCATCGAGTCGCCTTTGATCAGATCCGGAACGTCGGCTGCCAGTAGATAACCAAGGTCCAGTTCTTTTTCCCGGGCCTGCTTGGCGAACAGATCGAGGACTTCTTCCACCAGTTTGCGCAAGTTGAAATCGATTTCTTCCAATATCAGCTTGTTGGCCTCTATCTTGGAGAAATCGAGGACATCGTTGATCAAGTCAATTAGCGTATGGGCCGAACTCCAGGCCACTTCGACGCATTCCATTTGCGGCTTGGTGAGCCGCATTTCCCTTAGCATGTCCAGCATTCCCACCACGCCGCTCAAGGGCGTGCGCACTTCATGGCTCACCGTCGCGGCAAACTGGGCCTTCATCATTGCTGCGTGCAATGCCTGGTCGCGCGACTGCTTCAGCTCGAGCTCACGCTCTTCCAGTACTGCCATCATTTTATTGAAGGCTTTGGCCATGTCTATGATGTCGCGCGGCCCCTCGCGCGCTGCGCGCATGCCCGACTCGCCCGACTCGGCGCGCCCCATCAGCTCGGACAGGGCATTCAAAGGCCGGATCAGATTGCGCGCCAAAAGGCGCATGATTCCCAGCAAGATAAGAGCAAAGGAAAGCGTAATGGCCAGATTGACCATCAGCAAGGAGAGCACCAGGTGATTCATGGTTCCCTTGCCAAGCACGATATACACATACCCAAGGAGCTGCGGCTTGCTCTCCTGCAGCTCGAACGGCGACGTTGCTGCATGGCCTTGATAGACCGGTGCGCCGAAACGCCATTCCTTATCGTTTTCCTGTTCCAGCATGGCCCTGGTCGGAGCGATGCCAGGCTGCGGCCCTTGAATCGGCCCGGCTATCTTGCCTGCCTTGGTTTCGAACAGCAGAACTTTGTTAGCGGTATCGGTAATCTCCACCTGGAGCACGTCAGGAAACGCAAGCGTGGTAGCAACCTCCTCACGCACATTGTCAGCGGAATGATAAAGCAGAGCCAGGGTGCTTTGACGCGCCAGGTTTTCTGCAATATGCAGCCCTTGCTCAATCAGGTAACCCCGCACGCTGCGATTGGTTTGCCAGGAATTCATCAAGGACGAAAACAACGCCAGGCCCAGGATCGAGATGGTGACAATCGCCATCAGCTGACGGCGAAATCCGGTGCGGCGTAAGTAGGATTGCAACATGATGGGCTCGTCAAGATGAGGAAAAAAAGGCATCGCATACCGGCTGGCCACGCGAATTGCATCTGTATTGAATGAACATGCTCGTACGCTAAGGCTCCGGAAAAACAAAATCAAAACTACGCTGCTGCTGATAATCGAGATTTAACCCGACGTGACTGGCGGTGCGCAGATTGACCGCCGTCAGCACCTCGCGTAGCGGCGACACGCCACGCTTGCGTGATTCTCCTGAAAGTACACCCAAGGCGGAACTGGCCAGGTCGCGCCCCAGCCCCAGGTTGTTCGGATACAAGGCGAACATGACGCCTTTTTTGACGTGCAGGAAGCTGCTGGAAAAGACCGGCAAACCTCGACTCCAGGCTTCCTTCAGGACCAGCGGCAAGATGGTTTCATCATCTACCGTAGTAGTATCCTGAGGCAGCCAGATCGCATCCTGGCGGCTGTCAGCGGTGGCGAAAGCAGCGTCATAGAGGTGCGCCGCCGAGGCCAGGTCATGGGCTTCGCGGGCGACCAGTTCCAGGCCTTGCGCCCTGGCTGCCTCACGCGCCAGTTTGATCAGCCAGTCGTTATGCTGCGGGTCGTAGATCACGGTCACCCTTTTTATGCCGGGCAACAGTCTTTTCAATAGTACGAACAGCAGGGCCGGATCCGGCGTCAAACTGATGCCGGTCAGGTTGCGGCTCTCGTTTTCGGGTACCGACAGCACACCGCCGACCACTACCGCTATCTCCGGCGCCAACCCGGATGTAGCCTTCAATCCTTGGCGCCCCAGCGCTATCACTACCTTGACGCTGCCGCGCGCCAATTGTGCGCCAAGGTCGCTGGCATTGGTGTTGGGACCGACGGCGTAAGTGTTTATCGGCACTTTAGCTTGCTCCTGAATGCCTTCGATAATCTTGGAAAAGATGCTGCGATAGGGTTCACCGATGTCTGGATAAATGACAGCGATCGCACCTTTGCCATCCATGATCTCCTGTCGCCTTGGCGCGTCCAGCGCGGCCACTGCGGCGATGATCAGCGGCTGGAGTTCGCTGCGCACGGCGCGCATCTCAGCCGTATTTTCGTACCAGTCCGGCAAGTGGCTGGCGCCCGCGCGCCGGCCAGGATCCTGGTAGACGCTCCCCGGGGCAGCGTAGCCGAATGTACATGCCAGCAAAAGAAGCAAGCTGGCTTCGATCCGCAATACAACCGCACAGGAGACCCTGGGCAGTTGAATCAGCAGGGACGACTCACAGTTTGTGCTGGAACTGTACATAGAAGGTACGGCCTGGCAGTGGAAAATCGAAAGGAATATTTCCTGGAGCGAAACTGGGCTCCCTGGCATCTCGATTGAACACGTTCAGCACCATCGCGCTGACGCTCCAGTTGCCGATCAATTTCTCCCTGCGCAAATTCAAATCGACGGTGGTGTAATCGGGAATCTGGGGGCGGGTGTCGCCAGGTTGCCGCTTGCGGTCGACTACGCGATTGACGGTGCTGCCAAATTGCCATAATGACGCGAAACGCCAGTCAGCGCGGCCGAACCAGCGCTGGCGCGGCGCCAGGCCTGCGTCCTGTCCTGTGGTCTGGTCCGTAGAGTGCTGCAAGGAATAGCTGCCGGAAAGCCGCAGGTTGCGCGTGGCGTCCCAGGTTGCTTCCAGTTCCAAGCCGCGGCCGGTCTGGTCGCCCGCATTTTGCGCGGTCGAGCCGGTCGAGGGGTCAGGATTCGGCACAAACTGAATGATGTTGTGCATACGGTAGTAGAACAGGCTCAAGTTTGTTTGCAGCGTCTGGGTAGGCTGCCACGTGAACGCCAGCTCGCGTGTATTGATGGTTTCCGGTTCGAGATGGGGATTGCCTATGGTGACCGGATTGTTGATGCTGTATTGCTCGGTGAAGGACGGTGCGCGGAACGCGCTGCCGTATAAGGCCTTGACGGAAAAATTGTAGGCAGCATCCCAAACCAGCGCCAGGCGCGGATTGACCGTGCTGCCAAAATCGGAATAGCGGTCCACCCGCACCCCCGATGTCAGCGTCCAGTCTTTCGCCAAGGTCCATTCGTCCTGCACAAACGCGTAGCTGATTGTGCGTTTGTGCGGGGTCAGGTATACATCGCTGGTGCCGCTTACGTCGATGACGCTCGTTAGCGGAACGAACTCGACCCCGACCCCGGGAACCGCCACGATCTTGAAATTCTTGCTCTCGCTGGTCTGATACAGGTTTTCAATCCGATAGCCGGCGCCGAGCCGGATCCGATGCTTGTCAAACCCGGTGTAAAACCCCGACAGGCTGAATTGACTGTCTCGTTCGGCGTGGCCGGGATTGCCTATGACGCCACTAGGGAAAGATCCTGCGAAAGCTCCCGGCGGGAACAGCACTGTCGGCGGCGACGCCGGCAGTTCGTTGATATCTTTCACCGACGCCTGCGCAGTGACATCCCAATTGCGGAAAAAATTGGGATTGGAATAGGTCAGGTCGGCATTCCAGCGCTGCGCCCGCACGCGCGCACTGGGATCGAGGCTGTTGGCCAGGCCGACGCCGGTGCCGGTTTCCTGGTCCTGATAGCCGGCGCGCAGACGCCATAGGTCATAGGCGACATCGACCTGCATGTCCAGGCTGTTGCGCATCAGCTGCTCGTGCCCAGGGGCTAGCGAGGCCTGCGTCCCGAAAATTTTGTCCAGGCTGGTTTGCGCATCGGCGTCTATCGTTTTATTCGCGCCGCTGGTGTGGCCCGCTCCAAGATAGAACGCCACATCCAGCGGCCCCATCTTGCCGCCATGCTGGATCCAGGCTTCGTGCGTATCGAACGATCCCGCCCGTGCGCCATACGCGGTGCCGTTGATGTCAGCCGCGGTCTTGGTAATGATATTGATGACGCCGGCGAAAGCGTTCGCGCCGTACAGCGCTGATCCAGGGCCGCGGATGACCTCGATACGGGCTATGTTCTGGATCGGCACACCGCCCCAGGCAAAGTCACGATTACCGAGAAAAGCATCGTTGATGGGGATGCCGTTCACCAGCATCAATGCCTGCGGATTGTATTGCGTGGTGATGCCGCGGAACGAATAGATTGGATCGTTGTAAAGGCCCGAGTAAGATACGTGCAAACCTGGCACGCTTTCCAGCGCCTGGTTCATGCTGGTCGCCCCCATGGCCTGGATGTCCTGGGCGGTTATCACCGACGCTACCGCCGGCGCCCGGGAAATATCTTGCTGGCTGCCCGTGGCGATGCTGACGAACGCTTTATTCCCGTAGGAAAGCACCAAATCGTCTTCATCGGCATTTTGCTGTGCTGCAGCCGAAGCGGCGCCCAGGAACAGGATGGCGGCGCACGGAATTTGAGTTTGCCAACGGTTTTTCATTGCTGCCTCATTCGATGGAACCCAGATATCACAGGATGTCGAGCCGCTGCTCCTCATCCTCCCGCATCAGCTGCCTTATTCTTGCTGTCTTACTCTTCCTGCCAGAGCCGTCGCCCGGGTCCTTCGTAACGCAGCTGTGAACAGCGCAACGGAAATGTCGCTCCTGCCGGGCGCTCGCTGGCCTCCAGATAACAAGGAGGCATGCCCGCCATGAACGAGGGAAGCAGGAATAAATAACACTCGCGCGGAGAAAAGCCCAGATCCAAGGGGATGGCCACGACGACAGCTGCATAGTTAATCGGTAACCGGCGCCCCATTCGAGACAGCTCCCTTTCAATATCAAAGGCCAATCGAAGATACGGACCCTGCGCCATTTTTTCGCTTTCCATGCGCACGAGAATCGCCGGAATACGTTCATCCACCTGCAATGTCGCCACCGGACGGCCGTACCCCAGGATGCGTCGATGCTGCAGCAGCTCCTGCTGCAGAACTGCTTCCAGCGACTCCCCGGCATTGATGCGGTCATGGGCGCGGACCAGGAAATCTGCCGCAGCGAATTCCGGCTGCCACCCATAAATGCTGGCTTCCGAAACCGCGATGGCGGCGGCAATGCCGAGCGCGCCGGTACTGCGGGCACTACCTGCCAGGGCGGCGACGCGGTTGTTCCACAATCGGGGATCCGGGTAACTGGTATAAGTCCAGAGCGCATGCAGGACGGTTATTTGCTCAGGCGAGTAGCGACGCCCGGTGATGCCGAAGGCATATAGTGCGATCCAATCCATGTCCTTCAGATCGGCATGCAGATCGTGTCCGCGAAATACCGCGCGCTCCCCCGGGAAACATGCGCCCATCGTGGTGCGCAGGGGACCTTCATAGTCCAGCAAGATGTTTCTCATGCTTGCTCCCTGGCGAAGGCCGGGCCGGGATCGTTTTCCAGATCCAGTTCAAAGAAAGGAAACTGGCGAAAACCCTGCCTGCCTTGTTCCAAAGCATGGATGGCCGCGCCCGGCAGCCGCAGCAGCAAAGCCAGCATCTCACCTTCGCTGGCAGA
Source organism: Collimonas sp. OK412 (assembly GCF_900112135.1). GTDB lineage: Bacteria > Pseudomonadota > Gammaproteobacteria > Burkholderiales > Burkholderiaceae_D > Collimonas > Collimonas rhizosphaerae. The sequence goes on from NZ_FOLC01000003.1 coordinate 212,810, forward strand.
AAAATCGATATCGGCAAGCGCGGCGGCGGCCACGCCGGTCATCGCCAGCGGGTGGCCGGCCATCGATTCCAACGCCTCTCTTTCTTGCGACAGCCACGCCAGGTGGCCTGCGGGCATCATCGCGACCAATTGCGAGAGGGTCTGGCGTACCGGATTTGCGCAACTCTTGCCATAGGGATCGAACCCTGGAGGATGGCCTGGCTCAGGCCATACTTGCAGGCGGGTCGGTGCGGCCGGGCTGGCAAGAGCGGAGCGCCAGTTTGCAAGCTCCTTCCCATTCTTCTTCCATGCCTCCAATGCCAGAAAGATTTCTCGCGCCCCGCCGTGCGAACCGGCGCCGACAGCCAGCGCTGCCATGAGCACCGAAGCAGCGGTTGAGCCGCCGACGCCGGCCGCCATCGCCGCGTGTACAGAAGGATCGCGTGGGCCGGGGTTGGCCAAGGCTACGGCTAATGTCTCCAAGACTGCAGCCACGGCCGGTTGCGGGCGTTCGCCCTTGAACAGGAGATACAGGTATTCGATGTAACCGATCTTGCCGAGCAAATCGCCATAGACATCGTAACCTCGGCAATAACAGGCTGCGGCAGCAAAAGGGTTGTCCGTTTCAGCTTCTTCTTGCCAGACGCTGCTGCGGATGCTGTGCGGGCTTTCTTTATCGTTCATCTGATTCCTTATTCGAAAGAAACTGCTAAAGCAGGCTCATGCCGCCATCGACAACGATTTCCTCGCCTACCACGTAGGCCGCATCGTCCGAAGCCAGGAACAGGGCAACCTTGGCTACCTCTGACGGAAGGCCGAAACGTTTGCTCGGAGACTTTTGCGCAATCTCGGTTTTTATGCCGTCGGCTACGGCGGGCGGCAGGCCGAAGCGGTCGAAGATCGGTGTGGCGATGGGGCCAGGACTGATCGCATTGATCCGGATCCCGCGACTGATCAGCTCCAGCGCCAACGACTGCACCAGCGAGCGCAAGGCGGCTTTGCTGGCGCCGTAGACGCTGAAATTCGGCGATCCCAGCTGGTTGGCGATAGAGGTGGTGACAATGATGGATGCCGCCCCGCTAAACAACGGCAACGCTTTCTGGATGGTGAAAAACGCTCCCTTGAAGTTGATTCCCATGATGTCGTCAAATTGTGTTTCAGAGACCAATTCCATTGGCGCTGCGGTGGCGATGGCGGCATTGACGAACAGGACGTCCAGACGTGTGAAGCGGCGCTCTACTTGCTGCATCAAGGATGCGATTTCGGTGAGATTCGCCGTATCGCTGCGGATCGTCAGGACGTCGCCGCCCAGCTCCTCCCGGACGCGCGCCAAGCCATCCGGATCACGCCCGGTAATCGCCAGGCGGGCGCCCTGCTCCAGGAAAAGCTTTGCGCTTGCCAAACCGATGCCGCTGGAACCACCTGTGATGAGTACCGTCTTGCCGTCCAGTTTGCCCATGTCTATTCCTTATAGAGTTCCAGCGAGAACCCGCATGCGAAGATTTATTGGAGGCACCTCGTCGCGGTCTATCAGCACGTCCAGCAGCGTCGGCCCCGGTCGCGCGCACATCGCAGCGATATCTAGCTTGGCCAGATCTTCAGGCGCATGGATGGTATGCCCTTCGGCTCCCATGGCCCGCGCCAGGGCAGCGAAATCGGTAGGCGGCAAATCGCAGCCGATATGCTCGGCTTCTGCCAGCCGCTGGCCATGCTTGACCATTCCCAAGGCCTGGTCGTTGAGGACAACAAAAATCACGGACAGCTTTTCGGCGACGGCTACCGATATTTCCTGGCCGTTCATCAAGAAACTACCGTCTCCGGTAATGCAAACCACAGGCATTTTTGGATTGCCAATGGCGGTGCCGATGGCCCCGCCAATAGCCCAGCCCATCGGTGCAAAATTCATGATGACGCGCAGCCAGCCGCCGTAGGTCTTGCGCCGTCCCGGCGCGCGGACGCTCCCTCCCCCGCCCTGGCGTCTTTCGGATATGCGCCGGTCCCGGGGTTGCAAATAATGAATCGCCCAGGCGGCGCTATTGCCGGTATCGGCAAGGAAACGCGTGGTCGGCGGAAACAGCCGGCTTAATTCGCGCATCAGCCGTTGCGGCAAAATCGGTATGACGCTGCTCTCGTATTTTTTGGGAGCAATCAGCATGGTCTCCGGCTCCCATTGGCTGCTATGCTGCTTGCGAACGAAGCGCCTCTGTTCATACTCGAAATTGCCGGAACGGCGAACGTCCTGCATATGCTTGACCAGCCGATTGAAAATTGACAGGATCCGTCCCCGCATGTGAAAGCGCGCCATCGGGGTCTGGCTGAGATGCTCCTCGGTATCGTCGATGTGCACCAGCCGTGAATTGAGCAAACCGTCGCTCCAGCCGCCGCTGCTCCACTCGCCCATCCCGGTGCCGATCGCCATGATCAGGTCGACCGACTTGTCTCGTATCGCCGTCTCGGCGGAGGCGTGGCCGGCAAAACCGAATACGCCGCGAAAAAGCGGATGCCGTGGGCTTACCAGGCCCTTGCCGTCCGGCGTGGTAATCACGGCAGCACCGCTCAGGTCGGCGAACTGGAGTATGGAGCCGATAGCTTCGCCGCAACCCACGCCAATCAGCAAGACGATATTTTCGGCCCTGGAAAGCATCAGGAGCAGCGTTGCCAGCGCTTCGTCGTCCACCGACGCCGACGGCTGCAAAAGCGCTTGTAAATCGTAAGAGGGAGCCAACTGCGTATTCGGGCTGCGAAACACATCGATAGGTATGCTTAAATGCACCGGCCCGACTGGTGTGCGGATGGCGCGCTGCAGAGCGGTCATGAGCTTGTTTTCGAACTGCTGCGGATGGGACACCAGGGAATTGTAGTGGGTGCAGTGCTGCAGCATGCCCAGCGTATCGACACCGGTGCAAGTCGACTCTTGCAACGGATGCTTGCCGAAAGTAGGCAGGGCTGGCTGCGCTGTAATCACCAGCAAGGGAATATTGTTATCGTAGGCGCAGGCCACCCCGGTAATCAAATTGGTGGAGCCGGGACCGGAGGTGGCGCAGCAGACGCCGATTTTGCCGGTTTCACGGGCATAACCGTCGGCCATGTAGGCAGCTCCCGCTTCGTGCCGCGCCAGGACATGGCGCACTCCCCCCCTGCGGCTGCTTCTGGCAAGGGCATCGAAAAAAGGCTCGATGGCGCCGCCTGGAACACCGAAGACACATTCGATTTCCATCTGGTCCAGATAGGCCACCAGCAGGTCGGCGACTACCATGGGTGGCTCGGAAGGCCGCTCCCAATTCTTCCTCGGCATATCGTCATATACCGGAAAATTATCAGCACCCATACCAAATCCCTCTCCTGATGGCAGGAAGATTGCTGCGGTACGGCAATGTGCACCGCTCATCCTCACAGGGCCAATGGGCAAGAAAAAAATTCCCACATGGAAATTAAGTGTAGTCTTGTCTTAACAAATCACAAAGCAAAGAATCCGGTCGACGCACTTCAACAACGATCCAGACCAAGAAGATATGCAATGCCGGCATCCAGCAGTCAGCCGCTGAAGATAAATATGCAAAAAACCACAGGCGGCAAATGCTGATCAGGTCTTGATCGTTTGATGCCTAATATTGCCAGCTTATTAATATATTGCCACCTATCAATATTGACAGCTGTTTTTGTGACATCTAAAGCATTAATGTTAAAAAAGCGGTTAATGGCTATTGAACTGCCCAGCCGTCGGACGCAACCTGCTATTCACCAGGGGAAAATCGGCCACGGTCATTGCCATGCCATATGTGTGTGGGGGCTATATGTCGATCATGAACTGCCTTGTTATTTTTCTGGCCAACTATAGACAAAAGGCAACTATTGCCATGTCTGCATGGACAGCCTGATGTCAATTTTCTCGTCCATATTTACAGAGCTGACAACGGATTTAGGAGGCAACTGGTGGTAAGGCAATCGCTTATCTTTTTCATGTTTAGCACGCTGCTTGCAGGCCAGTTATTCGCTGCGGATCCGGGAATTTCCGACACTGAAATTCGATTGGGCATGGTTAATGCGCAATCCGGAGCGGCCGCCGGACTGGGCCAAGGCATGCGGATTGGCGCCATGGCGGTTTTCAACGACGTCAACACCAATGGCGGGATTCACGGGCGACAGATAAATTTACTGGTGGATGACGATGCCTACGATCCCGACAAGGCAATCGATGCAACATTGAAAATGATCGACCAGGAAAATGTTTTTTCTTTGTTCGGATATGTCGGCACGCCAACCGCCAACGCCGTTCTGCCTATCATCAAGGACACCAAGATCCCCCTCGTGGGTATCTTCAGCGGCGCGATGCTGTTACGCAAGCCAGTCATTCCTGAAGTGATCAATCTGCGCGCCAGCTATGGCGATGAGACGGAAATCCTGGTTGATCATTTCATCAAGGACAGAGGCGCCAAACGTTTTGCCGTGTTTTACCAAGACGATGGATTCGGCCTGTCGGTCCTGGCCGGAACCGAGACGGCATTAAAACGGCGCGGCATTGAAATCGTGGCAAAGGCGACTTTCCAACGCGGGACGACTGCAATCCAGGCTGGGCTTGCCACATTAATAGAGAGCAAGCCCGACGTTGTGATCATGGTCGGACCCTATACGCCGCTGTCGACATTTATCAAAAATGCGAAAACCGAAGGGTTGAAAGCCAGTTTAGCGACCGTGTCGTTCGTCGGTACCGACAATCTGGTCAGGCTGGTCGGCGCCGACGGCGATGGAGTCGTCATATCGCAAGTGGTCCCGTTCCCGGAAAATCATGACTTGCCGCTCGCCAGGGAATGCGCGGTACTCATCAAGAAATATGCTCCGGAAGAAAAACTCGGATTTGTCAATTTCGAAGGGTGTATCAGCGCCAAGGCCATGGTCATCGCCTTGGACAGAACCGGGCCGGCATTGACACGGCCGGGACTGATCCACGCCTTCGAATCGATCAAGGGGCTGGATATCGGCGGCCTGCAATTCAATCTCGGCCCGGATAATCATCAAGCATCCAATTCAGTATTCTTGACCAGAATATCGCAAGGGAAAATAACCCCGATCGACACTATTCCAAAGTAGCACGCAAGACAGCCGGCTTGAAAAAACGAACCGTGCGTTGCAAAAGTGAGGCCTGGGTGAAAATCAGAACAAAGCTGTTTGCGAGTACAGGATTGCTGCTATTAGGAGTGATCGCGATCGCGACGGCTAGCCTGATCGCCTTGAACGGCGTTTCTTCGAGCGTATACAGGCTTACCAAGGAATCGCTGCCCCTGCAATTGAAAACAGGCGAACTGCAACGCACCATCGAAAGAACGTCAGACAATTTTTTCAAACTCGGCATGTCGACAGATCGTCAGCAGCAAGAACAGTCTTCATCGGCAATCGCCAGCAATATCAAGTCGATCAGAACTCTTACGAGCAATATCCAAGAAATGGATCAGCAAGGGATTGACATCAATCCTGCATTATATGAGGCGATGCAGGGAAAGATGAATCTTGCGGTCGGCGACCGTCTACGGGATACCGAAATATTCAAGGACGAGGCGCACAACATCAAAGAGACGCTAAAGAACATAGAGCGCTCGATAAGCACCATCAAGACCAGTATTGGCACGCTGAATACCCAGGCCGAAACAGTGGTCGCCGCGGCGCAGCAGGCAAGTCTTTCGTCGAACAAGATTATCAAAGAATTCTCCGGTATCAGAATGCGCGTGAAAGACATGATCATCATCATCGATGAGATTGAAACAGTAAAGAACCGTTATCGGCTTACCCCTTTGAAAGAACGCATGAAAGCTGCGGAAAATGCGATTAAAGGGCTTGCTTATGCGCAGGACGGCACGACAAAAATGAAGGAAATAGGCGACGCCATTTCGGCATTGACTGAACGTGTCCTCAACAATAAAGGCGGATTGATCGCGTTGCGCTCCAACACACTGTCGAACGCTGCCTCAGAGGCCGACTATTTTTCGGAAAAAGCAAACATCATTCAGGAATTTGAATCCATTGATGCGAAAGTATCCGAGGCTATCGATCCGATTGAAATGCAACTGGTCCGCGACCGCCACAAACTTGAAGAAGCCGTTGCATTCTTGCAAAAGGCGACGCGTGTGAAAGACGCTGGAAATGCCATCACCATTGATGTCAACGAGTTGAATAGCGCAATCGGAGGAGTGATCCTGAGCGAATCGGAGTCTGAATTAAAAACGAGCGTGACCGCTGCAAGGATCCAGGCAAAGGAATTGAAAGAAAGTGACTCGTTGCTTAGAAAGGAGCTGTTGGGCACGCAGCAGAACAAATACATTGCCGATGCCAATGCCATCAACCGGCTCATCCAGGTACTCAATGAAGGATCTGAAAGAATCATCACGGCAAAGATGCGCGTGCTTGCAAGTGACGCTGCGTTACGCGAAATCGTCGGACAGGTAAATGCCGTCTCGATGAAAAAACTGGCTTACAGCGACTTGCAAGTGGAAAACATCGGCAAGCAACAGCAAGGCGTCGTATCGAATTTGCAAAGTTCGGTAAATAGATCGTTTGTCGTGATTGTGCTCGCAACATTATTGCTGGCTTTCGCCGGCATCGCTGTCAATACCAAGATTGGAACGTCGATCGCGCACCCGCTTTCCAGCCTGTCCGCCACGATCGAACGCATACGCGGCGGGAAGGATCTTTCTTTGCGGGTGCCTGGGCACGGCACGGGCGAAATAGGAATACTGATCAACGGTTTTAACAGCATGCTCGAGAATATTGAGCGGCGTGACGCGCAGCTCAAGCACGCGACAGCGGAAGCAAAGGCCGGCAACCAGGCGAAGTCGGAGTTTTTAGCCAAGATGAGCCACGAAATCCGCACTCCCATGAACGGCGTGCTGGGCATGACTGAATTATTGTTGCGCACCAGGCTGGATGCCAAGCAGCGACGCTTCGTCGACTCGGTTTACCGCTCTGGCGAGTCGCTTCTGACAGTGATCGACGACATTCTCGATTTTTCAAAAATCGAAGCAGGCAAGCTGACACTGGAGAAAATCGGATTCAACTTGAGACAGACGATCGACGATGTCGTTGTCCTGCTTGCTCATGGCGCTCAACGCAAGGGCCTTGATCTCATCCTTCTTATGGCAGAGGACCTGCCGCAAAATGTGCGAGGCGACTCGGTTCGGGTGCGCCAAATCATCACGAATCTGATCAACAATGCCATCAAGTTCACTGATCGTGGAGAAATTGTGGTCGATGTGCGCTGCGACGATCGCGACCGTGTCTGTTTTTCGATCTCTGACACTGGCATAGGCATAGCACCGGAGGTGGCCGCGCATCTTTTTCAGCCCTTCCAGCAAGCGGATAGTTCAACTTCACGGAAGTACGGCGGCACCGGACTAGGTCTTGTCATCACCAAGCAGCTCGTCGAAATGATGGGAGGAACAATCGAATTGAAGAGTTCGCCGGGTCAGGGATCCATTTTTTCGGTCACCTTGCTCCTGGAGCGGCTGGCCGAGGAAATATCGTCCCACGCTCCTGCCGTACGGACATCCCTGGCCGGATTGAGGATGCTGATTGTCGATGACAATGCGACCGACCGCAGTATTCTCCTGGAGCATGCGGGCGAATGGAATATGGATGCCGTGAGCGTATCGAGCGGCGCGGAAGCTTTGGATCAGCTACGCGCCGCCGCAGCCGGCGACAAGCATTTTGACGTAGCGATCATCGACGTTCGCATGCCTGTCATGGACGGCATTGCCCTGGTACACGCGATCCAAGCCGATACTTCTCTCTTTCAGCCGAAGATTGTCATGCTCACTTCGTTCGACACCGTCGACGACATCAATCTTGCCCGCAAGCTGGGCATCGAACACTGTTTTAACAAACCGGTACGTGGAACCGATCTCTACGACTGCATCATCGCCGCAACCGGAGCCGGCACCCCAACTACCGCGCAGCCCATGATAAAGGCGATCGATCCTGCATCAGCTGCGGCAACCAATCTGCTCCCCGGGATGACGGTTCGAGTGCTGCTGGCTGAGGACAACGCGATCAATCAGGAAATCGCCACAGCAATGCTTGAAGATACCGGATACCACGTCACCGCAGCCGAGAACGGTCGCGTAGTGCTATCCATGCTTGCGAGCAGCGATTTTGATGTCATATTGATGGATTGCCAAATGCCGGAAATGGACGGCTTCGAAGCGACCCGCGAGCTACGCCGGCGAGAAAACGAAACCGGCGGCCATCGCATTCCCGTTATTGCACTGACGGCAAATGCCATTGGCGGCGATAGGGAACGCTGCCTTGAAGCGGGTATGGACGACTATATCTCGAAGCCGTTCCGCCGCGACATATTATTAAAGACACTCGCGCACTGGACTCGAGATGAAAGAAAGGCCCCAAGCTCCACTCCGATCGCCGACGAGATTCCAGGCATATCAGCCACGCCGGAAGCCGTCACCATCGACCCCAAGGCGCTGCAAGTCTTGCGCGCACTGCAAAAGCCGGGCCGCCCCGACGTACTCACCCGGGTTGTCGACATGTTCAACCTCGATGCTCCCCGGTTGCTTTCCGCAATGCGTAACGCCATTGCGGCGAATGATGCTGACGCTTTGCAGCGTGCTGCACATACGCTGAAATCGACTAGTGCAAATGTCGGCGCCATGCTGCTTGCGGCGTACTGCCGTGAAATCGAACAACTAGCGCGCTCTGCGGATGTGGCGGCAACCGCCGCACCATTTGATGGAGCAATGGAAGAACTTGACCGCGTCCTTGTGGCGCTCGCTCTGGAAAGGGTTGCCGCATGACTAAGGAAACTAAAGACGTTACCGTGGTCCTCATCGTTGACGACGATGCGATGACACGCATGCTTGTTGTAGAAGCGCTCGAACCTGAGGGTTTCAAGGTGGAAGAAGCCGCAAGCGGCATCGAAGGCATCGAGGCGTTTCAACGCCTCAAGCCTGACATCATTCTATTAGACGTCAGCATGCCCGGAATGGACGGATTTGCTTGCTGCAAGCGCATACGTGGACTGCTTGACGGCAAGCGCATACCGATTGTCGTCCTTACCGGAAACGACGATGACGAGTCGATTACGCAGGCATTTGAGGCTGGGGCTACCGACTTTCTTTCCAAGCCCATGCGCTGGAAATTGCTGCCGCATCGCGTGCGATATCTGTTACGGGCCAGCGAAGCCCTGAAGGACCTGGCGCGCAGCGAGGCGAGCCTGACGTATGCCCAGGGATTGGCCCATGTGGGAAACTGGGAATATAGCCCGGAAAGCGCCGACGGTTACTGGTCCCCGGAAGTCTACAGGATCCTGGGACTCGACGAGAGTAATAGTCCGCCACGGTTTGAATCGCTGCTGCAAGTGGCGCCCAACGATGAGCAGCCCAAGCTGATTTATTCCTTCATGAATTTACGCACTGAAGGCATCAGCTATAGCCTGGAGCACCGTATTACACGCCCCAACGGAGACGAGAGGATTGTGCTCCAACAGGCGGAAGCGTTGCGCGAGCAAGGTCGGATCCTGACACTCCGCGGCACTTTGCAAGACATCACTGAACGTAAGATGCACGAGGCGCGGATCGAATACCTGGCCAACCATGATGCGCTTACAGACCTGCCCAACCGCAACTTGTTAAGCGATCGCATTACGCAGTCAATCGCTCATGCGAACCGTGCCGGCCAGCACATGGCTGTGATGTTTCTCGATTTGGATCGATTTAAATTTGTTAACGACAATTTCGGCCACCCCGCAGGCGACAATTTGTTGAAGGCGGTTGCTGCCAGGCTCAAAACAGCGACGCGCGAAGAGGATACCGTAGCGCGAATAGGAGGCGATGAATTCGTCATCATGCTGCCGGCTTTCAGCGCCTCCGATGATACGGACACGGCAGTGCGAAGAGTGCTGGATGCGTTTTCCTCGCCGTTCCTGGTCGGCGATCATACGCTGCATGTCACGACCAGTATCGGAGTGAGTATTTATCCAGAGGATGGCGGCAATAGCGAAACATTGCTGAAAACGGCAGATGCGGCGTTATACAGTGCGAAAGAAAAGGGCCGGAATTGCTTCCAGCTCTATACCCGTGAAATGGGCGTTCAGGTAGAGGAACAGGCGGAGCTCGAAAATGCGCTGCGCCAAGCCGTCGTACGGCATGAATTCGAGCTCTTCTACCAACCCAAGGTCGATCTTAAAAGTGGACAAGTCAATGGCGTTGAAGCGCTGCTGCGCTGGCGTCGCCCGGGGGTCGGCTTGATCCCGCCGGACAGCTTTATCCCCTTGGCGGAAGAGACGGGATTGATTGTGCCCTTGGGCGAGTGGGTATTGAGAACGGCTTGCGTCCAGGCAAAGGCCTGGCAAGTTGCAGGGCATCTTGAGCTGAGCATGGCAGTCAACGTATCAGCGCGGCAATTTCGACAACAGAATATTGTCGAACTCGTGCGTAGCGCTCTGCTTGATAGCGGCCTCGCCGCTGAATATCTGGAACTGGAACTGACAGAAAGCGTGCTCATGCGGGATCGACAGACCGCGGTAAAAACACTGCGTCAGCTCAAAGAGATAGGCGTGGTGTTAACGCTGGACGATTTCGGCACCGGATATTCGAGCCTCTCCTATCTCAAGGAATTCCCCTTCGATGTAGTGAAGATCGATAAGTCGTTCATCACCGACGTGACCAACAGCGTCGATGGCGCCTCGCTCACCAAATCTATCATTGCCATGGCCGAGTCCCTCCATATGACGACAGTTGCCGAAGGGGTGGAGACAGAAGGCCAATTGGGTTTTTTAAGCAGCAACCGGTGCGACACCATGCAAGGGTATTATTTCAGCCGCCCATTGCCGATAGAAGAAATGGATGCGTTGCTTAGCGCAGGAACACATCTCCTTGATGACAACCAACGCAGCGAGCAACTCAAGCGCACCCTGCTGCTGGTCTGCAACGATGAGGAAATACAGGCCTCCCTCAATCGTCTTTTCCTGCCGGACGGCTATCAAATTTTCAGCACGAACAGTCCGCTTGAAGCGTTGGAAATGCTAGCGATCTATCCTGTGGGCGTCATTGTATCTGACCTGGGTAAACCCGAAATACCTGGAATCGATCCCTTAAGCCGGGTCAGGGGACTCTATCCGCATATAGTCCGCATCATGCTTTCCGGTTACTCCGAAATACAGCTGGCGACCGGCGCAATTAACGAGGCAGCCGTTTATAAATTCCTGACGAAGCCGTGGGATGACCGATTGCTGCGGCAGCATGTTGGAGAGTCGTTTCGTCGCTACGAAGCACGCACGATGGGTAAAAATCCGAAACAGGACACCAAGCCCGTCAGCGCACCCGCTTTGAAATAAGGAATAGCAACTCGCCAAGCGTTACGCCAAACGATAATTTTTCTTGGAATGCGACAGTTTTTGAATCAAAACGGAGAAGTCCATGGATACCGATTTCGGCTGGCCACTGCCGCCACACTTCGAATCAATCTCTGCAACCTCGGCTGCGGACAATGGCAAGGCGCCATGCATCGTTACCATGAACGACGGTAACCGGAAGGTCGGAAATCTGCTGGGTTTTGACCTGGAAACCTCATCGATAGAATTTCATCCGGAACGCGCCGGCGGCAACTTGCGTATCGGCTTTTCCAATTTCAAAAGTATCCGCTTAACGTCGCCGATAGAGTTAAAGAAAATGGAATTGCCTTCAACGGTCGAAACACAAGGAGATTTGCCCATCCCGATTCGGCAAAAATGCGTGATTACGTTCAAGGACGGAGAACATCTGCTATCCGAAACGATCGGTTACGTTCCGCGTGAAATCGGACTCTTTCTATTTCTTGTTGGCGTCGGCAACAACGTTTTGCGCTGGTTTATTCCAACAGAAGCAATTGCCAATTATCAAATTGGCGACAAGCTTGGCCAGATGCTGATAGACACCAGAATGGCGTCGGCGGACGCTGTCGATGCGGGCTTGAAGAAGCAAGGCCAGCTGCGGGAATCCAAGCTGGGCGAATATCTGCAGCTGGAAAGCCTTGTCTCAGAAGCGGAAGTGGAAAAGGCGTTGCAAAAACAAAGATCGATGCCTCACCTCAAGCTTGGGGAAGCATTGGTTCAAGAGAATTTGATCACCGTTGAACAGCTGGCGCAAGCGCTAAAGAAGCAACATGAAGACAGAAAGCTGCACCTGGGAGAAATCCTTGTCGGCATGGGTTTTGTCACCAAAGAAAGCATTAAAAGAATATTGGCGAAAAAGCTTGGCATCCCCTTCGTTACCCTGCCCCAGTTCCAGTTTGACTTGAATTTAACCAAGGTAGTGCCTGCCGACCTGGCACGAAAATACATTGTCATGCCGCTATACCGAACCCAGTCGCGCATGGTGGTGGCAATGGAAGATCCGCTGTCGTCGGAAGCGTTGAAGGCATTATCATTTTTTTCCAAGCTGACGATTGATCCCGTCATGGCGTCGGAGACTGACCTGGCCGAGGTCATTCCAAGATTTTATGGCCGGCAAGGGGAACGTCAGGATATCGCAGAGTTTGTTTCTAAAATGGATGATGGCGGCAGCGCCGAACCAAGCCAGGCCGGCAATGAGATCATTACCGAATCCGACAATGCCACGGTTCGCCTGGTCAACAAGATCATCCTCGATGCATTCGAACAAGGCGCCTCCGACATCCATATCGAAGTCATGAAAGGCAATGAGCCCACCCGGGTCCGCTTTCGCAAGGACGGCATCATGGTCGATTATTCGAACATTCCGGCAAACTACCGTAATGCCTTGGTTTCCCGCCTTAAGATCATGAGCCGCCTCGACATTTCCGAGAAGCGCCGCTCACAAGATGGGAAACTGAATTTTGAGCAGTTTGGCCCTGCGAAAATTGAACTGCGCGTCGTCACCATGCCGACCACGGAAGGCCTGGAAGATATCGTGATGCGCATACTTGCAGCGCCAAAGGCCTTATCCCTGGACGCACTAGGCCTGTCTACCGCGGTGCTGGAAGGACTCAAGAAACTGGCCCTGAAACCTCATGGCCTGCTATTTGTCTGCGGCCCGACCGGGTCAGGTAAAACCACAACTCTGCATTCCTTGCTCAGTTATATCAATACCAGCGAACGCAAAATATGGACAGTCGAGGATCCTATAGAAATTACCCAGAAAGGCCTGCGGCAAGTACAGGTTCACGCAAAAATCGACCTGACATTCGCCGCCGTATTGCGGAGCTTTTTGCGAGCCGATCCCGATGTCATCATGGTGGGAGAAACAAGGGACCCGGAAACGGCCCGGACCGTCATTGAAGCTTCACTAACCGGGCATCTGGTATTTTCCACATTGCATACCAACAGTGCGGTCGAAAGCGTCGTCAGGTTATTGGATCTCGGCCTGGATCCGTTTAATTTTGCAGATGCGCTGCTAGGCGTAGTCGGTCAACGGCTCACGCGTAAACTGTGTACAAGCTGCCGCCAACGTTATTCCGCCACCGCCGAGCAAGTCAAGATGCTTGCTTACGAATATTGCCTGGAAACCGGACTCCGGGAAGACGACGTAGCAGCGCAATGGCAAAAACAATATGGCGACGACGGCACTGTTCTCACGTTATACAAGGCCGTGGGATGCGAAAAATGTGACAAGAGCGGTTATAAAGGCAGATTGGGCGTACACGAATTACTGGTCAACAGTCCCGCCATCAAGAAAAAAATCCATGCCAAAGCGAATGTCCCGGAAATATTGCAAACCGCCATTGGGGAAGGCATGCGTACCTTGAAACAGGACGGGATCGATAAAATATTTCAAGGCCTGACCGACTGGGAACAAGTAAGAATGCTCTAAGACAATAATGGCAGGCCGACCAGGTCAATCCACCTCCATTCAAGAAGTGGATGATCCGGCATAATCAAACGTTGTTTGCCTTCTCCAGCGGGCTCGGCTGCCTGGCAGCCGGGACTTTTTCCATGTCGAAATAGAGCTTCAAAGCCATGATTTCCCTGGACACATCTGCAGGAAAACCTTTGCGGGTTCCTCGTTGATCCAGCAAGAGTTCAGCAAACAGTTTTTCAGCAGCCGCACGCCGCGGCCAGACTTCGGCAAATTGATTGGCGATACGCGGATAATGTTTGATGAGCCATAAAGGCCAGATTTCTGTAGGCAGCGACAGCAACCAATTGTATGTCCGTTCCTGCAATTTCAAATCGGCAGGCTCATGCAAGCGGCGCAATTGTTCCCAATTCTTTTCTTGCTTCCTGCGCAGTTCTGCATCGAGTACGGCTTTTGCTTCCGAGACCGAGACTTTTTCGAATGGAATTGAGTCCATAACACCTCCTAAAAGAGGGAATGCCGAGTTGAAATAACTGTTCTATTGGCACCGGCAGATGGTTGGCGTCAGTCTTGACGTTCGACAACAACCCACAAAATGTTGCCATTTGGAATCAATTCTACACCCATTTAATCGTTACGATTGCTTGTAACTGGCAGGCGATGGGGGAAATTTTCTTGCGGGCAAGGCAATGAAGGGGCAACCCAGTTCATGCCAACGCGCCTGCACCGCACAATTAATAAATGACTATTGCATTGATCTATGCCGACCTATGATCAATAATAGTTTCCACGAGAAAATATTCCCAGGCGCCCGCAAGTGCCTGGCCATGCGATAGAAGAGAGACACGCCGACTTTTAAACTTGTAATCAGCTACCCCATAAAATCATGAACGGTCTTCGAGACACATTGGCGCGGCAAACAGAACTAGTGACAAAACGGATACCAATTACGTGGTTAGCCTTTATTTTCGTCGTTCTTGTCTGCCTATCCTTGGTATTCATTGATGGCTGGCGAAGCTGGACCGCCCGTAATATCCAGTTGCGCGAGATGGGAATTTCCACGTCTAACATGACGCGAGCCATAGCACAGCACGCCGACGATACGATTAAAGCAGCCGACACCACGCTGGTGGGCCTCGTTGAACGGGTACAAACGGACGGTACCGGTCCCGAAGCCCTGCGGCGCATGCATGAACTGCTGGTGCGGCGGGTTATAGAATTGCCTCAGCTGCAAGGCTTGTTCGTCTATGACGAAAAAGGAAATTGGCTGGTTAACGCATTACCGGCCATGCCATCCAATGTTAACAATTCGGATCGCGATTATTTCATCTACCACAGCACCCACGTCGATCCGGAACCGTACATTGGACTGCCGATCCGAAGCCGTTCAACGGGAGCATGGATCATTACCGTTTCGCGCAGGATCGAACATGCAGACGGCAGCTTCGCCGGCGTTGCGCTGGCCACCATCAACATGGATTATTTCAACAAATTCTACAAAAATTTCGATATCGGCCAGCACGGCGTGATCGTGCTTGGGCTAAACAACGGCATCATGCTGACCCGCCGGCCGCTTTTGGCCGATACCAATGGAAAAAATATTGCAAACATCCCTCTGTTTCGTGACAACGTAGCGAAGAAGGCCAGCGGCACGATTGTTATCGTTTCTGCGCTAGACAGCGTGAGGCGCCTGAATAGCTTTCGACACTTGGAACACTATCCCTTGTTCGTCGCCACGGCGTTGTCGGAAGATGAAATCCTCGCAGATTGGCTCACGGATACCTATTTGCACTCCACCGGCGTGGGGATACTGCTCATCGTATTGAGCATGCTGGGATTCCACCTCGTCGGCCAAATCAAGCAACGCCTGAATGCCGAAGCAGAACTTGTACGAGCACGGGATGCATTGGAAACACTCAACCAGACGCTCGAAAGGCTCGCATTGCAAGACGGTCTCACGGGACTCGCAAATCGTCGTCATTTTGACCTCGCGCTGGACAAGGAATTCAGCCGCGCGGTGCGAGAGGCAAGTTCATTGGCGCTCATCATGATCGATGTTGACTGCTTCAAACAATATAACGACATATACGGTCACGCAGCAGGCGATGAATGCTTGCGAAAAATCAGCCAGGTAATCAAGACCAATCAGAACCGGCCTGGCGACGTCGCTGCCCGCTACGGCGGGGAAGAGCTTGGCGTTCTGCTTCCCGGTACTGACGTACGCGGAGCAATGACCATTGCAGAAAAAATCCGTTTGGAAATCCACAATCTTGGTATCGAGCATACGGGCAATTCGGCCGGCGTGGTCACCGTCAGCGCAGGCGTTGATGCGTTTATCCCCATTCAGAACCTGGACAATCCGTTAGAGCTGGTACTGGCGGCCGACAAGGCCCTCTACGCGGCAAAATCCAGCGGGCGTGATCGCGTTTGCGAAAACCAAAGCGCTACTGGCCCCCATCGATCCGCCCCCGAGCAGGAGCCATCTACCATCCTGTAAAGTGGTCAGTGACTCTTTGCAAGTCCCGCATAATAAGCCCTCACCCTGAGGGCTTTCAGGGCGCGCATTTGGGCAGCGCCGGCGTGATGCTGGCATCCTTTCCGAGGACCGGGCGGTATTGATGGGCCATGGGGTAAACAATGTGTCGGGACACTAAGCTATACCGACAATTGCACGGCTTATCGAGATGGCAAATCTTGTGCGGAAAACGCGGAATATCCCCAGGCTGCGCAGGGTAATCAACGGAAAGTCGTGCAAAAAAATCGCGCGCAAAGAAAAATGACTCGGAAGATTTCTCTTCCAAGTCATTGATCTTACAACTTAAATATGGTCGGAGTACAAGGATTCGAACCTTGGACCCCCTGGTCCCAAACCAGGTGCGCTACCGGGCTGCGCTACACTCCGAGAAGCAAGATAATAAACAGTATTCCGATTTTTGTCAAATTTTTATACAGGGAAATTTTCAAATCCTGCCGCAAAAACCAACCCAATAACGGTACCGCCAAAAGCTTATCTGCTGAAAAACTTGAGAGACGGATTAGACCAGAATTTGGAAAAATATGCGAGAGAAAAACGCATATTTCGGCAAAAATTTCAGCCTGCTTTTGGTTCTGCTTAAAACATCGGCAAATCTACGGAAAGAAGCAGCGATATCACGCAAAAATCGCCGCGCCAAAATCATTTATAAAATTCATCAGTCTTGCCGCAGCGCCAGTTGCGCGCGCTGGAAACTCACCTTGAAACGGCTGCCCTTGCCATACTCGGAAGTGATTTCAAGGCGGCCGCGATGGCGCAGCAGGACATGTTTCACGATCGCCAGGCCGAGGCCGGTTCCCTGTGTAGCGCGTGACCGGGTTTTGTCGACGCGGTAGAAACGTTCGGTAAGCCTGCTCAGGTGTTCGGCCGCGATGCCGATGCCATCGTCGGCAACCACCAGGCTGGCGCACTCTTCTTCCATGCCCCAGCTGACATCGATGCGGCCGCCGTCCGGGGTATACCGGACCGCATTCGAAAGCAGGTTGGCAAACGCACTTTCCAGCTCATCGTGATTGCCTTTCAGGTCGACGTCCTGCACCTGTAAAGTGATGCTGTGCCTGCCGCCGGACAAGGCCCTCGCCTCTTCCACCAAACGATTCAGCAACGGCTTGATGCGCACCGCGTCGTTCGATGGGGGCTGCACAAGCGATTCCAGCCTGGTGAGGGTCAGCATGTCGGCCACCAGCCTTTGCATGCGCTGCCCCTGCTCAGCCATCAGATGCAACTGGCGCTGCCGGGTTTCTTCGCTCATTTCGCTGCTCAGCGCATGTTCGAGAAAGCCGTTGATGACTGTCAGCGGCGTGCGCAGTTCATGCGATGCATTGGCGATGAAATCGCGCCGCATGGTATCCATTTTTTCGTTTTGCGTGGCATCGTGGGTGACCAGGATCTGGCGCCGGCTTTCGAATGAAATCAGCTGCACCAGGATTTTCCTGTCGTGATGCATGAACGGCAAAGGCTGTTCAAAACGCCCCGAGAGCATGTAATCGACGAAATCGGGAGAACGTATCAGGTTGGTCAGCAAACGCCCCTCGTCGCGCTTCAGGTCCAGCCCCAGGTGGGTTTGCGCCGCGGGGTTGCACCACTCCAGATGCATCACGCCATCGACGATCACCACGCCGTCCGGCAGCAAGCTCATGGCTTGCCGAAAGCGCGCCAGCCATTCCGCCATCTCGGCCCGCGAGCGCTCGTCTTCCAGGCGGATATCTTCCAGCGCGGCAAATGCGTGCGCCCACAATCCCCAGGTTTTCGGCCGGCGGCCGCCGACCGGCGTATCCATCCAGCGTTCGATCTGGTACAGCGACCACATCTGCAGGAACAGCAAGCCTGCCAGCGACAAGCTAAAGAACAGCAGGCCGACAATAGCGCCGCCAACCGCGGCGACCGCTACCGCAATCAGGGACAGCAAGCCAAACCAGAGCAGCGCCGGCACCCAGAATTTGCGCGCGCTGCGGGTGCTGGCGCCGGCTCCGGGTCTGGCTCCGGGTCTGGCTCTTGTCACGCTGCCGGCTCGGCGTTGAGCTTATAGCCGACGCCACGCACGGTCTTCACGTAATCGGCGGCGAGGCCAAGCGATTTGCGCAGGCGCATGATGTGGACGTCCACCGTGCGCTCTTCGATGAAAGTATGGTCGCCCCAGACTTTATCGAGCAACTGCGCGCGCGAGAAAATCCGGTCCGGATGCGCCACCAGGAAACGCAGCAGCTTGAACTCAGCCTGGTCCAGTTCGATTTCCTGGCTGTCGACCGTCACCTGGTAACGGTCGGTGTCTATCTGGATCAAGCCGTGGCTGAGCAGGCTTTGTCCGAGTTCCGGGATCTTGCGCCTCAGCAGCGCCTGGATCCGGGCAATCAGTTCCTTGGGTGAAAACGGTTTGGTGACATAGTCGTCGGCGCCGGCATTGAGCCCGCGCACCTTGTCTTCATCCATCCCCTTGGCCGTCAGCATGATGACCGGCAAGGTGGCGCTGCGCGGCTGGCTGCGCCACTCTTGCAGCAGCGCTAGGCCGGAGGTATCAGGCAGCATCCAGTCCAGCAGCACGGCCTTGGGCAAGACCCCGACGATCGCCTGCCGCGCTTCGCTGGCGCTATACGCTATTTCGCAGGAAAAGCCGGCGTCGTCGAGCGTAAACCGCAGCAGCTCGGCGATGCCCGGTTCATCTTCGACGATCAGGATGTGGGTTTGATATTTCGACATCGGCAATAGGCTCTATTCAGTGGAAGTCGATCGTCAGGACGTGACTTTAGCGGCGATCCGGCGCGCCATCGCTTGCGCCAGGTCAGCATCCTTGGCTTCGACCATGACGCGTATCAGCGGCTCGGTGCCCGAGGCGCGGATCAGCACGCGCCCGTTATCGCCGAGCTCACGCTCGACCGCTTCTTTCTCCGCCACCATCGCCGGATTCTTCTGCCAGTCGAAACCTGCGCTCACGTTCACGTTGACCAAGGTTTGCGGGTAAAGCGTCATATCGGCAGTCAGCTGCGCCAGCGTTTCGCCGTCGCGCTTCAAGGCCGACAAGACCTGCAGCGCGGACACGATGCCGTCGCCGGTGGTATGTTTGTCGAGGCAAAGCAGATGGCCGGAGCCCTCGCCGCCCAGGATCCAGCCACGCTCTTTCATCACTTCCAGCACATAACGGTCGCCGACCTTGGCGCGCGCAAACTCGACGCCCATCTGGCGGAACGCCACTTCCAGCGCCATGTTGGTCATCAGGGTGCCGACCGCCCCTTTGACCGGCCCGGTCTTCATGCGGTCCTTGACCATCACATACAACAGCTCGTCGCCATTGTAGATGCGGCCGCCGGCATCGACCATCAGCAGGCGGTCGGCGTCGCCGTCCAGCGCAATGCCGATGTCCGCGCGGTTGGAGCGCACCGCCAGCGCCAGCGCGTCCGGCGCGGTGGAGCCGAAACCGGCGTTGATGTTGAAGCCGTTGGGCTGGTTGCCGATAGAAATGACTTCCGCCCCCAGCTCGTGGAATACGTACGGCGCAATATGGTAGGCGGCGCCGTGGGCGCTATCGACCACGATGGTCAGTCCGCGCAGGTCGAGCTCGTTGGGGAACGTGCTTTTGCAGAATTCGATATAACGTCCAGGCGCGTCGTCCAGGCGCTTTGCCTTGCCCAGCTTATCCGACGACACGCAAACCATCGGCAACTCCAGCGCAACTTCGATGGCGGTTTCCACCGCATCCGCCAGCTTGTTCCCTTGCGCCGAGAAAAATTTGATGCCGTTGTCTTCGTACGGATTATGCGACGCTGAAATCACCACCCCGGCCGACAAGCGCAAGGCGCGCGTCAGGTAGGCAATCGCCGGCGTCGGCATGGGGCCTGCCAGCATCACGTCGACGCCGGCGGCGGCAAAACCCGCCTCCAGCGCGGCTTCCAGCATGTAACCGGAGACCCGGGTATCTTTACCTATCAGCACGGTTGGCTTGCCGGTTCCCGATTTGGCTTGGGCCAGCACTTTACCCGCGGCGTAACCCAGCTTCATTACAAAATCCGGCGTAATCGGCGCTACGCCAACGCGCCCGCGGACACCATCGGTACCAAAATATTTTCTTGTCATCTCAACCCTCAGTCACATGCATTTCAATCATAACCGTCTTGCTGCTCATGTCCGCTGCGCCGCCTGCCACACCTTGAGCGCGTCCACCGTCTCGGCCACATCATGCACCCGGACTATCTTAGCACCCTGCGAAACCGCCGCCAAAGCCGCCGCTAGGCTGCCGGCAAGGCGCCGCTCCAACGGCTTGCCGGTCAGCTGTCCCAGCATGGTTTTACGCGACATGCCTGCCAGCAAGGGCAAGTCCAGCGCACGCTGGATATCTCCCATGCTTTGCAACAAGGCAACATTATGCGCCAAGGTCTTGCCAAAACCAAAGCCTGGATCGATGCTGATGCGATTCCGGCTGATCCCCGCCTGCTCCAGCGCCGCCACCCGCTCATGCAAAAAAGCGCTGACTTCGGCCACCACATCCTGGTACTCGGGCTTGATCTGCATGGTTTGCGGATCGGCCTGCATGTGCATGACGCACAGGCCGCAATCGCTGTCGCTTACTGCTTCCAAGGCGCCGGGCGCACGCAAGCCGTTGATATCGTTGATCAGGTCGGCGCCGGCGGCGAGCGCTTCGCGCATCACGGCCGGCTTGTAGGTGTCGACGGAGAGCGGCTTGCCGCAATCGCGCAAGGCATAAATCGCCGGCATGACGCGGTCCAGCTCTTCTTCCAGCGACAGCGCCGGGCTGCCGGGACGGCTCGACTCGCCGCCGATGTCGATGATGTCGACGCCGTCAGCGATCATCTGCTCCGCGTGCGACAAGGCAAATTCGAGCGAATGGAATTGCCCGCCGTCGGAAAACGAATCGGGCGTGATGTTGAGTATGCCCATCACCAGCGGCCGCGCCTGCGGCGTGTTGACCGGCAGCCGGTACCGGCCGCATTGAAAATACTGTTGCATATAGAAATTCTATTGAAAGCGCGAAAATAAACAAAAAGGGCGAGGATCGCTCCTCACCCTTGCTGATGGTCATTTCACAAACCGCGACGCCAGACCGGCGCTCCGGGCCAGGTCAGGCCGGTGCGGTGGCGTTCGGCGAAACCCCGCCGGACGAATTGTCGCTAGGCGCCTTGCGCACCGAGCTGCCGGCTTTCGGCAGGCGCGGCTCCAGGCCTTCCATGATGTCGTTGATCTGGTCAGCGTCGATGGTTTCCCAGTCAAGCAAGGCCTTGGTCATGGCTTCGACCTTGTCCTTGTTTTCCTCCAGCAGGCGGCGCGACAAGGCGTATTGCTGGTCGAGGATGCTGCGGATCTCGGCGTCGACTTTTTGCTGGGTTGCTTCCGACACGGTCTTGGCCGACATGCGGCCGAAGTACGCGTCCTGCTCGGTATCTTCATAGACCATGGTGCCCAGGGTCTCGGACATGCCGTAACGGGTAACCATCGCCCGCGCCAGCTTGGTAGCGCGCTCGAAGTCGTTGGACGCGCCGGTCGACATCTGGTGCATGAAGATTTCTTCCGAAATACGGCCGCCGAACAGGATGGCGATCTCTTCCAGCATCTTGTCCTTGTACATGTTGACGCGGTCATGCTCTGGCAATTGCCAGGTCAGGCCCAGCGCAAAGCCGCGCGGCATGATGGTGACCTTGTGCACCGGATCGGCTTTCGGCAGCAGCTTCGCGACCACGGCATGGCCGGATTCGTGATACGCCGTATTGCGGCGTTCTTCTTCACGCATCACGGCAGACTTGCGCTCAGGGCCCATGACGATCTTGTCCTTGGCATCCTCGAAATCCTGCATCTCGACCAGGCGCTTGGCGCGGCGGGCTGCAAACAGGGCTGCTTCGTTAACCAGGTTGGCCAGGTCGGCGCCCGAGAAGCCAGGCGTGCCGCGCGCCAGGATATCGGCCTTGACGTCGGTCGAAATCGGCACTTTGCGCATGTGCACGTTCAAAATCTGCTCACGGCCGCGGATGTCCGGCAAGCCGACCACCACCTGGCGGTCGAAACGGCCCGGACGCAGCAAGGCTTTGTCCAGCACGTCGGAACGGTTGGTGGCAGCGATCACGATCACGCCGGAATTGGCCTCGAAGCCATCCATCTCGACCAGCATCTGGTTCAGCGTCTGTTCGCGTTCGTCATTGCCGCCGCCCATGCCGGCGCCGCGATGACGGCCCACCGCATCGATTTCATCGATGAAAATGATGCAAGGAGCATGTTTCTTGGCATTCTCGAACATGTCGCGTACCCGCGATGCGCCGACGCCGACAAACATTTCAACGAAATCCGAACCGGAAATGGTGAAAAACGGTACTTTGGCTTCGCCGGCAATCGCACGCGCCAGCAAAGTCTTACCAGTACCCGGAGGACCGACCATCAGCACGCCGTGCGGAATACGGCCGCCCAGTTTCTGGAATTTGGTAGGGTCGCGCAGGAAATCGACCAGTTCGGAAACTTCTTCCTTGGCTTCGTCGCAACCGGCAACGTCGGCAAAGGTGACAGAATTGCTGTTTTCATCAAGCATGCGCGCCTTCGACTTGCCGAACGAGAACGCCCCGCCCTTGCCGCCGCCCTGCATCTGCCGCATGAAGAAGATCCAGACCCCGAGCAACAGGATCATCGGGAACCAGGAAATGAAGATCTGCTGCAGGAACGATGGTTCTTCCGGCTGCTTGACTTCAAATTTGACGTTGTTGTTGACCAAGTCGCCGATCAAGCCGCGGTCCAGCGACGTAATGGCGGTTTTCACTTTCTTGCCGTCCGAAGTGCTGGCGACAATGTTGCCCCCTTCAATCGTCGCATCGGTGATATGTCCGGCCCTGATTTCAGTGATGAGATCAGAATAGGCAATCGGCCCTGCGCCGCTGGCCAGTCCTCGGCCGTCGAACTGCTTGAATACGGTGAAAAGCACCAGGGCGATGACCACCCAGATGGCGGCTTTGGAAAACATGTTGTTCACTAGAACTCCTTGGACGCGCTGCGCGCCTGACATAGGTACAGCTTCGAGGTATTCATTAGATTTTACTCGGAATAGATACGGCTTGCTAGGCAGGATATGTGGCCGTACCAACGATAAATCAAGGAAAACTTGTTAATTACCTTGGATTTTTCAATATCTTGCCAAGCAAGAAGATTTCCGAGGACTTGTCGCGGCTGGCTTTGGGCTTCCGGGAGGCCACGGTTTTGAACTCCTGGCGGAATTTCATCAACACTTCGTTGTAGCCGGTGCCGTTGAAACACTTCGCCAGCAAGGCGCCGCCCGGCTTCATGTGCTGCTGCGCAAATTCAATTGCCAAATCGATAATCTCCTCCACCCGCGCCGCATCGGAAATGGCGATGCCGGACAGGTTGGGCGCCATGTCGGACAGCACCAGGTCCACCTTGCGCCCCTCCAGCAGGCGCTCCAGCTGGCGCAGGCTGTCCGCCTCGCGGAAGTCGCCCTGGATGAAATGGACATCGGCGATCGGCTCCATCGGCAGGATATCCAGGCCGATGATCATGCCGTGGATGCCGCCGCCGTCCTGGCCCGCCAGCTTGTTGCGCGCGTATTGCGACCAGCTGCCCGGGGTCGATCCAAGGTCGACAATGATCTGGCCAGGCTTGATCAGCTTGTCCAGTTCGTCGATTTCTTTCAGCTTGTAGGCGGCCCGCGCACGGTAGCCTTCTTTCTGCGCCAGCTTCACATAAGGATCGTTAATGTGGTCGTGCAGCCAGTTTTTGTTTAATTTCTTCTTTGCCATTCGCGTAGAATACCGTTTTTAAGGAATTTTTATGTTGAAACTTACATCCGCCGAGCGTAGCGAGCTCCGTTCCCAAGCCCACGGACTGAATCCGGTGGTCCTGATCAGCGAAGATGGCTTGAAGCCGTCCCTGATGAAAGAGATCGATGCCAGCCTGAACTCGCACGGCCTGATTAAAGTGCGTGTATTCGGTGATGATCGCGAGGCACGGATTGCCATCTACGAAACCATTTGCGAAAAACTCGGCGCAGCCCCGGTACAACACATCGGCAAGCTGCTGGTCCTGTACCGGCCGCAAAAAGATGCTGCCAAAGAACGCAGCGAAAGCCGTGGCAAGGGCATGCGTGAAGTGACCATCGTCAAGCCAAGCCCAAGCGGCACCAAGCGGCCGTCGGTGACCAAGGTCATGGTAAAAGGCAATGAACGCGTGACCCAGGGCGGCAATATCAAGCGCGCCAAACCGCGTCAGAAAAGCAGCAAGAAATCCGCATTGGGCCGTTGATGCCTGCCGCTTCGGCAAATACCACAGCCTGCGCGGGGCGGCCAGTCGCCTAGCGCAAGCTGCGCAAACGCAGGATCAGTCCCACTCCCAGCAAGCTCTGGATCAGGTAGATGCCGCTGGCGACGCCATGCAGGATGCCAAACCGCGTCTTGGCGTCGGCGCTCATGACACCGCCGGCCGCCGCTTCCCGCAAATCCGCCATGAACGGCTGGATGCAGAAATAACCGACCAACGTGCAAACCAGCATCGCCAGCGCCAGCCGCATCAGGGTCTTGCGCAACGGCGCCGCATCATCGTGGGTACGGTAGCTGAACAGCATGACCAGGACTATGCCGCAGGCCACCGACAGCCAGGCCTCGATCCGGAACAGGCTCCCTGCAATGGTGCCGGCCAGCACGCGGTCGGGCAAGGTGGCAAACAAGGTCGGCGCAACCAGATAGCCTACCGTCCACAAACTACCGACCCACAAGGTCGCGACTAACAACCTGCATCGCACTACAAACATTGCTGCTCCCGGATTTTCTGATCGAATGCTGCGCCGGCGCCGCCGGGCGCCGTCATGGCCACGCTTTAGACGTAGCGGACTTCCAGGATTTCATACTCGCGAATGCCGGATGGCGCTTGCACGCCCACCACGTCGCCTGCGGTCTTGCCGATCAGCGCGCGTGCGATCGGCGAAGTCACGGAAACCTTGGACAGCTTGATATCGGCTTCATCGGTGCCGACGATCTGATAAGTCACCTTATCGCCCGACTCCAGGTCTTCCAGGTCGACCGTAGAGGCGAACACCACGCGTCCGTCCGCATCCAGCGTTGCCGGATCAATAACCTGCGCGGCGCCCAGCTTCCCTTCCAGGTCGGCGATCCGGCCTTCGACAAAACCTTGCCGCTCTTTCGCCGCATCGTAATCCGCGTTTTCCGAAAGATCGCCATGCGCGCGCGCTTCCGCGATGGCCTTGATGACCGCTTGACGCTCTTTGGTTTTCAAATGATGCAATTCGTCTTTCAGCAATTGCGCGCCATGCTTGGTAAGAGGTACTGAGCTCATAGGGATGGTATTCAACAAATATTAAATAAGGTTTATGACGCAGGGTGCGCCACGCACACGATAAAAGGTCACGGAGGTCAAAAACGCACCGGGAAAAGATGCGCTGATGACCTCCGCAGGAACTTCTGTAGCTAAATTGTGCGTTTCATCGGCTTCCAGGCGCCAACACAGCCCGGAAGCGACTCAGGATGCGCCTAGGCACATCCTGATCTGGCCTTAGTGTAAGGTTTTATGCAGCCCTTGTAAATCATAGACATGCAACTCGTCCAGATGACGCATCCCCTCGACCGCCGCTTCCGCACCGGCAATCGTGGTGTAGGTCGTGGCATGGGCCGCCAGCGCCGAGGTACGGATCGCCCGCGAATCGACAATCGCGCTGCGCTTTTCTTCGACGGTGTTGATCACCAATGAAATTTCATTGTTCTTGATCATGTCGACCACGTGCGGACGCCCTTCGACTACCTTGTTCACGGTTTCCACCGGGATGCCCGCAGCGCTGATCGCCGCTGCCGTGCCCTTGGTTGCCACTACCGAGAAGCCGATCGCTACCAGGTCCTTGGCTACCTGCACCGCGCGCGGCTTGTCGCTGCCCTTGACGCTGAGGAATACCTTGCCCGACTTCGGCAGCTTGATGCCGGCGCCGAGCTGCGACTTGACGAACGCTTCGCCGAAGGTCTTGCCGACACCCATCACTTCGCCGGTCGATTTCATTTCCGGTCCGAGGATGGTATCGACGCCCGGGAACTTCACGAACGGGAACACCGCTTCCTTGACGCTGAAGTACTTCGGCACCACTTCGTCCTTGATCCCCTGGCTGTCCAGCGACTGGCCGACCATGCAGCGAGCCGCAATCTTGGCCAGCTGCAAACCGGTCGCCTTGGATACGAACGGCACGGTGCGCGAAGCGCGCGGATTGACTTCCAGCACAAACACGACATCCTTGCCGTCGATCTGCTGGATCGCAAACTGCACGTTCATCAAACCGACCACGTTCAGGCCCTTGGCCATCAGCGCAGTCTGCCGCTTGATCTCTTCGATGGTGGCCGGCGCCAGCGAATAAGGCGGCAGCGAACAGGCTGAGTCGCCGGAGTGCACGCCAGCTTGCTCGATATGTTCCATGACGCCGCCGATGAAGGTACGGTCGCCGTCCGACAGGCAATCGACGTCGACTTCGATGGCGTCGTTCAGGAAGCGGTCCAGCAATACCGGCGAATCGTGCGAAACCTTGACTGCTTCGCGCATGTAGCGCTCGAGGTCGCGCTGCTCGTGGACGATTTCCATCGCCCGGCCGCCCAATACATAGGAAGGACGCACCACCAGCGGATAGCCGATTTCCTGCGCCAGGCGCAATGCGTCTTCTTCCGTGCGCGCGGTGCGGTTAGGCGGCTGGCGCAGGTTCAGGTCGTGCAGCAGCTTCTGGAAACGCTCGCGGTCTTCGGCGGCATCGATCATGTCCGGCGAAGTGCCGACGATAGGCACGCCGTTGGCTTCCAGGTCCAGCGCCAGCTTCAAAGGCGTCTGGCCGCCGTACTGCACGATCACGCCGTACGGTTTTTCCTTGTCGACGATTTCCAGCACGTCTTCCAGCGTCACCGGCTCGAAATACAGGCGGTCCGAGGTATCGTAGTCGGTCGACACGGTTTCCGGATTGCAGTTGACCATGATGGTCTCGTAGCCGTCTTCGCGCATCGCCAGCGCCGCGTGGACGCAGCAATAATCGAATTCGATGCCCTGGCCGATGCGGTTAGGACCGCCGCCCAGCACCATGATTTTCTTTTTGCTGGTCGGGTTCGATTCGCACTCTTCCTCGTAGGTCGAGTACATGTAGGCGGTGTTGGTCGAAAACTCGCCGGCGCAGGTGTCGACGCGCTTGTAGACCGGGCGGATATTCAGGGCCAGGCGTTTCTTGCGCACTTCGGTATCGGTCGTCTTCAGCAGCTTGGCCAGGCGGCGGTCGCCGAAACCCTTTTGCTTGAGGCGGAACAAGGTGTCGCGATCCAGCGCTTCCAGCGTCTGGCTGTTTTCCAGCCACAGTTCGATATCGACGATTTCCTTGATCTGCGACAGGAACCACGGATCGATATGGGTCAGCTGATGCACTTCTTCCAGCGTGAAACCCTGGGCGAACGCGTCGCCCACATACCAGATGCGGTCCGGGCCCGGCTCGCCGAGTTCTTCTTCGATGACTTCGCGGTCCTGGGTCTTTTCGTTCATGCCGTCGACGCCGACTTCAAGGCCGCGCAAGGCTTTCTGGAACGATTCCTGGAAGGTGCGGCCGATCGCCATCACTTCGCCCACCGATTTCATCTGGGTCGTCAGGTGGTTGTCGGCGGTCGGGAATTTTTCAAACGCAAAACGCGGAATCTTGGTGACCACGTAGTCGATCGATGGCTCGAACGACGCCGGCGTGGCGCCGCCGGTAATTTCATTGCGCAACTCGTCGAGCGTGAAACCCACGGCCAGCTTGGCCGCGATCTTGGCGATCGGGAAACCGGTCGCCTTGGAAGCCAGCGCCGAGGAACGCGATACGCGCGGATTCATTTCGATCACGATCATGCGGCCGTCAGCCGGGTTGACCGAAAACTGCACGTTGGAGCCGCCGGTATCGACGCCGATCTCACGCAGCACCGCCAGCGAGGCGTTACGCATGATCTGGTATTCCTTGTCGGTCAGCGTCTGCGCCGGCGCTACCGTGATCGAGTCGCCGGTATGCACGCCCATCGGATCCAGGTTTTCGATCGAGCAGACGATGATGCAGTTGTCCGCCTTGTCGCGCACCACTTCCATCTCGTACTCTTTCCAGCCGATCAGCGATTCTTCGATCAGCAGCTCCTTGGTCGGCGATGCTTCCAGGCCGCGCTTGCAGATGGTTTCGAATTCTTCGGCGTTGTAGGCAATGCCGCCGCCGGTGCCGCCCATGGTGAACGACGGCCGGATGATGACCGGGAAGCCGAGTTCCTTCTGCACGCCCCACGATTCTTCCATGGTGTGGGCCACGCCGGAACGGGCCGAACCGAGGCCGATCTTGGTCATTGCAGCCTTGAACTTGGAACGGTCTTCAGCCTTGTCGATCGCTTCCGGGGAAGCGCCGATCAGTTCAACCTTGTATTTTTCCAGGATGCCGTGGCGATGCAGGTCCAGCGCGCAGTTCAGCGCGGTCTGGCCGCCCATGGTCGGCAGGATCGCGTCCGGCTTTTCCTTGGCGATGATGCGCTCCACCGCTTGCCAGGTAATCGGCTCGATGTAGGTGACATCGGCCATTTCCGGATCGGTCATGATGGTGGCCGGGTTGCTGTTGACCAGGATTACCTTGTAACCCTCTTCGCGCAGCGCCTTGCAAGCCTGCGCGCCGGAGTAGTCGAACTCGCAGGCCTGGCCGATGATGATCGGGCCGGCGCCGATGATCAGGATACTTTTTAAATCACTACGCTTAGGCATTTTTATTTTTCTCCAACATCGTTTGATTCATCAATTGAATGAAACGATCGAACAAGGGGGCGATGTCATGCGGGCCGGGCGACGCTTCCGGGTGGCCCTGGAAGCAGAACGCCGGCTTGTCGGTGCGGGCGAAACCCTGCAGCGAACCGTCGAACAGGGAAACGTGGGTGACGCGGCAATTGGCCGGCAAGGTCGCGCCATCCACTGCAAAACCGTGGTTTTGCGAAGTGATCAGCACTTGCTTGCTGTCCAGGTCCTGCACCGGATGATTGGCGCCGTGGTGGCCGAACTTCATCTTCAGCGTCTTGGCGCCGGACGCCAGCGCCATGATCTGGTGGCCGAGGCAGATGCCGAAGGTCGGCACGCCGCGCTCGATCAGTTCCTTGGTGGCGGCAATCGCGTAGTCGCAAGGCTCCGGGTCGCCAGGACCGTTGGACAGGAAAATCCCGTCCGGGTTGAGCGCCAGCGCATCGGCAGCCGAAGCCTGGGCCGGCAGCACGGTAATCTTGCAGCCGCGCTGCGCCAGCATGCGCAGGATGTTGAACTTGACGCCGTAGTCGAACGCCACCACGTGGTATTTAGGCGTGATCTGCTGGTCGTAGCCGCGGCCGAGGCGCCATTCCGTCTGGCTCCAGCTGTAAGCCTTGGTGGTCGAAACCACCTTGGCCAGGTCCATGCCGGCCAGGCCGGGGAAACCGCGCGCCAGTTCCAGCGCCTTGGCGGTTGCGGCTGCGATATCCTGCTCGCCGGCAACGATGGCGCCGCCCTGCGCACCCTTTTCGCGCAGGATGCGGGTCAGCTTGCGGGTATCGATGCCGGCGATGGCGACGATGTTCGATTCCTGCAGGTAGGCGTCGAGGGTCTTGGTGGAACGGAAATTCGAGACCAGGCGCGGCAGGTCGCGGATGATGAGGCCGGCGGCATGGATTTGCGAAGATTCGACATCTTCTTCATTGACGCCGGTATTGCCGATATGCGGATAAGTAAGGGTGACGATCTGGCGGCTGTAGCTTGGATCGGTGAGGATTTCCTGGTAGCCGGTCATGGCGGTATTGAATACGACCTCGCCAGTCGTATGACCGGCAGCGCCAATGGAAATACCTTGGAAAATCGTCCCATCTGCTAGCGCGAGGATGGCCGGTACGGTGAGGCCAGAAAAAAATGGCTGCAAGGGGTAACTCCTGATGTTGTTACCGCCGCTGCGCTGCGCCAAACGACCGCTATGAAACCCCAAACAGTGTTGATTTGGCGGCTTTATTAGTCTTTTTGGGACGAGATGGAAGGTGGTACGCGCTACGGCGGAGTAAATTGGGCTAAACCCTGCAATTATAGCCGACAACGACCTACCCGGCAATCCGATCCGACGCCAAGCTGAGGGTTTTTGTATAAATAATTAGTAAAGACATGCGGCGATGATGCAATTGACAACTTAACTGACAAACAGCGCCGCAACAGAGGATGCCGCAGACAATATTGGTCAGCTTGCCGGTCCGGCGTTCCGAACCGGCAAGCCGCGGCAGCCGACCGTGGTCCCCGGTCTCGGATCAGGCGCTCAAAGCGGCAATGCCGGCCTTGGCGATCTGCACGTCTTCGCTCGACTTCACGCCGGAAACGCCGACTGCGCCAAGATATTCGCCGCCGACCACGATAGGCACCCCGCCCTCCAGCAAACCTTCCAGGTTTGGTGCGGTAATGAACGAGAAACGGCCGTTGTTGATCATGTCTTCGTAAATCTTCGATTCACGCTGGCCCAGCGCAGCGGTCTTAGCCTTGGCCGGCGCGATATGGGCTGAAATCGGCGCGCAGCCGTCGAGCCGTTGCAGCCACAGCAAGTGGCCGCCATCGTCAACGATCGAAATTGTCACAGCCCAGCGGTTCTTCACCGCCTCAGCCTCTGCAGCCGCGGCGATTTTCTTGACATCGTCGAGTGTCAACACTTGTTTGGATTTCATTTTTGCTCCTTGTGAAATAACTGAATATTGTACTTTAGTGCTCTGCAATAGGCATCTGCGCCGCCGCCATTCCCGGCAGATTATTTCTGGCGCGATATTTGCTTGGAAGAAAACCCAAATGCAGGAAACTCCCTGCCGCCATTCGGATTTATCCGATTTTAATTAGTGTATTGACATGATATAGTTTGGCCCCGTCGCCTGCCAAGTTTGACAGGTACCTCTTATTCACTTACATTCGTGCGATCGTAATGTCCCAACGCCCACCCGTAACGATGACGATCAAAGAAGCCTTCCCCCTATTCCAGACCTTCGCGCTCGCTTGCGCGCTGCTCGCCGGCTTATGGCTGTGCAGTCCCGCCCGCGCTTCCGATATCACCGATATCGACATGCGGCCGCAACCGAGCAGCACCCGCAGCAAACTCCAGCAATTTACCGATCGGGCGTCGGACTTGGCTGTCAGCGCAATGGGCATGATCGGCATTCACTATAAATACGGCGGCAATAACCCTGAAAACGGCCTGGATTGCAGCGGCCTGGTACGGTATGTTTTCAAGGACGCCTGGGGCGTCAATGTTCCGCGCACGGCAGCCGAACTGAGCCGCAGCGGCGAAAAAATCGACAAGCAGGACTTGAAGCCGGGCGACCTGGTGTTCTATAACACGCTGCGCCGCAGCTTCTCCCACGTCGGCATCTACCTGGGCGACAACAAATTCATCCACGCCCCGTCCACCGGCGGCAAAGTCCGCATCGAAAGCATGGACCTGGCTTACTGGAAATCGCGCTTTAACGGCGCGCGCCGCATCAACGATCCAGAGCCTGGCAGCGACAACCATCAATAACGGCCCTACCTGCAAAAAGCCCCTGCCAGTCGAAGACTGCCAGGGGCTTTTTGCTTGGTGCGCGCTTCGCTCCCGCCGCCACCGTTATTCCTCGCGCTTTTCCTTCAATTTCTTCTTGATGGCCGCCATCTGCGCCATCGCCGCCTGCTCGCCGGCCAGGATCGCTGTATTGCGTGCGGCGAAGTCGTTGCCCTTCATCGCCCCCAGGTCGGGACGAATGACAATGTCGGCGTCCTTCAATTCGTAGCTATTGATGCTTTGTCCCATGATGGCGAAAGTCTGCAGCAGCACATCGACCGAACTGGATGCGGCCTGAGCCTCAGGCGAAGCCGAAATATTCACCGCAATCACGAAATCCGCGCCCATTTCATGGGCAAAACGCACCGGCACCGGCGACACCAAGCCGCCATCGACATACAGGTGGCCGCCGATGTTCACCGACTGGAACACGCCCGGCACCGCCGAAGAAGCCCGCACCGCGACTCCGGTATTGCCGCGGCGGAACAGGATCGGCGCGCCGCTGTTCAAATCGGTGGCGACGGCGCCGAACGGGATTTTCAGCTTTTCGATAGGCACATTGCGGATGGTCTTGTTGACATAGTTCTGGATCGCCTCGCCCTTCAGCACGCCGCTGACCTTGGCAAAGAACGGCACCGACCAGTCGGAAATGGCGGCTTCGTCCATCTGCAAGGCGATCTTCTGCAGCGCAAAGCCGTTATTGCCCGCCGCATACAGTGCGCCGACCACGCTGCCGGCGCTGGTGCCGACCACGATGTCCGGCACGATCCCCTGCGCCTCCAGCGCCTTGATCACGCCGATATGGGCAAAACCGCGGGCAGCGCCCCCGCCCAGCACCAGGCCGATCTTGACCGGCTTGGGGACTTTCGGCTGGACAATCGGAGCGACCGCCACCGGCGGCACTTGCGGCGCGATCGGGTTGCTGCCGCAGGCGGCCAGCAAAACGCATAAAACGAGGCTCAGGGGCGGCAATAAGCGTGGCAAGGACATATGAGGGAGGCGGGACATTGAGCAAGATGAAGAAGAAGCGCAAACGCTGTCAGTCATCGACAACGAACGCGGCCGGCGGCAAGTGCCGCCGCAGAATTGTAGCCGATGTTGAAGAGTTCAGACCGCCGCGCCGCTGGAATTACGCTTGATCTTTCGCCGCAGCAACGATTGACGTTGCCGGCAATTTGACGGTAAACACGCTGCCCTCGCCAGGCCGCGACTCGACCACCAGGCTGCCGTGATGGCGCAGCAGCACATGCTTGACGATCGCCAAGCCCAGGCCGGTGCCCTGGGTTTCGCGCGAACGGCTTTTATCAACACGGTAAAAACGCTCGGTCAGCCGCGAGATATGCTCGGCGCTGATGCCGATGCCGGAATCCCTGACCACCAGCTGCGGCCCGGCCTTGCCGTTCTGCCAG
Source organism: Collimonas sp. OK412 (assembly GCF_900112135.1). Lineage (GTDB taxonomy): Bacteria > Pseudomonadota > Gammaproteobacteria > Burkholderiales > Burkholderiaceae_D > Collimonas > Collimonas rhizosphaerae. Next base: position 246,056 of record NZ_FOLC01000003.1, read on the forward strand.
AGAATCTGGATCTTGCCGCCGGCCGGCGTGTAGCGGACAGCGTTGGAAATCAGGTTGCTGAAAGCGCTGCGCAGCTCGTCGTTGCTGCCGTTGATGTCGGGCCCGTCGACCGCCAGCGAAAAGCTGTGCTTGCCAGCCGACAGCACCTCGGCTTCCAGCAGCAGGCTGCGCAGCATGGCCTGCATGTCCACCGGTTCGGGACGCAAGGGATAATCGATCGACTCCAGCCGCGTCAGGGTCAGCATGTCGCCGATCAGGTTCTGCATGCGGTGCCCCTGCTCTGTCATCAGCTGCAGGTGGCCGGCGCGGGTTTTCGGGTCGAGATCCGGCTGCGCCTGCGCAATTTCCAGGAAGCCGTTGATCACGGTCAGCGGTGTGCGCAGTTCGTGCGACGCATTGGCGATGAAATCGCGCCGCATCATGTCGATCCTTTCGGATTCGGTGGCGTCGTGGGTCACCAGGATCTGGCGCCGGTTCTCGAACGGGATGATCTGCACGATCAGCTTGCGCTCGCGCAGGCTCAGGGTCAGCGGCTGGTCGTAACGGCCCAGGATGATGTAATCGATAAAGTCCGGGGTGCGGATCAGGTTGGTCACCCGCATGCCCTTGTCGCGCCCATGCTGCAGTCCAAGATGGCGTTCGGCGGCCGGATTGCACCACTCCAGGAACAAGACGTCGTCCATGATGACAACGCCGTCAGGCAGCAAGTGCATGGCCTGGCGGAAGCGCGCCAGCCATTCGCTCAGTTCGGTCTGGTGTTTCTCGTCGTCGCGCCGCAAGCGGTACAGGCGCGAAAAAATGTCGGTCCACGCACCCCAGCCGTCCGGCAGCTTTTCGCTGCGCGGATTATCGAGCCAGCCGCTGAGCCGGAACAGGTAATGCAGCTGCACCACAACCGCAACCGACATCAGGGCCAAACCCAGCAGCAGGCCGGGCAGTACGCCAAACAAGGCCCAGACCACGCCTGAGATGACAAAGATCAGCAGGATCCGCAGCAATGCCGGGATCCAGAACAACATCTGTGGATTCATAAATCACTATTATGCGAGGGGAGCATCGTTCACGGCGCCGGATCACGGCAACCGGCCAGCGCTTGAAACCCAGCTGTATATATTGCGCTATTTTGCCGAAAGCATGTAGCCGACGCTGCGCACCGTGCGGATCAGGTGTTCCGATTCGCGCAGCGCCTTGCGCAGGCGCAGCACATGGACATCGACGGTGCGTTCTTCGATCACCACGTGGTCGCCCCAGACCTTGTCCAGCAGCTGGCTGCGCGAGAACACCCGGTCTGGATTGGCCATGAAGAATTTCAGCAGGCGGTATTCGGCGTGGCCGATATCGATTTTCTGGTTTTCCAGGCAGACTGAACAGCTGGCCGGATCGAGCGACACCGCGCCGGCCGACATCATGCCGGGGACTTCGTCGCTCCCCTTGCGCCGCAGCAGGGCCTTGACCCGGGAGGTCAGCTCACGCGGCGAAAACGGCTTGGTCATGTAGTCGTCGGCGCCGTTGTCGAGGCCGGAGATCTTGTCCTCTTCCATGCTTTTCGCGGTCAGCATCATGATCAGCATGGACTGCAGCTGGCGGTCGGCGCGCATTTGCGACAGCAGGCGCAAACCGCTCTGGTCCGGCAACATCCAGTCCAGCAGCACCAGGTGCGGCGTGCGGCGCTGGACGAATTCCCAGCCATCGGCGGCGGTATGCACGATGGAAGGAGTCCAGCCGGCTTCCTTGATGGTGAAACCAATCAGTTCGGCGATCGCCGGCTCGTCTTCAATGATCAGGATGGATGTTTTATCAGCGGCCATTTTTTAACACGCGGTTGACATGACATTACACTTCGTCATCGAACTGGCTGGTGGCGTAATCGGTATGGCGGATATCCTTGCCCTCGACAATGTAGATCACGTATTCGGCAATGTTCTTGGCATGGTCGCCGATGCGTTCGACCGCCTTGGCCACCCACAGGGTATCCATCGACGCCGAAATCGTGCGCGGATCTTCCATCATGAAAGTAATCAGGTTGCGCATGATCGAACGGAAATCGCGGTCGATCACTTCGTCTTGCGCGATCAGCTTCATGGCCTGTTTTTCATCCAGGCGCGCCAGCGCATCCAGCGCATCGTGCAGCAGGTCGGCCGCGCCGACAGCGATGACGCGCACCGTTTCGGTATGGTCGATGGTGCCGGCGCCGCGCTTGTGCAGATGGATCGCGGTGCGCGCGATTTTTGCCGCTTCGTCGCCGATCCGCTCCAGGTCGGTGATCACCTTGATGGTCGCCATCACCGTGCGCAGGTCGTTGGCGGTCGGCTGGCGGCGCACGATCAGGTGGCTGCAGGCGTCGTCCAGCTCGATTTCCAGGCGGTTGACCTGGTCGTCGTCCTTGATCACCCGTTCCGCCGCATCCAGGTTGCCGTTGCGGAAAACGTTGATCGCTTCCTGGAACTGGCGCTCGACCAGGCCGCCCATGAGCAATACCTTGGAACGTATGGTTTCCAGGTCCGTATCGTACTGTTTTGAAGAGTGTTCGCCGGTCATCTTGTTTCCTTCTGTTCTTTACGCGTCAAGGTTGAGGCTGTCGCTGGCATTAACCGAAGCGGCCCGTGATGTAATCCTGCGTCTCTTTCCGTGCCGGATTCATGAAGATCTGGTCGGTCTCGCCGAATTCCACCAGCTCGCCCAGGTACATGTAGGCGGTGTAGTCGGAACAGCGCGCCGCCTGTTGCATGTTGTGGGTCACGATGGCGATGGTGTAATCCTGCTTCAGCTCGCTGATCAGTTCTTCCACCTTGGCGGTCGAGATCGGATCCAGCGCCGAGGTCGGCTCATCCAGCAGCAAGACATCGGGACGCACCGCCACGCTGCGCGCAATGCACAGGCGCTGCTGCTGGCCGCCGGACAGGCTCAGGCCGCTCTTGTTCAGCTTGTCCTTGACCTCGCCCCACAAGGCAGCCTTCGACAAGGCCCACTCGACGCGCTCGTCCATCTCGCCCTTGGGCAGGTTTTCATACAGGCGGATGCCGAATGCGATGTTGTCGTAGATCGACATCGGAAACGGCGTCGGCTTCTGGAACACCATGCCAACCTTGGCGCGCAGCATGTTCAGGTCCTGCCCCGCTTCCAGGATGTTGCGGCCGGCGTACATGATCTTGCCTTCCGCGCGCTGGCCCGGGTACAGGTCGTACATCCGGTTCAGGGTGCGCAGCAAGGTCGATTTGCCGCAGCCCGAAGGGCCGATGAATGCAGTCACTTTCTTTTCATTGACATGCAGGTTGATATTCTTCAAGCCCTGGAACGCGCCATAGTAAAAATTCAGCTGCGAGATTTCTATGGTCGGCTGCTTGTCGAGAGTATTCGGTTTGATTGAGGTTTGCATAATATTGACCAGTAAGGATGGCAATCTAAGTGAATTCGTTAACCTGGAATTTTCTGGCTGAAAAGCGAACGCGACACGATGTTCAAGGCCAGCACGCTGAAGGTGATCAGCAATGCGCCGCCCCACGCCAGCGGCACCCAGTTGTCGAACGGGCTCATCGCAAACTGGCTGATCACCACCGGCAGGTTGGCAATCGGCTTGTTCATGTTGGTGCTGAAGAACTGGTTGTTCAAGGCCGTGAACAGCAACGGCGCCGTTTCGCCGGCAATCCGCGCCACCGCCAGCAGGACGCCGGTGACCACGCCGGCCTTGACCGCACGCAGGCGCACCAGCAAGGCGACTTTCCAGCGCGGCGCGCCCAGCGCGAATGCTGCTTCGCGCAGGTTGCCCGGCACCAGTTTCAACATGTTGTCGGTAGTGCGCACCACCACCGGCACCGCAATCAGGGACAAGGCAAACGTACCGGCCCAGCCCGAGAAATGGCCAACCTTGGCAACGTAGATGGCGTAGACAAACAAGCCGATCACGATCGACGGCGCCGACAGCATGATGTCGGTCACAAAACGCGTCACCTGCGCCAGCCTGCTCTCTTCGCCGTATTCGGCCAGGTAGATGCCTGCCAGGATGCCGACCGGGGTGCTGATCACGGTCGCCAGCCCCACCAGCATCAGGCTGCCGATGATCGGGTTCAGCAAGCCGCCGGCGCCGGAACCCGGGGCCGGCGTGTTTTGCGTCAGGATGCCGAGGTTCAGCGCGCCGAAACCTTTGATCACCAGCGTCGCCAGGATCCAGGCCAGCACGGCTATGCCCAAGGCCATCGCCAGGAATGACAGCACCATGCCGAAGCGATGCATCAGCAGGCGCTTGCGGTAGACCGGGTTGACCAGCGGGTTAGCCTGGATATCGGCATCCGCTTGCAGGGAATTCTTCATTTGGCACCTTCTTTACGGGACATGCCCATCAACATGATTTTGGCGATCGACAAGACGATGAAGGTAATCACGAACAGGATCAGGCCCAGCGCAAACAAGGCCGATACGTGCAGCGTGGTGGAAGCCTCGGCGATTTCATTGGCCAGCGTCGAGGCAATACTGTTGCCGGAGGCGAACAGCGACCAGGACAGCCGCTGTGCATTGCCGATCACGAACGTCACCGCCATGGTCTCGCCCAAAGCGCGCCCGAGGCCGAGCATGACGCCGCCGACGACGCCGGTCTTGGCGTACGGCAGCACCACCTTGCGCACCACTTCCCAGCGCGTGCAGCCAAGGCCGTAGGCGGATTCTTTCAGCACCGCAGGAACCACTTCAAATACGTCCCGCATGACGGAAGAGATGAATGGGATGATCATCACCGCCAGGATCAGGCCGGCGGTCAGCAAGCCAATGCCCATTTTCGGGCCGTTGAACAAGGCGCCGATCAGCGGCAGCTGGCCCAGCGTGGAGGACAGGAAAGGCTGGCCGTATTTGGCAAACAGCGGGGCGAATACAAACAGTCCCCACATGCCGTAGATGATGCTCGGCACGCCGGCCAGCAGCTCGACGGCGGTGCCCAGCGGACGGCGCAATTTCGCCGGGCAGATTTCGGTGAGGAACAAGGCGATCCCGAAACTTACCGGAAACGCTATCGCCAGCGCGATGAACGAGGTCACCAGGGTGCCGACGATGGCGATCATGGCGCCGTAATGGTCATTGACCGGATCCCACTCGACGGTGGTGATGAACGATGGCCCGAACTCGCGGAACACCGGCCAGGCGCCGATCGCCAGGCAAACGATGATGCCGAGCAAGACCAGCAGCACGATCAGCGAAAACAGCAGCGTGACCTTGTGGAAAAGAAAATCCTGGATGCGCTGCTTGCGCATCGCGGCAAGCAGGCTCTGATGCGATAAACCCGCTTCTTCAGCGCTGATTGCCTGGGGTGAGATCGATTGTGCCATGACAGGAATATTTGCACTCATGAGTAGCGATATCCAATGAAGAATAAGAAGCGGCGGCGGAAATTTCAACTACCAGACCGCGCTCGACCTGGAGATGTTTCGCGTAGAGACTAGGTGATCCAAAAACATTCAACGACGCGGACAGTTCTTCGACATTCCCCGAACAACTGTCCGCCACGCGTATCTTCAACAACCAGCATTTGCAACACTTGCGACACGAACAATACTTGCAGCGCATGCTTGAGCCAGCTCAAGCATGCGCCAAGGCAGGACAATTACCAGACGGCTTTACCGGCGTTATCCTTGATCTGGGCTTTCCAGGACTCTTCCACCAGTTTCACCACCGATGCAGGAATCGCGACATAGTCCAGTTCGGTAGCAGAAGCGCCGCCGTTCTTGTATGCCCATTCAAAGAACTTCAGGACTTCCTTGCCCTTGGCAGCGTCGGCCTGGGTTTTGTGGATCAGGATGAACGACGCACTGGTGATAGGCCAGCTGGTCTTGCCGGCTGCGTCGGTGAAATCCACCGCGAAACCTGGCGTCTTGGCCCAATCGGCGCCGGCTGCGGCAGCCTTGAAAGTCTCGTCGTCCGGTTGCACGAAGCCGCCGTCGCGATTCTTCAGCTGGGTATGCTGCAGCTTGTTTTTCTTGGCATAAGCGTATTCAACATAACCGATCGAACCCTTGATCTTTTGCACGTTGGCGGCGACGCCTTCGTTACCCTTGCCGCCTACGCCGACTGGCCATTTGACCGCGGTGCCGGCGCCAACGCCGGTCTTGAACGCAGGGCTGGTCTTCGACAGGTAGCTGGTGAACACGAACGAAGTGCCGGAGCCGTCAGCGCGATACACCACGGTGATGTCGTCCGCCGGCAGTTTCACGCCTGGATTGATAGCCGTGATTTCAGGCGCATTCCATTTGGTGATCTTGCCCAGGTAGATGTCAGCCAGCACAGGGCCGGTCAGCTTGACTTGGCCAGGAGTAACGCCATCCAGGTTAACGACCGGCACCACGCCGCCCATGATCGCCGGGAACTGCGCCAGGTTGTCAGTATTCAGGTCTTCCACCTTCAGGGGCATGTCGGAAGCGCCGAAATCCACGGTTTTCGCCTTGATCTGCTTGATGCCGCCGCCGGAGCCGATCGATTGATAGTTCAGGCTGTTGCCGGTCGCGGTTTTGTAGGCTTCAGCCCATTTGGAGTAGATCGGATAAGGAAAAGAAGCGCCGGCGCCGGTGATTTCCGCTGCCATGACCGAAGAAACCGCCAGTGTCGAACCCATTGCCAGGATGGCGGCTTTAACGAAGTGATTCAATCGCATTTGTTACTCCCTTGTTGACTATAGATGTGATGTGCCCAAGTCGAGACTGTTGTGAAATCCATCTCCTTGCAAGGAAGCCAATTTCACAACAGCCCCTGAGACAGGGCGAACTCTAACCAAGATTTATGACAGCTTTATGACGAGGTAAAAATGAATGTGAATGTCATGAAATTGTCAGAAAAAACATGAAAAACAGGCGGAAAAGCCTATTACGCCGTAATATTTTCTTCATCCCGGCGCCGGACGGCGCTGCCTCGGAACGCCAAGCCTCCTGCGACGCTTCCTTTTTCTTCATGAAGCTGTCATATTCAATGCATACACTGCGCCGTAACCATCAGACAAGTTGCCTGATTCATGAATAAGAAAACCAAGCCGGACGATGACTCAAAGCACCCCAGCGCCAGATTAGGCGCCAACCCAAGCTATCTGAATCGCGAACTGTCGCAACTGGCCTTCAACCGGCGCGTCATGGCCCAGGCCGAGGACAGGCACGTGCCGCTGCTGGAGCGATTGCGATATTTATGCATAGTAAGCAACAACCTCGACGAATTCTTTGAAGTACGGATCGCCAGCCTGCTGGCAAACAGCCAGGTTGAAGGCGTCAGCGCCGAGTCGCCGGCATTGGCCGCGGCGCTTGAGCGCACCAGCGTAGAGTGCCACCAGATCGTCGACCGCCAGTACGCCCTCCTGAACCAGACCATTTTGCCGCAGCTGTCGGCCAGCCATATCCACCTGCTGCGGCACAGCGACCGCAACGAAGAGCAGCGGGCATGGGTAAAATCCTTCTTCGAGCAGGAAATCCGCCCCCTGCTGACTCCCATCGGGCTGGATCCGGCCCACCCCTTTCCCCAGGTATTAAACAAGAGCCTCAATTTCATTGTCGAAATGGCGGGCAAAGATGCGTTCGGACGCAGCACCTCGATTGCCATCATCAAGGCGCCGCGCGTTTTGCCGCGCGTGATCAAGCTGCCGGACGTGCTGTCGCCCGGCGGCGCCTCGTTTTGCCTGCTGTCGTCCATCATCCATGCCCACATAGGCGATCTTTTCGTCGGCCGCCAGATATTGGCTTATTCGCAATTCCGGGTAACCCGCAACAGCGACCTGTGGGTCGACGAAGAAGAAGTCAAGAACCTGCGCCAGGCGCTGCAGAGCGAGCTGCAGAGCCGCCAGTTCGGGGTTGCGGTGCGGCTCGAGGTGGCGCGCAGCTGTCCGCAACACCTGTCCCAGTTCCTGCTCGACCAGTTCGGCATCGCCGCCAACCGCCTGTACGCCGTCGATGGCCCGGTGAACATGGTGCGCTTGTCGGAAATGATCGACCAGATCAGCGACGCCAGCCTGCGTTTCCCGCCGTTTGCGCCAGGTTTGCCGCTGCACCTGGACAACGGCAACGACATTTTCGAGCAGCTGAAGCAGAAAGACGTGCTGTTGCACCATCCGTTCCAGTCATTCCAGCCGGTGGTCGATTTTGTCCGCTCCGCGGCATTTGACAGCAATGTGGTGGCAATCAAGCAAACCATTTACCGCACCGGCATGAACTCCGACCTGATGGAAGCGCTGATTGTCGCGGCCCAGCGCGGCAAAGAGGTCATGGTGATCGTCGAGCTGATGGCGCGCTTTGACGAGGAAGCCAACATCAACTGGGCCGACAAGCTGGAACGCGCCGGCGCCCAGGTGGTTTACGGCGTGGTCGGCCTCAAGACCCATGCCAAGCTGTCGCTGGTGATCCGGCGCGAAACCGGCAAGGACGGCCACGGCGAACTGCGCTATTACGCCCACCTCGGCACCGGCAACTACCATCCGACCACCACCAAGCTGTACACCGACTTCGGCTTGCTCACGTCGAACCAGAAACTGGCCACCGAAGTCAATGAAGTCTTCCTGCACCTGACCAGCCTGACCAAACCCAAGAAAATGGATTACCTGTGGCTGGCGCCGTTCCTGCTGCAAAAGGAAATCATCCGGGCCATCCACAACGAAGCCGAGATCGCCCGCAAGGGACGGCCGGCGCGCATCGTCGCCAAGATGAATGCGCTGCTGGACGAATCCGTGATCCGCGCCCTCTACGAAGCTTCTGCCGACGGCGTCAAGATCGAACTGATCGTGCGCGGCGCCTGCGCGCTCAGGCCCGGCGTGCCGGGGCTGTCCGAGAATATCCACGTGCGCTCCATCATCGGCCGCTTCCTGGAACATAGCCGCATTTATTATTTCCGCAACAACCTGCAGCACGATGTCTACCTGGCCAGCGCCGACTGGATGAACCGCAACCTGTTCCGGCGCGTCGAAGTGGCCTTCCCGGTGCTCGACAAATCGCTCAAGAGAAGGGTCATCAACGAAGGCCTGGCTCCTTACCTTAAAGACAACACCAATGCCTGGAGCCTCGGGTCCGACGGCAACTGGCACAAGAACAAGCCTCACCGGAGACAGAAACAATACAGTGCGCAACGACATTTGATGCTGGCTTTAGGCGCGCTTTCCCCTACGCATTACACAAACAAGTGAGCAAGGGCACATCATGGAACTGATCCTATGGCGACACGCGGAGGCAGAAATCGGCGAGCCGGACGAGGGCCGCGCCCTCACCGGCAAGGGACACAAGCAAGCCTGGAAGATGGCAGACTGGCTGGACCGCAACCTGCCGCACAGTTGCAAGATCATCAGCAGCCCGGCCACCCGCACGGTGCAGACGGCGGAAGCGCTGGGCCGCAAATTCAAGACCCACCCCGATCTCGCCCCCGACTGCAGCGCCGAGCAGCTGCTGGCGGCAGCCAACTGGCCCAACAGCCGCGAACCGGTGCTGATCATCGGCCACCAGCCGACGCTGGGCCAGGCCGCCGCCTTGCTGGTGGCAGGCCAGATGCAGGATTGGTCGATCAGGAAAGGCAATGTCTGGTGGATTGCCCAGCGCGAGCGTGGCGACATCACCACCAATTTCTTGAAAGCGGTCATGTCGCCGGACCTGATCGCCAAGTAAAAAACAGGCTGAAAACCTCAGTGACGGGAAGCCGTAAGTGGTATATTTGCGACCAAATCGTTTATCCCGTTTTTCTGTCGTTGTTGTTAAACTACAGGATTTCTGCGGCATTTCCTTGCATAAGATAAAATGACAGACAAGTTGCGCTATAAGCAACCATGTTGTAGTGGACCACCCGAGAGGTAATGCATGCTCTACCAATTTCACGAATTCAACCGCTCTTTACTCCATCCTCTTGTGCAATGGGCCGATGCCGGCAGCAGGCTCTTCACCGACCCGATCTCGCCGCTTTCCCACACGCCCTTCGCGCAGCGCATCGCCGCCGGCTACGAATTGATGTACCGCCTCGGCAAGCAGTATGAAAAGCCTGAGTTCGAAATCGACAGCACGCTGGTCAACGACAAGCCCGTCAGGATCATCGAGGAAGTGACCACCACCCGGCCGTTCTGCCGCCTGCTGCATTTCAAGAAGGACCTGGGCAACAAGGAACTGGCCGCCCTCAAGCAGCCGACCATATTGCTGGTCGCCCCCTTGTCAGGCCATCATTCGACCCTGCTGCGCGACACCGTGCGCGGCCTGCTGCCGGAACACGATGTCTATATCACCGACTGGACCGATGCGCGCATGGTGCCGGCCAGCGACGGCCCTTTTCATTTGCACGACTATATATATTACATACAGGATTTCATCCGCCAGCTGGGGCCGGACCTGCATGTGGTATCAGTCTGCCAGCCGACCGTCCCGGTACTTGCCGCAATCTCGCTGATGGCAAGCGCCAAGGACAGCCACTTGCCAAAGAGCATGACCATGATGGGCGGCCCTATCGATCCGCGCAAATCGCCGACCGACGTCAACAACCTGGCCACCGAGAAGCCGTTCAGCTGGTTCGAGAACACCGTGATCTATAGCGTGCCGTCCAATTACCCTGGTTTCGGCCGCAAGGTCTACCCGGGCTTCCTGCAGCATGCCGGTTTCGTCGCGATGAATCCGAGCCGCCATGCCCAGAGCCACTGGGATTTCTACATGCACCTGCGCGAAGGCGACAACGAATCGGCCGACAGCCACCGCAAGTTCTATAACGAGTACAACGCGGTGCTGGACATGCCGGCCGAGTACTACCTGGAAACCATCAAGACCGTGTTCCAGGATTTCGCCCTGCCGCACGGCACCTGGGAAGTCGAAGGCAAGCTGGTGCGGCCGCAGGATATCAAGAGCGTGGCGCTGTTTACCATCGAAGGCGAGCTGGACGACATTTCCGGCCCCGGGCAAACCCAGGCCGCGCACGACCTGTGCAGCTCCATCCCGAAATCGAAGAAACAGCACTACACCGCCGAAAAATGCGGCCACTACGGAATTTTCTCGGGCCGCCGCTGGCGCGAACTGATTTGCCCGAAAATTACCGCATTTATCAAGGACAACGCTTAAGCCGGCCCTGTCCTCTGCCGATCCGGTAAATCCGCTGCAAAAACCGCTCCTTCGCCGGGAGCGGTTTTTTTTATTCGGCGCGGCGCCGGTATAATATGCCCCATGTTGTCATCACCCAGCTCCCTGCCGCCCGTGTCCTCGCCTTCCCTCGCCGACCGTATCGAAGCGCTGCTGCCGCAGACGCAATGCACCAAGTGCGGCTATCCGGCTTGCCGTCCCTACGCCGAAGCCGTCGCCGACGGCAGCGCCGGCTATAACCAGTGTCCGCCGGGCGGCCAGCAAGGCGTGGCCCGGCTGGCGCAATTGCTGCACAAGCCCGTCATCCCGCTCAACCCGGCCAACGGCGCCGAGCGGCCGCGGCCGCTGGCGGTCATTGATGAAGCCGCCTGCATCGGCTGCACGCTCTGTATCCAGGCCTGCCCAGTCGACGCCATCGCCGGCGCCGCCAAGCAGATGCACACGGTCATCAACGACCTGTGCACCGGCTGCGACCTGTGCGTGGCCCCATGCCCGGTCGATTGCATCGCCATGGTCGAAGCGAGCGGCCCGGCTACCGGCTGGGATGCGTGGACCCGGCAGCAAGCCGACGGCGCCCGCGCCCGCCACGATTTCCATCTGTTCAGGGTAGCGCGCGAGAAGCGGGAAAACGATGAGCGCCTGGCTGCCAAGGCCGCGGAAAAGCTCAAGGCGGTCGCCGCCGAATCCGCCGCAACGCCGGAGCAGCAAGCCGAACAGCAACGTAAGAAAGCCATCATCCAGGCCGCCATTGAACGTGCCCGGCTGAAGAAAGAACAACAAGCCGAACAGGTTGCCAAGGACTCGCAATGAATGCCGAAAAACGCCGGGAAATATTCACCCGCCTGCGCGCCGCCCTGCCGCACCCGACCACTGAACTGGAATACACCACGCCGTTTGAATTGCTGATCTCGGTGATCCTGTCGGCGCAGGCCACCGATGTCTCGGTCAACAAGGCGACCCGCAAGCTGTATCCGGTCGCCAATACGCCGGCGCAAATCTACGCACTCGGCGTCGACGGCCTGATTCCATACATCCAGACCATCGGCTTGTACCGCACCAAGGCCAAGAACGTGATCGAAACCTGCCGCATGCTGGTGGCCCTGCACGACAGCCAGGTGCCGCGCACCCGCCAACAGCTGGAGGCGTTGCCCGGGGTCGGCCGCAAGACCGCCAACGTGGTGCTCAATACCGCTTTCGGGGTGCCGACGATTGCCGTCGACACCCATATCTTCCGGGTCTCCAACCGCACCGGCATCGCGCCGGGCAAGGATGTGGATGCGGTCGAACACAAGCTGATGAAACTGGTGCCCGCCGAGTTCCTGCTGGACGCCCATCATTGGCTGATCCTGCATGGACGCTACACCTGCATTGCCCGCAAACCGCTATGCTGGAACTGCAGCATTGCCGACCTGTGCGATTTCAAGGCGAAAACGCCGTTGCCGGAAAAAGGGATATAAAGCCATGCAGCATTCTCATCCGCATACCGAACACCACTTCCAAGCCAGCGACACCGTGCGCGACATCGTCATCGGCATGGCCGACGGCCTGACGGTGCCGTTTGCGCTGGCTGCCGGCATCAGCGGCGCCGCTGTCGGCATCGATATCGTGGTCACCGCGGGCGTCGCCGAAATTGCCGCCGGTTCGATCGCCATGGGCCTGGGCGGTTACCTGGCGGGGCGTACCCAGCGCCAGCATTACTATGCCGAGCGCGAGCGTGAAGAACAGGAAATCCTGAACGTGCCGCATCGCGAGCGCAAGGAAGTGATCGACATCATGGCCCAGTATGGCGTGACCAAACAGGAATGCGAACCGATGCTGGCCGGGCTGGAACGCAACCCGGTCGCCTGGCGCGATTTCATGATGCGCTTTGAACTCGGCCTGGAAGAACCGCGGCCGGCCGCAGCCAGGAAGAGCGCCGTCACCATCGCCGTGTCCTACCTGGTCGGCGGCCTGATCCCGCTCGCGCCCTACATGCTGATGACATCCATCCCGCGCGCGCTCGCCGCCTCTACCGCGGTGACGCTGCTGGCGCTGTTTGTCTTCGGCTACCTGAAAGGCAGCGTCACCGGCACCGGCGCCGTCAAATCGGCATTGCAAACCCTGATGGTTGGCGGCCTGGCCGCGGCCGTCGCCTTCGGCATCGCCAGACTGATCAGTTAACCACCATGTTCAATCCATCCCAAGACGACGTGCGGCGCTTTTTTTGCGAAACCTACCGCAAGCACCGCGCCAATGAAATCCTGACGCCGCTGGAGGCCATCGCCAGCGACTGGCTGAAACAGCATCCCGAGTATGACGACGACCTGAAGGATGTCGACGCCGCGCTAGGCGCCGATTACTCGGTCGAGAACGGCCAGACCAATCCCTTCCTGCACCTGTCCATGCACTTGTCTATCGCCGAGCAGATCTCGATCGACCAGCCGCCAGGCATACGCGCCGCCGCCACGGCTTTGACGCAGCGCCTGCAATCGGAACACGAAGCCCATCATCACATCATGGAATGCCTGGGCGAGATGATCTGGAATTCGCAGCGCAGCGGCTTGCCGCCGGATGGCGCTGCCTATATCGACTGCGTCAGGAAACGCGTTTAACGCGGTTCGATCCTGCAAAAAAACGCCTGGATGTGATCCAGGCGCAAACCCAAGGAGATTTGGGCAGGGAACCGAGGTTTGGCGAATTCAATGCGGGACGGCGGTCCCTTCGGCGCTTTTGCCGTCTTCGCCTTCGTCGCGGCGATGGAACAGCTGGTACAGGATCGGCAGCACCAGCAAGGTCAGGATGGTCGACGACAGGATTCCTCCGATCACCACCGTTGCCAGCGGCCGCTGCACCTCCGCCCCGGTGCCGGTAGCAATCGCCATCGGCACAAAACCCAGGGACGCCACCAGCGCCGTCATCAGCACCGGCCGCAAGCGGGTCAGCGCGCCTTCGCGGATCGCCGTCTCCAGGCTGCGGCCTTCTTCCCGCAGGCCGCGGATGAAAGCAATCATCACCAGGCCGTTCAGCACCGCCACCCCGCACAGCGCGATAAACCCGACCGCCGCCGAAATCGACAGGGGAATCCCGCGCAGCCACAAGGCGACAATGCCGCCGGTCAGGGCAAACGGAATGCCGCTGAATACCAGCAAGCCATCCTTGATGTTGCCGAACATGGCGAACAGCAGCGTGAATACCAGCAGCAAGGCGACCGGAATCACGATCTGCAGGCGCTGGCTGGCCGACTGCAGCTGCTCGAACTGGCCGCCCCAGCTGGTCCAGTAACCGGACGGGATCTTGACTTGCTGCTGCAGCTTGCCTTCGGCCTCGGCCACGAACGAGCCGATGTCGCGGCCGCGCACATTGGCGCTCACCACGATCCGCCGCTTGCCGTTTTCCCGGCTGATCTGGTTCGGCCCGGGAGCCAGCTCCAGGCTGGCCACTTCGCCCAGCGGGATATAGTTGGTGCGGCCTTCTCCGCCGGCGCTGCGCGGCAGGGATATCGGCAGGCGCCTGAAGGCTTCCAGGTCACTGCGCAGCTCCTCCGGCAAACGCACCACGATATCGAAACGGCGGTCGCCCTGGAACAAGGTGCCGGCTTCCTTGCCGCCGATGGCGGTGGCCACCACATCCTGCACTTCAGCCACGTTCAAGCCATAGCGGGCGGTCTTGTCGCGGTCGATATTCACCGTCAGCATAGGCAACCCCGACGTCTGTTCGATCTTCACTTCCGCAGCGCCGGTGATCTTGCCCAGCACGCTAGAAACCTTGTCGGCGGTGTCGTTCAGGACCGCCATGTCGTCGCCGAATATCTTGACGGCGACATCGCTGCGCACGCCGGAAATCAGTTCGTTGAAACGCAGCTGTATCGGTTGCGAAAACTCGTAGTTATTGCCGGGAATCTTGCCGGCGGCTTCCTGGATCGCCGCCAGCAGTTCGGGCCGCGTTTTCTTCGGCTTGGGCCAGTCGGCTTCCGGCTTGAGCATGATGTAGCCATCCGATATGTTTGGCGGCATCGGATCGGAAGCGATTTCCGCGGTTCCGGTACGGGCGAATACGCGCTCTATCTCGGGAAACTGCCGCTTCAACGCGCTCTCGATCTGCTTTTGCATTTCCAGCGATTGCGTCAGGCTGGTGCCAGGGATGCGCAGCGCCTGGATCGCCATGTCGCCCTCATTCAGGCTAGGCACGAACTCGCTGCCAAGGCGGGTCGCCAGCAAGCCGGACAACAGCAGCACCGCCAGCGCGCCGCCCAGCACCATGGCTTTGCGCTGCATCACCCATTCCAGCACCGGCGCATAAAATCGCTTGGCGCCGCGCATCAGGAAATTTTCGCTTTCCGCCACGCGCTTGCCGATGAACAGCGCCACCGCCGCCGGGATAAAGGTAATCGACAGTATCATCGCGCCGACCAGGGCGATCACCACCGTCAAGGCCATGGGATTGAACATTTTCCCTTCGACGCCGGTCAGCGCAAAGATCGGCAGGTAAACCACCATGATGATGACCTGGCCGAACAGCAAGGGACGGCGCGCTTCCCTGGAAGCGGCGAACACCTCATGGAAGCGCTCGCTACGGGTCAGCGGCCGGCCATGGTGGGCTTGCGCATGGGCCAGGCGCCGCACGCAGTTTTCGACAATGACCACCGCGCCATCGATGATGATGCCGAAATCGAGTGCGCCCAGGCTGAGCAGGTTGGCGCTCACCTTGTACTGGACCATGCCGGTAAAGGTAAACAGCATAGACAGCGGGATCACCATCGCGGTAATGATCGCGGCGCGCATGTTCCCGAGGAACATGAACAGGATGGCGATCACCAGGATCGCGCCTTCCAGCAGGTTCTTCTTGACCGTATTGATCGCCTTGTCGACCAGCACCGTGCGGTCGTAGACCGTGACCGCCTCGACCCCGGCCGGCAGGCTGCGGTTGATTTCCACCATCTTGCGGTCGACCGCCTGCGAGACGGCGCGGCTGTTTTCCCCGATCAGCATGAATACCGTGCCCAGCACCACCTCGCGGCCGTTTTCGGTGGCGGCGCCGGTGCGCAATTCGCGGCCGATGACTACCTCGCCGACATCGCGGATACGGATCGGCACTCCCTGCACATTGCCGAGGATGATGTTACGCATGTCCTCCATCGACTGCACCTGGCCTGGCGCCCGGATCAACAGCTGTTCGCCGCGCTTTTCAATATAGCCGGCGCCGACGTTGCTGTTGTTGCGCTCCAGCGCGGTGACGATGTCCTGCAGCGTCAGGCCGTAGGACGCCAGCTTCTCCGGCACCGGCGCCACCTGGTATTCCTTGGCGAAGCCGCCGATCGAATTGATCTCGGTGACGCCGCTGACATTGCGCAGCTGCGGCTTGATGATCCAGTCCTGGATTTCCCGCAGGTCGGTAGCGGTGTAGGCGCTGCCGTCCGCTTTTTTTGCGCCGTCCCTGGCTTCCACCGTCCACAGGTAAATTTCGCCGAGGCCGCTTGAAATCGGCCCCATCGCCGGCGTCACGCCGGCCGGCAGCTTGCCCTTCGCCTCCTGGATCCGCTCATTGACCATCTGGCGCGCAAAATAGATATCGGTGCCATCCTTGAAAATCACGGTCACTTGCGACAGGCCGTAGCGCGACAGCGAACGCGTCTGCTGCAGGTGCGGCAAGCCCGACATCACCGTTTCTATCGGGAAGGTCACGCGCTGTTCGGTTTCCAGCGGCGAATAGCCGGGCGCAGCGGTATTGATCTGCACCTGGACGTTGGTAATGTCCGGCACCGCGTCGATCGGCAGCTTCTGGTAGTTGTAGATGCCGAGCGCTGCCATCGCAAACACGGCCAGCATGATCAGCCAGCGCTGCTCGATCGAGAAACGTATGATGCGTTCAAACATGGGATCGGATCCTTTGCTTCATCAATGTGCGTGCTCGGCGCTGCTCTTGCCGAGTTCCGATTTGAGGACGAAACTGCCTTCGGCCGCATAGCGCGCGCCCGCCTTCAGTCCCTTGACGATCTCCACGTGCCGGCTGTCAGCGCGGCCGGCGGTCACCGGCTGCACCATGAAACCGTCGGCGATGCGGACAAACACCACCTGCTTGTCGTCGACGCTTTGTATCGCTTGCGGCTGCACCGCCACCGCCACTTCAACATCGCTGGAAACCACTTCGACATTGACGAACAGTCCCGGCCGCCAGGCCATGTCAGGATTGGCCAGGGTGACGCGCGCCTTGGCGGTGCGGGTCTGTTCGCCCAGCAGCGCGCCGACATAGGAAATGCTGCCGCTCGCCGTCGACTCAAAGGCGGTGGCGCTGATCCTGGCCTTTTCGCCCAGCCGCACCAGGTTCAGGTCCTTGGCCGGCACGATGATCTCGGCCCACACGGTGGACAAGTCGGAGATCGTGAAAATGCTGGCGTCTGCCGCCACCGCCTCGCCCAGCGCGATGTGTTTCTCGGTCACCAGGCCATTGAACGGCGCTCGGATCTCATAGCGGTTCAAGGCGCCTGGACTGCCGGCCCCTGTGCCCAGCACATCAAGTTTCTGGCGCGCGTTCTGCAAGGCGATTTCAGCCTCGTTCATGACTTGCCGCGCTTGCTGGTAATCCTGCTCGGCGGAGATCTTTTCTTCCCACAGCTTTTTTTCACGTTCATAGGTAGTGCGCGCAAACGTGAAGCGTTTCTGCGCCGCCAGCAATTCGCTGCGCTGTTCCGCCAGGCCGGCGCTGGCCACCACCGCTAGCAGCTGTCCTTTCTTGACCTGTTGCCCGAGGCTCACCGCCACCTGCTCTACCACCCCCGCCAGGCGCGGCACCACATGGGCCGTCTTGTCTTCATTGAAGCGGATCTCTCCCGGCAAGGTGATCGAAGTCTTGACCTTGGCGGCGCCGGCGCTCTCCAGCTTGACGCCGGAAGCTGCAACCTGGGCCTGGTCCAGCTCGACCTTGCCTTCTTCCTGGGAAAACCTGACTTGCATCGCCTGCTTGCCGTATTGCAGCTGCAGCCTGGCGTCAAACACATGCGGTTCGGCTATCGGCACGATGCTCCTGAGGAAATCCTTTTCCGGCGTGAAGCCGATTTCCTGGACTTCGCCATCCGGCCTGGTCAATACCAGCTCCAGCTTGGCCGCATCCGGCGCCAACGGCTTGCCGTCATTGAACAGCCAGACCTGGAGCCGCGCTTCGCCCGCTGCCTCGATCATGTTTACCTCCAGCGCCAGCTTGTCCTCGGCATACAATTTCCCGCCATGCGGGCCTGCGCTTGCAGCCGCGCCTGCCGGATGGTGTTCGCCGTCCGCATGCTGGCTGTCGTGATCGTGTTTCTCGGATGCCTTTTCTCCATGGTGTTCGGTATCGGCGTGCGCGACAGCTTCCCTGTGCGAGCCGTCGCCCGGCTTATCGCCGCCGTTGCTGCCCCCACCCAGGTATATGCCCGCGACTGCCAGCACAATAATCGCCGTGACGCCGGCCGCGATAACTTTGCTTTTGCTCAGATTGATGTTCATATTGGCTGCTTCATAAGCTGATTGATAGGCTGATTGATAGGCTGATTGATTTGCCGACTACAAAGGGTCGGTTGACGGAAAGGTTCCCAGCACACGCTCGATTTCGGTGGCGGCGCGATGGATATCCGCAAGTGCGCGCAGGGCCTGCGACTTGGCCTGGAACAGCACGCGCTGCGCGTCCAGCACTTCCAGGAAACTGAATTTTCCGAGTTCAAAACCCTTGGTGGTGATGTCATAGGTGTTCTGTGCGGCCGGCAGGATTTCGTCCTGCAGCGCCGCCACTTGCTGCCGCCCCAGCTTCAGCCGTTCATAGGCGTCCGCCAGTTCGCCATTGAGGCGCAGTTCAGCGCTTTTCTGTTCGTCGCGGGCCTTGTCGGTGCGGCGCAAGGCTTCCAGCAGGTTGCCTTGGTTGCGGTCAAACACAGGAATCGGAATCGACAAGCCGACAATCATTTGATTGCGCCCGATCTCCTCGGCCCGCTTGCTGCCGATGCTGACGGTAACGTCGGGAATCCGGCGGCGGCGCTCCAGCTCTGCCATGGCCTGGCGGCGCTCCACTTCCAGCCGTGCCCTGGCAAAAGCGGGCGAATCGCGCAGGCGCGCCTGCAATGTTTCGATGGCAGGAAGTGCCGGCAGATTGTTGATGTCGCCGTCGACGGCGGCAAAAGCGGGGCTGCTGTCGCCCCAGGTAGCGGCCAGTCGCCGGCGCGCGATATTCAAGGCGCTGCCGGCCTGCTGCAGTTCGACCTGGACGCCGGCTTCGGCAACCCGCGCCTTGGTCTCTTCGATCGGCGCTACCTTGCCGGCGCTCACCCGCTTCGCGGTGAGGACGGTGGCTCGTTGCGCCAGCTGCAGGGAGCTTTGCAGCAGCTGCAGGTTCTCCTGCGCTTCCAGCACGGCAAAGTAGGCAGCGACTACCGCCGCCTGTATGTCGGCGCGTTTGGCCAGCAGGTCCGCCTTGGCGGCATCCCGGCCTTTCTCCGCGGCGGCGATCCGCGCACCGCGTTTGCCGCCCAGCTCCAGCGTCTGGTTCAGCTGTATGGTGGTGGTCCGGGTCGCCTTGCGCGTGTCTTCCAGCAAGGTCGACAGTTCCGGATTGGGCCTGGCGCCGGCTTGCAGCACGGAAGCATCTACTGCGGCGACTTCCAGCACCGCCGCCGCCAGTTCCGGATTGCTCTTGAATGCCTGCGCCAGCGCCTGTTCCAGCGTCAGCCGGCTGCCGGCATCGCTGCTCTTGAGCGGCGGCAGCCTGTAATCGATGACCGGCGGTGCGGCCGCCGGTTTTGCTTCCTGCGCCAAAGACGGCTGGCAAGCCAATACCGCCAGACCGAGCGGCAAGAAAAGCTTATACATACCCTACTCCCCAAAAACAGCTGTGCCGGACTGCAAGGCAAACGGGGCGCCAGGCCCGCGCCATGAAATCCGCGGCATGACTCAATTGCCGGCGTAGGCCGGATCGACCTTCTGGTGGGATTCATCTGCCACCGGTTCCGACGGCGCCGCCATGCCGTCTTTGCTGCCGCCCTCCGGCGCTTTCGGATAATGGGCATCCGCCACCGACATCTGGCCGGCGGCGTGCGCCTGCTCCAGTTCGCGCACAACTTCCGCGCGGGTCTTGCCCGCGGCTGGCGCCGCAGGCTGGGCCATCAGACCGCCGGCTGCAGCCAGCAAAACAACTGCAACGGACATTTTTTTGATATTCATCTGCTTCTCCATTTCATCTGGAAACACTCCAACGGCCAGCCGGCGATATCGACGCGGCCACTGCGTCGGAGCGATGGGTAATTACGGTTTAGATTGACGCCCAGGTTCAGGCGCCGGAATAAATCGACTTTTTCGGGCCGTCTTGCTTGTGGTCATGCGCGCCGGACTTGTTCTTGCCGGCAGCCGCCTTGCCCGCTTCCTTTGCGGTTTCGGTGTTGGCCGGGGCCGCCGGCTTGTCTGCAGCAGGCGCTTGCGCCAATGCGGCGCCGCTAGCAGCCATCAAAGTCAGTACGGCGAATAATTGTTTAGCGTTCATTTCAATCTCCAGAAAATTAAGAAAGAGTTCAACGACACAGTCCCGGCTTGCAGAGATGCATGGAACCGTTTGCCGTGACCGCATCGTTGAAGCCAAGTGTAGGAAGGAGACGGAAACCGGAAGGTGACGGCTGGATTACGCTTTTGTAATCCACCGCTGCCGGGTTCTGTAAGATAATCGGCGGTAGGCGGCAACCGGCAGCAACAACACACGCAAGCGGAAGGGCTACATATATGCGCATCCTGTTGGTGGAAGACGAACCCAAGGCAGGCGAATACCTGCGCAAAGGATTGAGCGAATCCGGCTATGTGGTCGACTGGGTGCGCACCGGCGCCGATGGCCTGCACTGCGCCACCACGGAAGACTACGACCTGATCGTGCTCGACGTCATGCTGCCCGGCATGGACGGCTGGCTGGTGATCAGCGAGCTGCGCAAGACCCATTCGACGCCGGTGCTGTTCCTGACCGCGCGCGACGAAGTCGAGGATCGCATCAAGGGCCTGGAACTGGGCGCGGACGACTACCTGGTGAAGCCTTTCGCATTTGCCGAACTGGTGGCAAGGATCCGCACCCTGTTGCGGCGCGGTCCGATTCGCGAATCGGACCTGCTGCACATCGCCGACATGGAAATCGACGTGATGAAACGGCGCGTCACGCGCAACGGCGAACGGATAGACCTGACCACCAAGGAATTTTCCCTGCTGCACCTGATGGCCAAGCGCCAGTCCGAAGTATTGTCGCGTTCGCTGATTGCGTCGCAGGTGTGGGACATGAATTTCGACAGCGACACCAACGTCGTCGATGTCGCCATCCGGCGCCTGCGCATCAAGATCGACGAGCCCTATGCGCCGCCGCTGATCCACACCGTGCGCGGCATGGGCTACGTGCTGGAGGACCGGACTTGAAGCTGTGGGCCCCGCGCTCGCTGACGGTACGCCTGGCGCTGTTGTTTGCGCTGGCGACCCTGCTCACGTTCACCCTGGTCGGCAGCTACCTGTATTTTTCGCTGGCGCGCCAGCTGGAACACCACGACGACCAGGAGCTGATGGGAAAAATCACGCTGATGCGGCACCTGGCTGCCAAGGCCAGGTCGGTCCAGGCGATTCGCGACGATCCGCATTCCTTCATGGACGCCACGCTCGGCCACGATGACCTGCTGTTGATATTGCGCAGCGCCGACGGCACGCCGCTGCTGGACACGCGACCCGAGGCCGGCAGCTTGCCGCCGCTGCCGATGACGGCAGTCGGCCAGGCGCCGGATGCAAAATCCAGGCAGAACCTGCGCACCTCGGCCGGTTTGCCGGTACGGGCCACGGCGCTCTGGGCCAGCATCGACAGCACCGGGGAAAAAATGCAGATCATCGTCGCCCATAACACCAGCGACAGCATCGAGATGCTGGCCAGCTATCGCAAGCAGATACTCGGCGCGGCCCTGTCGGGCGCAATCCTGGCGGCGCTGCTGGGTTATGCGCTGGTACGGCGCGGCTTGCGCCCGGCCCGCCTGATCGCGCAGCAGGCGCACTCCATCACCGCGCAACGCCTGGACCGCGGCCTGGACGTAGCCAGTGCGCCGTATGAATTGCAGCAGCTGGTGGTGGCGTTCAACGGCATGCTGGACCGCCTGCACGACAGCTTCCAGCGCCTGTCGCAGTTTTCCGCCGACCTCGCGCACGACTTGCGCACGCCGATCAATAACCTGATGGTGCAAACCCAGGTCGCGCTGGCGCAGGCGCGTTTGCCGGAAGAATACCAGGGGCTGCTGGTGTCCAACGTGGAAGAGTATGAACGGCTGGCGCGCATGCTCGACAACATGCTGTTCCTGGCGCGCGCCGACCATGCGCATGTCGCGCTGGCCTTCGAGCAGCTCGACTGCCGCCTGGAACTGCAACGCATCGCTGACTATTTTGAAGGAGTGGCGGAGGACAGCGGCGTACGCCTGAGCATAACCGCGTCCGGCCAGGTACGGGCCGACCCCATGCTGCTGCGGCGCGCGATCAGCAACCTGGTCGCGAATGCGATCCGCTATACCGAAGCAGGCCAGACGATCCTGCTGCAAGCCGGGCAAGTGGAACAGGCAACCGTGATCACGGTCAGCAATCCCGGCCCGCAGATCGCGGATTCGGCCATCCCGAGACTGTTTGACCGTTTCTACCGGGCCGATCCGGCGCGCAGCGACTCGGCCTCTTCGGCCGGCCTCGGGCTGGCTATCGTGCAGTCAATCATGAAACTGCATGGCGGCCGGGTTGACCTGAACCGCGGGGCGGACCACACCACCGTGTTCACACTGCTTTTCCCGGACGGCAAATGAAAAAAAACCACGCAACGATGATTGCGTGGTTTTTTGTCCGCAGGCGGATCAGCTTTATTTGCGCAGCACCAAAGTGGTCGGCAAGCTGTGCAGGTAAGCAGCGATATCTTGCACTTCCTGGTGCGACAGGGCCTTGGCCTGGCCGCCCATGATCGCATTGCTGCGGCCGTTCGGGCCGTCGCTGCCGCGCTGGTAGGCGATCAGGGCATGCTGCAGGTAATCCTGCGGCTGGCCTGCCAGCTTCGGATAGCTGGGATCGATCGGGGTATGGAAATCGGCGCCGTGGCAGGATGCACAGGCATATTTTTTGGTAGCGGCTTCACCCGCCGCGATGTTACCGGCGGCATGGGCTTGCATGAATCCGGTGGAAAGCAGGAACGCCACGCCAGCAAAAATCTTTTTCATTATGTGGGTCCCTTATTTTTGCTGCGAGTAATAAGCTGCGATGTCCGCCATGTCCTGCTCGGACAGGCTGGCCGCGATGCCGCGCATGGTTGGCATCTTGCGTTCGCCTTTTTTGTAGGCTGCCAGCGCATTCTCGATATATTTTGCCGACTGGCCGCCAAGCATGGGCACTTGATAGACTTCCGGGAAGGTAGCTTTATAGCCGGGAATACCATGGCAGCCGATACACATCGATACCTTGTTTTCAGCTGCCTTAGCGTTGCCTACCACGTCCGCGGCTGCGGCCAGGTTGGCAAGACTCGCGAGCGCGAGAAGTGCAATTAGTTTTTTCATATTAGCTGGGTAATTTGTAGCGAAACCGGTTTAAGGAACCATGGAAAACCTGTTGCGGGTCCAGGCTGCGTGTCTCCCGCCGTCCCTGCACCGCTTATTACAGCTCATTTCAGTTTTCCTGGTGCCTTTTACTGCGAACTTGCCGCGAATATTGCCTCAAATACTGCAGGAAATACAGCACGGGCCATAGATATAGTCTCTATGCCTTGCTGCATATACTGCGGCATTTATTGCCAAGGTAGCCCTGCCCGACGCTGACTGCCGTCGCCACCCTACGCCAAAACCGGCTAATTTTACCCCAAGAAACAAGCACAGTCCACGCCCGCCAATGCCAAAATCGCAGCATTTGCGAGGCCGGGACAATCATTTTTCACCGCCTTGGCAGGCTTTTGCCGGCGCTATCGCTGCCGGCCGGGGACGGCGGCCGCCTCATCCATGGCGGCTGCCGGGCTGGCGTTGCCGCAGAGGCGACGCCTCCGACGGCGACACAGGCCCGGCGGGATTGCTGTCGACGATGTCAGCCGTGGCTGCATCAACCAGCGCTCCTGCGCCGGCTGGAGCCGCCGGCCGTTCGGGAAACAGGAAGGAACGCGGCGAGGCGCTGAACCGGCGCAATACCGCCCGGAACACCAGCCGCCGGATGCGCGCCGGCACGTCGCGCGCGCGCAAGGCCAATGTCAGCGCGCAGGCAAACGAGACGCCCACATTCAACACGCCGATGCTGGCGATGCCGGCAACCGCCAGCCAGAATTGCGGCGCCGCTAAAACTTCCCAGCCCAGGCTGCTGGCGGCTGCGGTCAGCGTGCCGGTGGCCAGCGTCACATGGCGCACGTCCAGCGGCAAGCCGAAGAACTGGGCCAGCACCGGCGTCATCCCCAGCAGCAGGCCAAGCGAAACGTTGCCGGCAATCTGCGCCACGTTGCGGTCCAGCCAGGCGGCCCAGCGCTCGGCCCGCATCGCCCCCAGCACGAATACCAGGCGCCGCTGATGGGTCAGCGCTTCGCGCAGGCGGCGCAGCGCAAACCAGTTGTCGGCAAAACCCGAGGCCAGGCTCGACAGCCACAGCAAGATCCCGGTGAAAGCGGCAAACAAGGGAGTCGGTCCGATCACCGACAGGCTGTGCAAGCTGGCGCTGGCGTGCTCGGCCGTCATCATCGGCGCGTCGGTAGCCAGCAGGATGGCGCCGGAGATCAGCAGCATCACCGGCACCACGCCCATCAGGTTGCCGAACACCGCGGCAGCTTGCGAACGCAAGAGCAAGGCGATTTCGCTCAGCAGCGCGCGCAAGCCCTCTACCGTATCCAGCTGCCCCATCTTGGAGGCCAGCACCGGCGCCGTGACTGCCGGCTGCTTGGTCGCCAGCACACCGCCGACGGCGGAAATCGCCATGAAGCTGACGGCATAATTCAGGGATGCAAACAGCCCCTCGAAGAAGCGCGCCGCGCCGACCGCCGACACCAGGGATTTGCCCAGCACGGTAAACGCCGTGATGACGCCGCCGCGCCCGGCCGCCTTCAGCATGGCCCGGTATTCCTTGCTGTCGCGGGCGATGTAGTGCTCACCGTGGTCGGCGTTGCGCTCGACCATCTTGCGCGCCAACAGAGAGAAGCTGCGCTGTATCAGCCCGCGCACCGAAGAGCGCTGGTGATGGGCGGCGATCAGGTCTCCCAGCAGGGCCTGGACCTGCCCTGCTCCCGGCTCGGTGTCCTGGCCGAAAATCGCGGAGCGCAGGTCGGTCAGCAGCGCCATCCGTGTCAGCTGGGCGCGCATGCGTTCGACCCGGTAGACCAGGCTGACCGACACGCCGTGCTCGTCCAGGTGGGCGTAGATCCTGTCGGTCTGCGCCTGGCAGACCGCAATCAGCATGCGCACGCTGCGCAAGGCGGCTTCATCCCGCGGGCTGACATACAGGTAGGTTTCCAGCTCGCGCCGCAACACCATGAACGGGGTTGCCTGCAAAGGCATCTTCGGGTCCAGCTTCTGGCGGAAGGCTTTGCTGATGCCGTCGGCCAGCACGGTCGCCGCCAGGTAGATCAGGGCCTCGTCGATCTGCTGCTGGTAACTGTGGGCGATGCCGTCGTCGGCGATCAGTTTCCAGATCTGCGCCACGCTTTGCCTGTCCAGCGCCAGCAGCCAGTCGGCATCTTCCGGGGTTGGAAACAAGGCGGTAAACAAAGCGGACAGATCGGCCTCGAACGGCGGTTTCGGCAGCACCAGCTTCACCGCGTGTTCGGTCAGTTCGCTGAAGAACGCCGGTTCATGCGGCAAGCCTGTGGCGCAAAACAGTTCGGGCCCGGCTGCCTCGCGCAAGGTTTTCTGCAGCGTGGCTTGCACCACCCGCCGCACGTCGCGGTTGCTGTCCAGCCATTCCAGCAGGAAATGCAGGCGCTGCTGCTTGGCCCGCAGCCTGGCGTCGTCGTCGAGCATGGAGACTTTGGGGACGTGGCGCAGCCACTGGACGATATCGATGATCCAGTTGGCGCGTTCTTGCCAGGAATAAAACGGATTGGCGCGGCGCATCAAGGCGTCGGCTTGGGTGGCGTAGTGCCGGCTATCAGCCTCCAGGTGCCGCTCGCCGTGTCGAAACCGGCGCCACATCACCCGCAGGCGGAGAAACAGAATTTTCATTGGCTATTCTTATAACAGTGAGGAAATGCTTGCCTTGTAAGGACAATGCGTTTTTGAGCGCGGGCCAGCCAATCGGCCATCTCGTTTATACTCGGCTTTGTTTACTTCCTTGATGCTTCCTCATCACTAACGACATGCGACCCGAGACACGTTTTGAAAGTTCCCCCAGCTACGTCGCCACCGACGACTTGAAACTGGCAGTCAATGCAGCCCTGACGCTGCAGAGGCCGCTGCTGATCAAGGGCGAGCCAGGCACCGGCAAAACCATGCTGGCGGAGGAAGTGGCCGCCGCCCTCGACATGCCCTTGCTGCAATGGCATATCAAGTCGACCACAAAAGCCCAGCAAGGTTTGTACGAATACGACGCCGTATCGCGCCTGCGCGATTCGCAGCTGGGAGACGCCAGGGTCAAGGACATCCACAACTACATTGTCAAAGGTGTCCTGTGGCAAGCGTTTAACGCGGATGAACAGGTAGTATTGCTGATCGATGAGATCGACAAAGCCGACATTGAGTTCCCCAACGACTTGCTGCGCGAGCTGGACCGCATGGAATTTTACGTTTATGAAACACGTGAAATGGTGCGCGCCAGGCATCGGCCGCTGGTCATCATCACCTCGAACAATGAAAAGGAATTGCCGGACGCCTTCCTGCGCCGCTGTTTCTTCCATTACATCAAGTTTCCGGACAAGGCGACCATGCAGGACATCGTCAATGTGCACTTCCCCAACCTGAAGAAAGACCTGCTGGCGCAAGCGCTGGAGACTTTCTACCAGGTGCGCGACGTCGCCGGCCTGAAAAAGAAACCCTCGACCTCGGAACTGCTGGACTGGCTCAAGCTGCTGCTGGCCGAAGACATCCCGCCGGAAGCCCTGCACAGCAGCGATGCCAAGGCGGTAGTGCCGCCGCTGCACGGCGCCCTGCTGAAAAACGAGCAAGATGTGCATCTGTTTGAACGCCTGGTGTTCATGGCCAGGAAAAACCGGTAAATCCCGTGCTGATCGATTTTTTCTTCACCTTGAAAGACGCCAGGATCCCGGTGTCGATCAAGGAATTCCTGCTCCTGCTGGAAGCGCTGCAGCGCAAGGTCATTTCGCCTACGCTGGATAATTTTTATTACCTGGCGCGCACCACGCTGGTCAAGGACGAAGCCCACTTCGACAAGTTCGACCAGGCTTTCGGCCGCTATTTCAAGGGCATCCAGACCGTCTTCGAGAAAAATGCCGAAATCCCGCTGGAATGGCTGATCCAGCGCATGAAACGCGAATTGTCGCCGGAACAGCAGGCGCAGCTGGAGAAATTCGACTACGACAAGCTGATGGACCGCCTGCAGGAATTGCTGGAGGAACAGAAAGAACGGCACGAAGGCGGCAACAAGTGGATAGGCACCGGCGGCACTTCGCCGTTCGGCCACGGCGGCAGCAATCCGGAAGGCATCCGCATCGGCGGCAGCGGCGGCAACCGCACCGCGGTCAAGGTTTGGGATGCGCGCGCTTACCGCGACTATGACGACGAACGCGAACTGGGCACGCGCAATATCAAGGTCGCCCTGCGCCGGCTGCGCAAGTTCGCGCGTGAAGGGATTGCCGAAGAACTGGCGCTGGACGACACCATACGCGCCACCGCCAACAATGCCGGCTACCTCGACATCAAGATGCGGCCGGAGCGCAAGAACAACATCAAGGTGCTGATGCTGCTCGATGTCGGCGGCACCATGGACGACCACATCGCCCGCACCGAAGAACTGTTCTCCGCCGCCAAGACCGAGTTCAAGAACATGGAGTTCTTCTACTTTCACAACTGCGTCTACGACTATGTATGGAAAAACAACCAGCGGCGCCATGCGGAACGCTTCCCGACCTGGGAGATCCTGCGCAAATACACGCCGGACACCAAGCTGATCTTCGTCGGCGACGCCACCATGAGCCCCTATGAAATCCTGCAGCCGGGCGGCTCGGTGGAATACAACAATGAAGAGGCCGGCGCCGAATGGCTGCAGCGCTTCACCAAGGCTTTCCCGAAGTTCATCTGGCTCAATCCTGAACCCGAGGGCCTGTGGCAATACCGGCAGTCGGTGGAAGTGATACGGCAGTTGATGAGCAACCGCATGTTTCCGGTGACCATGGACGGCCTGGAACGCGGCATGCGCCTGCTAAGCAAGTAGCACGGACTCTAGCAGCCTGTCGGACTCAGGATGATCGGCTGCAAAAATAGCCGAGCGGTCCATATTTCACCAGCTTCTTGGTCAATAGCTTGGCTATTGACACTGCGAATCCGGCAAAATCTGTCCTCGCCCAGCTATTTTTTCGCTTCGATCCCCTAAGTCCGGCAGGCTGCTAGCGCCGCAGCGACAGGAATTTTCCGAGCGCCAGCAATATCTGCGGCTGGCCCAGGTGCCGGTCCAGGAAACCGTCGCACTCCACTTGCCGCGCCCGCACGTGGTCGTAGGTAAAACCCTGGTCGATCAGGAAAATCACCGCCACCCTGGTGTCGCGATACTGTTGCTTGATGGTGATGCACACTTCATAGGGATCGAACCGTCCCAGCTGCGGATTGATCAGCACCACCGAGATATTCTGGCGCTGGTAAACCTCGGCCGCAGCCTCCGGGGTGCCGGCCCATTCCACCGGCACCACATGGTGCGCCATGGTAATTGCCAGGTCGTCGCGAAACGTCGACTGGTCATCGATCACCAGGATGCGGTCGCTCTGCGGCGGCTTGCTGCGCATGCGTTCGTATTCGAGCGGATCGGTCAGGTCCAGGTCCAGGCGCTCGCGCCGGCGGCGTTCGGCAACATTGCCGGCCAGCGCCACGTCGGCCGGGTTCTGCTTGGCCAGCATGATCTGGCGTCGTTCCATCAAGGTATCCAGGGCTTCGAACAGCTTCAGCCAGCGAATCGGCCGTTCGACCGCGGCAAACGGCAATTCCACGTGGGGAGCGCCGACCAGCAATACCGGCCGCAGGTTGTTCGGCTCCATGTCGGCCAGGGTAGCCAGGGCTTTCAGGTCGTCGGCGTTCACCAGGTACAGGTCCGGCTCCTGCAGGCTGTCGGCAGGCAAACGGCAATACTGTTTCTGGCGGTTTTGCTCGACTGAAAAAGTGGCGTCGAAAATATTGATTTCCCGGGCGGAAAACCCGATGAAACGGATGGCGAATGATGCATCATGATTTTTCATTTTTATATATCCCTGCTGCGCGAACGCTGGCGAGGCCATCATAACAGCGGCCCTGTTCAACTTACACCCTGATTGACACACTGTGCAAAACAACAACATTCGATTGCCGGCTGTCAACAAAATCGCATCTGCATCGCGGCCGCCTCCCGCGGATATTTGATTTCCCGCAGTTTCCGCGCGGTTTTCGCGCAGTTTCCAGTATGTTGCTTGCGCAAGCGAACGGCTTTTTCATTAGAATGCGCAGGGATAATAACGAGTAATCTCCGCTCCCATTGGAAATTAGTTGCAAATTAACAATAATTTACATTTACCCTACACCACTGAATGGCAACCAAAAAATCACCGCAATCTGACTATAGCGAATCATCGATCCGTGTACTGAAAGGCCTGGAGCCGGTCAAGCAACGCCCTGGCATGTACACCCGCACCGAAAATCCGCTGCACATCATTCAGGAAGTGATTGACAACGCCTCGGACGAAGCGCTCGGCGGTTTCTGCAAGAATATCCTGGTCACCCTGAACACCGACGGCAGCGTCAGTGTCGAGGACGACGGCCGCGGCATCCCGGTCGGCATGCACCCGGAAGAAAAAGTCCCGACGGTAGAAATCGTCTTCACCCGCCTGCACGCCGGCGGCAAATTCGACAAAGGCAGTGGCGGCGCCTATTCCTTCTCCGGCGGCTTGCACGGCGTCGGCGTATCGGTCACCAACGCCCTCTCCTCGCGGCTGGAAATCACGGTATGGCGCGAAGGCGGCGTGCACCACATGGTGTTTGCCGACGGCGACGTGATCGAAAAACTCAAGTCGCGTCCGATCGGCCGCGAAGACAATAAAAAGACCGGCACCCGCGTCACCGCCTGGCCGAATCCGAAATACTTCGACTCGCCGGCCATCTCGCAGCCGGAGCTGCAGCGCCTGCTGCGTTCCAAGGCGGTGCTGCTGCCCGGCGTCAAGGTCACGCTGCTCAACGCCAAGACCGGCGATAGCCAGACCTGGCAATACGACCAAGGCTTGCGCGGCTACCTGATGGAATCGCTGGCGCAGTCGTCGAACGCCGAGCCGCTGATCCCGCTGTTCGAAGGCGAGCAATACGCCAATGCCGACGCCGAAGGATTTGCCGAAGGCGAAGGCGCGGCCTGGGTCGTGGCCTGGACCGAAGACGGCGCCATCGTGCGCGAATCGTATGTGAACCTGATTCCGACCTCGGCCGGCGGCACCCATGAATCCGGCCTGCGCGAAGGCCTGTTCGGCGCCGTCAAGAGTTTCGTCGAAATGCATTCACTGCTGCCCAAGGGCGTCAAGCTGTTGCCGGAAGACGTGTTTGCACGCGTCTCCTTCGTCTTGTCGGCCAAGGTGCTGGATCCGCAGTTCCAGGGCCAGATCAAGGAACGCCTGAATTCGCGCGATGCGGTGCGGCTGGTTTCGACCTATACCCGGCCGGCGCTGGAACTGTGGCTGAACCAGCACGTCGAGTACGGCAAGAAACTGGCCGACCTGGTGATCAAGCAAGCCCAGAACCGCTTGCGATCGGCGCAAAAAGTCGAAAAGAAAAAATCTTCCGGGGTAGCCGTCCTGCCGGGCAAACTGACCGACTGCGAGTCCACCGATATCAGCCGCAATGAATTGTTCCTGGTCGAGGGCGATTCCGCCGGCGGTTCCGCCAAGATGGGCCGCGACAAGGAATTCCAGGCCATCCTGCCGCTGCGCGGCAAGGTGCTGAACTCCTGGGAAACCGAGCGCGACCGCCTGTTCGCCAACAATGAAATCCACGACATTGCGGTCGCCATCGGCGTCGATCCGCACAGCAAGACAGACACCATCGATTTCAGCGGCCTGCGTTACGGCAAGATCTGCATCCTGTCCGATGCCGACGTCGACGGTTCGCACATCCAGGTCCTGCTGCTGACGCTGTTTTTCCGCCACTTCCCGCAGCTGATCGATCGCGGCAACATCTGCATCGCGCGGCCGCCGCTGTACCGGGTCGACGCTCCGGCGCGCGGCAAGAAGCCGGCGCAGAAAATCTACGCGCTGGACGACGGCGAGCTGGAAGCCATCGAAGACAAGCTGCGCAAGGATGGCGTCAAAGACAGCGCCTGGGCTATCTCGCGCTTCAAAGGCCTGGGTGAAATGAACGCCGAACAGCTGTGGGAAACCACGATGAACCCGGATACCCGCAGGCTGCTGCCGGTTTCGCTCGGCAACTTCGACATCGAAGCGTCGGAAAACCGCTTCAACATGCTGATGGGCAAGGGCGAAGCGGCGGCGCGCCGGGCTTGGATCGAAGAACACGGCAATGAAGCAGAGGCCGACATCTGAATCCGGCGCCATGGCGCATGGCGATATGACAACGTTTTCACCATCGGCCATGCATGGCGGCGAAACGTATTATCATGGGCAGAGTTTCCAGGCTCCTGCCGCCTTGGTCCGGCTTGCCGGACGGCCGCCAGGCAGCCGACCTTCCCCGTTGTCCGCCGCAACAATAGCGCAGCCGCCCTGCTGCCCAGGGCTTTACCGCAGCTCATCGCCGAGCTTGCAAAGGATAGTGTTTTTAATGAAATGCCGTAACAGACCAAGCTTGGCCTCCGACAGCAGATGAACCAGCTTCGCCGTCACCTGGGCCAACTCCTCGCCGCCACTCTGCTGACGTTTGCACTGCTGACTACTGCCGGCAGTGCACGCGCGGATATTTTCGGCTATATCGACGCCGATGGCATGGGGCATTTCTCGACTGAAAAACTGGACAGCCGTTACCAGCTGTTCATGCGCGGCGACGGCTTTTTCGATTCATCACAGCTGGCGGCAGGCGGCGCCAAGCCGCTCAATCCCAAGCTGCGCGACAGCCCGCTGTTCCGCTACCTGTCGCAACATCCGAACCTGAAAAAATACGAACCGCTGGTAAACCAGGCAGCGCAGGAATTCGCGCTGGAGCCGGCGCTGCTGAAGGCGGTGATGGCAGCCGAGTCCGGCTTCAACCCGAGCGCGGTTTCGCCCAAAGGCGCGATCGGCCTGATGCAGATCATGCCCGCCACCGCCGAACGTTACGGCCTGACCGGCGACAGCAAGAAACCTGTCGAGAAAAAACTGACCGACCCGCGCACCAACATCCGCCTGGGCGCGCGCTACCTGCGCGACTTGCTGAAGCTCTACCCGGCACAGCAGGAGCTGGTGATTGCGTCCTACAATGCCGGTGAAGGCGCGGTGCAGAAATACAATAACAAGGTGCCGCCGTACGCCGAAACGCGCAATTACGTGCAGCTGGTGCGGCAGTTCTACCAGCTGTACCAGCCTGCCTTCGCGCAATCCGCCGGCAGCAATGACGGCGGTCCCAAATCCGGCTTGAACCGTATCCGCCTGGTGATTCCAGGCCGCAGCAACATGCCGGCCGCCATGACGCCGGACGCTGCGCCAATTCCGCCGGCTGCGGCAATACCCGCAACGGCAACGCCTCTTATCGAATAATTTACCGACTCCTCATGACCGACCAAAACGATCTGTTTGCTACGCCAGATGCACCTACCCCGGACGCTGAATCCTTAACCCTCGCTACTTTCGCTGAACGCGCCTACCTCGACTACGCCATTTCAGTCGTCAAGGGCCGCGCCCTGCCCGACGTTTCCGACGGCCAGAAGCCGGTGCAGCGCCGCATCCTGTATGCGATGAGCGAGCTGGGCCTGAACGCCGCCGCCAAACCGCGCAAATCGGCGCTGGTGGTCGGCGATGTGCTGGGCAAGCTGCATCCGCACGGCGACCAGTCGGTGTACGACGCCCTGGTGCGCATGACCCAGGATTTCTCGCTGCGCTATCCGCTGGTCGACGGCCAGGGCAACTTCGGTTCGCGCGACGGCGACGGCGCCGCGGCGATGCGTTACACCGAAGCGCGCCTGACGCCGATCGCCCGCCTGCTGCTGGAAGAAATCGGCATGGGCACGGTCGATTTCCAGCCCAACTACGATGGCTCCACCGAAGAACCGAAACTGCTGCCGGCGCGCCTGCCGTTTGTCTTGCTGAACGGCGCCTCGGGCATTGCGGTCGGCCTGGCCACCGAAATCCCGTCGCACAACCTGCACGAAGTGGCCAAGGCCGCGGTAGCCCTGATCCGCAATCCCGGCCTGAGCCATGCCGAGCTGATGCAGATCATTCCCGGCCCGGACTTCCCGGGCGGCGGCCAGATCATCACCTCGGCCAGCGCGATCTCGGAAATGTACGAAAGCGGCCGCGGCAGCCTGAAGGTGCGCGCCACCTGGAAAATCGAGGACCTGGCGCGCGGCCAATGGCAGGCGGTGGTCACTGAATTGCCGCCGGGCGCCTCTTCGCAAAAGATCCTGGAAGAAATCGAAGAACTGACCAATCCGAAAATCAAGCTCGGCAAGAAAACCCTGACGCCGGAACAGCTGGCGCTCAAGGCCTCGATCCTGTCGGTGCTCGATACGGTGCGCGACGAATCGGGACGCGATGCGCCGGTGCGCCTGGTGTTCGAACCGAAATCGAAAAACCTGGACCAGACCGAATTCACCAACATGCTGCTGGCCCATACGTCGCTGGAAAGCAGCGCCTCGATCAACCTGGTGATGATTGGCGGCGACGGCCGTCCTCGCCAGAAGGGCCTGGGCATGATCTTGCGCGAGTGGATCACTTTCCGCTTCGCCACCATTACCCGCCGTTCACAGTTCAAGCTGCAGAAAATCGAAGACCGCATCCACATCCTGGAAGGCCGCGAAGCGATCCTGCTGAATATCGACAAGGTGATCAAGATCATCCGCGAATCGGATGAACCGAAACCGGCGCTGATCGAGGCGTTCAAGCTGTCCGACCGCCAGGCCGAGGATATCCTTGAGATCCGCCTGCGCCAGCTGGCGCGCCTGGAAACCATCAAGATCCAGCAGGAACTGGCTGAGCTGCGCAATGAAAAAGCCACGCTGCAAGACCTGCTCGACAACCCGGCCTCGATGAAGCGCCTGGTGATCAAGGAAATCGAAGCCGACCAGAAGCAATTCGGCGACGCCCGCCGCACGCTGATCGAAGCGGCGGAAAAAGCGGTGGTGGAAACCCGCATCGTAGATGAGCCCGTAACCGTCATCATTTCGCAAAAAGGCTGGGTGCGCGCACGCACCGGCCACGGCCACGACGCCGGCCAGTTCGCCTTCAAGGCCGGCGACGCCCTGTACGGCGCATTCGAGTGCCGCACCGTCGACAACCTGCTGACCTTCGGCTCCAACGGCCGCATCTACTCGGTATCGGTCGCCACCTTGCCGAACGCGCGCGGCGACGGCGTGCCTATCACGACCCTGATCGACCTCGCTAACGGCAGCAGCGTCATGCATTATTTTGCCGGCCCGTCCGACATGGTGCTGCTGCTGGCCAGTTCCGGCGGCTACGGCTTCACCGCCAAGATCGGCGACATGCTGAGCCGGGTCAAGGCCGGCAAGTCCTATGTCACGCTGGATGAAGGCGACCTGCCGTTGCCGCCGCAGGCGCTGAGCGCCAATGTCGGCGCCATCGCCTGCCTGTCGGAAAAGGGCCGTTTGCTGGTGTTCGGCCTGGACGAGTGCAAGTCGCTCAGCAACGGCGGCCGCGGCGTGATCCTGATGGAACTGGAAAACAACGAGAAACTGCTGGCGGCGCAGCCGATCAGCCAGCGCGGCGTGCTGGTGTCCGGCATCGGCCGCGGCGGCAAGGCGCAGCAGGTGGCCTTATCGGCGTCGGGACTGGCGCCGCATATCGGCAAGCGGGCGCGCAAGGGAAAGATGCTGGAATCGAAGCTGAAACCGGCGACGCTGACAGCGCAGTCCTGAAAGTGAAAAAGCCGGCTTCAAGCCGGCTTTTTCTTGCCCTGCGTGCCTGGCTCCGTTGGCAAGCCTACGGCGCCGGCGCAGCCATCAGATCTTGGAAGCGATCAGCTTGCCCAGGCGCTCGATGCCTTCGCGTATCTTGGCCGGCGGCACGGTCACGAAGCTCAGGCGCAAGGTATGCTGTTCCGGCGTATTGCCGTAGAACGGTCCGCCCGGCACGAACGCCACGTGCTGCTCCACCGCTTCCGCCAGCAGCTTGACGCTGTCGATATGCTTGGGCAAGGTGACCCAGATGAACATGCCGCCTTCCGGCTTGGTCCAGCTGGTGCCGCTTGGGAAATAGGTCTTGAGCGCATCCAGCATGGCGTCGCACTGGTCCGAATACAGCTTGCGGATGGTCGGGATGTGCTGGTCGAGGAAACCGTCCTTGATGGTTTCGTACACTACCATCTGCGTCAGCTGCGCGGTGTGCAGGTCGGTCGCCTGCTTGGCCTGCTCGAGCTTTTCGATCAGCGGCCGCGGCGCGACCACGTAGCCCAGACGTATCCCCGGGGTCAGGATCTTGGAGAAGGAACCCATGTAGATCACGCCGCCCGGATTCATGCTCAGCATCTTCGGCAGCGGTTCGGCGCGATAGCTGAGGGCGCCGTACGGATCGTCCTCGATCAGCGGCAAGCCGAGCCGCGCACAGATATCCACCAGCGCGTGGCGGCGTTCCATCGACAAGGTGCGGCCGGTAGGGTTCTGGAAATTCGGCAGTGCGTACAGCATGCGCGCGCCCTGCCCGAGGGTCGCCACGGTTTCCGGGATCAGGCCGCCTTCGTCGCTGGGCACCGAAACGAACTCTGGGCCGTACAGGGAAAACGCCTGCAAGGCGCCCAGGTAGCTAGGTGTTTCAACCAGCACCTTGCTGTCTTCATCGATCAGCACCTTGCCCAGCAAATCCAGCCCCTGCTGCGAACCGGAAGTCATCATGACCTGGTTCGCCATGATCTTGGCGCCGTTGGTCGATAGCGAATTGGCGACCCATTCGCGCAGCGGGCCATAACCGTCGGTCGGACCGTATTGCAAGGCAACCTTGCCTTGCTCCGACAATATCTTGTCAAACGCCACTTTCAGCTGCTCGACCGGGAAAGTCGCAGGCGAAGGCAGGCCGCCGGCAAAGGAAATGATTTCCGGGCGCATGGTGATCTTCAGGATTTCACGGATGGCCGAACTTTGCAGTTTCTGCGCGCGCTGCGAAAAACGCCATTGCAGCGGGGTTGGATTTTCGATTTTCATACTGTTCTCTTCAAGTGATCTATTTTAAGAGGCTGCCGTCAAGCGCCCAGCCAGGGCCGGACGCGGATTGCAGCAGCCTGCGGTTCTTATGATCTGCCGTCTCCTGGGCTGGCAGCGGATGACGCTGCCAGGATTACGCCGCGGACTACGCTATTTCAGCAATCATTTCAATTTCCACGCAAGCGCCCAACGGCAGCTGTGCTACGCCAAATGCGGAACGGGCATGCTTGCCCTGCTCGCCGAATACTTCGCCGATCAGTTCGGAAGCGCCGTTGGTGACCAGGTGCTGTTCCGTGAAATCAGGCGTCGAATTGACCAGGCTCATCAGCTTGACGACGCGCTTGACGCGCTTCAGGTCGCCGCCGCAAGCTGCCTGCAAGGTCGCGATCAGGTCAACGGCGATGCCGCGCGCGGCCAGCTTGGCTTCGTCGGTCGTGATGTCCTTGCCCAGTTGGCCGACCCAGATCTTGCCGTCTTTCTTGGACAAGTGACCGGACAGGTAAACCGTGTTGCCGCTTTGGGCGTACATCACATAGGCAGCGGCAGGCGCGGCTACCGCAGGCAACGTGATATTCAGGGCTTGCAACTTTTCATATACAGACATCTGACACTCCGAAAAAAAATCATTTGCCGGCGCTTTTGACGCCAGCAGCAATGACGGGATAAATGGGATACAGCCGGCTGGCGCCCCGCCAAATTCCGGCCAATATCGGATTATCTCACCCCAGCGCCCAAATTGCGAAATGTCGCCTGGTATTTCGGCAGCTGCGTTTGCCGCCTACGCGGCCTGCCGCCGCACCGCCATCTTGCGGCCGAACGCCACGACCGCCAGCACGGCCAGCGCAAACAGCATGTTTCGGGCTTCCAGGGCCTCGCCCAGCAACAGCGCAGCCCCCAGCAAGGTCAGGAACGGCTGCAATAGTTGCACCTGGCCAACCCGTGCTATGCCGCCCAGCGCCAGGCCCTTGTACCAAAAGAAGAAGCCGATGAACATCGAGAACACCGACACGTAGGCGAATCCCAGCCATGCCTTGGGCGAAGCGCTGACGCCGTAGCGCCATCCGAGCCAGACGGTGATCGGCAGCAGCACCGGCAAGGACAGCAGCAGCGCCCAGGCGATCACCTGCTGCCCGCCCATGGTTTGCGACAGGCGCCCTCCTTCGGCGTAGCCCATGGCAGCGGCCAGCACCGCCGCCAGCAGGGCCAGGTCGGCAGCCTGCAAACCGCCGCCGCCCTGGCTCAGTGCAAAAACGATAACAATGGCGCTGCCGGCCACGGCGGCAATCCAGAATCCGGCCGAAGGCCGTTCGCCAAAGCGCAAAGCGCCAAACAAGGCTGTCGCCAGCGGCAGGATGCCAAGCACGATGGCGCCGTGCGCTGCCGGTACATAGCGCATCGCCACCGATGAAAACACAGGAAAACCGACCACCACGCCGAGCGCCGTCAGCGCCAGGGGTTTCCACTGCGCGGCGGTCGGCAGCGCGGCTTTCAGCTTCCACAGCAGCAGCACGCTGCATAGCGCGGCGACCACTGCCCGGCCGAACGCCACGAACACCGGATTCAGTTCCGCCACCGCCATGCGGGTAAACGGCAGGGTCAGGCTGAACAGCGCCACCCCGGCCAGCCCCAGCCACATGCCTTTCGATTCATCCGTCATGGCGCCAGCCTTTCGCGTTGCGGTCACAGCCAGATGGAAACCGCGGAGTAAATCGTCAACAGCACCATCACCGTACAAAATACGCGCTGCCACAAAGGCTGGGCCAGGTAACGCCGCAATACCGAACCGGCGCCGGCCCAGACACCGACGCACGGCAGGTTGATGACGCAGAACACCAGGCAATATATGCCGATCGACAGCCAGATCGGCTGCAGCGGCGGTAAAAATGCCGACGCGCTGGTGATGCCCATGATCCAGGCTTTCGGGTTGGCTGCCTGGAATGCCGCCGCGCCGAGGAAGGTCATCGGCTTCCGGTGGCCGCCGGATTCCGACTTGAACGACATGTTGCGCAGCTTCCAGGCCAGGTACAGCAAATAGGCCGAACCCAGGGTTTTCAGGATGACATGGATCGATGGCAGCGCCAGCACCAGGCCGCCGATGCCGGCAGCGCACAGCACCAGCAGCAAACCGAAGCCGAAGGTCACGCCGAGTATGTGCGGAATGGTGCGGTTAAAGCCGAACATGATGCCGGACGAGGTCAGCATGATGTTGTTCGGCCCCGGCGTGATCGACGACACGAAGGCAAATACGGCCAGCGGCAGCAAGGTCTCCAGCATCATGACACGCTCGTCGCAGGATGGAAGCCGGGCCCGCGCAGGCGCGCCAGCAAGATGCGCAACAAGCCGGCCGTGCCGCGCTGCGGCTGGCCGCTCAAGGTAATCCGGCTGTTGCCGGGATCGGCCTCGACCACCACCACCCGCCCCGGCAGCAAGGCCAGCGAACGGCCGGCGTGCAGCCAGTGATCTTCCGGCTGCCCTTCAAACGTCACCCAGACACGGCCGCTGACCACCTTCAGGGTCAATGGCTGTTCAGTGACGCCGGACAGCACGCTGCCGCCCGACAAGGTATGAGACTGCTGTTTGAATAGTGTTTGCATGGCGAATTCGCTTCCGGATTTGCAGCATTGAGGATTTAGGTCTATGCTAAGCCAACTAACCAATACAGTACCAATACAGTTAAACAAGTAATTTCTGACATTGTCCCGGCCAAATCACCAATACAGCAACCAGCACAGTGACCAACACAGTCCCTCCCCGCAAGCTGAGCAACAGCCAGCCGCCGCCTGCCCCGCAGCCGCTATCGCGCGATAGCGATACCTCGCTGGTCGAGCAGATCGTGCGCAGCATCGAAACCCGCATCAGCGACCGCTTGCTGCGCACCGGCGCCCGCATGCCGTCGATCCGCCAGTTCGCCGACAGCCACAGCGTGTCACGCTTCACGGTGGTGGAAGCCTATGACCGGCTGGTGGCCAAGGGTTGCCTGGAATCGCGGCGCGGCTCCGGTTTCTATGTGCGCGAACGCTCGCCGCTGCTGGTGGAGCGCGGCAGCAATTCCGCCACCAGTCTAGGAAACCATCAGCAGCCGCAGCTGATCGATGTGGTCTGGCTGGTGCGCAATATGCACCAGCAGGCGCCGCACAAGAAAATGCCGGGCTCCGGCATGTTTCCCAGCGAATGGCTGGACGCCGACCTGATCGCCAACGCCCTGCGCAGCATCAGCCGGCAGAATCCGGCGCAACTGCTCTCCTACGGCATTCCGCAGGGCTTCCTGCCGCTGCGCCAGCAATTGCAGCTGAAGATGGCGGAACTGGAAATCGCCGCCACGCCGGAACAATTCGTCACCACCACCGGCGTCACCCAGGCGCTGGACCTGGTGGCGCGCCACTTCACCCAGCCCGGCGACGTGATTCTGGTGGACGATCCTTCCTGGTTCCTGATGTTCGCCTCGTTCGCCGCGCTGGGCGCCAAGGTGGTCGGCGTGCCGCGCCTGGCCGACGGCCCCGACATGGCCAAGCTGGCGGAACTGGTGGCGCTGCACAAGCCGAAGCTGTATGTGCTGGTATCGGTGCTGCACAACCCGACCTCGACCTCGCTCTCGGCAGCCAAGGCATTCCAGATCCTCAAGCTGGCCGAGGAGCACGATTTCATGATTGTCGAAGACGACATCTACTGCGACATGCATCCCGGCTCGGCGATCCAGCCGGCGACCCGCATTGCCGCACTCGACCAGCTCAACCGCGTGATCTACATGGGCGGCTTCTCGAAGACGCTGTCGCCAAACCTGCGCTCCGGCTTCATCGCCACTTCGCTCGAACTGGCGCAGCATTTTGCCGACCGCAAGATGCTGACCAACCTCACCAGCGCCGAAGTCGGCGAACGCGTGGTCTACAAGATCCTGTCCGAAGGCCACTACCGCAAACATCTCGACCGCCTGCGCAGCAAGCTCGACAGTGTGCGCGACCGCACTATCCGACAGATGGAAAGAATCGGCATGACGGTCGATATCAGTACCCCGGCCGGCATCTTTGTCTGGGCCGACACCGGCCACGACACCAACGTGATGGCGGAAAAAGCCCTGGCCGAAGGTTTTTTACTGGCCCCCGGCGCCCTGTTTTCGCCCAGCCAGCTACCTTCTTCGCGCATGCGGATCAACGTGGCGGCGATGTCGGACCCGGCCATCTGGCGCTTCCTGGAGCAGGAATGCGGCAAGTGAATGTGGCAAATGCATGTGACAAACAAGCAAGTTAAGCAGCTGCCACCCGGTCCGCTCTTGTAAAATCCGGATTACTCCCCATTTTTCGAGCAATGTACAAGGCAAAAGCGAAGCCCCGCAGGCCGCTTTGCCGCCCTTATCGTTTTTACATCACTTTTTCTACGCTTATTTAATTTACACACAGAGGAAACAATGGCCGTATCCGAAAAGCAAACCCTTGGTTTTCAGGCAGAAGTAAAGCAGCTGCTGCAATTGATGATCCACTCGCTGTACTCGAACAAGGAAATTTTCCTGCGCGAGCTGGTTTCCAATGCGTCCGATGCCGCCGACAAGCTGCGCTTTGAAGCGATCAACAACGGCGCCCTGTTCGAGAACGATCCCGAACTGAAGATCAAGGTCGCTTTCGACAAGGCCGCGCGCACCATCACCATCTCGGACAACGGCATCGGCATGAGCCGCGACGAAGCCATCTCGCACCTGGGCACCATCGCCAAATCCGGCACCAAGGAATTCTTCTCGAAACTGTCGGGCGACCAGCAAAAAGACGCGGCCCTGATCGGCCAGTTCGGCGTCGGCTTCTATTCCGCCTTCATCATCGCCGACAAGATCACGGTCGACACCCGCCGCGCCGGCGCCAGCGCCACCGAAGGCGTGCGCTGGGAATCGGCGGGCGCCGGCGATTTCAGCATCGAAACCATCGACAAGCCGTCGCGCGGCACCGACATCACCCTGCACCTGCGCGAAGGCGAAGACGAATACCTGTCGGCCTGGAAACTGAAATCCATCATCCGCAAGTACTCCGACCATATCTCGCTGCCGATCGTGATGCAGAAAGAGGAATGGGACGAAGAAAAGAAGGAAACCGTGGTCAAGGACGAATTCGAGACCGTCAACCAGGCCAGCGCACTGTGGGCCCGCAACAAATCCGACATCACGGAAGAACAGTATGTCGAGTTCTACAAGCATGTCTCGCACGATTTCGAAGCGCCGCTGACCTACACCCACAACCGGGTCGAAGGCCGCAGCGAATACACCCAGCTGCTGTACGTGCCAAGCCGCGCCCCGTTCGACCTGTGGGACCGCAACAAGCGCGGCGGCATCAAGCTGTACGTCAAGCGCGTCTTCATCATGGACGACGCCGAGCAGCTGATGCCGGTCTACCTGCGCTTCGTCAAGGGCGTGATCGATTCCAGCGACCTGCCGCTCAACGTCTCGCGTGAAATCCTGCAGGAATCGCGCGATGTGCGCGTGATCCGCGAAGGTTCCACCAAACGCGTGCTGGGCTTGCTGGAAGAACTGGCGAACAGCGACGACCAGGCGCAAAAAGACAAGTACGCCAGCTTCTGGAAAGAGTTCGGCCAGGTCCTGAAAGAAGGCATAGGCGAAGACGCCGGCAACAAGGAGAGAATCGCCAAGCTGCTGCGCTTTGCTTCCACCAGCAACGCAGATGGCAACGGCAGCGAGGCGCAGACTGTCTCCTTCGCCGACTATATCGGCCGCATGAAAGAAGGCCAGGACAAGATCTACTATGCGACAGGTGAAACTTTCGCCGCCGCCAAGAATAGCCCGCACCTGGAAATCTTCCGCAAGAAAGGCGTTGAAGTCCTGCTGCTGACCGACCGCGTCGACGAATGGATGTTGTCCTTCCTGCAGGATTTCGAAGGCAAGGAACTGGCGTCGGTAGCCAAGGGCGGCCTCGATCTCGGCACCCTGGAAGATGAAGCCGAGAAAAAGCAGCACGAAGAAACCGAAACCCAGTTCAAGGACCTGGTTGAAAAGATGAAGGGCGCGCTGGCCGACAAGGCCAAGGATGTGCGCGTCACTTTCCGGCTGACCGATTCGCCGGCCTGCCTGGTGGCTGACGAGAACGAACTGTCGGGCAACCTGCTGCGCATGCTGAAGGCCGCCGGCCAGGAAGCGCCGGACTCCAAGCCGATCCTGGAAATCAACCCGGACCACCCGCTGGTGCAGCGCCTGAAATATGAAGAAGCCAAGTTCGGCGACTGGTCGCACATCCTGTTCGACCAGGCTTTGCTGGCCGAAGGCGGCGCCCTGGCCGATCCGGCCGGGTTCGTCAAACGCCTCA
Source organism: Collimonas sp. OK412 (assembly GCF_900112135.1). Classification (GTDB taxonomy): domain Bacteria; phylum Pseudomonadota; class Gammaproteobacteria; order Burkholderiales; family Burkholderiaceae_D; genus Collimonas; species Collimonas rhizosphaerae. The sequence continues at coordinate 288,794 of NZ_FOLC01000003.1, forward strand.
ACGAAATGCTGTTGGGCATGGCTGGCAAGTAAAGCTAAACGGGCCGCCATACAAGACGGCCTCGGTAACTGCAAAGGGCCGGAAGACAGTCATGTCTTCCGGCCTTTTCTTATCCTGGCTGTATTGCAAACAAAAACTGCAACTCGCGCTCGGGTGTACCCAATCGCTTGTACAGCGGGCCACATGGGACCTCCGCCAGTTTGAGCGAGAATTCGATCAAATCTCCCGTGCCCGGGTGATCGCGATAAACTTCCGCAAGGAAGGAAAACTCGTTCATGACGCCGACATGGCTGCGGCTCGCGGTTTTCGCATATCGAACCTCGCTCATCTGCGCAATCTCTGCAGCAATGCGCTCCCGAGCGACACCATGAGCCGTCAGCACGGATTCAAGTTGTTGAGGGAAACGATCCGCCAACGTCGTAGCCGGAGCCAACGGCAACAGCACTGGCAATAATGTCCGTTCATTCACCAGCAAAACTAATTGCGGCCTCCAGAACAGGGCCGTGGCGTACCAGTTGCCGAGCAGTGTGCCGGGCTCATCGCTGCCAGGTTCGATCTGCGGCTTGATGCGATCAAGCAGTTTCTTGGTGCAATGCAGGCTGTAGCTCATGGGAGTTCCGGCAACTGTAAGTAGTAGAGAAATTCCTTCCGTTCGATAGAGAACGGTGGACAAGGGACGGCAACAAGACTTGGTGCATAGCGAACTGCCTTTTACCATGCTGATCCAGCCTGCCGGTCCTACGAAAACGGATTTACAAGGCTCACGCCAGTGCCGATGAAGTCGCTGGTGTTACGCGTAACGACTGTCATGTCATGGATCAAGGCGATCGCGGCAATTTGTTTGTCGATCGGATGTTGATTGCCGGCCGACATCAGCGCCCCCCACACTTGGGCGCAGTCGCCGTCAAAAGACAGGATGCGGTCCGCATAGACTGTCGCCAGCGTCTGCAGCCATATCTCCAGCATCTTGGCCTGTGCTGAATCGCCGCGACGCTTGACGATTTCAACGCCGCGGCGTATCTCGCCTATGCTTTGCACCGGCAGATAAATCGCATCGGGATCGACCGAGCGCCAGAATTTCTGCATGCCAGGGTTGGCCTTTTTCCCTTTGCGGGATTCGCTGATCACATTGGTATCCAGCAGATACACGCTTTACTCCTGAATTTATTCTTGAATTTTGCGCGCATCGAAGTCGTTGTCTTCCCCGACATTCGGCATGCTCGACAAGAAGTCCGCCAAGGAACGCCGTTGAGGCCGCTGCAGCGCTGCGCGCAGGATTTCCCTATGTTCCGCTTCGGCGCTGCGGCCATGTGAAGCAGCTTGCCGCTTGAGTGCCAGGGTGAGTTCTTCTTCCACGTTTCTAACCACCAGGTTTGTAGCCATTGCCGGACCTCATAATCGATTGCAACGCTATCATTCTAGCTAATTCTGCTATCAATGCAAGCATCCGATACGGCTAATGATTGATTTTTTACAAAGAATATCTTTTTCAGGCACCGTCTGCGTGAACAACGGGGGAAATTAATTGAATTCTTATAAAAAAGGGCTGGAAGACAAATTGTCCCCAGCCCTTTCGCCGACTTGCGCAGTCTTGCTTGTCGGTCATGTCCGTCGGAAAACCACCGCGATCGTCATTCAGGCAACCTGCTTTTCCGGCCTCGCAGGCTTGCGTCCGGCCAAGTGCTTCAACATGTCGTCAACCATCTCGCTCAGGCTGTATGCAGGACGCCACGCCCAATCTTCACGCGCACTGGAATCGTCGATCGAGCGCGGCCATGCATCGGCGATCGCCTGGCGGAAATCCGGCTTATAGGCGATGCTGAACGACGGATAGTGCTGCCTGATGATGTCCACCAGTTCGTGCGGCGAAAAACTCCACGCCGCCAGGTTGTAGGAACCGGCCACCTTCAGCCGCTCCTTCGGCGCGCTCATCAGTTCGATGGTAGCGCGCACGGCGTCCGGCATGTACATCATCGGCAGCGTGCTGTCGATATCCAGGAAACTGGTGTAGTCCTGGCCCGCGGCAGCTGCAAACAGGGCCTGGATCGCGTAGTCGGTGGTGCCGCCGCCCGGTTCGGCGGAATAGCTGATCAAACCCGGATAACGCAGGCTGCGGATATCCATGCCGTATTTTTCAGCATACCAGCTGCACCAGTGCTCGCCCGCCAGCTTGGAGATGCCGTAGACGGTCTTGGGATCCATGGCGCCGACCTGCGGTGCATTGTCGCGCGGCGTCGAAGGGCCGAAAGCGGCGATCGAACTGGGCCAGAACACTTTCGACAGCTTGGCCTGGCGCGCCACTTCCAGCACGTTCAGCAGGCCGGTCATGTTCAGGTTCCAGGCCCACTCGGGATGCTCCTCGCCTTTGGCCGACAAGGCGGCCGCCAGGTGGTAGATTTCACCGATGCCGTGCTGCTGCACCACTTCGGCCAGGCGCTGGGCGTCGGTCACGTCCAGTTTTTCGTAGGCCAGTTCCTGGTGCCGGCCCAGGGCTTGTATATCGCTCGCGACCACCTGTTTTGCGCCATGCAGCTTGACCAGCGCCGTCGTCAGTTCGGTGCCGATCTGGCCGTTGGCGCCGATTACCAGTATTTTTTTCATCGTTCGTCTCTTCAGTTTTTTACCAAGCCCAGCTCTTCGCCGGCTTGCCGGAAAATGCCCACGGCGCGCTGCAATGTCGCTTCGTCATGGACCGCCGACATCTGCACCCGGATCCGCGCCTGTCCCTGCGGCACCACCGGATAGAAGAAACCGACGGCGTAGACGCCCAGCTCGTACAGGCGGCGCGACAGGTTCTGCGCCACCACGGCGTCGTACACCATCAGCGGCACGATCGGATGGGTCCCCGGCTTGATCTCGAAACCGGCGTCGGTGATGGCTTTGCGGAAATAGACGGTGTTGCGTTCAAGCCGGTCGCGCAGTTCGGTGGAGGCCTCCAGCAGGTTGAGCGCCTCGATCGAAGCGCCGACGATCGCCGGCATCAGCGTGTTCGAAAACAGGTAAGGCCTGGAACGTTGCCGCAGCAGGTCGATCACCTCGCGCCGCCCGGCGGTGAAACCGCCGCTGGCGCCGCCGAGGGCTTTGCCGAGGGTGCCGGTAATCACGTCGACCTTGCCGAAGATGCCGCGCGCTTCATGCGTGCCGCGTCCGCGCGCGCCCATGAAGCCGGTAGCGTGGCAATCGTCGACGCCGAGCAAGGCGCCGTATTGGTCGCACAGCTGGCGGATCACATCGAGCTGCGCCACGGTGCCATCCATGGAAAATACGCCGTCGGTAAACACCATGGAGAAACGGGCGTTGTCGGCCTTGGCCTGCTTCAGGCAACGCTCCAGGTCTTCCATGTCGTTGTGGGCGTAGCGGTAGCGCTTCGCCTTGCACAGACGGACACCGTCGATGATCGAGGCGTGGTTGAGGGCATCGCTGATGATGGCGTCCTGCTCGCCCAGCAAGGGCTCGAACAGGCCGCCGTTGGCGTCGAACGCGGCGGCGTACAGGATACAGTCCTCGGTGCCCAGGAACGCCGCCAGGCGCTGCTCCAGTTCGCGATGGATATCTTGCGTGCCGCAGATGAAACGCACCGAACTGAGGCCGAAACCATGGCTGTCCAGGGCGGCGTGCGCAGCCTTGATCAAGGCCGGATGGGACGACAATCCGAGGTAATTGTTGGCGCACAGATTGATCAATTCACCGCTTGCGGTATTGATCTTGCCGCCTTGCGGGCCGAGGATCAGGCGCTCGCGTTTCAACAGGCCGGCGGCTTCGATCCCGGCCAGCTCGTCGCGCAGGTGGCCATAGAAGCCAGTCGCGCCGGCTTGGGTGCTGATGTCTTGTGTCATTGTCTGCCTCGATCTTATATAATATATTGCTTAAATTCGATATATCGAACAAGAATTCCACGATAATGCACAAAAACGAGGTTGTCAACCAGATGAGCAGCAATCCGGGGAAAAATTTGGAGGATACACCGCCCAAGGTCGGCGATACATTGGTCAAGCTGCGCCAGGCCGACGGGCTTTCGCTGGATGCCTTGTCGAAGCGCGCCGGCGTCTCCAAGTCCATGCTATCGCAAATCGAGCGCAACCAGGCGAATCCCACGGTGGCCGTGGTGTGGCGGCTGGCCAACGCCCTCGGTGTGCCGATCTCGCTGCTGGTCGACGGCAACCAGCCTGTGCCTGCTTCGATCGAAACCTTGCCCAGCCACGCCACGCCATCGCTGCGCTCGCGCGACGGCCATTGCGTGCTGCGCATCCTGGGGCCGATCGAACTGGCCGGCCAGTTTGAATGGTATGAACTGTCGGTGGAACCCGGCGGCTGCCTCGACTCGGAGGCGCACGAACCGGCTTCGCGCGAACACCTGACGGTCTTGTCCGGCATGCTGGAGGTCCAGAGCGGCAGCAACATCACCAAGATCAAGGTAGGGGAAACGGCGCGCTATGCGGCAGACCGTCCCCACTACATCAAGAATGTCGGCAAGAATGCCGCTACCGCGCTGCTGGTGGTGATCCATAACGGCCAGTAACAAACGTCGCCGTCAATAAAAAAGGCTGGAAGACAATCATGTCTTCCAGCCTTTTTGACTTTACCGCCGCTTGCTCCGGCGCTTAGTGGGTTACCCGGGTAACGCCGCCCGACGACAGCAGGCGCACGCGGTCGCCGACATTGAAACGCTCGTCGGCATCCTGGGTAATGGCGCGCAATTCGCCGTTGCTCAGGCGTACGGTGATTTCCAGGCCTGGACGCTGGTTCAGGTTGTTTTCGACCTGGTTGCCGGCAATCCCGCCGAGCACCGCGCCGACCACGCCGGCTGCAATCGAGCCGTTGCCTTTGCCGATCAGCGAACCGGCGCCTACCGCGCCAAGCGCGCCGCCAGCCAAGGTGCCGGCGCCGCCGCCGGTGTTCTTGTCGATAGTGACCGGACGCACCGAATCAACCACCGCCATGCGCACCGATTGCTCACCCTGGGCCTGGCGGCTGGTATATACGTTTGCCGAATTCGGCGTCACGGCGCAACCGCTCAAGGCCACCATGGCTGCGACTACGATCAGGTTCTTCATTCTTGATAACTCCATCATAAATTGCTCTTACACAAAAATTGCCGCATAACCCGCGAAGCGCACCGACAGAAGGGTTGCCCGGGCACGGCGCCGTTGCTTGCAGCATTGGACAGTGAATCAGTGGATCAGGTTTTGGCCAACTCTGCTCATTTTATCAATTTTTTACAGGCAACTGGCATTTTGCAAGAAACGCATCGCTTTTCACCCGCGCGCCGGCATCAGCGGCCGCCGGCGACATCGATGAATGCGCCGGTCGAATAAGACGCCTCGTCGGACACCAGCCACATGATCGCGCGCGCCACTTCCTCGGCGCTGCCGCCGCGCCGCATCGGCACCGTATCCTTGACCCGGTCGACCCGCCCCGGTTCGCCGCCGCTGGCATGGATATCGGTATAGATGACGCCGGGCCGGACCGCATTGACGCGGATGCCCTGGTCGGCGACTTCCTTCGCCAGGCCGACCGTCATGGCGTCGATCGCTCCCTTGGAGGCGGCGTAATCGACATATTCGCCCGGACCGCCGAGCTTGGCCGCCATCGACGACAGGTTGACGATGGCGCCGCCCTCGCCGCCGAAGCGGGTCGACATGCGCCGCACGGCTTCGCGGGCGCACAGGAAACTGCCGACGATGTTGGTGGCGAACACGCGCTGCAGACGGGCTACGTCCATCTCTTCTACCCGCATCTGCCGCTCCAGGATGCCGGCGTTGTTGACCAGGGCGGCCAGCCTGCCGAGTTGCGCATCCACGGTCTGGAACAGGTTCAGTACGTCGGCCTCCACCGCGACATCCCCGGCGACCGCCAAGGCTTCGCCGCCGGCCTGGCGGATAGCGTCGACCACCTGTTCGGCGGCGCTGCGGTTATGTACATAATTGACACATACGGCGTAGCCGCGGGCGGCCGCCAGGCGCGCGGTGGCGGCGCCGATGCCGCGGCTGGCGCCGGTAATCACGATCACTTGTTTCGACATGCTGCCCTCATTCGTATTTGCGGGCATCCTCGATGACTTTACCGTCATTCGGCAAGCTGCCCGGTGCGACAAGCAAAACCTCGCCGCGCAGTTTGGTCACATCGCGCAGGCTGTCCGCAACCTGCTCGGCGACGGACGCCGGCGCGCCTTGCGTTTCGCAATGCAGCGTCATCACATCGCTCGCCATGGCGCCGCTGACCACCAGCCGCGCTTTCAGGACCTGCGGATGACGCTTCAGCACTTCAGCCAGCTGCGACGGGTGGACGAACATGCCGCGCACCTTGGTTACCTGGTCGGCGCGCCCCATCCAGCCCTTGATGCGGGTATTGGTGCGGCCGCATGGCGAGACGCCCTCCAGCACCGCAGACAAGTCTCCGGTGGCGAAACGTATCAGAGGATAGTCTGGATTGAAGGACGTCAGCACTACCTCGCCCACCTCGCCGGCGGCAACCGGGTCGCCGCTGCCGGGCCGCACGATTTCCAGGATCAAATCCTCATCCAGGATCATACCCGGATTGAGGCGGCCGTCGCTGAGCGACTCGTAGGCGATATTACCAACGTCGGCCGATGCATACAATTGCAGCACATGCGGCACGCCGTTGTCGTGGAACCACTGGCGCAGCGACGGCGGCAAGGCTTCGGCGCTGAGCAGCGCCCGTTGCACGGTGCCGATGTCGGCGCCCATCTCGCGCGCCTTTTCGATGATGATCTTGAGGAAGGACGGCGTACCGACGTAGGCATCCGGCCGCAGGGCCGACATCGCTTGCACCTGCAGTTCGGTCTGGCCTATGCCGGCCGGGATCACCGCGCAGCCCAGCTTGCTGGCCGCTCCTTCGACCATGAAGGCGGCTGGCGTGAAATGGTAGGCGAAACAATTCTGTATCAGGTCGCCGGCGCGCAGCCCGAGGGCGCGCATCGGCCGCGCAAAACGCCACCAGTCCTGGCCGTATCCCTCGGGATCGAAGATCGGCCCGGGCGACACGTACAGGCGGCGCAGCTGGCGGTGCGGCGTGGTGTTCAGGGCGCCGAGCGGCGGTTGCCGCGCCTGCAGTCCATGCAGGTCCGATTTGCGCGTGAGCGGCAATTGCGCCAGCGCGGCGCGGTCGCGGATCTCGCCGGCGGCGACGCCGTGCAGGATGCGCGCCCAGCCCTGCGCGCCTTGCGCCCGTGCGATCAATTGCGGCAAGGCGCTCATCAGGTCCGCCTCGCGCTGCAGCGGATGGCGTTGTTCAAGGAAGTCGAGAGTGTCAGACATGGCAGGCCTGTATGCGTGGACGGAGGAGCAGCGTAGAGGTAATGTCAAGCCAGCCAGCGCTTGCGGCGCCGGTAGAATTTCATGTCGCGGAAATTCTTGCGTCCCGCGCCGGAGACGCCCAGGTAGAACTCCTTCACGTCTTCGTTGCTGGCCAGTTCGCTGGCAGCGCCTTCCATCACTACCCGGCCGTTTTCCAGGATGTAGCCGAAATCGGCGTAGCGCAGCGCCACCATGGTGTTTTGCTCAGCCAGCAGGAAAGACACGTTTTCGCGCCGGTTCAAATCCTTGACGATCTCGAAAATCTCTTCGACCACTTGCGGCGCCAGCCCCATCGACGGCTCGTCCAGCAGGATCATCGACGGCTTGGCCATCATCGCCCGGCCGATCGCCGTCATCTGCTGCTCGCCGCCGGAGGTGTAGCCCGACTGCGATTTACGCCTTTCTTTCAGGCGTGGGAAATAATCGTAGATCTTTTCCAGGTCGCGCTTGACCTGGACATTGCTGGCCTGGCGCGTATAGGCGCCGGTCAGGAGATTTTCTTCCACCGTCAGGTGGCCGAAACAATGGCGTCCTTCCATCACCTGGATCACGCCGCGCCTGACCAGGTCGTTCGGCGTCAGGCGGTCGACCCGCTCGCCCCGGTATTCGATGCTGCCCTTGGTGACATCGCCGCGCTCCGCCGACAGCAGGTTGGAGATCGCTTTCAGCGTCGTGCTTTTGCCGGCGCCGTTGGCGCCCAGCAAAGCGACGATCTTCCCTTCCGGCACCGCCAGCGACACCCCTTTCAGCACCAGGATGACATGGTCGTAGATCACTTCGATATTATTGATGTTGAGTGCAGTACCCATGCTTTCCTCGGCTATGCGGTAAAAAAGCGCCGGCAGCCCGGACGGGCGCCGGCGCCGGGACTACTTCATGCAGGCGGGCGTGATGCCTTTTTCTTTGGCATACTTGGCGGCGGAAGCCTTGAACAGCGGATGGATCAGGTTCTTGTTGCCTTCGATCCAGTCCGACACCAGCACCCACTTGGCGCCATCCCATTGCTGGATCTTGATCTTGCCCGATCCCTCATGGTTATCGCAGGACGTCTTGATTTCAGGCAGCAGGCCGGACGCGCCCAGCTGCTGCAGCCGCGCGTTGGTGATGTTGAGGTTCTCCAGCCCCCAGCGCACGTCCTCGCCGCTCATCACCTTGCCCTTGCCGTACTTGGCCTGCGCGGTGCGTATCGCTTCCACCGTCGCCAGTGCCGCCGATACGCCGCGGTTGTACAGGATCGAACCGATCTTGGCCTTGTCCTGCATGTTGCCCTTGCCGGCGCCGTACACCACCTTTTCGATATCGGCGATCAGCGGCACGCCCTTGCCGGACACATTCCAGGTCGCGCTCAGGTAGCCCTTGGCGGCATCGCCGGCCGGCACCGTGTCTTCCTCAGATCCGGCCCACCAGGAACCGATGATCTTGTCGCGGGCGAACCCGACTTTCTGCGCCGCCTTCAAGGCAGTCTGGTTCATCACGCCCCAGCCCCAGAAGATCACGTAGTCGGGATTCTCCTGGCGGATCTTCAGCCATTGCGCGCCCTGTTCGTTGCCCGGATGGGCCACCGGAATCTGCACCAGCTTGAACTTGCCCAGCGTCGCCTCGGCTTCCAGCGCCACGATCGGCTCCTTGCCGTAGGCCGAGTCGTGGTACAGGAACACGATCTTCTTGCCGGCCAGCGAACCATTGTTCTTGCTCGCCAGGTATTTGACGATTGCCGACACCTGCATCTGGTAGGTCGTCACCAGCGGAAAGGCGTACGGGAATACCGAGCCATCGACCGCATCGGTACGGCCGTAGCCGACCATCAGCAGCGGCACCTTGTCTTCCGCCGTCTTGTCGATCAGCGCATAGGCGATGCCGGTCGCCATGGCGTTGATGGCGGTGCCCTTGGTGACCGGGTTCTTGCCCTTGAGCCGTTCGTAGCACTCGACGCCCTTGGCGTTGTTGTACTCGGTTTCGCACTCTTCCCAGGACAGCTTGACGCCGTTGATGCCGCCCTCTTTCAGGTTGACGTAGCTCAGGTAGTCGATATAGCCGCCGTAATACGACTGGCCGTTGGTGCCGTAAGGACCGACCCGATAGCTGGGAATCGCAATGAACTGGTCGCTCGCCTGCGCCATTGCCGGCAAGGCCGGCGCCAGCAGGCTGGCTGCGGCCGCGACGGCGAGCATGATCCGTTTGAGGTTTTTCATTATCTTGTCTCCTTTTGTCGTGCTAGTTATCGGGACTGCAAAAAAACTGCCGCATCGGTCAATGCGGGAACGGCCACAAGCGCAGCTTTTCCTTGGTGATCTGCCACAGGCGCGCCAGCCCGTGCGGTTCTACAATCAGGAAGAAAATGATCAGGGCGCCGAACAGCATCATCTGGATATGCGACACCGTGGCGTTGGTGAACGGCAGGTGCAGCCAGGCCGCCAGCGGCGGCAAGACGTTATCCAGGAAAATCGGCAGCAGCAGGATGAAGGCGGAACCGAGGAAAGCGCCGAGGATGCTGCCGATGCCGCCGACGATGATCATGAACAGGATGCGGAACGACAAATCCAGCGAAAAGCCGTCCGGCTCCACCGAACCGAGGTAACAGAAAGCGTACAGGGCGCCGGCCACGCCGCAGAAAAACGAGCTGACGGCAAACGCCAGCAGCTTGGTCTGCATCAGGCGGATGCCGATCACTTCCGCCGCCACGTCCATGTCGCGCACCGCCATCCATGCGCGGCCGGTGGAGGAGCGCACCAGGTTTTTCGCCAGCAGCGCCATCACGCAGACAATCGCCAGCACGAACAGGTATTTCCTGACCGGGCTGTTGATGGCGATGCCGAACAGGTCGATTTTTTGCGCGCTGATGACGCCGGAAGAACTGTCGTTGGAAAACCAGGGGAACTTGGTCAGCACCCAGATCACGAAAAATTGCGCAGCCAGCGTCGCCACCGCCAGGTAAAACCCTTTGATCCGCAGCGAAGGCAGGCCGAACAGGACGCCGACCGCCGCCGCGCAGCAGCCGGCCAGGATGAAGGACAGCAGGATAGGAATGCCCTCTATCCTCAGCTGGAAGTTGTAGGCGGCATAGGCGCCCACCGCCATGAACGCGGCCGAGCCGAGCGATAGCTGGCCGGCATAGCCGGTGAGTATGTTCAGGCCCAGCGCCGCCAGCGCAAACACCAGGAACGGGATCAGGATCGCCGAAAACCAGTATTCGCTGCCGACCAGGGGAATGCCGACAAAGGCGACCGCCAGCAGCACGGCCATGCCGATGCGGTCCTGGCGGATCGGGAATATCTGGCTATCCGCGATGTACGAGGTTTTAAACTGTCCGGCCTCACGATAAAACATGGCATTTCTCCGTTCGAATCATCTTGCAGGTTGGCAGGCCGTCACACACGATCGATATGCCGCTCGCCGAACAGCCCCTCCGGCCGCACCAGCAGGAACAGCAATGCAAACACATAGGGGAACCATCCTTCTATGCCGCCGAAATTGCCGCCGAACAGGTCTTGCATGACCGGCGGGATATAGATCTCGGCCAGCTTTTCGGAAACGCCGATGATCAGGCCGCCGGCAATCGCTCCCGGGATCGAGGTAAAGCCGCCGAGTATCAATACCGGCAAGGCCTTCAAGGCAGTCATCGTCAACGCGAACTGGACGCCGTTGCGCGAGCCCCACAGCAAACCGGCAACCAGCGCAACGAAACCGGCCACGCCCCAGACAATCACCCAGATATGGCGCAGCGGGATGCCCAGCGACAGCGCCGCCTGGTGATCGTCAGCCACCGCCCTTAAGGCGCGGCCGACCTTGGTTTTCTGGAAAAACAGCGCCAGCAATAGCACCAGCCCGATCACCATGCCGGAAGCAAACAGGTCGAATTTGGAGATGCCGATGCCGAAACTGTCCATGACCGAAGCGATAGGCTCGTCGACGATGCCAAGGTTGATCGCCCGCACTTCGCTGCCGAACAGCATCGGCCCCAGCCCTTCCAGGAAAAAGGCCAGGCCGATGGTGGCCATGAACAGGGTGATCGGCGGCTGGTTGACCAGCTTGCGCAGCACCAGGCGCTCGGTCGCTACCGCCACGACCACCATTACCGCAAAGGCGCCGATGATCGCCGCCCACATCGGCCAACCCTTGTCCATCAGACCCACCACCGCCAGCGCCGCGAAATAGACCATGGCGCCCTGGGCGAAATTGAATACGCCGGAGGCCTTGTAGATCAGCACGAATCCCAGCGCCACGAGCGAATACATCAGGCCGGAGAGCAAGCCGCTCAGCGTCACTTCAAAGAAAAATTGCATTTGTCGTCTCCGTTCAGTGCGAGCTGCCGAGGTAGGCTTTGATGACTTCGGGATTGTTCATGACTTCCTCCGGCGTGCCGTCGCCGATTTTCTTGCCGTAATCAAGCACCACCACGCGGTCCGAGATATCCATCACCACGCCCATGTCGTGCTCGATCAGCACGATGGTGCTGCCGAACTGGTCGTTGACATCCAGGATGAAGCGGCACATGTCCTGCTTTTCTTCCACGTTCATGCCGGCCATCGGCTCGTCCAGCAGCAGCATGCTGGGTTCTGCCGCCAGGGCGCGCGCCAGCTCGACGCGTTTTTGCAAGCCGTAAGGCAGGCGCCCGACCGGTGTCTTGCGGATATGCTGGATCTCCAGGAAATCGATCACCTCCTCGACCTTGCGCCGGTGCTGCATTTCCTCATTGCGCGCCCGCCCCCACCAGATAGCGTTCGCCAGCAGGCCGGAGTGCATCTTGGTATTGCGGCCGGTCATGATGTTGTCGAGCACCGTCATGCCCTTGAACAGGGCGATGTTCTGGAAGGTGCGCGCAATCCCCTGCCGCGCCACTTTGCTGGGATGCATGCTGTGCCGCGGCACGCCGTGGAATACGATGCTGCCTTTTTGCGGATGATAGACACCGTTGATGACATTGATCATCGAACTTTTTCCAGCGCCGTTGGGGCCGATGATGGCGCGGATCTCATGTTCTTTCACATTGAAGGAAATATCGGTGAGCGCCTTGACGCCGCCGAAGGACAACGAAATGTTCTGCAGGTCCAGCACCACTTCGCCGATGTTGCGCTCCCGCCCCATGACCTGCTGTTCCGGCTTGTGCAGGGCCGGAGCCGGCGGCGCCGGTTCTGCCGGCAGGATTTCTGCCGTGGCATGTCTTTTCATGATCGCGCTCATAGGGTTCAGGCTGCTTTATCGATGGTGGCGAAAATCTTGGCGTCGGCGATCCGCAAGTCGGCAGCGATCATGCCTTGCCGGCCGTCCTCGAACTTGACCAGGGTTTCTATGAATTGCGACTGCTTGCCGCCGTACAAGGCGTCGATCAGCACGGCATACTTGCCGGCAATGAAGTCGCGCCGCACCTTGCGGGTGCGCGTCAGCTCGTCGTCATCGGCATCCAGTTCCTTGTGCAGGATCAGGAAACGGTGGATCTGCGAGGCCGCCAGCAAAGGATCCTGCGCCAGGTCGGCATTGACCTTTTCAACGCAGCCGGCGATCAGCGCATACACTGCCTGCTGCGCGGCCAGGTCGGCATAGCTGCTGTAAGCCAGGTTGCGGCGCTCGGCCCAGTTGCCGACCGCATCCATGTCGATGTTGATGAAGGCCGTGCATTGCTGGCGCCGGTTGCCGAACACCACCGCTTCCTTGATGAAGGGGAAGAATTTCAGCTTGTTTTCTATATACTTCGGCGCAAACAAGGTGCCGCCGGCCATCTTGCCCACATCCTTGGCGCGGTCGATGATTTTCAGGTGGCCGTCGCCGTCGAAAAAACCGGCGTCGCCCGTATGGAAATAACCGTCGGCATCGATCGCTGCGGCCGTGGCCTCGGGCCGCTTGAAATAGGATTTCATCAAGCCGGGCGAGCGCACCAGCACTTCGCCCTTGCTGTCGATATGCACTTCCACGCCTTTCATCGGCCGTCCTACCGTGTCCAGCTTGACGTCGCCGGAAGGCTGCATGCACACGGTGACGCAGGTTTCCGTCATCCCATACAGCTGCTTCAGGTTGATCCCCAGCGAACGATAAAAATCGAACAGGTCGGGTCCGATCGCTTCGCCGCCGGTATAGGCGACGCGAATCCGCGACATGCCCAGCACATTCTTCAGCGGACCGTAGATCAGCAGGTTGCCGAGCCCGTACAGCAGGCGGTCGGCCAGCGACACATCCGGCTTCTTGTCGAGTATGCGTATGCCGACGCGCCGTGCGATCCCCATGAACCCATGGAACAGCTTGCGCTTGATCCAGCCGGCGTCTTCGATCCTGATCATTACCTGCGTCAGGATATTTTCGTAGATGCGCGGCGGCGCAAAATAATAGGTCGGGCCGATCTCGCGCAGGTCGGTCATCACGGTATTCGGCGATTCCGGGCAGTTCAGGCAGAAGCCGGCGACATGCGCCTGCGCAAACGAATACAGGAAATCGCCGACCCAGGCCAGCGGCAGGTAGCACAGCAGGTCGTCGTCCTGGTCCAGCTGGTCGAACTCGACCAGCGTCCGCGCGGTGGTGATCATCGCCGCATGCGAATGGCAGACGCCTTTCGGTTTGCCGGTGGTGCCGGAGGTATACAGGATGATGGCGATGTCGTCGGCGCGCCCGGCATCGACTTCGTTCATGAAGAAGCCGGGATGCGCCAAGTCGTAGGCGCGCCCGATCTCCGCCACTTTGGCAAAGGAAGACAATTCAGGCTGGTGGTAATTGCGCAGGCCGCGTTCATCGTCGACGATGATGCGGCTGATGCGCAGCAGCGTCTGCTTGATCTCGAACACCTTGTCGACCTGCTCCTGGTCTTCCACCACCACAAAATCGATTTCGGCATCGTCCAGCACGTAAGCCATGTCGGCCGCGGGCGCATCCTGGTACAGCGGCACCGGCATCCCGCCCAGGCACTGCGCGGCCGACATCGCCCAATACAGCCGCGGGCAGTTATTGCCGACAATCGCCAGGCTCATGCCGCGCCGGAAACCGAGCGCCGCCAGGCCGCAGGCAAAAGCCCGCACTTCGGCGGCCACTTCGGCCCAGCCGGTCGCCTGCCAGATGCCGAGGTCTTTTTCCCGGAACGCCGGCTGTTGCGGGCGTTCCTGTGCATGTTTCAGGAGCAGATCCGGAAATGTCTGCACTCCTGGACGTCGTGTTGTCTCCACCATCGTCCCACCTTTTTTATCTGGTCCCACGGCAACGAGATCGAAGCCATGTGCCTGTCCGTATCAAGTCAGTCTGGGCCGGCATGCTTACGTCGCGCTTACTCTAGCGGACAGTAACCGCCGGTCACGTGCTGCTTTTATGCGATGATAGTAGTGGGAGTCGGGAGATGGGGTTGTCATCTCGCAGACAATTGCCAAATTTTCGATATTGCAACGCATCATAATGATCAAAGAGACTTCCATCCAAGACATGCTGGCCAAGACCATGTGGGCGCGTTCGCTTACCGAGGCGCAACTGGCGCGGGTGGAAGCCGAGATGTTCAGCCGCAAGATAGCCGACGGCGCATTCGTCTGCCGCAAAGGCGATCCGGTCACGCACTGGATCGGCGTGCACGAGGGATTGCTGAAGATGAGCAGCGTCTCCCCCGAAGGGAAAACGGTTTCCTTTGCCGGCATGGCGAACGGCGGCTGGCTGGGCGAAGGCTCCCTGCTCAAGAGCGAGCCGCGCAAATACGATGTGGTGGCGCTGCGCGACAGCGAACTGCTGTACATGCCGAAAACCACCTATCTATGGCTGCTCGACAACAGCATCCAGTTCAACCGCTTCCTGGTCACGCAATTGAATGAACGGCTGGCGCTGTTCATCTCGCTGGTGGAATACGACCGCATGCTGGAACCCGATGCACGCGTCGCGCGCTGCCTGGCGGCGCTGTTCAATCCCTACCTGAATCCCGGCATAGGCCGCGAGCTGCAGATTTCCCAGGAAGAAGTCGGCAATCTTTCCGGCGCCTCGCGCCAGCGCGCCAACCAGGCGCTGCAGGTGCTGGAGAAAGCCGGGTTGCTGAAAGTCGATTACGGCAGCATCACCATCCTCGACCTGGACGGCTTGCGCCAGTTCCATTCCTGACCTCGATGACCCTCAAGCGCAGCTTTCCCCCGGTAGTGGATGAGCAGGTCCGCCTTTTGATACTGGGCAGCCTGCCGGGCAACGTCTCGCTGGCGCACAGCCAGTATTATGCGCATCCGCAAAACGCCTTCTGGAGATTGATTTCGGAAGTCGTCGGCGGAGACCTGCGCGCGCTGGATTATGCGCAGCGCCTGCAGGCCTTGCTTGGACATGGCGTGGGATTGTGGGACGTGGTGGCGGAAGCGCAGCGCCAAGGCAGTCTCGACAGCAACATCGTCGACCACGCCGACAACGACCTGGTCGGCCTGATAGACAGCCTGCCCAGGCTGACGACCATCGGATTCAACGGCGGAACGGCGGCGCGCCTGGGATTGAAAACGTTGAAGGAACGCGCCGAGAAATACCGGATCGTGCTGCTGCCTTCGAGCAGTCCGGCGCATACGATGGCGTATGAAAAAAAATTGGCGCAATGGGTAAATCTTAAAATCAAGGATTAACGGTACCCATTCTTCTACACACCTGATTCTGCAGATTGACTGCCTACAATCGACATCTGATTGTTATTTGACTGACAATATTATTTCATGCAAGATAGGCAATCCTGATTATCCTGGGTCTGCCTGCTCCGTGTCCCCTCCGTTCCCCACCATGCTCCGCTTGCCGACGAAGAACTTGAAGCGGCCAAGGGGAAATAAACATGACGAATGCAAAGTCTGCCTGGTACCGGCACAGGTAGTCTGTCCACGTGCATTGCCGATCAATTGCGGCACGCACTGCGACTTCAATTTGAATATCGGTATTTTTTCAAAGGAAATTAGATGAAGAGCAGTTTCTTTAAATTTGCATTATTGCGATGGCTGTTGTCGGCACTCCTGGCATTGCTGTTAAGTGCCTGTGCTGGTACGGGATCAAACCGATTGATCGTAGAAGGAAAGAGTTCCGCTCCTGTTTCGGCAGTGTCGCACTATGGCAAGGGTATCGGAATTGGAGACTTCTATATCAACGGGCAATGGGGCGGAGTTTTATATGATGGCTGGGGTGGCGGAGGTGCGACAGTGTGTTGTGTGACACTGCCAAGCACGACCAACGCGCCCATCATGGTGACAGTGAAATGGAAGACATATCGTACGGGAGTCACGGAAGAGCGCTGGCATGAGGTGACTGTGCCAGTGCACTTTGATGTCCCATTAGGGAAGAGCGATGGTCTGAAAATTCATTTCTTACCTGGACATCGTGTTGAAGTTTGGAGCGCACGAATTGGACTTTGGGATCCAGAATATCCAGGTCCTCCATATCCACGCCCTCCTGCTCCGGATTATGTTCCTCTCCCCGACGAAAAACCTGAACCGGCCAAGGGGAAGTAAGCATGACGAATGCAAAATCCTGCCTGGAACCGGCCCAGGTAGTCTGCCCACGTGCGTTGCCGATGGATTGCGGAAAATATTGTGACTTCAATTTAAACATCGGCATCTTTTTTGATGGTACCGACAACAATATGAAACGCGATACCCCATCACTTTCCCAAAGCAATATTGCCCGTTTATTTCGCGCTTATCAAAACAGTCCAATGGAAGGCTTTTTTTCGCACTACATTCCCGGTGTCGCGACACCATTTGAAGAACTTGGCACCGATGGCGAAGACATACGAGAGGCTGCCGCCGGCAAGGGCGGTGAGCCGCGCATCATCTGGGGATTGCTGCAGGTCTTGAATTCTGTGCATAGTTTTGTGAGTCGAGGTGAAACCATGTTTGATATCGACCAAATGAGGGTTCTATGCAGCGACCACTGGGTAAAGCAGGACAACTCACGTGAATGGCCAGCGCCCATCCCGTCCGAAGAAGATAAGATACTCAAAGAACTCGGCTTGAAATCCGGTTTGGTCGGTTACGAAAAAACGCGAGAAAATTTCTTGAAACAATGCGCCCTTAAACTCAGCGTGCACCTCAGGAAATCGACAACGCTGCCATGCCTGGCCGGCATTTATCTCGATGTGTTCGGCTTTTCCCGCGGCGCGGCCCAGGCGCGCGTGTTCACCACCTGGCTGCACCAATATTTCCTGATTGACTGCCAATTGTTCGGCATCCCCGCCTATGTCCGCATGCTGGGCCTGATGGATACGGTCGCCTCGGTCGGCGCCACCAACGCCAACGATGGCGAAGGCCACTGGGATTGGGCCAAGCCGGAAAATCTGCGCATACATCCGTGGGTCATGAACTGTGTCCACTATGTGGCACTGCATGAATTCCGCACCGTATTCCCCGTCGAAAGCCTATATCAGGGCGATGTTTTACCGGACAATTGTTACGAACACTACTATCCCGGCGCGCATGCCGACGTCGGCGGCGGTTATGCGCCAGGCGCGCAAGGCAAGGCGGTGCGTATCGTTGATGGCGTACCGGT
>NZ_FOLC01000016.1 GCF_900112135.1 Collimonas sp. OK412
ACTGGTTGAAGATGCGCACGCCCTTGGCGAACAGGTCCTGGTAGATCTGGCTGCTGAGCAGCAGGCTGTTGCCGGTGGTGCCGGCGGCGGCGGCCTGCACGAATACGCCGGGGGCGATCCCCAGGGTGCTGCCGGCCAAGGCCTGCGCCACTTCGGCGCCGTGCATGTTGCCGTTGGCGCCGCCGCTGCTGTAGACGGTCTTGCTGATGCGGCCGGCCAATTGGGGATCGCTGACGTCGAAATCGGTATCGACCACGCCGACCGCGACGCCGGCGCCGGTCATGCCTTGTGCGTGGGCGGCCTTGGCGTTGCTGGGGTCGAGTACGTCCAGCATGGCCGTCGGCGCCACTACCGGCGGCGTGATCGCATTGCCGTTGTTGTCAGTTGCGGGAGGCGGGGTGGTCGGCACCGCGGGCGCCGGCGGATTAGCGTTGCCGCTGCCGCCGCCTCCCCCGCCGCAGCCTGAAACCATGACCGACACGGCCATGGCGATCACCGACAATGAATATCCGGCAGACAGTTCCTTGTTCATGACATCCTCAGAATATTTGCTTCAATCATTGGCCAGGCAGGCCATCCGTTTACTGTATTAACGGACGTCGCCTGGCTTTCTTGAACGGCAAATCACGAGTTTGTCGGAGCTGTCTTTCTACATTTTCATTTCAAAAAATAACGCATTCCGGCGTCGGTCAAACAGGCAAGCCTCGCATCACCAGGCCGACCCAGTGCGAGGTCGATTCATCCACGCCCGGCGAATTTTTCCTGGCGCCGCCGACCTTGCCCAGCGATGAGTTATAAACCACTTTATTGGCGCGCCGCGCCAGCCTTTGCCTGATGCGTCCGGTCTGCCGGTCGCCGTATTCAACGATCTCGTGGAACATCGATTTCAGCAGCGGATCGTCGTACATGCCTTGCTCCAGCTGGCGCCAGACGTCGCACTCGTTCCAGCGCCGGAAGCGCATGTAAGTGGTATTCCATTTGCCGAATTCGGCAGGCAGGCTGCGCCAGATGGATTTACTGCTGATGATCCAAAGCACGGCATCGATAAACAAGCGGTTGTCTCGGCCTTTGGCGCCGGGATCGCCCTGCTTGCCGATCAACAGAGGCTCCAGTTTCTGCCATTGGCTATCTAGAAGTTTCATCTTTGATTTCCTGTCTTTGCCTATCTCGCCGTTGCCTCAGGCAAGTTCAGCGTTGTCAAACAAAGCCATGTCCGCGCTGCACATGAGTTTTTCTATATCGATCAGGATCAGCATGCGCTGTTCCACCGTGCCCAGGCCGCTGAGATACTCTGCCGACAGCGCCGCCCCGAATTCAGGCGGCGGCTTGATTTCGTCGCGGCTCAACGTCAGCACATCGGATACGCCGTCCACCAATATGCCGACCACACGCTCGGCGATATTCAAGATGATCACGACGGTCTGGTGGTTGTACTGGATGTTTTCAAGGCGGAACTTGATGCGCAGGTCGACGATAGGCACGATGATGCCGCGCAGGTTGGTCACGCCCTTGATGAAGTCCGGCGCATGGGCAATCCGCGTCACGGCTTCGTAGTCGCGGATTTCCTGCACTTTCAATATGTCGATTCCATACTCTTCGCTGCCAAGCGTGAACACCAGGAATTTCTGTCCTTCCGACTCATCCTGTCCTGCTAGAATTTTATTGTGATCGTTGACCATTTTATTTTCTCTATCCTTTCAAAATTTCTTGCCAGGCGCCGGCCGGCGCCATGCCTCAGGCCGCTGCCAGCAACGGCGCCTTCTCGCGGCCGGCGCGCTGCAGCGCTGCGACATCGACAATCAGGGCAACGCTGCCGTCGCCAAGGATGGTGGCGGCGGAAATGCCCGGGACCTTGCGGTAATTGGTTTCCAGGTTCTTCACCACCACCTGGTGCTGCCCGACCAGCTGGTCCACCAGCAAGGCGAAGCGTTTCCCCTCGCCGTGCAAGATCACCACGATGCCTTGGGTCGGATCGGTGCGGGCGTCGGCGACGCTGAATACCCGATGCAATTCAGTCAGCGGCAGATATTCGCCGCGCACGTGCAGCACCTGTTCTTCATTGCTCACGGAATGGATGTCTTCAGCGCGCGGCTGCAAGGATTCGATCACGTAATTCAAGGGCAGGATGTAGACTTCATTGCCGACCTTGACCGACATGCCGTCCAGGATCGCCAGCGTCAGCGGCAATACGATCTTGGTAGTGGTGCCGTTGCCTTGGCGCGATGCGATTTCGACATGGCCGCCCATCTCCTGGATGTTGCGCTTGACCACGTCCATGCCGACGCCGCGTCCCGAGACATCGGTAATTTTTTCAGCGGTGGAGAATCCCGGCGCAAAGATCAGTTGCCAGACTTCGTCGTCGCTGATGGTGTCGCTGATCGCCATCCCTTGCTGGATCGCCTTTGCCAGGATCTTTTCGCGGTTCAGGCCGGCGCCGTCGTCGCTGACTTCGATCACGATATTGCCGCCCTGGTGCTGGGCCGACAACAGCAGCTCGCCGACCGGATCCTTGCCGGCGGCGATGCGCTGTTCCGGCTGTTCGATGCCGTGGTCCAGGCTGTTGCGCACCAGGTGGGTCAAGGGATCGATGATGCGTTCGATCAGGCTCTTGTCCAGTTCCGTGGCCTTGCCGAAAGTCACCAGCTGCACCTGCTTGCCGAGCTTGTCGGTCAGGTCCCTGACCAGGCGCGGGAAACGGCTGAATACGTAATCCATCTGCATCATGCGGATCGACATGACCGATTCCTGCAGGTCGCGCGCGTTGCGTTCGAGCTGCCCCATGCCGTTCAGCAGGCGCTCATGCAGCACCGGATCCAGCGTCGCCGCGGTCTGCGCCAGCATCGACTGGGTGATCACCAGTTCTCCCACCAGGTTGATGATCTGGTCGACCTTTTCCACGTCGACGCGGATCGAGCTGGATTCCTTGGCGGCTGCAGGCGCTGCAGCAGCGGTAGCAGCGGTTGCAGCGGCGGCAGCCTTCGGCGGCGTCGTGGCTGCCGTGATGGCAATCACCTTCGCCGGCGTTGGTTCTGGCAGTTCAACCGGAAGCGGTTCGGCTGCCGGCAGCGCTGGCGTCGCCGCTTCCTGCGTGATGTCGATCTGGTCGATATCGATGATGAAACAGCACACGGCGATGATGTCGTCCGCCTCGCAGCTGGTTTCCAGCCACAGGGTCAGGCTGTCCTCGCTTTGCGTCTGCGCTGCCACGGTTCCCAGGTTTTCCAGCTCCGCGCTCAGCAGCTTGCGGTCGCTCTCGGATATCCTGGAAAAACGTACGCGCAGCTGCGCGTTGCCGGCAGCAGCGGCAGCCGGCGCCGGCACTGACGCCGCCACCGCCACTGGCGCCGGCGCCGCAGGCTTGGCGCCGGCGCTTTCCTCCTGCGCCAGCTGTTGCAGCACCGCGCAAATCCGCGCGACCATGTCGGGATCGGGCTCGGCGCCGGCCCGGTAAGCACTTATCTGTTCTTGTAGCACGTCTTTGGTTTCCAAAAAGGCATCGATCATTTCCTTGCGCAGTCGTATTTCCTGATGACGGGCACGGTCCAGTAAATTTTCCAAGAGATGCGTGGTGTCGGTCAGCGCGACAAACCCGAAGGTAGCTGCGCCGCCCTTGATCGAATGCGCGGCGCGGAATATGGCGTTCAGGTGCTCGCTGTCGGGCGCGTCCATGTCGAGCCCCAGCAGCAACTGTTCCATTTCGGCCAGCAGTTCATCCGCTTCTTCAAAGAAGGTCTGGTAAAACTCGGTGATATCCATATCGTTTGTGATCTCCTTACTGCGTTCTTTGATTGTCCGGCTTATCGCTATTCGGCCAGCATGCTGGCGACCACTTCGAGCAAGGTTGCAGGTTCTATCGGCTTTCTCAGCCAGCCGCTGGCGCCCGCCGCGCGCGCATCGGATTTTTCGGCATCGCTGGCTTCGGTGGTCAGCACCAGGATCGGCGTCTCGGCATGGTTTTCCAGCTGCCGCAATGCGCGAATCAGCTGGTGGCCGCCCATCGCCGGCATGTTCCAGTCAGTCAGCACCAGGTCGACCGCTGCCGTTCGGGCATGCAGCATCGCAGCCGTGCCGTCAGCCGCCAGCAGGACCTGGTAGTCGCCCTCGGCCAAGGCTGCTGCAATCAGCTTGCGCATGACCGCCGAGTCGTCCACCACCAGTATTGTCCTAGTCGTCATATGCTTCCTGTGTCATGGCTGGGCCGCGGCAGCAGGCTTGGGCACGCTGTCCCGCAGCTGGCCGGCGCTGTCCTTCTGGCCGTCGAGCTTGAGGCCGGCGCTGCTGCCGCTGCTGTTTTCCTGTTCGATCTGCGCCTGCGCGCGCCGGTTCAGCACCACGATGCTGATGCGGCGGTTGATCGGATCGAGCGGGTCGGCCTTGTTCAAATCCATGGTCGACGCCACGCCCATCACGCGCAGCACCTTTTGTTCCGTCATGCCGCCGCTGACCAGTTCGCGCCGCGATGCATTCGCCCTGTCGGCCGACAGCTCCCAGTTGCTGTAAGACTTCGAACCAGGCACATAAGGCGTTGCATCGGTGTGTCCCGCCAGGGTGATCTTGTTCGGCAATTCATTGAGCACCGGCCCGATCTCGTGCAGGATGGTGCTCATGTACGGCTGCACCTTGGCGCTGGAAAGATCGAACATCGGCCGGTTGCGGTTATCGACGATCTGGATCCGCAATCCTTCGCTGGTGATGTCGATCAGCAGCTGCGGCCGGAACTGCTTGAGCACCGGATTCGCATCGATCACCTGCTCCAGCCGCTTCTTCAGCTGCTTCAGCCGGTCGGCATCGGCGCTATCCGGGTTGCTGCGCTTGTCGTCGCCGTCGACCTGGGTAAAATCGGTGCCGCCGCCGGGAATCACGCTGCTGCTGGTGCTGCTTTTTTCACCGCCGCTGATGGCGACCTTGAGCGGCATCTTGAAATACTCGGCGATCCCCTCCCTTTGCTTGGGAGAAGAAATCGACAGCAGCCACATCACCAGGAAAAAAGCCATCATCGCCGTCATGAAATCGGCGTAGGCGATCTTCCAGCTGCCGCCATGCGCCTGGTGCTTGGCGGCGCTTATCCGCTTGACGACAATGCGCTGCTTGAGCTTGCTCATGCGGCCTCCGCACCGGGCCGGCAGGCGCTAGCGGCTTTTGACTTGGCGCACATGGTCATCCAGCTCCGTGAACGATGGGCGTTCGGTCGAGTACAGCACCTTGCGGCCGAATTCCACCGCCAGCTGCGGCGCATAGCCGTTCAGGTTAGCCAGCAAAGTGACCTTGATGCACTGGTACACTTTCACCGATTCCGCAACCTGGTGTTCGATCAGGGTCGCCAGCGGCGACACGAATCCATAAGCCAGCAAGATCCCCAGGAAAGTGCCCACCAT
Organism: Collimonas sp. OK412; assembly: GCF_900112135.1. GTDB lineage: Bacteria > Pseudomonadota > Gammaproteobacteria > Burkholderiales > Burkholderiaceae_D > Collimonas > Collimonas rhizosphaerae. The sequence continues at coordinate 5,376 of NZ_FOLC01000016.1, forward strand.
CGCATGTGCAATCAGCTCGCCCATTTCCGACGGCGGCAGGTTGGCCGATGCCAGCGCATGCACCACGCCCATCACCGCCGCCACGATGCCGAACGCCGGCAAGGCGTCGCCGACCTTGGCCAGGCTGTGCGCCGGCACCTCGGCCTCGTGCTTGTAGGTTTCTATCTCGTGGTCCATCAGCGATTCGATTTCAAACGCGTCCATGTTGCCGCTGACGATCAGCCGCAGGTAGTCGGTAAGGAATTCGATCACGCGCGGATCGTGCTGCACCAGCGGATACGGGGCGAAGACGGGGCTGTTCAAAGGGTCGTCGATATCCGCTTCCAGCGCCAGCATGCCGTCCTTGCGCGCTTTCGCCAGCAACACGTAGAGCAAGGCCATCAGCTCCATGTACAGGGCCTTGTCGTGCTTGGAACTGCGCAGCAGTTTCGGCAGCTCCCTGACGGTGGCCATGATGGCCTTGCCATCGTTGCCGACCACGAAGGCGCCGACTCCGGCGCCGCCGATCATCAGCAGTTCGATCGGCTGGAACAACACGCCGAGGTGGCCGCCCATCATGGCATAACCGCCAAACACAGAAGCTATGACAACGATATAGCCAACAAAAACTAGCACTTTTGATTCCCCTTGAAATAAACCTTATGCAGCCGCAGCCGCCACTGTCGCCACCAGGCTCAGGCCAGCCCGCCGTTAGCAAGGCCGGCAACCTGCCGCACCGGAAGCGGCATATACCCATGCGCCGGAACAAGATCTGCTCCGGGCAAGGCCGGGGATTCCAGCTTGCGCGTCTTGCCGGCGCGCGACGGCGGCCGGCACAGGACGCAGACGAAACCGTTCTGCAAGTCATGGGCATGGGCGACGAAGCGGCCGTTGCAGCGGCTGCAGGTGCTGAGCTGCAGCATGCCGCTGTCGAAGAAACGGGTCAGCGTCCAGGCCCGCGTGAAATCCAGCACCGGCTTGCCGCCTTGCCGCTCGACCTGCTCCAGGTAGAGCCGGTAGCTCTTGACCACCGCAACGATCTGCTGGCCGTCGCCATGCGCCACCATGAAACGGTAAATGTTGTAGAACATCGACGAATGGATATTCGATAGCCAGGTCATGAACCAGTCGGTGGAAAACGGCAGCAATCCCTTGGGCGGCGAAATGCCTTTGATTTCCTTGTACAGCTTGATCAGGCGGTCGCGGCTCAAGGAGGTTTCGGCTTCCAGGAACTGCAGGCGCGCGCCGAGCTTGATCAGGTCGATCGCGAGCTGGATTTCCTGGGCTTCCAGGATCACGCTTTTGTTAGTAGCCATGGTTGCCGGCCTCGACAGTCAACGCCATGGCGGAACATGAATTCGGCAGCTTCATCGGATGCCTTCCAGCGGTTGTCCTGCCAGCAGGATGGAAGCGTGCGCCTGTTGCAAGGCATGGTCTTTGTCGGTATGCGTCAAAGATGAAAGAATCGCGTGGTCGTCGAACCGGAAACGGCACAACAGGAGGCTGGACGCGGCCAGCTTCACCACCTGCGACAAAGAGAGGTTGCCGAGCAGCTCGGCCAGTTCCCGGCTCAATCCCATACGAAACATGGCTGTCGCTTTATCCTCCCGCAACAGACGTTGTGCCAGCAGCAGATAAGAAAGATTCACTTCGCTTATCTCGTTTACAAATCCATTACTGTCCATGCTTTCCCCCAGACTGAAACTACTTATGAATGTTTACGGCACTTGGTGAGCAATCTTTTAGTTTTTGTCTTTTTGCGCTGCTTCAAAGCAATTATGAAATGTTTCAAAAAAGAAATAAGTCGGTAAGGTTCTCGATATGGATGAAATATTTGGCTGAGTCGATGTAGGCATTGTTCCTACGTCGGCACCGCATTGCGCGGCTGCCAGGGAGAGTGGTGAAAACAGAGGGCGTATAACGGTTTTGTCAGGGCATTGAGTGGCTTGCCTTGAGCTGCAAAGCAAGCCGGTCCAGCGCATTTTGCAGACGGTCGTAGACGACTTCCATAGCCTCTGACGGGTTATTGCGCGATTGGTTCTCGATTTCCGCTGCGGATTGCGAAATTTCTTTTTGCTGCAATACCGCCGCCGCGCCGCGCAAGCCATGGGCGATGCTCGCGGTCTCCGCCCAGCGCCGGTTTTTTATGCTGAGCTTGAGCCCGGCCAGCTGCAGGTAACCGAACTGCAGCAGGTCGGCCAGCAAGTCGTCGGGCGCAGCAGGCGTTACGGCGGCAGGTTTCTGCGGCACGATCGGCGCCAGCGTTTGCCGCAGCTGTGCGCGGCTGATGGGCTTGGTCAGGATGGCGGTGCAATCCAGCCCCCTTGATTCACGCTGCAGGTAGTCGAGCGACATGCCGCTGTACAGGATCATCGGGATCGCCGGCAAGGCCGACGTGTCGGCTTCCCAGCGCCTGACCCGGTGCAGCAGCTCGACTCCGGTCATGTCTTCCAGCACGTAGTCGGTGATGACCGCCGCCGGCCTGGTATGCGTCAGCCATAGCAAGGCCTCGGCGCCGGTGGCGACCAGTTCGCTCTGCCAGCCTTCGGCCGCCAGCTGCGCCTGCAGCATGCGACGGTTGATAGGATGATCTTCGACCACGAGAATTAAAGCGGAACGCATCGCCACCTCCTAGGAAAGGAGAAGATATCCTGTTTTGGCGATGGCCACGGGGCGCAGCAAGCCGGCTGCAATGCCAGCCCCGGGAGCCGTAACAGCATCGCCGGCATCCAGTGTAGCAAACCCGCGATCCGCCGCGGAGAGGACGGGTTCAGCGCGCATTCAGCGGAATGCTGAGATTGACGACGGTGCCGATCCCCACTTCGGAGTCGATGCGGATGCTGCCGCGTATCAGGTCGGTAAACTCCTTGGCCAGCGACAAGCCCAGGCCCAGCCCGCGGCTGCGGCCGGCGCGCACCGATTCCGCCTGGTAGAAGTATTCGAACAGATGTTTCAGCTCGGCTTTGGCGATGCCGGGGCCGGTATCGAGCACCCGGATCTTGAGCTTGTCCCTGAACGTGGTCACTTCCATCGTGACGCCGCCGGTGACGGTGAATTTGACGGCGTTGTCGAGCATGTTGTTCAGTATCTGCGACAGCCTGACGCGGTCGCACAGGAAATTGCCCGGCAAATCCGGCGCCAGCCGCATCTGGAAACTCAAGCCCTTCTTGTCGGCGTTGATTTTATGCATCGACCCGACGTACTCGAAATAGCTGAGCGTATCGATATTCTCGTGGAATATCACCACCCTGCCGGCTTCGATGCGCGCCAGGTCGAACAGGGTGTTCAGCAAGCCGTGCAGGTAGATCGCGCTTTGATGGATCAGGTCGCCGAACTCGCGGCTCTGCGGATCGCTGCTGGTGTCGCGCACCAGCTCGGAATAGCCGTGGACGCCGCTCAGGGGCGTGCGCAGTTCATGCACCACCGTCGCCAGGAAACGGGATTTCCGCTTGTTGGCGTCGCTCGCGCGCCGGCGCATGACGTCGTATTTGCGCACCACTTCATATTGCCGCTTGATGGTGCGGTAGGCCAGGCTCATCAGCAGCAGGATCAGCGCGGTCGGCACGCAGGCGTACATCACATAGCCCATCAGCTTGGGGCTTTCCTGTCCCGGCAACGGTTCCGGGTCGGGCAGCTTCACCGACAGCAGCAGCGGATAAGGCTCCAGCTTGCGCGACACCCACGAATGCTGGTCGGCCGGCGCTTTCTGGTCGGCGAAAGGCTGGCTCTTGCTCAGCTCGCTATCGTCCAGCTCCATCACCGTTTCATCGATGCGGCGCAGGATCATCCTTTCATTGGCCGGCGGTCCGTCGGCGGCAATGCCGTCGCTGCCGACCACTTGCCGCTCGCCGGCGCGGATCCGGTCCAGGCTGGCATACAGGGCCGGCAGGCGGTCCACCGCAAACTCCAGCTCGACGATGCCGGCGAAATCGCCGCGCGCAGAAAAAATGCGGCGCGCCACATGCATCACCCATTGGCCGCTGCCGGGCAGCTTGCGCGGGCGGGCAAAACGCAAGGCGTCATCCAGGTGATCGCGCTGCGCGACATACAGTTCGTTGCCGCTCCAGTCGGCGGCGGCGCCAGGCTTGGTCGAGGCCAGCAGGCGGCCGCCCTGGTCGACGATGTTCAGCTGGGTATACAGGCTGCCGAATATCTTCGTATAGCGCAGCAGGTCTATTTTTCCATCCGCCATCTGGAAATCGTCACGCACCAGCCGCAGCAGGCGATCGCGTTCGTCGATGGAACGCAGCAGCCGCTGGGTGAAATCGCGCACCACGATGGTATGGCTGAGCTGGATGGTCTTGACGTCTCGCTCGTAGTCGGAACCTATCTGGTAACCGGCGTACAGCCAGACGTAGCCGATGACCAGGATGGCTGTGATGGTGATTGCGTAGACGAGGCGCATGAAACGCGAGCCGCAGAAAATGCCATCCGTTTTTGAAGCGGCTAGCAGGCGACGCCAGGCAGAGGTAAATCTTTGCATTACGATGGGCATACAATCTATTGGAAACTGTGACAGATATTACCGCCACAATACGTGAAGCCCGCCGGCAGCCACGATGTCAGCACCGGCGCAACTTAACGTATCCGCTATTATCCAGCATCGTACAAGCCCGTCACCTGTCAATTTATGCTGACCAGGACAGGCCGGCTGCCGGCATGATGTTCTTCTGGCATGTCTGCAGCGGCCTCGGCCGGTCCGGAATCTTGTCGTTCAGGCATGCCTGAATAGGCAGCGTCCTCTGCCAGTTGAAAGATGCTGACCGCCTGCAGCAATTCTCCCGCCTGTTCCTGCAAGCTGTGCGCGGCAGCGGCGGCCTGCTCTACCAGCGCCGCATTCTGCTGGGTAGCCTGGTCCATTTGCCCTACCGCCTGGTTGACCTGCTCGATGCCGCTGCTCTGCTGCTCGCTGGCGGCGGCGATTTCAGCCATGATGTCGACCACGCGCCGTATCGAGGCGACGATCTCGCTCATCGCGGCGCCTGCCGCGTCGACCTGCCTGCCGCCGGCATCCACCTTGTCGACCGATGCGCCGATCAAGACCTTGATATCCTTGGCCGCGACCGCCGAACGCTGCGCCAGGTTGCGCACTTCGGCCGCCACCACCGCAAAGCCCCGTCCCTGGTCGCCGGCCCGCGCCGCTTCCACCGCCGCGTTCAGCGCCAGGATATTTGTCTGAAAAGCAATGCTGTCGATGACGCCGATGATGTCGCTGATCTGGTGCGAGCTGTCCCTGATCAATGCCATGGTGGCAACCACCTCGGACACCATCTGGCCGCCGCCCAGCGCCACCGACGCGGCGTTTTCAGCCAGCTGGTTGGCTTGCCGCGCGTTGTCGGCATTTTGCCTGACGGTCGAAGTCAATTGCTCCATCGACGCCGCGGTCTGTTCCAGGCTGGCGGCCTGTTCTTCGGTGCGGCTCGACAAATCCTGGTTGCCGGCCGCGATCTGGCGCGAAGCGGTGACAATGCTCTCGGTTCCGTTGCGTACCCGGCTGACCGTATCACGCAAGGAAAAAATCATTTCCCTGATCCCCAGCAGCAGCTGTCCGGTTTCATCCTTGCCCTTGACTTCGATGCTGGCGCCAAGGTCGCCCTTCGCCACCCGCTGCGCCACCGCGACAGCCGCATGCAGCGGCTTGACGATGCCGGCGGTCAGGCGCCATGCGAACGCCGCGCCGAGGAAGATGGCGATGGCGCCGAACGTCACCAGCAGGTTGCGGCCGGCGCGATAGTTGGCAGCAATATCCAGCGCCGCCTCATCGATTGCCTGGCGCTGGACGCCGACAAATTTCTGCAGCTTTTCCAGGTACTCCTTGCGCGCCGGATCCAGGTCTTTCTCTATCATGGCCACCGCGCTTTCAGCGCTGCCGTACTGGCGCGTGGTCAGCACGGTGTCGCGCATTTCCGTATAGGCCGCGCGCGCCGCGGCGATTTCTCCCAGGGCTTGCCGGCCCTGGTCGTCGGACAGTCCATGCAGCTTGGTCTGCAGCGCCGATGCGCGCTCGGATGTCGCGCTCATTTCGGCCTGGAAAATCTTCTGGGTCTTGCTGTCGTCGCTGCGCACCACCGCCATCGTGCGCACCGCGTTGACCGCCACCGCATCCTGCCATTCCGCCGCCAGCCGTTCACGCACCAGGAACTGCGAGACCATGGCGTCGACCGCGGCGCCGGTCTGCTGCAAGCGCCAGATGCCTATTCCTGTGATTGCCACTACCAGCAGCAATATGGCGGTAAATCCGATACTCAGCCGGACCCCTATTCTTGTATTGGCGAAATTCATGTCCCCTCCTCTTTTTTAGCTCCCGCCCGTCACGCCGTCAGCTTGTTGATCAGGCCGATCTCGTCGCTGGACATCAGCTTGTCTATATCCAGCAAGATCAGCATGCGGTCGTCGAGCGTGCCCAGGCCGATCAGGTAATCGGTATTGAGGACCGTGCCCATTTCCGGCGCCGGCTTGATCTGCTGGCTGGACAGGGTGATCACATCGGACACGCCGTCGACCACCATGCCTACCGTGCGCTCGCCGAGGTGAAGGATCACGACCACCGTAAACTGGTCGTAGCTGGAAGCCGCCAGGTTGAACTTGATGCGCATGTCGATGATGGGTGTGATCACGCCGCGCAGGTTGACCACGCCTTTCAGGAAATCGGGCGCGTTGGCGATCTGGGTGACATTGTCGTAACCGCGCAGCTCCTGCACCTTGAGGATATCGATGCCGTACTCTTCCTTGCCCAGGGTAAAGGTCAGGAACTCCTGGCCGGCTACCTCGTGTTGAACGGTTGAACGGCGCATCTGCGTCGGCGTTTGAGCGGCAAGCGTCATGAACTTGATCCTTGAGAATTGAAATGCACCTGTCGCGCCGGACAGAGGAAATCCGGCGCGCGCAGCACTTGGGTGATTCAATATAAACAGGAGCAAGCGCTATCGATATAGCGAAAAGGGATTGAAACAGCCCTCTATTCGAGCAAACCGTGCTCGATCACGTAGCGGGTCAGTTCAGCGTTGGTGCGCACCCCCATTTTCTCGAACACGCGGGAACGATAGACGCTGACGGTCTTGGGGCTGATGGAGAGGTTTTTGGCTATTTCGGTGCGGGTCTGGCCGGAGGCGATCATGCGCACCGTCTGGAATTCGCGGTTGGACAATTGTTCGTGCGGCATCAGGTCGTCTTCCTCGATGACGTGGTTCGCCAGCGATTCCGCCAGGCCCTTGCTGATGTACTTGCGGCCGCGCGCCACCACCCGCACCGCTTCCACCAGTTCATCCGGCGCGCCGTCCTTGGTCAGGTAGGAAGCAGCGCCGGCTTTCAGGGCGCGCACCGCAAACTGTTCCGGGCCATGGCTGCTCAGCACCATGATGCGCAGCATCGGCTCGCGCTTCTTGAGCAGGTGCAGGATTTCAATGCCGTCCTTGCCCGGCATCGAGATATCCAGCAGCAGGACATCGCACGGCTGCTCTCTCAGGATGTCGGTAATGCCGTTGTAGTCGCTGGCCTCGCCGATCACGGTGATGCCTGGGCTGGCGTTCAGGATATGCAGTAGCCCGCGCCTGACAATGCGATGATCATCAGCGATCAATACCCGAATCGGTGATGCAACTTTCATTTCCATGACTCTTTGAACAATCTCATTTCACAACCGATGACTGTGCATTATCGATCTGCGGCCAGGTCCGCACAATACGGGAGCGCAACTATATCAACAATACGCACACATTTTGCTCCGGTGCAGATGAGCGATATTAAATAATCAATATCTGCATGCACTATCGCGGTATTCAAGCAGGCAGCGGCGGCTCCTGCCCATTTTCCAAGCTATACACCCAGGCCAGCAACTCGGCCACCGCCACATACAGCTGCGGCGGAACCTGCTGGTCCAGGTCGACATGCATCAGCAGCTTCACCAGGTCGGGCGACGCGTGCACATACAAGCCGTGTTCGCGCGCCTTTTGCATGATGGCGTCGGCCACCGCGCCGTAACCTTTCGCCACCACCAGGGGCGCCTGGTCGTGGCGCGCAGGTGATAACGCTACCACGCTTTTCCGAAATGCGTCCTCAGTTTCCACTGTTGCCCGCCCCTCGGCCATTGCTATCTGCCGATTCCATGCCAGCCGGACGTGTGCTGCCGATAAAAAACATTACTCTAATATAATTATTTATCTTTGTTGTCATTTTTTGTATCCAATTCATCATCTGGCGCCGCTTGTGGCAATTGCACCACTTGCAAGCCGCCCAGATGCAAGCCGGCGGTCGAAAACCGCTGCAGCAATCGAGGGCCGCCGCCCTGCATGGATGTGATCGTGGCCGCCTCGGCCGCGCCCAGCTCGGCGCGCCAGCTGTGGTGCGCCAGGCTCAGGCGCAACTCGATGCGGCCAAGCCGGGGCAAGGTCATGCTCAGGCAGGTGCTCCAGCTGCGCGGCGTGTCGTCGTCGGGCTGGCGCCGCCCCTGCTCTGTAATTTCCCATTCCATGCCGGCATCCGGCCAGGCTTCTCCGCTCCAGCGGAATTGCGACAGCGCCAGCAGCTCGAGCTGCTGGCGCACCAGCGGCATCGCTTCAGTAGCGATGCTGGCGGCGGCATGGCTCGCGGCGGGAACATGCGCCGGGGCAGCTTCTGCATCGGTCGTCGCCAACGACAGGGCCAGCCCGGACTGCGGCTCTTGCTGCAACTGGGCCAGCGAGCGTTCGCCGGTGAAAAACTGTAACAGGTGGGATTCGTAAAACAGGCCGCTGTCGGCAACGCTGCGCGCCAGGGTCGCCGCCAGGTGCTGCGGTTGCGGCGCCGCGGCGGCGTCCGGCCATAGGGCTGCGCTGCCGCTTACCGCCTGTCCCTTGGCCGGCGCCGCGCCCAGCAGCTCGCTGATGACGCGCGCTGCCGCACTCAGGCTGGCGCCGTCGGCAACGCCTGGCGCCGGCCGCAGGTTGCCCGCCTGCGCCGGCTGGGCCGGATCGATCCCCAGCTGGCGGTCGATCGCCGCACGCGACGGCAGCCGGGTATCGTTGGCAATCGCCTCGATGTCGGTGATCACGTCCGGCGCATAGATGGCCAGCTGGCCTTTCAACGGCACCAGGTCCGAACGCTGCAGCGCCGCCGGCGCCAGCAGCTTGTCGACCAGGGGCGTGCCGCCGCTCATGATGCTCGCCCAGGCTTACTGGCCGTATGCATGGTTGAGATGCTGCTGCCGATGCATGTTGCCCAGCATGCTGCTCAGCTGCGCCAGCTCAGGCGTCACAATATCGCGGATTTCGGCGTCGGCAGCCAGGATCCGGCTCAGCAGGCTTTGCTTGCGCGCCAGCTGCAGCGGCTCCAGGGGTTCGGCCAGCTCGATGCCTTTCAAGCGTTCGACATAAGAGCGGAACTGCTGCCCCAGCTGCACCAGGCCATCCCAGTCGCCGGCGCGCGCCAGCTCCAGCATGCGGCCGGTCAGCGGCGCGATCTTTTCGTAGCACTCCATCACTTCGTGTTGAGGCGTCATCTCATCCCCTTGCGGAGCGGTCGCCGGCAACCGGACCGGGAGACGCCGCATGCATCTGGCCGCCGCTGATTTCGCGCCAGGCGGAAGCGATGTTTTCCAGCAGCCGGTCAGCCTCCTCCAGCAAGGCGGGATCGTTGCGCAGGTTGGCGTACAGCAGGCGCTGGTTGATGTAGTCGTAGAGGGCCGACAGGTTTGCCGCAAGTTCGGCGCCGGCGCTGCCGCCGGCCTCGGCGTCCAGGCTGGCCTTGAGGCCGCTGTCGATGATGCTGACCGCCTTTGAAATGGCGTTGCCTTTGGCGACCACATCGCCGTTCGCCATATGGTGGCGCGCCATGCTGATGGCAGCTTTGGCGCCGTCGAACAGCATGCTCAGCAGCTGCTGCGGTGAAGCGCTCATGACCGCGCTCTCGATGCCGACCCGGGCATAGGCGCGCGCGCCGGAATTAAGTGTCGGCGCGGCGGCTGAAGATGTATACATGAAACCTCGCCTTATTTGGAAGTAGTCGTGCCGTTGATGGCGGCAAATTGCTGGGTCAGGTAGCTGCTGGTCTGGTTCATGCCGGCGATCAGCGTATCAAGATCGGTAAATTGCTTGGTATAGCGCGCAATCGTCGTGCTGATCAGCGACTGGGTGCTGGTCATCTGCGTCGCCAGCGTTTTCAAGGAACTGTTCAAGCCGTCGGTGGCCGATTTCAGCGGCCCGTTGCTGGCCGTGAAACCGGTCAGCAAGGTCGACATGGTTGAACCGAAGCCGGTGGTGCCGGAGGTGCTGGAGAACAGGTTTTGCACGCCGCTCAGGTTGGTGCTGAGCGCGCTGGTCAGCTTGGTCGAATCGATCGCCATGGTGCCGTCGGCCTGGAACGTCACGCCGATCTGGGCCAGCATGGTCAAGGGTGCGCCGCTGCCGCTCGCGGGTTGCGGCGTGTTCATGGTGTCGCGGATGCGGGTCTGGATATTGCGCAAGGTCGCATCGCCGGTCAGCGGCGCCTGCGTCTGCGCCGTCGTGTCGAATGCGGTGTATTGCTTGGTGAGGGTCTGCAGGCTGTTATAGGTAGTGACAAAATTCGAAATCGCGGCTTGCACGGCGGCCGTATTGCTCTGCAACGACAATGTGCTGGGGCCGGTGCCGGTCAGCGTCATGGTCACGCCCTGCACCGCTTCCTTGACGGTGTTGCTGGCGCTGGTGATGGCGATGCCGTTGACCGTCAGCTGCGCATTCTTGCCTTCCACGGTCTGCTGCAGGTTCTGCGTGCCGGCAGGATCGTTGGACAGCAGGTTCGACAGCGCCGCGTCGCCGCTCACGCTGATCTTCATGGTAGACGCCGCGCCGGTCTGGGTGGATGTCAGGACCAGGCGGTTCGGTGTGTTGCTGCCGTCGTTGACGATGGTGGCCGTGACGCCAAGGGCCTTGTTTTTATTGATCGCGTCGCGGATGCCAGCCAGCGTGTTGTTGCTGGAATCGATAGTGATCGACGCCGCGGCGCGCGTGCTGTCCGCGGTAAACGTGGCGCCGCTGTATTTGCCGGACGCCGGATCCAGCGTGCCGCCCGAGATGCTGCCGAACTGCAGGGTGACCGTGCCGCTGCCGATGGCCGCGGTAGTGCTGGCGACGCCGCCGGTCGCCAGCGACTGCGCTTGCGCCAGCTGGCCGACGTTGATTGCGTAATTCCCTGCGCCGGCGGTGGCAGTCGCGGTTGCGCTCAGCACCGAGGTGGCGCTCGAGGTCGCCGTCACATTCTGGAACAGCGTGGGATTGCCCAGCTGCGCTGCGGCCGCCTGCAATGTGCTCAAGGCGTTCTGTATGACGCCGTATGCCGACAGCTTGGCGTTGTACGCGCTTTGCTGGTTGCTCATGGCGGTGAGCGGCATGTTTTCGGAGACCGTAATGCTGCTCAGCAGAGTTGCCAGCGGCAGTCCGGATGCGGCTCCCAGGTTGGTCACTAAAGTCATGTCAATTCCTTTGCATTGAATATCGTTTTCGGTCGGCCGGACTGCCTGCAGCTGCTATGCGGTCTTTTCCAGCAATACACCCTTCATCTGGTCCATGACCTTGGCGATCCGCACTACTTCTTCGCTGGGGATCTGCAAGACCACCTTGCCGTCCTGCTGGTCTACCACTTTCAGGATCACGTCCTTGTAGCCAGGATCGATCTGGAACTGCACGCTGACCGCCCTCAGCTGCAGCTGGCGATTGATGTCGTCGATCTTGCTCTGGATCTGCGAGCGCTCGGGCACGCCGGCAAACTTGCCGTCGCCGCTTTCCTGCGGCTTCTGCGCAAGCGCGCCGGCATCCTTGGCAACCCTGTCATTCGCAACGGCGGGCGTGCCCTCGGCTGGCGCGGTCCTGCTTGCAGCATCCATATTGATCGCATTCGGCATCACGTCCTCACGTCTTCTTTCGGCTGTACCCTGTCCACTCGGGTCTGGCGCGCCAAACCCGACTGGACAAAACATCATGGAACCGTGGGCGGCCGCAACAGCGGCCGCCCCCCGGATCGGCAAATCCCGCAGACGCCTCAAGCAGGCGTCTGCGGAACCGGCTCATGGCTTATTGCAGCAATGTCAAAACGCTTTGTGTCGACTGGTTCGCTTTCGCCAGCACCGAAGTGCCTGCCTGTTGCAGGATCTGCGAACGTGTCATGTTCGACACTTCAGTCGCATAGTCTGCATCCTGGATGCCGGAACGCGAGGAAGACAGGTTGGTGACTGTCGTGCCCAGGTTAGCGATAGTCGAGGCAAAACGGTTTTGCACGGCGCCCAGCGAGCTGCGCAGGCTGTCAACTTGCGACAAGGCGCTGTCCATTGCTGTCAGCGGGCTGCCGCTGGCGGCTGTCAGCGATTTCGACGAGTCGTAAGTCACGGTGGCTGTCGGTGTCGCTGCGGTTGCGCCTTGAGTCGCATCAGCAACAGTCACGGTAGCGGCGTAGAAGTTGGCGCCGTTCTTGACGTAAGTATTGCCACGTGCATCTGTCACCAGGTCAGCGACTGTCGCGGTGAAGGCGGCAGCAGCATCGCGGTTGACGGCAGTGAAGCCGCCGGCGACGACGGCAACCGAAGCGCCGGTGTTGTCTTTGCCGGTAGGCGTCAGGGCAGCTGTCGCGCCGGAAGGGCCAGCCAGGTTCAGCGTATTCAGCTTCAGCGCTGTCGAATCGATCTTTTGCAAATCGATGCCGATGGTCTGGCCATCGTTGGCGCCGACCTGGATGTTCAGGGTCTGGTTGGCTGCGAGGACCTTGACGCCGTTGAAGTCGGTTTGCGAAGAGATGCGGTCGATTTCTTTCAGGCGCTGGGTGACTTCATCCTGGATCGATTGCAGGTCGCTGGAAGAGTTCGTGCCGCTGGCGGCTTGCACCGACAGTTCACGGATACGCTGCAGGTTGTTGTTGACTTCAGTCAGCGCGCCTTCAGTGGTTTGCGCCAGCGAGATGCCGTCGTTGGCGTTGCGCGATGCTTGTGTCAGGCCGGTGATGTTGGCTGTGAAGCGGTTCGCAATGGCTTGGCCGGCAGCGTCGTCCTTGGCGCTGTTGATGCGCATGCCGGACGACAGGCGCTGGATGGCCGAGCTCAGCGAAGATGCCGATTTGGTGAGGTTGTTTTGAGCTACCAGCGAAAGAATATTGGTATTGATGACAGACATGGCATGACTCCTGTTGCTAAAGTTTATGGGTTCCGGCTAAGCCGCCGTAACGCTGGACTCGCTCCCGGCCAGACAACAACCGGGATAAGCAAGCCACCGTTATTCAGGTTATCGGCACTTGCCTGGAAAACATTTAGGGCCTGCCGCAAAATAAAGGCCCTAGGCGCCTAGCAGCCCGCCCAGGCTCTGCCTGGCCTGGTCGAGGTCAACGTAATAGCAGCCGAAATGGTTGATGACGCCATCCGGCCCGTGCACGCTGCGGCTGAACACTACCCGCAAATCCACCAGCAGCCGTCCCGAAGAACGGAAATCCAGCACCGCCGCCGGCAACACCGTGCCCACCGGCAGCGCCTGCAGCGCGACATAGGCTGAACGCAAGCCGATGCCGCGCGCGCTCAGGTCGTGGACGTCGAGCACAAAATCATTGCCGTCGCGCCGTTTGGCGCGTACTACGCAAGCTTCCACCGGCTGCATGCCGATGCGGATGAATTTCTGGTGCGGAAAATACGCAATGCAGGTCGGCAGCGCTGCCGCCAGCGCCGTCGGCCAGGGGCTCACGCTGTTGCGCGCGACGCTGCTCACGAAACGCACCCCGGCGCCGTCCAGCGCGCCGTCAAAACACAGCAGGTCGCCCGGCAGGTAATGCGCACCGTTGCCGTCGGCGTCGCCTGCATGGATGAAAATGTCGTGCGCCAGCGCTACCGCCACCAGACGCGTGGCGACGCTTTCGCCGCCGCCCAGCAGCCGCATGGTCATGGTACTGTTCTGACGCTCCAGCTCGCGCAAGATACTTTCGATATCGGCCGCATCCTGCAACAGATAACTAGTGCCCTGCTCTAAACACGCATGTTCCAAAACTTACCTTCAAGCTGGCATATTCATGATTTCCTGATAAGCGGCAACCACGCGGTTACGCACTTGCAGCCCCATCTGGAAACCGACGTTGGCCTTTTGCAAATCAATCATCACGTCGTTCAGCGACACGCCTGGCTTGCCCAGCTCGAATGCTTCAGCCTGGCCGGCCGCATGCTGCTGGCTATTGCTGATGCGCTCCAGCGATTTTTTCATCTCGTCGGCAAAACCGCCGCCGGCAATGCCGTTGCCGGATGCTGCTGCGCCGCTGCCGGCGATTTGCGCTGTCGCCGTTAATTGCTGTAATACCGATTCGATTGCCGAAATCGCCATGTTCCACCTCTTTCCTGTTTTGAATTCTCGCCATCGCCCTGGAACCCGGCCCATGCGCTGCCCGGCCCGGGCGATAACGTTTCACTGCTGCCAGCCAGCGTAACAGCAATGATTTTTTTACATAGCGTCAAATGATGGGGAAAACCCCGGCTATTCGAGCGATCGAAATAACGGCCAGCCGTTGACAATCATTAGCGTCGACACAGGCTGCCCCGGCTTGGCCCGGTTTACCTTTGTTGACATCTGTTACCCCATTCAAAGGAAAGCTTGTGTCAGATACACAGAAGCGCATAGCGAACACCAACCGCGGCCATAGTCCGTCGTCATCCGGGGTGGCAGCATGAATGCTGCCGCAAGCGGCGCCAACCTCGCCGGCGACAGGAAGCCGCCGCTGCTGGAGCAGCTGCGCGCCAATCCAAAGCTGCCGCTGATCATCGGCGCCTCGTTTGCCCTGGCCGCCATTGCAGCATTCTGGCTGTGGAGCCGGGCGCCCGACTACCGCGTCCTCTACAGCAACCTGTCGGACCGCGACGGCGGCGCCATCATCGCCTCGCTGCAGCAGATGAACATTCCCTACAAGTTCGCCGACGGCGGCGGCGCGGTGCTGGTTGCCGCCGACCAGGTGCATGAAGCGCGCCTGCGGCTGGCGTCGCAAGGTTTGCCCAAGGGCGGTTCGGTCGGCTTTGAACTGATGGACAACCAGAAATTCGGCGTCAGCCAGTTTGCCGAACAGGTCAATTACCAGCGCGCCCTGGAAGGCGAGCTGGCGCGTTCGATCGAATCGATTTCGGCGGTAGAGGCGGCCAGGGTCCACCTGGCCTTGCCCAAGCCGTCGCTGTTTGTGCGCGACCAGCAGAAACCGAGTGCCTCGGTGGTGCTCACCTTGCATCGCGGACGCTCTATCGATGACGGCCAGGTCAGCGCCATCGCCCACCTGGTGTCGAGCAGCGTGCCGGAACTGAGCGCCAAGAATGTGACGATAGTCGACCAGAGCGGCAACCTGCTGTCGACGCCGGCGGCCGGCAACCGCGGCCTGGATGCGAGCCAGCTTAAATACGCGCAGGAAATCGAGCAGAGCTATATCCGCCGCATCGAAGCCATCCTGCAGCCGATCGTCGGCGCCAGCAATGTGCGCGCCCAGGTAGCGGCCGACATCGATTTTTCGACGGTCGAACATACCGACGAAAAATACAGCCCTAACCAGGATCCGGCCAAGGCCGCCATCCGCAGCCAGCAATCGAGCGACGCCAACCAGCAGGGCGCGAGCCCGCCGGGCGGCGTGCCGGGCGCTTTGTCGAACCAGCCGCCGGTCAATCCGACCGCGCCAATCAGCACTGCCCCGGCGAACCAGCAAGGAGCAGCCGGCGCGCAGGCAAATCCCGCCGCTGGAGCAGGAGCCGGCACCAACACCGCCAGCAACACGGCGCGCAGCGGCGGCTCCAGCAGCGTACGGCGCGACGTCACCACCAACTATGAGGTGGACCGCTCGATCAGCCATGTGCAGCAAAGCGCCGGCGCAGTCAAGCGCTTGTCGGTCGCGGTGGTGGTGAACTACCGCGGTACGGCCAATGCCCAGGGCAAGGTAGCCGCGCAGGCGCTGCCGGCGGCCGAAATGGAACAGGTGAAAAACCTGGTCAAGCAAGCGATGGGCTATAGCGCCGACCGCGGCGATTCGCTGAATGTGGTGAACAGCCAGTTTGCCGGCGAGGCGCCGGAGCCGGAATTGCCTGTGTGGCGCCAGGCCGACAATATCGAACTGGCCAAGAGCGTCGGCAAGTACCTGCTGCTGGCCATCGCCGCCCTGTGGCTCTGGTTTGGCCTGGTGCGGCCGCTGCTGCGCAAGCACCTGCAAGGACCGCGAGCCGCAGCTGCCGCCGCCGGCACAACCGCCAAAGCCGCCGCCGAGCCGACTCCCGAGCAGGTCAAGCTGAACGACGAGGCCAAGCAACGCCAGGCCGACCGCCATCAGGACAACCTGCAGCACGCACAGAGCCTGGCCGAGAAAGATCCGCGCCTGGTCGCCATGGTAATCAAGAACTGGATGGGCAACAATGAGTGACGACGGAATCAGAAAGAGCGCCATCCTGCTGATGTCGCTGGGCGAAGACGGCGCTGCCGCCGTGTTCCAGCACCTGAACCCGCAGGACGTGCAGAAGCTGGGCATGGCGATGTCCAAGCTGCGCCAGGTGACGCGCGAACAGATTGCCGAAGTCATGGAAGAGTTCCGGCTTGAAACGGAGCAGTTCTCCGCGCTCAACCTGGATTCCAGCGGCTACATACGGGCCGTCCTCAACAAGGCGCTGGGTAGCGACCGCGCCGCCAGCCTGATCGAAGACATTCTCGAGTCCGGCAACAACTCCACCAACGGCATCGACACCCTGAACTGGCTGGAAGCCAACGAAGTGGCCGAGCTGATCCGCGACGAGCATCCGCAGATCATCGCCACCCTGCTGGTGCACCTGGACCGCAGCAAGGCGTCCGAAGTGCTGGAGCTGTTTACCGAACGCCTGCGGCACGACGTGATCCTGCGCGTCGCCACCTTCGGCGGCGTGCAGCCGGCGGCGCTCAGCGAACTGACCGATGTGCTGTCCGGCCTGCTGTCCGGCCAGGGCGTCAAGCGCAGCCGCCTGGGCGGCGTCAGGGCCGCGGCGGAAATCCTCAACCTGATGAGCAGCACCCAGGAAGAAAGCGTGATCCAGCATGTGCGCGAGCACGACGGCGACCTGGCGCAACGGATCATCGACGAGATGTTCCTGTTCGAAAACCTGCTGGAAATCGAAGACCGCGGCATCCAGCTGTTGCTCAAGGAAGTGGAATCGGAATCCCTCATCATCGCGCTCAAGGGCGCGGCGCCGGAACTGCGCGAGAAATTCCTGCGCAACATGTCGCAGCGTGCGGCCGAAATGCTGCGCGAAGACCTGGAAGTGCGCGGCCCGGTGCGGGTTTCGCAGGTCGAGAGCGAGCAGAAAAACATCCTGCAGATCGTCAGGCGCCTGGCGGATTCCGGCGAAATCGTGATCGGCGGCCAAGGCAACGACGCCTATGTCTGATCCAATCCAAGCGCGCGAACGGTTGTCGCCCCAGCGCAAGCTGAAACCGCAGATGAGCGCCTGGCAGCGCTGGGAAATGGCGGACGTGCTGCAAGCAGATGCGCAGCAAACGGCAGGCGACGCAGAAGCGCCGGCGCCGCTTGCGGCCGGACCGGCGCTGGCGGAGCTGGAACCGAAGCTGCTGATCGACGAAACCGAACTGCAGCGGCTGCGCCAGCAGGCGCAAGAAGACGGCGCCGGCGAAGGCTTTCGCCAAGGCCATGCCGAAGGCTGGCAGGAAGGTTATCAAGCCGGCCTGGAGATGGCGCAAACCGAAGCCGGCAGCCTGCGTGCGCTAAGCCTGGCCTTGCCTGACGCCCTGCGCCTGGCGGAAAAAGAACTGGCCGACGACCTGCTGACGCTGGCGCTGGACATTGCGCGCCAGGTGGTGCGCCAGGCCCTGGCCGTGGAACCGCAGCTGATCCTGGCCGCGGTGCGCGAACTGCTGCAGACCGAGCCGGCGCTGAGCGGCACGCCGCGCCTGCTGCTGCATGCCGACGACATGGCGCTGGTGCAGCAGTACCTGGCGGAAGACCTGCAAGCCGCCGGCTGGCTGCTGCGCAGCGACCCCGCCATCACGCGCGGCGGCTGCCGGGTGCAAGCCAGCAGCGGCGAACTGGACGCCACCATGGAAACCCGCTGGCAGCGCGTCGCGGCGGCGCTTGGCCGCAGCCAGGCCATGCCATGAGCGACAACCGCAGCCAGGCCGGCGCCGAGCCGGCCGCAAACAACCGCCACCTGCAAGCCTGGCGCAATACGCTCGGCAACGCCAGCACCAGCGTCGGCCGCAGCATCCCGATCCGCACCTACGGCCGCCTGACCCGGGCCGTTGGCCTGGTGCTGGAAGCGGTCGGCTTGCGCTTGCCGGTAGGCAGCGACTGCCTGATAGAACTGCCGCCCGGCTATGCGCAACGCACCACCGAGGCCGAAGTAGTCGGCTTCGCCGGCGACCGCCTGTTCCTGATGCCGCAAACCGAAGTCGCAGGATTGCTGCCGGGGGCGCGGGTCTATCCGCTGGAAGCCGTTGCAGTTGCGAATAACAACGGCAATCCGCCAGCCGAACCCGGCAGCAAGCGCCTGCCGGCCGGAGCGGGCATGCTGGGGCGGGTGGTGGACGCCGCCGGCCGGCCGCTGGACGGTCTCGGCCCCCTCGATTTCAGCCGCGAAGTGCCGCTCTCGGCGGCGCCCATCAATCCGCTGGCGCGCGCGCCTATCGACAGCGTGCTGGACGTCGGCGTGCGCGCCATCAACGCCCTGCTCACGGTAGGCCGCGGCCAGCGCATGGGCCTGTTCGCCGGTTCCGGCGTCGGCAAAAGCGTGCTGCTTGGCATGATGGCGCGCTATACCAGCGCAGAAGTGATCATCGTCGGCTTGATCGGCGAACGCGGCCGCGAGGTCAAGGATTTCATCGAAAACACCCTGGGCGAGGAAGGCCTGGCGCGCGCGATCGTGGTCGCCGCCCCGGCCGATACCTCGCCGCTGCTGCGCCTCCAGGGCGCGGCCTACGCCACTTCGCTGGCCGAATATTTCCGCGACCAGGGCAAGGATGTCTTGCTGATCATGGATTCGCTCACGCGTTACGCCATGGCGCAGCGTGAAATTGCGCTGGCGGTGGGCGAACCGCCCGCCACCAAAGGTTATCCGCCATCCGTGTTCGCCAAGCTGCCGGCGCTGGTGGAACGCGCCGGCAACGGCGCCCGCGACGCCAACGGCAAGGGCGGCGCGATTACCGCTTTTTATACCGTGCTGACCGAGGGCGACGACCAGCAAGACCCGATTGCCGACGCCGCGCGCGCGATCCTCGACGGCCACGTGGTGCTGTCGCGCAGCCTGGCCGAATCCGGTCATTACCCGGCGATCGACATCGAAGCGTCGATCAGCCGCGCCATGACTTCGCTGATCGAGCCGGCCCAGTTCGATGCGGTGCGGCGCTTCAAGCAGATGCTGTCGCGCTACCAGCGCAACCGCGACCTGATCAGCGTCGGCGCCTATGCCGCGGGGCATGACTTGCAGCTGGACAAGGCGATTGCGCTGTACCCGGAAATCGAAGCTTTCCTGCAGCAGGGAATGGCGGAACGCGCCGGTTATAGGGAGGCAGTGACGCAGCTGGAGCAATTGTTCCAGGCCGATTAAGCAAGACCGCCGGTTCCGGCTCTATAGATTTCCTGAATGCCGCCGTTAACACAAAGATAAGGCGTCATAGATAAGCCGCAAACCCTGAGAGAACATCATGTCAAACACATTGCCGCTCGCCATGTTGATTGAACTGGCCCAGAACAAGACCGACGAAGCCAGCCGCCGCCTGGGACAATTGCAGCGCGCCCAGGTCGGCGCCGCGGAAAAGCTGGAGATGCTGATCCGCTACCGGCAGGAATACTGCGACCAGCTGCAGAGCCAGATGCAGGACGGCGTGTCGTCTTCCCGCTGGCGCAATTTCCAGCATTTCATCGGCACGCTGGACGGCGCCATCGAGCAGCAGCGCGCAGTCGCCGGCCAGGCCGATTCGCGGCTGGCGCGCGGACGCAGCGACTGGCAGCAGAACAAGCGCCGCCTGAGTTCCTTCGACACCTTGGCTGAACGCGCCAGGCAACAGCAGATGCAACTGCTCAACAAACGCGAACAGCGCGGCAGCGACGAACATGCTGCCCGCCAGTTCCAGCTGCGCATGCGCGCCGCCGCAGAATAACCAATCAAGGAACCGCCATGTCTTTACCTGTTTCATCCAGCACAGCCGCCCTGCAGGCCGCGCCGCCAAACGGCAACGCCGCCGGCAATGCCAATCCGCAGCAGGACGGCGCCGATCATTTTGGCAAGGTCCTGGACCGCTCCCTGGCAAGCGCCGGCCAACCCCCTGAAAAGATCGCCGACAAGGCCAGCGCCGGCGCCAAGCCAGCCGAGCGCACGGCACCCCGGCGCCAGGCCGGCACAGACAAGGAACAAGATCCAGGCGCCGTACCGGCCTTGGCGTTCCTGGCGTTGCCGCCGGCTGGGGCGAAAGCGATCGAGGCCCATCCCGAATCCGGCAGCGGCAGCCAGCCAAAGTCAGCGGCAGAAGAGCAGCTCAACGCGGCGATTGCCGCTGCCGGCGGCAAACCAGCCACATCCGCGGTCGTCGCTGCCGCAGTCGCAGAAAATCCCGGCAAGAACGCTATTCCGACGGCAGCGGCTCCGCCCGCTGTGGCACAGCTGGCAACGCCAGCCGGCCCGGTTGAGGCCGCGCCAACCAAGCCAAGCGCCTCGGCACGCAAGGAAACCACCAGCGGCGAATACACGCCATTGGCGCATAACCCGCAGCCGTTGGCCAGCCAGGCCGGTGCAGCCGATGCCGCCGGACAGCAGGCAACGCAAGACGACGCTCATGCGGACCAGCACGGCAAGCTGGAAAAAGCAGAGCGGAAGGATAGCCTGGACGCAGCCAAGATCGCCTCAGGACCGGCGCAGGCCAACGCCAATACAAACGCCAGCGAGATCGCCACGGCCAAAGCCGCCGCCGGCAGCAGCGGCCAACCCGGGCTCGCCGTCACGGCGCAGGCAAATCCGGTGCTAGCGCATACCCCGTCTGCGGTAACTGCAGCCGACACCGCACCGCCGCCTGCCGTCAAGCTGGCGCTGTCGCCGGCGGTCGGCAGCGACGGCTGGGGCGCAGCGCTTGGCAAGCAAGTCGTCTGGATGGGCAACACCCGCAACCAGAGCGCCGAACTGCATCTCAACCCACCCGACCTGGGGCCCCTGAAAGTCACCTTGACCATCAATGACAACCAGGCCCAGGCGACATTTGTCTCTGCCCACCAGTCGGTGCGCACGGCGCTGGAAGCGGCCTTGCCTCAGTTGCGCACCAGCCTGGCGGAAAGCGGCATCAGCCTGGGCAACACATCGGTCAGTTCCGACGCCCAGCAGCCGCAGCAACAGCAGCAAGGAACGTTTGCCCAGCACCAAGGCAGCCAGCGCGGATCGGGCAGCCCGTTCCAGGCTGGCGCAGCGGCGGGCGAACTGGCCGCCAAAGTTGAACGCAGCACTGCCGCCGCCGGCAGGAACGGCAACGGCAAGGTAGATATTTTTGCTTGACAGAAAAAAACAGACTTTCCCGGCGCGACAAACGCAGGATCTGAAGCGCTTTCTCCCTTTATATCAGCAGATGGTTCGAAGCCTTTTTGGCAAAGAATGGACGCTGGAATCTGATGCAGGAAAAACCATGGCAACCATCACTAACGAAGCAGTGGCAACACCCAAAAAAAGCAAGCTCGGACTGATATTGATCGTGCTCACCGCAGCCCTGGCCGCGGCGGGCGCTGCTTATTACTTCACCAGCATGCAGACGGGCAGCAAAAGCGTCGCCGCGCCGGTCCCGGAAACGCCGATCTTTGTCGCGCTCGATCCGTTTACCGTCAACCTGCAAGCGGACGACCGCGACCGTTTCCTGCATATCGGCCTGACCTTGAAAGTGGCGGACGCCAAATCCCAGGCGCAGATTGCCGAATACCTGCCGGAAACGCGCAGCCGGGTCCTCAGCCTGCTGTCGAACCGCGATCCGAATTCCCTGATCACCGCCGACGACAAGAACAAGCTCGCCGCCGAAATCCTCAAGGCATTGAACAAACCCCTGGCCAGCAGCCAGCCGCCGCAGCACATCGTCAATGTGCTGTTCACCGCCTTCGTGGTGCAGTAAAACCGAGACCCAGCTATGGCTTATGAACAGCTACTGTCTCAGGACGAAGTAGATGCACTGCTGCAAGGCGTCACCGGCGAGACCGATGCCGCCGCGGCGCCGGCGCCGAATCCGGAAGGCGTGCAAGCCTACAACCTCGGCACCCAGGAACGTATCGTGCGCGGCCGCATGCATACGCTGGAAATCATCAACGAGCGCTTCGCGCGCCAGTTGCGCAGCTCCCTGTTCAATTTCATGCGCCGCAGCGCCGACATTTCGGTAGGCGCGGTCCATGTCCAGAAGTACAGCGAATTCATCCGCCACCTGCCGGTGCCGGCCAATATCAACCTGCTGCACATGAAGCCCTTGCGCGGCACGGCGCTGTTCGTGTTCGATCCGAACCTGGTGTTCCTGGTGGTGGACAACCTGTTCGGCGGCGACGGCCGTTTCCATATGCGGGTCGAGGGCCGCGATTTCACCCAGACCGAACAGCGCATCATCACCCGCCTGCTGAACCTGGCGCTGGATAGCTACGGCAGCGCCTGGAATCCGATCTATCCGCTCGAATTCGAGTACGTGCGGGCGGAAATGCATACCAAGTTCGCCAATATCGCGACGCCGAATGAGGTTGTGGTGAACACCACTTTCCACATCGAGTTCGGGCCTATCGGCGGCGCCCTGCATATCTGCATCCCGTATTCGATGATAGAACCGATACGCGACCTGCTGTCCAATCCGGTGCAGGATGAAGTCGAAGTCGACAAGCGCTGGGTCAAGCAGCTGTCGCAGCAGGTGCAAAGCGCCGACGTCCAGCTGAAAGTGGATTTCATGCATATCCCGTCGACCATCGGCCAGCTGCTGAAACTGAAGGTCGGCGATGTCCTGCCGATAGAAATGCCCGAAACCATCGTTGCCAAGGTGGACGGCGTGCCGGTGATGGAATGCGGTTACGGCACTTCCAACGGCCGCTACGCGCTGCGAGTTGAAAAAATGATCAATCACCGCGATGGTGATTTAAAAGGGAATGATAATGAGTGACGAAAACAAGCCGGATCCAAACGCCGAAGCCGCCGACGACTGGGCCAGCGCGCTCGCGGCCCAGACCGCGGCATCGCAGCCTGCGCCGGAACCGGCGCCTGCCGCCAAGGTGTTCCAGCCTCTCAGCGGCGACGCCGCCGAGGTCGCCAAGACCGATATCGACATGATCCTGGATATCCCGGTGCAGATGACCGCGGAACTGGGGCGCACCAGGATCACCATCAAGAACCTGCTGCAGCTGGCGCAGGGTTCGGTGGTCGAACTGGACGGCCTGGCCGGTGAGCCGATGGATGTGCTGATCAACGGCTACCTGATCGCCCAGGGCGAGGTGGTGGTCGTCAATGACAAGTTCGGCATCCGCCTGACCGACATCATCACGCCGTCGGAACGCATACACAAGCTGAACCGATGAAATTTCTGCCCTTGGCGCGGCGCGCGCTGCTGCTGTCGGCATGCCTGGCCTTGCCCGCCTCGGCCATGATCGCCGCGCCCGCCGCCACAGCAATACCGGCGACGCCGTCATGGGGCGCGAGCGGCCTGTTGCAGGCGGCTTCCGGCCTGGCCGTGGTGCTTGCGCTGATTTTCTTTTGCGCCTGGGCGGCGCGCCGGATGGGGCTGCAAAAGCACAATAGCGGCCGCCTGGTAAAAGTCATCGCCAGCACCGCCATCGGCCAGCGCGAACGGGTGGTGGTGGTCGAAATCGGCGGCACCTGGCTGACGCTCGGAGTTACTCCCGGACAGATCCAGTCGTTGCACAGCATGCCGGCGCAGGAACTGCCGGAAGATCCCAAGCTGCCGATCAGGCAAAGCGCCATCGCTGCCGGCAACGCTGCCAACGCCTTTGCGCAAAAGCTGCGAGAGTCGCTAGGCCGCAAATAGGTCCATCGCAATATTGCACTCGGCCCAAGCCATTTACCCCTCATTGACTCCTCAAGAACCGATCGGCAGAATGCGTCCCCTTTCCTTCCTCGCGCAACACCGCAAGCTGCTGACAGCGCTATTGCTGACCGCGCTGCCTGCCGTCGCCGCCGCCCAGGCGCTGCCCGGCATCACCAGCACCACCGGCCCCGGCGGCAGCCAGACCTGGTCGCTCAGCGTCCAGACCATGCTGCTGCTGACTTCGCTGTCCTTCCTGCCGGCTCTGCTGCTGGCGATGACCAGCTTCACCCGCATCATCATCGTGCTGGGCCTGCTGCGCACCGCCATCGGCGCCCAGAGTTCGCCGCCCAACCAGATCCTGGTCGGACTGGCGCTGTTCCTGACTTTTTTCGTGATGTCGCCGGTATTCGACAAAGCCTACAGCGATGCCTACAAACCCTTTTCCGACAACAAGATCAGCGCCGAACAGGCGCTTGAGCGCGGCATCCAGCCGTTCAAGCAGTTCATGCTGAAGCAGACCCGCGAAGGCGACCTGGCCCTGTTCGCCAAGCTGGCGCAGACGCCGCAGATGCAAGGGCCGGAAGAAGTGCCGCTCAGGATACTGGTGCCGGCGTTTGTCATCAGCGAATTGAAAACCGCGTTCCAGATCGGCTTCACCATCTTTATCCCGTTCCTGATCGTCGACCTGGTGGTGGCCAGCGTCCTGATGTCGATGGGAATGATGATGGTGCCGCCCGCCACAATCTCACTGCCGTTCAAGCTGATGCTGTTCGTGCTGGTCGACGGCTGGCAGCTGCTGGTCGGCGCCCTGGCCCAAAGTTTCTATACTTGAGGTTGCCCAAAAAATGACTCCCGAATCGGTAATGGCGCTCGGCTACCAGGCCATGAAAATGACGCTCCTGCTAGGCGCGCCGCTGCTGCTGGTGGCCCTGGTCAGCGGCTTGATCATCAGCCTGTTCCAGGCCGCCACCCAGATCAATGAAATGACCCTGTCGTTCATTCCCAAGCTGCTCGCGGTATGCGCCACCATGGTCATCGCCGGGCCGTGGATGCTCAATTCCATCCTGGACTACATGCGCCAGCTGTTTTCCAGCATTCCGCAGCTGGTTGGCTGATGTCGCCGGTGCTGTCGGTCACGTCCGCGCAGCTGAGCGCCTGGATCGTGGCGTTTGTGTGGCCATTCGTCAGGATGCTGGCGCTGATCAGCGCCAGCCCCATTTTCGGTGAGAAAAAAGTGGCGCGCCAGGTCAAGGTCGGCCTGGCCGCGCTGCTGGCGATCGCCATCGCCCCTACCCTGGGCGCCATGCCGGCCGTGCCGCTGGTCTCGGCCGGCGGCGTCTGGATCCTGGTCCAGCAGGTGCTGATCGGTTCGGCCATGGGATTTTCCATCCGGCTGGTGTTCGCCGCGGTGCAAGCGGCCGGCGACTACGCCGGCCTGCAGATGGGCTTGTCCTTCGCCTCTTTTTTCGATCCCAACAGCGGCGGCAACACCATGGTGCTGGCCAGCCTGCTCAACATGCTGGCGATGCTGATCTTCCTGGCGGTCGACGGCCACCTGATGGTGATCAGCACCCTGGTCGAGAGTTTCCACGTCCTGCCGATTTCGGACGCGCCGCTGGCGGCGGAAGGCTGGCATTTCCTGGCGCTGGCCGGCGCCAACGTCTTTTCCGCCGGCCTGATGCTGGCGCTGCCGCTGGTCGCCGCCCTGCTGACCCTGAACCTGGCGATGGGCATCCTCAACCGGGCGTCGCCGCAGCTGAGCATTTTCGCCGTCGGCTTTCCTTTGACTTTGCTGGGCGGGATCCTGATGCTGCAGCAGCTGATGCCGCACCTGGCGCCATTCCTGGAACAGGAATTTGCGCTTGGCCTGGCAAACATGCTGCACCTGGCGCAAGCGTTGCGGCCATGAGACAAGTTGGGCCGGCTGTCCGTCAAAGACGGGACGGTTATGCCAAAATAGCCCGGGATTTGATCCGCGCCGACCTACGTTGCATCTTCACTGACAGGATACCGATGCTTAAGCTGACCCGATGGCGAGCAACACTCATTCTTGCAGCCTGTTCGGTTTTGACCCCGGCCAGCGCCTATGCAGGACAAGGCGACCTGTTTGGTTTGCTGGACAACAAGCCGCTCAGTGAAACATGGCTCAATGCCGGCTTCTATTCCTATCATTTCAATCGCGATAAAGGACTGAACGGCAACAACCTGGGATTCGGCGCCGAATACCGGTTTTCGACCGTGGCGTCGGCCACTGCCGGCAGGTTCTACAACAGCGACCGCGAGTACTCGAATTACGTCGGCGTGTATTACCAGCCCGTATATATCGGGCCGGTGCGCCTGGGCCTGGTCGCCGGGGGATTCAACGGCTATCCGAAGATGCGGCGCGGCGACTGGTTCCTGGCCGCCATTCCGGTCGCCAGCATCGAATACAAGAACGTCGGCTTGAACCTCGCGGTTATCCCGAGCTACAAAGACAGGTTGTATGGCGCCCTGTCGTTCCAGCTGAAAATCAAGGTTTTCTGATCCCGGCCTGGAAGGCTTGCAGGTAATAAGCTTACAGGTAGTTCAGCAGTGAAATCTTGCGGATCTGCACAAAAGTCTGCTGCGTCGCCTGCAACGCCATCTGCCGCTGGTACAGCTCGGTAATCGCGCTGCTGTAGTCCAGGTCCTGGATATCCGACAGATAGCTCTTGTCCGACAGGTTGCGGGCGTCGCCATTGGTGTTGAGGGTATCCAGCTCCTGCATGCGCGAGCCCACCGACGAGCGCACCGTCAGCACATTGTCGAGCGAGTTGGACAGCTTGACGTTTGCCGTGCTCAAGGAATTCTGCAACTGCGCCTTGGCAGCCGGTGTGCCGTTGTCGATCGGCGTCTTGAGGGCACCGATCAAGTCGCTGAGCGCGCCGAACATGTCCGGATTGGCATTCTTTGCGGTGTTGACATTGAAGCTGTCGCCGCTGGCAGGGGCGCCGGTCAGCACGATTTGCAAGCCGCCGAACTGGATCGGCGTGCCGGAGGTATAAGTGCCTGCCGTCACCACCGGCGGCGTATCCGAATTGGTCACGGTAAACGTCGTGGCCGAAGTAAAACTGATCGAAAAATTCTTGCCGAAATCGGGATTGGTAGCGTCGATCACAGAGGTGGCGCCATATACGCCGTCGCCGCTGTTGGCGGCGGCAGAAGTCGTGACGTAGCCGGAGCTGGTCTGCGCGGTCTGGAAAATGCTGCGGCCGTCGTCGGTGCCCGCCATCTGCCGCGAGATGTCGACCTGCAGCAGCTGCTGGCCCTGGTCGCCGACATATTGCACGCCGCCGCCGGCCTGCTGCACGAACGGCGCGCTGCCGCTCTTGAAGCCGGCGAACAGGAACTGGCCGTTGCCGTCGTCGGTATTGGCCAGGCCCAGCAGCTGGTCGTAATTGCTTTGCAAGGTGGTGGCGACCGACGCGCGGTCGGCGTCGGTCATGGTGCCGTTGCCGGCCTGCACCACCAGCCCTTTGATATTTTGCAGCAGCGTGGTGACGCTTTGCAGCGCATTGTCTTCCAGGCCCAGCGTGCGCGACGCCTGGGCGCGGCTGGTGGAATATTGATCGTTAAGGGAAATCGACTGCGATGCGCTCAGCGCCCGGGTCGCGCCCAGCGGATCGTCGGACGGCGTGAGTATTTTTGACATGGCGCCTATCTGCTGTTGCACCCGCAACAGGCTGGTTTGCTGGGAGCCCATCGCGGACAGGCTCTGGTCATAAAACGACTGGGTACTGATACGCATCTTGTTTTCCTTGTTTATCGTCTTGCTGGCGAGTCCGGCGGCCGGTTAAGCAACAATCCCCAGGATTGCGTCGAACATGGTCGACGCCGTCTGGATCACCTTGGCATTGGCCTGGTACATCTGCTGGTACATCAGCAGATTGGCGGTTTCTTCATCCTGGTTGACGCCGGACACCGACTGCTGCGCCGCCTTGATCTGCGCCGCCAGGCTGGTTTGCGCGGTATTGGCGATGGTGATCTGGTTGGCCTTGTTGCCGATGCTGCTGACCAGCTGGCCATACGCATCGGTATAGCTGGCGGTGCCGCCGGCCAGGGTTTTCTTGTTTTGCAAGGCGCCCAGCAGCAAGGCGTTGCTGCCGTCCGAAACGCCGCCGGTATTCGGCCCGATGGTGAACGTATCGCCGTTCACCGGCTTGCCGCTGATGGTGGCGCTGATGCCGTTGAAGCTGTAGGACGCGCCGTCGGTATACGTGACGGCAGCGCCGGCTGCATAGTTGACCACCGTGCCGTCCGGGTTGGTGACGGTCACCGCGGCGGCGGCCGGAAAGCCGGACAGGCTGGCAGGCGTGGTGGTGCTGTCGTATTTAAGCGTCAGCGGGCTGGCCAGCGGTGTCGGCAGGTACGAGGCGTCGACCTTGCCGGCGCTGATGCCGGCGCTGCCCTGGTTGGTGGCCGTCTTGCCGGTGACGATAGGTGAAGCCGCCGCTATCTTGGCCGGATCGGTCACCGTCACCGTCAGGTCGCGCGCGCCGGTGCGGGTCGGCTGGACCAGGAAGGAATCGCCGATTTGCGGCGTGCCGCTGGTCGCCTGCAGCGATACGCCGTCGAAAGTCACCGGCAAGCTGGGATAGCTGCCGAGCACCTTGTTATCGGACAAACGGGTCACCGAATATTGCGGCGTGCCGGCGACGTTGACAAAATCGACCCGGTAATCGCTGGTGGTCAGCTGGCTGGTATCGCTGAACGAAGGCGTGACCAGCAGGTTGCCGGTGTTGCGGGAATTGGCAGTCGCCGCCGGACTGGCTTGCGAAAAGAAATCCTGGCCGGCGGCGCCGTTCAGGTCAATGCCCAGCTTGTGCTGCGCATTGAACGTATCGGCCAGGCCGATCGCCATCCGCCCCAGTGCGTTCTGGGCCTCGCCCAGGGTCTGGTTGCGAAACTGCATCAGGCCGCCCAGCGAACCGCCGCTGATCACGCTGTCCTGCATTTCAACCGCGACGCCGGCAGCGTTCACCAGGGCCACCGAGGTGCGGCTGGGATCGGCCGCCGAGGTGACGGCCTTCAGGGTCGATGCCTTGTCGCCCAGCACCAGGGTCTGGCCGGTGCCGATGAATACGTTGTACTGGCCGCCGTCCTGCACCACCACCTTGGTCGCCACCAGCTGGCCCAGGCTGTTCACCAGGCTGTCGCGCTGGTCCAGCAAATCGTTCGGGGCCTGGCCGCCGGCAGCGTTGCTGAGCAAGGCGATCTGCTTGTTGATGCTGGCGATCTGGGTGGCGTAGGTATTGATCTGGTCGATCGAACCGGAAATCTGGTCGTTGACGTTGCCGTTCAGGCCGGTCAGCACCTGGCTCATGGTGCGGAACTGGTTGGCCAGGGCCTGGCCGGAACTGATCAGCTGCTGGCGCGCGGCGGAATCGGCAGGCGTGTTGGCGACTGCCTGCACGCCCTTGAACATGGTCTGCAGCATCGGCGCCAGGCCGGTGGTCTGGTTGGCCAGCAGGTTGTTGATCTGGTTGATCTGGGTCGAGTAAGCCCCCAGCGCCTGGTTGGTCGACTGCGCCTGGTTCAGCTGCGAACTCAGGAACTGGTCGTAGCTGCGGGTGACGTCGACCACCTGCGCGCCGTTGCCGAAGAAACCGACGCTGGGAGTGTATGTACCGCCGGCGGACACCACCTGCGCCATTTGCCGGCTATAGCCGGGCGTGTTCACGTTGGCCGTGTTGTGGCCGGTGGTCACCAATGCCGCTTGCGCCGCGTTGAGCCCGCTGAGCCCGGTAAAAAACAAGCTGTTTCCCATACATTCTTCCTTTTAGAAAGCAACTGCCCGGCGTTGCTGCCAGGCTCACTTGAGGTATAACGGCAGCAGCCCGGGAAATTTGAGGGATATGAGCGGTTCCGCGCAAAAAAATCAGAGGATCTGCTTGAGGATGCGCACCAGCTTCTCGCCATATTGCGGATCGGTGGCGTAACCGGCGCGCTGCAAGCCGTGCGCAGCCTCGGCCGGATCGCGCGTGGCCAGCACCTGCGCATAGCGCGGATTGCCGGCCAGGAAACGCGCATAGTCGGAAAACGCTTCCTCATACGATGCATAGGCGCGGAACGAGGCTTTGGTCTGCTGCGGCTGGCCGTCCACGTATTCGGTGGTGACGGCTTGCACCACCGCGCCTTTCCAGCCCTTGCCGGCCTTGATGCCGAACAGGTTGTGGCTGCTGCTGCCGTCCTCTCCCTTGATTTCGCGTTTGCCCCAGCCCGATTCCAGCGCGGCCTGCGCCAGGATCAGCTGCGACGGCACGCCGCTGCTGCGGCTGGCGGCTTGCGCCGGCGCGCTCATGCGCGACAGGAACTGGTCGACATATGCCTGCGGATTGCCGCCGGCGCCACGCCCGGAACCGGCAGCGGCGTCGTACAGGGACAGGTTCTGCACAACGCCGGGATTTGCCGGAGCCGCGGCTGCCGGCTGGCCGGGAAGCGGATCGGCGGCCGGCATCTTGCCCAGCGCCGCAGGCTGCTGCGGCGACTGGTCGACGGCGCGGCTAAGCTGGGCCTGCATCGCCTCGGCCAGGCCAAGGCCGCGGCCGGACAGGTTTTGCGCCAGCTGCTGGTCCAGCATCGAGGTGTACATTTTTTCCTGCTGGCTATCGAACATGCCGTCCGACGGCGTCGCCTCGCGCATGCTCTTCAACACCATCTGCATAAACATCGCTTCGAACTGGCGCGACACCTGTTTCAAGCCGTCTTGCGGCGAATTCCTGGTAGTGCGGCGCAAGGCGTCCACGCCTTGCACATCCAGCGCAAAACGCTGGTCAAGGTCGCCGCTGCGACTGCTGTTGATGGGACCGGGGACGCTCATGCCGGCCTCAGATGATTTCAAGTTCGGCGCGCAAGGCGCCGGCGGCTTTCATCGCCTGCAAGATGGAGACCAGGTCCTGCGGATTGGCGCCCAGCGTATTCAAGCCCTTCACCACATCGGCCAGCGATGCGCCGTTCTTGACTACCTGCAAGGCGCCGCCCGCCTGGTTCAGCTGGATTTGCGAAGTTTGCGCCACCACCGTGCTGCCGCCCGAGAACGGTCCAGGCTGGCTGATCACAGGCTGGGTATTGATCACCACCGACAAATTGCCATGGGCTACCGCGCAGTCCAGCACGCGCACGGTCTGGTTCATCACCACCGAGCCGGTGCGGGCGTTGATCACTACCCGCGCTGCCGCTTGCGCCGGCGTGATGTCGAGATTTTCCATGCGCGCCAGGAAACTGACCCGCGCTTCCGCCTGGGCCGGCGCGGCGACCTGGATCACGCGCGCATCGAGCGCGCTGGCAGTGCCGGCGCCAAAACTGCGGTTGATGGCCTCGACGGCTTTCTGCGCCGTGCCGAAATCGGATACATTCAGTTCCAGCGTCAAGCTATTCGCGTCGCCCAGCGGCGAACTGACCGCGCGCTCGACAATGGCGCCGGCAGGAATCCGGCCGGAACTGAGCTGGTTGATCTGCACCTTGCTGCCGTTGGCCGAGGCGCCGGCGCCGCCGACCACCATGTTGCCCTGCGCGATCGCATACACCATGCCGTCGGCGCCCTTGAGCGGCGTCATCAGCAGGGTGCCGCCGCGCAGGCTCTTGGCGTTGCCCATCGACGATACGGTGACGTCGATGTTCTGGCCCGGACGGGCAAACGACGGCAAGGTAGCGGTCACCATCACCGCCGCCACGTTCTTGAGCTGCATGTTGGTGCCGGGCGCCATTGATATGCCCAGCTGCGACAGCATGTTGTTGAGGGTCTGGGTGGTGAACGGCGTCTGCATGGTCTGGTCGCCGCTGCCGTCGAGGCCGACCATCAGGCCGTAGCCGATCAGCGGATTGTCGCGCACGCCCTGGATGCTGGCCAGTTCCTTGAGACGCTCCGCCTGCGCCGGCGACACGGCGCAGGCGAGGCAAAGCGACAGGAATACAGCGCCGCGGCTGCGCCGCGCGCGCCGCAAAAAAAACTGGAATGATGATCGCATGGTCAGAACGGTAAGACGTTGAGGAAGAAACGCTGCAGCCAGCCCATGGTCTGCGCTTCGTCGATATAACCCTTGGCGCTGTATTCGATCCTGGCGTCGGCCACCTGGGTCGAGGCCACGCTGTTGTTGCCGCTCACCGTGCGCGGATTGACCACGCCGGAGAAACGGATGAATTCGGTGCCCTGGTTGATCATCATCTGCTTCTCGCCGCTGACCATCAGGTTGCCGTTGCCCAGCACCTCGGTCACCGTCACCGTGATCACGCCGTTAAAGGTATTGGTCGCATTGGCGCCGCCCTTGGCGGTCAATGCGTTGCTGGCCTTGGCGTCGGCGTCCAGGTTGCCGAACAGGCCGCCGAAAATCTTCGGTATCGCCGCCAGCGCGCTGCTGGTGCTGCCGTTGCGGCTGGCGTTGGCCGCCGAATTCTTGCTGGCGTTAACGTTTTCGCTGACGATGATGGTCAGGATGTCGCCGACATTGCGCGGCCGCCGGTCTTCGAACAAGGCCTGGCTGCTGGAGCCGGACTGGTAGATGGCGCCATTCACCGGCGCCGCCGGCCGCACTTCCGCACGCGCGGTCATCGGCTGCTGCACCAGCGGCTCGCGCGGCAATTGCGCGCAGCCGCCTAGCAGCAGCGCCGCCAGCAGCAGGCACCTGGTGCAATATTTCATCGGCGCCGCCATCACAACTGCGTAAGGCGCTGCAACATCTGGTCAGAAGTCGTGACCGCCTTGCTGTTGATTTCGTAAGAACGCTGGGTCTGAATCATGTTCACCAGTTCTTCCACCACGTTCACGTTCGACGATTCGACATATCCCTGGCTCAGCGTGCCGGCGCCGTTCTGGCCCGGCGTGGTCTGGTTGGCGGTGCCGGAAGCATTGGTTTCGGTGTACAGGTTTTCGCCATTGCTTTGCAAGCCGGTCGAATTCAGGAACGTCGCCAGCTGGATCTGGCCGACCTGCACGCTGGCGGTGCTGCCGGCCTGGGTCACCGATACCGTGCCGTCCTTGGCGATGGTCATGCTGGTGGCGTTTTGCGGGATGGTGATGGCCGGCTGCACCGGGTAGCCGCTGGCGGTGACCAGCTGGCCGGTGGAGTCGGACTGGAACGAACCGTCGCGCGTATAGGCGGTGGTGCCGTCCGGCATTTGCACCTGGAAGAAACCGTCGCCGGTAATCGCCACGTCCTTGGTATTGTCGGTCTTGGTCGGGTTGCCCTGGGTATGAATCCGCTCGGTCGCCACCAGCCGCACGCCGGTGCCGATCTGCAGGCCGGATGGCAGGTTGGTCTGGTCCGAAGTCTGGCCGCCTACCTGGCGCAGGTTCTGGTACATCAGGTCTTCGAACACTGCGCGGCTGCGCTTGAAGCCGGTGGTGCCGACGTTGGCCAGGTTGTTCGATATCACGTCGAGCTGCTGCTGTTGCGCGTCGAGGCCGCTCTTGGCGATGGAAAGGGAACGTATCATGGTGAAATTCCTGTCGAAAAATGGATTAGCTGCTTTAGCTGCTCATGCTCAGCAGCTGGTTGGCGCGCTGGTCGTTTTCATCGGCGCTCTTGACCGCCTTCATCTGCATTTCAAAACTGCGCGCATTGGCGATCATTTCCACCATCGCCGACACCGGGTTGACGTTGCTGCCTTCCACCACGCCGGTCTGCAGCGTCACCGCCGGATCGGCGTCCGGCGCGGCAGCCCCGGCGCGCATGCGAAACAAGCCGTCGTCGCCGCGCAGCAAATCGCCGGCAGCCGGATTGACCAGTTTCAAACGGCCGACCTGGGCCACGTTGGTAGCCGGATCGCCGGCGCCGATGGCGCTGACCAGGCCGTCGGTCGATATCATCACAGCGGCGCCGGGCGGCACCGCCATCGGTCCGGCGTCGCCGATCACCGGCAGCTTGTCCATCGTCATCAGCTGGCCGTCGGCGCCCACCTGCAGGTTGCCGACCCGCGTATACGCTTCGCCGCCGTCCGCGGTCTGCACCGTCAGCCAGCCGTCGCCGCGCACCGCTACGTCCATCGGCCGCCCGGTTTCGGTCAACGGCCCGGTGCTCATGTCGGCGCCGGGCGTCGAAGTCACCACGAAAGCGCGGGTCGCCGCTTCCTCGCCGACTACCGGCACGGCGCGGAAATTGTTCAGCTGCGCGCGGAAACCGGGCGTCGATACGTTGGCCATGTTGCTGGCCACCGAGGCTTGCTGCTCCATGGCTTGCTTGGCGCCGCTCATGGCAATGTAGATCATGCGGTCCATGGATTCTCCAGGCCGGTTCCCGCCGCCGCGCTAATGACGAAAAAATCCATCATCAGCGCATGCTCACCAGGGTCTGCATGACCTGGTCCTGGGTCTTCACGGTTTGCGCGTTGGCCTGGTAGGTACGCTGCGCAATGATCATGTTGACCAGTTCGGCGGTGAGGTCGACGTTGGACGATTCCAGCGCGCCCGAAGTCAAGGAACCAACCTTGGTGCCGGCGCCCGCCGTCCCGACCAGCGGCTGGCCTGACGCAGCGGTTTCAGCCCAGACATTGCCGCCCTTCGATTGCAGGCCGTCCGGATTGGCAAAGGAAGTGAGGACGATCTGGCCCAGGGTCTTGGTCTGTTCGTTCGAGTACTTGCCGGTTACGGTGCCGTCCGGATTGATGGCGAACGCAGTCAGGCTGCCGGAGGTATAACCGTCCTGGGTCTGCTTGGCGACCGCATTGTCGTTGCCGAACTGCGTAGTGCCGGTCAGGTTGATCGTGAAGTTCATCGGCGCCGCGCCGTTTGCCAGCGGCACTGCGGCAGGAGCCAGGGTGCCGGCGGCAGGCGTCAGCATCTTGCCGGCCGTATCGAAGGTCAACGAGCCGATATTGCTGCTGGCGCCGCCGTCGACGGTCTGGTAGACATCCCAGGCGTTCGCCGCGGTCTTCACGAAGAAATTCGTGATTTCATGCGGATTGCCCAGCGAATCGTAGCCGGTCACCGCGTTCTGGTAATTGAAACTGGTGGAATCGGTCGCATTGAACGGCGCCGTGACGGGCACCGTGCTGCGCGAATCGATGTTGTATTGCGCATTGATCTTGGTGGTGGCGTTCGGCGTCATCGCCGCAGCCGGCAACTGCAAGGCTGCCGGTGTGCCGCCGGCGATGCTGCCATTGGCGCCGACCTGATAGCCGGTCACGCGCAGGCCGCCGGAATTGACGATGTAGTTATCCTTGTCGATAGTGAACTGGCCGTTGCGCGAATAGGATACTTCGCCGGATGGGCTGGCCAGGCGGAAAAAACCGTCGCCGTTGGTGATCGCCACGTCCAGCGCGCGGGTGCTGGTCTGCACCGCGCCCTGGGTGAAATTTTGCGAAACGCCGGCTACCTGGGTGCCGAGGCCGACCCGCGAACCCGCATATACATCGGCAAACAGGACACTGCCAGCCTTGAAGCCCACGGTGCCCGAGTTGGCGACATTATTGCCGATCACATCGAGATTGCTGGAACTTGCATTCAATCCGCTTACGCCTTGTTGAAACCCCATGGTCCACTCCTTTTGAAATCAATTTGCAGCATTTTTTTCAGCTTCCGGGTTGCGGAAAAATAATGAAAAAAGCCGGATTTATAGAAACTGCTTAACGTCGCTCAATGCCGCCGTGCCGGCCGCACCCAGGTTCAACGTCACGCCGCTGGCCGTCTGCGCCACGCTGGCAACCTGCGAG
Source organism: Collimonas sp. OK412 (assembly GCF_900112135.1). Taxonomy (GTDB): domain Bacteria; phylum Pseudomonadota; class Gammaproteobacteria; order Burkholderiales; family Burkholderiaceae_D; genus Collimonas; species Collimonas rhizosphaerae. Next base: position 40,967 of record NZ_FOLC01000016.1, read on the forward strand.
TACGTCAGCGTGTTCGCCGCGACTGCGCTGCCGCCGACGGCAGCAGCCACGCTGATTTTGTAGGCGCCATCGCCCATCGCGGTACCGGTGTCGTTCTTGCCGTCCCACGACAAGGTCTTGGTGCCTTGCGGCAGCGCGCCGACATCGATCGTGCGCACGGTATTGCCGGCGGCGTCGGTGATCGTGACCTTGACCGTATCGGCCGCGCCTTGCATGTCCAGCCCGAAGGAAGTAGCGGCGCTATCCTTGAGCGCGACGCTGCTGCCTGGCGTCAGCACCGTATGGCCGATCAGCGAGGCGGCCTGCAAGGTCTGGCTGGAGCCGGTTTGCGCCACCAGCGAATTGAGCGTGCTGTTCAGGTTTTCGATGCCGCTGACGGTGCTCATCTGCGCCAGCTGCGAAGTCAGCTCCGCATTGTTCAGCGGATTCAGCGGGTCCTGGTTATTCAGCTGGGTGACCAGCAATTTAAGGAAGCGCTGCTCTTGGTCGGAACTGCTGGACACGGCTCCTGCCAGCGCTCCTGCTGCACTGTTGTCGGTTGAAACTCCCGATACTGCCATGATGGTCTTCTCCTGAAGCGCCGCCGCCGAGGCGGCCGCGGATTAATCGTTCAAATCGGAACTGCAATCGGTGCTTTGCTACTGGCCGATGGTCAGCGTCTTCAGCATCATGTTCTTGGCGGTATTGAGCACCTCGACATTGGCCTGGTAAGAGCGCGAAGCGGAAATCATGTTGACCATTTCTTCCACCACATTGACGTTCGGCATGGTGACGTAGCCGCTGGCGTTGGCCAGCGGATGCTTGGGGTCGTACACCATGCGCAGCGGCGACTGGTCTTCCACCACGCCCGCCACCTGCACGCCGCCGACGGCGCTGGCCGGATCCTGCTGGTCTCCTGCCGCCACCGCAAACACCACCTGCTTGGCGCGATAGGGCTGGCCATCGGGCCCGGACACGCTGTCGGCATTGGCCAGGTTGCTGGCGGTGACGTTCATGCGTTGCGATTGCGCGCTCATGGCGGAACCGGCAACGTCGAAAATATTCATGGATACATTGGACGGCATGGCTTGATCCTCGCTGGCTAAAACTGGAAATTCATTGCTGCACCGCCGACAGCAGCGACTTGATCTGGGCGCCGATGACGGTCAGGCCGGATTCATAGTGGACCGCGTTGTCGGTGAAATTGACGCGCTCGACATCCATCTCCACGGTATTGCCGTCGATGCTGGACTGGGTCGGCACCCGGTACAGCAAATCCGGTTCGCCGGCGGCCATGGCCTCGCCCTGGATGTGGCGCGCGGAAGTGGTCGCCATCGACACCGGCTGCGCCTGCCGGCCTTGCGCCATCGCTTGCGTCAGGCTGCTGCTAAAATCGAAATCGCGCGCCTTGTAATTGGGCGTATCGGCGTGTGCGATATTCGACGACAGCACCTCTTGCCGGCGCGCCCTCAAGTTCAGTGCTTCCTGCTGAAAGCGCAGTGCTGCATCCAGTTTGTCTACCATCTTGTACCTACCCTCAACAGACCTTTTGATGAAAGCGATTATAGGTAGCGGCCGCCGGCGGCAATCAACGGAACAGGCGGCTGATTCGGCCTCAATTCAAGATACGCCATGCCGGCCTCATTTGGGACCGGGAAAATATTTTGCGACATCCTCGAAGCTCAGCCGGTAACCGTCCAGCACGCGCTTGATGGTCGATCCGCTGGGATCGGTGACCCTGCCGGTTTCGAGCTTGCTCAGCACCGGCACCGACAAGCCGCAGCGCCGATGCATCGCTGTCAGCGACAGCCTCTTGCCGTTCTCGCCGGTTTGCTTCAAACGCATCTGCCGCAGGAAATCCGCCAGGGTGGCCGGGACTTCTTCATCGAATTCGCTCACGTTCGCCATTGCATGTCCTTGATTTTCAGATCGCCTTCCGGCAGAATTTTTTGAACCGGCGCGACAGGTTTCCGCAAACCATTATAGGCAGGGCATCGCAATCCAATACCCCAAACAGCACGCCAAACCGCGCCCAGTTCGGCGCTTGGCGACGACGCGCGGTTGTCTAGAATCTGATGGCGGACATTCCGTCGCCATGAATTCCGATTGAGGGAAGATTCGATATGCATGCACCATTCTCCCGGCGCCGCCGGCTTGCGATTACCTGCCTGATCCTTGCGGCGGCGGGACCAGGCGTCGGCAGCCGGGCCGCATCCGCCAGGACAGCGGAACTGAGCGGCAGCGCCAGGCCGGTGATCGAGCAGTTCCTGCTGGCCCAGGCCGGCGGCTTGCCTGGCAAGGTCAGCATCCGCGTCGAGACGCCGATGTCAGGCGCCCTGCCCGCCTGCGATGCGCTGGAAGCGTTCCTGCCCGCCGGCGCCCGGGTCTGGGGACGGGTCTCGGTCGGCCTGCGCTGCAACGGCGACGGTTCCACCACGCCGGCGTGGACGCGCTATGTGCCCGCCTATGTGGCGGTGGTGGCGAACTACTATGTAGCCAGCCGTCCCATCAATGCCGGCGACACCGTCGGCCCCGCCGATATCCAGCTGCGCCAGGGCGACCTCAGCGCCCTGCCGCGCGGCGTGGTCACCAATCCGCAGCAAGCCGCCGGCATGGTAGCCTCGAACCGGATTGCCCTGGGCGCGCCGCTGCGGCTGGAACTGCTGCGCGGCGCCACCGTGATACAACAGGGGCAAAGCGTGAAAGTCCAGTCGCAAGGCTCGGGTTTCGTCGTCAGCACCGAAGGACGGGCGATGACCAATGCCGCCGCCGGCGTGGCAATACAGGTGAAGACGCAGGCAGGGCAGATGCTGAGCGGCATCGCCCGTGCCGATGGCTCGGTAGAATTGCCGAATTGACTCTTGTTTTTACAGCAATCCAGGCATTTTTAGCCGGAACCCTAAACATTCCGCGCAAGCTGCCGTTATAACGAACAGATCCCTTAGAGGAAACATCTTGAAAATCGATCAACCTACAAAGCCGCTCAATAGCGTGTCAAGCCCAGCCAACGCGGCGTCCAGCAAGGATAACGCGGCGCGCGCCGCATCCGCCGACGCCGCTGCCGCCGGCACCGCCAACAGCGCCAGCCCGCCTATGCCAGCCGCCCTGAATTCACTGTCGGCGCAAGTGCGCCAGCTGCAAACCCAGTTGCTGCAACCCGGCGCCGGCGATTTCGACGCCGCCCGGGTCGCCGAGATACGCCAAGCCATCAGCGAAGGCCGCTATCAGATCAATCCCGAAAAAATCGCCGACGGCTTGCTCGATACGGTACGCGACCTGCTGGGCAAGAAACCGTCATGAGCAGCGCGCTCTTCAAGCACCTGCAGCAGGAGCGCGCCGTCATGGACGCCTTTCTCGATCTACTGGACCAGGAAGCGGAGGCGCTGATCAAGAGCCGTTTCGATGTGCTGCCGCTGATCACCGAACGCAAGGCCCAGCTGGCGGAACGCATCACTGCGCTTGAGCAGGAACGGGAACAGCGGCAACGGGCAGCCGGTTTCGACGCGGGACGAACCGGCGGCGACGCCGCGGCGGCGGCCGGCGGCGGCAACCTGCAGCAAGCCTGGCAAGAATTGCTGGCGCTTGCAGCCCAGGCCCGCGACTACAACCATCGCAACGGCATCATGATCCACACCCACCTGGATTTTGTACGGCGCTCGATCAATTTCCTGCGCGCCCACGGTCAATCGCTGTATGGCGCCGACGGCAAGCACCAGGTCGGGCTCGGCAACGGCCATAGCCTGGCGTCGAGCTGAACGCCGCCGACCCCCATAGCCCGATTTACTCGTAGCTGACCATCACCTGGCTGGCCGCCCCCTGCAATGCCGGGGCCAGGGCTCCGCGCCCGTCGATCACAAAAGCAAACACGAAATTCGACCAGCCGTTGTCGCCGTCAAAGGCGGCGGTGCTGCCGCTGGCGCCGCTGAGAGCGGCGCACCTGGCGTAGTTGCACAGATAGGCATGGATGCCGGCCGGCGGCGCCGTCAGGAAACTGTAGCGCCAGCCGACCCGGCGGGTCCTGGAGCCTGAAGAGACGCCGCTGCCGACCGGAGCTACCTGAACCGACTGATAAGCCACCCCGCGGTAGAACAGCGCGGGCGTGGAAACCGAAGCGCTCCAGGAACCCGCCACCCTGCCCTTTCCGCCCGCGGCAGCGCCGCTGTCAAGCCGGACAGCGCCGGGCCCGGCCGGCGGATTCTCAGCGCGTCCCATATAGGTACTCAGACTGATTGCAGCCACCGGCGGTTCTCCGGCAAAAACAGCCGCAGGCGCCAGCCAGCCGGCCGCGCCGCAAAACAACAGCCGCCTCAGCCCGGACCCGAAGCCGGCCAGGTCGCTCATCTCACGCTACCTCGCTCCGGCTGGTTTCATTCAAGCGCACCCGCAGGCGGCTGATGGCCTGGCTATGCAGCTGGCAGACGCGCGACTGGCTGACTTCCAGGATGGCGCCGATTTCACGCAGGTTCATTTCCTGCTCGTAATACAGGCTGAGCAGCAGCCGTTCGCGTTCCGGCATCAGGGCGATCGCCTCCACCAGCATATGGCGCATGCCGCTGTCCAGCAGACGCTGCAACGGATCGGCGACGCCGCTGCGATCGCTGCTGTCGTGCTGGCGGTCGAGAAACGAATTTTCATTGCTGCCGCCTTCGCAGTCTTCGTAGTACACCAGCTGCGAACCGTGGATTTCCTGCAGCAGATGCTGGTAGTCTTCCAGCGACAGCTGCATCGACACCGCGATTTCACGCTCGCTGGGCGGACGCGCCAGCTTCTGCTCCAGCGCCTGCACCGCAGCGTCGACCTTGCGCGACGACTGCCGCAAGCCGCGCGACAGCCAGTCGTTGGCGCGCAGCTCGTCCAGCATCGCGCCGCGGATACGCTGGCTGGCGTAGGTTTCGAACTGCGCGCCCTGGTCATCCTGGTAGCGGTTGGCGGCGTCCAGCAAACCCAACATGCCGGCCTGGATCATGTCGTCCAGCTCCACGCTGGCCGGCAATTTCGCGATCAGCTGCAAAGCCAGGCGCCGCACCAGCGGCGCGTATTGCGCCAGTGTGTCGGATTTATCGATTTTTCCCTGAGCCGTATACATGATGGATTCCTCTTCCTGCTTTACTCACACAGTGTCCAGATTTCGGTTAACAACAGGGCGCGGCCATTGCAGCAGCTGGCCAGCGATGCGGCGGAAATCGATTGCCGCGGCGCTGGTCTGGAATGCTTCCACCACGCTCAACTTGAGTCCCAGCGCGCGCACCAGCTGCGGGTCTTCCGCGACGCAGCCGGCAGGCTCCAGCGCCAGCCCCAGGTAACGGCTGCCGGCGCCGGCCAGGTTGCCCAGCACGCGCTGCGCCTCCGGCATGCCGGCCGCCAGGTTGAGCATGATCCGCAGGCGCTGCAGGGCATGCGCGTAATGCAGCTGCTTGATGCAGGCGTAGGCAGCCGTGATGGAAGCCGCCTGCGGCCGCAGCAGCACCACCACATCGTCGGCCTGCGCCGCCAGCGGCGACAAGGCGCCGTCGCGGTCCAGGCCGGCGTCGACCAGGATCACCTGCCCCTGGAACAGATTGCGCACCTCAGCCACGGCAGGGGCATCGCCCTGGCGCACCGCCAGCAGCAGCGCGCCGCACGCCAGGCGCGACGCCGCGGTTGACAGCGGCAGGCCGCCGGCGACATCGGACCAGCTGCACGCCGCGGCGCCGGCCCACATCGCCGTTGCCGACCGTGCGCCGCTCTGCTCGTCCAGCAGCAGCACTTCTTTTCCTTGCTGCACCAGGGCCGCGGCCAGGTTCAAGGCGACGCTGGTGACGCCTATCCTTGGACTGCTGCCGACCAGCGCGATGACGCGCGCCGCCTGCGTGCCCGAATGCTGCGCCATCAGGTTGCGCAAACCATCGGCCTGATCGCTGACTACTTTGCTCACAGACGTCCCCTCATCCGGGCAGCGCCGCAGTGCCCGGCGCCGGCGCCAGGCCGGGAACGCTATCGGCATCCAGCGCCAGCGCATCCAGCAGGGCGATCAGCTTGCCGAAGCCTTCAAACAGCGCTGCCGCGGAAGTGGCGCTGGCCGCGCCGGCACGGATCCGATGACCGGCCAGCTGCGCCAGCAGCGTGCGAGCGGCGCCGGCCCAGCTGTCGCGGTTGTGCGCCAGGCGCCAGACGGTGGTGCTGACTTGTGCAGCGACCAGCAGGCGCTTTTGCATCCGGCTGTCACCCGGCTCGGTGCAGGCATCGAGCTGCTGGACCGCTTTCTTGAGCAGCTTGTAGTAAGGATCGGCGGCTTGTTTCCAGCAGGCCCACGCGGCAAGCTGCGACGCCGTCGCCGATGGCGCAAGATTGGCCAGCAGGTACCAGCCGGCCAGCAATTTTCCGCTGTGCGGATCGACGATGCGCACGGCCACGCAACGCAAATTGAATGCGCCCGCATCGTGCCGTTTATCGCCGGGCAAGGCGACTGTCGTCTCCGCCAGCATCTGTTGCGCCGGCTTGCCCTTGTAGAGCATCGCCTGGGGTGCATCGAACACCAGCCGCGCCGCCAGCTTCGCCAACGATGTCCTGCCTGCGCCATCCAGCACGCAAGTAGTGCCGCGCGCACGGGCCAGCCATGACATGCCTTCAGCCTGCCAGGATTCGATCAAGCCTGGCGCCGGCATTTTGTCGAGCAGGTGCACCACCGGCTTGCCGAAATCCTGGCCATGCACCCACGCCAGCTGGCGCAGCGCCGGCGTGGCTACAGCGCCGTTTGCCGCGGCGGCAAACACGGTGGACAGCAATTGATGCGGCGCCGCCAGCGGCATGCCGTCGCGATCCGACAGCAGCACGCTGGATTGCAAGGCATAGGCGTCGCCGCTGCGGCTGGCGGCCAGCTCGGTCTTGCCGCTGATTGCCAGCACATGGCTGTTGCAAGCAACGCCGATTTCCGTTTTCGCATGCGCCAGCAGCTTGTGAACCACCGCCTGGCTGCCGGTGCTGTCGTCCGCCAGGTCGCGCCATAACCGGCTGCTGGTCTCGAAGCCGATCCCGCCGCCGGCCAGCGCAGCGGCGTTGGCCGCCAGCTCTTCGGCGTCCTGCGCCAGCACCCGGATCAGTTGCCGGCATTGGCCGCGCAAGCGTTCGGTAGCGGCAGACGCGGCCGCCAGTTCGGCGTCGTTGTTCAATGCTGCCGGCAGCTCGCCCAGGTCAGCTTCGCCCGGGACAAACAAGGCGCTGCGGCTGGCGCTCTGGAACACGCTGTCGACCAGTTGCGAACGCTCGGCCAGCATCAGGTTTTCCGGCACTTTCTGGCCGCAAGAAACGTAGTGCACCGGCAGCCGGTGGCGGATCACGGTGTCCAGCAATGCGCCGGGATGGGTGGCTTCGTCGGTCTTGGTGAAGATGCAGCCCGCCAGCTGGTTGCCGCCGGCGCTGTCCTTGTAGGCATGCACCACCTCATTCAGGGTGTCGCCGTGGCTGGCGGCGTTCAGCAGCAGCAAGCGCTTGACCGGGCGGCCGGCGCCGCACAGCATGGCGACCTGCTCGGAGACGCTGCGGTCGCGCTGGCTCTTGCCGACCGTATCGATCAGGACCATGTGCTTGTCGCGCAAATCCTCCAGCACCAGCCGCAGGTCGGCGGCGTCTTTCACCGCATGCACCGATACCCCCAGGATCTTGCCGTAGATGCGCAACTGCTCGAATGCGCCGATGCGGTAGCTGTCGGTAGTCAGCAGCGCCAGCTTGTCGGCGCCGAAGCGCATCACGCAGCGCGCCGCCAGCTTGGCGGTGGTGGTGGTCTTGCCGACCCCGGTCGGGCCCATCAAGGCATAGACGCCGCCGCCATCCATCAGCGCATCTTCGTTTTCCATCAACGGCAGGTTGCGCGCCAGTTCGGCCTTGACCCATGCCATGCCGGAGGCAAAATTCTGGCCGGTCGGCAGGTGGTCCAGCATCGCTTTCGCCAGGCTGGCGCTGAAGCCGGCGCCCAGCAAGGTGCGCAGCAGATGGCCGCGCACCGGGTCGCGGCGCTGCTTGTCGTTCCACACCAGGCCGGCCAGCTGCTCCTCGATCATGCCGCGCATCGAATGGATTTCGCTGATAACGCTACCGTTGCTGTCCGTGCCGGATGGCGCGGCGGCGCTTGTAGCTGGCTGTATGACCACTGGTGCTGCCACCGTCGCCGGTACGGCAACCACAGGAGCCAGGGTTGGTGCCGGCGCCGGCCGCGCATCGCCCGCGGTTTCCAGCATGGCGACGATTTCGGCGCCGGCGGCGGTCGCCCGGCTGGAAACGATGATGGCGTCCGGCCCCAGCTGTTCGCGCACCAGGCGCAGCGCTTCGCGGCTGGACGGGGCGACGATGGTGACGCTGTCAGTGTGCATGTTCAAGCCTTGCCTCCGATAGTGGCGGTTACTTTGATGGTGCGGGTATCAGGAATTTCAGCGTGCGACAGCACCTTGAGCTGCGGCAGGCTGCGGCGCAGGAAGCGCGCCAGCAAGACCCGCAGCGGATGCTGCACCACCAGCACCGGCGACAGGCCGAACTGTTCCTGGCGCGCGATCGCGGCCTGGGTCTGCGCCAGCAGGCTGTCGGCCAGCCCCGGCTCGAGCCCGCTGCCGTTGCTCAATGCCTGCAGCAGGACGCGGTCGAGCGAGCCGTCGAGGCCGATCACCTGCAGTTCGCCGTTGCCGGGGAACAGCTGCTGGGTGATCGCCCGGCCCAGCGCCAGCCGCACCAGCGATGTCAGTTCGGTGGCGTCGCTGACCGTGCCTCCGTGCTCCAGCAGGACGTCGAGGATGGTGCGCATGTCGCGTATCGATACGCTTTCGTCCAGCAGGTTTTGCAATATTTTCTGCAGCGTCGTCAGCGACAGCAGCTTGGGCACCAGGTCTTCGATCAGTTTCGGCGCGTCCTTGGCGACCCGGTCCAGCAGCTGCTGCACTTCCTGCCGTCCCAGCAGTTCCGCCGAATGGGCATGGATCAGGTGGTTCAGGTGGGTGGCGATCACGGTGCTGGCGTCGACCACGGTGTAACCGTAGATCTGCGCCTGTTCCCGCATGTGGCTTTCGATCCAGACCGCCGGCAGGCCGAACGCCGGATCGGCCGTCTGCACGCCGGGCAAGGTGGCGCTGACCTGCCCCGGATTGATCGCCATCCATTGGCCAGGCCAGGCTTCGCCATTGGCGATCTCGACGCCTTTGAGCGTGATCACATAGGAATTCGGCTTGAGTTCCAGGTTGTCGCGGATGTGCACTACCGGCACCAGGAAGCCGATGTCCTGCGCGAACTTCTTGCGGATGCTCTTGATGCGGCCCAGCAGTTCGCCGTTCTGGCTGCGGTCGACCAGGGAAATCAGGCGGTAGCCGACTTCCAGTCCGAGCGGATCGACCAGCGCCACGTCGTCCCAGCTGGCGTCCGCCGGCTCGGCAGCTGCCGCGGACGGCGGCGGCGCCTTGGCGGCATATTCCACCGCCGCGTTTTTCTGCAGCAGGCGCCGGCCGAGATATACCAGGCCGCCGGCAATGATCAGGAACGCCACATGCGGCATGCCCGGCACCAGCCCCATCAGGCCGATGATGCCGGCGGTCAGGAACAGCACCTGCGGATTGGAGAACAGCTGCCCCATCAGCTGCTGGCCAACATCTTCATCGGTCGTCACGCGCGAGACGATGACGCCGGCGGCGGTAGAAATCACCAGCGCCGGAATCTGCGCCACCAGGCCGTCGCCGATGGTCAGCAAGGTGTAGTTCTTGGCCGCCACCGAAATATCCAGGCCATGCTGGGCGACGCCGACGATCAGGCCGCCGACCACATTGATCACCATGATCAGCAAGCCGGCCACCGCATCGCCGCGCACGAACTTGCTGGCGCCGTCCATGGAGCCGTAGAAATCCGCTTCCTGCGCGACCTCGGCGCGGCGCTTGCGCGCTACGTCCTCACCGATCAGGCCGGCGTTGAGGTCGGCGTCGATCGCCATCTGCTTGCCAGGCATCGCATCCAGCGTGAAGCGCGCGCCGACTTCAGCAATCCGCCCCGCGCCCTTGGTGATGACCATGAAGTTGATCACCACCAGGATCACGAACACCACGATGCCGACGGCGAAATTGCCGCCCACCAGGAAATGGCCGAAGGCTTCGATCACCTTGCCGGCGGCGTCCGGCCCGGTATGGCCCTCCAGCAGCACCACACGGGTGGAAGCGACGTTGAGCGACAGGCGCAGCAAGGTCGAAAACAGCAACACCGCCGGAAAGGCGGCGAAATCCAGCGCTTTCATGGTGTACATGCTGACCAGCAGCACCATCACCGACAGCGCGATATTGAAGGTGAACAGCAAGTCGAGCAGGAACGGCGGCAGGGGCAGGATCATCATGCCCAGGATCATGACGATCAGCACCGGACCGGCCATGCCCTTGACGCTGTTGCCGGCCAATATGGCGGCCCCCAGGCGGGGCAAGGAACTGAATGAAAAAGCTGGGCCTGCTGGCTTCATGCCGGGCTTCCTAAAGTGTCGAGTGAATCGGGAACCGGCAGGTCGGCCGGTGTGCGTGGCGCGATGCCGCCCTCGCTGCGCCAGCGCTGCAGCTGGTAAACCCAGGCCAGCACTTCAGCCACCGCGGTGTACAGCGCCGCCGGGATTTCTTCGCCCAGGTTGGTATGGCGATACAGCGCCCGGGTCAGGGGCGGTGCTTCCAGCATGGGAATCTTGTGTTCGGCGCCGATGGCGCGGATGCGCAGCGCTACCAGGTCGGTGCCCTTGGCAACCACCCGGGGCGCGCGCATTTCCTTGTCGCTGTATTTGAGCGCGACCGCAAAGTGGGTCGGGTTGGTGACCACCACGTCGGCGGTCGCCACCTCGGCCATCATGCGCCGCCGCGCCATCTGTTGCTGCTGGCGCCGGATCTGCCCCTTGACGTGCGGATCGCCTTCGCTTTCCTTGTGTTCCTGCTTCAGCTCTTCGCGCGTCATGCGCAGCTTGCGGTAATAACTCCACAGCTGGTAGGGCACGTCGATGGCTGCCACCAGCAGCAGCGAAGCAATGATCAGGCCGCAGCAATTGGCCACCAGCCGTACCGTATGCGCCAATGCGCCGTGCACCGGTTCGCTCAGCAAGCCCAGCAGCGTGTCCAGATTGCGCGACATGACCCAGTAGGCGATGCCGCCCACCAGTACCGATTTGGTGCATGCCTTGAACAGTTCCGCCAGCGACTGGCTGGAAAAGATGCGAGCAATACCGGCCATTGGATTGAGCTTGGAGAATTTGGGCGCCAGCGCATCCGGCGCAAACAGCCAGCCGCCCAGCATCAGCGGCGCCGCCAGGGCCGCCAGCGCCAGCATGGCCAGCAACGGCAGCAAAGCCTGCAGCGCTTCCTGCCCGGCAGCAGCGGCCTGGGTCAGCATATAGGAGGTATCGAAGCCGGCGGCGCGCTTGAATTGCATGCCCTGCCGCAAGGCATGGCCGATATGCTCCGCCATCGGCACGGCCGTCAGCCACAAGCCGCCTATGCCGGTGCTCAGCATGACAAACGTGCTCAGCTCGCGCGAACGGGCAACCTGGCCTTCTTCGCGCGCCTTTTCCAGGCGCCGGGGAGAACCGGGTTCCGTCTTTTCGAGATCGCTTTCTTCCGCCATGCATGCTCCGAACCAGAAGGGACGAACAGCGCCCTATCAATATCGATTATTGATGCAAGGGCGCAGATGCAATCGGGCAAACAAGGCGGGGATAGCGGTGCTGCTCAGGCAATCGCTGCGGCCGGGGCGTGTTCACCGCCGCCCTGGCCGCTTTTGTTTCAGGCGTGATGCGGATTCGCCATGATCCGGGTCAGAAGCCCAGGCTCGACAGCAGGTCGTCGACCTGCTCCTGGTCGGATACCGCATCGGGATTTTCATCCGCGTTCATTTGCGGACCGTTCAACAGGCCGTTGCCTTCACTGCGTTTTTCCAGCGGCGTGTTGTCGATCAGCACCTGCAGCAGCTGTTTTTCCATTTCCTGCACGACTTCCATCATTTTCTTGATGACCTGGCCGGTCAGGTCCTGGAAGTCCTGCGCCATCATGATTTCCATCAGCTGCGCATTGATGGCCGAAGCCTGCTGCGGCACGTCTTTCAGGTAATTGCGGGTATCCAGCACCAGCACCCGGGCATCGTCCAGCTCGACCGGGCTGACAAACCATTCATCCCAGCGCTGGCTGAGCGTCTTGGCTTGCTTGCTGAGTTTTTCCTGGATCGGCTGGGCGACGTCGATCGCGTTCAAGGCCCGTTCGGCGGCGCGCTCTGTCATCGCCGCCACGTAGTTCAGGCGATCGCGGGCATCCGGGATCGCCTGCGCCGCCTTGGCGATTTCCTGGTCCAGGCCGAGTTCGCGCATGCTTTCGCGCAGCAGGCGCGTCAGGTGGCCGATGCGGTTGACCAGCTGCTCGGCGGAGTCGCCGGCGGCCGGCATCTGTAAGGCGTGCAGGCTCATATCAAGCACTCTCTTTCGCAATTTTCTCGAATATCTTGGTGATCTTTTCCTCCAGCGTGGCCGCGGTAAAAGGCTTGACCACATAGCCGTTGGCGCCGGCCTGGGCGGCGGCGATGATGTTTTCCTTCTTGGCTTCGGCCGTCACCATCAGCACCGGCAGCCTGGACAGGGCCGGATCGGCGCGTATCGATTGCAGCATGGTCAAGCCATCCATGTTCGGCATGTTCCAGTCGGACACGACAAACCCGAAATTGCCGTCCTTTAGCTTAGCCAGTCCTGCCGCGCCGTCCTCGGCTTCGTCGACATTGACGAAATCGAGTTCTTTCAACAGGTTCCTTACAATCCGCCGCATGGTAGGAAAATCGTCCACCACCAGAATTTTGATACTTTTATCAACCATGATTACTCCACACTAAAAATAGGACCTGGCACGCATGCCCGCATTCCTGACGCCATGCCTGTATAACGTCACAAATGTAAAAAAACACAGGGCGGATATTGTTCACACCGTTTTTTACACCCGGTTCGAGCGTTCGCCGTACGACATCAGGCGCGCCATCAGGCGTGCGCTCATTTCCGCTATGCCGGCTACCTCGTTGGCCGCCCCCATGGCGATCGCTTCGCGCGGCATGCCGAACACCACGCAGCTGGCTTCGTCTTGCGCCAGGGTGTAAGCGCCAGCCTGGCGCAAGCGCAGCAAACCGGCCGCGCCGTCCCGTCCCATGCCGGTCAGGATCACGCCGATGGCGTTCTTGCCGGCATGCTGGGCGACCGAATCGAACAGCACGTCGATCGAAGGCCGATGGCGGTTGACCGGATCTTCCTGGTCCAGGTGGGCGACATAGTTGGCGCCGCTGCGCGCCAGCGACAGATGGAAACCGCCGGGCGCGATATAAGCATGGCCCGGCAATACCCGCTCGCCGTGCTCCGCTTCCTTGACGGTGATGCGGCACAAGCCGTCCAGGCGCTGCGCGAACGACCGGGTAAAGCCGGGCGGCATGTGTTGCGCGATCATGATGCCCGGGCAATCCGGCGGCAGCGGCTGCAATACTTCCCGGATCGCTTCGGTGCCGCCGGTGGAAGCGCCGATGATGATCAGTTTTTCAGTACTCAGCAAAGGACTGCGCAGCAGCGGCGCCTGTCCCGCTGCCGCCGCATCGGCCGCGGGCCGGCGCGCCGATTGCAGGCGGGCGCGGGCGGCGGCGCGGATCTTGTCGGCGATCAGGTCGGTATATTCCAGCAAGCCTTCGCGTATGCCGAGGCGCGGCTTGGTGACGAAATCGACCGCCCCCAGCTCCAGCGCGCGCAGCGTGATTTCGGAACCGCGCTCCGTCAGCGAAGACACCATCAGCACCGGCATCGGCCGCAGGCGCATCAGCTTTTCCAGGAAATCCAGTCCATCCATGCGCGGCATTTCGACATCCAGCGTCAATACGTCGGGATTGAGCTGCTTGATCAGGTCGCGCGCCACCAGCGGATCGGGCGCCGTCGCCACCACGGTCATGTCCGGCTGGCTATTGATGATTTCGGTCATCAAGCTGCGTATCAGCGCCGAATCGTCCACACACAATACTTTGATTTTTTTATCGCTCACGCGCTGCCTCCACCTTGTTTTACGGCTTTCTTGCCGACTGCCGTATTGAATAATTCCACCTTGCTGCGCACCGGCTGCTGCGCCAGCGTCTGCACCAGTTTCTGTTCGTCGCGCTGGACCTGTTCGGCTTCGTTGATGCGGTGCAGCCTGCGCACCATGACCTTGCCGCTCCTCGGGAAATAGCTGATCCGGCGCGGCAGGTTGCCGCGCAAGTCTTGCGCCGCCACCCGTACCTGTTCCATCTGCAGGTAACGCAATACAAAATCGGCATTGCGGTCGCCGATGTTGAGCATCGTCATGTTCGCCAGCACCGCGCCGCCGCCAAACACCTTGGCCTCCAGCCGTTCGCGGCGCGCGCCCGCCTTGAGCAGTTCGTTGAGCAGCATCTCCATGGCGTAAGCGCCGTAGCGCATGGAGGCAGACGCGCTGTTGCCGGAGTTGCCGTCATCGGGCAGCATGAAGTGATTCATGCCGCCGACTCCTGCCGTGCTGTCGCGCACGCAGGCCGCCACGCAAGAACCGAGCACGGTGCTGAGCACCATGTCGTCGGGCGTGACGTAGTATTCGTTGGGCAGCAGCTTGACCGCCGCGCTGTCGAACTCGCGGTCAAAATAATGATGGGTCGCCACCGACTCTTCCGCCGCTGAAATCATGCGCCGCCCTTGGCTTGCCGGGAATCGAGTTCATAGACGGTCTGGCCGCGCAGCCGGAACGGCTGGCTGGCGTAGGAAAAATTCTCCGAATGCCCGGCAAACAGCAAGCCTTGCGGTTTCATCAAGGGCGCGAAGCGCTGCAGGATCCTGTTCTGTGTCGGCTTGTCGAAATAGATCATCACGTTGCGGCAAAAGATGACGTCGAACGGTTCTTTCAAGCCCCATTGCGTATCCAGCAGGTTGAGCTGGCCGAACTTGACCATGGCCGCCACTTCCGGCCGTATCCGCACCTGCCCGGCACGGGCGCCGCTGCCTTTCAGGAAGAAGCGCTTGAGGCGTTCCAGCGGCAGCTTGCTGACCTGCTCCATGGTGTAGACGCCGGCCGCGGCCTTTTCCAGCACCTGGGTGTCGATGTCGGTAGCGATCACGCTGGCCGTGGCGGCGCGGCTGCCCAGCGCTTCGATCAGGGTCATCGCGATCGAATACGGCTCTTCGCCGGTGGACGCGGCCGAACACCAGACAGTCACCGGCGCCGCGCATTTTTTTGCGTGCTCCGCCAGCAGCGGAAAATGATGCGCCTCGCGGAAAAACGCCGTCAGGTTGGTGGTCAAGGCATTGGTGAAGGCTTGCCACTCGGCGCTGTCCTTTTCGCCTTCCAGCAAGGCCAGGTACGAAGTAAAGTCGTTCATGCCGAGTTCGCGCAGACGGCGCGACAGGCGGCTGTAGACCATCTCGCGCTTTTGTTCGCCCAGCGCGATGCCGGCGCGCTGGTGGATCAGCGCGCGGACCCTGGAAAAATCGCCGTCGGTCAGCAAAAAATCCCGAGCTGAAGCCGTCGCCGCCCTGGTGCTCGGTTTGATAGTCATTCGGTGCGCCTTAACATGGTTGGCAGCGCCGCCTGCTGCGGCAACTGCCCGTATTGCAATATAAACACGGCGGCCGCACGCCGATGCCGCGAACAAGAGCCTAAAACGCCGCTTGCTCCGGGCATGGCGGCGCCGCGCCGCGCCAGGCTAGGCAGCGGCGCCGCGCAGCATCTGCGCATGCGGCGTGATATCGATCATCCGGTTTGCCTGCGCCGCGCCATGCACGCGCTCCAGCTTGAAAGCGCCGACCACATCCGCCAGCACGCCGGCCTGGTCCTGCAGGCTGGCCGCCGCCGCCGCTGCTTCTTCCACCAAAGCAGCGTTCTGCTGGGTCACCTGGTCCATCTGGCTGATGGCCTGGTTGATCTGCTCGATGCCGGCGGTCTGCTCCTGGCTGGCGGCAGTGATTTCGCCCATGATGTCGGTCACACGGCGCACGCTGGCCACGATTTCTTCCATGGTGGTGCCGGCCTGGTCGACCAGGCGCGAGCCGAGCCCGACTTTTTCAACCGAGTCGTCGATCAGTCCCTTGATTTCCTTGGCCGCGGCAGCCGAACGCTGCGCCAGGCTGCGCACTTCCGCCGCCACTACCGCAAAACCGCGCCCCTGTTCGCCGGCCCGGGCCGCTTCCACCGCGGCGTTCAGCGCCAGGATGTTGGTCTGGAACGCGATGCCGTCGATCACGCCGATGATGTCGACAATCTTTTTCGACGAGGTATTGATCGCGCCCATGGTGCTCACCACCTGGGTCACCACCGTGCCGCCATGCAGCGCCACTTCCGAAGCGGACACCGCCAGCTGGTTGGCCTGGCTGGCGTTATCGGCATTCTGCTTGACGGTCGAGGTCAGCTGCTCCATCGACGCCGCGGTTTCTTCCAGCGAACTGGCTTGCTCTTCCGTACGCTGCGACAGGTTCTGGTTGCCGGCCGCAATCTGGCTGGAGGCGGTAGCGATGGTATCGGTGCCGCTGCGCACCTCGCCGACAATTTTCTGCAGGCTCTGGTTCATGTCTTTCAGCGCTTGCATCAGCTGTCCGGTCTCGTCCCTGGACCTGACTTCTATGTCCGCCGTCAAATCGCCGCCGGCAACGCGGCGCGCCACGTCTACCGCAAACCCCAGGGGCTGGGACACTACTCGCGCAATCCACAGCGCCAGGACGAAACCCAGCAGCAGCATCCCGATCATCAGCCCTATCATCCAGACCCGGGCCTTGTTATAGATGGCTTCGCCCTCTTTCGCCGAGGCGGCGCTGCCGTCGCTATTGATTTTCACCAGGCGTTCAACCTGCTTGTCCAGCTCGACGATGGCTGCCAGGGAATCGCCGCGTATTTCCTTTGCCGCATCGTCTTTCCTGAAGGCGCGCGAGATGTCGACGATTTTCTTGTCCATCTCCAGGTACTGCGGGATTTTATCCTTGAGCTGGTCGTATACAGCGCGTTCCTGTTCCGACACCAAGGGCGCATATTCGCTCATGCTCTTTTGCAGGCCGCCCCGGATCTCGCTGATGAACTGGGCGCTCTTGTCCATGTCCGCCGCGTCATTCGACATGACGTGCTGCATTTCGACATTGCGCAGCAGCGCCAGGTTGCTCTTCATGGTCAGCAGCAGCCGCACGCTCGGCAGCCAGTTGGTGTTGATTTCGTTGGTGGTGGCGTTGACCTGCCCCAGTTGCGTGATCGAGGCCACGCCCAGCACCAGTGTCAGCATCAATATCAACGCAAACGACAGCAGCAGTTTGGTTGCGATTTTCAAGTTATAGAACCAGGTCATGATTTTCTTTTCGAATGGGATTTCAGTTGCACGTGAGCCTTTAACTCAGGAATGGCGGATGCCAGCTAGCCGCCCTCCTGATCCTGTCTCCTGATCCTGTTAACGGCAAGCCGCATCGTTTCTTGAGGCCCCAGGCAGCCGGCCGCGCTTGCGCGCCCTTCAACTTTCGCGAAAGTTGTCGTTATTGACTTTGATTGCCAGGAATTCGGCAGGACGCCACTCGCCAGCCCGGCCCATCCAACAAGAAAAGGATAGTCAATGAACAATAAATTCTTCAACAGCCTCAACGTAGGCATCAAGCTCAGCTTGTTTACCTTTTTGCTGGCCGCCCTGATCTTCCTGGTCTACGGCTGGGCCAGCGCCAGCGCCACTTCGCAATTGCTGGAGCAGCGCGGAGCGCGCGACATTTCCGGCAGGACCGGCACCATGATCCAGATGCTCGATACATTCGACGCCAGCCATAAAAGCGAAGCCGACCGTTTCGCGCTGCTGCTGGCCAGTTATTTCCCCGGAAAATTTTCTATCGACGGCAGCAAGACCGTCGATGTCGCCGGCAAGCCGACGCCGCTGCTGAAAAACGGCAATGACGTGATCAACATGAATTTTTCCATCGCCGACCGCTTCACTTCGGCCAGCCGGGCGGTAGCGACGATCTTCATCAAGAACGGCGAGGACTTCATCCGTATCTCGACCTCGCTCAAGAAAGAAAACGGCGAGCGCGCGATAGGCACCGTGCTTGACCACGGCCATCCCGGCTATGCGCGCCTGCAGGGCGGCTTGCCGTATGTCGGCCGCGCCACCCTGTTCGGCAAGGAATACATGACCGCCTATAACCCGGTCAAGGACGAGGCCGGCGCCATCGTCGGCGCGCTGTTTGTCGGGGTCGACATCAGCAGCGACATCGAGACGCTGAAGACTCGCATCCGCTCGGTCAAGCTGGGCGAGTCCGGTTATTTCTATGTGCTCAATGCGGCCCAGGGCAAGGACCTTGGCAAGCTGCTGGTGGCGCCGGCCGACGAAGGCAAGAATGTGCTGGCGCTCAAGGACGCCGACGGCCGCGACTTCATCAGGGAAATCCTTGAGCACAAGGAAGGCAGCATGCGTTATGCCTTGCCGGAAGGCGCTGCCAAGGGACCGGAAAAAATCGCCGCCTTCGCGCTGTACAAGAACTGGAACTGGCAGATTGTCGGCAACGAGGACGCCGCCGAGCTGACGCAGGAAATCACCACGCTGCGCAACCGCAATGCCTTGTTCGGCCTGGCGGCGGTGCTGGTCATGGTGGCGGCGCTGTACTGGCTGATCCGCAACACCATCAGCCAGCCGCTGGAAAGAGTCAAGCAGGCAGCGCAGCAGCTGGCGGCGGGCGACCTGAGCGCTACCCTGGAAAGCGACCGGGGCGACGAAATCGGCCAGCTGGAACGCGCCATCAATGGCATCAGCCAGGGACTGGCCGGAGTCATCGGCAATGTGCGGCAAGGCACCGGCGAAATGGCGCGCGCCTCGCAGGAAATCGCGGAGGGCAACGCCAACCTGTCGGCGCGCACCGAATCACAAGCGGCCTCGCTGGAACAGACCAGCAGTTCGCTGGAACAGCTGACGGCGGCAGTAAAACAAAACGCCGACAGCGCCCAGCATGCCAACCAGCTGGTGATCGGCGCATCGGGACAGGCGGTCGCCGGCGGTCAGGCGGTCGGCCAGGTGGTGGATACGATGAATGCGATCAAGGACAGCTCGCGCAAGATCCACGACATCATCGGCGTGATCGACGGCATCGCTTTCCAGACCAACATCCTGGCGCTGAACGCCGCGGTGGAAGCTGCGCGGGCCGGCGAACAGGGACGCGGCTTTGCGGTGGTGGCGGCGGAAGTGCGCAGCCTGGCGCAGCGTTCGGCTGCCGCCGCCAAGGAAATCAAAGGCTTGATCAGCGACTCGGTGGAACAGGTAGATGCCGGCGGCAAGCTGGTGGATGCGGCCGGCCAGACCATGCAGGGCATCGTCGCCGCGGTCAAGCGGGTGGCGGACATCATGCATGAGATTACTGCCGCAACCGGGGAGCAAAGCAGCGGCATCGAAGAGATCAACCGTGCCATGGGTCACATAGACGACATCACCCAGCAGAACGCCGCGCTGGTCGAACAGGCCGCGGCAGCCGCCCAAAGCCTGCAGGACCAGGCAGCGCAGCTGGCGCAGACCGCTGCCGTTTTCAAGCTTGGCTGACGAAAAAAAAGCCTGGCAAGCCAGGCTGGGCGGATGCGGATGCAGATGCGATTCGCCCGGTTGATTACACCAAAGTCAGGGTAACGTCGATGTTGCCGCGGGTTGCATTGGAATAAGGGCAGACTTTGTGCGCCTTGTTGACCAGGTCTTCCGCAGCGCCGGCGTCCATGCCTGGCAGGGAAATGCGCAGTTCGACTTCGATGCCGAAGCCGCCTGGGATCTGGCCGATGCCTACCAGGCCGGTGATCGACACGTCTGCAGGCAGGGAAATTTTTTCTTGCGAGGCGACGAATTTCATGGCGCCGATGAAGCAGGCGGAATAACCGGCTGCAAACAATTGTTCAGGATTGGTGCCGACACCGCCGGCGCCGCCCAATTCTTTCGGCGTGGTCAACTTGACGTCCAGCACGTTATCGGATGACACAGCGCGGCCGTCACGGCCTCCGGTTGCGGTGGCTTGAGCGCGGTACAGAACTTTTTCGACTGACATGATGGTTTCCTTTATTGGCCGGTTGGAAAATCCTTTGGATCAGCGCAGTCGGCCGTACTGACGATCCGGATCAAAGGTACAACATTAAGATGACGCAAGAATGAAACGAGGTATAAGGAAATTCTTAATTACACAATCATATTGCTCACAACTTATATTCCATGCAAAAGCGCACTCCCTATCCTTCTTAAGCGATATTGCCGGCCATCGCAGCGCGCAAGCGCCGCAACTCCTGGGTCAGCGCTTGCAGCTCATCCAGCGAACATTCTGCGCTGCAGCTTACCTGCGGCGGTATCGCTAGCGCCTGCTGGCGCAGGTTCTTGCCCGCCGCGGTCAGGCTGACGATCACCTGGCGTTCATCGTGAGACGAGCGCTGGCGGCGCAAAAAACCGCTGCTTTCCAGGCGCTTGAGCAAAGGTGTCAGGGTGCCGGAATCCAGGAACAGGCGCTCGCCGAGGGCAGACACAGTCAATTCGTCACGCTCCCACAGGGTCAGCAGCACCAGGTATTGCGGATAGGTCAGGCCCATTTTCTGCAGCAGCGGCTTGTATATCTTGGTCATGGTCAGCGATGCGGAATACAGCGCAAAGCATAGCTGATTGTCCAGCAGCAGGCTGTCCGGCCCGAATGATTCCGGGGCAAGGTTTGCAGTCGTCTGTTTGCTGGTGTCCATGGCTTGAATAATATATCGCTTAAAATTAAATTGCAAGCAATCTAAATTGAATTTAAAACTATCGCCCGGATTGCGAATAACTATGGCGCCAATCCCTGGCGATTTTCCGGCTATCGCTTTGCCTTGCAAGCCCTCCTGCTCCGACAACGCGGCAACGGCCAGAGTTTCGGAATAATTGCATTCTTCCGGGCTGGCGTCGGCAGCAAAGTGCATTCATGAAATGTATCATTGCAAGACCTGGTCCCCAGCATCGCGTCGATGCGCAAATGAGAGCAGTTCTATATAAGGCAGTAGCGTGGCACAACAAGGTTTCATCCTGACCAGGCACTGGCGCGACACTCCCGATGGCACAGAAGTCGAGTTCTGGCTGGCGACCGACAGCGGCCCGCAGCATGTCCGCCTGTCTCCCCAGCAGTCGGTGGCGTTCATCCCGGCCGCGCAGCAGCAACAGGCTGAAAGCGTATTGCGCAACGAACGCCGGTTCGAGCTGCGCCCGCTGCTCTTGAAAGATTTCCACTCGCGCCCGGTGCTGGGCCTGTATGTCCAGCAGCACCGCCAGCTGATCAAGCTGGACAAGCTGCTGAAGGAGCATGGCGTCGACGTCTACGAAGCCGACATCCGCCCGCCCGAACGTTATCTGATGGAGCGCTTCATCACGGCCCCGGTCTGGTTCGCCGGCGAGCCGAACGGCAGCGGGCCCATGCTCGACAGCTTCATGAAACCGGCAGCCGGGTATCGTCCGCAGCTGAAGCTGGTATCGCTCGATATCGAGACAACGGCGCATGGCGATTTGTATTCCATCGCTCTCGAAGGCTGCGGCCAGCGCCAGGTGTACATGCTGGGGCCGCCCAACGGAGACGCCGGCGAGATCGATTTCGACCTGGAGTATTGCGCCAGCCGCCCGCTCCTCCTGGAGAAACTGAACCAATGGCTGGAGCGGCACGATCCCGACGCCATCATCGGCTGGAACCTGGTGCAGTTCGATTTGCGCGTCCTGCAAAAACATGCCCAGGAATACGGCATGCCGCTGCGCATCGGCCGCGGCGGCAGCCAGATGGAGTGGCGCGAACACGGCTTCAAGCCGAACCATCATTTCGCGTCCGCCGCCGGCCGCCTGATCATCGACGGCATCGAAGCGCTGAAATCGGCGACCTGGAATTTTCCCTCCTTCAGCCTGGAGCATGTCGCCCAAACCCTGCTGGGCGAAGGAAAATCGATCACCAATCCCTACCAGCGCATGGCGGAAATCGACCGCCGCTTCGCCGAGGACAAGCCGGCGCTGGCGACCTACAACCTGAAAGACTGCGAGCTGGTGACGCGCATCTTCGCCAAGACCGAGCTGCTGACTTTCCTGCTGGAGCGCGCCGCCGTCACCGGCTTGCCGGCAGACCGCAGCGGCGGATCGGTAGCGGCCTTCGGCCACCTGTACCTGCCCCATATGCACCGCCAGGGCTACGTCGCGCCGAACCTCGGCGATGTCTCGGGCGAACCCAGTCCCGGCGGCTTCGTGATGGATTCGCAATCCGGCCTGTACGATTCGGTCGTGGTCCTGGACTACAAGAGCCTTTACCCCTCGATCATCCGCACCTTCCTGATCGACCCGGTCGGACTGGTCGAAGGCATGCAGCATCCCGCCGACAGCGATTCCGTGCCAGGCTTCCGCGGCGCCCGCTTCTCCCGCACCAAACACAGCTTGCCGGCCATCGTCAGCCAGATCTGGCAAGGGCGCGAAACGGCAAAACGCCAGCACAACCAGCCGCTGTCGCAAGCCTTGAAGATCATCATGAACGCCTTCTACGGCGTGCTGGGATCGACCGGCTGCCGCTTCTTCGATCCGCGCCTGGCGTCGTCGATCACCATGCGCGGCCATGAAATCATGCACAAGACACGCGAACTGATCGAGGCCAAAGGCTACCAGGTCATCTACGGCGACACCGACTCCACGTTTGTCTGGCTCAAGCAGCCGCATACGGAGCAACAGGCGGCCCGGATCGGCAATGCACTGGCGCAGGACGTCAACGCATGGTGGCGGCGGCACCTGCGGCAAACGCTGGATATCGAATGCGCGCTGGAACTGGAGTTCGACACCCATTACCATCGCTTCCTGATGCCGACCATCCGCGGCGCCGAACTGGGCAGCAAGAAGCGCTACGCCGGATTGATCGTGAACGCAGATGGCACGGAAGAGATGGTGTACAAGGGGCTGGAGTCGGTACGCTCCGACTGGACGCCGCTGGCCAAGCAATTCCAGCAGCAGCTTTACCAGCACATATTCAAGCGCGAACCCTACCAGTCCTATGTGCGCGACTATGTCAGCCGCACGCTTAACGGCGAATTCGATGAGTTGCTGGTCTACCGCAAGCGCCTGAGGCGGCCTCTCGATGCGTACCAGCGCAACGTGCCGCAGCATGTACGCGCCGCGCGCGTCGCCGATGAATTCAACCGCGAGCAAGGCCGGCCGCTGCAGTACCAGAACGGCGGCTGGATCAGCTACGTCATGACCACGGCCGGCCCCGAGCCGCTGGAAACGCAGCGCTCGGCGATTGACTACGACCACTACCTGAGCCGGCAGCTGCAGCCGCTGGCGGATGCGATATTGCCGTTTCTGGACGATAATTTTGCGGCGCTGGTGGGGAGGCAGAAGGAATTGTTTTAAAGTTGCGTGTTGCCTGCGAGCGCCTGCAATCGGCTACCAGCGGCCACGGCCGCCTGATCATTTCGGCACAAATACGTTAAATTGCCTGCCTGGCACGGTCACCCACGACGCAATGGTTTTTGCGCCTGCCGGCCCTGCTTTAGTGACATGAACATCTTTTGCGGCAAGCTGGTAACTCTCGCCCGCATGGACAACTTTTGCAGGCACGCCATCTACCAGAACTGTTATTTCCCCTTCAAGCACATACACGACCTCAGGCCCGATCGCCTTGTGGCGGGGTTTTTCGGCGTTCGGAGGAAACTCGGCAATCCCCATGCCCATTTCGCGATCGGTTCCCTGCACGCGGATTCTTTGCAAGACTTGTGTTTCCTTTGCTGCCGGCGCCATGCCGGCGGCCATGGCAGGATGCACCGACAGGATGCCCGCCAGAAGGGTGGAAATAGAAAGATATGCTGTCACTATGGGTTCTCCGGACTATTCCATGAATTGATATTTATAATGCGGTAAGACGCACGTTGCAGGGCGTAATAGCGAAGCGCATTACGCCGCATGTGATGCCTCACTAAGGCAAGCGATGTCAAATGAATTGGGGCGAATAGCAATAGGAGAAACTGCATGATGTCGACCAAACATACGGCGTAATGCGCTTCGCTATTACGCCCTACGCCTTACCGCGTTGTAACGTAGTCGTCCAGCCGCTCTGGAAGCAATATGCCTTGTGTCCGATCCCTGCCTTCGATGAAGCGCCCCATATTGATTACCCGAAATATGACGAGATATCGCTAGGACACGGCAACGCTTATTTCGTTTACTCGAAAAACAAGAAAGTTACGTTATATTTGAAGCCGGATCCCGATTGGATCCGTTTTTACACAGTCTGGGCCACCAGCGGTCGTTCGACAGCCCTACACACCTCTGGAGAAATTATGTTTGACCACGTTAAATTTGGAATCAGTGACTATGCAGTGAGCAAAGCATTCTTTCTCAAGGCTCAGGGAAATTGGAGAGCTATCAACGCGGCAACACTTGGGTTCATCTCGATAACATCGGAAGATGTGGGGCCGATGACAGTTGCCTCTTGATGTTCGCTTCCGGCCAGGAGCGAAATTTCATATAAGAGAGCCCACCAAGATGGGCTCCCTCAGCTTAGGCGCTTAATCCTGCTTCAGCAGATCACGGACCGCATCACGATAATTGCGCAGCGGACGCCCCAGCATCTTCTCCAGCACCTCCACTACGCCTGGTGCGGCATGCATGCCGATGGTCTGGATGCGTCCCATCATCAGGCGCATGTCATAGGCCATCCAATCGGGGCCATAGGCCGCCAATTGCTGCTCGAAACCGTCAAGTCCATCTCCACCGTAGTGAATCTCGCGGTGGAGCTCCTCGCCCCAGACGCCGGCGGCAACCGGTCCGGTCAGGATCTCGGGGCCCACCAGTTCGAGCGTGCGGCGCGGCAGCGCATGCGTCGTGTGATGGCGCGCCAACAGCTCGGCCGCCGCGATGTCAGCGATGTCGCGCACGTCGATCATTTCCACTCCGGCCTCGCCGATCGGCATCGGATAGATGCCATAGCCTTCGATCACGGACTTGATACGCTCGTCGTTCTGCATGAAATAGGCTGGCCGCAGGATGGTCGCCGGCAGCTCCAGGCTCTCGATCATCCGCTCAACCGTGTGCTTGCCCGTGAAGTGCGGAACATTTGTGTAGAGATCGGCGTGGATTACCGAGAGGTAGACGATGCGTTCGATTCCCGCCTCCTTGGCCAGATTCAGCGTCATCAGCGCTTGCGTCACTTCATCTGGCGTCACCGCGTTGAGCAGGAACAGGGTGCGCACCGACGACAGCGCCGCGCGCATGGATTTGGGGCTGCTCATGTCGCCCACGACCTCGGTCACGCCGTCGGGTAGCAAGGCCTTGCCGGGCGTGCGAACCAAGGCCTTGAGTTCGACGTTGGCCGACGCCAGGCGTTGCAGGATCAGGGAGCCGATGGTGCCGGAGGCACCGGTAATCAGGATGCTCATGTTGTATTTCCTTTATGAATGGATGCGGATGGATGAGTCAGAGGGAGAAGGCGACGACGGTCTTGCCGAGTTGCGGTCGGGTGCGGTTGCGTTCGATCACGGCGGGCAGATCATCGAAGGGAACCACGGCGTCGACCCGAGATTGCAGGCGGCCGTGCGTGACGTCTACGGCGATCTCCTGTAGCCGCTCGGCGTCGGGCTTGCTCATGAACCACAGGCCGCGGCTGCCGGCGGGAGTGCTCTGCAGGATCGCCGGGGAGGCAGTGCTGACGATGGCGCCGTTGGCAGAGAGCACCTGCCAGGAGCGAGCGAGGGTGTCTGCGCCGACGTAGTCGAGCACCAGGTCAATGTTACTGACAACCGCCTCGAACTGGCCGGTCTGGTAGTCGATGGCATGGTCGGCGCCCAGGCCGAGCACGTAGTCGAAATCGCGGGTCAGCGCAGTGGTGAACACCTTGGCGCCGGCGCGGCGCGCGAACTGCACCGCGAAACCGCCCAGCCCGCCGGCCGCGCCATGGATCAGGATGCGCTGTCCGGCGTGGACGGGCCCGGCGAAGTGCAGGCTTTGCCATGCGGAGACGGCCGCTACCGGCAGTGCCGCGGCGTCGGTGAAGCTCATTGACGCGGGCATGGGAGCGAGGTTGGCTGCATCCACAGCCACCAGTTCGGCATAGGCGCCCAGCCCGCCGAGCGGCCCCATCACGCGATCACCCTTGGTGAAGCGGGTGACGCCGGGGCCAACCTGCTCGACCACGCCGGCCAGCTCGATGCCCAGCACGGTCGGCAACGCCAGAGGGAAGGCGTCCCTGACGTAGCCTTCGCGGACCTTCCAGTCCAGCCCGTTGACGCCGGCGGCGTGCACGCGCACCACGACCTGGCCGGCGCCCGCGACCGGCGCCTCGATGAGGGAAATCCTGGCGGCGTCGGGACCGCCATACTGCATCAGCTGCAAAGCACGAATCTTTTTCATGACAACTCCTTGTGGTTGGGTACGGACCTAACAATAATGTGTTTCATATTCAAAACAAAGACCATAAAATATAGACACACTGTATTGATATTGAGACGAAATGGACATTAACGCGTTGGCAGATTTCCAACTGGTGGCGACCCACGGCGGATTCGGCCGCGCCAGCCGCGCGAGCGGGCGCTCAAAGGCGACCTTGTCGCGCCGGATCGCCGAATTCGAGGAAGCGCTGGGCGTGCGCCTCATCGAACGGGGCGCGCGCAATCTTGAGCTGACGCAGGCGGGACGACTCCTGCTGAAGCGCTCCGAAGCACCGATGCGCGAACTCGCTGAGGCGCTGGCCGAGGCCAGGGAAGGCGTGGACAAGCCGCGCGGGCGACTGCGCATCGCGGCGCCCCTGGTCTTTTCGCAGATGGCACTGGGAGGAATACTCGCCAGGTTTCAGGCGAGCTATCCGGAGGTGCAGGTCGAGGCCGTGGCGGAAGACCGATTGGTTGACTTGGTGGAGGAACACTTCGACGTCACCATCCGTATCAACCCGCGCAAGGACAGCGCTCTGGTAGGCAGGTGCTTCGCCAGAGACCGGCTGGTTCTCGCCGCCGTCCCATCGCTGCGCGCCCCGGGAGGACGAACCGCCAAGCCCGTCTCTACGCCAGCGGTAGTCACGCCGACCTACCGCGACGGCGACCTGTGGTCCGCTACCGACCGCAAGCTGGTGGTGGAGCCGCGGCCGGTCCTGCACCTGTCGTCGTTACTGATGGTGCGCGATGCCGCCGCGGCCGGCGCCGGCGTGGCGCTGCTGCCGCAATCCTTGGCGCAAGGCCTGGTCGACGAGGGCAGACTGACGACTTGGGGAATGGTCGGCGAGGAGGTCGAACTCTGGATCCTGTACACGTCGCGCCGGCTGCAGAGCCCGAAAGTACGGGCGTTTGTCGACTTCATTTGCGGCCAGTATCCAACAGGATGGTTTGTTATTTAACTCTGTCCGCCAGGCGATCCTTGCTCATTTTGCCAGCGCCCCACATCAAGGCCTTCTGGCTTTCCGTGTAATAGATCCGAGATCTTTGGGACATTTGCAACACTCCCACTGTTTGAGCAGTTTATAGTAGTGTGTTGCATCCACCGGTTGAATCCACAGCCAGTAACGGTCATTCAAGATCTTGCCCAGATGTCCAAAAAAATTATTGGCAGATTTAAACTAGACTCGTAAGGCTGTCCAAGAATTAGGAACTCGCCGCTCATTTTTTTGCACCGGTCAAATTTGCGAAATGAACTTTAAATCACGTTAGGGCTCAAGATGATCGAACTCTCCACACTCCTGGCTTTCACTCTACTCAATATGAGCTTCGCTCTGATTCCAGGACCCGACGTCATCTGCATCCTGTCCAATTCAGTCTCACGCGGCGCGTCGGCCGGTGCACAGGTCTGTGCCGGCATCGCTTGTGCGGCGTTAGTGCATGCAGGGGCTGCGACCTTTGGAATCACTGCGTTTCTGGCATCAGTACCCACGGCATTTGTCGTTGTAAAGACCATTGGAGCTGTCTACCTCTGCTGGCTTGGTTGGAAAATGCTGCGCAGCCCTGCCTCTGTCGCCACGGAGCCATCCAAAATCCGTCGGGCATCACCTTTCGCACAGGGCGCTGTATCCAATCTGTTAAATCCAAAGGTAGCTCTCTTCTTTCTCGCTATTCTTCCTCAATTTATAAATCCGTCTCTGGGCAATCCTGGGCTACAAGCGGCCATTCTTGGTCTAGTTTCCATCACATCGGGCACCGCGGTAAACCTCTGCACCGCCGCGCTTGGCGGCCGCGCGCGGCATTGGCTACTAGCCAAGCCAATGCTTTTCCAGCGCTTTCAGCAGTTTGCCGGTGCCGCGCTTGTCAGTCTTGGAGTCAAGGTTGCCTTGGAGCGCGCACGATGAGCCCTAACCACTCCGTCAAGGAAGCCTGCCCGGGGCGGCTCCCTTACGTCGAACGTTAAAGTCTGCTCTTTGGAATCGTCACAGGCCGCTATAGGGCGAAATCAACCTGTGGCGATTGGCTGAAGACGGCCATGACCAGCCACTGGCTTATCTTCTCCTTTGCGGTCGCTGATTCTGTGCGCTGCTCCAAAGCGGCCATTGCATCGATGGCACCAGAACACTTACCTGAACGGCAGCTGTGTATTGAAGGCCGCCGATCGATGGGCCTACTACCGAACGGCGGCAGAGGGTCGTAACGGCACGGTAACGCTGTATCAGTGGTAGACACGATAATAGACAGTCTCCCCCCTGCTGGAATGTCGTGCAAGCATAGGGGGCGAGGAATCAAATCGAGACCCGATGACGAGGTCGGAGCATGTTCGCGACGATTTGCAATATTGTTTGCCTGGGGAGCATCCGAGGTAACCACCCAAGCATGCGATTTGCACCTCCGGGTACGACATGGCTCTGACCTCGATCAAGTGCCTGTAAGCTTGCGTTGACGACAGTATCTGTGGCCATACGCGTGCCGACCCCAGCCTCGGCAGCGCCCACTACATCAAAGAAAGCAGTATCGGTGGCACCTGGGCACACTGCAAGCACGCGCACGCCGCGAGCGCGATATTCTTGCCACAAAGCTTCTGAAAAAGAGAGCACGAAAGCCTTGGTGGCGCCATAGATGGCCATGTAGGGCAGCGGCTGCAGAGCGGCGGTTGACGCCACATTGATGATTGATCCTTCCCCCTGTTTCAACATGGCTGGCAATGCTGCATGGCTGAGTTCGACGACGGCTCTGCAATTGAGCGATATCTCGTCGAGTTGCCGTTCCAGCGACAACGTATCGAAATGACCGTAAGTCGCAAAGCCAGCATTGTTGATGAGGATGTTCGGCGTCAAACCAAGCGCACTTGCCCTCGCGTGGGCGTCACTGGCAGCACCGGTTTCGGTCAGATCGGCTACTAGGGCGTGAGCTCGGATGCTGTGGCGATGCGCCAGCTCCTGTGCCAGGCTGCTTAGCTTGTCGCCTGAGCGTGCGACAAGAGTCAGGTTCGCGCCGCGTGCGGCCAGCGCATGGGCAAATGCCAGGCCTATTCCGGATGAGGCGCCTGTTATCATGATGGCGGTGTTGCGATAGTTGAGTGGTCGCATGGTGAAATGATTCGTTATGAGAGTGTCGACTGTAAAGCGTGGACTATGGTCCATGGTCAATCATTCTTTTCGACAGCTTGCGTCTCGATTGGAAGGAAACTGGGTAATGCGCATTGGTGAAATTGCATCTCGGGCCGGCGTGTCGCGCGATACGGTCCGATTTTATGAACGCATGGGCTTGCTCGACGAGGCAGCTCAGCCTCATTTAAGCAACAACTATAAGGAGTATTCGCCGCTGGCGTTGCGCCGCATTGAGCTCATTACCCACGCCAAGGCGCTCGGATTTACTTTAAAAGAGATCGCGGACGTGATCGTCGCCTGGGAGCAGGACGGGCTGGCGCCGAGCAAAAAAAGTCTTCTGATTCAAGAAAAAATTTGTGAAGTGGAGAAAAAAGCGCACTCGCTATCCATATTGCGCGTTGCATTGTCAGATGCTTTGAACAAAGTAGAAAGCGGTTGCACCGATGAAAGTCTGGCGCAGCTGAAAGAAATGACGTGATAAACATTTTGCATCGTAAAGCGCGAGATTGGCAGCGTATCATTGACGCAGGTGAACGACCACTCTTTAGGATCGCGACCGGCCGCAGTGGGGCGAATTGAGTCTATCGTGACTGGCTCAATTCGGCAATAGCGGCCGGTCGCAAGTCCTCGCGCAATACTGAAAATCATGACTACTCTCGAAACAAAGCGGTTGAAATTGGTTCCACTCTCTGACGAACACCTTGCTGGCTTAACGGCGATTAATAGTGATCCAGAGGTCATGACTTACATCGGCAGCGGCGCCCCAATGTCTGAGGCTGAAAGCCAAGCGATGATCGATCGCGTAAAACCGAGATGGGCCTTGCACGGATTCTCGTGGTGGGGGGTGTTCCGTAAAGACGACAATCTGATGATTGGTGCTGCGACATTGCAGCCATTGGCTGCTCAGGCAGGCGCCGTCCCGGAAATCGGTTGGCGGTTAAGGCGAGACTGTTGGGGACAGGGTTACGCGACTGAAGCTGCTGAACGAATCGTCTTGTTCGCAAAAGAACTGGGCATTCCAAAAGTGGTGGCCGTGGCAAATCCTGGCAATATTGCCTCCATTGCGGTGATGAAGCGGCTCGGCATGCAGTATCGCGGCATCGAAACCCACTACAACGCTCCATGCGCAGTCTACCAAATAATCCTAAACGCGCGGTAAGGCACACCCTGTAGGGCGTAATAGCGAAGCGCATTACGCCGCATGTGATGCCTCACTAAGGCAAGCGATGTCAAATGAATTGGGGCGAATAGCAATAGGAGAAACTGCATGATGTCGACCAAACATACGGCGTAATGCGCTTCGCTATTACGCCCTACGCCTTACCGCGTTGTTTTGTTCCCTTCAACCTCCGCAGCCGGCGTCATGCCGGCTTTTTTGTTTCTGCTTGGCATGTTCTCCGTATGAATTTAGGAATTACCTTAATTAGAGATTAGGCATTGCCTTAATTCTAGGACGTTTCTTATATTCGATAACGAGTCGGTTCCGCATAGTTGCGAGTTGCTTATTCCAGGCATCACTTTTAACTGTAAAGAACCATGAAAACATTGACTTCCCCACCGGCGCTCAGAAAGCACACCCTTGCGCTTGCCGTCAGCAGCCTGCTATCCATGCCATTGGCCTCCGCTTATGCCGCCAAACCGCCGCTGCAAGCGGGTCCCGGCGTGGATCTTGTTGCATCCGGCGATTACGAGTCGAACGGGGTGCCCGTACTGAGCGCGATCAACGGCGGCACTATCACCACCAACGGTCCGGTCAATGTGCTCAACACCAACATCGACACTGGCGTGGGTATATCCACTCGTGGCGCTGGCAGCCGGATCGATTTTCTGGGCGGCACGATTACGGCCCGCAACGGCGTGGAAGCGAGAGACGGATCACACATCAATATCAATAACGCCTCCATCGTCGCCTCGACTCCTTCCTCTTCCGCTCTCACCAACGATACCAGTGGCATCAGGGTGTTTGACAATGGCTCGCAGGTCTCTATAGCGAACAGTGATATCACAGTGTCGTCAGCTCGCGGGAGCGCTGTCGGTATTAATGCCAGCGCTGGCACTCGCGTAGACATCACAGACACAGCGATCCACGCATCCAAGACTGCTGGTAACGGCGTTACGTGGG
This sequence comes from Collimonas sp. OK412, assembly GCF_900112135.1. Taxonomy (GTDB): domain Bacteria; phylum Pseudomonadota; class Gammaproteobacteria; order Burkholderiales; family Burkholderiaceae_D; genus Collimonas; species Collimonas rhizosphaerae. The sequence continues at coordinate 72,532 of NZ_FOLC01000016.1, forward strand.
GTATCGCCGCTGCTGACGCGACGATCGTCATGAACGGTGGAAGCATCACGTCGGACAACCGTAGCGACTATGCTGGCGGCGGCCTCGGCGGCTTTGGTGTGCGGGCGGTCATCAACAGCTATGTCGAGCTGAACGGTGTCGATATCGTCACGGTTGGCGAGAAGGTGCGTGGCGTCATAGCCGGGTCGGGCTCGGTTGTCGTGCTCAACGACAGCCAGATCCGCACCACGAGCGACAATGCCGACGGCATATTCACATCCGGCGGCGCCAGGGTGCAGATTAGTGGCAGCAGTATCCAGACGCAAGGCACGAGTAGCCACGGGCTATTGCTGGACGCTCCTTCCACGGCGGTGCTGCAGGGCAGTACGGTGAGTGTCAGCGGCACGTCGTCCGCGGGTGTGCAGGTCAATGACGGTGCCAGCGTTACCTTGCGGGACAGCACCGTCGAGGCCAGCGGCGCGGGCGGCAGCGCCTTGTCGATGGGTGGCGTGACAGGCGGTTCGGCTACGGTGCAGGTCAGCAACAGCATCTTGAGCAGCGCCAACGGCGCCGCCATCCGGATCTCCGGCCTTAATCAGCAGGTCGCCGCCATCGATCTGCTCAACGGCACTCAGGTTAGCAGCGGCGTCGGGGTCTTGCTCGAAGCCAACGTCGGCACGCAGACCAGCCTGACCATGAATGGCGATGTGCGCGCCGATGGCGATATCGTCATCCACGGCGATGCCATCGTCAATGTGTCGCTGGCCAACCAGTCGCGCTGGACCGGCGCCACCTCCAACCTGCGCAGACTCACGCTGGATACCAGCGGCAAGTGGCAGATCACTGGTTCATCAGACGTGCGCGACCTGAGCAATGCAGGCACAGTGGGTTTCGTAGCGCCTGCCGCCGGGGATTACAAGAGTCTCACCGTGCGTGGCGACTACATCGGCAACAACGGCGTGGTGACGGTGAACACCGTGCTCAACGAAGGTGGCGCGCTGGCTAACCAGCACACTGACCGCCTGCTGGTTGAAGGTAATGCCATCGGGACCACCCTGATCGAAGTCAGGCCGACCGGCCAGGGCGGCTTGACCGACGCCAACAAGAACGGCGTGGTCGATGCCGACGAAGGTATTTCGTTGGTGCAGGTGGGCGGCGATTCGCGCGCCGATGCATTCGCGCTCAAGGGCGGCTATGTCGCCGCCGGTCCGTGGCAGTATACCTTGCACGCCTTCGGTCCGGGCCAGGCTGACTCGTCGCAAAGCGTTCTGCCGGGTGGGAAGCTGAGCTGGGATTATCGCCTAGGCAATACCTATGTCTGCGGAGGTAGATGTGACCCTGGGGAACCCGGGGATCCTGGCGAAATCGACAAGCCTGAGGAGCCTGGAGGGATCGAAAAACCCGAGGAGCCTGGAGGGATCGAAAAGCCGGAGCTGCCGCATCCAGGCCGGATCGCGGTCGTGCCGCAAATACCGTCCTACCTGGTCGCGCCGACAGCCCTGTTCAATTACGGCTCGCGCACCCTCGACACGCTGCACCAGCGGTTGGGCGAGTTGCGCAGCACCGCCGGAAAATCCAATGACCAGCTGGGCGGCGAAGTGTTTGCCCGCGTGCTGGGCGGCCAGCTGAAGTACCGCTCGGACCTGAGCTTCAACGACTACGGCTATGACTTCGAACAGCAGATGAACACGCTGCAGGCAGGCGGCAGCCTGGTCAAATGGAATGCCGGCGACTCTACTATGCGCGCCGGCTGGGCGATCGATCTCGGCACCACCCGCGTCACTCCCCAGGCCGCCGACGGCGAGAGCCATGCGAACTACACCGCCTATGGCGTATCGGGCTGGCTGACCTGGCAACAGGCGAACGGTTTTTACGTGGATGCGGTACTGGGTGCGCAGCGCTTCTCGGGTGACGTCAGCACAACCCTGCGCGGCAGCAACGTAGCAAAGATCCACGCCGACATGTGGACAGCGTCGCTGGAAGTCGGTTATCCGTTTGCCGTAGGCAAGGGCTGGTCCGTCGAGCCGCAAGCGCAAGTGACCCGGCAATGGTTGAACTTCAAGGACTTCAACGACGTGGACGGGCTGACCACGCACATCGCTTCGGCAGCCCAAACCACTGGCCGCCTTGGCGTGCGCGTGGCAAAGACCGACGAACCGAAATTCGCTCCCTACCTGCGCGCGGACCTGATCCGCAGCATCGGCGACCGTCCGCAGGTCACTGTCGCCAGCGAAGCGTGGAATGTCAGCGAAACCTTCAGCGGCGGCCGCATCGGCGCCAGCTACCGCATTGGCGCAGGCGCTTCCAGCCAGTTCGCCAATAACGTATCGCTCTACGGCGAAGCTACCTACCAGCACGGCATGGGCAGCGCGGGCTTGCGTGGCTGGGCCGCAAATGCGGGGGTGCGCTGGAATTTCTAAGGCAACAGACGTCGGCAAGCAATGGCCAACGGGTAAGGCGTAGGGCGCAATGGCGAAGCGCACTACGCCGCATATGGAATGTGTAAATGACGGAAGCGATGCCAAAGAAATTTGAACTAATAACAACAAGGAAATGCCACGTCATCGAACTTGAATTGCCCCACCACGCAGCCTAGAATAATTTATCTCTTGCCGTTGCTAGCTGCGGCGACAAGCCGGTGTTTGTATAGCTGCAACGGAGGCTTGTATGAGCTATCACCTGGAAGGTCGTCTGCTCGAAGTTTGCAATTGCAATGTCCTGTGCCCCTGCTGGATCGGCGAGGATCCTGATAACGGCACCTGCGACACGATCGTCGCCTGGCGCATCGACAAGGGAACGGTCGAGGGAGTCGATGTCAGCGGCAACACCATCGCCGCCGTGGCGCATGTACCCGGCAATATTCTGCTGGGCAACTGGACCGCCGCGATCTACGTCGACGACCAGGCTTCCAAGGCGCAGGAAGAGGCACTGCTGAAGGTCTACACCGGCCAGGCCGGCGGGCCGGTCGCCGAACTCGCCAAGCTGATCGGCGAGGTGGTGTCGGTAGAGCGGGCGCCGATACGTTTCACCGTGAATTCGGGTAAAGGCGAGCTTCAGATCGGCAACGATTATTATGCCGAACTTGAACCCTACCTGGGCGCCACCGGCGGCCAGACTACCCTGTCCGACACCGTGTTCTCGACGGTGCCGGGAGCGCCGGTGTTTGTCGGCAAGGCTCCGACCTATCGCTCCAAGAACGCTGCCCTTGGCATCGATCTGAACATCAAGAACCACAACGCCTTGCAGAGCACCTTCGTCTTCGACGCATGAGCGCTTCGGCTGGTTCGCTGCCGCCCGGAAACTCCCGCCGGCAGCGCGTGTTCCTGCCGGTCTTGGCGGCATTGATTGCGCTCGCGTGGCTGTCGCTATGGGTATGGGGGCGCAGTCCCTACGGCCGCTATCTCGAACATGGCGACTGGACCGCATCCGGGCCGGCGGCGTTCCTGTGCCGTGTCGTTCCTGGCGGCGCAGTGGTGGTGCCCATGGTGCTGTACGCCGCGGCGTGGATACTCATGACGGCAGCCATGATGCTGCCGACCACCTTGCCGTTGTTCAATACGTTCGACCGGCTGACGGCCCAGCGTCCGGACCACGGGCGTCTCCTGGCGCTGCTCGGCCTGGGATACATGACGGCCTGGGGCGCATTCGGGCTCCTGGCGCACGCACTGCATGGCGCCATGCTGTCGCTGCTTGCCACCGTGCCCTCCCTGGCTTGGCATGGCTGGATGATCGGCGCTGCGACAATTGCGCTGGCCGGCGCCTTTCAGTTCAGCAAGCTCAAGTACCGATGCCTGGAAAAATGCCGTACGCCCTTGAGTTTCGTTATCGGTCATTGGCGCGGGCAGGCGCAAGCGCGGCACGCGTTTGCGCTTGGCGTGCAGCACGGCCTGTTCTGCGTCGGATGCTGCTGGGCGCTGATGCTGCTGATGTTCGCGTTCGGCACCGGCAGCCTCGGCTGGATGCTCGTGCTGGCGGCCGTGATGGCGATCGAAAAGAACGTGCGCTGGGGACCGCGTCTCAGCACGCCGCTCGGTGTCGCGCTGCTGTCCTGGGCTGTGGTCCTGGTGGCGATCCATGCATAAGGAGCGCAACGGCCTGCCCGGCTTGCCGGTGATCATCCTCACAACGGCGGCGATGTTCGCCTTCGCGGCCAATTCCCTGTTGTGCCGGCTGGCGCTGCAGCAAAGGGGCATCGATCCCGCCAGTTTCGCCAGCATCAGGCTGGTTTCCGGCGCCATCACGCTCGCCGTCATCGTGCGCTTCAGGGCGGCACGGCTTGCGCCCGGCCATGCCGACTGGCTCGCTGCGGCCATGCTGTTTGCTTATGTCGCATTCTTTTCGTTCGCGTACCTGACCTTGCCTGCAGGCACTGGCGCATTGATACTGTTCGGCGCGGTTCAACTGACCATGTTCATCGCAGGCTTGCGTTCGGGCGAGATGTTCGGAGCCATTGCATGGCTAGGTCTCGCACTGGCTGTCGCGGGGCTGGTCTACCTGGTGTCGCCCGGTGTCGCTGCGCCGCCGCCGCTCGGCGCTGCGCTGATGGCGATCGCGGGCCTGGCGTGGGGCGTGTACTCGCTGCGCGGCCGTGGCGTACTCGACCCGCTGGCGGCCACGGCGGGCAACTTCGCGCGGGCGGCGCCATTGGCCCTGGTACTGAGCTTGCTGTCCGTCACCAATGTCTACGCGGATGCGGCGGGGGTTGCCCTGGCCATTGTCTCTGGCGCACTCACGTCAGGCATCGGCTACGTCATTTGGTATGCCGCGCTGAGCAAGCTGTCCGCCATGCGCGCGGCCACGGTACAGTTGTCGGTGCCGCTCATCGCCGCATTCGGCGGCGTGGCGTTCCTGTCGGAAGCGATCACACCGCGCCTGGCTGCTGCTTCCGTGGCCATCCTTGGCGGCATTGCGCTGGTGCTGGCAAGCAGGTCGCAAAAGCCGCGCCCGTAGCCGCCATCGTGAATCTGGCGCACTGTGTTCACACTGCTTCCCGCGCATAACGCGTTGGCGGCAATCCGACATGCCGGGTGAATGCGACGCTGAACGCGCTGGCGGAGCCATAGCCGACACGTTCAGCAACTTCAGCCACACCGCCCTCTTTCCGCCGCAGCAGGTTCTTTGCCAAAGCCATGCGCCAGGCAAGCAAATACGCCATCGGGGCGACGCCTACCGCGCGGCTGAAGCGCTCGAAAAACGCCGAGCGGGAAAGCGCCGCCTCTTTCGCCAGCTGCGCCACCGTCCACGGCCGGGCCATGCTGTCGTGCATGCACCGTATCGCGACTGCGAGGCGTTCGTCGGCAAGCCCGCGCAAGAGGCCCGGCGACGCCGCGGTCCCCGCCGCGGATCGCAGGGCCTCGATCAGGAGGACTTCCATCAGGCGCGCCAGGATGACATCACGCGCGGGCCGCAGCGCGCGGGATTCTTCTCCCACCAGCTGCACGATGGTGGCCAGTCTGTTGGTAGGCTTGTTCTCGCCGCGCACGTGCAACAGCTGCGGCAGGAGCGAAACCAGCAAGGACGCGTCCGGCGAACCGAAGACGCAGTAGCCGACAAGCAGTTGAACCTCGGGCGGCCCGCTTTGCTCGCCGAGCCTGAACTCGCCATCGGGCAGCGCGACGGGCACGGTATCGATGTCCTCCGGTATTGTCGGCTCGATGCTCGACATGGTGAAGCCATGCACCGCGGGGATCAGGATGAAGTCGCCCTCCTCGAGTCCGATCGGATCGCGGCCGTCGACCGCGAGCCGGCAGGAACCGCCGAGGATCACGCAGTAGAAGGGCTGCCCGGCTTCCGAGCGGCGCACACGCCAGGCGCCAGCGCCGCTGACGACTTTCGAGAACCGGGCCTGCGGCTGGAGGAGTGTGACAACCTCCGTGAGTGGATCGACCATAACTGGACTCCTGCGAATAAAACATGGACTCATGATTGTAGTACGTCCGACCATGCCGAGCTACAGTCCAGGTACTGCAAACCACCTACAGGAATCGCCCATGAAAACAGTCCTCATCACCGGATGCTCATCCGGTTTCGGCCTCGAAACCGCCCGATACTTCCTCGCTCGCGATTGGCGCGTCATCGCCACCATGCGCACGCCGCGCGCGGATCTTCTGCCGCGTTCCGAACATCTGCGCGTGCTCGCCCTCGATGTCACCGATCCGGACAGCATCCGCCGGGCCGTGGACGCCGCGGGGACTATCGATGTCCTGGTCAACAACGCCGGGATCGGCATGCTGGGCGCCCTCGAAGGCACCTCGACGGAAACTGCCCGCGACGTCTTCGAGACCAACACCCTTGGCACGATGGCGATGACCCAGGCGGTGCTGCCGCAGTTCAGGCAACGCCAGGCCGGCGTCATCGTGAACGTCACGTCGAGCGTGACATTGAAGCCGCTTCCTCTGCTGTCCGTGTACACCGCCAGCAAGGCGGCGGTCAACGCATTCACCGAGTCTCTCGCGCTGGAGCTCCAGCAATTCAATGTGCGGGTGAACCTGGTGCTGCCGGGGCGGGCGCCGGAAACCCGCTTCGGCGAAAACGCCCAGCCGCGGATACAGGATGGCATCCCCGAGGCCTACGCCGGCCTGGCGCAGGATGTCTTCGCGGCATGGCGGCAGTCGTCCGCGGTCACGCGGGCACAGGATGTGGCGGAAGCGGTATGGCGCGCGGCGAACGACCCGTCGTGCCCGGTTCGCCTTGCTGCCGGCGCTGATGCGGTGGCGCTGGCCGAGTCATGCTGACATCGGCATCCGGCCTCGGGCGCCGAAAAGCTTTACCGAAGGCGCCTTCGGATTCGTCGCCGAGCGGCCAGGCGATGACCGCAATGGATTAGCCCAAGCATCTGGTTTTACATCGAAAACGCAAGTTACCCGGTAATCTCCGGCTCAACCAATTGTGCGAGAAGAGTGAGCGATTCCTGCCATCCGAGATAACAAGCCTCGGGTGGAATGGCTTCCGGTATGCCCTCTTGCACAATGTTTACTTCCGTGCCGCAGGAGACCTTCCGCAAGGAAATTGTCGTCTGCATTTCCCCCGGCAAATTAGGGTCGTCGAATTTGTCCGTATGCCGAATGCGTTCGTCAGGTATCAGCTCGAGATACTCGCCGCCGAAGGAATGGCTATTTTTCGTGGTGAAGTTGGTAAACGACATTTTATAGGTGCCGCCGACTTTGGCATCGATATGATGGATCTTGCCGGTGAAGCCATTGGGCGGAAGCCATTTAGCCATCGCGTCGGCATCAAGAAACGCCCGGTAGATTTTCTCCGGGGTGGTCCGCAGCACGAGATGAAGCCGGATTGTGTTCGTAGCCATGATTTCTTTCCCTTCGATGTGATGACTGACCTATACTAATTTTCACCGGAACAGAGTTGCCGAGCCCCTTTGGAAATGGACAGACGTCGTTGCTTCAGCACGTCAATCCCAAGCAGTGTCGCTGGCGTCCCTTCCATGCCGTGAAGCGTAAAACCGGTATCATCATTAAGACCGAAAACCTTAGCCGATAAATTATTGCACCGTTGTGACAAATCTGGGGTTTCAGCCGCCTCATTTTTTCCAGACTACGATGGAGTGGGCAAAGCGGTTCTAGAATTGATGTTGGCAGGTGACTACAAGAATACGGACTGGTGCTGCGTAGGGACGGCTTCCGATCCAAAGCGTTCTATGAGATTTATCCAAAGCGGACGTGCGAGCCGCGGCTGGTGCTGTTGAGCGATTCCTTGCTCAACTGAAGCAACTCCATCGAATCGCCACCCGCTACGGCAAACTCGTCTCGCGCTTCGAGCCGTTTGTGGTGATCGCTGCTTCGGCGCTGTGGCTGAAGTGAATGTCAACACGCCTTAGCAGACGGTCGAATGACTCGGGCTATCTTAGTCTAAGTCGAGCGAGTGATTGTATATAGCTATCGATTCGATGATGATAATTAATTTCATATATCATTGAATTGAAATTACTATAGATACGCCATTTGATAATCAGGAGATGCCCCATGAAAAATGCTTCATTTCCCGGGCGCTATATCGGGCTGCCAGCTCTATGTCTAGCGACCATCGCGGTGGCGGTCATTGCCCTTGGCAGCGGCCCAAGCATTGCAGCAGCTCCCACTCGGGATAAGGGCGCAGCAATAGGTGATAATCAAAGTTCACAAACTGTTGGCCCGAACGACCTGGTTAAAGAGATGTTGTAGTCACCTAACCTACCCACGACAAAGGAGATCCCCATGTCAACTGAAGCCAAATGTCCTTTCCACCACGCCGGTGGCGGCACAACGAACAAAGACTGGTGGCCGAATCAGCTACGCATTGATTTGCTGAACCAGCATTCCAACAAGTCCAATCCGTTGGGCGAGAAGTTTAACTACGCTGAAGAGTTCAAGAAACTTGACTACAAGGCGCTCAAGGCAGACCTGATCAAACTCATGACCGACAGCCAGGACTGGTGGCCGGCCGATTTTGGTCACTATGGCCCGCAGTTCATCCGCATGGCCTGGCATTCGGCCGGCACCTATCGCACCCTCGATGGTCGAGGCGGCGGCGGTCGTGGGCAACAGCGTTTCGCACCGCTCAATTCGTGGCCCGACAACGTCAATATCGATAAATCGCGCCGCCTGTTGTGGCCGATCAAGCAAAAATATGGCCAGAAAATCTCCTGGGCCGACCTTTTCATCCTGGCCGGCAATGTGGCGCTGGAATCCATGGGCTTCCGCACCTTCGGTTTCGCCGGCGGCCGTGAAGACGTGTGGGAACCGGACCTGGACGTGAACTGGGGCGCCGAGACCACCTGGCTGGGGACAGACAAACGTTTCCATGATGACCGCGAACTGGACAACAACCTTGCGGCCACCCACATGGGCCTGATCTATGTGAACCCGGAAGGTCCGAACGCCAGCGGCGACTATATGGCTGCAGCCAAGGACATCCGCGCCACCTTCAGCCGCATGGCCATGGACGACGAGGAGATCGTTGCCTTGATCGCCGGCGGCCACACCTTCGGCAAAGCGCACGGCGCCGCGCCCGAATCGCACAAGGGCCCCGAACCGGAAGGCGCGGGCATCGAAGCCCAGGGCCTGGGCTGGAACAGCAACTTTGGCAGCGGCCACGGCAAAGACACCGTGTCCAGTGGCCTGGAAGTGACCTGGACCAAAACCCCGGCATTGTGGAGTAACAACTTCTTCGAAAACCTGTTCAAGTATGACTGGGAGCTCACCCATTCGCCGGCTGGAGCCAAGCAGTGGGTGGCCAAGAATGCCGAGGACATCATTCCCGACGCGCATGTGCAAGGCAAGTTCCACAAGCCCACCATGCTGACCACCGACCTGACGCTGCGCTTCGACCCGGAGTTCGGCAAGATATCCAAGCACTTCCATGAGGACCCGCAAGCCTTTGCAGACGCTTTTGCGCGCGCCTGGTATAAGCTGACCCACCGTGACATGGGCCCAAAGGCGCGTTACCTCGGCCCCGAAGTGCCGAAGGAAGATTTGATCTGGCAGGACCCGCTGCCGGCTGCGACGCACCAGCCGTCACCGGCCGACATTGCCGATATCAAGGCCAAGATCGCTGCCTCTGGTCTATCGGTAGCCGAGCTGGTGTCGGTGGCCTGGGCTTCCGCCTCCACCTTCCGCGGCGGTGACAAACGCGGCGGCGCCAATGGCGCACGCCTGGCTCTGGCCCCTCAGAAGGACTGGGAAGTCAACGCGACGGCAGTGAGTGTTTTGCCAAAGCTGGTCGACATTCAGAAGGCTTCGGGCAAGGCCTCGCTGGCTGACGTGATTGTGCTGGCCGGCGGCGTTGGTGTTGAACAGGCGGCCAAGGCGGGTGGAATCTCGATCGAGGTGCCCTTCGCACCGGGCCGCACCGACGCCAGACAGGAACAGACGGATGTCGAGGCCTTTGCCGTGCTGGAGCCACTCGCCGACGGTTTCCGCAACTACAACAAGGGCAAGTTCAGTGCTCCGACCGAAGCGTTGCTGGTCGACCGGGCCCAGTTGCTGACGCTGACTGCACCGGAGCTCACCACGCTGGTCGGTGGCCTGCGGGTACTCGGCGCCAACTTTGATGGTAGCAAGCACGGGGTGTTCACCGACAAGGTCGGCGTACTCAGCAACGACTTCTTCGTCAATCTTCTGGACATGGACCTGGAGTGGAAAGCCGTGGACAGCGAGGCCGAATTGTTCGAAGGACGCGACCGCAAGACCGGCGCGGTCAAGTACACAGGCACCCGCAACGATCTGATCTTCGGTTCCAACTCGGTGCTGCGGGCTTATGCCGAGGTCTATGCAACTGTGGATGCCAAGGAGAAGTTCGCCAAGGACTTCGTTGCGGCTTGGGTCAAGGTCATGAACGCGGACCGCTTCGATCTCGCGTAATGCCGACTGCGGCCTTGTCTGGTTCAAGGACAGACAGGGCCTGCTGCACCAGCGTCGCCAGTGCGTGGCGACGCTGGTCTTTCAACAAATAATGCGGCCAACTTGTTTCAGACCTGGACCCGATCGGGGCCGTAACAACAACCCTGTCAAGACGCAGGAAATCGACCTGTACTTGGCGCGCCGGGACGTTGTCTTCCCTGAGATACGCGACCGCGACGCCGCTCAAGTGTGTGACAACGCGCTTAGCCATCCTCGGTTAAAGAGGATAAGTCAAACATCGTTGATATTCCCGGCAAAAACCTGGATTAACCATCAGCCTGCCGCTAGCCGAAAACGCCGGATAAGCGGAACAGATTTACCCACTGGATTTTGGGTGTTTCCTCCCTACAATCCGGCTGGGCTTGATGTGCTTCGGACTAATCCTATCGCATACTGCGAATGGCTATTCAGTGCAGCGACTTCGTGGGCTCTAGTGCCCGCTATTGGCCGTGTTGAGCCGGCCGTGACAGGCCGATTTCGACCCAAAGCGGAAGTAGCGATCTCGATAATGAACGCCGCAAAGCCGACGTTCGTAATGTCGAGTAGTCGCCGCAGCAGTTTTGCGGCGAATGTGCAGCACTCCAGTTGGTCGTGACTTCTTCGCGACGTGTAGTCGGCGAACGAGTCGACGATGGTTATTCGAAATCTCCAGTGGCTGTAAGGCCACCAGACTACGGTCAGCTCCGCGCCGTATGAAAGGTGATCGCGTAGCCATCGGGATCACCGGCGACGAAGAAGCGACCGAAGGGGCCGTCGGCGAGTGGGCTGAGGATCGCTCCGCCCCGCTTGACAATTAGGTCGTGCAGCGCGTCAGCATCGGTGCACGCGATCCAGAGCGCCATCCCCACACCGAGCGGCCCCGCTTCGGGAAGCGCACGCAGAGGCTCCCGTAGCGCCAACGGGATCGGCTCAGTCTTGAAAATGACCGCTCCGGGAGGACAGTGAGCCGAGGCTTCGAAACCGAAGATCTCGACGTAGAACTTGCGGGATGCAGCGAGGTCGCGCACCTGCAAGGCAATGAAGTCGGGGCCGATTGGCGTTGTCATACTAGCTCCTATCAAGTAATATCAGTGTACTGATATTAATGTAAGGACCCTGATATGTCAACTGCGAAACTGACGCCTCGAAGAGGAGTCGACTGGATTGGCTACAACCTGAAGATTACGCAACATCGATTGCGGCAACGCCTGGATGCCGAACTCGCACGGTTCGGCATCACCGCACCTCAGAACGCAGCCCTGCTTGCCGTCGCCAGCAATCCGCGAATCTCGAATGCCGAGTTGGCTCGCGCGGCGTTCGTGACGCCGCAGACCATGCAAGCGATCCTCGTCAATCTCGAACGCGGAGGCCTGATTGTGCGAAGCCCGCACCCGGAGCATGGCCGGGTCATCATGACCGAGCTGACAACGGTCGGTCAAAAGGCCGTCGCCGATGGCGCGAAAGCTGCCGACGCAGTGGAAAAGCAGATGCTCTCCATGCTGTCAACTGAAGAGGCCCGGCTTCTTTGCGAGCTGCTCAAACGCTGTGCTGCCGCGCTGGACGACGAGCCGTCTGACAGCTAACGGAATGTGTACGGTCAGACAAGGGATCGCGACATGTCGATGTGCCGCAGGGTCGCCCAGCCGAAAGTGGCCATCCGCCACCGACCGGTTGTGGCCGATAGTGTTGAAAAACTCTGTTTTTTCAAAAATTGAGATGTTGATTCCGTTTCGTTTGGCATGGATCGATTCGTTGGATAGGAATTTTAGGCGATTGCCTCCGCCTGATTAGCGTTATGCGGCCGCTATTTGAGCTTTTTCTTCGCTTGGCATCAACCACTTTGCCATCCGACGTAAATTTTGCGCCGTTGCTGCCAACAAGAATTCATCCTGTGCACCAGAAATCCCTCGCAATCGTAAGCGATCAAGTTTCAGAATGCGTTTGAGGTGGGCGAAGAGCATCTCCACCTTCTTGCGCTCGTGGCGCGATCGCTGGTATTCCGGTGTGGACGCGATGCGCCTGGCTACATCCCGCGCTGTCTCGTGAATGCTGCGTGCTATTTTCCGAATCGGGGTATTCGGGCAGCACTGATCTTTCATTGCACATCCAGCACAGTCGGGCTGACTAGAGCGATAAACGATCGTATCGGCTTTTGTGACATGTGTGCGTGAGGTTTTGAATTGGCGCCACTCGCTGCGCAGCGCATTCCCCGCCGGGCAGCGATATTCGTTTTCCTGCTCACTCCATTGGAAATCGCCGCTGGCGAATGTGTCGTCTTTCCGTTTCGTCTTATCCCACACCGGCATGTGTGGCGCAATGTCTTTTTGCTCGACCATCCAGGCCAGCATTGGCGCGACACCATACGCAGTGTCACCTACTAAGCGGCGCGGCTTGAGATCGAAGCGATCTTCCACTCGATCAATCATCGTTTTAGTCGACTCGACTTCTTGCGAACGATGCGCTGGCGTGGCCTCGACATCGACGATGATGCCGGCGTGCAGATCAATCAGATAGTTGGTTGAGTAAGCATAAAAGGCTGGGCCGCCTGAGGCTGCCGTCCAGCGCGCTGCGGGATCGGTCGTTGAAATGTTCTTCGGCGGTGCTGCTGGTTCTGCTGCAGCCACTGCGTCATCCTCTATCGGATTATGTTCATTGAGAGCGGCGATGTATTCACGCACCGCACGGCTTTGTCCTTCTGCCTGGCGCCAATCAACCGCTTCAGTCCCAGGAACGCCGTGCGCCCGATTGGCATCTGCCTTGATGATGCTGGCATCCACAGCGAAGCCTTCACCACGAACTAATCCCTCGGTCATGCAGCGACGCAGGACTGACTCAAATACATGGCGTAATGCATCGCTGTCACGGAATCGACCATGCCTGTTCTTCGAGAAGGTCGAATGATCAGGAACTGCGTCTTCCAATCCCAGCCGACAGAACCAGCGATAGGCGAGGTTGAGATGGACCTCTTCACAAAGCCTGCGCTCCGAGCGGATTCCAAAGCAGTAACCGACGATCAGCATACGCATCATCAGTTCCGGATCAATTGAAGGACGGCCAATTTGACTATAGAACGGAGCAAGGTGAGCACGTAGATCGCCAAGATCAAAGAACTGATCGATGCCGCGAAGCAGGTGCCCGGTAGGGACATGATCTTCAAGGTTGAAAGAGTAGAAAAGCTTATTCTGCATCCCACCTTGCTGTCCCATCATGGCAATGCTCCTATGTCTGATGATGGCTGTAAGGTTAGCAAAAAATCCGCATCGCACAAGAGTTTTTCAACACTATCGGCCGATAACTGACGGTCAACTTATCACCGTCGATAGCGAAGTTTAGAGTTCGATCTCTCAAAGACTATAGCTCCGGCTGATCGCGAACGACCAAGCTCAAATACTCTGGTAGGCCAAACATACAAAGCGGTTTTACGAACACTCGAATCGTATGAGTCATGCTGCCTAATTGCACGCCGGTGCGACGACGGATCTCCTTGTACCCGACCTTCTCCCAGAAGCGTTCTGCCTTCAAGTTGCCGGTCACGGCACCCAAGCGTAACCAGTGCGCGCCTTCTTCTTTGGTCCACTCCTCAAGCCGGTCGTACAAGAACCCGGCTGCGCCCGTCCCGTGAAGCGAAGTGGCGACGATGAACGTGCCTATGTGCCAAACGTGTGGAGCGATGAGATTTGAAAGCACCGTTGCCATTCCCACGAGGTGCTCTGTTCTGTCCACGAAGCCGATCACGTAGACCTCGTCGAAGGGCATGTCAGGGGGCGGTCGATCTTCGAATTCCTGTTTGGCCTCATCAGGGCGAGGCAACATGCCGTTGACCGCCAGGAAATATTCGGGATTGGCAACGAAGAAATCCTGTAACGCGGGGAGATCGGCCTCGGTTAACTTCCTAGCTTCAAAGTCTGTGGCATTAAATAGAATTTCCGGTACTTGTGTGGTCATATGTTGACGCCTGTCGTTGTATGCATCCTGATCATCGAATAATTAACATTGATATACCGGATCCGCAGGTTGATCGGACGGCTGTTGTTGGCCGATTGCTGCTGTTTGAACAAACCTAGTTTAGGCACGACAATATCTTGACTGACCATACCCTGGATTACTGAAAGTGAGTTATCGGTATAAAAGCATTGATATACCAAGCATCAGCATGACGGCGCTTAAAAGGCACATAAAAGCAATTACGAACCAAAATCCGAACGGTCTATCTTCTTTTTTTTCTATATTTTCCCAAAGACCCGGCTGTCCATATTTATATTCGCCGGTAAAAATGGCTCGAATACAGCCAGCCAGCATCAATAAGCCAACGCCCACGGAAAATACTCCCAGACACGATTTCGTGATACTTGGCGGTCCAATAAAAGCGCCTGCGAAAGCCCCAAGAATAAGAATTAAAAATGCAAAAAAAGCATAGCCCAGTAACTTCCTGTTTTTTGTCGACAGTGGAGATGGCATTTCTTATCCTAATAATTATAAATTTCAGTCAAGTTGCCGATGAAACTTGAAGTCTTTTATCACCTAGCTGTCTATTTTTCTGGTGTTACTAGTCGCATTATGGATTCTCCACTTTCATCAAAAACTATTGCTCCTGGTATCGCCAACAGAAAGTCTACAGCCCAAACCATATGATTCGTGTACTCGCGGGTTTTATCGGGTGAGAACACGAAACGAATCCGCTCGGTCCGTTCTTTAACTTCAGGCGAGCAATGGCGGACGACGCTTGCGACATGATTTGCATCTGCTTCCACGTTAGGGCCAGTTTCAAAATGTGCGGTAAAGCTCCATCCAGGCCAACGGAGGATTTCATATTTCTCGCGTGTGAACGGATTCGCAGATGTACCAATCGATAGGCCATTTTTGGTTTCAAAGTCAAAATAGGCCTTCACCTCGGCCGCTAGGCGTTCATAAGAATAAGAATTTGATGGTTTCGCGAGATAGGCATGAATGACGGACATGGAAAAATTTCCTGTATATGACTTATTCAACAGAAAGTTCGAGCGGCAGGTACTGGCCGTTTTGAGGCAGTCGCGACAGGCTCAATTCGTTCCAAAGCTGTCTTTGCGAAAGTCATCCGGCCCCACGCAGCTAGGCAATATCTGAAATAACGTGCATTCGTCATTCAGTTTTGAACCATCGACCAGCCGCGTCCGCAGTGTCTTGGGGTACTGTGTTGAAAGCGATAGATGCCTTGGGAGCCGATTTGTGGACGCTGTTCAGAAGCCTTTCAAAGAGCAGCAGGCTCTTGGGAGGGATGCGGATTCCGCCGCCGATTACAACGCAATCATAGGTCGCGCTGGCGAGTTGACGCTCGAGCGCCACAGTTGCGGATTCATCCGGCCGCACCAGGCAGAGGTCGGCATGCCACCCACGATCAGCCATCTGCCGCATCCCAACAGCAATGCCGGCATGAATCTTCTCCGCATTGAAACCCGGCGGTAACGCTGGGTCCGAGAAGTCGACAGTTTCCGGCTGCTGGCCGACGAACAACACTTTTTTGACGTCTTTCAATTGACTCATCACATCCTCCCGCTTGAGCTACATGTGGTTGAAACCTCTTTACCGCCGGCGGCTGAATATCGTACTCAATGATACCAATGCAGAAAAATAGAACACAACATGAATCAACGGCCATTATGAAGAAGCTCTCATCCGCCTTTTTCTGGCTGATAGCCGGCGCCTCGAAACAGCTGCTACATTAGTTTAACCAGGTGGGTGTAATATAAGCCATCAACAGGACGAGATGAGGCAGAAATGAGGTCGGCATTTTGGAGCATTATTGCCTTCGCCTTGATTTTCGTTTCGACGGTGGTCTCTTATGCCCAATATCAGTCCGGCGCCCTCCATAACGAAGTGATTTCATCCAATTGGAACAGGCCGGATTGAGGGCGGACCTCGCCTTAGAGATTGGTTTTTACTGGCTGTTTTGAGCCGGCCACACCCGTTGAATCCACACCCGATTGCGGCCACAGGCCTTCCTCAAGCGATCACGACAAGTATCGCGCACACGCCATGGAGCCGCCGCCGGTCGTGCCAGGAATATATCACCGCTCTGTCACCGAAACGTGCCGTAATAGCAGCCGTTCCAGTGCGTTAAGCGTGTCGAACGACTCAAAGAAATCAGCAAAAAAATCTTGGTTGCTCAGCGCTGCCTGGTCTGTTCCCGATGCGGATCGAATTGCATCGAATATTTGTTGAAAAGTGCGTTTGCCGTCGATATGGTGCAGGATTTTTGCGCCATATTTTCCAGGATTCACCATCAGGCTCACTTCTGAGTGTTGGTGATTAAGAACGAACGGCAGCCCTTTGTTGGCGCTGAATACCTGCGCCATCAGCGGACCCGTCAGCGGTTCGTGATAAAAAAACGGAACGTAGTCAGCATCGCCATACGGCGCTTTGCATGCGGCTGACCGTGTCACATAAAATGAATGGGTGATGACGTTGCCGATCAACAGCTCACCGATTTCATATTGCTTTTGCATCGGCAGGCCTTTCAAGGTTCCCAGATTTTTTGGCGGCTTTTTACCTAAAATCATATGTGGAAGATACGCGGATCTTCCTCGCCCAACGTCCGTCAGTTCCAGGTTGAGGCCATGTGCGTCTTGTACCCAGTCGAACAGCTCTCCAACCGTATAGGCCCTGTCTTGGGAATGCAGCAGCAAATCGTAGATGCCGGCGTCGCCCAGCTTATGGTCATGGTGCAGGTCCTCGCCACGCTGAAACCAGTTGGACCCAGGTATGCTACTCAATATCTCCTTCGTATTCCGGATCTTGGCGCCGGCATCGGATTCTTCGCCATTGATCAAACGCATCAATTCCTGCATTTGGTACACGCCGGTTCGGCCATAAGTGGCATATACCATGAGGCCGATTGCGCCGGTATCCTTGAGTGCGGTGCGCAGCGCGTGCAATCCTGCGTCAGGATCCTCAAGATGGTGCAGAACACCGCTACAGTTAATGTAATCGAACTTCCCGATTTGAAGCAGTGGTAGATTCAGCAGGGAATCCTGGATCCACGTTATATTTTTCAAACTCCTTATCTTCGCGCGCTCTCGGGCGATTGCAATGCTTGCCGAGCTCAAGTCCAGATGGACGATCTCGGCGTTGGTGCCTCGCAATTGCTCTGCCAGGTAAATTGTTGCGTCTCCTGTTCCACCGCCTGCCACCAAGATCCGAAAATGCTCCTGAAACGATTGTTTTCCAGAAAAACAATAATGATTGATCATTGCAAGGCTTTCCAGCCATGTCTGTATCAACTGTTTTTTTTCGTCTTGCGGATTGCACGGTGGGTAAGGCAGCGATTCATACTGATCCCGTACGTTGGGAAGATAGTTGGCTGACATATGAATACCTAGTTAAAGACGAGTGACGGGGAAACGGTTGAATCGATAGCCGACCGCGGCCTTTCAAGCTGGGTGACTTTATCAGAAATATTTGAGTTTTCTCGAAATCTATCTGGGGCTGCCTATTGTTCCGCAAAGAATTAGTCCGCAAGGCCTGGCAAGGTTTTGCAGGCATGCGCTGAATAGGGATTGCGGAATGAAAGCTAGCTTAACGGCTTGTTTGTATTGAGACTTGGCTCGGACTTCAATATGGAGTGCAGTATTGCTGGACACCGGTGTCCACAAACAAATCCGGCTTAAGCATGAACGCAGTTCTCCAATATCTTTCACAGGCTATTGTGTTCACAGGCGTTTTTCAGAATGATGCGCGACCTGCGCTTCCGCATTCAAGCCAGCGAGAACCCGGCCGGCCGCCTAAGCCGCCGGCGCCGGCAAGATTACCCGATGGCGTTTTTGCTAGACACTCATGTTGCCCAGCGTACTGGCGCGATAAGCCGCGACAAAGGTATCGAAATCCCCGGTCTGGCTGCGCTCCAGGCTTTCCTGCTCGGACAGGGAGGTGGCCGCCAGCGTTTCGAAATAGCTGCGCTCTTCCGGGCTCGGAGGATGCGCCAGGAAATAAGCCGCGTGCGCCTTGCTCTGGCGCAGCGCAAAGCTGCCGAACGATTCCTGGTTCTCGCGCAAGATCGCCAGCACCTGCGCCGATGGCGTCAGTTCAACCGACTCCAGCTTGAGGTTTTGTTTCGCCAGCGATGCCGCATGGGCGCCGTCGCTGCGCTGGGCGTCGAGCAGGGTTGCCGCCGAACCGATCCGCTGCAGCAATTCCTTGCCCCAGGTTTGCAGGCCGACCGGATTGCCGTCACGCCGCAACTGCAGGCCCGGACGCCGCCCTTCTTTCACCGCGCGCGAAAAATTCTCGGTGTTTTCCAGGCTTTCTTCGTCGCTGGTCACCGGACTGTCGTCGAGCGCGCAGAACAGCAGGAAGGCGTCGAGGAAGCGCGAGGTTTCGAGGTTGATGCCCATCGGTTCGAACGGGTCGATGTCCATGCAGCGCACTTCGATGTATTGCACGCCGCGCGCGGACAGCGCCTGGATCGGCCGCTCGCCGGAATTGATCACGCGTTTCGGCCGGATGGTCGAGTAGTACTCGTTTTCGATCTGCAGGATATTGGTGTTGATCTGCACCCACTCGCCGTTGCGGTGGGTGCCGATTTCGGCGTACGGCGGATAAGGCTGGCTGACCGCCCGCGCCAGGCTCTTGATATAGCTGTCGAGGCTGTTGAACTGCGGCGTCAGGCGGGCCTGGGCTTCGCTGGTGTAGCCGAGGTCGCTCATGCGCAAGCTGGTGGCGTAAGGCAGGTACAGGGTATCTTTGTCCAGCTCTTCCAGCCGGTGCTGGCGGCCGTCCAGGAAACATTTGGACAAGGCCGGCGAAGCGCCGAACAGGTACATCAGCAGCCAGCTGTAGCGGCGGAAATTGCGCACCAGCGCGATATAACTTTCCGACTGGAAGTGCATCGCCGTGCCGCTGGCGCCCTCCGCCTGCTGCAAGGTCTGCCACACCCCTTCAGCCAGCGAATAGTTGTAGTGGATGCCGGCGATGCATTGCATGCGCTTGCCGTAGCGCAGCGCCAGGCCGCGCCGGTAGACGTGCTTCAAGGTCCCCATGTGCGAAGTGCCGTACCAGGCAATCGGGATCTGTTCTTCCGCCGGCAGGTGGGCCGGCATCGATTGGCTCCACAGCAGTTCGTCGCCCAGCTTGGTGTAGACGAAACGGTGGATCGCATCCAGTTCGGTCAGCGCGGTCGCAATATCGTGCTCGGCCGGGGTGATGAATTCCAGCAGCGATTCCGAATAGTCGGTGGTGATCTGCGGATGGGTCAGCGCCGAGCCCAGCGCGCGCGGGTGCGGCGTCAGGGCCAGGCGGCCGTCAGGCTCGACGCGCAGGGTTTCCCGTTCGATGCCGCGCAGGCCCTGGCCTAGCAAGCCGCGATGCTGCTCTTGTCCTAGCAGCGCCAGCCGGCGAGTGTAATGATCGGTCAATTCAGCATCCTTTTATTCAAATTTGCCAGCTCTGCCATGCGGCCGCCTGTTGCATTATTCCGGGCATGGTCGGTGACATGCAGATGTCGTAGAAGGCGAGAATAGCCGAAAATGAAAGAACGCGTTGGATGTCGGCTGGACAGCAATTTACAATCGTCCGGGAACCCGGGAAGTACGCCGGACGAGGCTTAATTTTATTAAATCGGCAATTTCCAATGGATTTGCGCAGGCCGATGACAAAGTAAACAGCAAAAATTCGCAAATTTCCACAAGGCAACACGTCACCAGCGCAGTCTTCGGCGCGCGCACCCCTTATAATCCTGCTTTGCTCTCAATCTTCAATTGCCATTACTATGCCTGCCCAACTGATCGACGGAAATCTCCTCTCCCAACAACTCCGCGCCGACGTCGCCAAACGCGCCGCCGCGCTGACCGCGCAGGGCAAGCAGCCCGGCCTGGCGGTGATCCTGGTCGGCGACAGCCAGGCTTCGCAGGTGTATGTGCGCAACAAGGTCAAGGCGTGCGAAGACAACGGCCTGTATTCAGTGCTAGAAAAATATGACGCCGACCTGACCGAAGCGGCCCTGCTGGCGCGCATCGATGCGCTGAACCACGATCCGAAGATCAACGGCATCCTGGTGCAGCTGCCGCTGCCGGCGCATATCAATGCCCATAAGGTGATCGAAGCCATCGCCGCCGAAAAAGACGTCGACGGTTTTCATATCAGCAACGCCGGCCTGCTGATGACCGGCCAGCCGCTGTTCCGCCCCTGCACCCCTTACGGCGTGATGAAAATGCTGGAATCGGTGAATTTCCCGGTGCGCGGCGCCCATGCGGTGATCGTCGGCGCCTCGAACATCGTCGGCAAGCCGCAAGCCATGCTGCTCTTGCAGGCCGGCGCCACCGTCACCATCTGCAATTCCAAGACCCGCGACCTGGGACTGCACACGCGCATGGCCGACATCCTGGTGGTGGCTACCGGCAAGCGCAATATCGTCACCGCCGACATGGTCAAGCCGGGTGCGGCCGTGATCGACGTCGGCATGAACCGCGACGATAACGGCAAATTGTGTGGCGATGTCGACTTTGCCAACGCCAAGGAGGTGGCGGGTTACATCACCCCGGTGCCAGGCGGCGTCGGCCCGATGACCATCACCATGCTGCTGGTCAATACCATCGAAGCCGCAGAAAGAATGTAATTGCAATGACATCTACCGCTACCAAGACCAGCAATCCCCTGCTCGACTTTACCGGCTTGGCCAAATTCGACCAGATCAAGCCGGCCGACATCAGTCCGGCGATCGCGGCGCTGCTGCAGCAGGCGCAGACCGTGGTGACCTTGCTGGAAGCGCCTGCCGACACCGTCACCTGGGACAATTTTGTGGTCCCGCTGGAACACGTGACGGAGAAGCTGAGCCGCGCCTGGGGCATCGTCAGCCATCTGAATGCGGTAGCCGACACGCCGGACCTGCGTGCCGCCTATAACGAAAACCAGCCGAAACTGATCGAGTTCTGGACCGCGCTGGCGCAAAACCTGGCCTTGTTCGACAAGTACAAGGCGATCAAGAACAATCTCGACTTTGCCGAACTGTCGGAAGCGCGCCGCAAGATCGTCAACAATGCGCTGCGCGATTTCAGGCTGGGCGGCGCTGAACTGACGCCGGCCAAGAAGGCCCGTTTCGCCGAAATCCAGGAAAAACACGCCGCGCTGACCACCCGCTTTTCGGAAAACATCCTCGACGCCACCAACGCCTATGGCTTGTTTGTCGACGACGAAGCCGAACTGGCCGGGTTGCCGGACGATGTACGCCAGGCGGCGCGCGCCGCCGCCGAGCAGGACGGCAAGCCCGGCTACAAGTTCACGCTGCACTTCCCGTCTTATTTCCCGATCCTGCAATACGCGGACAACCGCGCCTTGCGTGAAAAAATCTATCGCGCCAACGCCACCAAGGCCTCCGAGCTGGGCGAAAAGCCGGAATGGGACAACAGCGCCAACATCGTCGAGATCCTGCGCTTGCGCAATGAAGAAGCAAAACTGCTGGGCTTCAAGAACTACGCCGAGCTGTCGCTGGTGCGCAAGATGGCCAAGACTCCGGCCGAAGTGATGCTTTTCCTGGAAGACCTGGGCCAGCGCGCGCGGCCGTTCGCCGAACAAGACCTGGCCGAGCTGCGCGCGTTCGCGGCGGAACGGCTGGACCTGGCCGCGCTGGAAGCCTGGGACCTGGCGTATGCCGCGGAAAAACTGCGCGAGCAGCGCTACGCTTTTTCCGAACAGGAAGTGAAGCAGTATTTTCCGGAACCGGTGGTAGTCGCAGGCTTGTTCCAGCTGGTGCAGAAACTGTTTTCAGTCGACATCAGCGCCGACCAGGCCGCGGTGTGGCACCCGGACGTCAAGTTTTTCAAGATCCAGAAAGACGGCAAGCTGATCGGCCAGTTTTATCTCGACCTGTATGCCCGCAACGGCAAGCGCGGCGGCGCATGGATGGACGATGCGCGCGCCCGGCGCCGCCTCGGCAGCGAAATCCAGACCCCGATCGCCTACCTGACCTGCAATTTCACGGCGCCGGCCGTGGTCGACGGCGCGGCCAGGCCGGCCTTGTTTACGCATGACGAAGTGATCACCCTGTTCCATGAGTTCGGCCACGGCTTGCATCACATGCTGACCCAGGTCGACGAGATCGGCGTCTCCGGCATTTCCGGCGTCGAATGGGATGCGGTCGAACTACCATCGCAGTTCATGGAGAATTTCTGCTGGGAGTGGGATGTGCTGCAGCACATGACGTCCGAGGCGGAAAGCGGCGCACCGTTGCCGCGTGAACTGTTCGACAAGATGATCGCCGCCAAGAATTTCCAGTCCGGGCTGCAGGCTTTGCGCCAGGTCGAGTTTTCGCTGTTCGACATGCGCTTGCACGACGACTATGATCCATATGGCAGCCAAAGCGTGCAGGACGTGATCAACCAGGTGCGCGGCAAGGTCGCCGTCATCAGCCCGCCGCCTTTCAATCGCTTCCAGCACTCGTTCGGCCACATTTTTGCCGGCGGTTACGCTGCCGGCTATTACAGCTACAAGTGGGCTGAAGTGTTGTCGGCCGATGCCTACAGCGCGTTTGAAGAAGCAGCGTCGCACGGCGGCAATGTGGTCTCGGCGGAAACCGGAAGAAAGTTCCACGCCGAAATCCTGGCCGTCGGCGGCTCGCGCCCGGCGCTGGAATCGTTCAAGGCTTTCCGCGGACGCGAACCGAACATAGACGCCTTGCTGCGCCATAGCGGCATGGCGGCATGAGTAGGCAAGCGGCGGCAAAGAAGCGTAAAGACAAGCAGGATCGAAGCAACACCACTACCAAACCTTCGCTGTACAACGGCGATTCTTACAATAGGGGAAAAAGGATGAAAGCTGGGACGAAATTCGCTGCAACGGTTTTTCTGCTGACGCTGGCCGCGGGCGCGCAAGCGCAACTGTACAAATCGACCGGCCCTGACGGCAAAGTCACCTACAGCGACATCCCGCCGGCCAAGGGCAATGTGACGCAGCAGAAAACCGGCGCCGGCATCAGCGACGTCAACGACGGCATGCCTTATGAACTGGCGCAGGCGGTCAAGAACAGTCCGGTCACGCTGTACAGCTCGGAGAAATGCATTCCCTGCGACGACGGCCGCAAGATGCTGACCGAACGCGGCATCCCGTTCAGCGAAAAGACCATCAAGAGCAATGAAGATATCGCCGCCTTCCGCAAGGTTACCAGCGAAAGCCAGCTGCCTTTGTTGACGGTCGGCCGCAACAAGGAAAGCGGCTTTTCCCCCAGCGCCTGGGGCACCGCGCTGACAACCGCCGGCTACCCGGAAACCAGCCGCTTGCCGAAAACCTATCGCAATGCCGCCCCGGTCGCCGCTGCGCCGGCCGCCGCCGCACCCGGCAAGAGCGCCTCGCCTGCTGCCGCCAGCACCGGCAATGGCGACACTCCGCCGGCAGCCGGCAATGCGCCGCCCGGCTTCCGTTTTTAAAACGCTACCGCCCGACAATTTCCATTCATGACGCAAATCGACTTTCACACCAATATTTCGGACAAGTTCCTGTACACCTGCCGACTGGTGCGTAAAGCACGCGCGGCGCAGCGCCAGATCGTCATATTGGGCAGCAATGCCGAGGACCTGGCGACGCTTGACCGCGCGCTCTGGACATTTTCCGAGCACGATTTCCTGCCCCACGTCAGGGCCGGCGATCCGCTGGCGGCGCAAACCCCGGTGATCCTGGCCGCCGACGAAGAGATCGAATGGCCGCATCACCAGATCCTGATCAACCTGTCCGGCAATACACCGCAGCATTTCGCCCGCTTCGAAAGAATGTTCGAAATCATCTCGCTGGCCGACGACGACAAGGCCGGCGGGCGCGAGCGCTACCGCTTTTACCAGCAACGCGGTTATCCCCTGACCCATTTCGTTGCTGACAATGTATAGATAGACCTAGAGGAATCTGTAATGAGCAATCTTGACGCCAATATTCCTTTATTGACCGAGGTCATTGTCCCGCTGCCGACTTTGACCGACATTATAGAAACGCCGCCGCCGACCGCGGCCGGCGCCGCCGCGCAGGCTGCCGAGGATGACGGCAGTTTCGAGCTGCCCAGGGCACGCCAGGAAGAAACCGTTGCGCGCGCCCTGAGCCAGCACGACTGGGAGCGGCTGGAAGCCGAAGTAAGGGAAAAAGTGCTGCAGCAGCTGCAGGACCGGATCGATTTTGTCATCGAGCAACGGGTGCGCGACGGCTTGGCGGATGTGCTGCAAACCGCGGTGGAGGGCATGGCGGCGCAAATCCGGGAGGGTTTGCACCAGACCCTGGACGAGGTGATTTCCCGTGCCGTGAGCCTGGAATTAGTCAAATTAAAAAAAACAAACATTTAACGTAAATTTTTTGTTTTTCAATCACATTTTGCAATACGGTAGATAAAAGTAAAAAAAACAGATCTCATTTTGATCGCCTAAAAAATCTCTGTTTTCTTACAATAGCGCTATTGAAATGGTGGCTCGACAGTAATTAAACGGTGGTTTTTGGAGATGAGATGAAAGTAATCGTATTGGGCGCAGGCGTCATCGGAACCAGTTCTGCATGGTTCCTGAACAAGGAAGGTCACGATGTGACAGTGATCGAACGCCAGCCGGGCGCGGCCCAGGAAACCAGTTTTGCCAACGGCTGCCAGATTTCGGTGTCGCATGCCGAACCCTGGGCCAATCCGCAGGCGCCGCTGAAGGTGCTGAAATGGCTGGGACAGGAAGATGCACCGCTGCTGTACCGCTTCCGCCCGGAATGGCTGCAATGGAAGTGGGCGTTGAATTTCCTGCGCGAATGCACGCCGGCCCGCACCAACGACAATATCCGCCAGATCGTCGCCATCTGCGAATACAGCCGCCAGACCTTGCAAGCCGTGCGCGCCGACACCGGCGTCGATTACGATTGCCTGACGCGCGGCATCCTGCATTTCTATACCGAACAAAAAGAATTCGACATCTCGCTGCCTGCCGCGCAACTGATGCGCGACCTCGGCTGCCCGCGCGAATCGATCAGCGCCGATGAAGTGGTCCGGATCGAACCGGCGCTGGCGCGCATCCGCGACAAGATCGTCGGCGGCGATTTCACCGCCACCGATGAATCGGGCGACGTCTACAAATTCACCTCGGGCCTGGCCGCCAAGGCCGCCGAAGCCGGCGTGGATTTCCAGTACAACACCAGCGTCACCCGCCTGATCACCGAAGGCAGCGGCGCCGGCGCCAAGATCACCGGCGTCGAAGTGATCAATGCCGACGGCCGCCACGAAGTGCTGCATGCCGATGCTTTCGTGGTCGCCATGGGCAGCTTCTCGACGCCGCTGCTGAAGCCGCTCGGCATCGAACTGATGATCTATCCGGGCAAGGGTTATTCCGCCACCTACAGCATCACCAACCCGGAAGCGGCGCCTAGCGTTTCGCTGACCGACGACGGCTACAAGCTGGTGGTGTCGCGCCTGGGCGACCGCCTGCGGGTGGCCGGCACCTGCGAACTGAACGGCTACACGCGCGAGCTCAACACCACCCGCTGCGAAGCGATCACGCGCCGCACCCGCGAACTGTTCCCCGACGGCTGCGATTACGACAATCCGGTTTACTGGACCGGTTTGCGGCCGATGACGCCATCCAACGTGCCCTATATCGGCAAGACCAGGATCAGCAACCTGTTCCTCAATACAGGCCACGGAACGCTGGGCTGGACCATGGGTTGCGGTTCCGGCCGCGCCATCGCCGAGATCGTCTCGGGCCGCCGGCCGGAAGTCGACTTCGCGTTCACCGGCATGCCGCGGCAGGCTCCGCAGCCGCTGATCCTGCCGCGCCCTGTGCAAGCATGATGACCGCCGCGCCCGTTGCAGGGAGGCGATAAAAAAGACCGGTGCTGGCGACAGCATCGGTCTTTTTTTTGCCTGGAGCGACATGGCGCGGTTTTTGCGTATGTCTCTGCGGAAGTCGGCAGCGCCGTGTTTTTATTGTCCAGGCGCACTGTTGGAGTGCATCACTTGGCGACGCGCACCTCGACCGTGGCCGGTTTTTCGTCGAAGGCGACGCGGGTCACGAACTTGGCGCGCTTCATCGGAAAACGGGACTGGAAATGACGGACATTGCCGGAACCGGAAATGACCCGGCGCACGAACTGATAATAGGCATCCATATCGATCACATGCACGACCAGGAAATAATCGTAATCGCCGGACACGAAATAGCATTGCATGACTTCGGCTTCCTTGTTCATGCGCAGCTCGAACTCCTGCATGTGCTCGTCTGACTGGTGGTTCAGCGAGATTTCGAGGAAGGCCAGCATGCCGTAGCCGAGCGCGAAAGGATCGACCAGCGAGACGTCGGCGTTGATGATGCCGGCGTCGCGCAAATCGCGCAGGCGGCGCAGGCAGGTGGGCTGGGAAATGTGGGCTTTGTCGGCCAGCATGCGGGTCGGCATTTGATTGTCGCGCTGCAGCAAGTTAAGCAGCTTGCGGTCGACTTTGTCTAGGGTGTGATGTTTGCTCATGCCAGGGGATCAGGGGCTGCTGCAGCTGTGTCAAGAATTCGCAAAAACCGCTATGCGAAGCGTTTTTTATGTTGTAACGTTGCTCTATTCGGACAAGTTCGAATAAATAACAAATAAGCAGCGGACGGTGAAACTGTAACTAGTTTGTTTTATTTTAAATCCTCAGGAGGATATTCATGCAGAACAAGATCAAATTGATTCCGTTGGCAGGTGCAGTTGCCATGGCTTTCGCTTTCGCAGGCTCGGCTTCGGCGCAAGAAACAGTCACCATCGGCCAGGTCAGCCCGCTCACAGGTCCTAACGCGCACATCGGCAAGGACAATGAAAACGGCGCCAAGATGGCAATCGATGAACTGAATGCCAAAGGCACCATGATCGGCGGCAAAAAAGTGACTTTCGTATTGGCTTCAGAGGATGACGCCTCCGATCCGAAACAAGGCACCGCAGCTGCGCAGAAACTGGTGGACGCCAAGGTCAAGGGTGTTATCGGCCACATGAATTCCGGCACCACCATTCCTGCATCGAAGATCTATTTCGACGCCGGCATTCCGCAAATCTCGCCTTCCGCCACCAATCCGAAATACACCCAGCAAGGCTTCAACACGGCATTCCGCGTAGTCGCCAACGATGGCCAGCTGGGCGGCACCCTGGGTCGCTATGCGGTCAATACCCTGAAGGGCAAGAATATTGCCGTGATCGATGACCGTACCGCCTACGGCCAAGGTGTTGCGGAAGAGTTCACCAAGAGCGCGAAGAAGGCCGGCGCTACCATCGTGGCGACGCAGTTCACCAACGATAAAGCGACTGACTTCAACGCCATCCTGACTTCGATCAAGGCAAAGAACCCGGACGTGATCTTCTTCGGCGGCATGGACGCTGTCGGCGGTCCGATGCTGCGCCAGATGGACCAGCTGGGCATCAAGGCCAAGTTCATGGGCGGCGATGGCTTGTGCACCACTGAGCTGGCCAAGCTGGCTGGCGCAGGCTTGAAAGACGACCAGGTAGTTTGCGCTGAAGCCGGCGGTGTGCCGGATGCAGGCAAGGCTGCGCTGGAAGCCTTCAAGGTGGCTTACCAGAAGAAATTCAACCAGGAAGTCGTGATCTACGCACCGTACGAGTACGACGCGCTGATGGCGATGGTGGCGGCAATGCAAAAAGCCGGTTCCTCCGATCCGAAGAAATATCTGCCTGAGCTGGCCAAGATCCACTACAAAGGCGTGACCGGCGATATCGCTTTTGATCCAAAGGGCGACATCAAGGACGGTTCGCTGACCTTGTACACCTACAAGGATGGCAAGCGCACCCTGCTGACCGTGACAAAATAATCGTCGCGCGTCCCTGATAAAAACGCCCCGGCAGCCGGGGCGTTTTTTTTCGCCTGTTGAAAACCCGCACGCCATTCCGCCGCCTGCCCTAATCCCCGCATGGATCGCAAGGGTATTGCTTAAAATGCAGGAAAAGACCTATACGAAGGTTTTGTTATGTTGTAACGTTTGCATGTTCCGCTCGTTGGGCAGCGGAAATTGCTTTCACTTACCTTGTATAAACCATCAGGAGGAAACACGTGCAGATGAAGAACAAAATGTTGCCGCTGGCTGCAGCAATCGCATTGGCGCTGGTCGCTGCAGGCTCGGCGCATGCTGAAGAACAAATCGTCAAGATCGGCCATGTCGGCCCGGTTACCGGCCCTTCCGCCCACCTCGGCAAAGACATGGAAAACGGCGCCAAGATGGCGATCGAAGAATTGAACGCCAAGGGCATCACCCTGGGCGGCAAGAAAATCAAGTTCGTGCTGCTGGCGGAGGACGATGCATCCGATCCCAAGCAAGGCACCGCGGCGGCGCAAAAACTGGTGGACGCCAAGATTGACGGCGTCATCGGCCACCTGAACTCCGGCACCACGATTCCCGCATCGAAAATCTACTACGATGCCGGCATCCCGCAAATTTCACCCGCGGCCACCAGCCCGAAGTATACGCAGCAAGGCTTTAACAGCGTGTTCCGCGTGGTCGCCAACGACGGCCAGCTGGGCGGCACCCTGGGACGCTACGCAGCCACCACGCTGAAAGCCAAGAATATCGCCGTGATCGACGACCGCACCGCCTACGGCCAGGGCGTTGCGCAGGAATTCGCCAAGGGCGCAAAAAGCGCGGGCGTCAATATTGTCGCCACCCAGTTCACCAACGACAAGGCAACCGACTTCAACGCCATCCTGACCTCGATCAAGGCCAAGAATCCGGACGTGATCTTCTTCGGCGGCATGGATGCGGTAGCCGGTCCGATGCTGCGCCAGATGAAGGCGCTCGGCATCAAGGCCAAGTTCATGGGCGGCGATGGCATGTGCACTGCCGAGCTGGGCAAGCTGGCCGGCGACGGACTGGCCAACGACCAGGTGGTTTGCGCGGAAGCCGGCGGCGTCGAGGAATCGGGCAAGAAGGGCCTGGAAGATTTCAAGGCGGCATTCCAGAAAAAATTCAATGCCGAAGTCAAGCTGTACGCGCCCTACTCCTACGATTCGGTGATGACCATGGTGGAAGCCATGCAGAAAGCCAACTCCGCCGATCCGAAGAAATACCTGCCGGAACTGGCCAAGATCCATCACAAGGGAGTAACCGGCATGATCGCCTTCGACGCCAAGGGCGACATCAAGGACGGCACGCTGACCCTGTACACCTACAAGGATGGCAAGCGCACTTTGCTGACCGTCACCAAGTAAATAACATTCACCTGCCGTTCATGAAAGCGTCCCGGCCTCAGCGCCGGGACGCTTTTTTTTATTTCAATCGCCGTTGCCCTGCGCTTTACGCAGATCGTTCTGTCGAATTGACAAAAAAACATATAAAAGCGCTTTGCGCAGCTTTTGTATTGTTGTAACGTTTAAGACCCTGACCAGACTGAAGCCGAAGTCAGCGGCTCCAAAAATTTTTACCATCAATAACATTGCAAATCATCAGGAGATAATCCAGTGCATACCATCAGAATGATTCCGCTGGCCGCAGCCGCCGCCTTGTCCCTGTCCACCAGCGCATACGCGCAGGAACAGGTGGTCAAGATTGCCCATGTCGGCCCGATCACCGGTCCCATTGCCCATCTCGGCAAGGACAACGAAAACGGCGCCAGGATGGCGATCGAAGAATTGAACAAACAAGGCATCACGCTCGACGGCAAGAAAACCCGGTTCGTATTGATGGCGGAAGACGACGCATCCGATCCCAAGCAGGCGACCGCGGTTGCGCAAAAACTGGTGGACGCCAAAGTTGCCGGCGTCATCGGCCACGTCAATTCCGGCACTTCGATTCCCGCATCGAAGATTTATTACGACGCCGGCATTCCGCAAATCTCGCCGTCGACCACCAGCGCCAAATACACCCAGCAGGGTTTTAACACGACCTTCCGCGTGGTGGCCAACGACAGCCAGCTGGGCGGCGCCCTGGGCCGCTACGCAGCCAACACCCTGCATGCCAAGACAGCCGCCGTGATCGATGACCGTACCGCCTATGGCCAGGGCCTGGCGGAGGAATTCACCAAGGCTGCCAAGGCTGCCGGCATGACTATCGTGGCGACCCAGTACACCAACGACAAGGCGACCGACTTCAACGCCATCCTGACCTCGTTCAAGGCCAAGAAACCCGACGTCGTATTCTTCGGCGGACTCGACGCCGGCGCCGGCCCCATGCTGCGCCAGATGAAGCAGCTGGGGATCCAGGCCAAGTTCATGGGCGGCGACGCCATCTGCACTTCCGACCTGCCCAAGCTGGCCGGCGACGGCATCAGCAACGACCAGGTGATCTGCGCGGAAGCCGGCGGTGTGGAAGAGTCAGGCAGGAAAGCGCTGGACGCCTACAAGACCGCCTACAAGATCAAGTACGGCAAGGACATCGTGATCTATGCGCCGTACACCTACGATGCCCTGATGACCATGGTGGACGCCATGCAAAAAGCCAAGTCTGCCGATCCGAAAAAATACCTGCCGGAACTGGCCAAGATCCACCACCAGGGCGTGACCGGCATGATCTCGTTTGACGCCAAGGGCGACATCAGGGACGGCAGCATCACCTTGTACACTTACCGGGGCGCGCAACGCTCCCAGCTGACGGTAACCAAATAAAGGTCCTGGTCTTCCCCCCAAAAAAAATGGCGCTCGATCGAGCGCCATTTTTTTTGCCTTGCCAGCGGAATTACTTCTGCGACAAAACCCATTTCACCAGGGTATGCGCTTCAGCCTCGCTGACTTGCGGATTGGCCGGCATCGGGATCGCGCCCCAAGTGCCTGATCCGCCCTTCATCACTTTCAGCACCAGCTTGTCTTCCGCATCTTTTTGACCCGCGTATTTTGCTGCAACGTCCTTGTATGCCGGGCCGACCACTTTGTTTTGCACCGAGTGGCATGCCATACAGTTCTTGCTCTTGGCCAGGTCCAGGCCGGCGTCCGCCAGAGCGGATCCCGAGGCCACTGTCCCCAGCAGTGCACAGATCAACAAACGTTTCATTCTTATCTCCGTCAAAAAATGTGACACCATTTTACCTGCCCGCGTGCATTGTCTCATATCCCTGAAACACCTACATACATCTGGAATCCGACATATCAGACCGACATCCGTTGACCACAAGCATCTTTCGCCCTATCCTTTCCGCAAAGAAAAGGGAATGCCATGCCACTGATTATCATTATCGTTTCGTTAATAGCGTTAAAATACTTCGAAGTCGGCCCGTTTGCCGGCATCTCCTGGTGGTGGATCGCCGCTTTGATGGCGGTGGCCTTTATCTGGTTCGAGTTCCTTGAGCGGCTGTTGGGCCTGGACAAGCGCAAGGCCCACGAGGAAATCGAAAAGACCAGGAAAGACCGGGTCAAGAAGACTTTCGACCCCCATAAACGGCGCTGAAACGCGCGGGACTGCACAACATAAGCCGGTACCTCCCGGCTTTTTTATTAGCCCCATGGGCTCGGATCCATGAACATAGAGCTGCGGCAATTGCGCTATTTCGTCGCGGTTGCTGAAGAAAGACATTTCGGCCGCGCCGCGCTGCGCCTGCACATGACACAGCCGCCGCTGTCGCAAGCGATCCAGGCGCTGGAAGCCAACCTTGGCACGCCGCTCTTTGCCCGCACCAAGCGCAGCGTAGCGCTGACGCCGGCCGGGCTGGCCTTGCTGCCGGAAGCGCAGCGCCTGCTGCAGCAGGCCGCTACCCTGCCCGACCTGGTGCGGCGCGCGGCTTCGGGCGAATCCGGCCTGCTCACGCTATCGTTTGTCTCGACCGCCGACTACAGCATCCTGCCGCCGCTGCTGCGCGCTTTTCGCGAAGCTTATCCGCAGGTGCAGATCGACCTGCAGGAAGCCACCAGCGACCTGCAGCTGGCGCAGCTGATGGAGGGCCGGATCGACGCCGGCCTGCTGATCCCGCCGCTGCCGGACAAGGCCAAGCTGGCGCTGGATTACCAGCCGGTGCTGGCGGAACCGCTGATCCTGGCCGCGCCCAGCGGCCTCAAGGCGTTGCGGGCGAAAGGCAGGATTGCGCTGAGCTCTGTGGCCGACATGCCCCTGATCATTTTCCCGCGCCGCATCTCGCCCGGCTTCCACGACACCATCCTCGGCTGCTTCCGCGCCGCCGGCGTCACCCCGCATATCGGCCAGGAGGCGATCCAGATGCAAACCATCGTCGGCCTGGTGTCGGCTGGCATGGGGATCGCGCTTGTGCCACAATCGGTGTCGAACCTGCAACGCCCGGGGGTCGACTATCGTGAATTGCAGGACCAGGCGCCGTTGGTCGAAACCGGCCTGGCCTGGCGCCGCGATAATGTTTCACCGGTACTGCAAGCCTTTTTGGAATTGTTACGAAAGAAATAAAGAATATGCTGATTCATCCCCTGCCCGATCCGATCGCCTTTTCCCTCGGTCCGCTCCATGTACGCTGGTACGGCTTGATGTACCTGCTGGCGTTCATCCTGTTTATCTGGATCGGCAGGATCAGGATCAAGCAGCCGCATGTCGCCGCCGCCGGCTGGAAAAAAGAGGACATCGACGACATGCTGTTTTATGGCGTGCTGGGAGTGGTGATCGGCGGCCGCCTGGGGCAGGTGCTGTTTTACGATCCTTCCTTTTATTTCTCGCATCCGGCCGAAATCATCGCGGTCTGGAAGGGCGGCATGTCGTTCCACGGCGGCTTTCTCGGCGTCATGATCGCCATGGCCTGGTGGGGCCGCAAGGCGGGCCGCAAGCTGATGGACATCATGGATTTCATCGCGCCCCTGGTGCCGCTCGGCTACGCTGCAGGCCGCCTCGGCAATTTCATCAACGGCGAACTGCCGGGTCGGGTGGTTTCCGATCCGTCGCTGCCATGGGCCATGATCTGGCCGAATGTCGACAGCCTGCCGCGCCATCCGTCGCCGATCTACCAGATGCTGGTCGACGGTATACTGCTGTTCATCATCCTCTGGATATTCTCGCGCAAGCCGCGGCCGCGCATGGCGGTGGCGGGCATGTTCTCGCTGCTGTATGGCTGCGCCCGTTTCTTCACCGAATATTTCCGCGTGCCGGACTATAACGTGACGTTCGGCGACATCACCATTTCCGCCGGCCAGATGCTGTCGGTGCCGATGATCGTGCTGGGCATCGTGCTGCTGGTGATCGCTTACCGCAATCCGCGCCAGTATGCCGGCCCCGCCGATGCGCCGCCGGCCAAGGCCGCAACGCGCTCTGCTACCTGAACCGGCATGCGCCTGGCAGCCAGCCAGGCGCATGTTTCCCGCACGCCTTCCCCGCCCTGAACATGACCGCCAATCTTTACGCCCTTTTTGCGTCGCGCTTCCCGGCCGACGACACAGCTTGCTGCATCGAAACCCATGACGGCCAGTACTACAGCTGGGGCGACATCGAACACGCTTCCGCCCGCATCGCCAACCTGCTCGCCAGCCTGGATTTGCCGAGCGGCGCGCGCATCGCCGCGCAGGTGGAAAAATCGCCCGAGGCGCTGATACTCTACCTGGCGACCCTGCGCGCCGGGTTTGTCTACCTGCCGCTGAACACCGCATACCGTGCTGCCGAAATCGCATATTTCATCGGCGATGCGGAACCGGCGGTGTTTGTCTGCACGCCGCAAAATTTCGGCTGGGTAGCGCAGATTGCATTCAAGGCCGGCACCGGCCACCTGTTCACCCTGGATGAAGGCGGCAACGGCCGCAGGAATTCCGGCTCGCTGCTGGCGCGCGCCATGCACCATCCGGATTCATTCGACACGGTTGAAAAACAAGCCGACGACCTTGCCGTCATCTTGTATACCTCAGGCACCACCGGCCGCAGCAAGGGCGCCATGCTCTCGCACGGCAATATCGGCTCGAACGCCCAGGTGCTGCAGCAATACTGGCACTGGCAGGCCGGCGACGTGCTGCTGCATGCGTTGCCGCTGTTCCACATCCACGGCTTGCTGGTGGCGGCCAACGGCGCGCTGCTGAACGGCAGCAAGATGATTTTCCTGCCGAAGTTCGAGGCCGCCGAAGTCTGCCGCCAGCTGCCGCACAGCACCGTCTTCATGGGCGTGCCGACCTATTACGTGCGGCTGCTGGCGCATGGCGGCTTCGACCGCCACGCCTGCCGCAATATCCGCCTGTTCGTGTCCGGCTCGGCGCCTTTGCTGGCCGACACCTTTGCCGAATTCGCGGAGCGCACCGGCCACACCATACTGGAGCGCTATGGCATGAGCGAAACCGCCATGCTGACCTCCAACCCGTATGCGCAGGAACGGCGCGGCGGCACCGTCGGCCTGCCGCTGCCGGGCGTCTCGCTGCGCTTGATGAAGAGCGACCAGGCAGGCCACGGCGCGCTGTGCGGCGCAGGTGAAATCGGCGACATCCAGGTCAAGGGGCCGAATGTGTTCCATGGCTACTGGCGCATGCCGGAAAAGACTGCGGAGGAGTTCACCGCCGACGGTTATTTCAAGACCGGCGACGTCGGCAAATTCGATGACGAGGGTTACCTGGCGATCGTCGGCCGCAGCAAGGACCTGATCATTTCAGGCGGCTATAACGTCTATCCGAAGGAAGTTGAAAGCGTGATAGATGAAATCGATGGCGTGCTGGAATCGGCGGTGATCGGCATTCCCCACGCCGATTTCGGCGAGGCGGTGACCGCGGTGATCGTCAAGCGGCCCGAAGCCAGCCTGACGACGGCGGATGTGATCGCCATGATGAAAACCTCGATCGCCAATTTCAAGGTGCCCAAACAGGTGTTCTTCGCAGAAGAACTGCCGCGCAACACCATGGGTAAAGTGCAAAAGAATGTATTGCGCGAGCGTTATGCGCTACCGGCTGCGGGCAGCGTCACGCCTTCATGAGCTTGGCGATATGGCGCCATTCGGCGGCGCTGACCGGGGTGATGGAAAGGCGGTTGCCGCGGCGCAGGATCTGCATGTCGGCCAGCGCTTCCTGCTGCCGCAATTCCGGCAGGGGAATCAGCCGTGTCTTGCGCAAGGCGCGCACGTCGACCAGCATCCAGCGCGGGTTTTCGCGATCTGCCTTGGGATCGAAATATTTGCTCTTCGGATCAAACTGCGTGTCGTCGGGATAAGGCGTGCTCGCCACCTCGGCCAGTCCGGCGATGCCCGGCACGGCGCAGCCGGAATGGTAAAACAGCACGCCGTCGCCGACCTGCATGGCATCGCGCATGAAATTGCGCGCCTGGTAATTGCGCACGCCGTACCAGGCGATGGTTTGTCCGGCCATGGCCAGGACATCGTCGATGCTGGCGTCGTCCGGCTCGGATTTCATTAGCCAATAATTCATTTCGCCCCTAGTCTGGATATCAGAAAGAAAGTTAGAAACAAGCCGGCAATAAAAAAAGCGGCTGCACATGCATGCAACCGCTTCAGAATCAAGTCCCGCCTGTGCCGCTTTGTCGGCATCCTGAACCAAAGCAGTTCAAGTTGGCCGCAGTTAGTTCAATTTCGGGTTCATCGGACTAGCGACGCTCACACCTATCGAACAAAATTCCGCAGCCGTTGCGTATAAATGGTTCAAGGATTTTATGACAATCGCGAACACGGCAGGAGACGTTAGTCTACTCCAAACGCATCCCAAGTCAAACCCCTTTTGCCGAAAGTTTTTCCTGCAACACGACCGGCAACACGGCCTGCAGCATGGCTGGCCGCAGGGTCAGAACAAGTCTTCCTGCGCTGCCAGGGCTTCATCCAGGACCGTATGCATTGCAGTTATATTCTGCTTCACTTCCGACATGGTGAGGTCGGACAACGGACCGGCAGGCGCTTTGCTGCCCAATAATTCGGCAGCGATGCCAAGCGCGGCGATGACGGCGATGCGGTCATTGCCGCGGATTTTTCCAGCGTCGCGGATGGCGCTCATTTTGCCGTCCAGGTAAGCCACGGCTTCCTGCAGCGCCTTTTCCTCGCCTTCCTTGCAAGCCAAGGTATAGGGCTGGCCCATGATGTTAACGCTTAACTGGCTCATGTAAGCTCCTGATCTTGCGACTCTTGCGATAACTCTTGCGGCAACGCAGGAAATTTCTCAAGCAGTGCGGCAACCCGCTGGTGCGCTTCGCCGATGCGTTGCTTCAACTCTTCGTTTTCACTCTGCAAGCCGGTTGCACGCAGGCGCAGCTGGGCGTTTTCCCGGCGCAAGGTGTGCGTCAACTCAGCCAGCTGGCCGATTTTTTCTGATAATTGATGGAATTCTGAAATCATTTTGTCACTATAGTGTTGCTAAGGAAATTACGTCAATAGATTAGACCAATGAATCTCGCGGCCGGCCATCAATTCGTGCTGGGCGCCAATCGCTTGAGCGCATAGGAATACGCCAGCGACTGCAATAATGCCACGGTACTGCCGACGATCACCTCACCGACCCGCAACAAAGCATACTCCAGCTCCTGGTGCAGCCCTTTGCCGCCGATCGCAGCGGACATCAGGATCACCACGGTCGCCGGCCCCAGGCGCCAGTTGGCCGGATAGTTCTGCAACAGCATGGCTACCAGCACCGATGTTGCCAAAGCAACCAGCAAGGACAGGAATCCCGGGCCGAACAGCACCAGCGCCAGGCAGGCAACCACGCAACCGTTCAAGGTATTGATCAAGCGGGCCCGGAAATTCGCCTTGGCCAGGTTGACATCCGGCTCGGTCACGATAATCAGGGAAATCATGGCCCAATACGGCTCTTGCAAACCCAGGGCGCGCAATCCGTACCAGGTGATCAGCGCGCCGGTCAGGATCTTGACCAGGTAAACCAGGGCATTTTTTCTGGGGCTAATGAATTGGAAGTCCATCCCGGCCTTTAAAATCACGATGCGAGCGCCATTTTAGCCGAGAACACGGCGCATCCCGAGATTTCAGCGCCTGGCGTTCTGACAGCAGGCGCCGCCCAAGGTTCGTCCATTGCGGCGGTGAATTGACGCATTGCCGTTCAATTCAAGCGCCTTGGCTGCCGGCGAACGGGAATTTCTGCTATTTTGTTAACGCCCGCCTGCCATGGATACGCTTACTTGAAACCGATTTTATTCACCTTCCGCCGCTGTCCCTATGCCATCCGCGCCCGTCTTGCGATCAAGATCAGCGGCGTCGAGGTGGAAATGCATGAAGTCAGTTTGAGGAACAAACCGCAAGCGA
The DNA here is from genome assembly GCF_900112135.1 of Collimonas sp. OK412. Taxonomy (GTDB): domain Bacteria; phylum Pseudomonadota; class Gammaproteobacteria; order Burkholderiales; family Burkholderiaceae_D; genus Collimonas; species Collimonas rhizosphaerae. The sequence goes on from NZ_FOLC01000016.1 coordinate 109,923, forward strand.
TGCTGGACTGTTCGCCCAAAGGCACGGTCCCGGTCCTGAAATTGGCGGATGGCCCGCCGCTTGAACAAAGCCTGGACATCATGCACTGGGCGCTCGCACAGCATGATCCGGCACAGTGGTTAAGCCCGGACCCCGCAGTGCGGCAGCAGGCGCAAGAACTGATCCAGCAGAATGACGGCCCGTTCAAGGGCTGGCTGGACCGCTACAAATATGCCGCGCGTTTCCCGGAATATCCCGCTGCCCATTACCGGGCCCAGGGCGAAGCCATCCTGGCGCAGCTGGATGCGCGCATTGCACGCCACGGATTCCTGTGCGGTGAAAGGCCGGGCCTGGCCGACATGGCCATCTTTCCGTTCATACGGCAATTCGCACACGTTGACGAAGCATGGTTTTATGCCAGCGAATACAAGAGCCTGGCAGCTTGGCTGGACCAGCTGCTGGCGTCATCGTTATTCGATTCGGTGATGCAAAAATGATGCGAACCCGCCACCCTGGCGCAATCCGGGCAGCTTCGGTTCTTGCGAAACAAATGGCACAGGAGAAAAGATGCAACACCAGAGACCTTTCATTCGCGGCGCCAAAAGAATGGCGCTTTCCATCGCACTGCTTACCATGACCAGCATGCCGCTAAAAGCCGAAACCCCGTCCCCTGCCCTGTTTGCCTATGTCGGGACGTATAACCCCAACGGCGAAGGCGTATACCTGTTCAAGGTGGACAGCCAGTCTGGCGCGCTGAGCCGGGTGAAAGTCGTCAGCACGCTGCCCAACGCAGCCCAGCTCAATCTCGATGCGGCCGGCAAGACCCTGTATGTGGCAAGCGAGGTAGCCAGCTATAACGGCAGCCAGCATGGCGTGCTGGCGGCGTATGCGGTGAACCGCAGCGACGGTTCGCTGACGTTGTTGAACCAGCAGGATGCGCAGGGCAAGAATCCGGTCTATGTGTCGCTGACGCCAAGGCAGGACTACCTGCTGGCCGCCAACTACGGCAGCGGCTCGGTGGCTTCGTTCCCTGTAGCGAAAGACGGCAGCCTGCTGCCGGCAGTGTCGGTCCGGCAAAGCGCCGGCCCGGCGGGAGCGGCGCGGCCGGAAGCCGCGGCCGTCGGCAGCTTTGCCGCCAGCGACCACAATGGCCCGCACGCGCACATGATCGCCAGCGACCCCAGCGGCAAGTTTGTCTTTTCAACCGACCTTGGACTGGACCGTGTCTACCAATGGCGCTTTGACCAGGACAGCGGCAGCCTGACGCCCAACACGCCGGCCTTCATCGACGCATCATCGGCGGGCGCCGGCCCGCGCCATTTCGTGTTCCACCCCAATGGCAAATATGTCTACCTGATCAACGAGGAAGCCTCGACCCTGACGCTCTACCATTTCGACCAGGCCAGCGGGACGCTGCAGGAACGGCAAACCATCTCCAGCCTGCCGCAAAACTACCAGGGCACCAGTTTTGCCTCCGGGCTGACCCTGAGCCATGACGGCCGCTTCCTGTATGTGGCGAACCGCCTGCACAACAGCATCGCCCAGTTCGCCGTCGGCGCCCAGGGCAAGCTCAGCTGGGTAGGCGAAACCTGGACCCGCGGCGATTATCCGCGCGGCATCGTGATCGAACCGCAGGGGCGCTATATCTATGCGCTGAACCAGCGCAGCGACAACATCACCCAGTTCGCCATCGACAAGCACAGCGGCAAGCTGGAATTCATCGACAGGTATACCGGGCTGGGCAGTCCTTCGCAGATGGTGTTTGTGCGCTAGCGCGATGCTGCGGGCGACACCGGAAGTTACTGCAAGGTGGCGGCGTGCAGGCGCACCGCCTCCAGCACCATCGGATTGAGCTCCGGCCCGCCTTGCGTATCGATATACGCCAGCAGTTCGCGCCGCATGCGCGGCTCCCAGCTGCGCTTCAGGTGGCTGGCGAAATCCGCCATCGCCTGCTGGCGGTCGGGCATGGTCTCGAAGAATGCGCCGATCTGATTTGCCATCTTCACCAGGTGTTCCAGATTCATACGACTACCCTTTCTGCTGCGATTCTACGGTTGGCGGCCGGGCCGGCAAGATTCATGGCAGCAGCCGCTGCGGATTGGCGTACACCACGTGGCCAGGCTCCCGTACGAAACCCAGCAGGGTGACGTTAGCCTGTTCCGCCAGGCGGATCGCCAGCGCGGTCGGCGCCGACACCGCAACGATAAAACCGCAGCCCATGCTGGCGGCTTTCTGCACCATTTCATAACTGGCACGGCTGGTAATCAGCACCGCGCCGCTGGAAAAATCCCGGCGCGGATTTTCTTGCGCCAGGGCCCCGATCAATTTGTCGAGGGCGTTGTGACGGCCGACGTCTTCCCGCACCAGCGCGATCTTGCCGTCAGCCTGCAGCCATGCGGCAGCATGGGTAGCCCCGGTCACCTTCTGCAAATGCTGTTGCTGCTGCATCTGCGCCATCGCCGCGTAAATGCCGGCCGCCGAAAACCGCGCGGCGGAAACCACCGGCGCCGGCTTGCGCACTGCCTGCTGCAAGGTTTCCGCGCCACACAAGCCGCAGCCGGTACGGCCGGTCAGGTTGCGCCGTTTTTCCTTGAGCGCGACAAAACGCTCGGTGGCGATCTGCATCTGCACCTGAATGCCGTCGGCCGCTGTGACGATCTCGCAATCGAACAGCTCGCTGCGATCCTGCAAGATGCCCTCAGTCAAGGAGAACCCCAGGGCAAAATCTTCCAGGTCGGCCGGCGACGCCATCATCACGGCGTGCGAAATGCCGTTGTATTCCAGCGCCACCGGCACCTCTTCCGCAACCACGTCGCGGCTCTTGCCGACGGCGCCGTTACGCCACTGCTCGACGTCGACTTCGGTGCTGCTGGCGTATTCGGGTGAAACCATGTTTTTCCTCTGTACCGTTATTTGCTGACCGCCGCCTCGGCCGCCTGCCCCTGCAGCAGCTTCAGCTGCTGCTCGGTGAAACGGCTGAACTGCTTCTGCCATGTGGACGGCTGGCTGACCGGCATCACCTGCACCGCAGTCACTTTGTATTCGGGACAATTGGTGGCCCAGTCGGAATTGTCGGTGGTGATCACATTCGCGCCCGATTCCGGGAAATGGAATGTGGTGTACACCACGCCAGGCTGCACCCGTTCGGTCACCGTAGCGCGCAATACCGTCTGCCCGGCGCGCGACTCGATGCCGACCCAATCGTCATCCTTGATGCCGCGGTCCTCGGCGTCATGCGGATGGATCTCCAGCCGGTCCTCGCTGTGCCATTCGACATTCTCGGTGCGCCGGGTCTGGGCGCCGACATTATATTGCGACAAGATGCGGCCGGTAGTCAGGATCAGCGGGAATTTCAGCGTCACCTTTTCATCGGTGGCAAAGTATTGGGTATTGATGAACTTGCCCTTGCCGCGCACGAATTCCCTGATATGCATGATCGGCGTGCCGTCCGGCGCCGCGTCGTTGCATGGCCATTGCAGGCTGCCGGCCTGCTCCAGCTTGGCGTAGCTGACGCCATGGAAAGTCGGCGTCAGCGCGGCGATTTCATCCATGATTTCCGACGGATGCGCATACGGCATGTCATAACCCATGGCTTTGGCCAAGGCCACCGTGACTTCCCAATCCGACAAGCCGCCCTTGGCCGGCATCACCTTGCGCACGCGCGAGATGCGCCGTTCGGCGTTGGTGAAAGTGCCGTCCTTTTCGAGGAAGGACGAACCGGGCAGGAACACATGCGCATATTTCGCGGTCTCGTTGAGGAACAAGTCCTGCACCACGATGCATTCCATGTTCGACAGCGCCGCCGTCACGTGCTGGGTATTCGGATCGGACTGCACGATATCCTCGCCTTCACAGTACAGCCCCATGAAGCTGCCGTCGAGCGCGGCATCGAACATGTTCGGGATGCGCAAACCCGGCTCAGGGCTCAGCGTGACGCCCCAGGCTTGCTCGAATTCGCCGCGCACGGTGCTGTCCGATACATGGCGGTAACCGGGCAATTCATGCGGGAAGGAACCCATGTCGCAGGAACCTTGCACATTGTTCTGGCCGCGCAGCGGATTGACGCCGACGCCTTCGCGGCCGACGTTGCCGGTCGCCATCGCCAGGTTGGCGATGCCGATCACCATGGTCGATCCCTGCGCATGTTCGGTGACGCCCAGGCCATAGTAGATCGCGCCGTTGCCGGCAGTGGCAAACAGGCGCGCGGCGCCGCGCAACTGGTCCGCAGGCACGCCGGTGATAGCGGCCGTCATTTCGGGAGAATTCTCCGGCCGCAGCACGAATTCCTTCCAGTCGGCATACGATTTCTGGTCGCAGCGCTCGGCAACGAAGTCTTCTTTCTGCATGCCTTCGGACAAGATCACGTGCGCCAGCGCGGTAATCAGGGCGACGTTGGTGCCGGGCCGCAGCTTGAGGTGGTAATCGGCCTGTACATGCGGCGACTTCACCATTTCAGTGGTGCGCGGATCGACCACGATCAGCTTGGCGCCCTGGCGCAGGCGGCGTTTCATTTGCGAGGCAAACACGGGATGCGCAGCGACCGGATTGGCGCCGATGACCATGATCACATCTGACTTCATGACCGAATCGAAAGTCTGGGTGCCGGCCGATTCGCCCAACGTCTGCTTCAAGCCGTAGCCGGTCGGCGAATGGCAGACGCGGGCGCAGGTATCGACGTTGTTGTTGCCGAAAGCAGCGCGCACCAGCTTCTGCACCAGGTAGGTTTCTTCATTGGTGCAACGGGAGGAAGTGATGCCGCCTATCGAATCCTTGCCATGCTTGGCCTGGATCCGGCGGAATTCGCCGGCGGCGTACGTCAACGCTTCGTCCCACGACACTTCGCGCCACGGATCGGTGATCTTGCTGCGTATCATCGGCTTGGTGATGCGGTCCTTGTGGGTCGCGTAACCCCAGGCAAAACGTCCCTTGACGCAGGAATGGCCATGGTTGGCCTGGCCATCCTTGTGCGGCACCATGCGCACCACTTCGTTGCCCTTCATCTCAGCCTTG
>NZ_FOLC01000005.1 GCF_900112135.1 Collimonas sp. OK412
CTCTGCTATCGCTCACTCAAAATACTGACAGGCCACTTCTTCTCAGAAGCGCCTATTTTCTTCTTTTGTGAACATTTAATGTTTTAAGTTATACGCTCCTGATTTACATCAGCAGCGCTGCACTTCCATCAAACGCCCACACTTATCGACTGTTAATTGTTAAAGAACCTTCTACTTCGCGCCACCAGAACCCTGGTTCGCGTCGCCGTCAAATCGTTTTGTTTGTCAGCAGCAGAGAGATGAGATTATGTGGCGTTTCCAGCTTTTCGTCAACTACTTTTTTACTACTCACCGAAAAACTTCTTAACACCTACAACACCCGCAAACCCCACTTTCCCCTCTCAAACTCCGCTCACAAAACAGCCCTAACTTCTCTTCGGCCATCTCGTTCATTTCGCGTCGTTCTCAACGGGAGGCGAACTATAGCAACCCTCCTTCTTCCCCGCAAGCCCTTTGTTAAATATATTTTCATTTACCTGTTTTTACCCAGGTTCCATTGCACGATCGACTCGCCGCCACTGGTGGTTTTGGGTACTGGCCGGAACGCATGGCCGTAGACGATTTCAAAAGTGAGCGGCAATTTGCCGTCCGGCCGGCGCCCTGCTTCCAGCGCGGCCTTGATACGGGCCCCGGCGGCGCGCCCCAACAAACCGCGGCCTCGCGTCGCCAGCGGATTGCCGCCCCAGGCGCGGACATCGGCCAGCAATTTCTCCACTGTGTCATAAGTAACCGTGATGCTTTCCATGTCCATGACCGGCGTCGAGAAACCGGCATTGACCAGCATGTCGCCAAAATCATGCATGTCGACGAAAGGCAGTACGTGCGCACCGTCATCGACGCCGGCAAAAGCATTACGCAATTCTTTGAATGTGTCGGGGCCGAAGCAGGAGAACATCAGCAAGCCATCCACCCGCAATACGCGGCGCCATTCGGCGAACACCCGGTCTGGCTGCGGATGCCAGTGCAGGGCCAGGTTGGACCAGACCAGGTCGACCGTGTTTGGCGCCAGCGGCAGCTGCGCAAAATCGCCGCACACAAGGTCGGACGCCAGTTCATCGCTGTTGCCGGTAAACGGCAGCCACTTCTTTAACAGGCGATTGACCGACAGCTGCGCCGTCTGGCGCTGCTCTTTTGCCATCGATAGCATGGCGGCAGACGCATCCAGTCCGATAATGGCGGCTTCGCTGAAGCGCTGCTGCAACGTATATATATCCGGGCCGGCGCCGCAACCGGCATCCAGCACGCGCTGCGGGGCAAGTTTCACCAGGGCAAGACGCTCATGCATGCGGCTTGAAATTTCACGGCGCATGAATTCGGATTCGCGCACCAGCGCAGGCTGGGCAAACAGCCGGCGTACCCGGCGCAGGTCGATCGGCGCACTTTGACTGGCTTCAAAAGGAGGGAGTGAGGTAGACATCGGAATCCGGCAGGTGAGATGAAATGCGATAATCGCCAGTAGTTTACACGCTTGATAGCCTGTAGGCTGAGCGTACCGACATCCATCCGACCAGAACGGGATCCGCCCAGTGTTATTTCCCCAATTACGCCATTGGCCGCGACAGCAACTAGCCCGCATCCTGGCGGCCATGCCGTCCTGCTGCGCGCTATGCGGGCGCAACGGCAAGCGCATCATTTGCGATGGCTGCAGCGGGCGCTATTTTTCCGGCGGCCAGCCGCGCTGTAACCAATGCGCAAATCCGCTGCCCCGGTACGATGGCCATGGCCCGGCGTTATGCGGCAATTGCCTGAAACAGCCGCGCGCCTTCGACGCCACCATCGCAGCCTGCGACTATAGCGCGCCGGCGGACCAACTGGTCCTGGCGCTGAAATTCGGCGGCCGACTGGCGCTGGCGCCCGTATTTGCACACATGTTGTGCGACGCCAGCCGCATCAGCGATCATCAGGGCCTGCCGGCGGATTTGCCGGATATCATGACGGCCGTGCCGCTCAGCGCCCAGCGCCTGCAGCAGCGCGGTTTCAACCAGGCGCTGGAAATAGCCAAACCCCTGGCGCGCCTGCTTGGGCTAGGCTTGCAGCACGGCTTGCTGTTGCGGCAACGCGATACCTTGCCGCAGTCGCTGGCGCCGGACCTGGAACAAAGGCGCCGCAACCTGCGCCAGGCGTTTATCGTGCCGCCGGCCGCCATCGCGCAGATACGCGGCCGCCACATAGGCGTAGTCGATGATGTCATGACTACCGGCGAAACACTGCATGCGCTGGCGCAAACGCTACGCCGGCATGGCGCCCGCCGCATTACCAATTTTGTTTTTGCAAGGACGCCATGACCATTCTTGCGATCCATTGATTACCATTGATTACATACGTTAGGAGAATCACGTTGTTCCACGTCGTACTGGTTGAACCGGAAATACCGCCGAATACCGGCAACATCATCCGCCTGTGCGCCAACACCGGTGCGCAATTGCATCTGATTGAACCACTTGGCTTTCCCCTGGATGACAGCAAGATGCGCAGGGCCGGCCTGGATTATCACGATTACGCCACCATGCAGGTGCATGCCGGCTGGGATGCCTTCGTAACCAGCATGCGCGCCGCCGGCGCCTACGATCCTAGCCGCATGTTCGCCATGACCACCCACGGCTCGACGCCGTTTGCCGATCTCAGCTTCCAGCCAGGCGATGTCTTTGTATTCGGCTCGGAAACGCGCGGGCTGGACCCGGCATTGCGCGAATCATTTGCCCCCTCGCAGCGCATCCGCCTGCCGATGCGGCCCGATAACCGCAGCCTGAACCTGTCCAATACCGTGGCGGTCGTGGTGTATGAGGCATGGCGCCAGAACGGCTATAGCGGCGGAGCCTGAATCGATTTCACTTGGTAAAGAGACAACCGCGCTGCGATTGTTATAATCCATCATCTTGCAAATAAGCATGATGTTTCCAGTCACTGCATTTTCTTCGATTTGCCGTTGGTATTTCCCAAATTAATCAGAGGTCCATCATGTCTTTACGTTCCGTTTCCCTGCTTTTCTGCGCCCTCGCCCTCGGCGTCTCCGCCCATGCGCATGAATACGAACTCGGCAGCCTGCACATCGGCCATCCCTATGCACGCGCCACGGTGCCAGGCCAGCCAAGCGGCGGCGCCTTCCTGAGTATCGAAAACAAGGGCAAGGAGGCGGACAAATTGATAGGCGTCAGCTCACCGGCCGCCAAAAGCGCCGAGATCCACACCATGGCGATGGATGGCAATGTCATGAAAATGCGTGAAGTCGGCGAGATTGCACTACCGCCGGCGAGCACCGTCGACATGACGCCGGGCCACGGCTATCACATCATGCTGATGGGCCTGGCGCAGCCGTTGAAGGCTGGCGACAAATTCCCGCTGACGCTGACCTTCCAAAAAGCCGGCAAAGTTGAAGTATCGGTATACGTCACCGACCTGAGCGGCAAGGCAGCCGACGCGCCGCACCAGCACTGAAGACAAACGATGTACGCATAAAAAAACCCCAAAAGTTGCTATCCAACTTTTGGGGTTCAGTTCAAATCCGCGCTTTTTTTCACTTTGCCGACACCGACCTGACGATTGACCGTCAGGAACCTTGCCGCACCTTGTCCAGCAGCTTGCTGGTCGAGCGGTCATGCGCAAATGGGATCGCCACCACCTGCCCGCCATATGCCAGCACCGCCTGTCCCTCTGGAATGGCGTCCATCTGGTAATCGCCGCCTTTGACATATACCCCGGGCCGCGCTTCCTGCACGACTTCCAAGGCAGTATCTTCATCAAATTCAACCACCAGGCTGACGGCTTCCAGCGCTGCCAATACGGCCATGCGGTCGGCACAGGCATTGATCGGCCGGTCGTCGCCCTTGCCCAGGCGCTTGACCGAGGCGTCGGTATTCACCGCCACCACCAGTGCAGCGCCCTGCTCGCGCGCCTGCGCCAGGTATGTGACATGGCCACGGTGCAGGATATCGAATACGCCGTTGGTCAGCACCACCGGCTGCGGCAAGGCGGCCACACGGGATGTCAATTCAGCGCGGGTGCAAAGCTTGGTTTCAAATTTAGGCATGGCGAATATGAAAAAGCCGCAACAGCTGCGGCTTGGAATCAAACAGGTTGTCTGCGGTCGCGGCGGCGCCAAAGCCTGCCGCCGTCACATCAGGCTGCCGGAGCAGGCGTCAAGGCAGCAAGGCGGGCCACGACTTCCTTGCGATAGCGGTTCAGTTCCTGCACCGTATCGAAAGTGCGTTCAAACAGCAAAGACATATTGTGCAGGATGCGGTCGACCACCTTCTTTTCCCACACGCCGTCGAACTTGATCTGATCGTCCAGCCAGCGCTCCAGCCACTCCGGGTCCGGCAGGCGGCTCTGCACCGTGTCGTTCGGGAACAGCGACTGGTTCACGTGCAGGTTGGTCGGGTGCAGCGGTTTTTCGGTACGGCGGGCCGACGCCATCAACACGCCGATCTTGGCGAAAGCGGCAGAAGCGCTGTCGCCCACTTCAGACAAAGCCTTCTTCATGTAACGCAGGTAAGCGCCGCCATGGCGCGCTTCGTCCTGGCTGATGATCTTGTAGATCTGCTTGATGACAGGCTCGGTGTGCCAGTCGGAGGCGCAACGGTACCAGTGGTTGAGGCGGATCTCGCCGCAGAAATGCATCATCAGGGTTTCCAGCGGCGGCGCCGGATCGAATTCGAAACGCACTTTGTCCAGCTCGGCTTCGGTAGGCACCAGTTCAGGGCGGAAACGGCGCAGGTATTCCATCAGCACAAGGGAATGCTTCTGCTCTTCAAAAAACCAGACCGACATGAAAGCGCAAAAATCGCTGTCGCCGTGGTTATCGCGCAAGAACATCTCGGTTGCAGGCAGCGCCGACCATTCCGTAATCGCATTCATACGAATAGTTTGAGCTTGTTCGTCGGACAGCTGGGTGGCGTCAAACTTGTCCCATGGAATATCGGTCTCCATGTTCCAACGGACTTGTTCCAGCGATTTAAACAGTTCTGGATACAGCATACATACCTTAAGCAAGTGAGTTAACTGCTCGATTTTACCAAGAATTTGTTACAAGACCGTTTATAAACCGGCTGACGGCCGAGTTTTTCCTGAAAATCCTGCTCAAATCACAACAAAGTCAAGGTATCACTTAGAGTTTTCCATCCAAGCACCGGTCTTTAATCATCGCACGTATCCGACGCGAGTCAAGCTATCCAAAAACCAGGCTTGTCATTACATTATCTCGAAACAACCTTGGCCTTGCCTGAGCGCGGGACTGCCTTGTCGCCGGCAGCCGTACCGTTTTTCTTGCCGGCTGGCTTGGATGCCGCATTGCTTGCTTTGCTGCGCGGCTTGGCTGCCGGCTTCGCCTCGGTTTTAGCCGGCATGGCCATTTTTTCCGCGGCGGCTACGCTATTGACGGCTTGCTTGAACTGGTTCTGCAGCAAATCCCACCAGGCGTTGGAATTGCCCAGCGCAGGTTCCGGCATGCCGCTTGCCGCCGGCGGGCTTTCGGCTTCAGCCGCCGGCGCAGCTTGCGCTGGCGGAGCAACTGGTTCCTGCACCGGGTTCATGAATGAAAACGGAAAACCTGCCGCAGCCGCCCATGCGCTTGGACCGGGTTCGGCATCGCCGCTGTCTTGCCGATCCGCGCTGGCCTGATTGACTGCCGCCATTGCCTGCAGCGCGGAAATGGTCCCGCTCTGCACTTCAAGCGCCTGTATCGTGGTGCGCAACATGTTCAGGTTGAGATTCAGCCACGACTCCACGGCTTTCAGGTCGCCGATCTTCTTGTTGATTTCTTCCACCGACAAGGTAGGAACAACCATGCCCGGCACGCCCATGCCGCCCCACATTTTCTTGATGAATTCGAGACTATCCTGCATTGCGTCGGCTCCTGGAATACTAGAACGGCTCATCACTTATCTCCTTCAGAGATCATTTATCTACAACAGCTATCGACTTGCACCCGGGGTCGAAGCCTCATCCTGCGGACGCCGCATCTGGCAAGTACTGGGCGTCGCCGTTGCCGCCGGCGCCAGGTAACGTTCGGTCTTGAAGCCGTAGCCGCTGCCTTCATTATCAAACCGGATACCGCCGTCGGCAAGCCTTTGCATCACGGCCACGTACAAGGGTTGTATCAGCTGATGATCGCTGGCGCGCATGCTGGCTTCATGGAATCGGCTCTTGTACTGCGCTCCTTCCAGGGCTCGCGCCACGGCGATCGCGTCAGTGGTCCGGGCTTTTTCGATGGCGGTTGCCAGCATGTCGATCATGACATCCATACGCAAAAACAGATAGTCATCTTTTGGCTGCGGATAACGCTGCCGGAAACTGCGGTAAAACGCATCGCTGGCGGCATTGCCATCGACCGCGTTGGGGTGCCATTCCGCCACAGCGCGCACCGTGCCCACGCCGGCATCGCCGATGGCTGCCGGCGCTCCCAGGCTATTGGCATAGAAAGTGTAGAACTTGAGATGCAGCCCCGCCTCTTTCGCAGCTTTCACCAGCAAGGTCAGGTCGTTGCCCCAGTTGCCGGTGATAACCGTATCGGCGCCGCTGGCGCGGATCTTGGCAATATAGGGCGCAAAATCCTTGACCTTGCCGATCGGGTGCAACTCATCGCCGACTATCCTGATATCCGGCCGCGCAGCCTGCAGCTGCCGGCGCGCAGCCTTGGCGACCTGCTGGCCGAAACTGTAGTCCTGGCCGATCAGGTAAACGCTTTTTGCCTTGCTGTCGGTTTTGATGACATCCACCAGCGCCTGCATGCGCATGTCGGCATTGGCGTCAAAACGAAAATGCCAGAAGCTGCATTTTTCGCCGGTCAAGACCGGATCGACCGCCGAGTAGTTCAGGAACAGCACCCGATTATCCGGGCTGCGGAGGTTATGCTTGTTGATCGCATCTACCAGCGCGCCGGCAACCGCGGAGCTGTTGCCCTCCAGCACGAACGGGATTTTCTGGTCGGTCAGTTGCTTCAGCTGCAATAACGCGTCCTCCACGCCTTGCTTGCTGTCAAACACGGTCAGGCTCAACAAATGTTTGCCATCTGGCAAGCGCACGCCGCCTCGCGCATTCACCTGCTCCACCGCAAACCGGATATTGCGCTCTACCGCTTCGCCCGCATTGGCGAAAGGCCCCGACATGCCTTCGATCATGCCAAGCCGGATCGGCGGCAAGCCGGCCGGCGCGGCGGATGCGGCCGGCGCCTGGGCGCCCGTGGCCAGCGCGAATGCCAGGGCGACGCTGGCAGCATGGGGGAAACGGTAAGGCATCGGCGATCATTCTTGTTTGATGTAAATACAATATTTTACGTGGTTTATCGCCCGCCTCACTGTTGCCAAGCTTAATCCCGGCGGATACGTTTACACTATGCGGATGTCGTCTTCTTCTGCACCATCCACAACGCCGAGTTATCCCTTTGCCAGCCGTAGCCGCTGGCTATGGGTGCTATTGCTCACCTTGTTGCTGCACATACTCCTGATCGCCTGGGGCAACCGCCAATTCGGCGTGCCGGTGCCGGTCACCCGCCCCGAACCCGTGGTCATGGCCAACCTGACGCCTTTGCCTGCAGTCGAAAAACCGGTGCTGTTGCCCCAGGAGCCGAAGCCGAAGCCCAGCACCAAGCCAGCCCCCAAGGCAGCGCCAAAACCGCGGCCGGCCCCCGAACCGGCAGTGGAAGTGCCGGACACGCCCATCAGGGAAACCGTGACGCCGATCGTCAGCGCCGAGCCGGCCGCTCCGGCATCAACCGATCCGGCGGTTGGCACGGCTGCGGCCAGCGCCACCACTCCGCCGGCAACCGAACCAGTGGCGCAAGCCGAGGCGGCGCCCGCGGCCGGCAAGCACTACCAGACCAGTCCACCGCCGTCGGCAGAGCTGAAATACAATGTAGAAGCCTTGCAGAAGGGCCAGAATTATCACGGCAGCGGCAAAATCACCTGGCAAACCGATGGCGGGGGCTACACCATCAACGGCGAGGCCGGCGCCCTGTTCATTACCGTCCTTGATTTCAAAAGCGAAGGCGAAATCAACGGTTTTGGCATAGCGCCGGTGACTTATACGCAAAAACGCTTCCGCAAACCTGCTACCCAGACCATTTTTCATCGTGAACTGAACAATATCATTTTTTCATCGTCGCAGAACAGCTATCCACGCAGCGGCGGCGAACAGGACCGCGCCAGCGTGGTCTGGCAACTGGCCAGCATCGGCCGCGGCGACAGCGCGCAATTCGCTGCAGGTGCGGTGATCGACATATTCGTTGCCGGTCCGGTGGATGCGGAAACCTGGCGCATGCAGATCATCGGCCAGGAAAAGATTACGGTCGGCGGCGACGATTTCGACGCCTGGCATGTAATTCGCATTCCACAGGCGGGCTCGCATGAGCAACGCCTGGATATCTGGCTGGCGCCGCAACAGGAATGGTATCCGGTCAAACTGCGCTTTACCGAAACCAACGGCGACTATCTGGACATGTCGCTGTCCAAGATGAAACGGCTGGATACGGCATCGGCAAATTGATCTGCCTGAGGCATCGGATCAAGTATTTTGAAAACGGCATCATTTTTTTGGAAAACCATGAAACCATCCTTACTCCGCCTATCCCTGGCCACCGCACTGTGCTGCAGCATGCTGACAGCTTCCGCAGCGGCCACCGATCACTCGGCGAGCAAGTACAAGATAGACCTGCCGCCGTCGGCTGACCTGACTTACGCGATCCAGGCCAAGCAGAGCGGCATTACGCTGGGCGGCGAAGGCAGCGTCAAATGGCAGGTGGACGACAAGCGTTTCAGCGTCAAGTCGGAAACCCGCGCCATGCTGTTTGGAAAAATCCTCGAAGCTTCCAGCGAAGGCGCCATCGACAGCTTTGGCCTGGCGCCGACCCAATTCGTCAACAAGCGTTTTCGCAAGGAAGCGACCACCACCACCTTCCATCGCGATAGCGGCACCATCGGCTTTTCCGAATCCAGCGAGAGTTATCCGATAAAAGGCGGCGAACAGGATCGCACCAGCATCATCTGGCAACTGATTTCGGTGGCGCGGGCAGCGCCGCAGCAGTTCAAGCCAGGTTCCGACTGGACCTTCTTTGTAGCCGGCATGCGCGATGCAGAGCCGTGGACGTTCAAGGTCATCAGCACTGAAAAAATCAAGACGCCGCTGGGTGACCTGGATACAGTCCACATTTTCAAGGCGCCGCCGCCGGACGCCAAGGACCAGCAGCTGGACATCTGGCTGGCGCCGTCCCTGGAATGGTATCCGGTGCGCTTGCGGTTTACCGATCCGAACAAGGACTTTGTCGAACAAACCCTGCAGCAGGTCAACAACAAGGCCGGCAAATAAGCCTGAAACCAAGGCATGCAATCCCTACTTGAATCTCTTTGAACAGTAAATCACATGACTACACCAAACGGCGCCATCGTCCTGTTTAGCGGCGGCCAGGACTCCACTACTTGCCTGGCTTGGGCTTTGTCGCGCTATGAGCGGGTCGAGACGATCGGCTTCGACTACGGCCAGCGGCATGCGGTCGAACTGACCGTGCGCCCGGTCCTGCTGCAGAAAATCCGCGCCCAGTTTCCGCAATGGGCCGGCAAGCTGGGTGAAGACCACTTGATCGACCTGTCGCTGATTTCGAAAATTTCATCGACCGCGATGACCGAAGACGTTGAAATCGTGATGCAGGAAAACGGCCTGCCGAATACCTTCGTGCCAGGCCGCAACCTGCTGTTCATGACGGTAGCGGCCACGGTTGCCTATCGGCGCGGCTTGAATGTGCTGGTGGGCGGCATGTGCGAAACCGATTTTTCCGGCTATCCCGATTGCCGCGACGACACCATGAAAGCCTTGCAGGTGGCGCTGAACCTTGGCATGGCGACCCAGCTCAAGCTGGAAACGCCGTTGATGTGGATCGACAAGTCGGAGACCTGGAAACTGGCGCAGGATCTCGGCGGCGACACCCTGGTCGACCTGATCCGGGCCGATACCCATACCTGCTACCTGGGCCAGCGCGGCGCGCTGCATGACTGGGGTTATGGCTGCGGCACCTGCCCGGCTTGCGCCTTGCGTGCGCGGGGATATCAGCAATTCAGGCAAGCCGCCGGCGCCTGATCCATCCGCGCACCGGCGCACAAATAAAAACGGCCGACAGATATTCATCTGCCGGCCGTTTTTTATCGTGTTCGATCAAGCTGCGATCGAGCGCGACAACTCCGCCTTATGTTCCGGCGTGGGATGACCGAACTGATTGAGCAGCTGCGTTTCCTTGATGCGTGCTGCGGCCAGGTGCCGTTCCTTGACGTGGCCGTAACCGCGGATTTCCTCCGGGACGCTGGCGATTGCCACGGCAGCAGCCAGGTTATCTGCAGTCAATTGCGGCAACAAGGAAGCAACGATTTCCTTGTAGTGCACGATCAGGCCGCGCTCCTCCTTGCGCTCAGCCGTATACCCGAAAATATCCAGGGCGCCGCCGCGCAGGAATTTCAATTTGGCCAGCAGGCCAAAAGCACGCATCATCCACGGACCGAATTCCTGCTTGATCAGATGGCCGTGCACATCGTGCTTGGCCAGCAGCGGCGGCGCCAGGTGGAACTTGAGCTTGTAATCGCCTTCAAACATGCCGGCGATCTTGGCCTTGAAAGCACCGTCGGTATATAAACGCGCTACCTCGTATTCATCTTTGTAGGCCATCAGCTTGAACAGGTAGGTAGCAACCGCCAGGCTCAAGCGCTGTGCGCCACGTCCGCTTTCGGCGTGAGGCAGCTGCGCTTCGGCTGCCTGCACCTGCTCGACGAAGACGCGATACTGCTCCGCATATGCCGCATCCTGGTAAGACGTCAGGATAGCGACGCGACGCTTGACCAGTTCATCCAGGTTCGGTGCGCGCTTGAATTCAATCACCTGCGCCGGCGTATCGCTGAGGCGGGTACGTTTTTCCAGCCCAGCCAGGTCGCAAGCCGCGGTACGGCCCCAGACGAAGGCTTGCTTGTTGAAGGCGACCTGCAAGGCGTTCAATTCAATCGCCCGCATCAGCGATGCCTCTAGCAACGGCACCCAGCCTTTTTGCCATGCATAACCGAGCATGAACATGTTGGTGGCGATGGCGTCGCCCATCAAGGCGGTGGCAATGCGGCCGGCGTCGATGAATTCCACGCGGTCGCTGCCGCACGCTGCGCGTATATCCTGCTCTGCGGCGGCATCGGGGAACTGCCAGTCCGGATTCTTGACGAAAGCGGCGGTAGGCGTGCGGGTTGCATTGATCGCAGCGAAGGTGCGTCCCTCGCCCATGCGCGACAAGGCATCGCGGCTGGCGCTGACAATCGAGTCGCAGCCGATCACCAGGTCGGCATCGCCGGTGCCGACACGGGTCGAGTAGATATCGTCGGGATGATCGGCCAGCCGCACATGCGACATCACCGGCCCGCCCTTTTGCGCCAGGCCGCTCATGTCCAGCACCGAACAGCCTTTGCCTTCGACGTGGGCAGCCATGGCCAGGATCTGGCCGATGGTCACCACGCCGGTGCCGCCGATGCCGGTCACCAGGATGCCGAAAGGTTTTACCGTATTCGGCAGGACCGGCGACGGCAGGCTGGCCAGAGGGGCCGCAGCTGTCGCCGGCGTCGCGGCAATTTTGGCCGGCTTCTTCAAGCTGCCGCCTTCGACCGTGACGAAACTCGGGCAAAAACCGGTGACGCAGGAAAAGTCCTTGTTGCATGAAGACTGGTTGATCTGCCGCTTGCGGCCGAATTCGGTCTCCAGCGGTTCCACCGACAGGCAATTCGATTGCACGCTGCAATCGCCGCAGCCTTCGCATACCGCTTCATTGATCACGGCGCGTTTGGCCGGGTCCGGATATTCATTGCGTTTCCGGCGGCGGCGTTTTTCCGAAGCGCAGGTCTGGTCGTAAATCATCGCCGACGTGCCGCTGATCTCGCGCAGTTCACGCTGCACGGCGTCGAGTTCGCTGCGATGGCGGATGGTGACGCCTGGCGCCCAGTCGGTGCCGGCGGCGTATTTGTCCGGCTCGTCGGTCACCACGATAATCGGCGTCACGCCTTCGGCGGCGATCTGGCGCGAAATCATGGCTGGGTCGAGCGGGCCGTCGAAAGCCTGGCCGCCGGTCATGGCGACCGCATCGTTGAACAGGATCTTGTAGGTGATGTTGACCTTGGCTGCGACCGAGGCGCGGATCGCCAGCAGGCCGGAGTGGAAATAGGTGCCGTCGCCCAGGTTGGCGAAGACGTGTTTTTCAGATGTAAATGGCGCCTGGCCGACCCAGGTCACGCCTTCGCCTCCCATATGGGTAAACGTCGACGATTCCCGGTCCATCCACAACACCATGTAGTGGCAGCCGATACCTGCCAGGCCACGGCTGCCGTCCGGCAGCTTGGTAGAGGTATTGTGCGGGCAGCCGGAACAGAAATGCGGGATGCGGTCCTTGTTCGGATCGGGCTTGCTGCTGATGTTGAGCAGCGCTTCCTTGGCTTCCAGGTATGCTACCCGCTGCTGCACCCGCTGCGCCACCGGATGGCCGGCGAAGTACTTCGAAATACGTGTCGCAATCGCCCTGGCGATCTGCGCCGGATTCAATTCGTAGGTCGCCGGCAGCAGCCAATCGCCATGGCCTTCGCCGCTGCGGTTGCTCCATTCGCCGGTATCGTCGAACTTGCCGACTACGCGTGGCCGGACATCGTCGCGCCAGTTGTACAGTTCTTCCTTGACCTGGTATTCCAGGATCTGGCGTTTTTCTTCCACCACCAGGATTTCTTCCAGTCCTTGCGCAAATTCGCGCACGCCTTCCGCTTCCAGCGGCCAGGTCATGCCGATCTTGTACAGGCGGATGCCGATGTCGCGCGCCACGCTTTCATCGATGCCGAGGTCGGCCAGCGCCTGGCGCGTATCCAGGTAGGATTTGCCGGCGGTGATGATGCCGATCTTGGCAACCGGGCTGTCCCAGATGATCTGGTTGAGCTTGTTGACGCGCGCATAGGTCAGCGCGGCATACCATTTGTAGTTGTTCATCCGCGCTTCCTGTCCCAGCACGGTGTCCGGCAGGCGGATGTTCAAGCCGTCCGGCGGCAGTTCAAGATCGGCAGCGGTCGGCAGGACGATCTTGACGCGGTCCGGATCGAGATCGACCGAAGCGCCGGACTCAACCAGGTCGGTCACGCATTTCATCGATACCCACAGGCCGGTATAACGGCTCATGGCCCAGCCATGCATGCCGTAATCGAGGTATTCCTGCACCGAGGACGGGTACAGCACCGGGATGCCGCATGCTTTCAGGATATGTTCGCTTTGATGGGCGGTGGTTGAGGATTTTGCAGCATGGTCATCGCCGGCCAGCACCAGCACGCCGCCATGCTGGGAAGTGCCGGCCATGTTTGCATGCTTGAAGACGTCGCCGCAGCGGTCAACGCCGGGCCCTTTGCCGTACCACATGCCGAATACGCCGTCGTATTGGGCGCCCGGAAACAGGTTCACCTGCTGCGTGCCCCAGACACTGGTTGCTGCCAGGTCTTCGTTCATGCCGGGATGGAACTTGACGTGGTGCGCGTCGAGGTATTTTTTTGCCTTGGCGGCGGTCATGTCGACGCTGCCCAGCGGCGAACCGCGATAGCCGGTAACAAAGCCGGCGGTGTTCAAGCCTGCCAGGACATCGCGTTGCCGTTGCAGCATCGGCAAGCGGATGATGGCCTGTGTGCCCGTCATGAAAGCACGGCCACGCTCCAGCGTAAATTTGTCATCCAGGGAAATGCCGTCAGCTTCAGACGCTTGCGCCGATTGTGTAGGCAGCAAGGCTTGCGCCGATTTGAGTGGTGCGTTCATTCAGTCTCCGTGCCAAAAATTATGTTTTTGATTGCACTGCGTGGAGGTTATCCTACGCGGTAAAACGTCTTCGCCTTGTGGGCAAACCGTCCTGTTTTTTTACTGCTCATTGCGCTCGCACATTATCACAAGCGGGTACTTCTCTCAATGCACGCCGCAGCAAATAGCCCCGGAAAAACGGGCGTAACAACTGTAACAACTGGTAAATCAAATAGGAATGGGAATCAACTGGGCGTGTAATGGCACCTTGTCTGATATGGCTGAATACCTCCCCCAGGGCCAGTCATGTCGGGCATTCCTCCCTCTAGTGTTCCCATTATCACTAGTTTGCGGATTCTGCCCTCCCCGGCAGAATCCGCTTTTTTATTTCAGCGCCAGGTTTGCTTCGCCAGGCAACAAAGTGTTCGCCGGCAACGGTTCCAGCGCCTTCAGCCGCTGGTACATCGGCGTGAAATCCGGCGCGGTATCGTTGAACAGCTGCTGGAAATCGTCAATCACGAAATACGTTTCCTGATAGGAATCGATCTTGTACAAGGTCCGCATCACGCGTTCGACATCGAACGGCAGGCGCAGCGACGCCGGGCTGGTCAGGCAATGCTCGATTTCGCCGCCCGAGGACAGGATCCCGGCGCCGTACACGCGCAAGCCCTCGGGGCTCTGGATCAAGCCGAATTCGACGGTGTACCAGTACAGGCGCGCCAGCATCGACAGACCGTCCAGCTTCATCGCCTTCAGGGCGCCCTTGCCGTATTCCTGCAGGTGATCGGCAAAAATCGGGTTGAACAGCAGCGGCACATGGCCGAAAAAGTCATGGAATACATCCGGTTCGACAATGTAGTCGAACTCTTCAGGATTGCGCAGCCAGACCGTAACCGGGAAACGACGGTTGGCCAGGTGCTCGAAGAAAGTATGGTCAGGCACCAGGCCCGGCACCGCCACCAGGGTCCAGCCGGTAGCCTTGAACAGCAGGGCCGAACTGTCTTCAAAGCGCGGAATGCCGTCGCCGATGTTCAGCCTTTCCAGGCTTTCGATGAATACATCGCAAGCCCGTCCCGGAATCAGCTTGGCTTGCCGCTGGTACAGGCGGCGCCACAGCGTGTGCTGCTCCGGCGTGTAAGCATCCCAGTCCTGCTTGACGACGTATTGCGCATCGATCTTGCTGTAATCGCCGCGCAACGCCGCGCCGTCCGATTTTTCAGCGACCGTGGCAAAAAAATCGTCGGTATTGACGCCCGCACTCTTTACCTTTGCATCCATTTTCGTTTTCCTGAGCTAAACGCGCCGAGCGCTTGAATACCTACAGTATAGAGCTGAGTTGATGGCAGTTAATTGCAAAATTCGCCCTGTATAAAAAAATTTGCGCAATAATCATATGAAAATCATTCTCTTTAGGGTCATTTATGCCAACGATTGCAATGGATGCAACAGACCGTAAAATCCTGGCGATCTTGCAGGAGGACGGCCGCCTGAGCAACCAGGAAGTGGCCGAAAGGGTCAACCTGTCGCCGTCGCCATGCCTGCGCCGCATCAAGCAGCTGGAGCAGGCCGGCGTGATACGGCAATACGTGGCGCTGCTGGAGCCGGACAAGATCGGCCTGGGCCTGCTGGCCTACATCAATGTGCGCCTGGAAAAACATAGCGACCCGCAGTACCTGAGCGGCACCAAGGCCGCGGCGCAGCACCAGGCCATGTCGCCGCGCGCCTCTTTTTCAGCCGCAGTGGAACAATGGCCGGAAGTCGTTGTGTGCTACGCGATGACCGGCGAAATGGATTTCCTGCTGCGGGTGCATGTGGAAGACATGACCCATTTTTCGCGCTTCATGATGGAGACCCTGCTACGCCATCCGGCGGTGCTGGATGTCAAATCGAGCTTTGCCCTGCAGCGTATCAAGGACACCACTGCACTGCCCTTGCTTTGAAAGGACCTATGCGGGGCTACGGAAAGTGGTTACCAAATAGCGGTACATGAAGATTTCCTGAATGCGGATAAACAAGCGGAAATCATAGCGCAGAAGCGGTCCCGCGGTTTCTGCGGCGAGGCTGTTTCAATCGCGTTTGATGCCGGGCAAGCTGCCCAGCCATTTCAGCGCGGCGCGCAAGTTCGCCTTGAGTGTGTAATCGAGCGTCGCCACCTGTTCCTGGACGGCTTCCTGCAATACGCTGGCCGGGTTGGCCGGCGGCAGCTTCAGGTAGGCGTCGGCCTCGCCGTAGTCGCGATGGATGGCCATGCCGGCTTTTTTTGCGATGTGCATCATCACTTTGTTTGACGACAGGCAGTGCATGTACAAGGTATCGATATCGACATTGCGGCAACGGATGGCGGCCCGTTCGAACAAACGGCTGCCGACTCCCATGCCGCGCGCAGAAGCGGCGACCGAAACACCGAACTCGGCCACCCGCTCCTTGGTGGTGGAAGCGCTCACCGAGGGCATCGCTTCGCGCGGCGCAAACGCCAGGTGGCCGACGCCGAGCAAGCGCAATTTGCGGTCGTAGACGCCAAACACCGTATCGCGTGAAAAATCGATATTTTCAACATAGCGGCTGACCAGTTCGTCCGACAATACCGAACCGAAGCGCAACAGGCGATCGCCGCTATTCAACGCCAGGAAATGGCGCAGCAAACGCCAGCGAGCGCGGCGCGACAGTTCCTTGACGAATATTGTGGAGCGCGATGCCCTGGTTTTGTCCGCGCCGGCGCCGCCGGTTTTTCCCGGTACCTCGCTGGCGGAACCTGCCCTGGCATCTGTAGTGGTCATCCTGGCTCTCCTGTTGGATAAGCTTACTCCGGATCAGGGCCGCCCGGGTCAGGGCCGCCCAGGTCAGGGCCGCCCGGACGGGGCCGTTGTGCTTGCACTACCTGCTCAACCATTTCGACACGCGCCGAATGGATGGCGTCGGGTATCCGTTGCGGCTGTTGCTGGAACATGCCGGCGATCACCCCGGCATTGACCGACTGCACCGCCTTCAGGACGGCCTGCAGATAAGCGAATTGCGGAAACGGCTTGCCGGCGTAACCGGTCCTGCCGCGGTAATCGCATTCAGTGGCGCGCAGCATATCGATGAAGCGCTGCGGCTTGCGAAAGGCGTCGCAGCGCCCCAAAAGATTGACGATGGTGTTCGCGCGCAGCTCGAACGCGCGGCCGACATTGCCGTGCTCACGCGTCGTCATCAGCGCCAGGTCGCGCACCTCGCCCGGCACCTTGAGGCGCTGGCATACCCGTTCCACCAGCTCCACGCCAAGCCCCTCGTGACCGTGGTGGCTAGGCCAGCCGGTAGCCGGCGTCGCGCCTTTGCCGAGATCATGCGCCAGCGCGGCAAAACGCACCGGCAGCGCATAGTTTTCGCGGGCGGCGGTGTCCACCACCATCATCACGTGTACGCCGGTATCGATTTCCGGATGATATTTTTCCGGCTGCGGTATGCCCCACAGGACATCCAGTTCCGGCAGGATGCGCGCCAAGGCGCCGCATGCGCGCAAGACCTCGAACATGCGCGACGGCTGCATTTCCATCAAGCCGCGCGCCAACTCCTGCCAAACCCGCTCCGGCACCAGCGCATCGACTTCGCCGGCGGCCACCATGCGCTGCATCAGCACATTGGTTTCCGGCGCCACGGTGAAATCGGTAAAGCGCGCGGCAAACCTGGCCACGCGCAGGATGCGCACCGGGTCCTCGGCGAAAGCATCGGATACATGGCGGAATATCTTGTCCTGCAAATCCTGGCGGCCGTTGAATGGATCGGCTACCGTGCCGTCTTCGGCCCGTGCAATGGCGTTGATGGTCAGGTCGCGGCGCACCAGGTCCTGCTCCAGCGTGACGTCGGGATCGGTATGGAACACAAACCCCTTGTAGCCAGGTGCAGTCTTGCGCTCAGTGCGCGCCAGCGCATATTCCTCTTGCGTACTGGGATGCAGGAACACCGGGAAATCCTTGCCGACCGGGCGGAACCCCTGCGCCAGCATGTCTTCCGGCGTGGCGCCGACCACCACGTAGTCGCGGTCTTTCACCGGGAGTCCGAGCAACTCGTCGCGTACCGCGCCGCCGACTGCAAAAACTTTCATGGCTGTTATTGAATCCCGTTAATCCGGCAGTACTTCGGTTTCCGCCAGCGCTTCCAGCATCCAGCGCGCCACGGCAGGATGCGCTTGCACCCGGTCGGCGTAAGCCTGCAAGGCCGGCGCCAGCGAAACGCCGTAGCTGCGGAAGCGCATCACCACCGGGGCGAAATAGGCGTCGGCAATCGAGAAAGCGCCAAACAAGAATTGATGGTGGCCGAATTCGGACAGGCAGGTTTCCCAGATTTCGACTACCCGCGCAATATCGGCCTGGGCGCCGGCGGTACGGCCGTATCCGGGCTTGTGCGTGCGGATATCCATCGGCATGTCCGAGCGCAACGCCGCGAAGCCGGAATGCATTTCCGCGCATATCGAACGAGCGGTAGCGCGCGCCAGCATGTCTTGCGGCCACATGCCGAGGTCGGGAAACTGCTCGGCCAGGTATTCGCAGATCGCCAGCGAATCCCAGATCGGCGTCTCGCCCACCATCAGGATCGGCACCCGGCCGCTGGCCGAATAGCGGCCGATCTGGTTCGCGGTATCGG
The DNA here is from genome assembly GCF_900112135.1 of Collimonas sp. OK412. Lineage (GTDB taxonomy): Bacteria > Pseudomonadota > Gammaproteobacteria > Burkholderiales > Burkholderiaceae_D > Collimonas > Collimonas rhizosphaerae. Next base: position 18,379 of record NZ_FOLC01000005.1, read on the forward strand.
CCTGGCGCAGCAGGATCTTGAGCTCTTTGAACGGGATCCCGAAGGCGGTCATCGCCACCCATGGCCGCATTGACCATGAAGAATAATTCTTGTTGGCGATGATCAGCAGCAAGCCGTCCGCGCCGGCTTTTTGCAAAGCGGCGGAAAGGCTGGGATCAAGCTCGGTGGTTTGCATAGGCGGCTCCAGTCTCAAGGCAAGGCCGATTCGACAAATCCCTTGGGCGCGACGGTGCCCAGGCGCGCTTTCAGGGATTGCGGCTTGCCGTCGAACAGGGCAGCATAATAAGTCGCGTTGGACAGCACATTCTTGACATAGCCGCGGGTTTCGCCGAACGGGATCGATTCCGCAAAAACCGCGCCTTCAACCGTGCCCGGCAAGGTCGAACGCCAGGCGCGCGGCCGGCCGGGACCGGCATTGTAGGCCGCCGACGCCAGCGCTTGCGAACCATCCAGGTCGGCCAGCACCATGCTCAGGTAATTGGTGCCCAGCAGGATGTTGGTGTTGACGTCGGAAATCTGGTCGTTGGTAAAACCGCTCAAGCCGATTTTTTTAGCAACCCAGCGCGCCGTCGCCGGCATCACCTGCATCAGGCCGCTGGCGCCGACATTCGAGCGCGCGCTCCTGATAAAACGCGATTCTTGCCGGATCACGCCATAGACCCAGGCCATGTCGAGCCCCAGGTTCTGGGTATTGGTAGTCATCACGTCCCGATGGGGCGACGGGAAACGCTGGCTGAAATCGATTTCAACCTTGGTGCGGTCGGAAGTATTCACCATGCGGTCCAGGACATTGTTCTGGCGGGCGAATTCGGCGGCGGTCAGCAACTGGCGATCCGTCATCTTGCGCAGCTCCCAGTTCCACTCGCGCACGCCTTCGAAACGCAGGTTCATGTCAAAAAAGCGCAGCGCACGGCGGAAACCTTGGTTATTTGTCATCGGCGCCATTTCGGCCGGACTGAAGGCCTGGGTGGAAGGCACCGCGATGATTTTCTGGCCCAGTTCTTCCAGCGCCAGCTGGCCGTAGAAATTGGTCTGGTCGGCGATCGACTCGAACTGCTGCTGCGCTTGCTCGGTTTTACCCAGGACCTGGTCGGCCCGGGCTTGCCAGTAGATCCAGGCCGGATCGCTGCGCAAAGCCTCCGGCATTGCCTCGATACCGCTACGCACCAGTTTCCAGTCGCTGGCGCGCAGGGCGGAGCGGACGCGCCATTGATAAGCGTCGCCCGACAATACCGCATTGCTCTTCACCTGGCGCCAGTAATCGATGGCTTGCGGTTCCAGCTTGAGCGCCGACTGCAGCGCTACCTGCGCCCATGCCAGCGAACGCTCGGCCGAAGTCAGCTGGTCGGACCCGGCGCTCAGCGCCGCGGCTGCGCGGCCGCTATCGCTCTTGGCCACCCGCCCTAAAGCCAGTATGAATAATTCGTGGCTGCTGCGGCCGGCGCCGGGACCGCGCGCAAGCACCAGTGCCGACTTGTCGATGGCTTGCGCCACCTGGGAGTCGTCGGCGTCGATATACGGCGTCATGCGGCGCGCAACAGCGGCAAAGCCGGCCTCTACCGCTTGCCGGATCTGGAACCACACGTCATCGGCGCTGAACTGGTCGTTCTGGGCCAATATGCCGATCAGGCCAGTGCAGCCCTGCCCGTAATCCTTAGGCGTGGTCAGCAAGGCGCGCGCTTCATTGGCGACGTTCACGCCTTTCAAGGCGGCCGACATCAGTGCATAGCATTTCAGCTGGGTGTCGTCGTCGAGTACGAATTTCGGATATTGCTCGTCGAAGGTGTTCCAGTCGCCGGCCTTGCCCAGCTCCAGCAGCCAGTCGTTGCGCAGACGGTCGGCGATCGCGCTGCCGTCGTAGCGCGCCAGGTAGTCGCGGATATCCGATTGCGGCGCGACCAGGTCCTTGATCAGCGGTTTCAGGCGGTAATAATCGACATAGGAAGGAATGTCATAATCACTTAAAGTAGAAGCCAGCAGCTCCGCTTTATCCGCATTGTTGGCGCGGGCGGCATCGCGCAGGGCCAGGAAACTATCGTCCTGGCCGGCGTAGCTGGCTGCGGTGGCGCCATTTGCGGAACGTTTCTGGGCATAAGCAGCGCTTGTCATCACAGCGGAGGAAGCCACGGCGACGGCGATAACAGCAAGCCATTTCTTTTTGAACATATAACTGCCAACCTTATTTTACGAGTGCGAACGATGACGCCTAGCATAGCATGTGATGCCAGTGATGCAACACCTGGACCGGACAAAGCGCAGCTGCGGCGTACCTTGCTGGCAACGCGCCAGGCTATCGACCCGGCGCACCGCCGCGATTGGGATGCTGAACTTGGAAAACGGGTAATCGCCTGGGCTACCGGCTGGAGCCAGGCGCATCCGGAGGGCACGCTAGGCGTCTATTGGCCGATCCGCGGCGAGCCGGATCTGCGCCCTGCCTACGACGAACTGGCGGCGCGCGGCATGCGCCTGGCGTTGCCGGTGGTGACAGGCGTCGACAGCCCGCTGCGCTTTGTCAGCTGGATCCCGGGAGAAGCCATGGTCAAGGATGGATTCGGCGTCGCCATACCGGCCAGCTATGTGACCGTCATGCCGCAGGCCCTGCTGATTCCCTGCGTAGGCTTTAACCGGAACAAGATACGGCTGGGTTACGGCGGCGGATTTTACGACCGGACGCTGGCGCCGCTTTCGCGGCCGCAGACAGTCGGCATCGCCTACTCCTGCGGGCTGGCGGAATTTGACGGCGCAGCGCACGATATCGCGCTGGACGCCGTCATCACTGAAGCGGCCGATTTATAGCTTGAGGCGCTGCCAGATGGCGATGGTCGCCGGCGACTGGTTCAGCGTATAGAAATGCAAGCCGGGCGCGCCGCCCGCCAGCAAGCGTTCGCACAGCTGGGTCACGACATCCAGGCCGAAGGCTCGGATCGAATCCGTATCGTCGCCGTAGCTGGCGAGCTTGAGACGGATCCAGCGCGGGATCTCGGTACCGCACATGTCGGAAAAACGCATCAGCTGCGAGTAGTTGGTGATCGGCATGATGCCGGCGACTACCGGTACTGCCGCACCCAGTTTCTGCGCTTCGTCGACAAAACGGAAATACGCATCGGCATTGTAGAAATATTGCGTGATGGCGCCGTTGGCTCCTGCCTTGACCTTACTGACAAAACGCTGCACGTCGTCTTGCGGCGACTTCGCTTGCGGATGCATTTCAGGATAGGCGGCGACTTCGATATGGAACCAGTCGCCGGTTTCCGCGCGGATGAATTCCACCAGCTCGTTGGCGTAGCGGAACTCGCCGGAAGAAATATCCATCGCACCGTAACCGCTGGGCAAATCGCCGCGCAACGCCACCAGGCGCTTGATGCCATGGTCCTTGTATTGTGCCAGGATCGCGCGCAGCGATTCGCGCGAGCTGCCCAGGCAGGACAGGTGCGGCGCAGCCTCATGGCCCTCGCTGCGGATGTCGAGCACCGTATCCAGCGTCCCCTTCTGGGTCGAGCCGCCGGCGCCGAAAGTGACCGAAAAATACCGTGGGTGCAGCTCGGCCAGCTTGGCGCGCGTCACCCGCAGTTTTTCGGCGCCTTCGGGTGTCTTGGGCGGGAAAAACTCAATGCTGAAATTCTTTTGAGCGTTTTTTTGTGACATCTAATTCTTCTTCAGTAGCAAGGTGGAAAGTGCCCACGAAACGATGCTGTACAAGATGGCGCCACCGACCGCCGACCAGAAACTCGCCACGTAAAACCCGCTCACCAGGTGCGACACCAGCCAGAACATCAGGCCGTTGATGATGAAGATGAACAAGCCCAGCGTCAGCAAAGTCGCCGGCAAGGTCAGCAGCAGCAGGATCGGACGGATCAGGGTGTTGACGAAGCCCAGCACCAGCGCCGCGATCAGCGCCGCGCCGAAGCTGGCGAACTGCACCGAATGCATCAGATACGGCACCGCCAGCAAGGCCAGGGTATTAATCAGCCAGGTAATCAGTAAGCGCATCGTGTGTTCCTCTTGGAGTTGCGGGACCTGCGCACCGGCGCTTGCCGGTGCGCAGCCGGCGGTTAGTAGCGGTAATGTTCCGGCTTGTAAGGACCGGTTTGCTTGACGCCGATATAAGCAGCCTGCTCTTCGGTCAAGACCGACAGCTGCGCATTCAGTTTTTTCAGCTGCAGGCGCGCGACTTTTTCATCCAGGTGTTTTGGCAAGGTGTATACGCCGACCGGATAGGCCTTGGTATTGACGAACAATTCAATCTGGGCGATGGTCTGGTTGGCGAACGACGAACTCATCACATACGACGGGTGGCCGGTACCGCAACCCAGGTTCACCAGACGGCCCTCGGCCAGCAAGATGATGCGCTTGCCGTCCGGGAAAATGACGTGGTCGACTTGCGGCTTGATGTTTTCCCAGGTGTATTGCTTCAGCGCGGCGACTTCGATTTCATTGTCGAAATGGCCGATGTTGCAGACAATCGCCTGGTCCTTCATCTTTTGCATGTGGTCATGGGTGATCACATGGTAGTTGCCGGTGCAGGTGACGAAGATGTCGCCGTGCTCGGCTGCGTATTCCATGGTCACGACGCGATAGCCTTCCATCGCTGCCTGCAGGGCGCAGATCGGATCGACTTCTGTCACCCAGACTTGCGCCGACAGGGCGCGCATGGCTTGCGCCGAACCCTTGCCGACGTCGCCGTAACCGGCGATGACGGCGACCTTGCCGGCGATCATGACGTCGGTGGCGCGCTTGATGCCGTCGACCAGCGATTCGCGGCAGCCGTACAGGTTGTCGAACTTGGACTTGGTGACCGAATCGTTGACGTTAATCGCCGGGAAAGCCAGCTTGCCTTCCTTGTGCATCTGGTACAGGCGGTGCACGCCGGTAGTGGTTTCTTCCGTCACGCCCTTGATCTGGGCCAGGCGCGTCGAATACCAGTTTGGCGCCGTCGCCAGCTTTTTCTTGATCGCGTTGAACAGGCAGATTTCCTCTTCAGAGCCTGGATTGTTCAAGACCGAAATGTCTTTTTCTGCACGGGTGCCAAAGTGCAGCAGCAGTGTTGCGTCACCGCCGTCATCCAGGATCATGTTGGCTTGCTGTTCGCCCGGCCATTCGAAAATGCGGTGCGTGAAATCCCAGTAGTCGTCCAGCGATTCGCCCTTGAAGGCGAACACAGGCGTGCCGGCTGCGGCAATCGCGGCGGCGGCGTGGTCCTGGGTCGAATAGATATTGCAGGATGCCCAGCGCACCTTGGCGCCCAATGCTTCCAGGGTCTGGATCAGCACCGCGGTCTGGATCGTCATGTGGATCGAACCGGTGATACGTGCGCCCTTGAGCGGTTGGGCAGCGGCGAATTCTTCGCGGATCGCCATCAGGCCCGGCATTTCGGTTTCGGCGATCTTGATTTCCTTGTCGCCCCAGGCGGACAAGCTGATATCGGCAACCACGTAATCGTTGGCGGTGGAAGTTGTCGAGGAATGTGTAGATGCGTTCATGACTGCGGCGTTCATCACGCCCTCCTTTCGTTAGAAAAAAAGTAACGTGAGCGCAGTTGCAAAATGACTGTACCAAGCCTGGCAGACCGTGTCTGTCGCAACGCTCCTTGGATACGAGCCGCCATTTTAAACCTAGATTCGGTAGTTGGACAGGTGCGAGTGTGCTTTTTTCCGGTTCTCTGGCTAGGCGCGACGACGACGCGGACTACATTCCGCTAGGAGGAGCAACGACGCCAGAGAGCCGGAAAAATGTGCAATCGCATCTGTAGCGCTCTCGGCAAAAAAATAAACCCAATTAAATGAGAGAAAATCAGATTTTATGTTGCCGTCCAAAGACAAGCGAGCGATCAACTGCCGAATCTAGGTTTAAGCAAACGGCAAGCTTTCGGCTAGATGAAGCGCTTATTCCGGCTATCCGGCTTGGCGAATAAGCCTCAGACCCAGCCCATTTCGTGCAACTCGCTCTTGATATAAGCATAGTAAATCGGCGCCGCCACCAGCCCCGGCAAGCCGAACGCGGCTTCGGTCAGAACCATCACCAGCAGCAATTCCCAGCTGCGCGCGTTGATCTGCGATCCTACAATGCGCGCGTTCAGGAAATATTCCAGCTTGTGGATCACGATCAGGAACACCAGCGCCGCCGCCGCCACATAGATAGACACCGACAACGCAACCAGCACGATCAGCGTATTTGAAATCAGGTTGCCAATCACCGGCAGCAAACCCGCCAGGAACGTGACGACGATCATGGTCTTGGTCAACGGCAGGTGGATGCCGCCGAGCCGCAACACCACCAGCAGGAAAATCGCCGTCAGCGCAGTGTTCAACAGGGAAATCTTGACCTGGGCGAACACCACGCGGTGAAACGCGTCTGCCAGCAGGTGCGCTCGTCCCAGCAGCTCGGCGGCCAGCGGCTGCAGCAGCGGCATCGGATGCGCAGCATTCAGGGCCACCATGGCGCCCAGCACCATGCCGACCAGCACGTGGACAAATACCTGCACCGCTTCCTTGCCGGCCAGCTGCACATCGCCGCGATGCGATTGCAGCCAGTCGCTGATGATCTCGCGGATGTCGTCGATATCGTCCGGCAGGTACTGCTGCAGCCAGGCCGGCAACTGGGTGCGGGCCTGGTCCACCACCACCATCAGCTTCCCTTGCAGCACCTGGATACGATCCGGGCCGCCATGGAAAAAGGCCACCAGGCCGACAATCGCCAGCGTCAGCGCGCCGATGATGATGGCCGACAGGAACACCACCGAAATCAGGTGTGCGCGCTGGCTGGTCAGGCGGCGCTGCACCAGGGGCGTCAGCGTGCGCACCAGCTCGTAGACCAGCAGGCCGGCCAGCAGCGCCGTCAGCATGTGCAAGGTCATCACCAGGAACAGCGCCGTGAGCGCGACCAGCCAGGCGGCCAGGCGGAAACGCGGCAAGGTGGTCACCACGGGACGCAGAAGCGGACCATCGGCGGATGAATCGGAAACGGATTGGGGGGCAGAGGCCATGGCGGACTTGTTTCTTTTATCGTAGTCACTGAGGTGGTCAGTGTAGCAAGTCGCTACCATCGTGCAAAGCACGATTCCGGCATCGCCGATGTTTGGTCCGGCATGGCGGGGAAATGGCACATCCATCCCCGCCATGCCGGCGGGCGGCAATTACAGGGCGGCGGCTTTCAAGGCAGCGGCCTTGTCGGTGCGTTCCCAGGTGAATTCCGGCTCTTCGCGGCCGAAATGGCCGTAGGCTGCGGTCTTCTGGTAGATAGGGCGCAGCAGGTCCAGCATCTGCACGATGCCTTTAGGACGCAGGTCGAAATGTTCCAGCACCAGCTGCGCCAGTTTCTCGTCGCTGATCTTGCCGGTGCCGAAGGTGGTCACCATCACCGAGGTCGGTTTGGCGATGCCGATGGCGTACGATACCTGGATCTGGCAGCGGGTCGCCAGCCCGGCGGCCACGATGTTCTTGGCTACATAACGGCCGGCGTAGGCTGCCGAGCGGTCGACCTTGGACGGGTCCTTGCCGGAGAATGCGCCACCGCCGTGAGGCGCGGCGCCGCCGTAGGTATCGACAATGATCTTGCGTCCGGTCAGGCCGCAATCGCCTTGCGGGCCGCCGATGACGAAACGGCCGGTCGGGTTGATCAGGTAGCGGGTGTTTTGCAGCCATTCCTTCGGCACCACCGGCTTGATGATTTCTTCGATCGCCGCTTCTTCGATCGCCTTGTGCTGCATCTCAGGCGCGTGCTGGGTCGACAGCACCACGGTGTCGATCGCCACCGGCACGCCATCCACGTATTTCAACGTGACTTGCGACTTGGCGTCCGGGCGCAGCCACGGCAGGCGGCCGTCCTTGCGCAGCTGCGACTGGCGTTCGACGATCCGGTGCGCGTAATAGATCGCGGCCGGCATCAGTTCCGGCGTTTCATCGCAGGCATAACCGAACATCAGGCCCTGGTCGCCGGCGCCCTGGTCGAGATCGATGCCCTTGCCTTCATCCACGCCCTGGGCGATATCTGGCGATTGCTTGTCGTAGCCGACCAGCACCGAGCAACTCTTGTAGTCGATGCCATAGTCGGCGTTGTCGTAGCCGATACGCTTGATGGTTTCGCGCGCGACGGCGATGTAATCGACGTTGGCGAAAGTGGTGACTTCACCCGCCAGCACGACCAGGCCGGTATTGCACAGGGTTTCGGCGGCGACCCGGGCTTGCGGGTCTTGGGTAAAGATGGCGTCGAGGATCGCGTCGGAAATCTGGTCCGCGACTTTGTCGGGATGACCCTCGGAAACGGATTCGGAAGTAAAGAGGTATTCATGTGCCATAACAGGCTCCTACAAAAAAAACAGTGGTGACCATGTCGCAGTCAAACCTGTTGAGCCTGCGACGCTTTAGCGAAATTTGTATGCCGCCTCGCAAGTTGTCTATTAACTCGGCGGATAATGCTAATTACTATATATTAAGATAATTCTGGCAAGCAATCTATCCGCTTTCCAAAATCACCTTGCAACGATATTCGGTTTTCAAACTATTGTGCTATTTTACGCCTCTTGAAAAAAATCGGCAAAATCCACCCTCTTTTAGCTCTTGATGAGCTCCGCCAATGCTTGTAACACTCTTCCGCCTGCTGTCGACGCTCCCTTTATTTTTCTTGCATGCAATAGGGACGCTGGGCGGCTGGCTAGTATACCTGGCCTCGGCTTCGTATCGCAGCAAATTGAAGGACAACCTGTTCCGGGCCGGTTATCAAGCGGCTTTGCCGCAGGCGATCAGCGAATCCGGCAAGAGCATGTTCGAGCTGCCGTTCATCTGGTGCGCCGAGCCGCAGCGGGTGCTGCGCACCGCCACCATCGAGAACTGGGAACTGGCGCAAGCAGCGCTGGACGCCAAGACCGGCGTGATCTTCCTGACCCCGCACCTGGGCTGCTTTGAAATCATCGCCCAAGCGATCGCCACCAAGACTCCGCTTACCGCGCTGTACCGGCCGCCGCGCAAAGCTGCGCTCAAACCCTTGATCGAAGGCGCGCGCGGGCGACACAACCTGTTGCTGGCGCCGGCCAACCTGGCCGGCGTGCGCACTTTGTTCAAGGCGCTCAAGAAGGGTCAGGCGATCGGCTTGCTGCCGGACCAAGTGCCGCAAAACGGCGAAGGCATATGGGCCGATTTTTTCGGTCGGCCAGCCTACACCATGACCTTGCCGGCCAAGCTGCAGCAGATGAGCGGCGCGCCGATCATCCTGTCTTATGCTGAGCGCCTACCGCACGGCCGCGGTTACGTGATCCGCTTCGTGCCTTTCGATGAAACCCCTGGCCACACCCCGGAGCAGCGCACGCTGGCCATCAACCTGGCCATGGAGAAACTGATCGCGCGCTGCCCGGCACAATACATCTGGAGCTACAACCGCTACAAGACGCCGCCTGGAGTCGAGGCGCCGCCGGCATCCGCCGCACAGGAGCCGCAGGCATGAGGGCCCTGCTCGGCATGCTGTGGCTGGCGCATTTCCTGCCGCTGTGGATCCTGGGCCCGGTCGGCGAAGCCCTTGGCTCGCTGCTGTTTATCATCATGAAACCGCGGCGGCATATCACGCTGACCAATCTCCGGCTGTGTTTTCCAGACATGACTGAAGCCGAGCGCGTGGTGCTGGCGCGCCGGCACTTCCAGGCTTACTCGCGCAGCGTGCTGGAGCGCAGCGTGCTGTGGTGGGCTTCGGAGAGCCGCTTGCGGCGGCTGATCAAGATCGAATCGGACCTGCCGCTCAGCACGCTGCAGGCCGGCCCGACCATCCTGCTGTGCCCGCATTTCGTTTGCCTGGAAATCCCCGGCATCGCCCTGGTGCTGAATTCCTCGCTGTCGATCTGCACCATCTATACGCGCCAGCAAGATGCAGTGACCGATGCCGCGCTGCTGAAGGGCCGCTCGCGTTTCCGCCCGGTCAAGCTGTTTACCCGCGAGCAAGGAGTCAAACCGATTATCCGCGCCATGCGCGAAGGTTTTCCTTTCATCATGCTGCCGGACATGGACTTCGGCTTGAAGGACGCCGAGTTCGTGCCGTTTTTCGGCATCCCGACGGCGACGCTGACCGCCACCGCCCGCATTGCCGCCGCCACCAAGGCCAGCGTGGTGCCGATGATCGCGACTTTCCTGCCCGGCTACAAAGGCTGGAAAGTGACCTTTTATCCGGCATGGGAAAACTATCCGGGCGACGACATGACAGAGGCTACCCGCCGCATGAACGCATTCATCGAAGCCCGCATCCTGGAAGCGCCGGCCGAGTATTTCTGGGCTCACAAGCGCTTCAAGACACGCCCGCCTGGCGATCCCGATGTTTATTCGCCGCCGGCTGGGCCGTAATTCAACAGTGCTGCGCGCCGGCGCCGTTTCCACCATAATGTACGCATGAAACTCAAATTCACGAAAATGCATGGTGCAGGCAATGATTTCGTTGTCATCGACGCCATTCACCAGCATGTCGATTTCACTCCGGCGCAATGGCAGCAACTGGGCGACCGCCGTTTTGGCGTGGGCGCCGACCAGATGCTGGTGGTGGAAAAATCGCAGGCGGACGGCGTCGATTTCCGCTATCGGATATACAACGTCGACGGCGGCGAAGTTGAGCAATGCGGCAACGGCGCTCGTGCATTCGTCAAGTTTGTCACCGACAAGGGTTTGACCGACAAGCGTGCGATACGGGTTGAAACCATGTCCGGCATCATTGAACCAAAGCTGGAAGACGACGGCCGCATCACGGTAGATATGGGCGCGCCTATCCTGGCGCCCGCTGCAGTGCCGTTTGACGCCAGCAACCTGGACAGCCGCGCGATGGGCGACGATACCCTGTGGCCGCTGGACATCCAGGGCAGGCAGGTCTGGATCTCGGTGGTTTCCATGGGCAATCCGCATGCGGTGCAAGTGGTCGACGACAGCGAAGCGGCGCCAGTCCTGACCGACGGCCCTCTGATCGAACACCACCCGCGTTTTCCAAATCGCGTCAATGCCGGTTTCCTGCAGGTTGTCGATCGCCACCATGCCAAGCTGCGCGTATTTGAACGCGGCGCCGGCGAAACGCTGGCTTGCGGCACCGGCGCTTGCGCCGCAGTGGTGGCAGGAATACGCCGCGGTTTGCTGGATTCGCCGGTCAAGGTGCAGACCCATGGCGGCGAATTGTCGATTGCCTGGGCCGGCGACCGGCAGCCGGTATTGATGACCGGTCCGGCTGTATCGGTATTCGAGGGCGAAATTGAAATCGGCGACGCCGGCTGAGCTTGTCAGTCGGCGTCGGCCTCTAACTCCACCGCCGGCAGCGCCGTCTTGAAACGGTAAAGGCGTTGCCGGTAATTTCCTTCAGGCCCGTTCGGGCCGCAGTCCACATCTTCAAACAAACGTGCAATCCGGCTCAGGGCCTGGCGCTCGTCGCCGGTCTGGATCTGGATCAAGCGCCGCTTGCTGCGCGCGTACAGGGTACGAATGTCGACCACCAGGCAGTGGCCGCAATCAGCCTGGTTCAGATCCAGCAACAGCGCTTCCGGCCGGCTCAGGCCGAACAGGGTGGCCAATTCGATGCGCGCCGCCAGGAACGGATGCGCCTTGACCTGCTCGCGTGTCAGCTGCTGCCTGGCGGCCTCGGCCCATGGCGCCGGCCGCGCGCCGTCGGCAATCTTGTCCAATAAGTCGGCTGCCTCGCGACTGCCCTGAGCAGCTGCCTTTTGCAGCCAATACACCGCGCGCACATCGTTGGCGAGTTGCTCGCGGCGATTGCGCCAGGCGCTCAGGCCGCACTCCAGCTGCGCCGCGCAATGGCCCATTTCAGCGGCGTGCTCCAGGTGACGCTGCATATCCACCAGATTGCGCTGGGAAAATTCGGACTTCAGATAAATCCGCGACAAGGCATACCAGGCATCCGCCAATCCGGCTTCGCCGGCCAGCGTCAGCCAGCGGATTGCTTTTTTGTAATTTGCGGAACCGCTCCCCACCAGCAACCTCTGGCCGTCGCTGTTCATGCGGGCATACCACAAGCCCAGCGCCAGTTGTGCAGCCTTGTCGTCGCCATACGCCGCCAGTTCAAGAAACTGCTGCACCTCGGCTGCATCGAAGGCATCGCTGGTCTGCAATATCTGGGCGCAACGCAGCAGCAGAGACAGGTTTTCCTCGCCAAGCTGGCGCGCCAGGGTTTCCGACGGCACATTCAATTGCGCCAGGATGTCGACATATTGCTCCGACAGCACTCTGGCCAGCGGCAATGCTCTTTCCAGGAAGACCGGCCAGTCGGCTTTTTCCCAGGCCAGTTGCGCCAGCGATTGCTGCGCCTGCATCACGCCGGCATCTGCGGCGCGCGCAGTCCACTTCAGCGTAGCGTCCTGCTCCGTCTTGTTTTCAGCCTTCGTATCGCTGACAGGCACCGCCGGCGACTGCCGGCCGACCGTGACCGCCGGTGCGCTGTCGGCATGCTGCGCCAACAGCCACTGGGCCTCGGCAACGCCTGCGTTGGCAGCGGTTTCCAATACCTTGATCACCTTGGCGCGCAGTCCCGGCAGTACCTGCTCACCGCCAAGCTGGCCGTTGCCGGTCAATACCAGTTGCGCCAGCACCAGGCCCGCCTGCATCACGCCGGCATCAAAAGCCCGTTCATACCAGACGCAGATGGCCAAAGGATCCGCAGCGGCACGCGCCACTTCCAATGGAATATGGCTGCCGATCAGCATCCAGGCTTCGGACTCCTGTTGTTGCGCGGCACGATCCAGCCAGTGCAGCGCAGTCGAGAAGCTTTGCGGCAAGCCATTGCCGCCAAACAGATAACGGGTACCTAAAGCCAGCTGTGCTGCGCCTTGCCCTGCGCGAGCGGCGCGGATAATCGCTAGGTCCTCACGTTTAGCCATAAAGTATTCATTATAAAAACCTAAATTATGCTCGATAAATCAATTAAGTTTTATTTTTGGCCGTTTTTTGCAATCTACGCGTCTTTTACGCTACATGGATTTACAAATCAACCATATCTGACTACACACGCTAATGGAAGCCCAGGTCCAGAAGTCTTTCGGGGAAGGAACATGAAAAACACACAACAGTTGCGAAAATACAACGAATTTCATTATTAACACTAATTTCCACAAAATAACAAATAACCAACTGACAAAACAGCATTCTTTTATGTCAACTCCGTTTAATGTTCGCGGCTCCGGCAAAAAGCTCAGTTGCCGATCATCAAATCAAGGACGTTAAATGAAAAAATCACTCATCGCATTGGCCGCACTCGGCACAATCGCCAGCGCCGCACAAGCGCAAAGCTCGGTCACCATCTACGGCACCGTCGATACCGGCATTACTTTCTCGAACCACAACGCCAGAACCGGCACTGCCAGCAACGGCAACAAGTTCGGCGTTGGCTCGGGCAACATCGACACTTCGCGCCTCGGCTTCAAGGGCACCGAAGACCTGGGTGGCGGCCTGAAAGCTTTGTTCCAACTGGAAACCGGCTTCAAAAACGATACCGGCGCGTTCGACGGCCAAGGTTTTGCGCGCAAATCGGTGGTTGGCCTGGCCGGCAACTTCGGTACAGTGACGCTGGGTCGCCAGTCCGACATCCTGGACGATGCTGGCCATGCATTCACGTCTGTCAAAGACTTCGGCAATTTCGTTGGCAGCCCGCACGCCCTGGATCGCCTTGAAGGCATCCGCACCCAAAATTCGATCCGCTACGACAGCATGAACCTGAGCGGCTTCACCGGCAGCCTGATTTACGGCTTCGGCGAACAAGCCGGCCATACGACAGCAGGCCAATCCTTCGGCGCCGGCGGCACTTACGCTAACGGCCCGCTGGGACTGTACGCTGGCTACTACCAATCGAAGTTTGGCGCCACTCCTAGCGACACGCTGATTTCCAGCGTCACGGCCCTGACTGGCCTGACGCCAGCCCAACTGTCCGCCGCCAACCTTGACGGCACTACAGTTAACAAGACATTCAGCCTGGGCGCCAGCTATCAAGCCGGTCCAGCACGCCTGTATGGCAACTGGTCGCGCGTCAACGTGCCTGACTTGCTCAAGCAAAATGTTTTCGAACTGGGCGCAGACTATGCCGTGACAGCACCGATGCACCTGCTGGCAGCGGTTCAGCACACAAAAACATCGATCGACGGCAGCCAAGGCTCCAAGCCATCGGTGACCCAGTTCAACCTGGGCCTGGACTATTACCTGTCCAAGCGTACCGACCTGTATACCCTGGCTTCCTACGCAAAGGGCCGCAATGGCGCGCTGGTTGGCGACCTTTCCGCTCCTGCAGTACAGGGCGACAATGGCAACAGCAGCCAGACCGCGATTGCTGTCGGCATCCGCCACAAGTTCTAATGCACTTGGACTTTATTGTCGCTTGACAATAAAGTCGGTTGCATCGAGGGGGCTTGCATGCCCCCTCTCCTCCTGGTTCGACGCATCAATCGCTACGGCCGGGAAGAAGAGTCGCCTGCACGTAGCCCGACATTATTTAAAAATAGAAGATTTTGACGTACATTGTCGCCAAAACCTGCCTTAAAAAAAATTGGAAATAGCAATTTTCAGATGCACTGGTGCCTCATGCATCTTTAGCATGCCAGATAGCAAATAATATCCCCTCCGTTTTTTTTGCCTCCCCAGCAAGCCGTTTGGAAAAGCACAACCAGCCCAGTGCGCGGGCTTGCGCTGCCTCGTGTCACAAAAATACAACAGAATTAACAATCTTCTCCAATTTCGACCAATTTATAGCATCACAGGAAACCAAACCGCCAGCATAGCCAGCGAGACACCTTAATGTTCATCCATCCGGCAAGATGTACGGATCCTTAAGACAGTTTTCTAAATAAAGGACGTCAAATGAAGAAATCACTAATCGCACTGGCCGTACTCGGCGCAATCGCAGGTGCAGCACAAGCTCAAAGCTCCGTCACTATCTACGGTATCGTCGACACTGGCATCGTTTACACAAGCAAAGCTGTAACCGCAACTGGCGGCACAGGCAGCAAATTCAGCGTTAACTCCGGCGTTATCCAAGGTTCGCGTCTGGGTTTCAAGGGCGTTGAAGATCTGGGCGGCGGTCTGAAGGCTCTGTTCCAATTGGAAGCTGGCTTCAACAACGACACTGGCGCATTGAACGGCCAAGACAAGGGCGCAACTAACCTGTTCCGTCGTAAATCGGTAGTCGGCCTGGGCGGCAACTTCGGTTCCGTTCTGCTGGGTCGTCAAACTGACATCCTGGACGACGTCAGCCAATGGACTTCGGTTCAAGATTTCGGTGGCGTAACTGGTTCCGTCGGTCACAACCTGAACCGTTTGGAAGGTACACGCACCAACAACTCGATCCGTTACAACACACCAGATCTGTCCGGCTTCACAGCTAGCGCAATCTACGGTTTCGGCGAAGCAGCTGGTCAAACTTCGAACGGTCAATCGTTCGGTCTGGGCGGTCAGTACGCTAACGGCCCACTGGGTCTGTTCGCTGCTTACTACCAATCGAAACTGGGCACTATTGGCGGTACTAACGCCAGCGACACTTCGATCCTCGGCAACACGTCATTCGCTGGTCACGGCGCTGCCGGCGACACAGCTCTGAAGACATTCAGCCTGGGCGCTAGCTACCAAGTCGGCCCTGCACGTCTGTATGGTAACTGGTCGCGTACCAAGCAACCTCTGGCATACGCGACAACTACAGGCGTCCTGACAAATGGCGGCTTCACAGTTGGCAGCTTCAACAACACCAAGGCTGACATCTTCGAACTGGGCGTGAACTACGCTGTTACAGCTCCTCTGCACCTGTTGGCTAGCGTTCAGTACAACAAGCTGACATTTGCTGATGCTGGTTCCGCCAAGGGTAAGCTGACCCAAATCAACCTGGGTACTGACTACTTCCTGTCGAAGCGTACTGACCTGTATGCATTCGTTTCGAACCTGCGCGCTAAGGATGCTGTCAATCCAGGCGTGTATGGCGACAGCCTCGGCAACACTGGCAACCAAACAGCAGTTGCTGTTGGTATCCGCCACAAGTTCTAATTTAAGCTGGCCGAACCCGCAGCAGCAAGCGGGCCAGGTTGCTTGACTAGAGATGTAAAAGGCCCACATGGCTTGCCATGTGGGCCTTTTTTATTGCCCGCCGGTCTGGGCGTCAGGTTGTCACGCACCGGTATAGCGGTGTACCCTTGATCATTCTCTTTTTTCATCACCGATACACACATGAGCTTCCAACCTGATCCCGATACTGTCGCCCAATATCTGATCGACTCTCCCCATTTTTTTGAAGAACATGCCGAACTGCTTGCCAAGATCCGCCTCAGCAGTCCGCTGCTGGGCCGGGCCGTATCGCTGCAAGAACGGCAAATGGAAGTGCTGCGCGAGAAAATCAAGGTACAGGATCTGCGCCTGGCCGACATGATGCGCAATGCCCAGGAAAACGATACAAGCTCGCACAAGCTGCATGCCTGGACCCGCAGCTTGCTGCTGGCCCGCAACGATGTTGATCTGCCGCACACGCTGGTCGACGGCCTGCGCACCGGTTTTGCGGTGCCACAAGCCACCCTGCGCCTGTGGGGCGTGGCGGAGGATTATTCTCATACATGGTTTGCGGCGGAAGCATCCGAAGACGCCAAGATTTTCGCGAATGGCCTGAACCTGCCGTTTTGCGGCAGCAACAACGATTTCGAAGCAGCCTCCTGGCTAGAACAGGATATCCAGTCCGTCGCCATGCTGCCGCTGCGCAGCAGCACCGCCACCCCGGCAACCTTCGGCCTGCTCGTGCTGGGCTCCCCCGATCCGCAACGCTTCAGCGCCGACATGGCGACCGATTTCCTGGTGCAGATTGGCGAGACTGCAAGCGCGGCGCTGGCCTGCCTGCTCGAATAACTTCGATCGTGAGCGCCGGCGCCAACCAGTCTTATCTCAGCGGCTACCTGGATAGCCTGGCCGGCCAGCGGCAGCTGTCAGCGCATACCATCAGCAACTATGGCCGCGACCTGAAAGAGCTGGCAAGCCTGACTCAAGCATTGGGAGATAACTGGGAGTTCGCCGCCGTCACCCATTTCCACATCCGTAAATTTGCCGCGCAACTGCATTCCCGCGGTTTGAATCCCAGTTCGATCGCACGTAAACTTTCGGCCTGGCGCGGATTTTTCGAATGGCTGGCGGAGCAGACCACGCTCGCCAGCAATCCTGTCGAAGGCGTCAAAGCGCCCAAACGCGCCAAACCGCTGCCGAAAGCGATGGCTGCGGATGACGCGATACACCTGGTCGCCAGCGGCAACCCGCTGGCCGATGCCGGCTCCAGCATGGCGTTATGCAACCAGGCGATGTTTGAATTGCTGTATTCCAGCGGCCTGCGAGTCTCGGAACTGGCGGGGCTGGACCTGCGCTACAGCCGCCAGGCAGACCATGAATCGGCCGGCTGGATCGACCTCGACGCCGCCGAAGTGACAGTCACTGGGAAAGGTGGCAAGATGCGCAGCGTACCGGTAGGAAAACCGGCAATACAAGCCATTGCTGCCTGGCTGCCGCAACGTGCGGCATTGCTCAAGAGCGGCCAAGGCAAACATGCAGCAGCCTTATTCCTGACCGAACGCGGCACGCGCGTCTCGCCGCGCGTGGTCCAGCTGCGCTTGAAGCACCATGCGCAGTCGCTTGGCATCGCCAGCAACGTCCATCCCCACGTACTGCGCCATTCGTTCGCCTCGCACATGCTGCAGGGTTCGGGCGACTTGCGCGCAGTGCAAGAACTGCTGGGCCATGCGTCGATTGCCGCCACCCAGGTTTACACCTCGCTGGATTTCCAGCGCCTGGCGCAGGTATATGACGCCGCCCATCCGCGGGCAAAAAAAATCACCGAGAAATAGACAGCAGGCACGCCGCGAACGACGGCCGTTTGGAACATAAACCACATCAAATATGCAACTGAATTGCATTTCAGGCATAATTGAAGCCTTAGCTACCGACATTGCCATATGAACCCAGGCCCAAAATCCAAATCTGCAGCGACCGCTGCCGCCGCCAGCTCTCGTCCGCATGCGGCAGCATTGGCCGAGGCGCAGCTGCGCGAGGCTGCGCTGCGCATCACCCCTGCCCGCATCAAGGTACTCGCTACCCTGCTGGAAGCGCGCTGCGCTTTTTCGCATCAGGACATGCAAGACCAGTTTGTCGAGATGGACCGGGTGACCTTGTATCGCGCCCTCGACTGCCTGACAGACGCCGGCCTGGCGCACAAGATTGCCGGCGACGACCGTGTATTCCGCTATAGCGCCGGCACCGAACACAGCGAGTCCAGCCACTCCGGCCACGCGGCACATCACGCCCAGCACCAGCACGGTCATTTCAAATGCACCCGCTGCGCCAAGGTATTCTGCCTGGACGGCAGCGGCGATGCCGGTTTCCTCGACAGCATACTGGCGCTCGGCGACAGCCATGCCGGCAACAGCACCACGCCGGCCAAGCTGCGCAAGCAGCTGCAGCAAGCTTTGCAGGACACGCTGGGCAAAGGTTTCCAGGGTCATGAGATAGAACTGACCATCAAGGGCTGGTGCGCCGACTGCGCGCATTAATCTGCCGTAGCGGCTTGCCCGTCCCATCCCTCCCGGCTTCATATCGTTTTTTACTTTTCCGGATCCCACCATGGCACTTATACCAACCACCATCCTGACCGGTTTTCTCGGCGCCGGGAAAACCACTTTGCTCAACCGCATCCTGCAGCAGCAGCACGGCCATAAAATCGCCGTGATTGAAAACGAGTTTGGCCAGGAAAATATCGACAATGAAATCCTGGTGCAAGACAGCACCGAACAAATCGTTGAAATGAACAACGGCTGCATCTGCTGCACGGTGCGCGGCGACCTGATCGTCGCCTTGACCACGCTGGCGCGCCGCCGCACCGCAGGCGAACTGAATTTCGACCGGGTGATCATCGAGACCACCGGCATGGCCAATCCAGGACCGGTGGCGCAAACCTTCTTTGTCGACGACGAAGTAGCGATGCACTTCATGCTCGACGCCATCGTCACCGTGGTGGACGCAAAACACGCGATGATGCAGCTCGACCAGCAGGAAGAAGCGCAACGCCAGGTCGGTTTCGCCGACAAGCTGCTGCTCTCCAAGACCGACCTGGTGACACCGGAAGAAGTGGCCGCCCTGACCAGCCGCCTGAAGCGCATCAATCCGCGTGCGCCTGTCATTACCCTTGATCCGCAACATACGCCGATAGAAGAAATCCTGGACATCCGCGGCTTCAACCTCAACGCCAAGCTGGAAATCGATCCTGACTTTTTGGCAACCGAGGAAGCGCACGCCCACGAGCATAGCGGCGACGACTGCGACCATCCGTCCCACCACCACCATGACCACCACCACGCGCATCACGACGATGAGATCGCCGCTTTTGTTTTCAAAAGTGAAAGGCCGTTCGATACCGCGCGCCTGGATGAATTCCTGGGCGGCCTGGTGCAGGTCTACGGACCGCGCATGTTGCGCTACAAAGGCGTATTGTTGATGGATGGGGCCGACCGCAAGGTGGTGTTTCAAGGCGTGCACCAGATCATGGGCAGCGATGTCGGCGGCAAATGGGACGCAAATGAGACACGCGGCAGCAAAATGGTCTTCATTGGCAAGAATCTGCCGAAAGACATCTTTATTCGCGGTTTGGAGCAATGTTTGGTATAAACTATGGCAGTTTTGCGCTGGGAAATCACTGGATAGCGGGCCAATCACACCATTGCTTGGCCGCTGATTTAAGGGAGAGGACCATGAACCTGACCGTTAAAAAGACCGTTGCCAAGAAGGCACCGGCCTCGCTAGGCAAATCGACGCCGAAAGCCCGGCAGGCTGCTGCTCCCACCAGCAGTAAGGTTAAGAGCGCAGTGAAGAGCACTGCAAAAAGCGCGGCCAGCCGCGTAAAAGTCGCTGAAAAACCGGCAAAACTTTCCGCCAAGGCGCCGCGGAAGACCGAGCCTCCCGTTGCCACCGCAAGCAAGGCGGTTCCCAAAGTTGCCAAACCCAGTCCCAAACCTGTTGTAAAATCCCTAGCCAAGAAAACGGCGATTGCCAAGTCATCCTCCGCTGCGGCGGCAGACAAGGCAGCGCGCAATACCCAGGCCAGTAGTTCTGTAACAAAGAAACTGAGTTCCCCAACGGCCAGATCCGTCGCTAGCAGCACCAGCAACAAGCCCGCAAGCGCCGGATTAACGGATAAAATTGAAAAAAACGTCGTATCGAAAGCAAGCGAAGTGGCTACTAAAACAACCAAACCAACATCTGATTCCATTCTGTTGACCGAAGAGCAAATCCTCAAGATGAGCGAAAAGGACTACATGAATGAAGCGCAACTGGCTTTCTTCAAGGCGCGTTTGCAGCAGCTAGAAATCGACCTGCTCAAGAACGCCGGAGAAACCACGGAACACTTGCGCGAAACCGTCCTGGTGCCGGATCCCGCGGACCGCGCCACCATCGAAGAAGAACATGCGCTGGAACTGCGTACCCGTGACCGCGAGCGCAAGCTGCTGAAGAAAGTGCAGCAATCGATCGCATCGATCGACGCCGGCGAATACGGCTGGTGCGAAGAAACCGGCGAACCGATCGGCATTCCACGTTTGCTGGCGCGCCCGACCGCCACCCTGTCGCTGGAAGCGCAACAACGCCGCGAACTGAAACAAAAGCTTTACGGCGATTGATTCCCGGAGCGGTCCGGCTGCGGGAAAACACTAGCCAGAGCAACGGCCTTGCTTCCCCTGCCTGACCGCTGTCGCTTTTCCTGCTGTCGTGTCCCGCTTATCCAGATTCCTTGATGCCAGCCCAAGCCCTCCGTTCGAGACGCTTCCAGCACGCTGCCCCGGCGCCAGTGCTGGCGCTTGTGCTGATATGCACGATCCTGTTCTCGCAATGGCTGGGACTGACGCATAGCATTGTCCATGCGGCCTGGGAAAACAAGCAGTCGACCAGCCTGACGCACATCACGTCGGTAATCGAACGCGTCATCGAAGGCGGCGGCAAAGCGCATCACTCTTGCGCAGCGTTCGACGACGCCACCCTGGCGGCGGCGATCTACTCGGTCCCCCTGAACCTGCCGCCCCTGCCTGGCAAACACCTGTTGGCCTTGTGGCAGGCGTTCGCTTCCTGGCACGCCCCGTTCACCTGCCACTTTTCACCGCGCGCACCACCTCGTTCCTGACAGGACGCAGCCAACCGCTTCGCTTATCCCGAAGCATCACACCATTTATCGCCGTCGCCCGGATGCCAGACCACGCGGGATCGATCGCGTTCTGACGCGCGTATTCCGCATCGATCCGGAAGCCGACGGCCATTACCTGTCTAGGAATCATCATGCTTGCCCAACGTACGCTGTTATCCAGCGCGGTCCTGTCCGCGCTGGCCGTTCTATCGTCTACCGCATCGGCCCAGGCCGACACTGCCGAGCAGGCCAAGGCCTTGCCGCCCATCGTGGTCAGCGCCAGCCCGCTCAATGCCAATGTCGACACCCAGATCCTGGCTCCGGCCAAGGTATTGTTCGGTGAAGAATTACGCAACAAGACCGGCGCTTCGCTGGGCGACACCTTGTCGCAGGAACTCGGCGTGTCGGCATCCGGCTTCGGCGCCGGCGCCTCCCGTCCGATCATCCGCGGCATGGAAGGTCCACGCGTCAAGATCCTGCAAAACGGCATGTCGGTGGCCGATGTCTCCAGCCTGTCCAACGACCACGCGGTAGCCACTGAAGCGGCGATTGCACGCCAGATTGAAATCCTGCGCGGCCCGGCCGCGTTGCTGTATGGTTCCGGCGCCATCGGCGGCCTGGTCAACGTCGTCAATGACCGCATCCCTACCGAACTGCAAAAAGGAATCAGCGGCGAGGCTGAGGCCCGCTATGGCAGCGGCGACAACGGCAGAAGCACGTCGCTGGTGCTGGACGGTTCTACCGGCCCGATAGGCATGCACCTGGACGGCAACTGGCGCGACACCGGCAACTACAAGATCCCGGAACACGCCAACCGCAACGACGCCGGTTCCGCGTCGGGCCGCCTGCCAAATTCCTTCACCCACGAAACCGGAGTCGGGGCCGGCGCGTCCTATATTGCGTCCTGGGGCTATATCGGCGCCTCCGTGGCAACCCTGGATGACCACTACGGCATCCCCACCGCGGAAAAATCCTTTATCGACCTGCATCAAACCCGCTACGACATTGCCGGCCAGATCGACAACCCGCTGGCCGGTTTCGAAAAGCTGACGTTCAAGCTCGGACACACCGACTACACCCACACCGAGAAACAGGAAAACGGCACGCCGAATACGATCTTCTCCAACAAGTCAACTGAGAGCCGCTGGGAACTCGCGCACAAGCCGTTAGCCGGCTGGCACGGCACCTTCGGCATGCAGACCGAAGACACGCGCTTCTCGGCCCTGGCGGCCGAGAGCGGCTTGCCGGATACCGTGCCGCGCACCAAATCGACTTCGATCGCGGCATTCCTGGTGGAAGAGCGCAACTTCGGCCCGGTGCTGGCCAGCGCCGGTTTGCGCCTTGAATCGGTGAAGCGCCGCCCCGAAGCGGAATCCGGCTTCGCCGACCGCAAGTTCAACCTGGCGTCCTATTCGGCCGGCGCCCTGTGGAGCTTCCTGCCAGGATATGGCTTCGGCCCTACGGTGTCGATCGCGCAGCGGGCGCCCGCGGCCGAAGAACTGTATTCAAACGGTCCGCACGAATCCACCGCCACGTTCGATATCGGCGATCCGGCTTTGAAAAAGGAGATTTCGCGCAATATCGAACTGACCTTGCAAAAAACCAGCGGACTGATCCGCTGGAAAGCCAACCTGTTCCAGAACCACGTCAGCAACTATGTGTTTGGCCGCAACGCCGGCACGGTTGACGACAGCGGCGCACCTGATCCGGCCGGAGAATTCACCGAGCGTTTCTGGTCGCAGGCAGACGCTACCATCCGCGGCGCCGAGGCTGAACTCAGCTACAACCTGCGCGGCGAGGGCTTGTCGATACGCGGCTTCGCCGATACCTCGCGCGGCCGGCTGGATAACATGGGCAACCTGCCCTTGCAGCCGGCTAGCCGCTATGGCGTTGATCTCGGTTATGCGCAGGGCGCGTGGCGCAGCGGCCTCACTATCCTGCGCGCGCAGCAGCAGGATCGGCTGGCGACCTTTGAGAACAGCGTGACGCCGGGCTACACCAAGATCGACGCCAACCTTTCTTACACCCAGCAAGTCGGTTCGCTGCAGCTCACCTGGTTTGCCTTGGCCAAAAACCTGTTGAACCAGGATATCCGCCTGGCGACCTCGGTATTGAAAGATGTCGCACCGCAGCCGGGACGCAGCTTCATCCTTGGCGTACGCACCAAGTTCTAAGCCGGAAAAACGGGATTGCGAGGCCAGCAAAACGCCAGGCAACAAGCTGCCGCGCGGTCCCGGTCGGCGCCGGAAGCCGTAGATAGAATGATCGTTCTCATCACTCGATAGTCAAAAAACATGACATATTTATGTCGCAACTTAGGGGGTCTGGACATACTTCCTGAGTTGCTTTGTGTTACCTTTAGAGGTGTCGATTGATCGTGCTTTTTTAGCGTAATAATGAGCAAAAGCGGGAGCAGTCTCAAAACAAAAATGTAGCCATGAACATAGCAGGCGCCATGGCAAATGCGATGATAAAAACGCAATGCGCGGAACCGGTGCCGGAACAGGCGCACCATTCCAGTACATATAAAATCGCAGCTTTGATAGCAACTTACTTTCGGGATTAACACGTGGGGATTTTCTCGCTCTTCGGCAAAAATAATCGTCCAAACGGCGCACCGCCGGCGGATGACAAAGTACCAGCCGCAGCAGACAATCAAGCGCCGGTTCTATTTGGTGAAAACCATGAGCGGCTGAACAACTCGATCACGCTGCGCGATGGTGCCGCACGCAGCACCACGACCATGAAGATCGATGCGATCGAATCGGAAATGTCGTCCGAGTTCGTGCATCTGCCGCCCTCTGCCAAGCCGGCCGGTCCGGACAGCGTGGCGCCGGTCACGCTTACCCAGGGCAACACCACCCAGTTGACGCTGCCCGTGATGAGCAGGACCACGGAATACCTGGATGACCAGTCGCGCAGCGGCAGCATCGAAGTGTCGGTATCCGATACCCCGGAAGTGATTGAAGAGGCCGCAGTGCTGTTCGCCAGCGACCAGAACGACATCGCCGAAGCGCTCCTGTTAAGCGCCATCGCCGAAAACAATCTCGGCTCGTCCACCCACATTGTCTGGTGGATGCTGCTGGACCTGTACCAGATCACCGGCAAGCAGCAGGAATTCGACAACCTGTCGGTCGACTTCGCCAACAAGTTTGAAACCTCGCCGCCGACCTGGATCGATATCATGACCCTCGATCCACAAGCAAAAACCCAGGAAAAGGCAGGTGCGCCGCCAGCCGTGGCCTTCTCCGGCAAGCTCGACGCCAACATCAGCAAGCAGCTGGAGCGCGCGCAAAAACTGAGCGTCACCCATCCTGCCGTGCGTCTCGAGTTTACCCGGGTCAGCTCAGTCGACCCGATCGGCTGCGGCCTGCTGCTGCGCATGCTGAAAAAACTGCAAAAATCCGGGCTGGACCTGATACTGGTCGGCGCCGACGAACTGGCCGACAAGATCCGCGAGATCCTGCTGGTCGGACGGCGCGACGAAACCGCCGCGCCCTGGCTGCTGCTGCTGGAAATCCTGCATCTGCTCAACCAGGAACAGGCCTACGAAGACGCCAGCATAGATTATTCGATCACGTTTGAAGTCTCGCCGCCGCCGTTTGTCGCCCCCCACTCCAAGATCATCACGGCGGCCGAAGACAACAATACCCAAGGCGTAAGCCTCAACGGCAACAACAGCCTGCTCTTGCCGGTGCTGATCGAAGGCCGGACCGAAGAGCTGCTGACCAAGATCCAGACCCACGCCAACGCCCACAGTCCTGCAATCATCGATTGCTCGCGCCTGGTCAGGGTCGACTTCAGCGCCGCCGGCGAACTGCTCAACGGACTGTCATTACTCGCCAGCAACGGCAATGCGATCGAGTTTCACAACGTCAACCACTTGGTGACTGCCCTGTTCAAGGTAGTCGGCATACAGGAAATTGTCCGCGTGGTACCGCGCAAAAATTAAGTTTTTAACAAAAACCACCCTCTGCAGTCAAAAAAACAACGCTAAATCCACGTAATTCAGCGCTTGTAATCAGACCGGCCGTCCCCATTTTTTTGGGACAGTATCGATTTGTCATTCGATAACGAAATACATGCGAGCAGGCGCCCCGCGCCCCGCATGCGCGGCCAGACTATCCCGGGCCGCACTTTCTGAGGCTAGCAAAAATGGAACAATTTCACGGCACCACCATCCTTTCGGTACGGCGCGGCAACAGCGTTGCATTGGGCGGGGATGGCCAGGTCACTCTCGGCAACGTGGTCATGAAGGGCACGGCCCGCAAAGTCCGCAAGTTATATCAAGGCAAGGTACTGGTCGGTTTCGCCGGCGGCACCGCGGATGCCTTCACCCTGCTCGACCTGTTCGAGGCAAAACTGGAAAAACACCAAGGCAACCTGATGCGGGCATCGGTCGACCTGGCCAAGGAATGGCGCACCGACCGCATGCTGCGCCGGCTGGAAGCGATGCTGCTGACCGCCGACCGCGAAACCACGCTGGTAATCACCGGCAACGGCGATGTGCTGGAGCCTACCGACGGCATTGGTGCGATCGGCTCGGGCGGCACTTTTGCCCAGTCGGCCGCCAAGGCGCTGCAGGAAAACACCGAATTGCCGCCGGCCGATATCGTCAAGAAATCGCTGGTGATTGCCGGCGAGCTCTGCATCTACACCAACCAGTCGCACATCATCGAAACTCTCGATTAAGACCCAACACCATGAACATGACTCCCCAAGAAATCGTTTCAGAACTGGACAAACACGTAGTCGGCCAGGATCGCGCCAAGCGCGCTGTGGCGATCGCATTGCGTAACCGCTGGCGCCGGCAGCAGATCGCGGAACCGCTGCGCCACGAAATCACGCCGAAGAATATCCTCATGATCGGGCCTACCGGCGTCGGCAAGACCGAGATCGCGCGGCGCCTGGCCAAGCTGGCCGATGCTCCCTTCATCAAGATCGAAGCCACCAAGTTTACCGAAGTGGGCTACGTCGGACGCGATGTCGATACCATCATCCGCGACTTGATCGACATCGGCATCAAGCAAACCCGCGAAGCTGAGATGCGCAAGGTCCGCACCCGTGCGGAAGACGCCGCCGAAGACCGGGTGATCGACATCCTGGTGCCGCCGGCGCGCGATTTCGGCTTTCATCCCGAACAGGATCCAGGCAACAACGAAGGCAATGGCGACAAAGGCGGCAAGGATGGGAATACCCGCCAGACTTTCCGCAAGCGGCTGCGCGAAGGCGCACTCGACGACAAGGAAATCGAGATAGAACTGTCGGAAGCTGCGTCGCAGATGGAAATCATGGCGCCGCCCGGCATGGAGGAAATGACCGAGCAGATCAAATCCATGTTTTCCGGCATCGGCAGCAACCGCAAGAAAAACCGCAAGATCAAGATCAAGGATGCGATGAAAGTCCTGATCGAGGAAGAAGCCGCCAAGCTGGTCAACGAAGACGAACTGAAGCAGAAAGCCATCAGCAACGTTGAGCAAAACGGCATCGTGTTCCTGGACGAGATCGACAAGATCGCTACCCGCTCGCAAAACAGCGGCGGCGCCGATGTCTCGCGCGCCGGCGTGCAGCGCGACTTGCTGCCGCTGGTGGAAGGCACTACCGTCAACACCAAGTACGGCATGATCAAGACCGACCATATCCTGTTCATTGCTTCCGGCGCTTTCCACCTGGCCAAGCCCTCGGACCTGATCCCGGAACTGCAAGGCCGTTTCCCGATCCGGGTCGAACTCGATTCCTTGTCGATCAGCGATTTCGAAAGAATCATGACCGGCACCGACGCTTGCCTGACCAAGCAGTACGAAGCTTTGCTGGCCACCGAAGGCGTCACGCTGGAGTTTGCCAAGGAAGGTGTGCAGCGGCTGGCGGAAATCGCTTTCTCGGTCAACGAGAAAACCGAGAATATCGGCGCGCGCCGGCTGTACACGGTGATGGAAAAACTGCTGGAAGAAATCTCGTTTTCGGCGACCAACGCCACCGAAAAAACCATGGTGATCGATGCGGCTTATGTCGATGAGCGCCTGGGCGCCCTGGTGGTGAACGAAGACTTGTCGCGTTATGTGCTGTAAGCGGTAGCATTGCCGCCGGGCTGGTCCCCGGCGGTAAGCCGCTAGCCGATGGAACAGGCCCGTTATTTATTGCTTGAGCAGTCTAAAACGGGAATGTTTTTGATGGTCTTCAGCTTTTATCAATTACGGCCCTATTTATCCTGCACCGGCACCGCCGGCTGTTCCGGCGGCAGATCCTGGTTAGGCGCCTGCTGCATCATCTGGGCCGGCGCCGGCACTGGCGAAGCGCCGCCCAGTCCCGACTTGGTGCGCGCATCTTCCGGCAGCATCACACGCTTCAGGACCCCGCCCTCGGATAACAAGACATAGCTTGCGTGCACTTCCTTGACGCTGGTTCCCGGCAGCAGCTCCTTGCCCTGCCGTACCGCCTGCGCCGGCTTGCCGTCGGCGCTCAGGATCGCCACGCTTTCGCCGTCTTGTTTCGCCGCGACCACGCCCAGCAGCTGGTAGTTGCTGGCAACCGTCACCGTGCCGCGGCCGCCGAACAGTCCCGCCGCGAGCGAAACATCGATCTGCGCCTGTTCCGCCTGCGGCGGCGCGGTCACCGCGCGCAGCTGCGGTTTGATCAGTTGCATCACCCAGTATGCCGTGCAGGCGCACAGCAGCATGAACAGCAGCAGGCTGAGGAATTCCGGCAGGCGCTTGCTTTGGCGGCCGAGTTTTTTTGTTATTTGCAGTTTCACGCTTTTCCTGACTTTGTCCTAACGCACCAACTGGTTGATTTCAATAATCGGCATCAGCACCGCCAGCACGATCAACAGCACCACTACCCCCATCGCCAGGATCAGGGCCGGCTCCAGCAAGCCGGCGATGGTCATGGCGCGCCGTTCCAAATCCTGTTCCTGGGCGCTGGCGGCGCGCTCCAGCATGGCGGGCAATTCACCGGTCACTTCGCCGGCCCGTATCATGTGGATCAGCATCGGCGGAAAATGTTTGTGTGCCGCCAGCGCACGCGCCAGGCCCACCCCTTCGCGCACGCTGGTGGCGGCAGTGTCGACCTGCTGCCGCATGGCGACGTTGGACAGCGTATCGCGGCTGGTTTGCAGCGCTTTCAGGATCGGCACGCCCGAGCCGGTGGTAATTGCCAGCGTACTGGCAAAACGGGCGGTATTCAAGCTGCGCTCGAATTTCCCGTACAGCGGCGCATTCAGCAGCCAGGTATGCCAGCGCATCTTGGTCGCCGGGTTTTTCAGCGCCATGCGCCAGCTGTAGAACAGCACAATCACCACGATCAGGACGATCCAGCCATAGTTGCGGACAAAGTCGGAAGTGGCCAGCATCATCACTGTCAGCATCGGCAATTTCTGCTTGGTATTGGCGAACACCGACACGATCTGCGGCACCACATAGGTCAACAGGAAAATCACGATCACGAAGGCCACCACGGTCACGATCGCCGGATAGGTAAACGCCAGCTTCACCTTTTGCACCAGCGAATTGCGGCGCTCGATGTAATCGGCCAGCCGCGACAGCACGCGCGACAGCTGGCCGATCTGTTCACCGGATGCAACCAGCGCCCGGTAGATTTCGGCGAAATCGCGCGGATGGCCGGCCAGCGCACTGGACAGGGAAGCGCCGCCCATGACGTCGGACCGGATCGATGCGATCAGGTCGCGCTGGTAATTGCGCTCCGACTGTTCCAGCAGCGCCGTCAAAGCCTGCTCCAGCGGCAGGCTGGCTTCCAGCAGGCTGGCCAGCTGGCGTGTAAACAAGGCGATTTCCACCGTCGACAGATGTTCGCCGAAACCACGCCGTTTCAGGTTGCCGGCAGCGTCCACCTGCTGCGCGATGGCTTCCACCGTCAGCGGCAGCAAACCCTGGGCGCGCAGGTCGGCACGCGCCATCTTGGCGCTGTCCGCATTCACCACGCCCTTGGCGGTGCTGCCGGCGGCGTCTACCGCTTCGTAACGAAATGCTGGCACTCTGGTCCTCTACTCTTCGCTGGTTTTTCAGTCATTCTTTTCGGTCATTCTTTGGTGACCCGCAGCAGTTCGGCCTGGGTCGTGATGCCTTCGCTCAGCCAGCGTTCGCCATCCTGGCGCATGGTGCGCATGCCGTTGCGCAGCGCTACCTGCTGGATCTCGGCTTCCGACGCCCGGTTATGGATCTGCGCCGTAATTTCATCGGTAGTCAGCAATAGTTCGTAGACGCCGACCCGGCCGTGGTAGCCGGTGTGGCCGCATTGTTCGCAACCGACCGTATGCCACAGTTCGCCGTCGTGACGGCGGCAATGGGTGCACAGTTTCCGCACCAGGCGCTGCGCCACCACTCCGAGCAGGGAAGACGACAGCAGGAAGGGTTCGATCCCCATGTCCAGCAAACGCGTCACCGCGGCGGCAGAATCGTTGGTGTGCAAGGTCGCCAGCACCAGATGGCCGGTCAGCGAAGCCTGTACTGCAATCTGCGCGGTTTCCAGGTCGCGGATTTCACCGATCATGATGACGTCGGGATCCTGCCGCAGGATAGCCCGCAGGGCCTTGGCGAAAGTCATGTCGATGCGCGCATTGACCTGGGTCTGGCCGACGCCGGCCAGTTCATACTCGATCGGGTCTTCCACCGTCAGGATATTGGTGCTGCTGGTGTTCAGGCGCGACAGCGCGGCGTACAGCGTGGTGGTCTTGCCCGAGCCGGTCGGCCCCGTGACCAGCACGATGCCGTGCGGCTGCGCGATCAGGCGGTCGAACTGGGGCAGGACTGCGGGGCTCATGCCGAGGTGCTGCAGGTCAAGCCGGCCCGCTTCCTTGTCCAGCAGACGCAACACAGCGCGTTCGCCGTGGCCGGTGGGCAAGGTCGACACCCGCACGTCGACCGGCTTGCCGCCGACACGCAAGGTAATCCGTCCATCCTGCGGCAGGCGTTTTTCGGCGATGTCGAGCTGCGCCATGATCTTGATACGGGAAATCAGCGAGGCATGGACTCCCTTCTTTGGCCGCACCACATCGCGCAGGCTGCCGTCGATGCGGAAACGCACTACCGAAATCTGCTCGAACGGTTCGATGTGGATATCGGAAGCGCCTTCCCGCAGTGCTTGTGTCAGCAACACATTGATCATGCGGATCACCGGCGCATCGTCGGACGATTCCAGCAAGTCCTCGATCGCCGGCATGTCTTGCATCAGCTTGGCGAGGTCCAGATCGGATTCGAATTCGTCCACCACCTGGGCGGCGTCGCCGCCGGCGCCGGCATAGGCCCTGGCGATCGCCTCGTCGAGTTCCTCGCGCGACAGCGTACGGAACTTGACGCGGCCGAAGCGGCGGCTGGCCTCAGCGATCGCGCTAGGCTTGGTTGCCTCGGAAATCCATAACTCGACCGCGTTGTCGGCGCCGTTGGCATCCTCGATACGCTGCGCCAGCAATGAAAAATCGCGGGCGAAAGCGTAGGGCAGCAGGCGCGTATCGGTCATCCTGGGATCGCTCATGGCGCTCTGTCATTCAAGAGGCCTGGCGCAGGAACGGTCGCCGGTTTTGGCATCTGCAGCTGCGGCTGCGGCTGCTCGAGAGCAGGCTGGTGCTGTCCGTCCGGCACAGCCTGCTTGCGCAGATCGATGAATGGGCCGCCGTCTTCCAGCTTGGAGGTCACCGACGAGCCGAAATCGGTCAGGATGCTCTTGTCCGGCTGTACCTTGATCTGCTGCTTGCGCATGTAATCGTAACGATCGACGGCCAGCAGGTTGCTGGTGTCTTTGTCGCGCACGATGATCGGACGCAGAAATATCATCAGGTTGGTTTTTTCGCGGGAACCGGACTGGTATTTGAAAAGATTCCCGATAAACGGCAAATCGCCCAGCAGCGGGACTTTTTGCACGCCGTTCTGGTTGTTGTCGCCGATCAAGCCGCCCAAGGCGATGATCTCGCCATCGTCGATCACGACATTCGTATCCAGCGAACGCTTGGTCGTCGTCGGGCCATTGGTAGCGCCCGCAGTGCCGGCAACGACTGCCGATACTTCTTGCGAAATTTCCAGGCGAACCGTTCCGCCTTCCGAAATATGCGGCTTGATCTTCAATGCCGTGCCGACGTCCTTGCGCTCGATAGTGGTGAACGGGCTGCTGGTGCCGGCTCCCGTGGTCAAGGTGGAACCAGTGACAAATGGCACGTTCTGGCCGACGATGATCTTGGCTTCCTCGTTATCCAGCGTCAGCAGGTTCGGCATCGACAGCACATTGCTGCCGGTGGTCGAGTTCAAGGCGCTGGCCAAGGCGCCCAAACCGATCTTGCCGGCGATCTGGCGGAATATGCCGAGCTGCAAGCCGCTGCCGACAGTCGGTACCGACGTGGTGGTGCCGGTATTGATCGCCTGGCCGATAGCTGTGTTGAACAGGTTGCCGCTGGTGATGCCGGTGTTGGTGCCGGTAAAGCCGGTGCCGCCGCCGACCCGGTAATTACTGTTCGAATCTCCGCTCAAGGCCAGCCATTGCACGCCGATTTCGCTCGCCGCGCTATCCGTGACCTCGACGATCAAGGCTTCCACATATACCTGGGCACGCCGCTGGTCGAGCTGGTCGATCACGCCGCGGATATTGCGGTAGACCGGTTCGCTGGCGGTGATGATCAGGGTATTGGTAGAGTCGTCGGCCTGGATAAAACCGGCGGCGCCGCTGCCGCTGCCGGAAGACTGGGACGCGCTGTCGGAAGACGGCGACGACGGCGTCGATGGTGCAGTCGAATTGTTATTGGAACCCAGCGCGCTGCTGCCGCTCGACCCCTGCAGCATGCCGCCGGAACTGCTGCTGGAACTCTTCGCCTGGCTGATGTTCGACATCGACGTATCCTGCGACACAATCGCGCGCAAGGTCTTGGCCAGTTTCACGGCGTCGGCGTTTTTCAGGTAAACCACATGCACGTTGCCGGCGTTGGCGGTCGGCTGGTCGAGCTTGGCGATCAGCGACTTGGCCAGGTTGGCGCGGCCTGCCGACGGCGCCCGCACCACCACCGAATTGGTCCGCGAGTCAGCCATGATCATGGTGCGCGCGCTATCGCTGGCGCCCGGCGCGGCAGAGCCCGAATCGAGCAGCTTGCTCGCCATCACGGCGATATCGCTGGCCACCGCGTAGCGCACCGGAATCACATCAAGGTCATTGACCGCCGGCACATCGAGCGCCGCGATCATTTTTCCCAGCCGCTGCAGGTTTTCCGCGTAATCGGTCACCACCAGCGTGTTGTTGCCCGGATTGGCGTTGATGGTGTTGTTGGGTGAAATCAGCGGCCGCAGCACCGGCAGGATATTGGTTGCCGATTCATAGTTCAGCGAAAAAATCTGGGTGGCGATCTGGTCGCCGCGGACGCTGGCCGGGCGGGTTGGCGCCACTTGCAGCTTGGCGTCGGCTTCCGGCACCACTTTCACAAAACCGTCGCCGCGCACCACGGCATAGCCTTGCAGGCGCAGGGTCGAGGCCAGCAGGTCGAAAGCCTGGGTTTTGCTCAGCGGCTTTTCCGACACCAGGTTGATGCTGCCCTTGACGCGCGGATCGACAATGAAAGTCGTGTTGGTGTACTGGCCGACCGCCTTGATTACCGACTCGATGTCGGCGCCGACGAAATTCATCACAGCCTGGCCGCTCGCGCCCTCGGTGGCAGTTCCGGAGGTGCCCAGCACCGGCTGCGCTGCGACGGCAGTGGCGCAGGTCAGCAAGGCGATGGCGGCGGCGCTGCGCCAGTTGCATGTACTTGAAAGTAGTGCGGAATACATTTTATCTTTCATGATTTGAACTCTAGTCCGATAACATTTCTGCCATTCACCTGGCGACGCTGACCGAGCAAACTGAGCAAGGTCGCCAACTTTTCCTCTTGTCCTGCCGCCGCTTCCGCAGTGCCCGAAAACTGAAAACGGCCGTCTTGCAGTTTTCCGCTGCCGTTCAACAGCATGGCTCCGCCCAGGGTCGCCAGCGTCAATCTTGCCTGCCTGCCCTGCCAGTCAAAGCGCAGCCGATAGCTACCGAGCGGCTTGACCGGCGACAAGCGCGACGCCATCGCCAGCAGGTCCAGCGTCATCACGCCGTTGATATCCACTCCGCCGGCGCTGTTGCGCGCCAGCGTCAGCGGTTGCCAGCCCAGCTGCATCTTGCCCGACGGCTGCAAAGTGTTCAAGGGCGCGCCCAGCGCCGCCAGGCGCTCGGCCGGCAAAACCATGCTGGCCGGGCTGATGCTCCACGCACTCCAGCTGCCGCGGATGCTGACCGCGGCCGACAACACTTGCGCATTCTCCAGCGTCGCGTCGACCCGTCCCAGCAAAACCAGCGGCGACAGGCGCCACGCGAACCGCCCCGGCAATAACGCCGTCACGGCATCCTTGCCGCTGGGCGCGGCGCCGATGAAGGCCGAACCGCGCCACAAGGAACCTTGGGCGTCGCCTAGCGTCAGCCTGCCTCCGGTGCGGCTTTCCAGCAGCGGCGCCAGCCAGGCAGCCGGTAAAAAGACCGACACCGTGACCAGCGTACTCAGCAACGCCACCGCCGCCCACACCAATACTCTACTCAAGCCACGCATCAAATTTCCTGGAAGCCGGATAACAACGCCAGCCACATGCGGCCATTACTCATGCTTTTGCTGCCACAACGTGACCGTGGCATTGACGATGCCCGGCTGCGCATTCGCACCGCCGGCCGCACTGACATTGGCGTCTACCACTTGCCAATGAGCATTCTTCTGCGCATCGTCGAGCCAGTCTAGCAGCCCGGCAAATGCTACTGCCGACAACTGCACCTTGGCCATGTCGCCGCTGAGCGTCACGCTTTGCGGAGTCAAACCTTTGGTTTTCAATGCTGTTTCGACCGCCTCCTTGCTGAGCGGCGCAGCCGGCCGTTCAGCCAGCTGGCCGGACAGGGACGCCGCCTTGGCTGTCAACGACTGCAATTCAGCGGCTTGCTGGCGCAACGCAGGCAAGTCTTTCTGCAAGCGGGCGCGGCCGCTCAGCGCAGGGTCCAGCAAAAGCAGGTAAATCACGGCGACCAGGATCAGCGCGCCGGCCGCGCCTAGCAGGCGGCGTTCGCGCTGGTTTCTTTGCGCCCAATACTGGCTTGCAGGGGTGCTGATTTTTTCCCAGGATTGCTGTAGCTGGTTACGTGTCGACATTACTTGCGGCTCCCGATCTGCCATGCGCCGCTAGCCGGCTTGCTCAGTGTTAATTGGCTGCTCTCCAGCACGCTCTTGACCTGCGCTTCCGCCGCATCGGCGTCGGCCGGGTTTTTCAAGCGCACCAGCAAATGATGGTCGCGATATTCGACGCTGCTGATGGCCGCGATGTCCGCGCTTTGCGGCGATCCGGCCCAGGCCGCGCCGAATATGGACGCCAGCGCCAGGAAATCGTCAGGCGCCAGCTGGCCGCCGTCGCGCTGCGCGGCGGCGATCTTTTGCCTGGTCTGGGCAATCGGATCAACGATCACGGTTTCTTTTGGAAAGGCCGCGCGATAACTCTGCATCATGTCGGCGCGCAGGCTGGCGGCTTCGCGCCGCATGCGCAGCCAGTCGTAATTGAGGCTGACGACATTCACCAGCAGCACGGCTGCCGCCAATCCCAGCGGCCAGCGCCAGCGGCGCCAGCTGAACTCGGTGCCGGCTGCGCTCGCGGTCAGGCCGCTCATCAGGTCAACGCCGGTGCGCGCCAGGTCCTGGGCGCCCGGTATCCAGTGCGACCAGTCGTCGGCCAGCACCGTCACTTGCGGCTGCGCCAGTTCCTGGTACTGCGCCAGGCTGGACTGCGGCACATACAAGGTGACCGGCAGCTGCGGCACAATTGCCGCCATGCTGTCCAGGACGCCTTGCGCCACGGACTGTCCGGAAGCGGGCGACAAGGACCAGCCCAACCCCTGTTCGGCCGAGGTGCGCAAGGCGACGTCGATGTCGCCGCCATGATCGGTAATGGCTGCAGCGGCCGTGTCCGGTTCGCGCAGGGGCAGGCAGAGCTGGGCCGGCCAGGCTTGCAGATTGTGCGCGCCCAGCGCCAGCAGGGTCTTGACCAGCAGCTCCAGCCAGTCTCGCTGGACCACGGCGATCAGGCGCTGCTTGTCCTCAACCTGCGCAGCGGCCCGGCCGCTGCGCTTGCGCCCGGCTACGATCACGCAGTCAAAGGGATCGACCAGCAGTTGTTCTTCCACCAGGTTCGGCAACGCCAGCTTCAGTTTGGCGTCGGATAGCGGCGGCACCTGCAATTGCAGCAGGTTAACGTCGGCCGCGGCCAGCAGCACCACCACACGCGTTGCGCCGGCAATAACCTCGGCCAGGCCCGACAGCTGCTCGGCGCCCTGGCGTTCGATGCGGCCGCTGTCGGCCACCAGCGCGAAGCGGCAATCGGGCATGGCCACTGCCGCCGCGCTATCGAGCGTGGCCCTGGCGGGTAAGCGGATATATAAGGTACTCAAAACGCATCTTCCATTTATTGTTCTCTAATCCACACTATAGTGCTGCCGGCCCGGTTATTGGTAGGACGCTGTATCAAGGATACGGTATTGAGACCCGCGCGCCCCATTCGAATCTTGCCGTACACCAAAAAAAAGTTGCTGGCGACCGCCACATTGGCGTTCGCCGAAAAAGTTTTCCCGAACAGGTTTGACATTTGCGTCGATAAATTCGCCGTATCGAGAAACGGCGCCGTACGCCGTGCGGCGATCAGCGTATTCGCCTCCGCCAGTGACAAATCGGCAAAACGGGCCGCCAGCACCTCCGCCGGCGCGGTATTCGCATTGATCGGCATGGCGGCGCCGGCCAAAGGCAGCACCACGACAAAGTCTTGCAATTGCTTCACCATGGCCGGGGTATAGCCGGGCACCGACAACAGGTCGTCCACCTGCAGCAAGGGCAAAGCGCTGCTGTCCGACTTGGCTGCGGTCTGCTGCCCGGCGGGATTGACGATCGGCTGGCTTTTGGCGATGGCTTGCGCAGTGGCGGTCGCCAGGCCGGTCGGCAGGTGCAGGTAGCCCAGCAGGCGCTTGAACACCGCCACCTCGTCGGGAATCGGCACGCCGTTCTGACTCAGGTTGTTCAGGTTGTAGCGCGACTGGGCGTCGACAATGCTGCCGGACAGGATGGCGTCACCGGCATCGCCGGCCGGCTGGCCGTCTTCCACGTACTGGTCAAGGCGGGTATCGGCCAGCGGCGCGGCCCACGGCTGTCCCAGGTGGTCGTAGTTGAATTGGCGGCCGCTGGCGCGCAAGATCATGCTGGCCCAATCCAGGGCGCCGCGCATGATCCAGTCTTTCTGCAGCTGCAAGCGCTGGTTCTCGATCGAGCGCACCTGCACCTGCTGCTGCCAGAACAGGCTGGCGACGATGGTCACCGCCAGCGTCGTCAGCAGCAAGGCGGTCACCACCGCGACGCCGCGTTGTGCGTAATGCATCGGCGGCCGCCGCGTCCGGCTCATGACGCCCCCAGCAGGAAGGTCTTGGCCATGGTGCTGTTGTCATGGCCGCGCAGCTGCAGGGCGACTTGCAGGCCGGTCCAGCGGTTGGCGTTGACGTTGGTGCTGTCCTGGCTGCCAGTGCCGGCGGCCGCGGCGGATGGCCGCCAGCCCTGGCCGTCGCTGCCCCACAATTGCATCTGCATGCTGGCGATATCCGACTGCAGCAGCACTGCCTGGCTGCTGTCGCCGGCATCGTTGAGGGAGCTCTGCCACATGCTGTCGAGCTGGTTCAGGTCGCGCGTGGGCGCCGACTCCTGGCGCGTCAGGCGGCCGTCGCGCAGACGGTAGTCGATGACCTGGACACGGGTCGGCTGCTGGTCGGCAAACACCAGCCGCACCATCAGCAGGCGCCCCGGCTGCGCCAGCAAGGTGGGACGCGCCGACATCAGGCTGAGCGGAGCGATCTGGGCGCAATCGCTTTGCAGCTGCGCAAACGTCAGCTGCATGCCGCGCGTCTGCTCCATTTCGGTGGTCAGCGCAACCCGCGACCGCACGATCCCGTCCAGCCCGCGCCAGCCGAGTATCGCCACCATCGCCAGGATGGTGATCGCAATGATCATCTCAACCAGCGTAAAGCCGGACGAGCCGTTTTTGCTGCTAACGCGCATTCGGCACCACCTGCGACAAGTTGATGATGCGCCGGTCCGAGCTGGCGTCGGCGAACACCGCTACTTCGACCCGCCGGAAATACGGATTCGGCGTGCCGGACACCTTTTCTTCGCAACGCAGCGGCAAGTCGCCTTGCGGGCAATCGAAGCTGCGATTGCCGATCGAGGGCCATTCATGGCCGAGACGGATCTGGGTCAGCCGGTTTTCCGCCGACCAGTTCGCCATCATGGCGGCGCGCAATCCGCTGCTGTTCTGCGTCAGGCTGCCGACCGCACGCAGGCTGGCGCCCAGCGCCGTGCCGACAATGACCAGCGCCACCAGCACTTCCAGCAAGGTAAAACCGGCTTGATGACGATGGGGAGGCGGTTTCGGCGTAAACATTTATTCGACCGCAAAATGACCGATGCCATCGGCGCGGATGACGACGCTGCTGTCGCCGCTGGCCATGGTCAGCGCAAACGGCTTGTCGACCGGTTCGCGGCCGAAGGTGATGCGCAGCGTATCCGGCGCCGACGCTTCGGTCGGCGCCGGATTCATCGATAGCTGCATGGGCGTGCGTTTGAATTCGCGCTGGCGCAGCATGTCGTCCTGGGTCAGCGCCTGCCAGCCGCTTTCTTCGCGCACCAGGAAACGGTAGCCGTTGGCGTCGGCTTCGAAAGCGGTGGGACGGTTGCGCAAGATGGCTTCTTCGCGCGTCAATTGCAGCAGCAAGGCGATGCGCTGCGCATCGTTCTGCATGACCTGCCGATCGCTGCGAAAGGCGTTAAGCGAGACCACGCCCAGCGTGATGCCGGCAATCACCACCACCACCAGCAGTTCCAGCAGGGTAAAACCCTGGCGCAGATTGCGATGCGCCAGAGGGGCGTGTTGACCTATGATTTGGGAGTGCGAACGCGCGGCAGGCGTTGCGTGCCTAGGCGCAGCGACGCGACGTAGCGGCTCATTTGTCAACTGCGCGGCAAGGATGCGGATGGCCGCCCCCTGCAACAACGGCATGCGACGCCTGCAGCCGTTCCCGAAGGGTTCAAAGCAAAACGTGCGCTGGCCGCGTTGCATGGCTTGCAGGGGCGACCTGCCCCTGCTACGCCACGCGCCTTGCCACCACACGTTTTGCTTTGAACGCATCTCCCAAATCATAGGTCAACACGCCCCGGAGACATTACAAGTCCCACGAACCGATGTCGGCATCATTACCTTCGCCGCCCGGCTGGCCATCCGCACCGTAAGAGAATATGTCGACTTCGCCCTTGATGCCGGGCGACAGGTATTGATAAGGAGTGCCCCACGGATCCTTCGGCAGCTTGTCGATATAACCGCCGCTCTTCCAGCCGTTGGCGGCCGGTCCGTTGGTGGGCTTGGCGACCAGCGCCTGCAAGCCTTGTTCGGTGGTCGGGTAGCGCTGGTTGTCCAGCTTGTACAGCTTGAGCGCCTGCATCAAGGTGCCGATATCCTGGCGCGCGGCCTGGATCCGCGCATCGTCGGTGCGTCCCATCAGCTTGGGCACCACCAATGCCGCCAGGATCCCCATGATCACCACCACCACCATGATTTCAATCAGCGTGAAGCCGCGTTGCATGGCAAGCGTGGAACGGCGCCGAAGGGCAGGAAACATTGTGCTATGCATTTCTTTCCTTATCAAAAAAACCATGAACATGTTTGGAAAGGGCGATTATATGCCGCAATCGTTGCAAATAAGCACGAGAGAGGCACTTAATTCTGACCAGTGTATCTATCCAGGTTTTGTCATTGATTCGACACAAAGAAATGATACTACTTCAAACGCGCAC
Organism: Collimonas sp. OK412; assembly: GCF_900112135.1. Lineage (GTDB taxonomy): Bacteria > Pseudomonadota > Gammaproteobacteria > Burkholderiales > Burkholderiaceae_D > Collimonas > Collimonas rhizosphaerae. The sequence goes on from NZ_FOLC01000005.1 coordinate 57,362, forward strand.
TGCGACATTGCATCGCCGTGCCCGATCCGCAAAAAAACCGGCGGCCGCGAGTTACGCCGCCTCTTCGCGCGGATTGCGCGACAACAGCAGTTCCATCACGGACTGCAGCGAATCGCCGTCGAATAAAACGCCGGCCACCGCATTGGTGATCGGCATGTCGACCCCGCATTCCCGGGCCAGGGCGCGCACTGCCGCGGCGCATCGCACACCCTCGGCGACATGGCCGAGTTCGGTGACGATGGTAGCCAGCGGCTTGCCTTGCGCCAAGCCCAGCCCGACCCGGCGGTTGCGCGACAGGTCGCCGGTGCAGGTCAGTATCAGGTCGCCGACCCCGGACAAGCCCATGAAGGTCTCGCTGCGGCCGCCGAGGGCGATGCCGAGCCGCGTAATTTCCGCCAGGCCGCGGGTGATCAAGGCGGCCCGCGCATTCAAGCCGAGCCCGAGGCCGTCCGCCACGCCGGTGGCGATCGCCAGGATATTCTTTACCGCGCCGCCGACTTCGACACCGACCACGTCGTCGGTCGAATAGACGCGGATATTGTCGCCGTGGACCGCCGCCACTACCTGCTCGCACAACCCGGCGTGGGCGCTGGCGACCGACAAGGCGCAAGGCAGCCCGCGCGCGACTTCTTGCGCAAAAGACGGCCCGGACAGCGCCGCAGCCGGAACTGCATCGCCCAGCACCTGGCGCACGATCTGGTGCGGCAGCAGGCGCGTGCTTTCTTCAAAGCCCTTGCATAGCCAGACGATATTGGGAATGGGAAAAGCTTGCAGCTGCTGCGCCAGTTCGCGCAAACCGGCGACGGAAGAGGCGACGATCAGCAATGCTTCGCTCTGCTTCGCCTGTGCAGCGGTGGTTACGTGCGCCAGCGCCTGCGAAAAATCGGCGCTGAGAGCCAGCGTGTCGGGCAAGCCGAAACCGGGCAGGTAAACGGTATTTTCGCGCTGCGCGGCGGCGGCGGCCATGGCGGCCGGATTACGTCCCCACAACAGCACGTCATGGCGCTGCGCCAATGCGATAGCCAGCGCGGTGCCCCATGCGCCGGCGCCTAGTATGGTGATGTTCATGGATGGGATGGGTTCAGAAGACACGGCCGGCCATCAAACGTGTAAAACCAACATGGGCGAGGCAAAGGTCAATCGCCCCATACCTCGGTCGCCTTCACATAACCGGCCTGGCCGTCGCGATGACGCACCTTGGCCCAGCCGGAGGCTACCGGATCGACCAGTTCCAGCAACACGCCTTTGTCGGCGGTAAACACCACAGCCGCGGCATCGTCAGGATTGGCCCGGATCTTGGCGTTGGCAACGCTGACCTGCAGGTTGCGCTTGGCGACCAGGCCTTTCGACTGCAGCCACGACAAATCGCCGCTGGCATCGCGCACTTTAGTCCATTCGCCGTACGTCAGCACCACTTCGACCGGCATGCCGCGCGGCGCAACCGCTACCCGCCGGCCTTTTTCGGACGGCGCATCGTACAGCACCACCGGCGCCGCGCCGACCGCCTTGAAATCGAGCGCGTGGGCAGAACCGGCAACGCCGAGCAAGCTGGCCGACGACAAAGCGATGGAACCGGCTATGCGTGCAAAATTCATCTGTTGCTCTCCAGTTGCGAGAATACTTCCGGGGCGGGCCGGCGCATCCGTGCCTGCCGCCGTCTGGCGCCAGGCAGGATGAAACTATGCGGCCCTGCCCCGCTTGCCGTGCAAAATCAGTTGATCGCCGACGTGCCGTCAACCGCGATGCTGTCGCCGCTGCCCTTTTGCTGTTGCTCGGCCAGCGCTTGCAGGCGTTGTTGATAGAACACTTCGAAATTGATTTCAGCCAGGTGGATAGGCGGGAAACCGGCGCGCGTGATGGCGTCTGCCAGGTTGGCGCGCAGATAAGGGTAGACGATGTTCGGGCAGCCTATGCCGAGCAACGGATCCAGCTGTTCGGTAGGAATGTTGCGCAATTCGAAAATGCCGGCTTGCTTGCCCTCGACCAGGAACGCTACCTTGTCTTTCACCTTGGCGGTGACGGTAACCGTGACAGTCGACTCGAAAATGCCTTCGGCCAGCGCTTCGGCGCCGACATCCACCGCTACTTCGATCTGCGGTGCTTCCTGTTCGAGGAAAATGGCCGGCGAATTCGGTTGTTCAAGCGACAAATCTTTCAGGTAAACGCGTTGAATCTGGAACACCGGTTGTTCAACTTGTTGGTTCTCTTCAGCCATGACACTCTTTCAGTTAACATTTAAATTAGCCGGACGGCAGACAAGCCATCCGGCCAGCTATCAGTACAATCCGCAACAATACCTGAATCGCAGGACTAATTGACGAAAATTAGTTGCCGAAAATCAGGCGCTTTGCAGCAGGGGCTCCAGCTTGCCATCGCGATCAAGCGCATGCAAGTCGTCAAAACCGCCGACATGGGTCGCGCCGATATAAATTTGCGGCACGGTGCGGCGGCCAGTCTTTTGCATCATCGTGTCGCGCTGCGCCGGATCGAGGTCAATCCGGATCTTCTCGATACTTTCCACGCCTTTTGCCTTCAGCAGCTGTTCGGCGCGAATGCAATACGGGCACACGGCGGTGCTATACATTAGTACATGGGCGGTCATGGTTGTTCCTTGTGCTGGCTGAGCCGGATCCAGGGGATCCCGGCTGCGTTATTTGACGGTAGGCAGACCCTGGGTCTGCCAGGCAGCGATCCCGCCTTCCAGGTTATAGGCCTGGGCAAACCCGGCCTGGCCCAGCAGGGCGACGGCTTTGGTCGCCTGGTTGCCAGTCTGGCATACCACCAGCACGTTCTTTGCTTTAAACTTCTCCAGTTCAACCATGCGCTGCGGCAAGTCCTTCAAGGGAATATTCTTGGCGTCGATCAGGTGGGCGGCGGCAAAAGCCGCGCTGTCGCGCACGTCCAGCACCAGTGTCTTGCCCTGGTTGATCAGCTGGGTAGCCTGCAAGGTCGACACCCGGTTGCCGCGTTTTTGCAACAAGGGCAGCAACAGTGCGCCACCCGATAAAACTGCTACTGCGAACAGAAAAATGTTATCAATCAAGAATTTCACGTTGATCCAATGGTATTAGTTAATCCCGCCATTATAAAATAGAAGCTGAGGCGCCATTCAATTCGTATCGGGTCCCGCGAAAAAACCTTTGCGCCCCATTTACCCTGCCACCATGTAAATGCGGAGTCCTTGGCTGAATTCCAATGGCGGACAATAGATTTCTTACTCTTAGTTAGCAAACTTACCACTATGTACAAGATCGTATTGATGCGCCACGGCGAATCCACCTGGAACCTGGCCAACCGTTTCACCGGCTGGGTCGACGTCGACCTTACCGAAAAAGGCGTGGCGGAAGCCAGGCAGGCCGGCCAGCTGCTGCGCGAAGCCGGTTTCACTTTCGACCTGGCCTACACCTCGGTATTGAAACGCGCGATCCGCACCCTGTGGGGCACGCTCGACGAGATGGACCTGATGTGGCTGCCGGTCCGGCACCACTGGCGCCTGAACGAACGCCACTATGGCGCCTTGCAAGGCTTGAACAAGGCGGAAACCGCTGCCAAATACGGCGATGAACAAGTCATGGTGTGGCGCCGCAGCTATGACACGCCGCCGATGCCGCTGGAAGCGGACGATCCGCGCACTTCCTACAACGACCCGCGCTACGCCGGCCTGAAGCGCGAAGAGATCCCGCTGACCGAGTGCCTGAAAGACACGGTGGCGCGCGTATTGCCATTCTGGAACGACGAAATCGCGCCATCCATCCGCAGCGGCAAGCGCATCATCATTTCAGCCCACGGCAACAGCTTGCGCGCCCTGATCAAGATGCTGGACGGCATCAGCGACCAGGATATCGTCGGCCTCAACATCCCCAACGGCCAGCCGCTGGTCTATGAACTGGACGCCGACCTGAAGCCGATCAAGAGTTATTACCTTGGCGACCAGGCGGCGATAGCAGCGGCGATGAACGCCGTCGCCAGCCAGGGGAAAGCGAAATAAATATCTCGCTGGACAAGCTCTTCGGCAGCAGCAAGCTCAGTCGCGCCATCGGCCGTCCGCCGGCGGCGTGGCCGCTGGCGCTGCTGCTGGCGGCGACGCTGGCGGCAGCCCTGCCCGCGGACGCCGGCGCCACCGCCAAGATCACCGAGCGCAGCAAGCAAAAACAGGCGGCAGAAGCGCAGCGTGCCGACCTGCGGCAAAAGCTGGACAACCTCAAGCGCGACATCAGCCAGACCGAGACCGAGAAAGACAACGCCAGCGACGCCCTGGCCGATTCCGAAGCCGCGGTTTCCAAGGCCACCCGCTCTTTGCGCGATCTGAGCGCAGAACAAAAGCAGACCGAAGCCAAACTGGCCAAGCTGGCGAAACAGCATGACGAGCTGAGCAAGACCGTGGCTTCGCAGCAGGCCCAGCTGGCCAATTTGCTGCGCCAGCAGTACGTCGCCGGCAACGAAGACCGCATCAAGCTGCTGCTGTCCGGCGACAACCCGAACCGCATCAACCGCGACCTGCAGTACATGGGGTATGTTTCGCAGGCGCAAGCGCGGCTGCTGGAATCGCTGCGCGCCAACCTTGCCGCAGTGGAAGCCAACCAGACCGAAGCCCAGGACGCCAAGGACGACCTCGACGAAATCGCCCAGGAACAGCGCGACCAGAAAAACCTGCTGGAAAAGGAAAAGTCCAAGCGCGCTACCTTGCTGACCCAGCTCTCCAGCAAACTGGCGAGCCAGCGCAAGGAAGCCGGCAACATCCAGCGCGACGACCAGCGCCTGTCGGGCCTGGTCGACAAGCTGGCGGAACTGATCGAAGCGCAAAAGAAAGCCGAGGCCGCAGCCCGCGAGAAATTGCGCCAGCAGCAACTGGCCCAGGCGCAAGCCAAGGCCCAAGCCCAGGCTGCGCGCGAACGCGAACGCCAGCGCCTGCTGGAACAGCAGCGCGCGGCCCAGGCTGGGAAACCGCCGGCTGCCGGGCCTGCCCCGGCGGGACCGAAAGTCCCCAATCCGGACGCAATCGACGATGACCAGCCGCCGCCGGCAGTAGCCGCAACCCCGACGCCCGCCCCGGCGCCGCTGGCGCGCAATGAACTGACGCCGGAAGCCGACAACGCCTACGGCAAGCCCTTCGAATCCCTGCGCGGCCAGCTCCGGCTGCCGGTGCGCGGCGACGTCATGGCGCGCTTCGGCAGCAAGCGCGGCGACGGCCCGAGCTGGAAAGGCTTGTTCATCCGCACCCCGGAAGGCAGCGAAGTGAAGGCGGTGGCTGCCGGCCGGGTGGTGTTTTCCGACTGGCTGCGCGGCTTCGGCAATCTGATCATTGTCGACCACGGCAACCAGTACATGACGATTTACGGTAATAATCAGGCATTATTGAAGCGTCCCGGAGATGCCGTGAAAGCCGGCGACGTCATTGCCAGCGCCGGCAACAGCGGCGGCAATGAACAATCGGGTTTATACTTTGAGATTCGGCATCAAGGCCGTGCGTTTGACCCACTCGGATGGGTAACTACTAGGTGAAACATGGGCAGTAAACTCAAGAATATCGGTCTGATCAGTTTAGGCGTCATTGCAGGGATAGGCGCCTCCATCCAGTTCGACGCCATTGCGCAGAAAAGCGCCGCAGCGCCATTGCCGCTGGAGGAATTGCGGCAGCTGGCCGATATTTTCGGCCTGATCAAGTCCGATTACGTGGAACCGGCCGACGACAAGAAACTGCTGACCGAAGCCATTTCCGGCATGGTAGCCTCGCTCGACCCGCATTCCGCCTACCTGGACAAGAAGGCTTACAAGGAACTGCGCGAGAGCACCCAAGGCAAGTTTGTCGGCCTCGGCATCGAAGTCGGCATGGAAGACGGCTACATCAAGGTAGTGTCGCCGATCGAGGATTCCCCAGCCTACCGCGCCGGGATCAAGGCGGGCGACCTGATCACCCGCCTCGACGCCACCCCGGTCAAGGGCCTGACCCTGGAGCAGGCGGTCAAGCGCATGCGCGGCGAGCCTAACACCAAGATCAGCCTGACCATCTCGCGCAAGGAAGAAGACAAGCCGTTGATCTTCAACATCACGCGCCAGGAAATCCGTGTGCAAAGCGTGAAAGGCAAAGTCGTCGAACCGGGTTATGCCTGGCTGCGCGTGACCCAGTTCCAGGAACCGACGGTGGATGACATGGCCAAGAAAATCGCCGCCATCTATGCCCAGGAACCGAACCTGAAGGGCCTGGTATTGGATTTGCGCAACGATCCGGGCGGCGTATTGCCAGGCGCGATCGGCGTGTCCGCCGCCTTCCTGCCCAAGGATGCGGTGGTGGTCACCACCAACGGCCAGCTGCCGAGCTCCAAGGCTTCGTTCTACGCCAAGCGCGAGTATTACGCCAATCCGGGCAATGATCCGCTGGCGCGCCTGCCGGAAGCGCTGAAGAAGGTGCCGATGGTGGTGCTGGTCAATACCGGTTCCGCTTCCGCCTCGGAAATCGTGGCCGGCGCCTTGCAAGACTACAAGCGCGCCACCATCATGGGCACGCAAACCTTCGGCAAGGGTTCGGTGCAATCGGTGATCGCCCTGCCGCCGGACCGCAACACCGCGGTCAAGCTGACCACCGCCCGCTACTACACGCCGAACGGCCGCTCGATCCAGGCCAAGGGCATCGTGCCGGATGTGATGGTGGATGAATATGCCGACGGCGACGGCCTGAACGGCCTGCGCCTGCGCGAGGCCGACCTGACCAAGCACTTGAGCAACGATACCGACAAGGGTCCGGAAGTCAAGGCGCCCAAGGTCGACGAACTGGAAGAAGCGCAGAACATCGCCGCAGCCGAAAAGAAACGCAAGCCGCTGGAGTTCGGCAGCAAGGACGATTTCCAGCTGGCGCAAGCGCTGAACCAGCTGAAGGGCCTGCCGGTGCAAGTGTCCAAGGTGAAACCGGAAAACCGCTCGGAAGCCGAGAAGGACGCCAAGCCATCCAAAGACGACAAGCCGGCTCCGGCCGACGGCGCCATCATCAAGAAGGATGAACCGAAGGACGAGAAAAAATAATCGTTTTTCACGCTACACTAAGGCCGCAGCGATGCGGCCTTTTTTTTGGCCGAGATGCGGCAAATTCCGGCAAATTCCGCAGTTTTACCTATTTGGCAGCTTTCCATGAACGACCAGCAATTACTCCGCTATTCGCGCCACATCCTGCTGGATGACATCGACATAGCCGGCCAGGAGAAATTCCTGGCGGCGCACGCCCTGATCATCGGCGCCGGCGGCCTCGGCTCGCCGGTGGCCATGTACCTGGCGTCGGCCGGGGTCGGCCGCATCACGCTGGTGGATAACGACAGCGTCGACCTGACCAACCTGCAGCGGCAAATCCTGCACACCAGCGAGCGCGTCGGCCAGGCCAAGGTCATCTCCGGCAAAACCGCGATGACGCAAATCAATCCCGATATCCAGGTCGTGGCGCTGGCGGAACGTGCCAACCAGGCGCGTCTCGGCCAGCTGATCGGCGATGCCGATGTGGTGATCGACTGCAGCGACAACTTCGCCACGCGGCAAGCCATCAACCGCGCCTGCGTCGCGCACCGGGTGCCGCTGGTTTCCGGCGCGGCGATCCAGTTCGACGGCCAGGTCAGCGTATTCGACGCGCGCGATCCCGGCTCGCCCTGCTATGCCTGCCTGTTCCCGCCGGACCGGGAATTTGAAGAAGTCGCCTGCTCCACCATGGGCGTATTCGCGCCGCTGGTCGGCATCATCGGCAGCATGCAGGCGGCCGAAGCGCTCAAGCTGATCGCCGCCATCGGCACCTCGCTATCGGGCTCGCTGCTGATGCTGGACGCGCGCAGCATGGAATGGACCCGCATCGGCGTCGCCCGCGATGCCGGCTGCCCGGTATGCGGCAAACAGGATCATTCTTGAGCCGGATGCAAGCAGCTTCCGGCAATTAGTAGCTTTCTTCGCATCCTCATATTTCTCTTTCCCCAACGGCCGCTCGTACCTTAGATTACGGTCTGCTGTCGTGCCCTGTCGCGATGGCGATTGACCAACTCTAAGCGAGAGAAAAAGAGATGAAGCGCAGACAGTTTCTGAAAGGCTCGGCATTTTTCACAGTGGTTGCGGCAAGCACAGGGTTGCTGAGCGCATGCGGCGGCAGCAACAGCAGCAGCGATGGCGGCATAGGGGAGTTCGCTTTTCCTCAGGGAATTGCTTCCGGCGACCCGAAAGACAGCAGCGCAGTGTTCTGGGCGCGCGTAGTGCGCAACAACGGCGCCGCGGCTGCGATTGCGGTGCGGCTGGAAGTCTCCGCCACGCCGGATTTTTCCTCCCTGGCGGCGCAAGCCGACCTGAGCGCCACCCCCGACTACGACTTCACGGTACGCGCCAAGGTAACGCAGCTCAAGCCGAATACCGTTTATTACTACCGTTTTACCGCCGGCAGCGACGTCAGCCCGGTGGCCCAGACCAAAACCGCTCCGCTCGCCAGCGCCAGCAACAGCCAGGTGCGCTTCGCCTGGTTTACCTGCCAGGACTGGTCGGTCAACCATTGGCAAGCCATGTCCCTGCTGGCGCAGGAAGACCTGGATTTCGTCGTGCATGTCGGCGACTACATCTATGAGACCGTCGGCGCTTCATTCCAGACCGGCGGCGCCGAACCGGCGCACAAGCCGATTACCTTGCCAAACGGCCTGCCCCACCCGGGCGGCGGCGTGTACGCCAATACGGTCAGCGATTACCGCACCCTGTACCGCACCTACAAGACCGATGCGCGCCTGCAGAGCATCCATCATAAATTCCCGGTGATCGCGATCTGGGACGACCATGAATTCTCTGACGACTGCTGGCAGGATCACCAGGTCTACACCAACCAGAACAAGCAGGAAACGGCACGCCGGCGCAGCGCCACCCAGGCCTGGGCCGAGTACACGCCTATCGATTTCGGCGACCTGTCGTTCGACCTCAACAACAGCAGCTACCAGAACATCCGCATCTATCGCGATTTCCGCTTCGGCCAGCTGGTGCACCTGGTCATGACCGACGAACGCCTGTACCGCGACGACCACATTGTCAGCGAACAATCGGTAGCGCAGCAGGCCGGACACGATCCGGTCAACGGCGACGATTCGATAGGCGCGCGCTACTTCGTGCCGCAATCGACCCTGCTGCAAATGGAAGCGCAGGAAACCGCCAGGCTGGGACGGCCGCCGTCGATACTCGGCGTCACGCAGACGCAGTGGTGGAAAGACACCCTGAAGAATTCGGATGCGACCTGGAAAGTGTGGGGCAACGAAATCATGCTGAACCGCATGTGGGCCGACCTGTCGCCGCCGGCGCTGGGGATTCCCGCGCCCTACAACCAGCTGTATGTGATCAATTGCGATTCATGGGACGGCTATCCGAGCCACAAGGCAGAACTGCTGTCTTACCTGAATACCCAGAACATCAAGAACGTGGTGGCGATCACCGGCGACCTGCATGCCTTCCAGTGCGGCGTGGTGCGCGCCAATCCCGCCGATCCGGCCAGCGCTCCGGTGCTGGTGGATTTCCTGGCGGCCGGCATCAGCAGCCAGTCGTTTTACAACTACATCAAGTCCGGCGCGGCGACGGTCAATCCCTTGCTCGGCGCGCTGACGCAGACACCGCAGATTTTCGACAGCCTGCTGAAAGGTTTCAACCCCGACTTCGCCTACGTCGACCACGATGCCCAGGGTTACGCATCGGCCACCGTGACCAGCGACAGCATCGTCGTCGTATTCAACAAGGTGAAACCGCTCGCCGCCGGCAACAGCGCGCCGCAGCAGCCATTGCTGAAACGCACCCGCATCACGCTGGCCAAGGGATCGGCCGTGCCGCAGGTCGAAGATAACGTCTAGAGCGTTCGCCAGGAAAAAAAACGCCATCGCCCGCAGTCCGCCGCGGGCGATGGCGGCTAGCGCAATCAGGCGGCGCGCGCGGCCGGCGGAACGGCTTTCAGGAGCCGCAGCTTCTGGATGGTGTCGGCACAGGCACGGGCCGCTTCCGCGCCCTTCACCAGGAAATGCTCGAAGAAGTATTTATGATGTTCTTCGCCGGCGTGGAAGTGATGCGGCGTCAATACTGCCGACAACACCGGCACCGCGGTTTCCAGCTGCACTTGCATCAGGCCGCTGATGACCGCCTGCGCCACGAATTCATGGCGGTAGATGCCGCCGTCCACCACCAGGCCGGTCGCCACCACGGCGGCATAACGGCCGCTGTTGGCCAGCAGTTTGGCATGCAGGGGAATTTCGAAAGCGCCGGCGACTTCGAAGAAATCGATGTCTTGCTCGCCGTAGCCGGCCTTGGCGATTTCGGCGATAAAAGCGATCCGGCATTGGTCCACGATGTCGCGATGCCAGCCAGCCTGGATGAACGCGATGCGTTCGCCGCCTGCGGCGCCGGAGGTCTTTGATTTGATATCGACTGCGGGATTGTGTTGCTGCTGCATTTGACTACTCCTGTTTAAATAAATAAAACAGGGCGTGTTGGATCGAAAGGAAGCACGAACACATACCGGACCCATCAGCATCGGCCGCCATCGGCAACGGCATAGCCGCCGCCCATGCAGCAAGACACTGGTCAATTCCGGTAAACGCCGCGCAACCTGTTCTCTCTTTATCCGGACTATACCGTCGGCCCCGGGATCGCACCGGGTCTGCTGACCTTGCCGCGGATACCGCAACAAGCGCTCGCGGGCTATGCGCATTGCACGCAATTACCGCCGGTGGGGAATCGCACCCCGCCCTGAGAACGTTTCGCTCGATGCCTTGAGCGAACCGAGAATTTATCACAGAAGCAAACGGCCTGCAGAACGCCGCCCGAATCCCGGGTCAGTTTGTTTTCTTCGCCAGTCCGAGATAGGTGTCTATCACCTTCGGATCGTGCGCCAGCTCGGCAGCCGGTCCTTGCAGCACCATGTCGCCGGTTTCCAGCACATACGCATGGTCGGCTGCCTGCAAGGCAGCGCGGGCGTTTTGCTCGACCAGCAAGATGGCCACGCCAGTCTGTTTCAGGCGCACGATGATGTGGAAAATCTCTTTTACGATCAGCGGCGCCAGGCCGAGGCTGGGTTCGTCCAGCATCAGCAGTTGCGGCTTCGCCATCAGGGCCCGCCCCAGCGCCAGCATTTGCCGCTCGCCGCCGGACAGGCTGCCGGCCTGCTGCCTGCGCCGTTCCTGCAGGCGCGGAAACAGATCGTACACCACCGCCATCTGGTCGGCGTACCCGCGCTCGCCGGCCTTGTAGCGGCGGTAGCTGCCCAGCAGCAGGTTGTCTTGCACCGTCATGCTGGCGAACAGCTCACGTGTTTCCGGCACCAGGCACATGCCGCGCGCAACCCGTGTTTCGATCGCCACGCCGTCGAGATCCTGGCCCAGCAGGCTGACCTTGCCGCGCATGCTGCCGTTGTTCGGCATGGCGCCGGCGATCGCATTCAGCATGGTCGATTTACCGGCGCCGTTGGGACCGATCACGGTCACGATCTGGCCGGCGCCGACCCGCAGGCTGGCGCCATGCAAGGCTTCAACCTTGCCGTAAGCGACATGCAGGTCGGTCACTTCGAGCACCGGGGAGCCGGCGGGATTACTCATCGATGCCTCCCAGGTAAGCTTCCAGCACCGCCGGGTCTTGCTGTATCTCGGCCGGCAAACCCTGCGCAATCTTGCTGCCGAATTCCATCACTACCAGCTGGTCGGTCAGGTTCATGACAAAATCCATATCGTGCTCTACCAGCAAAATGCTCATTCCTTCTGTCTTCAGCTTGCGCAGCAAATCCGCCAGCGCCTGCTTTTCCTGGTAGCGCAAGCCTGCAGCCGGCTCATCCAGCAGCAGCAAGGTCGGATCGCAGCACAGCGCACGCGCAATCTCCAGGATCCGCTGCTGGCCCAGCGCCAGGCTGCCGGCCTCTGCATACAGCAAGTGTCCGAGGCCGACACGTTCCAGCTGTTTTTTCGCCTCGAACAGCAAGCTCTGTTCTTCGCCGCGCTCAAGCCGCAACAGGCCGCGCACGATGCCGCCGATGTCGTTGCGGCGAGCACGCAGGTGCGCGCCGATGGCGACATTCTCAAGCACCGTCATGCCTGCCATCAACCGCACGTGCTGGAAGGTGCGGGCGATGCCGCGGGCGACGATCTGGCGCGACGCCAGGCCCGATATCTGCTGCAAGCCGTCCCGCGCGCGGAATCTGACCGAACCGCTGGTCAGGGGCAACGCTCCGGTAACCAGGTTGAACATGGTCGATTTGCCGGCGCCGTTGGGGCCGATCAAGCCCACGATCTGTCCGGCCCTGACGCTGAAGCTCATGTCGTTGACCGCCACCAGGCCGCCGAATTCCTTGCGCGCCTGTTCTATCTCCAGCACCACCTCGGCATCCGCATGCCTGCTGCGGGTGGCTAACGCCGCCGCAAACGGCGGCGCCTGCGCCGCCGGCTTGCCTGGCATCCATTTGCGCAAATACGGCCACAAGCCGTCGCGCGCACGCTGCAGCAACAGCAGCATCAGGATACCGAACACAATGGTTTCGAAATTGCCGTTAGCGCCCAGCAGCTTCGGCAATATCGATTGCAGCTGGTCCTTCAGCAAGGTCAGCAATGCCGATCCGAGAATCGCGCCCCACACGTAACCGGCGCCGCCGACCACCGCCATGAACAGGTATTCGATGCCGGCGTTGAGGCCGAACGGGGTCGGGCTTACCGAACGCTGCAGATGCGCATACAGCCAGCCGGAAACGCTGGCCAGCAGAGCTGCCAGCACAAACACCAGCACTTTGATCCAGGCCGTATTGACGCCCATCGCTTCGGCCATCACGGCGCCGCCGTTGAGCGCGCGGATTGCGCGGCCCGAGCGCGAGTTCAGCAGGTTTTGCAAACCGGCCAGCGCCACCAGCAGGATCGCCCAGATCAGGTAAAACATCTTGCGGCCGCTATCGAGCTCGATGCCGAACAGGTTGACCGCAGGGATGCCGTTCAAGCCGTCGTACTTGCCGAGGAATTCCAGGTTGCCGAACAAAAAATACAGCGACAGCGCCCAGGCGATGGTGCCGAGCGGCAGGTAGTGGCCCGACAGGCGCATGGTGATGGCGCCGATCGCCAGCGCCGCCAGCGTCGTCACGCCCAAGCCGGCCAGCAAGCCGATCCAGGGCGACAGGCCGAACTGGGTGCTCAGGTAAGCAGTGGAATAAGCGCCCAGCCCGACAAAAGCAGCCTGGCCGAAAGAAGTCAGGCCGCCCACCCCGGTCAGCAGCACCAGTCCCAGCGCGACCAACGCATACAAGCCGATGTAGTTGGCCAGGGTGATCCAGAATTCCGGCGTCGGCAAGACGGGCAGCAAAAGCAGGATCGCCAGGAAACCGAACAAAGGCAATTTGCCAGGGAAAAATTTAGGCATCACTGGTCACCCTCGTCGACCTGCTTGCTGGTCAGCGAACGCCACAGCAGCACCGGGATGATCAGCGTAAACACGATCACTTCCTTGAAGGCGCTGGCCCAGAACGAGGAATACGATTCCAGCAAACCTACCAGCAAAGCGCCGGCAGCGGCAATCGGATAACTGCCGAGGCCGCCGATGATGGCGCCGACAAACCCCTTCAAGCCGATCAGGAAACCGCTGTCGTAATACACGGTCGTCAGCGGCGCGATCAGGATGCCGCACAAGGCGCCCAGCGCAGCTGCCAGCGTGAACGCCAGGCGTCCGGCCTGGCCGGTGCCGATGCCGACCAGGCGCGCCCCGAGCCGGTTGACCGCGGTAGCGCGCAAAGCCTTGCCGGACAAGGTCCGTTCAAAATAGATGTAGAGTGCGGCGATCAGCAGCAGCGACACCACGATGATCACGCAGCTCTGGCCGGAAACGGTCAGGCCGCCGATGTCGAAACGGGCGTCGGAGAACGGCGTGGTGCGCGAACCTTCGGCGCCGAACATCAGCAGGCCAATGCCGATCAAGGCGTAATGCACCGCCACCGATACGATCAGCAAGACCAGCGTGCTGGCTTCGGCCAGCGGCTGGAAAGCCAGCCGGTAGATCATCGGCCCCATCGGCACTACGATCAGCAGGGTCAGCAACACCTGCAACGGCATCGCCAGCGTGGCATGGCCATACCAGCGGGCGACGGCAAAGATGGCCAGCGGCAGCAGCACGAACTTCAGCAAGGCCATGCCGATTTTCCGGGCCTTGCGGGTTTCGCCGCCGCGGCCCAACGCTACAGTCGCGGCTTCCTGGATAAAACTCAAGACGCCGAGCGCCACCAGCAAGGTTGCAGACAGCGGAAATTTGTCAGACTGGATAGCCGCCAGCGTCAAGGCGCCGAAGGCGACGAATTCACCCTGCGGGATAAAGATGACGCGCGTGACCGAAAACACCAGCACCAGCGCCAATGCCAGCAGCGCATATACGGCGCCGCTGGTGATGCCATCCTGGGCCAGGATGGCGGCAATTGAGAAATCCATCTTACTGCGCAGCGCCTATCAGTTTCCACTTGCCGTTAACGATTTCAACCATCACGCGCGAACGCTGGTCGAAGCCGACGTGGTCGGTCGCGCTCATGTTGACGATGCCTTGCGATACCGGCAGGTTCTTGATGGCTTCGATCGCGTCGCGCAGCGCGACGCGGAATTCCTTGCTTCCCGGCTGGCCTTTTTTCAAGGCTTGCGGCGTGGCTGCGCCCAGCAGCATGCCGGCATCCCAGGCGTGGCCGCCGAAAGTCGAAATGCTGCCGGCGCCATAGGCTTTCTCGTAAGCGGTACGGTAAGCCATCGCCGACTTCTTGACAGGATTGCTGTCCGGCAGCTGCTCGGCCACCAGCAACGGTCCGGCCGGCAGGAAAGTGCCTTCGCAATCCTTGCCGCAGACGCGCAGGAAATCGTTGTTGGCGACGCCATGGGTCTGGTAGATCCTGCCTTTGTAGCCGCGCTCCTTCAATGTCTTTTGCGGCAAGGCGGCAGGCGTGCCGGCGCCGGCGATCAGGATCGCGTCGGGATTGGCGCTGACCATCTTCAGCACTTGCCCGGTGACCGAAGTGTCGTTGCGGGCGAAGCGCTCATTGGCCACAATCTTGATCTTGCGCAGTTCGGCCAGCTTGGAGAATTCGCGGTACCAGCCCTCGCCGTAGGCATCGGAGAAACCGATGAAGGCCACGCTCTTGACGCCGGCATCGGCCATGTGGGCGATGATCGCGGTCGCCATGTGCGAATCGTTTTGCGGTGTCTTGAAAATCCAGCGGCGCTTGGCGTCGACCGGCTCGACCAGGGAAGCCGAAGCCGCCATCGAAATCATCGGCGTGCCCGATTCCGCGGCCACATCGCTCATCGCCAGCGAACCGGGAACCGCGGTCGAGCCGATCAGCAGGTCGACCTTTTCTTCGCTGACCAGCTTGCGCGCATTCTTGACGGCCGTGGTGCTGTCGGTGGCGTCATCGAGCACGATGTATTGCACCTTCTGGCCGGCGATTTCCTTCGGCAACAGGGCGAAAGTATTCTTTTCCGGGATACCCAACGAGGCCGCCGGACCGGTCGCGGAAACACTCACGCCGACTTTGATCTGGGCGTATGCACTGCTGCTGCCGGCGGCCAGGGTGATTGCCAATGCTGCGGAAACGGAAGTCCCCAACCATGCTTTTTTCATCTGAACTGCTCCATTGTAGTTTTGGCGCCGACGTCTCCCGGCAACGCTGATATCGTTCTGCCGAGAGATGTTAGCAAAAAATTTAAACCAGCATCAGCGCGATCTGCTGTGCGGCGTCGTCGCCAGGCTTGTGCTGGAAACGGCTTTTGGCGAAACGCTGCCAGCGGCCCAGCACGAAGCTGGTCAGGATATTGGCGCGCAAGGCGGCTTCCGCTTCGTTCGCTTCCCCTTGAGAAGCAGCGATCCGCAGCGCCTGTTTCAGCGCCAGCTCGATGCGGTCGACAAACTGGTTCATGCGCAGCTGCAGGCGTTCGTCCTCGTTGACCAGCGCATCGCCGATCATGACCCGGGTCATGCCTGGATTGCGCTCGGCGAAATTGAGCAGCATCAGGGCAATCGCCTGCGCCTGGTGCAAACCTTTTTCCTGCTGCTCGGTAATCTGGTTGACCAGGCCGAACACGCTGGTCTCGATGAAGTCGATCAGGCCCTCGAACATCTGCGCCTTGCTGGCGAAGTGCCGGTACAGCGCCGCCTCCGATACGTCTATCCTGGCCGCCAGCGCGGCGGTGGTGATCTTTTCGCCTTTCGGCTGTTCCAGCATGGTAGCCAGGGTCTGGAGGATCTGGAGTTTGCGCTCGCCGGGTTTGGTAGTTGCCATGTTTTTTATTTTAGTAGTGATGGGGTAAAGGAAAACTGTGCCTGCTCCCTGCCCGGCACAGGGCCAACCGCTTCAACGCAAGCGGTGCAGATTCCTGGCCAGCTGTCGCACCGATTTTACTTTGACATCGACGTATTTGGGGCGCTTTATCACATTTGACTGGTCCGCCAGGTATTGGGTGACCCAGGCCGTGCGCATGCCGACCCATTTGGCGGCTTTCAGCGTGCCGACCGTGTCG
This sequence comes from Collimonas sp. OK412, assembly GCF_900112135.1. Taxonomy (GTDB): domain Bacteria; phylum Pseudomonadota; class Gammaproteobacteria; order Burkholderiales; family Burkholderiaceae_D; genus Collimonas; species Collimonas rhizosphaerae. The sequence continues at coordinate 73,849 of NZ_FOLC01000005.1, forward strand.
TCCACCAGGACGCAGCGGCGCGCCGCGACCTTTTCCCGCGCCAGCAGCTGGCGCAGCAGGTGGCGCGACGGTTTCGGCCGCAGCTGCCGGTGCACGTGCATGGATTCGATCGAAATGTGCTTGCCGAAATGGCGCTGCAAGCGCAAGTGGCGCAAGACGTCGCCCGAATAGCGCAGCGGCGCGTTGGTCAGCAGGATCTTGCGCCCCGGCAGGCGCTTGAGCAGGCTGATCAGGCCGCGCTCGGCGCGGATCATGCCCAGCAGGTCGTCAAAGCGGTGCGCTTCGCGCAGGAAATCCTCGGGCCGCACCTGATGGTGTTTGACCAGGCCGAGCAAGGTCGCGCCATAGCGCCGCCAGTATGTCTCCCGGGCGGCGTTGACGGTGGCGGCATCGGCGTCGACGCCGCCGCTGCCCAGGGTGCGCGCCATGAAGGCGTTCATGTTGTCGTGGATCGCGGGGAAAATGGCATGCGAGGCGTTGTGCAGGGTATTGTCCAGGTCAAACAGCCAGAGCGCTGTAGTATTCTTTGCCATTGTGCCGTGCATTCGTTTTATCAAGGAGAAGGTGTGTTTCGTAAGATTATAGTGACATTGTGCTGGTTGCCGCTAAGCCTGCTGGCGTTGTCCGCCCAGGCCGACGCCACGGATGCGGCGGCAGCGGCGGCCTCCGTCCGCCAGGGCGGCGCCTTGTTCAAGATACAGCGCGCCGGCCACAGCGCTTATGTATTCGGCACCATCCATGTCGGCCGCGCCGATTTTTATCCTTTCGACGACGTAGTCTTGCAAGCGTTGCAACAGTCGTCGGCCATCGCGCTGGAAATCGACCCCGGCAATGCCCATGGGCTGGCCGGCCTGATGACCAAATACGGCATCTACGCCAACGGCAAATCGCTGGCCCAGGAACTGCCGCCGCGGCTGCTGCAGCAGCTCAGCCCGCTGCTGGAAAAATACGGCCTGACGCTGGACCAGGTGGCCAGCATGAAACCATGGCTGCTGGCGACCATGCTCGGCATCAGCGAATACACCCACCAGGGTTACCTGCCGCAATACGGCGTCGACGTCACCCTGGCCGCTTATGCAAAAAAACAGGAAAAACGCCTGGTCGAGCTGGAAACCGCCGAACAGCAGCTGTCCCTATTGGGCAAGCTGACGCCGGCCGAGCAGGTCCAGTTCCTGCAAGACAGCGTCGACGAAATCCAGGATCCGGCCAAGGCGCAGCGTTCGATGCAATTGATCACACGCTGGCGCGACGGCGATGTCGACGGCATGGCCGCCATGCTGGCGGAACTGACCAGCGACGACACCTTCACCGGCAAATTCGTGCAGCGCGCTTTGCTGGACGAACGCAACCCCGGCCTGGCCGACGGCATAACCAGGCTGGCGAACGCGACGCCGCATGCATTCGTCGGCATCGGCATGCTGCACCTGGTCGGCAAGAACAGCGTGCTGGCGATACTGCGGCAACGCGGTTATACGGTAAGCCGGGTTTACTAGCGCAACGCCATGACGGCCCCGGTCACTCCGCTGGCAGGCCATTCGCTTCACTGGCGCGAGCGGGAAAGCTTCGTGCTGCTGGACAGCGAATTCGGCAGCGGTGAACATTTTTTCGCCACCTGGCAGGCCTGGCGCAACGATCTGCAGCGTCCGCGGCAATTGCATTACCTGGCGCTGCTGCCGCAACTTGCTGCGCCCGATCAGTTGCGACAAGCCGCAGAAAAATTTCCTGAATGGCAGGCATTGCACACCGAACTGTGCGCTGAATGGCCGCCGGCGGTACCGGGATTCCATCGCATTTTCCTGCAGCATGGACAACTGGTCCTGACGCTGATGATCGGCGACGGCGCCGCCTGCCTGCGCCAGGTGACGGCAAGGGTGGATGCCTTCCGATTGCACGGACGCAGCTGGCGGCAGTGGCCTCTGTCCGCGTTGAACACGCTGGGCCGGCTGGCTGCCGAACATGCCAGCCTGGACATTCCGGGCGCCGAACCTGCGGCCCGCAAGCAGCTGCAGCAAGCCGGATTCGTGTTTGAAAACGGCAGCGGACTTGAAATGCCCGCCCTGCGCGCCCGTTTTGCGCCGCGCTTCATTGCACGTTCCGCGCCAGCGCCGGCCCATGCCGACCGCCGCGCAATTGTCATCGGCGCCGGCCTGGCCGGCAGCGCGGCTTGCCAGCGCCTGGCGCAGCGCGGCTGGAGCGTCGACCTGATCGAGAGCAACACGGCGCCGGCGCAACAAGCTTCAGGCAATAGCGCCGGCATTTTCATGCCGCTGCTCTCGCGCGACGACAATCCCGGCTCACGCCTCAGCCGCAGCGCTTATCTGTTCGCCTTGCAGGCGTGGCGCCAGCTGGGCGGCATCGGCAATACATTCGACGGCACAGCCTGCGGCGTCCTGCAGATCGCCCGCGACGCCGCGCATGCCGAGAACCAGCAGCAATTGGCGGATTACTGGCGCTATCCTGCCGATTACGCGCAGTGGCTGGATCAGGCTGCCGCCAGCCGCCTTGCCGGCTGCCAGGTCAGCAGCGGCGCCTGGTTTTTCCCGGCCGCCGGCTGGGTGCAGCCGCGCAGCCTTTGCCAGGCCATGCTGGATAGCTGCGGCAAGCAGCTGCAAACCCATTTCGGACAGCATGCCGCCATCCTCGAACGCAGCCAGGACGGCTGGACCGTGCGCGACCGGCACGGTGCAAAAATAGCCGGTGCGCCGGTAGTGGTCTTGGCAAACGCCTGCGACGCCTTGCAGTTTGCGCAGGCCGGAGATTTGCCCTTGAGCGCCATCCGCGGCCAGATTACCTACCTCGGCGCCGGACAGGTTCCTGCCATCAAGCCGGTGCTATGCGGTGAAGCCTACCTGACCCCGGCTTATGCCGGGACCTGCAGCATAGGAGCATCTTATGACGAGGATGGCGAAACGGCGCTGCGCCAGGACAGCCAGGACGACAACCTGGCGCGCCTGGCCAAGCTGCTGCCTGGCTGGCGGCCTGGGCAGCCGCCGCTGGCCGGACGCGTCGGCTTTCGTTGTGTAGCCAGCGACCGCCTGCCGCTGGTCGGCGCCTTGCCGGACAAAAACGGGGCAAGCACCGTGCGCGAAGCAAAACTGAAAGACCTGCCCCGTTTTCCCGGTTTGTACAGCCTGCTGGGTTATGCCTCGCGCGGCCTGATATGGGCGCCGCTGGCGGCAGAATTGCTGGCATCGCAGCTGAATGGAGAACCGCTGCCGATCGAGGCCGACCTGGCGGCAGCACTCGATCCGGCGCGTTTTTTATTGAAAGAGCAACGGCGCAACGTTCCCTCGCGCCAATAAAAAAGAGCGCCGCAAGGCGCCCTTTTCATATTGCTCAACGATCCCAGCGGTACGGCCGCATCCGCCAGTCGCCGCGCGGGCCTCTTTCCCAGCGTGGCGGGACGTAACGGTAGCCCGGCCGCGCTCGCATCCAGCTGCCGCCTACCCACACATGGCGGCGGCCGTTCCAGCGCCAGTATCCCGGCGCCCAGACATAACCGGCACGCGATGGCGGCACTATCTCATAGCGCGGCGGCGGCGGCTGTCCGATCTGGACTCCGACATAGGTTGCGGCCTGGACCTGCGCCAGCGGCGTCATCAGGCCGGCGCCCAGCGCCAGCATGCTGATGCACAAAATCGATTTGATCTTCATCGGATACCTCCTCCATTCGTTTAAAACCATCGGACGACGATTAAAATATAGGCGATATCCATGTAGCGGCTTGTTATTTTGTGTTTCCAAAAGATACAGGCCGGGCAAGCGCCTGGATGGCTTGCCGGCTGCCATTGCGCCCTCCCTAAGGTAAAATGGCGGCCTGCCGTACGGCATTGTCGTTTTATAAAAATAATTGCGGGACAGCCGCCGCTGACGTAGAACGCCAAGGCGGCCTGTCTCCACCTGACTTCCCGGAATACCCATGTTGCGATTGAATGAAGTACAACTCCCCCTCGACCACCCTGACGACGCCTTGCACGCGGCTATCCTGGGGCGGCTGGGAATCGCCGCTGAAGAAATGCTCGGTTACACAATTTTCCGCCGCAGCTACGACGCCCGCAAAAAATCCGCGGTGATCCTGACGTACACCGTGGATGTCGAACTCAAGGATGAGGGCGCGCTCCTCAAGCGTCTGGCCGGTGACCGCACCGTGGCGCCGACCCCAGACACCAATTACCGCTTTGTCGCGCAGGCGCCGGGTCGGCTGAAATCGCGGCCGGTAGTGGTCGGCACCGGGCCTTGCGGCCTGTTTGCCGGCCTGATCCTGGCGCAGATGGGGTTCAATCCGATTATCCTGGAGCGCGGCAAGGCGGTGCGCGAGCGCACCAAGGATACCTGGGGACTGTGGCGCAAGCGCGAGCTGCAGCCGGAATCCAATGTCCAGTTCGGCGAAGGCGGCGCCGGCACGTTTTCCGACGGCAAGCTGTGGACCCAGATCAAAGACCCCAAGCACTACGGCCGCAAGGTGCTGACCGAATTCGTCAAGGCCGATGCGCCGGATGAAATCATGTACGTCAGCAAGCCGCACATCGGCACTTTCCGGCTGGTAAAGATGGTGGAGCAGATGCGCGCCACCATCGAAGCGCTGGGCGGCGAATTCCGTTTCCAGCAAAAGGTGGAAGACATCACGATCAAGTCGGACAATGGCCAGGGACAAGTGCAAGCCGTCGTGCTGGCCAGCGGCGAAACCATCGTCACCGACCACGTGGTGCTGGCGATCGGCCACAGCGCCCGCGATACCTTCCAGATGCTGTACGACCGCGGCGTGTATATCGAAGCCAAGCCGTTCTCGCTCGGTTTCCGCATCGAACATCCGCAATCCCTGATCGACAAATGCCGTTTCGGCCCCAGCGCCGGCCATCCGATCCTTGGCGCCGCCGACTACAAGCTGGTCCATCACTGTGAATCGGCGCAAGCCCGCGGGCGCGCGGTCTACAGTTTCTGCATGTGCCCGGGCGGCACCGTGGTGGCGGCGACCTCGGAACCGGGACGGGTGGTGACCAACGGCATGAGCCAGTACTCGCGCAACGAACGCAACGCCAACAGCGGCATCGTGGTCGGCATCACGCCGGCCGATTATCCCGGCCACCCGCTGGCCGGAATCGGCTTCCAGCGCCAATGGGAATCGCGCGCCTTCGAGCTGGGCGGCGGCACCTACGATGCGCCCGGCCAGCTGGTCGGCGACTTCCTCGCCGGCCGGCCGTCGACCGCGCTCGGCTCGGTGATTCCATCCTACAAACCCGGCGTCCATCTGGGCGACCTCAGCACTGCCTTGCCGGATTATGCGATTGCAGCTATCCGCGAAGCGTTGCCGGTATTCGACAAGCAAATCCGCGGCTTCGCCATGGCCGACGCGGTGCTGACCGGCGTCGAGACCCGCACCTCGTCGCCGGTGCGCATCAAGCGCCACGACGACAGCCTGCAAAGCCTGAATACGACGGGATTGTTTCCGGCCGGCGAAGGCGCCGGTTATGCCGGCGGCATCATGTCGGCGGCGATTGACGGCATTCGCGTGGCTGAGGCAGTCGCCTTGAGCATGCTGGGTAAAAACTGAGCTGGCTCAAGGAGGTCGCCGGCCTATCGTTTTTCCGCGGCTTTGTACACCGCGTTACGCTCGCGTTTGCCTACGGCGACGACCAGTACGACCAACTCCTGGTCGCGCACTTCGTAGACTAGCCGGTAGCCGGCCTGGCGCAGCTTGATTTTATATCGGCTCCTGGAGCCGGATAACTGTGCGGACGGAACATGGGGAACAAGCAATCGTTCCGCCAGTTTTTTTTTGAACTGCTCGCGCATGTCTTGATCCAGCTTGCGCCATTCCTTCAATGCTTCCTCAAGGAAAGCCAGTTCAAAGCTCATCCAGCCTGACCCTGACAATAGCTTGCCCTTTGCGGGCTTCTGCAACGGCATTCAGTTCCATGTCTTCCAGCTTGTTCATCAGCGCTTCATAGGCTTTTGCCGGGACGCAATAAAAAGCCGGCTGGTTCCGGTTTAATATCGCCACAGGAAATCCTTCACCCGCAGCAACAGTCCCCATAGGGTCTTTTTTCAGCTCGGAAACGCTGGCGGTTGTTTCAGCAAGAATCAGGTGTGCCATGGAAATACTTTTAAAAGCATTATTAATAGCACCAATAATAGCATCTTTCATAGCACTCCAACCCATATGATTGACGAAGATCGTAGTATGGCTCAGCTTCTGCAGCCAGTTTGCGTGAATGCCGTAAGTCTTGGCTGAATTTCACTCTCTTGGCTGCGATGAAACAGCCCTGCCGGCTTCGGCGAAAAAATCCTTATTTTTTTACCGGACTCGGCCTGCTTCTTGACATACGCGGCCTCAGTCAGCGCCGGCAGGAAAGCTGCCAGGTCATCCACATAACTCATCAAGATCAAGGGTCATGCTACTGAATAGACAAAATCATAAAAAGAGAACATGACGCTCTTGTTACATCAGATAGGCAAAAAAAATACGCCTGCAGGCGTATTCTTGATGAGGGCGACTGCCCCGGGGGCCGGTGAAGCAGCTATTTGCTGGCATCCCGCGTCGCCTGCAGCAGGCATTTCGACAGCTTGTCGAAATGCAGCCAGGCCGCCTGGCTCAGCTCTACCTGCTTGCGGCGCGTATCGTCGGTGTCGCTGAGGACGATCCAGCCCTTTTCCCGCATCGATTTCAGCCGCGCGTGCAGCATGGCCGGCGAACCGAGTTCGCTTTGCGCCATCATGTCGCGTACCGACAAGCGTTCCCGGGCTTGCCCCGCGCGCGCAACGAAGGCCAGGATGCGATCTTCCAGGGGATCCAGCGAAGGCAGCGAAGGCAAGCCGCGCAAGGCATTCGCCAGCTGCAAGAAGCGCACGTAGATATCTGCCGGTCGGTTATTTTTTTCCATGGCCATATTGTAAGCTGCTGTCGCCTAAACTGTTTGCCAACGCTGTTAAATTCATATCGATCATACGCGTCATTTCAGTCGCGTCGCAAGTATCTTCCTGCGCCTGCGCGGATACTTCGGTAAGATACGCGCGTCATGTCCACTCCCCCATCCCCTGCCGCCAGATTGCGTCTCAACCTGCTGACAATCGGCAGTACGGCGGTCGTCTACATGCTGGTGTACATGGCCAACGACTGGCTGTTCAAGCACATCGAGTTCGCCCAGGGGATTGCCTGGATTTACCTGCCCGCAGGAATACGGCTTATCTGCACCCTGCTGTTTGCCGAAGCGGGCGTGTTCGGCATCTTCATCGCTTCATTGCTGACGTCCAGCATCTACGCCCTGTTCCCCGGCGATCCGGTCACCACCGTCGGCTACAGCATCATCTCGGCGCTGGCGCCTTACCTTGCCTATCGCTTCACCTTGCAGGAAATGCGCCTGCAGCCTTCGCTGAGCAACCTGACCACCACCCGCCTGCTGGCCTGCATCCTGCTGTACGGCCTGGCCAATCCGCTGCTGCAGCTGTTGTGGTTCGTCTTGCGCGGCGTCTCCTACCATTTCTGGTCGGGCCTGATCGTGATGTCGATCGGCGACCTGACCGGCTCGCTGATCGTGGTCTATGCGATCAAGATGCTGCTGTCCTTCCTTCCCTTGCCAAGGCGCTAACCGCACGTGGTGCTGCGGCCACATCGCCGCCGATTGTAATACTGCCGAAATAATTCCTCGCTATTCTGCCGACAGTTATAGAAATTATAGCGGTTAGCGACTTCGCGCTATCGCCGCACATCTTCCATCGGGGTATAGCAATGCGTAGTTGGGACGAACCAAAAAAGCGGAAAGCCCGCGTCGAAATCATTCCCATGATCGACGTGATGATGTTCCTGCTGGTGTTTTTTGTGCTGATCAGTCTCAACGTGATTCCCGCGCTCGGCTTGAAAACACATCTGCCGACGGCCAGCAGCTCACAGGACCTGAAGCCGCAAAACAAGGCGGTCATCACGATCGGCCTCAACGACGCGCTGCAGGTCGACGGCGTCGACACCAAGATCGGCGAGCTGCCGGCGCGCCTCAACCTGGCCCGCAAGAACGGTGAAAAGCTCAACGTCATCGTCAACAGCGACCGCGGCGTCGAAGTGCAGCGGCTGGTGGAAGTGATGGACACGCTGAAGCACAACGGCTTCGAGTCGATCTCCATTGCGACTCGCAAACCGTGATGCAGGCAATGATGACCATGCCGTTCCTGTTTCGCTTTCGCGATGCGCTGGCGACGCTGCCAGCCATGCTCATGCTGGCGATCCTGGTCTTTGCCGGCATCCAGAAAGTGGCGAAGATCGAGCCGCATCCTGACGAGTCCCTGGTGCAGATCGCCTTGACCGAACCGGAGCCGCCGGCGCCGCCCGTGATCACGCCACCGCCGCAGGTCCCGACGCCGCCGCAAGTGGCCAAGCCAGTCCCGGTAGCGCAACCAGTCCGGCAGCCGGCATCGCCGCAGGCCGTCAACCAGGCGCCGGTCAGCAACAGTCCCAGCGCAGAAGTGGCGGCGCCGCCCAAGGCAGTCGCCGCGCCGGCTGCTCCAGCGCCGGTGACGCCGCCGGCGCCGGAACCGGCGCCACTCGTGGCCAAGCCGAACAACGCCAGCATTGAAGCTAGTTACGTCTCCAAGGTGCGTGCGCACCTGAACAGCATCAAGCGTTATCCGACCGGCCGCGAAGCAAGCCAGCAGCGGCCGCAAGGCAAGGTGAAAGTGTGGTTCCTGCTGAACCGCGATGGCAGCCTGGTGGAACAAGGCATTGAAGAATCGTCGAACTCCATGCTGCTCGACGAAGCCGCCCGCAAGACCATCAACCGCGCCGCTTTTCCTGCGTTTCCCGAAACCAGCTGGGCCGGGGAAGCGACACACCGGTTCAGCGCGGAGCTGGAGTTTGTCCCGGGAGCGGGATAGAACAACAGCGAGCAACAACGAGCAGCAGCTTGAACATCCAGTTTACACATACCAAAAACACATACAGGGAGTAATGCCATGCAATTCAAAGTCACCCGGCTGTCACTGCTGATATCCGGCTTGTTCATCGCCGCCAGTCCGCTGGCCTACGCTGCCGAAACGTCTGACGTCGGCAAGGTCACGGTACAGGGCGATAACGGCGGCCAGAGCACCGGCCTGATCCAGCAGGAAGAATCGGCGAAAGCGCGCAGCTCGGTCAATCGCGACTATATGGAAAAACAGAGCACCACCAGCAATCCTTACCAGATGATCAATCTGCTGCCAGGCGTGAACTCCTATGACCAGGACGGCACCGGCCTGTTCGGCGGCAACGTCCGCGTGCGCGGCTTCAACAGCGACCAGCTCGGCTTCACCATCAACGGCGCGCCGGTCAACGATTCCGGCAGCTTTGCCGTCTATCCCCAGGAATATACCGATGCCGAAAACCTGTGCGACATCTTCGTCACGCAAGGCTCGACCGATACCGAAGCGCCGCACGTCGGCGCATCCGGCGGCAACATCGGCATGACCATGTGCACACCGGAAGACCAGCAACGCTTCCGCACCGAATATACATTCGGCTCGAACAACTTGCGCAAAGGCTATGTGCGCTTCGATTCCGGCAAGCTGTTCAACGATCGTTTCAAATTCTTCATCTCCTATTCGAAAGCGCAAGCCGACAAGTTCAAAGGCACCGGGCGCGCCGACAAGGAACACGTCGACTTCAACAGCAAGCTGGATCTGGGCGGCGGCAGCTTCGTCGATACCGGCTTCATGTACAACTCGGCCCTGAACAACAACTACCGTTCGCTGACCAAGGCTCAGATCGCCCAGTACGGACGCAACCTGGATTTCGGCACCGTCGCGCCGATACACCAGCCAGGCGGCGCCGGCGCGCAAAACGATTCAACCTACGGCCCGAACGCCGGCATCAATACCGGCAACAAGGACCTTTACTACGGCTACAACCTGAATCCGTTCAAGAACTGGCTGGGCACCATGAACGCCCACTTCCAGCTGGCGCCGCAATCCAGCATCGATGTCAACCCATACATGTGGTACGGCTTCGGCACCGGCGCCAACCAGCTGCAAACCATCAGCGAAGGCAATTCCGGCACCCTGCTGGGCGGCGGTGTGCGCGACGCCAATGGCGACGGCGACACCAAGGACACCGTGTTCGTCTACGAAGGCAGCCGCACCCGCACCTATCGTCCAGGCGTCACAGTCAAGTACAACCAGCAGATCGACAATCACAAGCTGATGGTCGGCTACTGGTACGAGCGTGCACGGCACCAGCAAACCGGTCCGTTTGCGCCTATCGACAACAACGGCAACTCGGCCGACGTCTGGCAGAACAATTCTTCCGTCTGGCTGCGCAACCAGGACGGCTCTTTCGTGCAATACCGTGACACGCTCACCGTCAGCACCGGAAAATCGGCATTTTTGCAAGACAATATCAGCCTGCTGCAAGACAAGCTGAACCTGCAGCTCGGCGCCCGCTACTCAAGCATTGACCGCGATTTCACCAACAACCCCAGCCAGAGCGCGCCCGGCTTCTACACCTTGCAAAAATCGTATTCCGACCTGCTGCCCAGCGTCGGCATCCGATACCAGCTCGACCAGGTGCAATCGGTATTCTTCAATGCGGCCAAGAACTTCAAGGCGCCAGGCAACTTCTCCTATTTCGGCCTGATCTCGGGCGGCAAGATCGTCAACGGCGTCTATACCGGCGGCACTGTGCGCAACCCGCTGGTAGACAAGGAAACCTCATGGAACTATGACCTCGGCTACCGTTACGCAAGCGACAAATGGACATTCTCCAGCTCGGTGTTTTATGTCGATTATAAAAACCGCATAGCCACGTCCTACAACCCTGATACCGGCAACCGCACTGACTTCAACGTCGGCGATTCCACCTCCAAGGGTTTCGAACTGGAATCGGGTTATTCGCTCACCAAGAACCTGAGCATGTACGGATCGCTGTCCTACATCAAGAGCAAGATGAAGAGCGACATGCCGTTTGCCGTCAATTTCGCGCTGCCCACCGGCGGCAAGGAATTCCCCGACACCCCGAACTGGCTGAGCGGCATGAGCCTGCAATACGCGCAGGACAGCTGGTACCTGTTCGGACAGGCGAAGTACACCGGCAAACGCTACACCACGCTGGTCAACGACGACAGCCTGGGCGGCTATACGGTATTCAACGCCGGCGCCGGCTATACCTTTCCATCGTCGACATGGCTGAAAAAACCGACCGTGCGTTTCAACCTCAGCAATATCTTTGACAAGCAGTACCTGAACCTGAGTTCCGGCAGCGGCAGCCAGTTCACCACCAATGCCGTTGCGATCGGTCCGAATGCTCCGGCGTCGGCGCCGTCGTTCTACGTCAGCGCCCCACGCACTTTCAGCGTGACGCTGGTTGCGGATTTTTAATCGATTTGTAGCAAACCATGGCGGCGGCCTTTGAACCAGGGCCGCCGCTGCAACAAAAGTGCATTCGTGCGCAGAGAGGTCAACATGAACATGCAATTATTCCACGAGCTCGCTTTCTACCTGATGTACGCCTGTGCTGCCTTGGCGATATTCGTGATTGTCGAACGCGGGCTGTTTTTCAACTACACGCTGCGCCAGGCGATCGGCCTGGAAAAAGCCATGACCCACGCCGTGCAGCATGTAGAAGAACTGCCAAGCGCATTGACGTCGCGCGCCAGCCTGCCGCTGACGCTGGTGTCCGACATCCTGGCTGAAAAACACCAGCTGACCAGCGAAAAAGACCTGGAAGATTTCAGCGAGTCGGTCTACATCGCCAACCGCGGCGAAGTGCAGCACCGGCTGTGGATCCTCGACACCATCGTCACCGCCGCTCCCCTGCTTGGACTGCTCGGCACGATTTTGGGTATCATCGATACTTTCAAGGCGCTGGCGGTATCCGGCGTATCCGATCCAGGCCAGGTGTCGCAAGGCATAGGCACCGCCTTGTACGCGACGGCGCTGGGTATCGGCATTGCGGTAGTCGGCATGTTTTTCTTTAATATGTTCCAGGAACGGATCGAGCGCATCAACGATCATTTGAAAGTATTGATGCTGCGCGCCTGCGTCGGCCGCGTTGCCGGCCACGAGAGCAAAGCGGCGGCACTGGCTGAAGCCGGCAAATTGCATCTCGCCTGACCTGGATGGAATCGAGGACTGCTTGAAACATATGGGTGCAAAACCGGTAGTCCAAACCATCCTGTCGTGCTGCACGGCAGCCGTTTTCCTGGCGGCATGCAGCGGCCTGCAGCCAGCGGCGCAAAATGCACCGCTGGAAATCAACCTGGTCGCCATCAATGACCTGCACGGCCACCTGGAAGCAGAAACCAGGAGCTACGCCAGCACGGCCGAAGCGGCGCCGCACAAGTTCAAGGTCGGCGGCCTGGACACCATCGGCGGCGCGCTCAGCGCATGGCGCGCCGAGGACCCGCAGCTGCTGCTGGTCGGCGCCGGCGACCTGATCGGCGCCAGCCCAGCCCTGTCCTCGATCTGGGCTGACGAACCGACCATCAGCGCGCTCAACCAGCTCGGCTTGCGCGTCAGCTCGGTGGGCAACCATGAATTCGACCAGGGCAGCGCCGAACTGCTGCGCTACCAGCATGGCGGCTGCAAGTCGAACCGGCCAGACAAGGCATGCCAGTTCGACGACCATTTTCCAGGCGCCGGATTTTCCTATCTGGCGGCCAATGTCATCGACAAGGCCACTAATCGCCCGCTGCTGGCGCCCTACCGGATTGAACAGGTGCGCGGCGTCAAGATCGCATTCATCGGCGCCGTAGTACGCGGCACGGAAAAAATGGTGTCTGCCGACGGCATAACCAACGTTGCGTTCATCGACGAGGCTGACGCCATCAACCGCTGGGTCCCTGAGATCAAGGCGCAAGGCGTGAGCGCCATCGTGGTCCTGATCCATCAAGGCGGCGAAACGCCGGAACCGTTCGACATGTCGGCATGCAGCCATTTGCGCGGGCCTATCGTCGATATCGTCAAGCACCTTGACCCGGCGATCCGGCTGGTCATCAGCGCCCATAGCCACAACGGCTATACCTGCCAGGTCGACGGCCGCACGGTGACGCAAGGAGAATCCTTCGGCCACATGCTGACGCGGATCAAGCTCACCATCGATCCGCGCATCGCCGACCTGCAAGGCAAAGTCACTGCCATTGAAGCCCGGAACGTGCTGATGGACCAGCAGCGCTTTGCGCCCGATCCGGCACTATCGGTTTTCCTGCAAACGCTGAAAGCGCGCAGCGACCTTGTGCTGGCGCAGCCGATTGCACGGATTGCGGTAGCGCGCATCGACAACAAGATCAACGACGCCGGCGAATCGCCCCTGGGCGACGTGGTCGCGGACTCGCAGCTGGCGGCGACGCGCAAATTCGGCGCACAGATCGCCATGACCAACCACAAGAGCATCCGCGAAAGCCTGGACAGCGGCGCCGGCGGCAGCAACTACGCCCAGGTCGCCGCGACCACGCCCTACGGCAATACGCTGATTCTGCTATCGCTTACCGGCAGCCAGCTGCTGGCCTTGCTGGAGCAGCAGAGCTGGCTGGAGCAGGATCGCCCGGGCGGGCGCATCATGCTGCAAGTCTCGCGCGGCCTGAGCTATCGCTGGGACGCCGGGCGGCCGCTCGGACAGCGGGTTGTGCCCGGCAGCGTCAAACTGAACGGCGTCGCCTTGCAGCCGCAGGGACAGTACCGGCTTAGCGTCAACAGTTTCATTTCCCAGGGCGGCGACGGCTTCAGCCTGCTGACGCAAGGCGCCGACCGGGTCGATACCGGCATCAACGACCTCGATGCGCTGAGCCACTACCTGATCGCCAGCGAACACGACGGCCATCCGGCCGGTAGTGCGCAAGCGGACGGCCGCATTGTGCGTGTGCATTGATTCATCAGAAAATTTTTCGGAACCGCCCATGCGTAAATTGACCGCAACGATTGCCATGCTGCTCGGCTGCACCGGCAGCGCCCATGCCGAATTCGGCATCCCCGGCTACGAACTGGTGCATACCGCGCCGGTTGAAACCACGCTGGCCACGCCGGATTTGCGGGAGCCGCTGCAGGTGTGGAGCGAGATGTTCGATGGCGCCAAACAACAGATCGTGCTCGGTCAATTCTATGTCGCCAGCCAGCCTGGCGCCGCGTTCGAGCAGGTGATCGCGCGGCTCGCCGCGGCCGGTGCGCGCGGCGTCAAGATCCGTTTCCTGATGGAGGAAAAAGGCAAGTTCGCCTCCGACATGCCGACCATCGAACGGCTCAAGCAGATTCCCAACCTGGAATTCCGCTATCTCGATTATTCCAGGCTGACCGGCAACGGCATCATCCACGCCAAATACATGGTGGTCGATGGCAGCAGCGCCTATGTCGGCAGCCAGAATTTCGACTGGCGCTCGTTCGCGCACATCCATGAAACCGGCTTGCGCATTACCGATGCCGTAGTGGTCGGCCAGCTGCAGAAAATCTTCGAGCACGACTGGCATGCGCAGGAGCTGATCGCGCAAGGAAAAGAAGTGCCCAGGCTGAACCAGGCCGTGGCGAGCGCCAACGACCAGCAAGCGACGTTCCTGGTCGCCAGTCCGAACGCTTTCAATCCACCCGGTGTCGGCGACTCCGAAACAGAATTGCCGAAGCTGCTGGCGGCGGCCAAATCCGAAGTCAGGATACAGTTGCTCGACTATGCGCCGCTGAGCTACGGGCCGAATCACACCCGGCCTTATTACGCGGTCATCGACAATGCGATCCGCGCTGCGCTGGCGCGCGGCGTCAAGGTGAAGCTGATGGTGTCGAACTGGAATACCGAAAAGCCGGCGATCGCCTACCTGAAAAGCCTGGCGCTGCTGCCCGGCATGGAAATCAGGATTGTCACGCTGCCGCCAGCCAGCAGCGGCTTCATTCCATTCGCCCGGGTGATCCATAGCAAAACCATGGCGATAGACGGCCAGGTAGCGTGGATCGGCACCAGCAACTGGAGCGGCGGTTACCTGGACCTGTCGCGCAACCTGGAAATCGTGCTACGCAATGAAAAGATGGCAAAACGCATCGCCGACCTGCATCAACAGACATGGGATTCGGCCTACGCCCAGCCGATCGACGTGATGAAGGATTATCCCAAGCCGGTGAAGGGCAAGGAATAATCCTGCCAGGGATCCGGCTCAGGCAGCGCCGGCCACGGCGGTCAGCATGCTGATGGAGCCGATGTCGATGCCATCCACGGCAATCGTCATCTTCTCGTCGTCCTGCCTGGCGCCGGCGATGTACAGCAATGGCAGGTAGTGCTCCGGCGTCGGCACTGACAGTTGCGCATCCTGGCCCTGGTCGGCATAGTCGATCAGCGCCTGCATGTCGCCGTTCACCAGGCTTTCCCGGATATGGTCGTTGAAGCGCTGGGCCCAGCCATGCACCGGCGCAGCCTGGCTGCGGTTCATCAGGCGCAGGTTGTGCACCACGTCGCCGCTGCCGATAATCAGCACGCCTTGTTCGCGCAAGACGGCAAGCTTGCGGCCCAGGTCGAAGTGGAACTGCGCCGGCTGGGTAGCGTCGATGCTCAGCTGTATCACCGGCACGTCGGCCTTGGGAAAAGCCTTGGCCAGCACCGACCAGGTGCCGTGGTCGAGCCCCCATGAGTGGTCCATGGCAACCGCCACCGGCGCCAGCAGGTCGCGCACCTGCGCCGCCAGCTGCGGATCGCCCGGCGCCGGATAACGCACGTCAAACAGCGCTTGCGGAAAACCGCCGAAATCGTGGATGGTCTTCGGCTGCGCCATTGCCGTGACGCCGGTGCCGCGCGTGTACCAGTGCGCCGACACCGACAGGATCGCCTTCGGCCGCAGCTTGGCGGCGCGGGCGCCAAGCTCGGCCCATGCAGCGGTGTAGCGGTTGTCTTCAAGTGCATTCATCGGGCTGCCGTGGCCGAAGAAAATCGCCGGCATGCGGGTGGCAATGGTGCTCATCTTGATCTCTTCCAAAAAAATTTATTTACCCGCCTGGCTGCCGCCCAGCGCAAATGCGCCGTTGCCCAGCAAGGCTACCGAAATGGCGGCCGCCACCATGAAAGCCGGATATTCCCAGCCGCCGTTAGGGCTGGTGAACACCCAGCCGTTGCCGGCGTGTACCGATAATGCGCCCAACAGCACCGGCAGCGAAATCACCGCGGCAATCCGCGCCTGTAGGCCGAGCGCCATGGCGATCCCGGTCAGCACTTCGACCGCCACCACAGGATATACCGACCATGCCGGGAAACCCTGGCTGGCGAAGAAAGCGGCGGCGCCCGGCAAAGTGAAGACAAACACTTTCAGGTAAGCATGGGCCAGCAGCGCGATGCCCAGGGTCAGCCTGAGCAGGGTGGCGGCATAGGCGCTTGGATTGTTCATGGTATTACTTTCACAAGAAATGGTTAAAAGCCAAGGGAATTGATGGATCGTATTCGACTATATATTCTTGCAATCAAAAGAAAAATCATGTTTTATTGAAATAACATTTCCGAATTCCAAAATAATAAGGCACTGCGATGAATCTGTTCGAGGCGATGAAAGTATTTGTCAAAGTGACTGAAACCGGCAGCTTGTCGGGCGCGGCGCGGATCCTGAACCTGTCCAATCCCTCGGTGACGCGGCACATCGCCGACCTCGAGCAATACCTGGGCGCGCGCCTGCTGAACCGCAGCACGCGCCGCCTCAGTCTGACCGATACCGGCAGCGCTTACCTGGAGCGCTGCAAGCAGGTGCTGGCCGATCTTGAGCAAGCCACGCTGGCGGCCGGCATGCATGCCGCCAACCCGAGCGGCGTGTTGCGCGTCAACGCGCCGGTGTCGTTCTCCGTCAACCACCTGGGCCGGCTGCTGCCGCTGTATGCGCAGCGGTATCCGAATGTGGAGCTGGATGTGACCTTGTCCGACCGCATTGTCGACCTGGTCGAAGAAGGTTTCGACCTGGCGATCCGCATCGGCCGCCTGCAAAACTCCAGCCTGGTGATGCGCAAGCTGGCCAAGGCGCATGTGCTGACCTGCGCTGCCCCGGCTTATCTGGCGCAGCACGGCGTGCCGCAGCATCCTGACGACCTGGCCCGGCATGCCTGCCTGACATACGCCTATATGCAGCCAGGCAATGAATGGCGCCTGCAGCGCGACGGCAAGGTCCATACGGTGCGCGTCGGCGGCGGCCTGCATTGCAACAACGGCGATCTGCTGATGGCGGCGGCGGTAGCCGGCATGGGCATCATCCGCGAGCCGACGTTCATCATCGGCGACGCCATCCGCGACGGCCGCCTGCAGCCGATCCTCACCGATTACCACGGCGACGCCCTGGCGGTCCACGCGGTGTATCCGAGCCGCCAGCACCTCTCGGCCAAAGTGCGCACCTTTGTTGATTTCCTGGCGCAGCAGTTCGGCGAAGTGCCGGCCTGGGACCGCGACCTGCCAATATGAAAAAAGGCCGCATCAGCGGCCTTTTTCCTGGATCGGCAAGCGAGGACTTACTTCTTGCTGCGCGGCGTCGCCGCCTTGGTCAGCTGCGCGCCGGCGTTGTTCAGGTTGGCTTCCAGCGTTTCCACCGCCTGCTTGGCATTCTTGGTCAGCTGCTCATAACCGGCATTGGCGTTGCTGATCACTGATTTCAGGATCGCGATCGCATTTTCGGAACCGGCCGGCGCGTTCTTGCTGACTTCTTCAATCAAGGCATTGATGCGGCGGCTGGTTTCCGCCAATTGCGCTTCTGCGGCACGCGTGTATTCGGCCTGGGTGCCGGAAGCAATGCTGGCAAGGTGACGGCCGTAGGCTGCAGCCTTTTCGGCGCCAGGCTTGGCCTGGGCCGCAGAGATGTTGAGGAATTCCTGCGGATCCTTGGCGCTCAGCAGCTGCTTGGCGGCGCCGCCGGATTCTTCCAGCGAAGCCTTGGCCGCGTTGATGTTGAGTTCGATGACTTTTTCAACGCCCTCAAAGGTTTTTGTAGTCAGGGTATTGAGCAATGCCAACTGGGCTTCGAAATGCGCTTTGGTTGCTGCGGCAAACTGTTCATGAAACGAAAACATGGCCTTCTCCTGTGTGGACAAATCAACTCTTGCTATCAATATGGCAATATTGCACATTCTATGAGCAAAATGTGAATCTGCCTCCTGCCAAATTTAACAGTCCCTAGCAGCCTGTCGGACTTAGGATGATCGGCTGCTAGCCCGCCGCGGCAGCGCAAACCTTCCTGTCTTTCGGTTTGCCGCCATGGCCGGCACGGCAAGCACGGTAGGCAACCACCGTGCTTTCAAACAGCTGGCGCGCCTGCGGCGCCGGCAGTTTCGCCAGCCGTTCCGCCAGCTTGCGGCTGACCTGGAAATGCTGGTAATCGATGGGCTTTTTCCAATCCCCACCCCAGGTCAGAAAACCATGCTGCGCAAATAGTTCCACAACTTGCTCGCTGCTCCCCGCCCGGCCGGCGATGCGTTCGCCGAAAGCTTGCCCGGCCGGCGGACTGTAGGCCAGCCGGCCTTGCGCATCGCGCCGCACATACGGGTTTTGCAAAGGATTGATATCGATCGCCAAACCGTAGGCATGCAAGGACACCGCTCCGCCGCCGGTAATCGGCCTGTCATTGAAGGCAGAAGTGTTGTTGTCCGCCATCGAGGCGTCGTCATTGCCTTGATAATGCTCCATCAGGCGGGCCCGCGCAAGCGGGAAACGGCGCTTGAACAGCTCGTCGAACAGCGCTTTTACCTGTGGCGCGACCGCCGCCATGACCATGATCTCGCCGTCGTCGTGGCGCACCTGGTCAAAGTCGAGATACGAGAAACGGACCACTTGCAGCTGCGGGCAGTCAACCGGCGCCCCAGGCTGCAGTACGTGCTGCTTGAGCAGCGCGCATTGCTGGCTGTCCAGTCCAGGGACGGCGGCGGCCTGCAAAGCCATCCCGGCCAGCAGCAGCGCCAGCGTCAGCCTGCGCAGCGCGGAAGCAGCCGCCATCAGCTCACCGGCGGCATGACCAGTTCGTGCACCACCAGGCCGGCGTCGGAATCGCCGAACGTGTCGCCATTGGCTTTGACACGCTCGGCGGCCTGCATGGCGTCGGAGTAGCCTTGTTCCCAGCGCCATTCGATCGAGCCGCGCGAAAAATTGATGTCCTTGGACGGCATGTTCCAGTCATGGCCGCTATAGCGCAGGCGCACGATATGGATCGTGCTGTTGTCATGCAGGCCCTTGAATTCCTTGAGGTCCGATTTGCTGCGCAGCTCAGGCGGCAGCTTGTCGTACAGCGCTTGCGCGGCGCGCCGCAGTTGATACATGCGCAAGTAGTTTTCGATGTGGCGCTCCGAACGGGAGGCAAAGGTCACGTCTTTCTGGCGGTTCGTGATCTGGTCCAGGGTCACCGGCTCGGGACCGTTGGCGCTCCACAGATCCACCATGACGCACAAGGTGTTGCCATCGATGTCAGTCTTGGATTCGTCGTCCAGCACCACTTCCAGCGGCGTATTCGAATACAGGCCGCCGTCCCAGTACAGGTCGCCGTCTATCCGCACCGGCGCAAAGCCGGGCGGCAGGGCGCCGCTGGCCATGATGTGCTCGACGCCGATGGTCCTTTCCTGCGAATCGAAGTTGACCAGGCTGCCGCAAGCGACCTTCATCGCGCTGACGGTCAGGCGCATGCCGCCCGGATTGTTCAGGTGCTTGAAATCGACCAGGCGCGACAGCGTTTCCGCCAGCGGGGTGGTGTCGTAAAAGCTGGCTTTCTCGGCCGGCACCGGCCAGCCCAGCACGAAAGGATTCGGCGAACGCGGCGAGAAAAATCCCGGCACGCCGCGCGCAGTGACGTCGGTGGTGGTCCACCAGGTGTTGAACTGGCGCGCGCTGTCGGTGACCTTGCCCAGGTCCATCAGGTCGCCATGGCCGACCTGCTCCCAGAATTCCTTCAGCCGCGACAAGCGCATATCGCGCTCATTGCCGGCGATGATCGCGGCATTGATGGCGCCGATCGAAGTTCCCACCACCCAGTCCGGCGTCAGGCCGTTTTCATGCATCGCATGATAAACCCCGGCCTGATATGCCCCCAGCGCACCCCCGCCCTGCAATACCAGCGCCACACGCGGGGTGACGGACTCGGCTTTGGTTTTAGTACGGATTCGTGCTTTGGAAGTGGTTGCATTGCTCATTTGGCGCCCGTCTTGTGTAGGGAAGAGCAATCATATTAACCGATAGCGGCGGACGGCAGCGGCCACAGCCGATATGTCATCAAACCATCATAAACAGTAACGATTCTCATTTGTGATATATTAGCCTAGCCTTAAATGTAACTATTTGTTACGAGCAATGAATTATCATTCGATCACCAAAACAGGAGTCTCCATGTTGTTGCGCTCTCTCATCGCCAGCGCCGTGCTGGCCGCCAGTTCGGCTACCGTTATCGCTCAAGAGCAGGTGCTGAACCTGTATTCGGCGCGCCACTATCAAACCGACGAAGCGCTGTATGGCAATTTCACCAAGGCTACCGGCATCAAGATCAACCGCGTCGACGGCGACGACGCCGGCACCGTTGCGCGCCTGAAGAGCGAAGGCGCGGCCAGTCCGGCCGACGTGATCTTGCTGGTGGATGCGGCGCGCCTGTGGCGGGCGGAACAAGACGGCTTGTTCCAGCCGGTGAAATCGGCCATCCTCGACGAACGCATCCCGGCCAACCTGCGCGGCAAGGACAATGGCAAAGGATCGCAGTGGTTCGGTTTTTCGACTCGCGCCCGCGTGATCGTCTACAACAGGCAAAACGTCCAGCCGCAAGACGTCGAGACCTACGAAGCGCTGGCCGATCCGAAGAACAAGGGCAAGCTGTGCACCCGCTCCGGTTCGCATCCCTACAATGTGTCGCTGTTCGGCTCCTTGCTGGAACACCATGGCGAAGCCAGGACGGAAGCGCTGCTCAAGGGTTATGTCGCCAACCAGGCACGCTCGCCGGTGGGTGGCGACACCGACCAGATCAAGGCGGTCGCCTCCGGCGAATGCGGCGTGGCGATTTCGAATTCCTACTACGTGGCGCGGCTGATGAAATCGAGCAAGCCGGAAGATATCGAAGTCATGAAAAAAGTGGCGGTGATCTGGCCTAACCAGAAAACCACCGGCGCCCATGTCAACATCGCCGGCGCCGGCATCGCCAAGAACGCGCCGCATCGCGAGGCTGCGGTCAAGTTCCTGGAGTATTTGTCCAGCGACGACGCGCAGCGCTATTTCGCCGAAGGCAATAACGAATCGCCGGCAGTCAAAGGCGTGAAGAGCGGCAATCCGGCGCTGGATGCGCTCGGTCCGTACAAGGCGGAAGTGATCGACGTTTCCGCAGTGGGCCGCAACCAGCAGAAAGTCCAGCAATTGCTGGACCGCGCCAACTACAAATAATAGGAGGCCAGGATTGGAGCAAGGGCTGGCGCGCGATGCGCCAGCCCTTTTTCATGCCGGTGCACGATCTATTTTTTCCTGATCATGTAAATCGCCAGACCTACCATCAGCACCACGCCAAACTCCAGGCCGACCACAATATATTGCGCCATGATGATTATTTATCCGAAAAGTCATGCAGTTGATAAAGGGAAGGTCACCACGTGGCTCACATCCAGTTTGATGCCAATCCATTCGTCGACGGCATGGTCGTGATGCGACGGCACCAATGCCAGCAGCTCCTGGCCGCTCGCCAGCTGCAGCGTGTACAGGAATTCAGCGCCGCGGAAAGACTTGCGCTTTATGCGCGCCTTGAACGGCGAAGCGTCGTCATGCACGATATCGTCCGCGCGCAGCAACACGTCGAACGGAGCAGGCCCGTGCGCCTGGATATGCTGCAGGGCTGCGGCGCTGACGTCCTGCAAATCGCCCAAGGCGGTCGCTACCGCCGGCCGTCCATCGTGCTGGACCAGGCGGCCTGGCAGCAATACGCCGTGGCCGATGAAATCGGCGACAAAGCGCGTCGCCGGGCGATGGTACAGATCATAGGGCGCCGCCCATTGCTCCAGGTGGCCATGCTGCATCACGCCTACCACGTCACCTATCGCGAATGCTTCCAGCTGGTCGTGCGTCACCATCAGCGCCGTGATGCCGGCCTGCTTCAGGATCTGGCGCACGTCTTGCGCCAGGCGCTCGCGCAATTCGATGTCGAGGCTGGAAAACGGCTCGTCCAGCAACAGCAGGCGCGGCTCCGGCGCCAAGGCGCGCGCCAGCGCCACCCGCTGCTGCTGGCCGCCCGACAGTTGATGCGGATATTTTTCCTGCGAACCTTCCAGTCCCACCAGGGCCAGCATCTCATCGACCCGCCGCAAGCGCTGCTGGCGCGACGCGTCATGCAAGCCAAAGCCGATATTCGCGGCAATGTCCAGATGCGGGAACAAGGCAAAATCCTGGAACACCATGCCGATACGGCGCCGCTCGGCGGCAATCCTGGTCTCGGGCCCATCCAGCAGCACCTGCCCCAGAGAAATTCTCCCGCCCTGCGCCTGCTCCAGGCCGGCGATCGCGCGCAGCAAGCTGGTCTTGCCGCTGCCAGAAGGGCCGATCAGCACGCCGAGCTGGCCGGCGGCGAGCTGCAGCGACACGGCTTGCACCGCCGGCGCCGGCGCCGGCGCGCCTGGATAACTGACACTGACTTGATCGAGGGTGAGAAACATGGGAAACGGATAAGTGAGGCTGGTTGCAATTCGGTTGCTCGGGATGAAGCCGCGCTTGCAGTGCAAAGCCAGCAGCGGAAAGCCGTAGTTTACCGTACTCCCGTTTGCATCCCGTAATTTCCTGCTTCCATATACATGCCACTGATCGCTCTCATCGCACTGTTGATCGCACTCCCCCTGCTCGGCATCGGCGGCGCCTGGCTTCGGCTGGATGCGCAGGCGATCGCCCTGCTGTCGCAACAGATGCAGACAGTATTGCCGGCTTACCTGGCCACCTCGGCCTGGCTGGCGCTGGCGGTAACTGCCGGCGTAGTCGTGGTCGGCGCCGCCACGGCAGTCGCGGTCAGCCTGTTCGAATTCCGCGGCCGCCGTTTTTTCCAGTGGGCGCTGCTGCTGCCGATGGCGATGCCTGCCTATGTGTCGGCCTACGCCTACACTGACTTCCTCCAGTACAGTGGCGTGCTGCAGAGCAGCTTGCGCCAGCTTATCCCCGACCTGCGCCTGCCGGAAATACGCAGCCTGCCGGGCGCGATCTTCCTGTTCATCTTTACGCTCTATCCCTATACCTACCTGCTGGCGCGCAGCGCCTTGAACGAACGCGGAGTCCATCTCATGGAAGCCGCGCGCTTGCTGGGCACGCCCCTGGCTGCGCGCATCCGGCGCGTGGCGCTGCCGCTGGCGCGGCCGGCGCTGATGGCCGGCGCCGCGCTGGCGCTGATGGAAACCCTGGCCGACTATGGCGTCGGCGCCTATTTTGGCTTGAGCACTTTTACCACTGGCATCTATAAAGCATGGCTGGTCATGGACAGTCAGATGGTGGCGGCGCAACTGGCCTCGGTATTGCTGGCTATCGTCGCGCTGTTGCTGTGGGTCGAGCGCAAGGGCCAGCAGCGCATGCGCTTTTCCAGCGTACGAGGGCAACGCGGCGGTGCACCCGAAACCCGGCTTGCTCCCTTGTCTGGCTGGCGAGGTTTGCTGGCGTGGCTGGTATGCGGTTTGCCGATTGCGCTCGGGTTCGTGTTGCCGGTGCTGATCTTGCTGCGTTTGATGTGGCGCGAATTCCTGCACCAGGAAAGCGATCCCTACCTGAGCAGCGGCGTCGACCTGCTGCGTTACGCCGGCTGGGCCTGGAACAGTTTCCGCTTCGGCGCCATCGCAGCGGTGCTGGCGGTAGCAGTGGCGCTCGCGCTCAGCTATGTGCAGCGCAGCCGCGGCCTGCCCCCGTTCAAGCTATGGCTGTTGCGCCTGCTCACTCGCATGGCAGCGATGGGGTATGCCGTGCCCGGCTCGGTGATCGCAGTAGGCATCTTGCTGCCGCTGGCCTGGCTGCAAGCGCTGGCGCCGCAAAACCAGGCCGGGATCCTGGTGACGGCGACTTCGTTCGGCATCCTGTATGCCTACCTGGTGCGCTTCAGCGCGGTTGCCGTGCAATCGATAGAGGCCGGCTATGCGCGCATCCCAGCCACCCTTGACGAAGCGGCCCGCACTCTTGGCAGCAGCGGCTGGCGCATCGCCCGCGTCCTGCACGCTCCGCTGCTGTGGCGCTCGATGGCGACTGCGTTCCTGATGGTGTTCGTGGATGTGGTCAAGGAGTTGCCTGCCACCCTGCTGCTACGGCCATTCAATACAGATACGCTGGCGGTAATCGCGCACAACCTGGCGCGCGACGAGCGGCTCGGCGAAGCGGCGCTGCCGGCATTGACGATTGTAGCCGTAGGCTTGATCCCCGTGCTGCTGGTAACCAAAGCTCTGAACCGGCGTTAAGAATTTGCCTTATCCGGCGTTGCGCCGGGCCTTGGCAGGCACCGGGCGCAGGCGACTGCGGTCCGGCGTAGAACCGGGATCCTTGTTGATCGCCGCCGATACGCCATCGCTGACGCAGTCTTTCACGAAGTCGTTCAGGGACTGCCCCTTCCCTGCCGCCGCCACACTGGCGTTACGATGCAGTTCAGGCGTGAGGCGGACGTTAAACGTGCCGCTGCAGGGCTTGTCCGGTTCCAGGCCCTCGCGCCGGCATTTGTCCAGATAAGAATCCACCGCTTCTGCAAATGCAGCTTGCAGCTCCCTGACATTTTCCGCTTCGTAGCTGACAAGATCATTGATAAACAATATCTCGCCATGCAGGCAGCCATCCTCGATGCTGACCTCGATCGAGCCCGAATAATTTTTATAGCTGAGTATTTTGTCGCTCATTGCATTCCTCGCTGGCGTTCGTCAAACCGTACTCTTTCAGCTTGCCGTTGACCTTTAACAATAAATATCTTTTCACGATATTGCCTGGATGGGGCTTATGCACAAAAATCTTAAGGCCCGCAGCGGTTCTAAAACAGCGATAAGAACCGCCCTTGTCTGAAAACTCGATAAACCCGTATGCGCTGAGCAGGCTGACCAGCTCATGCCATGTAAAGTCTGCTGGAACGGATGCAGCCCGGCTGCGCAATTTATCGGCTTTAGTCATTTGATTATCCTGCCCCTTCCTGAAAATTGCAACTGGAAATTAGTTGCAAAATAGTGTTTCTCCGTCCGCAACGATTTATTTCAATATTCGTGAACAAGATTGATTGTGTCAATTTGGCAATTCCCCTAAAAGCTTAGGGGGACATCCAGGTCGGCAGGCGTAAAATGCAGCATCCCGCAGTTTCTGCCGCCAATCTTTTCGCTAGCCACCTATGACCATCCTGCTGTCCACGCTCAATGCGCGTTATTCCCACGCCTCGCTCGGGCTGCGCTATCTGCAGGCCAACATGGGTGATCTGCGCGAAGCCACGCAGCTGCACGAATTCGTCATCGGCGCCAAGACCGCCGACATCGTCGAGAAGCTGCTGGCGCACAAGGCCGAGACAGGCGTCACCATCGTCGGCTTCGGCGTGTATATCTGGAATATCGAGGAAACCACCAAGGTGGTGGCGATGCTGAAGCGAGTCGCGCCGGACATGGTGATTGTCCTGGGCGGACCGGAAGTGTCCTACGAATCGGCCGAACAGCAGATCGTCCAGCTCGCCGATTACCTGGTGACAGGCTGGGGCGACGTCACCTTGCCGCAACTGTGCCGGCAGATCCTGCACGGTCCGAAACCGCTGATGAAAGTCCATGCCGGAGTACAGCCGCCGATGGCCGATATCGTGCTGCCGTACAGCTTGTACAGCGACCATGACATCGCCCATCGCACCTTGTACGTGGAAGCTTCGCGCGGCTGTCCGTTCAAATGCGAATTCTGCCTGTCGGCGCTGGACAAGACAGCCTGGCCGTTTGCGCTCGATGCATTCCTGGCCGAGATGGAGTCGCTGCATGCGCGCGGCGCACGGCTGTTCAAGTTCGTCGACCGCACCTTCAACCTGAACGTCAAGACCAGCCTGAAGATCTTGCAGTTCTTCCTCGACAAGCTGGCGGCCAATCCGGACGATCCGGTGTTTGCCCATTTCGAGCTGGTGCCGGATCATCTGCCGGATGCATTGAAGGAATCGATTGCGCAATTCCCGCCCGGCGCCTTGCAATTTGAAATCGGCATCCAGAGCTTCAATCCCGAAGTGCAGGCGCTGGTGAGCCGCAGGCAAAACAACGAAAAGGCAGCGGAAAACATCCGCTGGCTGATGCAGCAATCGCAGGCCCACCTGCATGTCGACCTGATCGCCGGCCTGCCGGGCGAAGATGTCGCCAGTTTCGCCAGCGGCTTCGACCGCCTGGTGGCGCTGCAGCCGCACGAAATCCAGTTCGGCATCCTCAAGCGCCTGCGCGGCACGCCGATCATCCGCCACACCGAGCCTTACGGCCTGGTCTTCGACCCGCATCCGCCCTACACCATCCTCGCCACCAGCAAGATCGACTTTCCCACCATGCAGCGCCTGCAGCGGTTTTCGCGCTACTGGGACCTGGTCGCCAATTCAGGCCGCTTCGCCCATACGCTGCCGATCCTGCTGGGCGATTCGCCGTTCGCCAACTTCATGGCGTTTTCCGACTGGCTCTACGGCAAGACCGACGCCACCCACAGGATTGCGCTGGACAGGCTGGCGGGCCTGGTCGGCCAATGGCTGAGATTACAGGGGATGAGCGAGAGTGCGGTCAACGCCGTGCTCAGCACGGACTACGCAGGCAAGCCGGCCAGGCCGGCGGACTTGCCGCCTATGACCAAACCGGACGCGGCAGCTGCGCCCAAACGGCAGGCCCGCCACTTAACCCACTGACCTGGCGGCGGCGCTGATATCCAGCATGTGCTGGCGCCAGGCGCCGATCAGCTGCTGCGCCACGCTGTCCATGGAGGCCAGCGCCACGCTGCTGCTGTGGTTGATGATCATCAGGGCATATACATCGGCGAGCGCATTGACCTCGGGGGACAATGCACATTCTTCTCCTACCGCAGGCCGTTGCAGACGCCAGTAATTGATGGCTTGTTCCAGTTCGGGCAATGAGATATTCATGGCTTTATTGTACCTGCCGATGCCGACTTGTCAGCCATGCGGTACAAATATTGTCAAAAAACCACGCCTGCAACCAGGATGATATTGGCATACGGCGTGAACTCGCCGGTGCGGATGACCGCCTTTGCGCTGTGCGTCATGCGCTTGAAATCAGCGTGCGACAAAGTCCGCTTGTCGGGCAGGCCGAGCGCCTCGATCTGCTGCGCCAGCTGCGGGCTGTGCAATGGCAGTTCATCGGCCAGCACATGATGTTCGACCTGCATTTCAGTCAACACGGTTTCCAGCGTAACCATGAAACCGGGCACACCGCGCGTCAGCGCCAGGTCGATCAGCGGCACGCCAGGCGGCACCGGCAGGCCGGCGTCGCCGATCACCACGCTTTCGCCATGGCCGAGCGATGCGATCAGTTGCGACAACGCGATATTCAGCAATGGACTCTTCTTCATCTCAAGCCTCCAGTTCGCGGCGATAAGGAATCGAGGTTTGCGCGCCGACGCGGGCCACGCTCAAGGCCGCTGCGCATTGGCCGAAGGCGATAGCGTCGGCTTCGCTGCGGCCTTCCGCCAGCGCGGCGACAAAACCGCCAATGAAGGTATCGCCGGCAGCGGTGGTGTCCACCGCCTTGGTCGGCTGCGCCGCAAAATGGACCGAGCCTGACGACAGCGCAGCATAAACGCCTTTCTCGCCCAAGGTGACCAGCACATTGCTGCTGCCATCGGCGCGCAACTTTGCGACTGCGGCTTCGATAGCGGCGTCGTTATCCAGGCTGGCGGCATTCAGGCCGGCCAGCATGGCCGCCTCGATTTCATTCGGGATCAGGTATTCCACCTGCGCCAGCAAATCGGCTGGCAAGGCTTGCGCCGGCGCCGGATTGAGCACCACGGTCTTGCCCAGCTGATGCGCCAGCCCGATTGCGTGGCGTACGGTTGCCAGCGGCGTTTCCAGCTGCAGGACGACGATGCGCGCCTGTTCGATCAAGCCGCGCGCGGCATCGATATGGGCCGGGCTCAAGGCGTCGTTGGCGCCGGCCGCCAGCACGATGCTGTTCTGGCCGCTGGCGTCGACCAGGATCGAAGCCACGCCCGATGCTTCGCCGCTGATCGTGCTGACATGGCTGTCGTCGATGCCGTCGTTGCGCAAGGCGGCGCGCAGTTCCGTCCCGAACGCATCGTCGCCGAGGCAAGCCACCATCGCCACTTTGACGTCGTCGGCGCTGAGGCGCGCGCAAGCGACTGCCTGGTTCGCGCCCTTGCCGCCCGAGATGGTCTGGAAGCGCCCGCCGGAAAGGGTTTCACCGGGATGCGGCATGCGCGGCACGTTAAGCACCAGGTCCATGTTGATACTGCCGATGATGACGATCATGTGCGTTCTTTAAATAAGGATTACTAAAAAAGGAAACTGAAACTCAAGCCGTCACGACGCCACGGTCGAACCGCGGACATGCAATTCTGGCGCAATCGACAACCGTTGCAAAGGGCGGTCGGGCGTTGCGATCCGCTGCAGCAGGCATTCGGCCGTGAGCTGGCCCAGCCTGCGGGTATTCTGGGCGACGCTGGTCAGGGTCGGATGGACAAACTGGGCCAGGTCGATATCGTCGAAGCCCACCACCGCCAGCGCCTGCGGCACCGCGATGCCGAGCTCAGCCGCGGCACGCAGCGCGCCGAACGCCATCAGGTCATTACAGCAAAAAATCGCGTCCGGCGCCTGCGAAGGCAGGGATGCAAAGCGCGCCAGCAGGCTGCGCGCCGCCAGGTAGCCGCCGGCGCTGGTGAAATCGGCATAGGCCAGCAGCGCCTCCGGCAATTCGACGCCGGCAGCCAGCAAAGTCTGGCGCAGGCCGCCGATCCGCTCGCGCGAAATGGCGATGTCCTGCGGGCCGCCGATGCAGGCGATGCGGCGCCGACCCAGGCTAAGCAGGTGCCGGGCCGCCAGCACGCCGCCGGCGGCGTTGTCGACCGCCACCAGGTCAATCGCCATGTCCTTCGGCGCACGGTCCAGCAGCACCGTCGGCACCTTCATCTTGCGCAGCAGTTCGCCGTCGGTCTGCGCCAGCGTAGCCACGATCAGGCCATCGCAGCGCTTGGTCAGCAATACGTTCAGGTAATCGCGCTGCTTGGCCGGATCGTCGTCGGAGTTGCACAGGATGACGCTGTAGCCGGCGGCATAACAACTGTCTTCGATGCCGCGCGCCACTTCCGAAAAATACGGATTGGTGTTGTTCGGGATGATCAGGCCGATACTGCCGGTAGCCTTGCTTTTCAAGGAACGCGCCAGCGCGCTCGGCACATAAGCCATCGACTCCACCGCCGCCAGCACTCGCGCCCGGGCGTCGGCGCTGACCGGCCGGGTCTGGTTCAGGACGTGCGAAACCGTGGTGTATGAAACCCCGGCCGTGCGCGCTACATCCTTGATGGTTGCCATGTTATTTACTCAATGCCTGGTTGCGGGCGGTAGTTTAATGCGTGGAACGTTCGCCGCGGCGGCGGTAAGTATCGAGCACCACGGCAGCGACAATCACCAGGCCGGTAATGATGCGTTTCATCGGTTCACTGACGCCGACCTGCGCCAGGCCCGCTTCCAGCACCGAGATGATCAGCACGCCGATGAAGGTGCTGATCACCGAGCCGCGCCCGCCCATCAGGCTGGTGCCGCCGATCACCACGGCCGCAATCACTTGCAGCTCCATGCCGACGCCGCCATTCGGGTCGGCCGCCTCCAGCCGCGATACCTGGAACAAGGCGCCGACGCCGGCCAGCAAACCCATCAGGGCGAACACCAGCACCTTGCTGGGCCGCGGATTGATGCCGGACAGGCGCACCGCTTCTTCATTGGTGCCGATGCCGATCCAGTGGCGTCCCAGCACGGTCTTGGTCAATACCAGGTGGCCGACAACCACAATCAGGATGGCAGACAGGAAAGCCGGCGACATGCCGAACAGGATAGGCGAACTGATGCCGTCCACCGCGCTGCCGATATATTCGGTACGCGAGTTGGTGACCTGGTAAGCCAGGCCGCGCGCCATTTCCAGCACGCCCAGTGAAACGATAAAAGAAGGAATGCGCCAGCCGACCGAAATCAGGCCGGTCAGCATGCCGCACAAACTGGCCACCAGCACGCCCAGCGTAGCGGCTGCGAACAGGGGCCAGCCCCAGCGCACCATCGCCATCGACAGCACCGAAGCCGCCAGCGCCATGACCGAACCCACCGACAGGTCGATGCCGCCGATGATCAGCACAAACGTCATGCCGACCGCCATCACCACCAGCGTCGGGATATCGTTGGACAAGGTAGTGAAGGTCGCAGCGGTCAGGAAATTTTCGCTCAGGATAGAGAACAGCACGCACATGGCCAGCAGCGCGCCGATCAGGCCCAGGTAATTCTTCAGGCCGGACATGCTTCGGGTAAAAGAAAGTGTTGTCATGATTTTCGGATAGGTTAAGGACTTCAGGCAGCTTGCGCGGCTGCAGTATCTGCAGGAGCGTTGCCGTTGCCGTTCATGTAGCCGCTGAAGGCCGCCGCCAGGATCGTCTCCTGGCTCCACTGGCCGCGCTCGAACGTGTCGACCAGCTTGCCGGCGCTCATCACTGCGATGCGGTCGCAGATCAGCATCAGTTCGCGCAGGTCGCTCGATACGATCAGCAGTCCCTTGCCTTGGCGCGACAGTTCGGCCAGCAGCTTGTAGATATCGAACTTGGCGCCGATGTCGATGCCGCGGGTCGGTTCGTCGAACAGCATGATCGGGCAATCGCGATACAGCCAGCGCGCAATCACCACCTTCTGCTGGTTGCCGCCGGACAGTTCTCCTGCCGCCTGCATGCCGTTGCGCGAGCGGATCCGCAGGCGCTTGATGTAATCGCCGGCGACCTCGGCTTCGGCCTGCTGGTCAAGCACGCCGAATCTGCTGACCGCCGAGAGCTTGGCCAGCGTCGTGTTCAAGCCGATCGATTGCGGCAGCAGCAAACCCTGGCTCTTGCGGTCTTCGGTGATCATGGCGATGCCGGCGGCGATGGCGTCTTTCGGCGAAGAAATTTTTGCTGGCTGCGCTTGATCGCCGATGAACACCTCGCCCTGGTCGGCCCGGTCGGCGCCGAAAACAAGGCGCAGCAATTCGGTGCGGCCGGAGCCGATCAGGCCGGCAACGCCGAGGATCTCGCCGGCGCGCAAATCGAATGAAGTCGGCGCAACCGCCTTGCCGCGTCCGATATTGCGCACGCGCAGCAACGGCGCCCCGATGGTGCGGTGGCCAAGATCCAGCTCGGCTTCGGCGGCGCGGCCGACCATCAGCTGCACCAGCGCATCGGTGCTGTAGCCGCCGATGGCGTCGTCGCACACCAGCTGGCCGTCGCGCAATACGGCAATGCGGTCGGCCACCTGCTTCAGCTCTTCCAGCCGATGCGAAATATAGATGATGGCAACGCCTTCCGACTGCAGCCGGGCAATCTGCGTAAACAGCAGTTCGACTTCGCGGCTGGTCAGCATGGCGGTCGGCTCGTCGAGCACCAGCAAGCGGCAGCTGCCGATCAGGTTGCGCGCGATTTCCACCATTTGCTGGTGGCCCACGCCCAGTTCGCCGACCGGCGTCCAGGGGTCGAGGTCGGTCAATCCTACCGCCGCCATCTGGATCCGCGTATCCTCTGCCAGCCTGGCCTTGTCGATCCAGCCGAAGCGATGCGGCAGCTGGTTGAAATACAGGTTTTCAGCAATGCTCAGGGTCGGGATCAGGTTCAGTTCCTGCATCACCATGCGGATGCCGAGATGTTCGGCTTCCTTGCGCGAACCTGGCTGGTAACGCTGGCCGTCGAGCAGCATGCTGCCCGTGGTGGGATCGACCAGGCCACAGACGATTTTCGACAGCGTGCTTTTGCCGGCGCCGTTTTCACCGGTCAGGGCCAGGATCTGGCCCGGGCTGATGCTGATCGAGACATCGCTCAAGACCGGCTCGACATAGGTCTTGCCGATGCCGCTCAAACTCAACATGGGAACTGCGGATGCAGCGGCGCGCCCGTCGGAGCGCGCCGCCGCCATGGATTCATTGGACATTCTGTACTCCAGCAGTGACAGCTGTAGTTATGCTTGGCGGAGCAAGGCAAGGTACTTTCTACCTTGCCCCGCGCGGTTGCGCAATTAATTGGATTATTTGCTGTCTTTCGTCACCAGCGCGACCTTGGTCTCGACGGTGCCGCCGAGCGTGTTCTGGGCCTTCTTGTCGGTAATCGCTTTCAACACCGTCTCGATGCCGAATACCGCTTGCTGCGAAGCGAACTGGTCGGCTGTCGCCAGGACCCGGCCGTCTTTCAGCATCGGCTTGATGGCGTTGATGTTGTCGTAGCCGACCACCAGCACCTTGCCGGTCTTGCCTGCGGCCTTGACCGCGGCGACTGCACCCAGGGCCATGTTGTCGTTACCGGCCAACAATGCCTTGATGTCAGGATGCGCATTCAGCATGGCGGCAGCGATCTGGTTGCCCGGCGCCATTTCCCACTGGCCCGATTGCACGCCGACGACCTTGGCGCCGACCGCGCTCATTGCATCCTGGAAGCCCAGGGTGCGCTGCTGCGCATTGATGGTGGTCGACACGCCTTCGATGATGCCGACCTTGTCGCCGCTCTTGATCTGCTTGGCCAGGTAGTCGCCGACCAGCTTGGCGCCCTTGCGGTTATCCGGGCCGACGAACGGCACGGTGATGCCTTTTTCCTTGAGGGCGGCATCATCCAGCTTGTTATCGATATTGACCACGATGATGCCGGCGTCGATGGCTTTCTTGATGACAGGCACCAGCGCCTTGGAGTCGGCCGGCGCGATCACCAGGCCGTTGACCTTGGAAACGATCATCTGTTCGACGATCTTGATCTGGTTGGAAGTGTCTTGTTCATCCTTGATGCCGTTGGCAAGCAAGTCATACTGGGCGGCATGCGCCTTCTGGTGTTCCTTGGCGCCGTTTTCCATGGTCAGGAAAAATTCATTGGCGAGCGATTTCATCACCAGCGCGACCTTCGGTTTGGCGGCGGTCTGCGCCATGGCTGGCAGGGACGGCAATGCGCAGACCAGGACGGTGGCGGCAATCAGCTTGAGGCGGATACGGGTATTCATCGAAAGTCTCCTGAAATTTGTTGTTGAGCGGCATGTTTATCGTGCCATCATTTGGAACGCGCAAACGTTTGCGCGTTTCGATGATAGCACCAGATCCAGCCAAAACTCAAGACCGTTGCATTGCTTGCCAAAACCGCAATGAACTGTCCGGGCGGCGGCTAACCGGGGAATCCCGGTGCCGGGACGGATGCCGGATCAGGAGGAAAGAAAGCGCTCCAGCCGCTGCACGCCATCTTCCAGGCGCTCGATCGAACTGGCAAAACACCAGCGCACATAACCTTCGCCTTCGGGACCGAAGGCATTGCCGGGCGCCAGGCCAAGGCCGGCCTCGCGCACCAGCTGCTTGCACAGCGCCAGGCTGTCGCTGACGCCGTCGACGCGGAAAAACAGATACATCGCACCCTTGGGCCGCGGCGCCGTAATTCCCGGCAAAGCGTTCAGGCGCTGGTACAGGAAATCGCGCGCCGCGCGATAACGGGCCACCGTGGCGCCGATGATTTCATCGCCGCGCTCGATGGCGACTACGCCGGCGCGCTGCACGAAGCCGGGCGCGCAGGAAGTGTTGTACTCGATCAGCTTGCCGATGTCCGTCATCAAGGCCGGCGGCGCTACCAGCCATCCCAGCCGCCAGCCGGTCATCAGCCAGGATTTGGAAAAGCTGTTGGAGGAAATCAGGCGGTCGTCGGCAGCGGAGATATCCAGGAAGGATGGCGCGCATTGCGGTGCATCGGGCTGGTCGGTGTATACCAGCCGCTCATAGACATCGTCGGCCACGATCCAGATGCCATGCCGGCGGCAGTGCGCCAGGACGATCTCCTGCTGTTCACGCGGCATGACCCAGCCGGTCGGATTGTTGGGCGAGTTCAGCAGGACCGCGCGGGTATCCGGCGTCAAGGCGTCCAGCAGCCGCTGCAGATCGAGCTCCCAGGTATGGCCGAACTGCAGCGCCACCCGCGTCACCTCTGCGCCGAGGATCTTCGGAATCTCGGCGACATTCGGCCACAGCGGCGTCACCGCCACCACGCGGTCGCCGGGATTGATGATCAGCTGCGACAGCACCATCAGCGCCGATACGCCGGACGAGGTAACCGCGATCCGGCTGGCATCGACGGGCTGGTGCAAAGCGGACAAATAAGCCGCGATCGCCGCCCGCAAAGACGGGATGCCATAGTTGTGGGTATAGAAGGTATCGCCGTCATCCAGTCCGGCCTTGGCCGCATCGCGGATGAAGCTCGGGGTTACCTGGTCGGGCTCGCCGAACCAGAACGGCAGGACATCGCTGCGGCCCATGCCGACGTTGGCCACTTCGCGGATGCGCGAAGCTTCCAGTTGGCGCACCACGGCGCGGGCGACGGCAGGATGATCCAGGGGCATGGCAATATCCGGTGAGCAAAAGCGATAAGCAAGTGTAGCCGAAGCATGGCCGGCGGTGGCACGGCAAAATCACCGAGCCAGTCCCCGGCGCCCTGTCCGCAGCAATAAAAAAGCCGCTCAACGAGCGGCTTCTTCAGGTGCCGGCAAAGCTTTATGCAGCTTTGCGCTTGGCGACCACCCGTTTTGGGGCGGCCTTTTTCGCCGCCGGTTTCTTGACAGCCGGCTTCTTCGCTACCGCTGCCACTTCGCCCTCTTCGCCTTCGACAGCTGCGGCTTTCGCCTTGCCCTTCGGTGGCGCCTTGGCCTTGCGTTCTTCAAACTCGAAACTGACCTTGCCGTCCTTGCCCTTGACCAGGAAAGCCTTGAACGGCCGGCGCGTACGCTGCGAAATGAAGCCTGGCAGCAAGTCGGTCTTGCCGTCGTTCAGCAGCTTGACCATTTGCTCCGGCAGGATTTCCTGCTGCAGGATGATGCGGCCGCTGCGGAAATCGCAAGCCTTCGGTTTCGCTACCGATTTTTCGCAGACGTAAGCCAGGCCCATCTCGTAGACGCCGTTGCCGCATTTCGGGCAAGGCCCCAGCGCGGTCTGGCCGGTGAAATCGACACCCTCGCCGTCTTCGCCTTCGCCGTCGTTCTGGCCGAAGTCGAATTCCAGCTTGTAGTTCTTGATCTCTTCGTCGCGGCTGATCTTCAGGATCGCGGCAAACGGACGGCCCATCTTCGAACGGAATCCTTGCAGCGGGCCGATGGTGCGCTTGGTCAGCAATTCTTCGACTTCAGGGATTTCGAACTGGCGGCTGCCCGGTGTCTTG
The DNA here is from genome assembly GCF_900112135.1 of Collimonas sp. OK412. Taxonomy (GTDB): domain Bacteria; phylum Pseudomonadota; class Gammaproteobacteria; order Burkholderiales; family Burkholderiaceae_D; genus Collimonas; species Collimonas rhizosphaerae. The sequence goes on from NZ_FOLC01000005.1 coordinate 109,085, forward strand.
CTCATCGAGAATTCGCATTTGGTGCAGGCGAAACGGCGATAGTTTTCCTTGACCACGCTGCCGCAGTTCGGGCACGGCGCCAGCAAGGTCGCATAGTCGCCGGGGATGGTGTCGTTATCGTATTCCTTGGCGCGCTTGACGATGATCTGGGTCAGCTGCGCGATCTCGCGCATGAATTCTTCACGGCTGATGGTGCCGCGTTCGATCTGCGACAGCTTGTATTCCCACTCGCCGGTCAGCTCAGGCTCAGTCAATTCGTCGACGCCGAGGCCGTGCAGCAAGGTCATCAGCTGGAACGCCTTGGCGGTCGGCATCATTTCCCGGCCTTCGCGCAGCAGGTATTTTTCGTTCAGCAAACCTTCGATGATCGCGGCTCGCGTCGCTGGCGTACCGAGGCCTTTGCCGGCCATCGCTTCGCGCAGGTCGCCGTCGTCCAGCAGTTTTCCCGCGCCTTCCATCGCCGACAGCAAGGTCGCTTCGGTATAGCGCGCCGGCGGTTTGGTGACCAGGCCGTTGGCGGTGATCTTGTCGGTCTTGACCTTCTCATCCTTGGCTACCGCAACCAGCGTGCCGCTGTTTTCCGGATCCTTTTCATCCGCGGCTTCCTTGCCGTAGATCGCCAGCCAGCCCGGATTCGTCATGACCTTGCCTTCAGTCTTGAACTGATGGCCGGAAACTTCGGTAAAACGGGTGGTGACCTGGAACTCCGCGGCAGGGAAAAATACGGCCATGAAACGGCGTGTCACCAGGTCGTACAGCTTTTGTTCCGGCTCCGACAGGTTCTTCGGCGCCTGCGTGGTCGGGATGATCGCAAAGTGATCGCTGATCTTGGTGTTGTCGAAGATGCGCTTGTTCGGCTTGACCCAGCCCTTGTTCAGGATCTGCGCGGCGAACTGCTGGTAGTTGTTGTTCTCCGATACCGTCTCCAGCGTCTGCTTGACGGTGCTCAGGTAATCTTCCGGCAGGTGGCGCGAATCGGTACGCGGATAAGTCAGCACCTTGTGCTTTTCGTACAGCGCTTGCGCCAGGCCCAGGGTGTTTTTGGCGGAAAAACCGAAACGCGAGTTGGCTTCGCGCTGCAGGCTGGTCAGGTCGAACAGCGCCGGCGCCATCGAGGTAGTCGGCTTCGATTCTTCGCGCACCGCGCCCAGCTTGCCGCGGCAGGCAGCCACGATGGATTCGGCGGCAGCCTTGCTCCACAGGCGCTCGGCGCGTTTTTCCGGATCAGGGTTAGGATCCTGAGCATCCTTCTTGTGCGCGGTATCGAGCCAGCGGCCCTCGTAGATGCCGGCGGCGCAGACAAACTCGGCGCGTACTTCCCAGAAATCGCGCGGCACGAACTTCTTGATCTTCTCTTCGCGCTCGACCACGATCGACAAGGTCGGCGTCTGCACCCGGCCGACGGTGGTCAAATAGAAACCGCCTTCTTTCGAATTGAAGGCGGTCATTGCACGCGTGCCGTTGATGCCGATCAGCCAGTCCGCTTCGCTGCGACAGCGGGCAGCGTCGGCCAGCGGCAGCATGTCCTTGTCTTCGCGCAGGTGGGTGAAGCCGTCGCGTATCGCGCCCGGCGTCATCGATTGCAGCCAGAGCCGCTTGACCGGCTGCTTGGCTTTCGTATATTGCGCGATCAGGCGGAAAATCAGCTCGCCTTCCCGCCCGGCATCGCAGGCGTTGATCAGGGAGGTGACGTCCTTGCGCTTGATCAGCTTGTTGAGCACCTTGAGGCGCGTCTCGGTCTTGGCAATCGGGTTCAGCGCAAAATGCGGCGGGATCATCGGCAGGTGGGTGAAAGTCCATTTGCCGCGCTTGACGTCGTATTCTTCGGGAACGGCGATTTCCAGCAAGTGGCCGACCGCCGAGGACAGGACGTATTCGTCGGATTCAAAGTACTCATCGTGCTTGGTGAAGCCGCCGAGCGTCTTCGCGATGTCGTTCGCGACAGAAGGTTTCTCAGCAATGATGAGGGTCTTGCTCATAGTGTTGTCTCGAAAGTTGCGCGCATCATTTCAGCGCATGTTTTTGCTTTGGCTCGCCGCGGCAGTCCGGAAATTTAGTTGCCAACAGGAAATCACCCGTAATATATCAGCAAACTCCTGGCAGCAAACTCATGGCAGCCAGCTCATAGCAGTAATTCGCAGCAGATTTCACGGCCGGCGCCGCATAATGCGGCCAATGATAAGCGGGTTGTTGGAAAAGTCGCAAGCAGCAAGACCGAAATCTAGCCAGCATGCAGCAGGTGAAAGTCGCGTTTAATGCAGCTGGCGCGGCTCAGGATCGTCGTCTTCGTCGAGAAACAGCTCGTCGAACATCAGGCCGTCCGGCTCCTTGCCTTGGCTCCATAGCACCATCAATACGATCACCTTGAGTTTGTCGAGCGGGACCGGAGTCTCGCTGACGGTCAACGCGCGCTCAATGACAATCTCGCGTTGCACCGGGTTGAGCATCTTGGCCGACTCCAGGAACTGGATGAAGCCAATCGCAGGAATGCCCAGCACGTCGATCTCTTGCTGGGCGTAGATGCGGATGCCAAAAGAAAAAGCGGTTTGCTGCGGGTATCTGTCGGCGAACTCGTGGTTGGTTTCCGCCAGGTCCGTCAGCCAGCCGAGCGCCTTGGCTATCTCTTCTTCTTCAAAGCCGATCGCCGACAGCTTCTTGACCAAGGCCTCCGGTTCAGGGCAGGCGTCGGGCCGATAATAAGTTTCATACAGATAAACAAGGACTTCAAACATGGTTCTACTGTATCGCTAAGGTAAGGGTAAGACAAGCAAAGTACAAGGGTAAGCCTAAAAACACTGGGCAATAAAGCCGTTTCAGCCAACGGTATACGTATACTAGTATCGCAGATTTATGCCGGACCGCCCGAAATGGCAAAATACCATCATCCTTTTACCTTGCCTGCATCAGCCGATGCGGCGGTAAATTGCGCCGGGTAAAACCTCTACCAAACCTGCCAGTTCCAGTTCCAGCAACTGTCCGCCCAAGCTCGCCGCATCGCTGCCGCTGCGCGCCGCCAGCTCGTCAAAACCGACCGGATCATACCCCAGTATCGCAAGCAGTTCCTGGCCGCCGCCGTCAGCCGGCGCAGCGCCAGGCGCCACCGCGGGTTCCGCGGGGATCGCCGCGGCCGCCTGCAAGCTGCCCAGCTCCTCCAGGATATCCTGGGCCGACTCCACCAGCTTGGCGCCCTGCTTGATCAGCTGGTGGCAGCCTTTCGACAACGGTGAATGGATCGAACCTGGAATCGCAAATACATCCCGTCCCTGCTCGGCCGCCATCCTGGCTGTAATCAGCGAACCGGATTGCGCCGCAGCTTCGACTACCAGCACGCCGCGCGCCAAGCCGGAAATGATGCGGTTGCGGCGCGGGAAGTTGGCGGCGACGCCGGGCATGCCCAGCGGATACTCGCTGACAATGCAGCCGGCCTCGGCAATCTGGTGCGCCAGGCCGCGATTGCGGGCCGGGTAGACGATGTCGGCGCCGGTGCCGATCACTGCCACCGTACTGCCGCCCTCGGGCCTGCCGGCAGCGCCGCGCAAAGCGCCCTGGTGGGCGGCCGCGTCTATTCCCAGAGCCAGGCCGGAGATGATGGTGAGGCCGCGCTGGCTGAGGATTTCAGCAAACCGGTCGGCATTGGCGACGCCCTGGACCGTGGCGTTGCGGCTGCCGACCACGGCCATGGCCGGCCGCTCCAGCAGTTCGGTGCGCCCCTTCACGTACAGCATCAGCGGCGGATCGGAAATATCCAGCAAAGCTTGCGGGTAGCTGCTGTCAGCCAGCGTGAGCAGCCGGTTGCCTGGCTGCTGCAGCCATTCCTGGGTGCGCTCTGTCAGCGCCAGGACAGCATCCGACGGCGCCGCCAGCAAAGCATAGGCAATGCGCTCGGGCACCACTTTGTGCAAGGCAGAAAAGGAAGAGGAGAAGATATTGGCCGGAAGGCCGAAGGCCGCCAGCAACCGGCGCGCGGTTTCCGCGCCGACGCCGGCAGTCTGCTCGAGGCGCAACCAGGCTGCCAGTTCATCGGCGACGACCGCGGCGTCGGTTGCGGTGTAAGCGGCTGGCGGGCGGCCGCTTACATCGCCGCCATCGTCATCAAGAGTATCGTTGTTTATCGTTGTCAACAGCAGCAAGCACCTTTATTCCGGCGACCTGGCGATATCGCCGATGTCGACCGTATTCTGGACTTCCATGATCAGGCCGTAGGAAATATGGTTGAAGACACGGAAAATGAACAGGGTACCGTATTGTTCGTCCGGCAGTTTGACCTTGTTGTTGTGATCGGCAGGATCCTTGATGGTCTTGCCGAAACGGTACAGCTGTAGCACGGTGCCGATATCGATATTGTCAGCCTTGCCGCGGTTGATGCTGAGGATCTGGTTCTGCGCTGCGGTCGCCACGCCGCCGTAGATCGAGACCACACGGGCGTTGACTTCGCCGGCAGGCGCATGCGGCACATAATTCAGGATCGGTTCGACCGGACGCGGAATGATGCGGTCGCCGACCTGCATTTCCTCCTTGGTGTCGACCACGCTGAATGTAGCCGCTTCGTCAGGAGTCTTGCCCCTGCGCTCCAGCTTCAGGGTGCCGAGGTACAGCGCTTCATTGGCGATCACCTTGCCGGTGTCAGGATCCTTGAGCGGATTGCCTGGACGGAATACCTGGAACGCGCTGGCGTCCGCCAAGTCGCCGCGGACATAAGCCTTATCGCCCTTGCCGAGGCTCAGGTGGCCATCCTGGACCGCCACGATATGCGGCGAACTGTCCAGCGCGTCGTCTTCAACGATCAGCGGCTGCGACAAGAACGGCCCGATGGCGTCGGTGGAAATGGCGCTGATCGCATCGCGGCCAATGCCTTGCACGCGCGTTTGCGGCGACAATTTCACGACACCGGGCTCGCCTGCCGACTTGCCGAGGCGCAGGCGGCCGTTGACGCGGTCGAAATAAACGATCTGGCCTGGATAAATCCAGTGCGGATTGCGGATCTGGTCCTGGTTCAGGCCCCACACCTGCGGCCAGCACCATGGATGTTGCAGGAACTGCCCGGAGATTCCCCACAGCGTATCGCCACGCACTACAACGTGCTGATCCGGGGCATTGGGCAAGAATTCACAACGCATGGTCTTGACCGCTTGGGCATGGGCCATGCCGCCAAATCCGGCACTTAAAGCAAGAAGGAGTGCAGCTGTGCTAAACTTTTTCATATTGTTTCCGGTGGATACTGCGTTAAATTGGCGCCTACACCATCGTTTCGTCGCCACGGCTTTGATCGGCAAAGCAAAAAACTTGCCATAGTGAATCAAATTTTGCCCATAATCGATTGAACTAGCAAGAGAAAACCCCTTCCAAACCGCCTAAATTGTCACGCAATCTTGTATGTCCTTATTAAATATCCTGCGTTATCCTGACGTCCGTTTGCACAAAATTGCCAAGCCAGTGACAGTTTTTGACACACGGCTCAAAAAATTGATCGCCGACATGGCCGAAACCATGTACGAAGCGCCCGGCGTCGGGCTGGCCGCTTCGCAAGTCGACGTCCATGAACAGCTGGTGGTGATCGACACTTCCGATACCGGCACCGACCTGCGGGTTTTCATCAATCCGGAAATCCTCTGGGCCAGCGAAGAAAAACAGGTTTACGACGAAGGCTGCCTGTCGGTGCCCGGCGTCTACGACGGCGTCGAACGCCCGGCGCGCGTCAAAGTGCGCGCCCTGGATGCCGACGGCAATCCGTTTGAAGTCGATGCCGACGGCTTGCTGGCGGTGTGCATCCAGCATGAAATGGATCACCTGAAGGGCAAGGTTTTCGTCGAATACCTGTCACCGCTGAAACGCAACCGGATCAAGGCCAAGATGCTCAAGGAAGAACGCGAGCTGAAACGCGACAAGCAATACGCTACAAGATAAGCAATTTTTTTATATATTGCGGGACAAATTGCAAGGAACCCGGTTCCTGCATTTTGTCCCGCAACTATTTTGAGCTCCTGTACCATCCTCCTCATGAAAATCATCTTCGCCGGAACTCCCGAATTCGCCGCCGTGGCGCTCAAGGCCTTGCACGACGCCGGCCATCAGATCCCGCTGGTGCTGACCCAGCCCGACCGCCCGGCCGGCCGCGGCATGCAGCTGCATGCATCGCCGGTCAAGCGATTCGCGCTGGAGCACCAGATACCGGTGGCGCAGCCGGTATCGCTACGGCTGGACGGCAAGTACCCCGACGTCGCCAGGGAAGCGCATGCGCTGTTGCGCAACACGCCGCACGACATCATGGTGGTGGCTGCCTACGGCCTGATCCTGCCGCTCAGCGTGCTGGACATACCGCCGCGCGGCTGCCTCAACATCCACGGTTCGCTGCTGCCGCGCTGGCGCGGCGCGGCGCCTATCCACCGGGCGATCGAGGCCGGCGACAGCGAGACCGGCATCACCATCATGCAGATGGACCAGGGGCTGGATACCGGAGCGATGCTGCTGGTCGAGAAAATGGCGATCGGCGCCAGCGATACCACCGGCACACTGCATGACAAGATGGCAAAACTCGGCGGCGACATGATTGTCGAAGCGCTGCGCCGCCTGGAGCAGGACGCCCTGCCGGCAACACCGCAGCCGGAGCAAGGCGTAACCTACGCCGCCAAGATCAGCAAGGAAGAAGCCGTCCTCGATTTCTCGCTGCCGGCCGAAATCCTGGAGCGCAAGATACGCGCATTCAACCCGTTCCCGGCCGCCTGCGCCGTGTTCGCAGGCGTCACCCTGAAGCTGTGGCAGGCGCAAGTGCTGGCCGGCGACGGCAAGCATGCTGCGGGAACGATCATCAGCGCCGATCCGCAAGATGGCGTGATCGTGGCGTGCGGCAGCGGAGCATTGCGCATCACCGAATTGCAGAAACCGGGCGGCAAACGCTTGCCGGCGGCCGAGTTCCTGAAAGCCTTCCCGATGCAGGGCGGCAAATTCGACTAGGCGACCAGCACGCACTCCAGGTTTTGGGCGCCGCTCCAGCTCGTGTCCGGCGCCAGCAGGACCGGATGCTCAACTGTGGCGGCTTCGATGCAGACAAAATGCCGGTAAGAATCCAGCTTCAGGTCGGCAATTTTTGCGCAGCCGTTTTCCCAGGGATTCCACACCACCGCATCGGCAAACCCGGCCTGGGTCGCAATCATGCTTTGCTTGCGGCCGCCCAGGGTAATCGGCTTGTCGACCGCAAAATACACCCGGTCAACCTCCTCGGCGATATGCAGGATCTCCTCCTCCGCAATCTTGATGCGGCGGTTGTCGACCGAGTCGCGATAGCGATAGCCTTGCAGCCCGTACAGGGCAGCCTCCGCGACATGTACATTCAGATAGGTATGCAAGGCGCAGGTGAATGCGAAAGGCTGCTTTCCGGTATTTGTCACCACCAGCTCGGTATTCAGGCTCTGGCCGGAAAATGTGATGCGCAGCTCAAGCGTAAAGGCATGCGGAAAGACCTGCCTGGTCTGCTCTGAGTCGGCCAGCCCGAGACGGACCAGCCCGCTGCCGTCCAGCTGCCGCGAAGACTCTAGCAAAGCCCACGCGCTCAGGCGGGCAAAACCATGTTTCGGCAACGGCCCCTCGCTGGCGAACTGCGGGAAAATCACCGGGATGCCGCCGCGGATAGCCGCATCGCTGCGCCATGAATTCAGCGGACTCATGAACAAGCGCTCGACGCCGTCCGGCCCGCGCCAGGAACAGACGTGGGCGCCGTGCAGCGCCACTTCCACCCGCGCGCCATCGGCCGCGATGGCAATGATGAAATCGTTGGTTTCTTGCAGGTTTTCTGGATTTAGCATAATCATTTCTCCCGTCGCTAGCAGCACATCATGCAGAAGTTCATCCGTTTACCGATTGGGGAAGCGGGACCGCCAAACTGATTCCGTGCTGCGTGAAGCCGAAATGTTCATAGAAGCGATGCGCGTCCATGCGCTTCAAGTTGGACGACAGCGCAATCTTGTAGCAGCCGGCCTCGCCGGCGATGCGCACCGCATGGTCCAGCATCACGCTGCCGATACCCTGGCCGCGGCAAGCGCGGCTGATGACGACGGCGTCCATCACGGCCTGTTCGCTGCCTTCATGGGTCAGGCTGCAGAAAACCAGCAGGCTGAAAGTGCCGACCGCTACCCCGTCGGCAAACACCAGGAACGCCCGGAAGTATGGATAGGCCGCCATCCTGGCCATGATCTGGCGTGCGCCTTCAGCGTCCAGCACGGCGCGGGCGGGCTCATCATCCATCTCGGCCAGCAGCGCCACCAGGACCTCGGCGTCGCCAGGCGTGGCCTGGCGCACTGTCACGTGCGGCAAGGGATGGTCGGAAACGGCGGAAGTCATTGCTCTTTACTCCGTATCGAAATTATTCGAGAGAGTAAAGACTATACCGAAAATTCCGCGCATAGAAAAACGGCGCAGCCGCCTTGCGGTAAATCGCAAGCGGCGCGCCGGTTAGTGATATGAAAACTGAAACGGAATATTTAAATAAACAATTTGCGCAAACGCGACGAAACCAGGTCGATCATGCTCACCGCCAGCACGATCATGATCAGCACGGCGCAAGTCTGGCCATATTCGAAGCTGCGGATCACTTCCCATAAAATCACGCCGATGCCGCCGGCGCCGACCATGCCGACTACCGTTGCCGAACGGACATTGGCTTCGAAGCGATACAGCACGTAGGAAATCCACAACGGCATCACTTGCGGCAGCACGCCGTAGACAATCTCTTCCAGGGCGTTGGCGCCGGTGGCGCGTATTCCCTCGACCGGCTGCGGATCGATGGCTTCGACCGCTTCCGAAAACAGCTTGGACAAGGTGCCTGTGGTTGCCACAAACAAGGCCAGCACGCCGGCAAACGGCCCCAGCCCGACCGCCACCACGAACAGCATCGCAAACACCATTTCATTGATGGCGCGCGCCGCATCCATCAGACGCCGCACCGGCTGGTTGACCCAGGCCGGCGCGATATTGGACGAGGCCAGCAAACCGCAGGGCACTGCGCACACCACTGCCAGTGCCGTACCCCAGACCGCGATCTGTATGGTCACGATCAATTCCTGCAGGTAGGTGCGCCAGTCATGGAAATCGGGCGGAAAAAAACTGGCGGCGTAAGTGCCCATGTTGCCGCCGTCGCGCAGCAGTTCCAGCGGCCGCATGTCGGCCCCGCGCCAGGAAGCGATCAGGACTGCCAGCAGCACGCCCCAGAACAGGGTGCGGCCTATCGATTGCTTGGGCGGCGCGGGAAACGCGGTTTCCATTTTCAGGGACACAGGACTTGTCATTGCTTAGGATTTGGCCAGGTCGGACAATTTACGGTTGATATCGTCCAGCTTGGCTTTCTTGTCGTCGGCGCTGAGGTTGGCGTCCGCTTCCAGCTTGCCCTTTTGCTTGAACAGTTCGAGCTGGCGGATCGGATTCAGCTGCGCATCGCTGGATTCTTCAAAGCCGCTGTATTCCAGCTTGGCCAGCTGCGCTTTTTCCTGTGCGGCGTTAGGACCGGTCTTGCCGTAGGTAACGAAAAATTCCTTGATCTTGGCCTTGAGGTCGGCCGGCAAGTCTTTGCGCCATACCAGCGGATCGGCGGCGATCAGCGGCGATTTCCAGACGATCCGGACTTCCTTGGCAACGGCCGGCTGGCGCTCTTCGATGCGAGCCATGGTGTCGGAAGCAAACACGGCGGCGTCAATCTGCTTGTTGGCGACCGCCAGGATGTTGGCTTCATGATTGGAAGTACGGATCACTTTGAACGCTGTCTTCGAATCGACATTGTTCTTTGCAAAAATGTAGTAGCTCGGCACCAGGAAACCCGAGGTCGAATTCGGATCGCCGATGCCGAAGGTCAGGCTCTTGGCGTTTTTCAAGATGTCTTCGATGCTCTTGTTCGGGCTGTCCTTCTGCACGCCCACCAGGCTGTAGTAGCCGGCGCTGCCGTCCGGATTGACCACGTGCGCGAACACTTCGCCGCTCGCGCGGTCGACCGCTTCCATCGCCGACTTGTTGCCAAACCAGCCCATCTGCACCTTGCCGAAGCGCATGCCTTCAATGATGCCGGCGTAGTCGGAAGCAAAGAAACCGTTGACCTTGATGCCGGTACGCTTGCTCAGTTCATCGAGCACCGGCTGCCAGTCCTGCTTCAGGTTTTTCGACGATTCGGTTGAAATGATGCCGAAGTTCAGCACCTTGACGTCATCGGCGTGCGCAGCCGACGCTGCCAGCATCGCCATGGTGATTGCGGCGCCGGAAAATAATTTTGCAAACATGATGTGGAACTCCTGAGTGGAAAGAGGTGATATTCAATGACGAGATGTATTTCAGGCTGCCACCGCCAGCGCCGGTACGCTGTCGAAAGGCGTTGGTACGGCTACAGCGGGCCGGGTCAAGGTGTTGGAGCCGCCCAGGATGTCTTCCGCTTCGCTGCCATACAGTTCGCGCAGCATCGGCTCGGTCAGGGCGCTGGAAGGGCCGTCGTATACGACGCGGCCTTTATGCAAAGCCACCGTGCGCGGGCAAAAGCGCAAGGCGACATCGACCTGGTGCAGCGACACCAGGACCGTGCTGCCGTCGCGCTGGTTGACGTCGGCCAGCGTCTGCATCACACGCCGCGCCGACTCCGGATCGAGCGAGGCGATCGGTTCGTCGGCCAGCACCACGCGCGCCTTCTGCACGATGGTGCGGGCAATCGCGGCACGTTGCTGCTGGCCGCCCGAGAGTGCGGAAGCGCGTTTGTACGCATGGTCGGAAATGCCGACCCGCGCCAGCGCTTCCAGGCCCAATGCTTTTTCTTCGGCGGTAAACAATTTGAAGCAGCTGCGCCAGAGCGGCATGCGCGACAGGCCGCCGGTCAGGACATTGGTCAGCACCGGCAGCCGGCCCACCAGGTTGAATTGCTGGAAGACGAAACCGACGTTGGCGCGCACCGCGCGGATATTGCGGTCGACCATGCCGTCCTTCTGGACTGACTGGCCGTCGATGGAGATTGTGCCGCCGCTGTTATCTGCAGCCATCAATCCGGAAATATGGCGCAAAAGAGTCGATTTTCCAGAACCGGATGCGCCGATCAAGGCTACCATTTCGCCCTGCGCGAAGCGCAGGCTGACATTGTCGAGGGCGCGGAAACCGCCACGGAACGTCTTTGACAAACCTTTGATTTCAACCATGATATGTACCGCCGTTACGCTTTTGAATGGCGGAAGTATTGCGGTCAAATATGTCAGGCGTATGAAATTTGTGTGACCATTCGGTTACCGCAAACCGGGCCCGGCGCCACGGTCAGGGCCGATCCAGGCTCAGGGAGCCGAACCGCAAGAGGTGCGTTGCCATGCAACGATGGCAAGGAAGAACAAGGGAGAAGGTAGCAAATCTGCTAACGCTGCACGACAATCGCCGTAGCGCCGGAACGTTGCCGGATCTGCTGCAAGATGCTGTCGGCGTCAGCACGGCTGGAATACGGTCCGGCATATAAACGATACATGCCGTTCACCGCAACGCTGTCGAGCGATGTCACCACGCCCGACAGCTCCTGCATCAGGCGGGAACGCGCACCGTCCGCATTGGCTTGCTGTGCATAGGCGCCGAACTGCAGGTAGAAACCTGCCGCCAGCGAGCTACTGCTGGCTGCGGGAGGCGCTGCGGGCGTTGGCGACGTCTGGCTGATCAGCAGCGGTTGCGCGGTCAGCACTGGCATGTCGACCGATTCGGTTGTGACTACGGCAGGTGCCGTGTTATCCCTGGGCGGCTCGGCAGCCGGCGCCGGCAATGCCGCGGCCTGCGGCGCCGGCGTGCTGCCGCGCTGCCTGTTCAGCGCGATGATGTCGGCCGGCAGCAGGCGCTCCACCTCCAGCTGGCTGCTGCCGCTGCTCAGGTAACCGAGTTTCAGCGCCGCGGTGTAGGACAGGTCGATGATGCGGCTAGAGTGGAACGGACCGCGGTCGTTGACCCGCACGATCACCTGGGCGCCGGTCTTCAGGTTGGTTACCCGCGCATAGGAAGGAATCGGCAAGGTCGGATGGGCGGCGGTCATCTTGTACATGTCGTACAGCTCGCCGGAGGATGTCTTTTGCTTATGGAATTTCTTGCCGTACCAGCTGCCGATGCCGCGTTGCTTGAACGGCTGGTCGTCGGTCAGCGGCGTGTAGGTCTTGCCAAATACGACATAAGGCTTGTTGCCGGTACGCGAGTAGGGTTCAACCACGGGAACTGCGTCCGGGGTGTCCAGCAGCCCCTCAGGGGCGGAATCGCCCGGGCCGTCATCCTTGTAGTAGCCGCCGCGGCCGGATCCGGCAGGCGGTAGCGCCGGCACGTTGCGGCCGGCGATGCCGCCTGCGCCCGATTTGGCCGGGGCGGCCGGGATTGAAGAGGTTTTCGGCGAGGTGCCGCAGCCGGCCAGGATCAGCGACAGCAGCAAGGCGCTGGAATATGTAGCAACGTTGTGGCGGCGCCTTAGCATGCACTCTCCTGATGATGGCGATTCAAAACAGATAATTGCATCAATGGACCCGGTTCCGGCCGCACAAGTTCAACGTGCTCAAGTCTGTATCAGCTTGCGATGGCGCTGGATGCTCATCAGTATGCCGGCGCCCAGCCCCAGCGTGACCAGCGCGGTGCCGCCGTAGCTCATGAATGGCAACGGTACGCCGACCACCGGCAAAATGCCGCTGACCATGCCCATGTTAACGAATGCATAAGTAAAGAAAATCAAGGTGATGGAACCGGCCAGCAAGCGTGTAAACATGGTTGGCGCATTGGCGGCGATCATCATGCCGCGCCCGATCAGCAAAATATAGAGGAACAGCAGGACGCAGTTGCCGATCAGGCCGAATTCTTCAGAAAATACCGCAAAAATGAAGTCCGTGGTGCGTTCCGGGATGAATTCCAGGTGCGCTTGCGTGCCTTTCAGCCAGCCCTTGCCAAACACGCCGCCGGATCCGACCGCGATGGTTGACTGGATGATATGGAAACCTTTGCCGAGCGGATCCGAAGTAGGATCGATCAGCATCATCACCCGCTGCCGCTGGTAATCGTGCAGCACCGACCACAGCACCGGCAGGCTGGCGCCGGCGGCGACCGCCAGGCCGATCAGCACGCGCCATGACAAGCCCGCCAGGAAGATCACGTAGAAACCCGCGGCCAGCACCAGGGTGCCGGTGCCCAGGTCCGGCTGGCGAATGATCAGGCCGACCGGCAGCGCCAGCATCACCGCCGCCACCAGGTAATCGCGCCAGCTGATCATGCCCTCGCGCTTCTGGAAATACCAGGCCAGCATCAGCGGCATGGCGATTTTCATGATCTCGGAGGGCTGGATCACCACGCCGACATTGATCCAGCGGCGCGAACCTTTCTTGACGATGCCGAACACCGCCACTGCAATCAGCAGCGCCACCCCTATCGTATAAATCGGCACGGCAAACCGCATCAGGGTCTGCGGCGGCACGTTGGCGGCGACCCACATGATGACAAACGCGACCAGGATATTGCGCAGCTGGTCCTCGACCCGGCCCGGGAAATCGATGCCGGCCGAATACAAGGTGACAATGCCGACCGCCAGTATCAGGAAAATGATCAGCGACAGCGCGCCGTCAAATACCGCGATATGGGATTTGATGCTGCGCAGCCAGTGGTGTTTGTCGCTCAGGCTCATCGCTTGCTCTCGCTCATTCCCGCTTATTCCCTGTTGCCTGGCGTTTCTTCGCCCGGCTTGTAGCTGTTGTCGGTGCCGTCCGCCGGCTTCGTGTCTTCGTCGACCGGCGCCGGTTCTTCTTCCAGCACCGCGGCCTTGTTGCCATCGCCGGGGCGCTTGCCCAGCAAATAATAATCCAGCGCCTTGCGTACTATCGGCGCCGCCGCCGCCGCGCCGAAGCCGCCGTTCTCGACAATCACCGCAATCGCGATGCGCGGCTTGTCGGCCGGGGCGAACGCGGTGTACCAGGCGTGATCGTGCATGCGCGCATTGAGTTTCTTGGCATCGTATTTTTCACCTTGCTTGATGCCGACCACCTGCGCCGTACCGGTCTTGCCGCCCGACTCGTAGCCGGCGCCGGCAAACACCTTGGCGCCGGTGCCTTCATGCGTGACGCCGACCATGGCGCGCTTGATGAAATCGATGTTTTCCTGCTTCAGCGGGATACGGTAGCTTTCCTTCGGCACCGTCTGGGTGTGCTGGCGCGTGACGCCATCTTCGATGATCTTGACCAGGTGCGGCTTCATCACCACGCCGTCGTTGACCAGGGTCGCCACCGCGTGCGCCATCTGCAACGGCGTGAAAGCATTGAAACCCTGGCCGATGCCAAGCGAAATGGTGTCGCCGCCTACCCATTTCTGCGCCGCCACGCGTTTGTAGTATTTGCGCTTCCAGTCGGTCGACGGCAGGATGCCGCGCTGTTCATGTTCCAGGTCGATGCCGGTCAGCTGGCCGAAACCGAAGGGTTTCATGAAATCGTGGATGGTGTCAGGACCGAGGTCGTTGGCCAGCATGTAGTAATAGGTGTCGCAGGAAACCACGATCGATTTGTACATGTCGACCCGGCCGTGGCCGCCCACCTTGTCGTCGCGGAAACGGTGGCCGCCCAGCATGAAATAGCCGATATCGTTGATCGCGAAAGCCGGCGTGCGCTTGCCCAGCTCCAGCGCCGCCAGCGCCATGAACGGCTTGTAGGTCGAGCCCGGAGCATAGCTGCCGCTCATGGGGCGGTTGATCAGGGGATGGTCGGGCGAGTTGTTCAGCTCGTCCCAGCTTTGCTGGTCGATGCCTTCGACAAACAGGTTGGGATCGAACGATGGCTGCGAGACATATGCCAGCACGTCGCCGGTGGACGGTTCGATCGCCACCAGCGCGCCGCGGCGGTCGCCGAATGCTTCCTCCACCACCTTCTGCAATTCGATGTCGATCGACAGGATCAGGTTGTTGCCGGGCGTCGCTGAGACATGCGACATGCTGCGCACGGCGCGGCCGCTGGCGGCGATTTCGATTTCTTCGTAGCCGGTGTTGCCGTGCAGCTGCTGTTCGTAGCTCTTTTCCAGGCCATCCTTGCCGATGTAGCTGGTCCCTTTGTAGTTGGCGGCGTCCTCGCTGTCGTCGATGCGGTCGGCGTCTTTCTGGTTGATGCGGCCGATGTAGCCGATCACGTGCGCCGCCACTTCGCCCAGCGGATACTGGCGGAACAGGCGCGCCTGCACGTCGATCCCCGGGAAGCGGTAGCGCTGCGCGGTGAAACGCGCCACTTCTTCGTCGGTCAGGCGGGTGCGGATCGGCAGGCTGGCGAAACTCTTGGAATCTTCCAGCAGCTTCTTGAAACGGCGCCGGTCTTTCGGCGTGATGCTGACTACCTGCGCCAGCTCGTCGATCACGCCTTCCAGGTCGCCGCGGATCTTGGAGCGGGTGATTTCCAGCGTGTAAGCGGAATAGTTGCGCGCCAGGATGACGCCGTTGCGGTCCATGATCAGGCCGCGGTTGGGCACCACCGGCACCAGCGAAATCCGGTTGTCCTCGGCTTGCGCCGCGTAGGCATCGTGGCGCACCACCTGCAGCCAGATAAAACGCGCGCCGAGCAAGCCGAAGCAGATCAGCACAAAAGCCACGGCCGCGGTAATCCGCAGGCGGAACTTGCGCAGTTCGTGTTCGGTGTTTTTGAATTCAGTCATGAATGCGGCTAGATTGGACGGTTATCGTCGCGGTCGACCGCACGCCGTTGCGGCGCCAGCAGCAGCCACACCACGACAGGCCACAGCGCCACGCAGACGAAACTCTCGGCAAAATACAGCCAGCCCGGAAACTTGCCGCTGACGGACATCCGTATCACCAGCTGTATCAGCTGCGTCAGCAGCATCAGAGGCAGGACGTGCAGCGCCTGCACGCTGACCGAGAACCACAGCACGCGGCGATGGATCATGATGGCAAAGTAAGACAGCAGCGTGTACGCCAGCGCATTCTGGCCGAGCAAGGTAGCTTCGTGCACATCCATCAGCAAGCCCATGCAAAAGGCGATGCCGATGCCGATCTTGCGCGGCTGGTGGATGCTCCAGAACACCAGCACCAGCGCCACGAAATCCGGCACGCCGGGCCACTGGCCCCAGGGCAGCAGGTTAAGCAGGAATGCCAGCAGCAGCGTCATCGCAATGAACAGCGGATTGGCCGGCAACAGGATGTAATGTGGACGCATCATCGGACGCCGGCTCCTTGCGGATTTTTACGCGCGGCTTCGGCATTGCTTTCTTTCGCCGCTTCCCTGGTCTTGTCGCGCGTGCTTTCGGTCAGCCGGCGCTTGCTCAATATGTCGGCCTTGCTGTTGGGGATCGCAGCTTCATCATCCGGGCGCGCTACGGGATTGGGATCAACCAGCAGGATCAGCAGCTGGGTATGGCGGTCGATGCCGGCCACCGGTTCGCAGACGATATGCGCAAAGGCGTCAGCCGACTTGGTTTCGACCTGCACCACCTTGGCTACCGACAGGCCGGCCGGATAAACGCCGTCGATGCCGGAAGTCACCAGCAGGTCGCCCTTCTGGATATCGGCGTTGGAAGACATGAAACGCAAGTCCAGGTAGCCCGACTGGCCGCGCCCGTAAGCCACGCTGCGCAAGCCGTTGCGCAGCACCTGCACCGGGATCGCCTGGTCCTTGTCGGTCAGCAGCGTCACTTCGGAGGTAAACGGGAATACGCGCGTCACCTGGCCGACGATGCCGGCGTCGTCGATCACCGGCTGGCCGGTGGCGACGCCATGCTGGGAGCCGCGGTCCATGATCACCTTGCGGGCAAACTGGTCGCGCGCGTCGTACAGGATTTCGCTCATCACCGATTTCACGGACAGCCGCTGTTCGACCCCGAGCAGTTTGCGCAGCTGGGCATTTTCAGCGGCCAGCTGCTGCGCCTGCTGCAATTGCTGGGCGCGTTCGCCTTGCTGGTTGCGCAAGGTCTGGTTTTCTTTTTCCACCGTCGACAGCGAAGAAAAATAATCGACCACCCTGTTGGCCGCGTCACGCGGCATCAGGGCCACCATCTGCAAAGGATAAAGCGCGGTGCCGACCGCCTGGCGCAGCAACAGCAAGGCGTGGATACGCGAATCGGCAATCAGCAGGGCCAGCGCCAGCAGCGTGCATATCACCGCCTTGGCGCGGGCCGAAGCGCCTTGCTTGAAGAGGGGTGGTGGACTGTATTCCATCAGTAATGGACGGGTTCGGTTTGGTCAATGGCTGGCGGTACAAACACGTTCATGCGCATGTTCATGCCGTAGATACGAAAGCGGGTCGCATGCATCAATGCACCGACCCGGTTGCCGCTGCCCGACCTCAAGAGCACGCTGGAGAGGCTGGGCAAGCGTCGCATCAATCTGGTTTACTCGTAGGAAAAGATCGAGCCCAGCTTGTCCATCCGCTCCAGCGCCATGCCGGAGCCGCGCACCACGCAGGTCAGCGGGTCTTCGGCCACGATTACCGGCAAACCTGTTTCTTCCATCAGCAGGCGGTCCAGGTCGCGCAGCAAGGCGCCGCCGCCGGTCAGCATCATGCCCTTCTCGGCGATGTCCGCGCCCAGTTCCGGCGGGGTCTGTTCCAGCGCGTTCTTGACGGCGGAAACGATGTTGTTGAGCGGGTCGGTCAGGGCTTCCAGGATTTCATTGCTGGAGATGGTGAACGAGCGCGGGATGCCTTCCGACAGGTTGCGTCCCTTGACTTCCATTTCGCGCACTTCCGAACCCGGGAAGGCGGAGCCGATTTCCTTCTTGATCGCTTCGGCGGTCTGTTCGCCGATCAGCATGCCGTAGTTGCGGCGGATGTAATTGACGATGGCTTCGTCAAACTTGTCGCCGCCGACGCGGACCGAGCCCTTGTAGACCATGCCGCCCAGCGAAATGATGCCGACTTCGGTAGTGCCGCCGCCGATGTCGACCACCATCGAACCGGTGGCGTCCGATACCGGCAGGCCGGCGCCGATTGCCGCCGCCATCGGCTCTTCGATCAGGAATACCTGGGATGCGCCGGCGCCCAGCGCCGATTCGCGGATCGCGCGGCGCTCAACCTGGGTCGAGCCGCAAGGCACGCAGATGATGATGCGCGGCGATGGTTTGAACAGCTTGGTGTCATGCACCATGCGGATGAACTGCTTGAGCATCTGCTCGGTGACGGTGAAGTCGGCGATCACGCCGTCTTTCATCGGCCGGATCGCTTCGATATTGCCGGGAACCTTGCCCAGCATCTGTTTTGCTTCCCGCCCGACGGCCTGGATTGTTTTCTTGCCGTTAGGCCCGCCCTGCTGGCGAATTGCGACAACCGACGGCTCATCGAGGACAATACCTTGGTCGCGTACATAAATCAGCGTATTCGCGGTACCCAGGTCAATCGCCAGGTCATTCGAAAAGTAACTGCGTAAAAATCCAAACATGAATTGTTCCAATGCGCAACAATGATGCGCTCAAACGTTTTTTAGGGGGGTGTCTAGTATCCGGCGCATGGTAAAGATCGATTACCTGCCGCATGGACGCAACATTCTACCTTATAATTTGACTCAAATTAGGGCGTATAGCGCTCAAAATGCTTGCTTTTTACAAAAATCTGAGAAGTTATCGGCAAGCAAAGTGTTTCCATTTTAATCACATGCGCCTGAGTGCGCGCTCGAAAAACGAAAATCATGTCATTAGCCCTTTCCGACGTTAAGCGCATTGCCAACCTGGCACGCCTCGAACTCACTGAAGACCAGGCCGCTTCCACACTCGATAAACTGAACGGCATTTTCTCGCTGGTCGAGCAGATGCGCGCGGTAGACACCACCGGCATCGAGCCGCTGAGCCACCCGATTGCAGCGCTGCAGCAGGATTTGTCGCTGCGCTTGCGCGACGACGTGGTGACCGAATCGAATCATCGCGAGGAATACCAGAAAGTGGCGCCGGCAACCGAAGACGGCCTGTACCTGGTGCCGAAAGTAATTGAATGATTTGTGGGACAGAGCTGCCCGGGTAGGGTTTAAGAGCCGCCGAAGCGCGGCGAATTACACTTTCCGTGCGACTCTGTCCCCAACTGATCAGATAAAACATCTAAATTGCAAAGAAAAACATTGTGGGACATTGCTTAGCAACGCAGCTAACTTTGTTCACAAATTAGTCAGCAAATTTTAAAGATTCTCATGCATACCAAAACACTCAAGCAACTGTCTGTGCTGCTGCACGAAAAGAAGATCTCGGCCGAGGAACTGGCGCAGCTGTACCTGGCCAGGATCCAGCACAGCGACCTGAATGCGTTCCTGCACGTCGACCAGGAGTTGACGCTGCAACAGGCGCGCGCCGCCGACTCGCGCCTGGCGCAAAACGACAGCACGCCGCTGACCGGGGTGCCGATCGCCCACAAGGATATTTTCGTGACGCGCGGCTGGCGCGCCACCGCCGGTTCGAAAATGCTGGAAAACTACATCAGCCCGTTCGACGCCACCGTGGTGGAACATTTCAACAACGCCGGCATGGTGACCCTGGGCAAACTGAACTGCGATGAATTCGCCATGGGTTCGTCCAATGAAAATTCGCACTTCGGCCCGGTCAAGAATCCTTGGGACAAGACCGCGATTCCTGGCGGTTCATCGGGCGGTTCGGCAGCGGCCGTTGCGGCGCGCCTGACGCCTGCCGCGACCGCCACCGACACCGGCGGCTCGATCCGCCAGCCAGCCTCGCTGTGCGGCGTCACCGGCATCAAGCCGACTTACGGCAGCGTCTCGCGCTTCGGCATGATCGCCTTCGCCTCGTCGCTGGACCAGGCTGGCCCGATAGCGCAAACCGCGGAAGACTGCGCCTTGCTGCTGAACGCCATGACCGGTTTCGATGCGCGCGATTCGACCAGCCTGGAACGCAAGAAGGAAGACTTCAGCGCCGGCCTCGACCAAGACCTGAAGGGCCTGCGCATCGGCATTCCGCGCGAATATTTCAGCAGCGGCCTGTCGGCCGATGTCGAACAGGCGGTGCGCGCGGCGCTGCAGGAATATGAAAAGCTGGGCGCCACGCTGGTCGACATATCGCTGCCGAAAACCGAGCTGTCGATCCCGGTCTACTACGTGATCGCACCGGCCGAAGCATCGTCCAACCTGAGCCGCTTCGACGGCGTCCGCTACGGCCACCGCGCCGCCGATTACAAGGACCTGGCCGACATGTACAAGAAGTCGCGCGCGGAAGGTTTCGGCGAAGAAGTGAAGCGCCGCATCCTGGTCGGCGCCTATGTGCTGTCGCACGGTTATTACGACGCCTACTACCTGCAGGCGCAAAAGATCCGCCGCCTGATCGCCCAGGATTTCCAGAACGCGCTGACCGGCCCGGACCGCCAGTGCGACGTCATCATGGGGCCGGTCTCGCCGACAGTAGCCTGGGACCTGGGCGCCAAGGCGGACGATCCGGTCGCCAACTACCTGGCCGACATCTACACGCTGTCGACCAGCCTGGCCGGCCTGCCCGGCATGTCGATACCTTGCGGTTTCGGCCAGGGCGAGAAAAATGCGCGGCGCCCGGTCGGCCTGCAGATCATCGGCAATTATTACGAGGAAGCCAGGCTGCTCAACGTCGCGCACCAGTACCAGCGCGTGACCGACTGGCATTTGCGCAGCCCCGAGTAAAGAGCGATCGCCTCGTGATGTCATCGATCTTGCTTTTTTCCCGGAATCGCCGCGCCAGGCTGGCGGCATTGGCTTTGTTCGCCTTTGGCGCCACGCTGTTGACGCCGGCAATCCAGGCGCAGCAATTGCAGACCAAATTCGGCTGCAACCTGACGCGCGAAACGGATGGTGAAAAAGTGATCTACGGCGACACCGGTGAATTCAAGCTGGACGGCGACCGCATCGAAGCATTGCGCTGGGAATCGGCGCTGTACCGGCCGACCCACGGTTTCGAATGCAGCATCGACACCGGCGATGACCCGCAAGCCGAAGTCCGGCAGGATGGCGGCAAGGACAACTGGCGCATCACCTTGAAAGATGCGGCCGCCGCACGCCGCCAGCGCGGCTACGATTTTTACGATCACGGCATGAATTGCAGCATCCGCCTGCAGCGCGACGGCGACAGGTTGCACGTGATACCAAGCTGCCCGGCGCTGTGCGGCTCAAGAGCGAATTTTACGGAACTGTCGGTGGATTTGAAAACCGGCGAGTGTAGTTACCAAGATAAATAAGGAAATCATTATGCAGTGGGAAGTCGTGATCGGTCTGGAAACGCATACGCAACTCTCGACCAAGTCAAAAATCTTCAGCGGCTCGTCGACCCAGTTCGGCGCCGCTCCCAACACCCAGGCCAGCCCGGTCGACCTCGCGCTGCCTGGCGTGCTGCCGGTGCTCAACCGCGGCGCGGTGGAGCGTGCGATCCAGTTCGGCCTGGCGGTGAACGCGACGATTGCGCCGCAGTCGATCTTTGCGCGCAAAAACTATTTCTATCCTGACCTGCCGAAGGGCTACCAGATCAGTCAGTTTGAAATTCCGGTGGTCCAGGGCGGCAAGGTTTCCTTCGTGCTGGAAAAAGACGGCAAAAGCGAACTCAGGACCGTGCAGCTGACGCGCGCCCACCTGGAAGAAGACGCCGGCAAATCGCTGCATGAAGATTACCAGGGCATGAGCGGCATCGACCTCAACCGCGCCGGCACCCCGCTGCTGGAAATCGTCACGGAACCGGACATGCGCAGCGCCGCCGAAGCGGTGGCCTATGCCAAGGCGTTGCACTCGCTGGTGATGTGGCTGGGGATTTGCGACGGCAACATGCAGGAAGGATCGTTCCGCTGCGACGCCAACGTCTCGGTGCGCCCGGTCGGCCAGGCCGCTTACGGCACCCGCAGCGAAATCAAGAACCTGAACTCCTTCCGCTTCCTGGAAGAGGCCATCAACTACGAAGTGCGGCGCCAGATCGAAGTGATCGAAGACGGCGGCAAGGTGGTGCAGGAAACCCGCCTCTACGATCCTGACAAGAAGGAAACGCGCTCGATGCGCAGCAAGGAAGATTCCCAGGATTACCGCTATTTCCCGGATCCCGACCTGCCGCCGCTGGTGATCGGCGCGGAATGGGTTGAGCGCGTGCGGGCCACCATGCCGGAACTGCCGGGCGCGATGCGCGAGCGTTTCGTGCGCGATTTCGGCCTGTCGGAATACGACGCCGCAGTGCTGACCCAGTCGAAAGCGATGGCCGGCTACTTCGAAGCGGTTACCGTGAAAGCCGGCAAGGAGCAAGCCAAACCCGCCGCCAACTGGCTGATGGGCGACCTGTCTTCGGCGCTGAACCGTGAAAACGTCGAGGTTGCCGATGCGCCTGTCAGTGCGGTCCAGCTGGCAGTGCTGCTGCAGCGCATCGCCGACGGCACGATCTCCAACAAGATCGCCAAGGAAGTGTTCGGCGCCATGTGGGACGCCCGGTCCGCGCAGGAGAACCTGGCCGACGAGATTATCGAAAGCAAGGGACTGAAGCAGATTTCCGATAGCGGCGCGCTGGAAAAAATCATCGATGAAGTTTTGGCGGCCAACGCCAAATCGGTCGAGGAATTCCGCGCCGGCAAGGAAAAAGCGTTCAATGCCCTGATCGGCCAAGCCATGAAAGCCACCAAGGGCAAGGCCAATCCTGCGCAACTGACCGAGCTGCTGAAGCAGAAACTGACTGCTTAAAAAAAATAGCGGCTGGCGCTATCGCCAGCCGCTATGGCTTGACCATCTTCCTTCCTGCCTAGCGAGACACCTGCGCCTCCGGCATCGCACCAATCAATTCCCTGTAGTGTTTCAGCGTTTCGTCGAACTTGCCGTTGATGCGGCCTAGCTCAGCCTGGTGGTCCGCCATGCTTTTCTGGTTGTAGGCGATGTCGCGGTTGGCGTCGTCGATCTTGCTGCGCAGCGAGGCCGGCAAGGTTTTCCGGCGCTTGTAAAATTCAGCTTCGGTATTGGCGGCTTTCAGCTGGTTCTGCGCATCGTCGATGGCTACCTGGTCGCGTTTGATCAGGTCTTGCGACAGCGACAGGTAATAGCGGCGCGAAGCTTCGATGTCGGCTTCGCTGCGATAACGCGACAGCAGCGCGCGGTCCTGCTGGCGCCGCTGTTCTTCCGCCGCCTGCTCGACGCGGCGCTTGTCGTCCAGCGCCTGCTGCTGGCGCTTTTGCTCGGCCGTCAGCGGTGCCGGGATTTCGCGTTTGACCACGCCGGCCTTGCTCAGCTCCAGCACCTTGCTGTTGGAGCATTCCGGCATCGGATGGTCCCCGGTGATGGTGTGGCCGGCCGCATCCTTGCAGGTATAAATCTGGCCGTGCGCAAGCAACGGCAGCAGCCCAGCCGCACTGAAAAACAAACTCCGCAAAAAAGTTAGATCAATCCGATTCATTCCCATCATCCACGACAGCTACACATTGATTTGCCATCCGGCGCAGACGACGGGCCTGCCGTCATGCTACGCCGTAACGCTCGCGGTAAGCCGCCACTGCTGCCTGGTAGCGGTTCAGTTCAGCGTCGGCGCCAGCGCCGGAAATATATTCCAGCAAGTCGTTCAGGTTGCCGATCGAAATCACCGGCATGCCATACGCTTGCGTTACTTCTTCTACTGCCGAGTTGGCCGACAGCGCATCGTCCTTGCCGGATTTCTCCATCCGGTCCAGCGCGATCACCACCGCACATGGCGTGGCGCCGGCCGCGCGGATCATCTCTACCGATTCGCGCACCGAAGTGCCGGCCGAAATCACGTCGTCGATGATCAGCACGCGCCCCTTCAACGGCCCGCCGACGATATTGCCGCCCTCGCCGTGATCCTTGGCTTCCTTGCGGTTATAGGCAAACTGCACATTGCGTCCTTGCGCCGCCAGCGCCACCGCGGTCGCCGACGCCAGCGTGATGCCTTTATAAGCTGGCCCGAACAACATGTCAAATTGCAAACCAGAATCAATCAGGGTACGCGCATAAAACTGCGCCAGCTGCCCCAGCGCGGCGCCCTCGTTGAACATGCCCGCATTGAAGAAATACGGTGAGGTGCGCCCTGCCTTGGTCACGAACTCGCCGAATTTCAGTACTCCAGCCTTGACCGCAAATTCTATAAATTGTTGACGTAAATTGTTCAAAATGCACTCCAGACGGTTGAGGCTGACAAATTTTGTCGCTGTTTACGGCACATTAGCGACACCAGACCGCCATTTTAAATGGAGTTCATCCCTTCCACAGCAGTAAGTGCAAACACCATGCCTGCCCGCAGACCGTTTTTAACCTGCAACCTGCCTCGCGCACGACAACGGGCCTTCGGTTATCCTTAGGCATCTCCTTATACCCTTTTTTATCGACCAAACATGCCAAGAATCATTTCCGCCAATCTCAACGGTATCCGCTCAGCGGCCAGAAAAGGCTTTTTTGAATGGATGGCCAAGCAGTCAGCCGATTTCATCTGTGTCCAGGAACTGAAGGCGCAAGCCGCCGACATGACGCCGGAATTCCTGGCGCCGGAAGGCTACGTCGGCCACTTCCACTACGCTGAAAAGAAGGGTTATTCGGGCGTCGGCCTGTATAGCAAGCGTAAGCCCAACGCTGTGCGGATAGGCTTCGGCAATCCCGAATTCGACGCCGAAGGGCGTTATGTGGAGTGCGATTTTGGCGACCTGACGGTGATTTCGCTGTACTGCCCGTCCGGCTCCTCCAGCGAAGAACGGCAGATCGCCAAGTTCCGCTTCATGGAAGCCTTCCTGCCGCACCTGCAGCAACTCAGGGAAAGCGGCCGCGAAGTCGTCATCTGCGGCGACTGGAATATCGCGCACCAGGAACGCGACCTGAAAAACTGGAAGGGCAACAAGAAAAATTCCGGCTTCCTGCCGGAAGAACGCGCCTGGCTCACCCACCTGTTTGAACAAGTGGGCCTGGTCGACGTGTTTCGCCAGGTCGACCAGCGCGACGAACAATACACCTGGTGGAGCAACCGCGGCCAAGCCTGGGCCAAGAACGTCGGCTGGCGCATCGATTACCACATCTCCACTCCCGGCATCGCCGCCAATGCGCATGCCGTCGCCATCTACAAGGACGAGCGCTTCTCGGACCACGCGCCGCTGACGATCGACTACACCTGACTTAGGCCTGGACCGGCTGGCCGTCGACAAACACGATCAGCTCGCCTTCGCCGAACTTGGTCCACACTTCGTTGGTGGTGAGCGGTTCGGTGACGATCACCGCTACCCGGTCTTGCGGCGTCGTCACTTGCGAGAAGTCGACGCTGACGTCTTCGTCCGACAGATGGGCTTCGGCAAACGGAAACTGGCGCACGATGTAATACAGATTGGTGGAGCAATGCGTGTACAGGGCCGAGCCATCCGACAACATCACGTTGAAAGTACCGTGGGCGGCGATCTCCTGCGTCAGTTCGCGCACGGCGAGCGTCAGCTCGGCCTGCGCCGGCGGCGTATCGCCGAAACGGCGCCGCAGCTGCTGCAGCAGGTAGCAGAAAGCCAGTTCGCTGTCGGTATTGCCGACCGGCCGGTATGGCCCGTCCAGCTGCGGCGCAAATTCCTTGAGATCGCCGTTGTGGGCAAACACCCAGTAGCGGCCCCATAGCTCGCGCACAAACGGATGGCAGTTTTGCAAGGCGACCTGGCCCTGGGTAGCTTTGCGGATATGGGCGATGACATTTTTCGACTTGATCGGACAGCGCCGGATCAGCTCCGCTACCGGCGATGCAATTGCTGCCTGGTAATCGACGAAATGGCGCACGCCGCTGCCTTCGAAGAAGGCGATGCCCCAGCCGTCGCTATGATGGCCGGTCTGGCCGCCGCGGGTGGCGAACCCGGTAAAACTGAACACAATGTCGGTCGGCACATTGCAGTTCATTCCAAGTAACTGACACATATTCCTGAACCAAGTGAGATAAGCCGCTAATGACAGATCCTGCCTGTCGCCCGGTAACGTTATCACGCAGCAGCCGTAAGCAAAAGTTAAATATGGTGGCGATATCAGTTCGGCGCTATACCTTGTATAGCCTGCCTCAAATGGCCCGCGGCCGCTTTGCCAGCAATATGTACGGAAAATGAGCGCCGGCACCAGATCCGGCGCCTGACAAAGAGGAAGAGACAATGCCGCCGATCAGTCAAACGCCGCGTGCCGACGCACGCTCCCCCGCACCTTTCCCTATTCCCAGGCCAGAATACCCGCGCACCCGCTGGTGGCTGCTATTGCTGCCATTGGCGCTGCTGCTGGCCAGCGTCAGCGTTATCACCGGCGCCGCCGAACTGCCCAAGATCGTCTATGTGCGGCCGGTGCCCAACAATGACGACGTGCTGCTGCAGCAAGGAACCAGCGGCGTCAACAACGCCGCCAAGCTGTACCGGCTGCAAGCCAGCACCCTGGAAAGCCAGCCGACCCGCGCCGGCCGCCAGCAGCAGCTGGACAATGCGGTCCAGCAAGGCGCCGGGATCGTGGTGGTGATGGGCATCGAATTCAAGGAAATACTGGACAAGGTTGCGCGCCAGGCGCCGCAAACCCGCTTCCTGATCCTGGAACATTGCATCGATAATGCCGCCAGCAACATCACTTGCATCACTTTCCGGGAATCCGAAGCCAGCTACCTGGCCGGCATGCAAGCGGCACTGGCGTCGAGCAGCGGCAAGATCGGGCTGATCGGCGCCAGCAATACCGCATTGCGCCAAAAGAACAGCGCGGCTTTCGCCAACGGTGCGCGGGCCGCCAAGCCGGCAATTTCGGTGCATGAACCGCTGTGGGTGGAAGGCGCGCAACCTTTCAACGATCCGCCGCGCGCCGAGGCGCTGACCAAAACCATGCTGGGCGACGGCGTCGATGTCATCTGGGCCGCCGCCGCCGGCAGCAATCCCGGCATCTTCAAGACGCTGACGCCGCAATCGCGCGCCAAGGCGATCGGCAGCGGCGTCAACCAATGCATGCAAGCGCCGGGACGGGTGCTCGACAATGTCGAAGTCCATGCCGATACCGCGATTGTCCTGGCGGTGGGCCTGCTGGCGAACGGTTCGACCGCCTCGCGTTTTGACTTCGGCCTGAAAGAAGGCGCGGTGGCGCTGACCGCGCTGGGCCTGGACGCCGCTTATTCGGAATGCGAAATCCTGCGCCAGCGGCCGCTGCTGCTGAAGCTGCGCGAGACCGGCAGCGCCATCGCCAGCGGCAAGCTCAAAGTGGATTAGGACCTGTTGACCTGGCAGGCATGGCCCGATTCTGATAGCGTTGTGGTTTTATTCCGGGCGGAGCGGCATGGATCAACTGGCAGCGATGCGCGCATTCCGGCGCGTAGTCGAAACCGGCAGCTTCACCGCTGCGGCGGCAGAACTCAACCAGTCGCACACTATCGTCTCGCGCCAGGTGCGCCAGCTGGAGCTGGAGCTGGGCGCGCAGCTGCTGAACCGCACCACGCGCCGCTTCGCCCTGACCGAGGCCGGCCAGGAATATTATGAGCGCAGCCGCCAGATACTCGACCAGCTGGATGACGCCGCGCAAGCGGTGTCGGCGCACCAGGCGCGCCCGGCCGGCACCTTGCGGATCAACGCGCCGATGGCGTTCGGCACCCTGGAACTGGCGCAATGGCTGCCGCAGTTCATCCTCGCCAACCCGCAGCTCAAGGTTGACCTGGTCTGCAACGACCGCTTGGTCGACATCATCGAAGAAGGGTTCGACGTTGCGCTGCGCCTGACGCGCGCCCTGCCCGACTCGACCTTGGTCGCCAAGCGCCTGGCGACCTGCGGAATCCTGCTGGCGGCGGCGCCGGATTACCTGGAACGGCAAGGCGTGCCGCAGCAGCCGGCCGACCTGGCGCAGCACAATTGCCTGACTTACACGCTGGCGCAAAAGCCGAATGAATTCCTGTTCCAGGCCGCCGACGGCAGCGAACATGCAGTCAGCGTGCGCGGCAACCTGCAAGCCAACACCGGCATTGCATTACGCTCTGCAGCCTTGGCCGGCCTGGGCATTGCCGCCACCAGTTCGTTCATCGTGCATGAAGACTTGCGGCGCGGCGACCTGCTGCAGGTCTTGCCCGGGTACACGCTGAAACCGCGCGACCTGTATGCAATCTATCCGCAAAACCGGCACCTGTCGCCCAAGGTCAGGGCGTTTGTCGATTTTGCCGCTGACTGGTATCGCAGCCCGCGCTGGGAGTAATGGGCCTGCTTATAAATGCAGGTGAAAATGGCCGCCGCCGAACAAGCCAATCAGGCCGATGGCGATCAGGTAGAAAGCGACGATATAGTTCAAGAGTTTCGGCATGACCAGGATCAGGACGCCGGCGAGCAGGGAAACCACGGGTACGAGCGACAAATGAAGATTCATAGGCATTCTTTTTATGATGGAAAATGGCAAACACGCCCCGCTTCACAACGGAAACCGAGATTGCTGCCGGGCCGTCGATTTTACAAGATGAGCGCCATCATACGATGATTTTCCATACTGAATTCACTGTCCGCATCGAACCGAAGGGGTGGACCTTCACCACGCCGGAGGCCGTCCCTTTGCTGGAAGCCGCGCGCCGCTCCGCCATCAATTTGCCGAGTTCATGCAGGAACGGCACATGCCGCACCTGCATGTGCCGTCTGCTGAGCGGACAAATACGCTACCAGATCGAATGGCCGGGCCTGAGCAGCGATGAAAAGAAGGATGGCTACATCCTGCCCTGCATCGCCTATCCGCAATCCGACCTGGTCATCGAAGAACCCCGCGCCACAGCCCTGCCGACATCACGCTAGGCGCGCCGCCACGGCGCGATGCTGCTGCGTCAGCCCGCCAAAACCGTAAGCCGCGGCGCGTACGTCGTGGACATGGACATAACTTTCGTGATGCAGCTCGCCCAGCAATGCGCCGATTTCCTTGAAGACGGCGTCGATATACGCCGCCTTCTCGTCGGCGGTATTGGTCTCGTCGGTAATCCGGATATCGAGGAAAAAACTGGTTTTTCGCTGCGCCGCCAGGGACGGGCCGCCGACAAACCAGTGGGCCGGATCGACGTGCGAAATGGCGATCGAAGTCAGCTCCGGTTTCTTGTGCAGGATTGCCGCGGTCAGGCGCGACAGCGTGCTGGCGACCTTGGCGGAAACGACGGTGTCGGGCGTGGTGGATAGCAGTACGGTAAGGATAGGCATGATGTCAGCTCCATGTTTGGTTAAAAAACTCAGATGGCCAGTTCGAGGATTTCGCTGGTGGTACGGATTTCTGCGACGGCATCGGACAACCCGGTCAGCACCGCCTTGTGCAAGTCCTTGTGGCTGACCACGCTGCCGTCCCAGCTTTCGATGTCGCGGGTGGCGCTGGCGTCGCTGGCGATGATGACTTGATAGCCGTGGGCGCCGCCGTCGAAAGCGGAGGCCGCCACGCAATTGTTGGTCATCAGGCCGCTGATGATCAGTTTCTTGACACCGCGCGCCTGCAATTGCTGCTGCAGGTCGGTGCCGGCAAAAGAGCTCGGGAAAGTCTTGCGAATAATTGAATGATGCGCAGCGCGTTGCACCTCCGGATGGATTTCCGCCATGACGGTGTTTTGCGTAAACAGCGGCCGTTCGGCGGAACCCCATTGCTGGATATGGAATACCGGCATGCCATGCTTGTCGGCGAAGGCAATCAGGCGATTGGCGTTGCGCACCACCGCCAGCCCGTCAGGGATCGGCAGTTTTCCGGCGAAATATTCGTTCTGGATATCGATCACCAGCAAAGCCGTCGATTGCGGATCCAGGCTGGTGCTGGGAGCTGCGCCAACGATGGCGCGGATGGTCGGGTTGCCGCTTGGTTTTGCAGTCGAGTCAGTCATGTGAACTCCTGGTGGTGATCTGGAGTACACAGGTTAAGCCAGCGACCTAGCGGAGAACAGCAGGCTGGCGGCACATTATTTGTGCTGGAACAGCACAAATGCCTGAAAATTTAAATTTTCCGCTTTGCTTCGAGATACAAAGAAGACCAAATTCGGACTATAATCAGTCCATCAGTCGTAACAGCAGCTTCCAGCGGAAGGAGACCGGTAATGAAATTCTCGACTCAAGTCAAACCAATCAGCTACCTCAAGAGCCATGCGGCCGAGATCGTCAAGGACATCACCGAGAGCCGCGAGCCCATGCTTATTACCCAGAACGGCGAAGCCAAACTTGTCGTGATGGACGTGCGGTCATATGAGGAACACGAAGAAACCTTGTCCTTGCTGAAAATTCTGGCGCTAGGCAACCGCGAAATTGAACAAGGGCAGCTTCATTCCGTTGCTGACGTATTTGCGGAACTGGACAAAGAAGACGCGCAATGAGTTTTCAAGTCGTTTTCCTTAATTCGGCAAAGCTGGATTTGCAGGAACTGAAAACCTACATCACAAAGAATTTTGGCCAGGAAACGTGGCAGGCCAGTTACCGCAAACTGAAAGAAACCGTGCATGGCCTTGAGGATTTTCCCCTCAAAGGGAAAGTACCCGAAGAAATTCAAAGCCTGAATCTCACGCAATACCGGCAGGTCATCTCTGGCATGAACCGGATCATTTATGAAATCCGCCAGCAGACCGTCTTTATCCACATCGTCTGCGATACCCGCAAGGACATGAGATCGCTGCTGACTAAACGATTGCTGAGAATCTAGCTCCGCTTAATCTGCCAGCGGCAACGGACTGGACGGCTTGATCTCCTCCAGGCAAACCATGGACCGCACCCCCGCCACTCCCGGCACTTGCATCAGGCGATCGGTCAGGAACGCCGACAGCGATTTCAGGTCGCTGGCCGCCACCTTCAGCAAATAATCGAAATCACCCGAGATCGTGTAGCACTCCAGGATTTCCGGGAACAGCCGGATCGCCTTTTCCAGCTTGCGCACCTGCTTGAACTGTTCGCGCGCGATGTTCAGGTTGACGAAGGCCACCACTCCGAGTCCGATCGCGGCCGGCTCCACCTGCGCCGCATAGCCGCGGATGATGCCGTCTTTCTCCAGCCGCTGCACGCGCCGGTAGCACTGCGGCGGCGACAGGTTGACTTGCTCCGACAGCTCCACATTCGATGCGCGGCCGTTAGCCTGCAGGGTTCGCAGCAAAATACGGTCGTAGCGGTCGAGTTTTTCCATCCCAATCTCCTTTTATGCATGATTCGTGCACATTACAGTGAATTCATGAGCAATTATGCACAAATATTTCCAGTGCTTGTGATTATCATGTAACCAGATACAGCACACCTATAAAACAGCATTTTGCAGCTACCTCTAAGCACCGCAGCCGGCGCCCGCCAGCCGGGACCAGATGCGATTGGCGTTTGCGCCGGTCCATGCGCTAGGTTTTTAGAAGTGGCCTCACCAGGAGCCGACCATGAAGAACCATGCAATAACTCTCGAAGACCGATACTGCGCCCACAACTATGAACCGCTGCCGGTAGTGCTCAGCAGCGGCAAAGGCATCTGGCTGTGGGACCAGGACGGCAAGCGTTACATGGACATGATGTCGGCCTATTCCGCAGTCAGTTTCGGCCACAGCCATCCGGCCCTGGTGGCGGCATTGAGCAAGCAGGCCGGCCAGCTGGCCGTGGTCTCGCGGGCGTTTTACAGCGACCAGCTGGGGCCTTTCCTGCAATTGCTGTGCGAAATGACCGGCATGCCCAAGGCGCTGCCGATGAACAGCGGCGCCGAGGCCGTCGAAACCGCCATCAAGGCAGCCCGCAAATGGGGCCACAAGGTAAAAGGCATCGCCGACCAGACAGCTGAAATCATCGTCTGCCGCGGCAATTTCGCCGGCCGCACCACGACCATCGTCGGTTTCTCGTCGGAAGCCCAGTACCGCGACGGCTTCGGCCCGTTTTCCGGCGGCTTCGCCACGGTGCCGTTCGGCGACGCCGCGGCGCTGGAAGCCGCCATCACACCGCGCACCGCCGCTTTCCTGGTGGAGCCGATCCAGGGCGAAGCCGGCATCATCGTGCCGCCCGAAGGCTACCTGGCGAAGTGCCGCGAAATCTGCGACCGCCACAATGTGCTCCTGATCTGCGACGAAGTGCAGACCGGGCTGGGCCGCACCGGCCGCCTGCTGGCCAGCGACCACGACGGCATCAAGCCGGACGGCCTGATCCTCGGCAAGGCGCTGGGCGGCGGCTTGCTGCCGGTCTCGGCCTTCCTGGCCAGGGAAGACCT
The DNA here is from genome assembly GCF_900112135.1 of Collimonas sp. OK412. Lineage (GTDB taxonomy): Bacteria > Pseudomonadota > Gammaproteobacteria > Burkholderiales > Burkholderiaceae_D > Collimonas > Collimonas rhizosphaerae. Next base: position 141,110 of record NZ_FOLC01000005.1, read on the forward strand.
GATGGCTGTATTTACGCCCGGCGACCATGGCAGCACCTTCGGCGGCAATCCGCTGTCGGCCGCGGTCGGCCATGCCGCCTTGCGCCTGTTGCGCGAAGAAAAGCTGGCAGACAACGCGCAGCGCATGGGTGAGCGCTTGCTCACCGGGCTGCGGGCGATACAGCACCCGGCCATCCGCCAGGTCCGCGGCAAAGGCTTGCTGATCGGCATGGATCTCGACCCCGGCTTCATTTCCGCGCGCGAATTCTGCGAACGCCTGATGCAGCAAGGGATCCTGTCGAAAGACACGCACGACACGGTGGTGCGCTTTGCGCCGCCGCTGATCATTACCGCCAACGATATCGACGCTGCGCTGGAAGCGATCAAGCACACGTTTTCATCTTTACTCACACCCCCCGCTCACCTGACCGAAAGGAGCTACGCATGACCAACCACCTGCTGGACCATACCGCGGACGACACATTCCTCATGTGTGCTCCGGACCACTTTGAAGTGTCCTACGTCATTAATCCGTGGATGGCTGGCAATGTCGCGCATGGCAACCGGAGTCTCGCCATGCAGCAATGGCTGGCGCTGGTGGAAGCCATCGGACAGGTAGCGAAGATCAAGATGATGCCGGCCATGCCGGGTGTGCCTGACCTGGTGTTTACCGCCAATGCCGGCGTGGTGCTGGGCAACAAGGTGGTGCTGTCGCGTTTCCGCCACGTCGAGCGGCAAGCCGAGGAAGTGTATTTCGAGGCGGCGTTTACCGCCCATGGCTTCGAGGTCCTGACCCTGCCGCCGGAACTGCCTTTCGAAGGCGCCGGCGACGCCTTGATGGACCGCAGCGAAAACCTGCTGTGGTTCGGCCATGGCCACCGTTCCGACGTCGCCTGCGCAACCAGGCTGTCCGAGCTGCTGGAGATCGAAGTGCAGCCGTTGAAGCTGGTCGATGCCCGCTTCTATCACCTCGATACCTGCTTCTGCCCGTTGGCCGGCGGCTATGTCATGTATTTCCCGGAAGCCTTCGACGCTGCCTCGCAAGCGCACATTGCGGCGCGCGTTCCTGCCGACAAGCGGATCATCGTCGGCAGCGAAGACGCCTTGCATTTTGCTTGCAATACCGTCAATTCCGGCCGCCACATCTTCCTGAACCAGGCATCCGACACCCTGGTGACGCAGTTGCAGGCGCACGGTTTTGTTGTGCATCAGACAGCATTGACCGAGTTCCTCAAGGCCGGCGGCGCAGCGAAGTGCCTCACCCTGAAGCTCAATGAACCGCAGCAGACAGTCTCGCCGCAGGTCAGCCAGCAAGCGGCGTAGCAGCCAAGGAGCGTACGCAAGCCCTTGATTTAACGTATAATTTCTGGCATTGCCGTTGCAAAAAACCCGGCGCTATCGGCGACCGGGTTTTTTGCGTCCCCACTGACCAGAGTACGTTAATGACACCAACCGCTGCAGCTTCGACCGTATCCACCGAAACCCGCCTGCGCCAGCTGCTTGCGCAGCGCATCCTGATCCTGGATGGCGCGATGGGCACCATGATCCAGCAGTACAAGCTGACGGAAGAAGATTATCGCGGCGGTCCCAAGGGCCGTTTCATCGACTTTACCGGCCCCGGCCGCGAGCTGTTCGTCAAAGGCAATAACGAACTGCTGTCGCTGACCCAGCCGCACATCATCAGCGAAGTCCATGAGCAGTACCTGGCGGCCGGCGCCGACCTGATCGAGACCAACACCTTCGGCGCCACCACGGTGGCCCAGGACGATTACCATATGGCGCAGCTGGCCTATGAGATGAACGTGGTTTCGGCCAAGCTGGCGCGCGCCGCCTGCGACAAGTACTCGACGCCGGACAAGCCGCGCTTCGTCGCCGGCGCACTGGGGCCGACGCCAAAGACAGCGTCGATTTCGCCCGACGTCAACGATCCAGCCGCGCGCAACGTCACGTTCGACCAGCTGGTCGCTGCCTACCTGGAACAGACGCGCGGCCTGGTCGAGGGCGGCGCCGACGTGCTGCTGGTCGAAACCATTTTCGACACGCTCAACTGCAAGGCAGCGCTGTTCGCCATCGACACCTTCTTTGAAGAATCCGGCCTGCGCCTGCCGATCATGATTTCCGGCACCGTCACCGACGCTTCCGGCCGCATCCTGTCGGGACAAACCGTGCCGGCGTTCTGGAATTCGATCCGCCACGCCAAGCCGCTGACGGTCGGCCTCAACTGCGCGCTGGGCGCGGCCTTGATGCGGCCTTACGCTGAAGAGCTGTCGAAAATCGCCGATACCTTCGTCTGCATTTATCCGAACGCCGGCTTGCCCAACCCGATGAGCGACACCGGCTTCGATGAAACCCCGGACGTCACCTCGTCGCTGCTCAAGGATTTCGCCGAAAGCGGCTTCGTCAACATCGCCGGCGGCTGCTGCGGCACTACGCCGCCGCATATCAGGGCGATTGCCGACACCGTCGCCAAGATCCCGCCGCGCGCCGTGCCGGAGACCACGCATGAAATGCGCCTGTCGGGACTGGAGCCGTTCACCGTCGACGACGACTCGCTGTTCGTCAACGTCGGCGAACGCACCAACGTCACCGGCTCCAAGGCGTTCGCACGCCTGATCCTCAACGAACAGTACGATGAAGCGCTGGCGGTAGCGCGCCAGCAGGTCGAGAACGGCGCGCAAGTCATCGATATCAACATGGATGAGGCGATGCTTGATTCGATGGCGGCGATGCAGCGCTTCCTCAACCTGATCGCCTCCGAACCCGACATCGCGCGGGTGCCGATCATGATCGATTCGTCCAAATGGACAGTGATCGAAGCCGGCCTGAAGTGCGTGCAAGGCAAGGCGATCGTCAACTCGATCTCGATGAAGGAAGGCGAACCGGAATTCCTGCGCCAGGCCAAGCTGTGCCGCCGCTACGGCGCCGCCGTGATCGTCATGGCCTTCGATGAAAAAGGCCAGGCCGACACCTTCGAACGCAAGATCGAAATCTGCGAACGCGCCTACCGGTTGCTGGTGGACCAGATCGGTTTCCCGCCGGAAGACATCATTTTCGATCCGAACATTTTCGCCATCGCCACCGGTATCGAAGAACACAACAACTACGCCGTCGATTTCATCAACGCCACCCGCTGGATACGCGAGAACCTGCCGCACGCCAAGATCAGCGGCGGCGTCTCCAACGTCAGCTTCAGCTTCCGCGGCAATGATCCGGCGCGCGAAGCGATCCATACCGTATTCCTGTACCACGCGATCAAGGCCGGCATGACCATGGGCATCGTCAACGCCGGCATGATGGGCGTCTACGACAACCTGCCGGCCGAATTGCGCGAGCGGGTCGAGGACGTGGTGCTGAACCGCCGTGAAGACGCGACCGAGCGCATGATCGAGATCGCCTCGACCCTGAAGGCCGGCGACAAGAAGGAAGAAGCAACGCTGGAATGGCGCAGCGGCACCGTGCAGCAGCGGCTGGCGCATGCGCTGGTGCAAGGCATCACGCAGTGGATCGTCGAAGACACGGAAGAAGCGCGCCAGGAATTGCTGGGCAACGGCGGCCGGCCTATCCATGTGATCGAAGGCCCGCTGATGGACGGCATGAATATCGTCGGCGACCTGTTCGGCCAGGGCAAGATGTTCCTGCCGCAGGTGGTCAAGTCGGCGCGCGTGATGAAACAGGCGGTGGCTCACCTGATTCCCTACATCGAGGAAGAAAAGCGCCTGCATGAAGAACTGACCGGCATCGCCGCCAAGCCCAAGGGCAAGATCGTGATCGCCACGGTCAAGGGCGACGTGCACGACATCGGCAAGAACATCGTGTCCGTGGTCCTGCAATGCAACAACTTTGAAGTGGTGAACATGGGCGTGATGGTGCCGTGTTCGGAAATCCTGGCCATGGCGAAAGCCGAGAACGCCGACATCATCGGCCTGAGCGGCCTGATCACGCCGTCGCTGGAAGAAATGGCGCACGTCGCCAAGGAAATGCAGCGCGACCCGTATTTCCGCAGCGTCAAGATGCCTCTGCTGATCGGCGGCGCCACCACCAGCCGCGCCCATACCGCGGTGAAGATTGCGCCGAACTACGAAGGACCGGTGGTTTACGTGCCTGATGCATCGCGCTCGGTTTCAGTCGCGCAGTCGTTGCTCACGCCGGAGCAGCGCGACCAGTACATCGATGAAATCGCGGTCGATTACGAACGCATACGCGAACAGCACGCCAACAAGAAGGCGGTGCCTTTGCTGACCCTGGCGGCGGCTCGCGAGAATCGCGCGCGGCTCCGGTTTGCGCCGGTCAAGCCGAAATTCATCGGCCGCCGCGTATTCAAGAACGTCGACCTCGGCACGCTGGCGCGCTACATCGACTGGGGCCCGTTCTTCCAGACCTGGGACCTGGCCGGCCCGTATCCTGCCATCCTCAAGGATGAAGTGGTGGGCGAAGCCGCCAGCAAGGTGTTCGAAGAAGGCCAGGCGCTGCTGAAGAAGCTGATCGACGGCCGCTGGCTGACCGCCAACGGCGTCATCGCGCTGATGCCGGCCAATACGGTGAACGACGACGATATTGAAATCTATACCGATGAAACGCGAGAGAAAGTCGCATTCACTTACTACGGCCTGCGCCAGCAAACCGTGAAGCCGGTGATCGACGGCGTGCCCCGGCCCAACCAGTGCCTGTCCGACTTCATTGCGCCGAAGTCGTCCGGGATTGCCGACTATATCGGCCTGTTCGCCGTCACCAGCGGCATCGGCATCGAGAAATACGAAAAACGCTTCGAGGATGCCCACGACGATTATTCCTCGATCATGCTGAAATCGCTGGCCGACCGCCTGGCGGAAGCCTTTGCCGAATACATGCACGAACGGGTGCGCAAGGACCTGTGGGGTTACGTGCCTGACGAAAGCCTGTCCAACGAAGCCCTGATCAAGGAAAGCTACAGCGGCATCCGCCCTGCTCCCGGTTATCCCGCCTGCCCGGAACACACGGTCAAGGCCGACATGTTCCAGCTCTTGCAGTGCGACGAGATCGGCATGCAGGTCACCGAATCGTTCGCCATGTTCCCTGGCGCCGCGGTATCGGGCTTTTATTTTGCCCATCCTGAATCGAAGTATTTCGTGGTCGGCAAGATCGGCGACGACCAGGTCAGCGACATGGCGGCGCGGCGCGATGTCAGCAAAGACGATGTCGAACGCTGGCTGGCGCCGAATTTGTAAATCGCACTTATAAAAAAGGGAGCGTTTTGAAACGCTCCCTTTTTTTCGGCCATTATTTCAACCGGTAAGCAACCCCGTCGTCAGTCGCCGCCCAGGTGGATGAACTTGAACAGGAAGATCGCGGCAATCACCCACACCATCACCGGTACCTGCCTGGCGCGGCCGGTGAACAGTTTCAGCGCGGCGTACGAGATGAAGCCGAAGGCAATCCCGTTGGCGATCGAATAGGTGAACGGGATCATCAGCACCGTGATCACGGCAGGTACGCTTTCGGTGCTGTCTTCCCAATCCAGGTGCACCAGTTCGCGCAGCATCAGGCCGGCGACATAAAACAATGCCGGCGCGGTGGCATAGGCCGGCACCGCGCCAGCCAGCGGCGAAATGAACAGGCAAGCCAGGAACAGGATGCCGACCGCCAGCGAAGTCAGGCCGGTCCGGCCGCCGGCCTGGACCCCGGCGGCGCTTTCGACATAAGCGGTGGTGCTGGAGGTGCCCAGCAGGGTGCCGGCTACAATTGCCGTGCTGTCCGCCAGCAAAGCCTTGTTAAGACGCGCCATCTTGCCGTTGACCAGCAGGCCGGCGCGGTTCGCCACGCCCATCATGGTGCCGGTGGCGTCGAACATCTCGACCAGGAAAAACACCAGCACGATGTTGAGGATGCCCATCGACAAGGCGCCCATGATGTCGAGCTTGAACAGGGTCGGCTCGATCGACGGCGGCATCGCAACCACGCCGGTGAAGGTATTGCCGCCCACCAGGAAGCTCAGCACGGTCACGGCCAGGATGCCGATCAGGATCGCGCCCTTGACCTTCAGGTGGTCCAGCACCACGATCAGCAGGAAACCGACAATCGACAGGATCACCGGGATCTGGTGCAGGTCGCCGATCTGCACGAAGGTTGCCGGATTAGCAACTACCAGGCCCGAGCTCTTGAGCGCGATGAAACCGAGGAACAGGCCGATGCCGGAAGTAATCGCAATCCGTATCGTGGGCGGGATGCCATTGACGATCATGCCGCGGATGCCGACCAGGCTGACAATGATGAACAGGCAGCCGGAAATGAAGACCGCGCCGAGCGCCACTTCCCACGATACGCCCATGCCCTTCACCACGGCGTAGGCAAAGTAGGCGTTGAGGCCCATGCCGGGCGCCAGCGCAATCGGGTAGTTGGCATAGAGCGCCATGATCAGGGTGCCGATGGCGGCGGCCACGCAGGTGGCAACGAAAACGGCGCCTTTCGGCATGCCGGCGTCGCCCAGGATGGCGGGGTTGACGAAGATGATGTAGGCCATCGTCAGGAAAGTGGTCAGGCCGGCGATCAGCTCGGTGCGGACATCAGTACCGTTTTCCTTGAGTTTGAAGAAATTTTCTAGCAATTGCATTACGTGTGTCTCCTTGATTATTGTTGTTTTTGGTTTTCTGGCTGCCGCGCGGCCCCGCTTGGTGCGGGGTTCCGGCAAAGTAATGTGTTACAGAATGGGGTCACAAGTATGCTCCGGGATAAATATCAATTATTCCAGCGAGATGATAACCGCTCCCGCCGCCGTATTGATAGCCCCGGATTTGCGGCCGCCGACGATTTCCTCATTCTCGAAAATTCCGGAAATTATCAAATACACCACAAAATGCCAATACCCTGTTTGTGACACCAGTATTTGCTTCCATGAATTACTTATTCATTCCCTATTCCATTTTCCAGATACCTGACATCAGCCGTTTCGCTATATGGCGCGGCGGCGCAAATGCTAATCTGGGCTCATAATTAATAGGCCGTTGCAAAGCCAGCCTAGTCCTACCTAACCCGCACCCAGGCGATAGCGGCAATACGGTCCAAAGGCATGGTTTTTGCAGCAGCAGCTAAACCAGATTGGAGATTGCCTTGCCTACGCCAGCCCCTCATTCCACGGCCGATAGCGTCATCCGTTTCTACTACCGTGGAGAAATCCACGCGGTAGACCAGGCCGCGCCCACCCGCACCATCTTGCAGCACCTGCGGGAAGACCTGCACTGCACCGGCAGCAAGGAAGGCTGCGCCGAAGGCGATTGCGGCGCCTGCACTGTCGTCATCGGTGAACAGACTGCCGACGGCGTCACGCTCAAATCGGTCAATTCCTGCATCCAGTTCTTGCCGACGCTGGACGGCAAAGCCTTGTATACCGTCGAAGACCTGAAACAGAACAACGGCGCCTTGCATCCGGTGCAGCAAGCCATGGTCGAATGCCACGGCTCGCAATGCGGTTTCTGCACGCCCGGTTTTGTGATGTCGCTGTGGGACTTGTACCTGAAAAACGACGGCAGCCAGGCGCCTGCCTGCAGCGCCGCGGGCGCAAGCGCCTGCCAGCCGCTGCAACGCAAGGATATCGACATCGCGCTGTCCGGCAACCTGTGCCGCTGCACCGGCTACCGCCCTATCATCGACGCTGCGCACCGGATGGGTGAATTGCCGGCAGTCGGGTTCGACCGCCAGGCCCTGCAACAGGCGCTGCAGCCCTTGCAACGCGACGACATGTTCGTCTACCGCCACGATGGCCAGACTTTCTACGCGCCGCGCACCCTGGCGCAGCTGGTGGCGGTACGCGCCGCCAATCCCGGCGCGCGGATACTGGCCGGATCGACCGACGTCGGCTTGTGGGTGACCAAGCAGATGCGCGACCTGGGCGACATCATCTACCTCGGCCAGGTGAGCGAACTGAACGCTGTCGCCAGCCGCGACGGACAACTGGAAATCGGCGCCGGCGTAACGTTGAATGACGCCTATGCCGAGATCTGCAAGCACTATCCCGAACTGTCGGAAATGTGGCAGCGTTTCGCCTCGCTGCCGATCCGCAACGCCGGCACCCTGGGCGGCAACGTCGCCAACGGCTCGCCTATCGGCGACTCGCCGCCATGGCTGATCGCACTCGGCGCGCAAGTGGTGCTGCGCGGTCCGGCGGGGCAGCGCGCGATGCCGCTGGAAGCTCTGTACCTCGACTACATGAAGAAAGACATGCAGGCCGATGAATTCGTCGAAGCCGTGCGCATCCCGCTGCCGCATGCCGGGCTGCGCTTCCGCACCTACAAGCTGGCCAAACGCTTCGACCAGGATATTTCAGCCGTCTGCGCAGCGTTTTCGATCACGCTGGCCGGCGACACGATCAGCGATATCCGGATTGCCTACGGCGGCATGGCGGCAACGCCAAAGCGCGCCACGCTGACCGAGGCCGCCCTGCGCGGCCAGGTGTGGAGCGAAAGCGTGCTGGAAAACGCGGTAGCGCTGATGACGGACGACTACAAACCGTTGTCCGACATGCGCGCCTCCAGCGAATACCGGATGAAGACGTCGCAAAACCTGTTGCGCCGCTTCTGGCTGGAAACCCGCATCGATGCGCCGTTGCGCAGCGATCAGGTGAATCCTTTTGTGTGTGCCTGAGTCGACATCATGAATAAGCAAACTGAAGTTTTTATGAAACCAACGCCGCAAGGCAACAGTTCGGCCTGGGCCGAAGTCGGCCAGTCGCATCCGCACGAATCGGCGATATTGCATGTGCTGGGCGAAGCTACCTATACCGACGATATCCCGGAAGCGCAAGGCACTTTGCACGCCGCGCTCGGCATGTCGCAAAAGGCCCACGCCCGGATCCGTTCGATCAACTTCGACGCGGTGCGCAGCGCGCCTGGCGTGGTGGCAGTCTTCACCGAGGCCGACATCCCCGGCACCAACGACTGCGGTCCGATCCTCCACGATGATCCGATCCTGGCCAAGGGCCTGGTCGAATACGTGGGGCAGCCGATCTTCGCGGTGGTCGCGGACAGCCACGACAATGCGCGCCGCGCGGTGCGCAAGGTGGTCATCGATTATGAAGAGCTGCCAGCCATCCTGACGCCGCAAGCGGCGCATGCGGCGAAATCCTATGTATTGCCGCCTATGCACCTGGCGCGCGGCAATGCGCAGCAAGCTTTCGAAACCGCGGCGCACCGCGTCAGCGGCCAGCTGTATGTCGGCGGCCAGGAACAGTTTTACCTGGAAGGCCAGATTTCCTACGCCATCCCGAAAGAACAGAACGGCATGCTGGTGCTGTGCTCGACCCAGCATCCCACCGAGATGCAGCACGTGGTGGCGCATGCGCTGGGCGTGCATTCGCATAACATCGTGGTGGAATGCCGGCGCATGGGCGGCGGTTTCGGCGGCAAGGAATCGCAATCCGCCTTGTGGGCGGCAGTGGCGTCGATCGCCGCGGCCAAGCTGAAACGTCCGGTCAAGCTGCGCGCCGACCGCGATGACGACATGATGGTGACCGGCAAGCGCCATTGCTTCTATTACGATTACGAAGTGGGTTACGACGACGCCGGCCGGATTGTCGCCGCAAAAGTCGACATGGTGAGCCGCGCCGGCTTCTCGGCCGACCTGTCGGCGCCGGTGGCTACCCGCGCGGTCTGCCATTTCGACAATACCTACTACCTGTCCGATGTCGACATCAAAGCGAGCTGCGGCAAGACCAATACCCAGTCGAACACCGCCTTCCGCGGTTTTGGCGGCCCGCAGGGCGCGATTGCGATCGAATACATCGTCGATGAAATCGCCCGCAACCTGGGCCGCGATCCGCTCGATATCCGCAAACTGAATTTCTACGGCCGCAACGATGAAGAAGGCCGCAACGTCACCCAGTACGGCCAGAAAATCGTCGACAACGTGATCCATGAACTGGTGGCCGAACTCGAAGCCAGCAGCGAATACCGGCAACGGCGCGCTGCCATCGAAACCTTCAACGCCGGCAGCCCGGTGCTGAAAAAAGGCTTGGCGCTGACCCCGGTCAAATTCGGCATCGCCTTCAACGTCACCCACTTCAACCAGGCCGGCGCGCTGGTCCACGTGTACACCGACGGCTCGGTGCTGGTCAATCACGGCGGCACCGAAATGGGCCAGGGCATCAATACCAAGGTGGCGCAGGTCGTGGCGCATGAACTCGGGATCCCGCTGGAACTGGTGCGCGTCAGCGCCACCGACACCAGCAAGGTCGCCAACACGTCGGCCACTGCGGCGTCCACCGGCGCCGACCTGAACGGCAAGGCCGCGCAGGATGCCGCCCATACGATTCGCCGGCGCCTGGCGGAGTTCTTCGCCAAATTGCATGGCGGCGACGCCAAGGCGGTGGTGTTCGCCGCCGGCGCAGTCCATCTCGGCGAACACAGCATGGCTTTCGGCGACCTGGCGCAGAAAGCGTATCTGTCGCGGGTCCAGCTGTGGTCGGATGGTTTCTACGCCACGCCAGGCTTGCACTGGGATCCGAAAACCATGACCGGACGCCCGTTCTCCTACTTCGCTTACGGCGCCTCGGTGTCGGAAGTGGTGGTCGACACCTTCACCGGCGAATGGAAGCTGCTGCGCGCCGACGCCTTGTACGATGCCGGCCAGTCGCTCAATCCGGCGCTGGACATCGGCCAGGTTGAAGGCGCTTTCATCCAGGGCATGGGCTGGCTCACCACCGAAGAACTGTGGTGGAACAAGGACGGCAAGCTGATGACGCACGCACCGTCGACTTACAAGATCCCCGGCGTTTCCGACTGTCCCCAGGATTTCCGCGTCAAGCTGTTCAAGAACCGCAATGTCGAAGACAGCATCCATCGCTCCAAAGCCGTCGGCGAACCGCCTTTGCTGCTGCCGTTCTCGGTCTTTTTCGCGATCCGCGATGCGATCGCCAGCGTCGGCGGCAAGCGCTTCAATCCGCCGCTGAACGCACCGGCGACCAGCGAAGCGATCCTGAAGTCGGTCGACGCGGTGCGCGCCATGGCGCGCGCTGCCTGACCGGGAGGCACATCATGAGCAACTGGCTGGACGCACTCACCACGCTGATTACGCAACCCGCGCAAACCACCACGGCGATCCTGGTCACCGTGGCCCAGGTCGAAGGTTCCGGTCCGCGCGAGCCGGGCGCAAAGATGGTGGTGACCGCAGTCGGGCAGTTCGACACCATAGGCGGCGGCCATCTCGAATTGCAGGCGGTCAGGATTGCCCGCGAGATGCTGGACGAAGGCTTGTCGCTGAGCCGCGAGCGCCGCTTGCAGCGTTTTTCTCTCGGGCCATCGCTGGGCCAATGCTGCGGCGGCGTGGTACACCTGGCGTTTGAACGGGTGACCCCGGCCGCGGCCGACTATTTCAGTTTCCTGCAGCGCCGCCTGCGCGAAGCAGAGGACAGCTGGCGCCTGGTGGCGCTGGACGACGCCGCGCCGCCGGCTTTGTGCGACGGCGACGGCGAACGCCTGCACGGACCGGGACGGTTGCCGACCCTGCCCTCTTTGTCGACGCCATCCGTCAACGCCCTCGGCGCCTGCCTGGTCTTGCGCGACGATAACGGCAAGCGCTGGCTGCTCGATGCCTGCCTGGCGACCCGGCCGCTGCTGTTCCTGTTTGGCGCCGGCCATGTCGGCGCGGCCATCGTCAGGGCGCTGGGCGACCTGCCGTGCCGGGTAGTCTGGATCGACGAGCGGGAAGAAATGTTCCCGGACGAATTGCCGGCCAATGTCCGCGTGGAAGCAACCGATACGCCGGAAGCCATCGTGGATGGCGCCCCGGCCGGCTCCAGCTTCCTGGTCATGACGCACAACCATGCGCTCGACCAGCGCTTGTCGGCGCAGATCTTGCAGCGCGACGGCGTGGTCTGGTTCGGCCTGATCGGTTCGAAAAGCAAACGCATGCAGTTCGAACATCGTCTGCACGAGCGCGGCATTGCTCTTGAACGGCTGGCCGACATGGTCTGTCCGATCGGCATCCCGGGCATTGTCGGCAAGGAGCCGGCGGTCATCGCCGCCTCGGTCACCGCGCAGCTGCTGCAGGTCTGGGAACAGATCGCCAGGCAACAGCAGACCGCGGCGCCGCAGTTGCACTCGCAGCTGGTCAGCCCGATATAGTTCGCATCAGTTATTCATAGCAGCGCTTGCACGCGCTTTCATTCAAGGATAGTTTCATGGCAGTCATCAGCTTCAGCAATATCGACCAATCCTCCTTGCAGGCATACCGCGCCGGCGTTCTCCATTTCCATGCCGATCCGGCGCACCATGCCGACGCTTATGCATGGCATGAAGACGGCTTGCTGCTGGTGGCCGACGGCAAGGTGGTGGCGGCCGGCGATTACCAGCAGCTGTCGGCGCAATTGCGGGCTGAGCTGAAAGGCGAACTGAAGATCCAGGACTACCGCGGCAAGATCATCATGCCCGGCTTCATCGATACCCACCTGCACTACCCGCAAACCGACATGATCGCGTCGCCGGCGCCGGGTTTGCTGCCGTGGCTGGAAAAATATACGTTCCCGACCGAGCGCAAGTTCAGCGATCCGGCCCACGCCAAGGATGTCGCCACCTTCTTCATCGATGAGCTGCTGCGCTGCGGCACCACCACCGCGATGGTGTACTGCACCGTCAATCCGGTTTCGGTGGATGCCTTCTTCAGCGCCAGCGAAGCACGCAACCTGCGCATGGTGACCGGCAAGGTGCTGATGGACAGGAATTGTCCTGAGTTCCTGCAAGACACCGCCGAAGGCGGCATCCGCGACAGTGAAGAGCTGCTGAAGAAATGGCACAAGCGCGGCCGCCAGCTGTATGCAATCACGCCGCGTTTTGCGCCGACCTCCAGCAACGCCCAGCTGCAACTGGCCGGCGAGCTGGCGCAGGCGCATCCGGACGTCTACCTGCAAACCCACGCTGCGGAAAATATCGATGAAGTTGCCTGGGTTAAGTCGCTGTTCCCCGAATCGCGCAGCTACATGGATGTTTACGACAAATACGGCATGCTGCGTCCGCGCTCCATGTACGGCCATTGCGTCTGGCTCGACAACCATGATCGCCAGCGCATGGCGGAGACGCAATCGGCTATCGCGATCTGTCCGACTTCCAACCTGTTCCTCGGCAGCGGCCTGTTCGATTTCAAAGGCGCCGATGCGGCGGCCGTGCCGTTGTCGCTGGCGACCGACGTCGGCGGCGGCACCAGTTTCTCCATGCTGCAAACCATGAACGAAGCCTACAAGGTGGCGCGCATGGCGACCACCTACCTGCCGGCAATGCGGATGTTCTACCTGGCGACGCTGGGCGGCGCGCGCAGCATGCAGCTGGAAGGCACGATCGGCAATTTCGCGGCCGGCGCCGAAGCCGATTTCATCGTGCTCGATCCGCAAGCCACGCCGCTGCTGGCGCGCCGCAGCGAACGTACCGAGAGCCTGGAAGAACTGCTGTTTGCGCTGGCCTTGCTGGGCGACGACCGGGCGATTGCCGCGACCTATGCCGCCGGCAAGCTGGTGCATAGCCGGGCTGCGGCCAGCCAGTAAAAAAACAGCCCGGTTTGACCGGGCTGGCTGCTTGTATCAGCGTCGTTGCCAATCGTGTTTCATGGCCGCAGCGCATACTTGTTTTCGCTGACGCATTCATAGCGTTGCAAGACATTGCCGCTGTCGTCGACGCTCTCCAGGTACACATCAAACTGCCACAGGCGCGCCATATGCCGCAGGATTTCGTCGGTGCCGTCCGCCAGCGGCCGGCCGTCGCTGCGGAAATGGCGCAGCGTCAGGCTGCGGTCGCCGCGTGTGTTGACCGACCAGACCTGGATGTTCGGTTCGCGGTGGTTGATGTCGTACTGCCGTGACAGGGCTTGCCGCACATACTGGTAACCGGCGTCGTTATGGATCGCCGAGACTTCCAGTTCGCTACGGTTCTCGTCGTCCAGTACCGCGAACAGGCGCATGTCGCGTATCAGCTTCGGCGACAGGTACTGGGCGACAAAACTCTCATCCTTGAAATTGCGCATCGCGTAATGCAAGGTGTCCAGCCAAGGCGTTCCCGCCAGTTCGGGAAACCATTGCCGGTCTTCGTCGGTGGGCTTTTCGCAGATGCGGCGGATGTCGCTCATCATGCCGAAGCCCAGCGCATACGGATTCATGCCGCTGTAATACGATTTGGTCACCGGCGGCTGGTACACCACGTTGCTGTGCGAATGCAGGAACTCCATCATGAAGCCGTCGGTCAGCTTGCCCTCGTCGTACAGCGTGTTGAGGATGGTGTAATGCCAGAACGTGGCCCAGCCTTCGTTCATGACCTGGGTCTGGCGCTGCGGATAGAAATACTGTGCGATCTTGCGCACGATGCGGATCACTTCGCGCTCCCATGATTCCAGCAGCGGGGAATTCTTTTCGGCGAAATACAGCAGGTTCTCTTGCGTCTCGGGCGGGAAGCGCCCTTCCACCTGCTCGGCCGCTTCCGATTTTTTCTCCGGCAAGGTGCGCCACAATTCATTGACCTGCGATTGCATGTATTCGGCCCGCTCGCGCCGTTGCGCCCGCTCTTTTTCCAGCGACAGTTTCTGCGGCCGCTTGTAGCGGTCGACACCGTAATGCATCAAGGCATGGCAGGAATCGAGCAGTTCCTCGACCTTGGAAAAACCGTAGCGTTCTTCGCATTCGGCAATGTAGGCCTTGGCATAGACCAGGTAATCGATGATGGCGTGGGCGTCGGTCCACAGCTGGAACAGGTAGTTGCCCTTGAAGAAAGAATTATGCCCATACGCCGCATGCGCCACCACCAGCGCCTGCATGGTCATGGTGTTTTCTTCCATCAGGTAGGCGATGCACGGATTCGAATTGATGACGATTTCGTAGGCCAGCCCCATCTGTCCGCGCTTGTAGTCGCGTTCGGTCATCAGGAAATGCTTGCCGAACGACCAGTGCCGGTAATTCACCGGCATGCCGGCGGAAGCATAGGCATCCATCATCTGTTCGGCGGTGATGATTTCGAGCTGGATGGGATAGATATCCAGCTTGTAATTGGCCGCGACGCGGGCAATCTCATCGTTGTACAGCTCGATCAGGTCGAAAGTCCAGTCAGACGGACAAGGCAAGGGCTGGCGGATCAGACGGTCGTTCATGACTGCACCTGCTTTTCAAACAGTTCGCGGAACACCGGATAGATCTCGCTGGCAGCCTGCACTTTTTTCATGGCAAACTGGGGATTGACCGCAGCGATCTGCTGATATTCTGTCCATAGGTTCTGTTCTTCGACGGTAACCTGGATGTAGGCGAAATAGCGCGAACGCGGCAGTATTTCGAGTTCCAGCAGCTGCCGGCATTTGGGCGAATCGTCATTCCAGTTATCGCCGTCGGAGGCTTGCGCGCCGTAGATATTCCAGTCGCCCGGCGGATAACGGTCGTCGATGATCTGCTTCATCAGCTCCAGCGCGCTCGATACTACCGTGCCGCCGCTTTCCTGGGAATGAAAGAAGGTTTCTTCATCGACCTCGTCGGCGCGCGTGTGATGGCGGATGAAAACCACTTCGATATGTTCATAGTTACGGGTCAGGAACAGGTAAAGCAGAATAAAGAAACGCTTCGACAAGTCTTTGCGCTGCTCATCCATCGAGCCCGATACGTCCATCACGCAAAACATCACGGCCCGGCTTGACGGCTGCGGCACCTTGACCCGGTTGACGTAGCGCAGGTCGAAAGGATCGATGAACGGAATGCGCCAGATGCGCCCCTTCAGGTGATGGATATCGTCCTCCAGGCGCTTGATTTCATCACGCCGGTCTTGCGGATCGGCCTTGAGCGTCTCCATCAGCAGTTCCAGCTCGCGCAGCTTGACCACCAGCGGCGAACCAAGCGCAATCCGGCGTCCCAGCGAGCTGCGCAGGGAACGCACGATGTCGATGTTGTTGGGCGTGCCGTCTGTCGAATAGCCGGCGCGCATGTTTTTCCAGCTCGGCACCGCCAGCAGGTTGGTCTTGATCAGGCGCGGCAACTCCAGGTCTTCAAAGAAATACTGCATAAATTCTTCGCGCGAGAGCTGGAACACGAACTCGTCTTCGCCTTCGCCGTGGTCGCTGGCCGAGCTGCCGCCACCGCCCTGGCCGCCTTCCGGGCGGGCAATGCGGTCGCCTTGCAGGTAATCCTGGTTGCCGGGATGGACCATCTCGCGCTTGCCGCCGGGGCCGTGGCCGAATACCGGTTCGCTGATGCCCTTGCGCGGGATGCTGATGCTCTTGGCGTTCTCGATTTCCTTGATGCCGCGGTCGCGCACGGCTTCCGTCACCGAGCGATGGATGGCCGCCCGGAAGCGCCGCAAGAAACGCTCCCGGTTGGCAATGCTTTTGTTCTTGCCAGACAGTCTACGGTCGATTATCTGATGCAACACGGTCGGCTCTCCTAGGGTGAGTCGCTGCATTTATCCAATGCGTGCCCAATTCCCACCTTACGACGATTTGCGCACGCGCAGATACCATTCGCACAGCAAGCGCACCTGTTTCGGCGTGTAACCCTTGCTGACCATGCGATTGACGAAATCTTCATGCTTGCGCAATTCTTCGTTCGAACCTTTGGCGTTGAATGAAATGACCGGTAACAAGTCTTCGGTATTCGAGAACATTTTCTTCTCGATCACCACGCGCAGTTTTTCGTAACTGGTCCAGAGCGGATTCTTGCCGGCGTTCGAGACCCGTGCGCGCAACACGAAATTAACGATTTCGTTACGGAAATCCTTGGGATTGCTGATGCCGGCAGGTTTTTCGATTTTTTCCAGCTCGCCGTTCAAGGCCGCGCGGTCAAAGCTTTCGCCGGTGTCATGGTCGCGGAATTCCTGGTCCTGTATCCAGAAATCGGCATAGGTGACGTAGCGGTCGAAGACGTTCTGGCCGTATTCGGAATACGATTCCAGGTAGGCGGTCTGGATTTCCTTGCCGATGAACTCGGCATAACGCGTCGCCAGCGTATCTTTCACGTACGACAGGTACTTCTGCTCGACCTCTTGCGGGAACTGCTCGCGTTCGATCTGCTGTTCCAGCACATACATCAGGTGCACCGGATTGGCAGCCACTTCGGTCGAATCGAAATTGAATACGCGCGACAGTATCTTAAAAGCGAAGCGGGTCGAGACCCCGGTCATGCCCTCGTCGACACCGGCATAATCGCGGTATTCCTGGAACGACTTGGCTTTCGGATCGCTGTCCTTCAGGTTCTCGCCGTCATACACCTGCATTTTCGAGAAGATGCTGGAGTTCTCCGGCTCGCCCAGCCGCGTCAGGATGGAAAACTGCGCCATCATTTTCAGCGTGCCCGGCGCGCAGATCGCCTTGCCCAGCGATGAAGTGCGGATCAGCTTTTCGTAGATCTTGATTTCTTCCGACACCCGCAGGCAATACGGCACCTTGACGATGTAGATGCGATCCAGCAAGGCTTCGTTGTTCTTGTTGTTGCGGAACGCCTTCCATTCCGACTCGTTGGAGTGGGCCAGGATGATGCCGTCGAACGGGATCGCGCCGAAACCTTCGGTGCCCTTGAAATTGCCTTCCTGGGTTGCAGTCAGCAAAGGATGCAGCACCTTGATCGGCGCCTTGAACATTTCGACGAATTCCAGCAAACCCTGGTTCGACAGGCACAGCCCGCCGGAGTAGCTGTAGGCGTCGGCATCGTCTTGCGAATATTGCTCCAGCTTGCGGATATCGACCTTGCCGACCAGGGTGGAAATGTCCTGGTTGTTTTCATCGCCCGGCTCTGTCTTGGAAATCGCGACTTGCCGCAGGATCGACGGATAGCGTTTGACCACGCGGAACTTGCGGATGTCGCCGTTGAACTCATGCAGCCGCTTGACCGCCCACGGGCTCAGTATCGATTTGAGATAGCGGCGCGGGATGCCGTACTGTTCTTCCAGGATGGCGCCGTCCTCTTCGTAATCGAACAGGCCCAGCGGCGACTCGTTGACCGGCGATCCCTTGAGGGAATAGAACGGCACATGCTCCATCAATTGTTTGAGGCGTTCGGCGATCGACGATTTGCCGCCGCCCACCGGACCGAGCAGATAGAGGATCTGCTTGCGTTCTTCCAGGCCTTGCGCCGCGTGCCGGAAATAAGCGACCACTTGTTCGATCACTTCTTCAGCGCCGTAGAATTCCTTGAACGCCGGATAGACCTTGAGCACCTTGTTGGCAAAGATCCGCGACAAGGAAGGGTCGTGCCGCGTATCGACCTGATGCGGTTCGCCTATCGCCATCAGCATGCGTTCCCCGGCTGTTGCATAACAGCTGGGGTCAGTCTTACAAAGCGCAAGATATTCTTCTAAGGAAAATTCTTCTTCTCTGGTTTTGTCGAACCGACTCGCAAAGCTGCTGTAGATATCCATATCACCCCCGCATCAACGATGTTGCGAAAACAAATTGAAGATTATTTCTACCGAATTCGACCTCTTCAGATACGCACAGTTCCTTGGTCAGCCAGCTTCGTTTTTCGATGCGGCCCAGAAGAGGATTACACGATTTGATTCTAAACCTTTTTCTAAGATGCAACAGGGTTTTCTGTTTTTTCATTCCACGGTGCGACCTTGAATAAAATCAACATCCCCGGCAGCGCCAGCACAAAACATAAAATGAAAAAATGGAACCAGCCGGTTTCAGCAACAATATAACCGACCGAGGAATTGATAAAGGTGCGCGGCACCGCAGCAAGGCTGGTAAACAGGGCGTATTGGGTCGCCGTGTAGCGCGGATCGGTGGTGCGCGCGATATAGGCCACGAAAGCGGCGGTGCCGAGGCCGACGCCGAACGCCTCGCCGCCGATCACGATGGCCAGCACCAGCGGATCCGGGCCGGCCTGGGCCAGCCAGGCAAAACCGAGGATGGTCACAGCCTGCACCACGCCGAAGATCCACAAGGCGCGGTTAATCCCGATCTGCACCATCCAGATGCCGCCGACCAGGCCGCCGACCAAGCTGGCCCACAAGCTGGTGGTCTTGGAAATGACGCCGATCTGGGTCAGCGAAAAACCGAGATCGATATAAAACCTGGTAGCAAGCGCGGTCGCCATGCTGTCGCCGAGCTTGTACAGGAAGATGAAAGCCAGCACCCACAACGCGCTGCGCCAGCCGTCGCGGGCGATGAATTCCTGGAACGGCAATACCACAGCCTGCCGCAGGTTCTTGGGCGGCGCGCCGTATACCGCCGGTTCCTTGATCATCAGGGTACAGACCAGGCCCGGCAGCATGAACCCTGCCGTGATCCAGAATACCGCTTGCCAGCTCATGTGGTCGGCCAGGAACAGCGACAAGGCGCCCGGCACCATGCCCGCTACCTTGTAGGCGTTGACGTTGATCGCCGCACCCAGGCCCTGCTCGCTGTCGGGCAGGATCTCGCGCCGGTAGGCGTCGATCACGATATCCTGGCTGGCCGACAGGAACGCCACCAGCGACGCCATGAAGGCAATCGCCGCCACCTGGGCGTGCGGATCAAGCATGCCCATGCTGCCGATGGCGACGAACAGGCTGGCCTGAGTCAGCATCATCCAGCTGCGCCGGCGGCCCAGCTTGCCGAAATGAAAGCGGTCCATCAGCGGCGACCACAGGAATTTCCAGGTGTAGGGAAACATCACCAGCGCGAACAGGCCGAGCGCTTTCACATCAAGGCCGGATTTACTCAGCCAGGCTTGCAGCAAACTGAGCAGGATGAACAGCGGCAGGCCAGAACTGAAGCCGAGGAAGGCGCAGATCAGCATGCGCCGGTTGAGATAGTGATGCCAGGGATTTGAATCTGATGTCATGGATGCGCCCGCGGCGGCGGGAGTTCAGGATAAACCGCCAGGCTGCGGCTTCAGCAGCAGCCCGGCGGCATATCCTTTATTTTTTAGGTTATTTCTTACGAAATCGGAATACCGCAAGACTACCACGCCAGTTTGGCAGCACCGAGATCGGCCGGCCATCGTGCAGGGCGACGCATTCGAGCACTTCCAGGCCGACTTCATTGGCCAGCTCTTCAAAATCCTTGATGGTGGCGCAGCGCAGGTTGGGCGTGTCATACCATTCGTAAGGCAAGGACTTGGACACCGGCATGCGCCCGCGCAACAGCGCTACCCGGTGCGGCCAGTAGGCAAAGTTGGGGAAGGAGACGATTGCTTCGCGGCCGACGCGGGCGATGTCGCGTAATACTCCTTCAACATTTTTCATCATCTGCAGCGCCGACAGGCACAGCACCGTGTCGAAGGCGTTGTCGGCGAACAGCGTCAATCCGGCTTCCATGTCTTGCTGGATCACCGAAACGCCGCGCGCCACGCAGACCGGAATCTTGGCGTCGTCGATTTCGACGCCATAACCCGCGCATTGCTTGTCGGACTGCAGGTAATCGAGCATGACGCCGTCGCCGCACCCCAGGTCCAGCACCTGCGACTCGCCGCGCACCCAGTGCGCGATAAAGGCCAGGTCGGGCCGCAAGCTGCTCAATTGATCAAAATTCATGTACTGCTCCTGCTGCTTCAGTCACTGCGCTCGGCGCCGCCGGCTGTTCCAGCTCCTGCCAGATCCGGTTGTAATATTCGCCCACCACGCTCATGTAACGCGGATCGTCCAGCAAAAATGCATCGTGGCCGTGCGGAGCGTCGATCTCGGCGTAGCTGACGCGGCGCTTGTTGTTGACCAGGGCCTGCACTATTTCACGGCTGCGTTCCGGCGAAAAACGCCAGTCGGTCATGAACGAGACCAGCAGGAACTGCGCCTGGGTCTTGCTCAAGGCGAGGGTCAGGTCGCCGCCGTATTCCTTGGCCGGATCGAAATAATCGAGGGCCTTGGTGATCAGCAGATAGGTGTTGGCGTCAAAGTATTCGGAAAATTTGTCGCCCTGGTAGCGCAGGTAGGATTCGATTTCAAAATCGATGCCGAAGCCGAACTGGTAGGCGCCGGAACGCAGGTCGCGGCCGAATTTCTCGGCCATGTCGTCATCCGACAGATAGGTGATGTGGCCCACCATGCGCGCCACCCGCAAACCGTTCTTGGGCACCACGCCATGGGCGTAATAATCGCCGCCATGGAAACCGGGATCGGTCAGGATAGCCTGGCGCGCGACGTCGTTGAAAGCAATGTTCTGCGCCGACAGCTTGGGGGTCGAGGCAATCACCACGCAATGCCGCAGGCGGGTTGGATACGCCAGGCTCCAGGCCAGCGCCTGCATGCCGCCCAGCGAACCGCCCATGACGGCGGCGAACTGCCTGATGCCAAGCGCATCGGCCAGGCGTGCTTGCGCTTGCACCCAGTCTTCCACGGTCACCACCGGGAATTCCGCGCCGTATGGCTTGCCGGTGGCGGCATTGATGTGCATCGGACCGGTCGAACCGAAACAGGAACCCAGGTTGTTGACGCCGATGACGAAGAACTTGCTGGTGTCGAGCGCCTTGCCCGGCCCCACCATGTTGTCCCACCAGCCGACATTCTTTTCATCGTCCTGGTACACGCCGGCGACGTGATGCGAGGCGTTCAGGGCGTGGCAGACCAGCACCGCATTCGACTTGTCGGCGTTGAGGCTGCCGTAGGTTTCATACACCAGCGTGTAATCCGCCAGCAGCGCGCCGCTTTGCAACTGCAGCGGCGTCGCGAAATGCATGGACTGCGGGGCTACTATTCCTTGGGACATGGCTGGTACGGTAGGCATGAGAGTTGTATGGAAATAAAAAAAGCCCGAGAGCTTTCGCTAATCGGGCTAAATTCTGGGCTTGTACGTCAAGCTCGCTTTAGCCGTATTTATTTGGCATCGCCTGGTCCTTGGACCGGGTGATGCCGCGCGCCCGCAAGCTGAGGTGGTGAAACCATTCAAATCGGCGCGATAAGCTTAAGAATAACCAAGTCGGGGCCTGGCGTCAAACCTGAACGCATGGAACAGGTAATTATTATGCGGTCATGCGCATCTGGTTGACTGCCGCCGCAATCGCGCTCGGCTCGGTGTTGCGCAGGATTTTCCGGGTTTGCAGCGTCAGTTCGTCCAGGTCGCTGTTCAGTACTTCCTGCTTCACCGCCAGCAGCTGCGCCGGATGCATGGAAAATTCCAGCAAACCCATGCCCAGCAGCAATCGGGTGAACTTGACGTCGCCCGCCATTTCGCCGCAGACCGACACCGGGATGCCGGCCTTGCGCCCCAGCGCGATCACGGTCGACAGCAGGAACAGGACCGCCGGGTGCAGCGGATTATACAAATGCGCTACTTCGTGGTCGACGCGGTCGATCGCCAGCGTGTACTGGATCAGGTCATTGGTGCCGATCGACAGGAAATCCATGCGCTTGATGAACATCGGCAAGGCCAGCGCCGCTGCCGGGATTTCGATCATGGCGCCGGTCTGGATCGCCTCGTCGAAGGCGACGCCTTCATCGCGCAGCTGCTGCTTGGCTTGCGCGATCATGGCCAGGGTCTGGTCGATCTCGAAAGCATGCGCCAGCATCGGGATCAGCAGCTTGACCTTGCCAAAGGCCGAAGCGCGCAAGATTGCCCGCAGCTGCGTCAGGAACAGCTGCGGCTCGGCCAGGCAGTAGCGGATCGCGCGCAGGCCCAGCGCCGGGTTGAGCGCGGTCTGTTCTTCGGTGTTGATGGGCTTGTCGGCGCCGACGTCCAGCGTGCGGATCGTCACCGGCCGGCCCTTCATCGCCGTTACTGCCTGCCGGTAGGATTCGAACTGCTCATCCTCGGTCGGCAGCTCGTGCTGGGGGCCGATGCGGCCCATGAACAGGAATTCCGAACGGAACAGGCCGACCCCGCTGGCGCCGGCATCCATCGCCGCCGCGCAATCGCTGGGCAGTTCAATGTTGGCCAGCAGGCTGATTTCCGTGCCGTCCAGGGTCACCGCGCGGGTCTTCTTGATCTTGCCGAGTTTCCTGCGCGAACGCAGCAGGTGCACCTGCCGTTCGCGGTATTGTTTGAGTATCACTGTTGCCGGGTCGACAATGACAACACCGGCGTCGCCGTCGATGATGATCCAGTCGTCCTGCTTGATCAGGCGCGAAGCGTTGTTCATGCCGACCGCGGCCGGGATATCCAGGCTGCGCGCGACGATCGCGGTATGCGAATTCTGGCCGCCGAGGTCGGTGACGAAACCGGCGAACGCGCGGTCGCGGAACTGCAGCATGTCGGCCGGGGAAATGTCATAGGCGACCACCACGATATTGGCGAACGAAGCGCCGTCGCTGTCGACTTCCGGCAACCGGGTGGAGGTGCCGGTCAGCACTTTCAGCAGGCGTTCGCCCACCTGCAGCACATCCATCTTGCGCTCGCGCAGGTAGGTGTCTTCGATTTCATCGAACTGCGCCGACAATTCGTCGATCTGGGTTACCAGCGCCCACTCGGCGTTGTATTGGCGGTTGCGGATGATATCGAGCGACATCTCGGCCAGCATCGGGTCCGACAGGATCAGCAGGTGGACGTCGACAAAGGCGCCCAGCTCGGGCGGCGATTCTTTCGGCAGGTCGGCGCGTATGGTCTGCAGCTCGGTACGCACCCTGGTGACGGCGTTCTGCAAGCGCTGGACTTCGGCTTCGACCTCGGTTTCGCCGATCAGGTAATGTTTGACGTCCATCGCCGCCGGCGCCAGCAGATGGGCGCGGCCGATCGCGATGCCGCGTGAAACCGGGATGCCGTGTAAGGTGAAAGATGCCATCTGGTCGCCCAATTTTATACATTGTGGAGCAGGACCCGGGAGACGCCTGGATCAACCTTGCGGCGAATTGCGCTCCCGGTGCGGCCCTGTCCTCAACTGACTAGATAAAACGTTTAAATTGCAAAGAAAATAATTGGGCAGTGCCCGGACACGCGTCTCGGCGCGTCCGTTCACAAATCAGGATCATTCCCCCTCGCCGAACTTGTCTTGAATCAGCTGGTATAAGGCATCAAAGCAGGTCTTCTCATCCTCGCCGTCGGCTTCCAGCAATATCGTGCTGCCCTTGCCGGCCGCCAGCATCATCACGCCCATGATCGACTTGGCGTTGACGCGGCGCTTGTTGCGGGTCATCCAGACTTCACTTTTGAATTTGCTTGCCAGTTGCGTAAATTTGGCTGACGCGCGAGCGTGCAAGCCGAGTTTGTTGATGATTTCGATTTCTTGTTGAATCATTTGTCTTTTATCTAATATTGGATTTATTGAAAGACCCGGCCCTGGCAAATCAGTGCGCCACCCGCACCCGGTTATCGACCCTGACCGCCCCGCCCTGGCCGCCGGCCAGCGCCATTTCGGTCACCACGTCCAGCGTGTCGTTGCGATAGGTCAAGGCGCGCAGCAGCATCGGCAAGCTGATGCCGGCAATCACCTGGGTCTGGTTGCCGGTGCAAAACGGCAGCGTGCAATTGGATGGCGTACCGCCCATGACGTCGGTAATCACCAGCACCCCCGAACCATCGTCCAGGCGTGCAGCGGCCTGCTTGGCCAGTTTTTGCACTTCGACGGGATTCTGGTCGGCGACCACGTCGATCGCTTCAAGCCGCTCCGGCGTCTGGCGAAACACATGAGAGGCAGCCGCGATGAATGCCTGGCCCAGGGGGGCGTGGGTTAAAAGGAGAATGCCAATCATAGTTTCAATTTCAAATCCGGCTTACGGATTCGTCCCGGTTTACAACGGTTTTACAGCAACGACCATCCTGGTCCACAGCTTTGGCTGTCAACAACCAGAACAACAAAATAAGTTACAGCGCCGCTTCCAGCGCGTCGATAAACATCTCGGCGACATCAAAACCGGCCTGCTGCTTGATTTCCTGGAAGCAAGTCGGGCTGGTGACGTTGACTTCAGTCAGATAATCGCCAATCACATCTAATCCTACCAGTAACAGGCCGCGCTGTGATAACACCGGCCCAAGTGCTTCGCCGATTTCACGGTCGCGCGCCGTCAGCGGCTGCGCCACGCCGACGCCGCCGGCCGCCAGGTTGCCGCGCACCTCGCTGCCTTGCGGAATCCGCGCCAGCGAATAGGGCACGACTTTACCGCCAATTACCAGCACGCGCTTGTCGCCGGCGACTATTTCCGGGATGAAGCGCTGGATCATGATGGTGCGATGGCCGTTGTCGGTCAGGGTTTCGATGATCGAGCCCAGGTTCAGGCCGTCTTGCCGCACCCGGAAAATACCGGTGCCGCCCATGCCGTCGAGCGGCTTCAGGATCACATCCTGGTGTTCTGCGTGGAAGGCGCGCAAGCGTGCCGCATCGCGCGTCACCAGGGTCGGCGAAGTGTATTTGGAGAATTGGGCAATCGCCAGCTTTTCATTGTGGTCGCGGATCGCCTGCGGTTTGTTGAATACCCGGGCGCCTTGTGTTTCCGCCAATTCCAGCAGGTAGGTGGTGTAGATGTACTCCATGTCGAAAGGCGGGTCCTTGCGCAACAGGATCGCATCGAATTCCGACAGGAACATGGCGGCGGGCGCGCTGGCCCGGTACCAGTCCTTGTCGTCGCCGGTCAGGCTGACGCGCACCACGTTGGCGGTGACAACCCCGCTTTCCAGCGCCATGTCCTTTTGCTCGAACGCATAGATGGTGTGGCCGCGCTTGACGGCTTCGACCATCATGGCGTAAGTCGAATCCTTGTACGTCTTGAAGGTATCCAGCGGATCGGCGAGGAAAGCTATTTTCATTTTCTATCCTGTATTAGTATTCTTTGCACATCAATCGTTTTATCTGATCAGTTGGGGACAGAGTCGCACAGACCGTGTAATTCGCCACGCTGCGGTGGCTCTTAAACCCTACCCGGGCAGCTCTGTCCCACAATCAGTATTCCTCTGGATTGGGATCGGTCTTTTCCATTTCAAGCGAAGCCGCCAGCAAACCGAGACGTGCGACCACGCCATACATATAGAAGCGGTTCGGCGCGGTAGTGCCCGGCTTGGCCAGCATGTCCGGCAGCGCATGCTGCTGGGCGAACGCCAGCGGCACGAAATGGGCGCCCGGCGCATTCAGGTTTTCATTGATGCCGCGTTCGGCATGCACGCGGTAAAAGCCGCCGACCACGTAACGGTCGATCATGTACACCACCGGTTCCGCCACCGCATCATTGATATGCTCGAAAGTATGGACGCCTTCCTGGATGATCAGGTCGTGGATTTCGCCGCCGGCCTTGCCCAGCGACAGCTTCTCGCGCTGCTTGCGGCTCAGCTCCTTGATCTGGCTGACGTCGGTCACGCTCATCACGCCCATGCCGTCGGTGCCGGCGTCGGCCTTGACGATCACGAACGGTTTTTCCGTGATGCCGTATTCCTTGTATTTCTTGCGGATCTTGGCCAGCAGCGAGCTGACGGCGGCCGCCAGCTTGTCGTCGCCGTCCGCCGCGTCGAAATCGACCTGGTCGACCTTGGCGAAGAACGGATTCAGCATCCACGGATCGACATCCACCAGCTTCGAAAACTTCTTCACCACTTCGTCGTAGGCCATGAAATGGTTGCTCTTGCGGCGCACGGTCCAGCCGGCGTGCAGCGGCGGCAGCACATTTTGTTCGTTCAGGTTCTCCAGTATCGACGGCGTACCGGAAGACAGGTCGTTATTCAGCAAAATGGTGCACGGGTCGAAATTCTTCAAACCCAGCCGGCGGCCGTTGGCGGAGCGCTCCATCGGCTCCAGCGTAATGGTGCTGCCGTCCGGCAATTCGATCGTCTGTGCTTCTTTCACGCTTTCATCGAGCGTACCCAGCCGCACATGCAAGCCGGTCTGGCGGAAAATCTGCATCAGCCGCGCCACGTTCTGCAGATAAAAGGTATTGCGCGTGTTCAGTTCCGGCAGCAGCAGCAGGTTCTTGGCGTCCGGACAATATTTTTCGATGGCGGCCATGGCCGCCTGTATCGCCAGCGGCAACATTTCGGGCGAAAGATTGCTGAATCCGCCCGGGAACAGGTTGGTATCCACCGGGGCCAGCTTGTAGCCCGAGTTGCGCAGGTCGACCGAGCAATAGAACGGCGGCGTATGCTCTTGCCATTCCATCCGGAACCAGCGCTCGATAGCCGGGGTGGCTGCGAGGATTTTCTTTTCCAGATCGAGCAAAGGGCCGTTCAGGGCGGTGACAAGGTGCGGAACCATATAAAACTTTCTTTTGGGAACTATGCAGCGAACTTGCGCAACTGCCCATGACAGGAATGTCTTTCAGGACTCCCATGACAGGCAAGAGACGCAGATTCTAACGGGAAATGCATTATTTCGCCGGTCTACCGCCGGGATGCCATCCACGGCGACGCTCCGGCAGGTGCGTCTATGAGCCAAGTTTACATCGGGCCGGTCGCGGATTTTTAAAGTCCCGGAAAAACAAAAAAGCGCCGTCAGGCGCCTTGTAAATCGTGTCACATTGTTATCGGATTCGAGCGTAATTGCCGCTAACCCCTCAGGATCAGATCCGTTTATACATGAAGCTGCTGTCGCTCAGCTTGCCGGTGGTCGAGCGGGCATAGGCGGGAACGATGCCGGCCAGTTCAAATCCGAGCGAGCTATACAGGGATTCCGCCGCGTCGCCGGTGCGTGTCTCCAGGAACAGCAGCGAGCGGCCGTCGGCGCGCGCAATCGTCTCTGTCTTTTGCATCAGCACGCGCGCCACGCCTTTGCGCCGCACGTCGGGATGCACCAGCAGCTTGGAAATCTCGGCGCGGTGACGGCCGTTGGCCGGCGCCGCCAGCACCAGCTGCACGGTGCCGACGATCTGGCCGGCAAAGCGCGCCACCAGCAAGCGCCGGCCGCCGCTCACCAGCGAGCCGCTGACGCCGTACCAGAATGAAAAAGCATCTTCGGTATTCGGCGTATCCAGGAATCCGATGCTGGCGCCCTGCTCCACGCACGCCATCAGGATATCGGTGAGCGGCCCCACCACCTGATCGAACTGGTTCGCCTTGACGTCTTCAACCGTGCATGCGGTCAGGCGTTGCGGGGTGATGGTCGGGTCCAAGCTGGAATCTCCTGAAACGGCTACGTCAAAAAAACAAATCCCAGGACGAGCCCGGGATTGCATCGAACATCGCACCGGATAGCCAATGCTGCAGCTATCCAGCGCAATCAGGCAAGACTCAGTCGTGATAAGCAGATTCGCCATGGCTGGAGATGTCCAGGCCTTCGCGTTCTTCTTCTTCGGTCACGCGCAAGCCCATGACGATGTCGACCAGCTTGAATGCGATCAGCGACACCACGCCCGACCAGACCAGGGTCGTCAGCACGCCTTCAAACTGGATCCACAGCTGGCCAGTGATCGAATAGTCTGGCAGCACTGCATTGGTGACATAGTCATAGATGCCGACGCCGCCCAGGCTAGGCGCCGCAAACACGCCGGTCAGCAATGCGCCCAGGATACCGCCGACGCCATGCACGCCGAACACGTCCAGCGCATCGTCCGCACCAAGCAGGCGTTTCAGGCCGGTGACACCCCACAGGCAGATGAAGCCAGCCAGCAAGCCCATGATCAGAGCGCCCATCGGGCCGACGAAACCGGCGGCAGGCGTAATCGCCACCAGGCCGGCGACCGCACCCGAAGCGCCGCCCAGCATCGACGGCTTGCCCTTGCCGATCCATTCACCGGCGCTCCAGCTCAACACCGCAGCGGCAGTCGCCAGCAAGGTATTGATGAAAGCCAGTGCGGCGCTGCCGTTGGCTTCCAGCGCGGAGCCGGCGTTGAAACCGAACCAGCCGAACCACAGCAGCGAAGCGCCGACCATGGTCAGGGTCAGGCTATGCGGCTTGAATGCTTCCTTGCCGAAGCCGACGCGCTTGCCGATCACGTACGAACCAACCAGGCCCGCGATAGCGGCATTGATATGCACCACGGTGCCGCCGGCGAAATCGAGCGCGCCCTTCTGGAACAGCCAGCCGCCGGTAGCGGTCAGTTTTTCCGCGGCAGCGGCATCGGTAAAGCCATCAGGACCAGGCCAGAACCAGACCATGTGCGCCATCGGCAGGTAAGCGAACGTGAACCACAGGACCGTGAACACCAGGATCGCGGAGAACTTTGCGCGCTCGGCGAAGGCGCCGATGATCAGCGCACAGGTGATCGCGGCAAACGCCCCCTGGAACACCACGTAGGCAAACTCAGGCACTACCACGCCTTTGCTGAAAGTGGCGGCAACCGAATCCGGCGTCATGCCGTGCAAGAACAGGCGGCTGAATCCGCCGAAGAAGGCATTGCCCTCGGTGAACGCAATGCTGTAACCGTAAAGTATCCACAGTACGATGATCAGCGAGAACACCGTGAAGCATTGCATCAGCACCGACAGCATGTTCTTGCTGCGCACCAGGCCGCCGTAGAACAGGCCCAGGCCCGGCAAAGTCATCAGGATCACGAACGCGGTCGATACCAGCAGCCAGGCAGTATCGCCCTTGTTCGGCACCGGCGCCGCAGGCGCGGCGGCAGCCGGAGCGCTGGCGGCCGGAGCGGCCGCTGCCGGCGCCGCAGCAACCGATGCCGCAGGCGCGGCAGCCGGAGCTGCGGTGGAAGCATCCGCACTGGCAGCCGCCACGCTTGCGCTTGCGCTAGCGCTTGCCGATGCCTCGTCGGCGGCACGGGCCGGCAACATGGAAGTAGCCGCGATCAGCGTGCAAGCCGCCAAAATCGTAGCAAACGTACTTTTGATGTTCATATTTTTTATCCCCTTAGATTGCATCTTTGCCGGTTTCACCGGTACGAATACGAATAACTTCCTGCAGATCAAATACAAAAATCTTGCCGTCGCCGATCTTGCCGGTGCGCGCCGCGTTTTCAATCGCTTCTACCGCCTGTTCCAGGATGCTGTCGTCCACCGCTGCTTCGATTTTCGTCTTCGGCAAGAAGTCGACCACGTATTCGGCGCCGCGGTACAGCTCAGTATGCCCTTTCTGGCGGCCGAAACCCTTGACCTCGGTCACGGTAATGCCTTGCACGCCAATCGCCGAAAGCGCTTCGCGCACCTCGTCGAGCTTAAATGGTTTGATGATTGCTGTAATCAGTTTCATGTCGGCCTCGTTGTTTTATCGAATTTAGGAATTCAGCTCACTCAGGTTTTGCGTAATCCAGCTTTGCTTTAAGCTCATGTCCTGGTCAGTTGGGGACAGAGTAATTCTGTCCCCAATGCGTCAGAAGGTCTTCGCTACCGAAAACACTACCCCGTTGCGGCCCAGGTTCTTGCCGCTCGGGCTGACGTACGCGCCATCCTTGGCGTCGGTGCCGACATAGGCAAGTCCCAGCGTCACGCCGGCCAGCTGGTCAAAGGTCTTGGTGGCGCCGATTTTCCAGTCGGTGTAGCTGCCGAAGCTGAAATGCTCCACGGTCTGGTGGCCGAGGTGCAGCCCCAGCGTGACGCCCGCGCCGACATCGAAATTGGCGCCGGCATCGTAATAAGCGCTGTTCTTGCTGTCGACCGTGCCGAACAGGTTGGTCAGCGCATGCGAGTACTTGAAATAAGCCGGGCCGTAGCCGATCTGGCCATACAGCTCGAAAGTGTTGGCGTTGCGGCCGATCTGGCTGTAGTTGTTGGTCGGGTAGTAGTAGTACAGGCCGCCGACGTCATAGGTGAAGCCGCCAGGCAGTTCGCCGCGCTTGCCGCCGTAGATGTCCCATTCAACCGGGCCCTTGCCGCCGGTGCCGGTATGGGCGCTGTCGACCGCATCCTTGATCCACTTGATATTCGACAGCCAGGTGCCCGCATACAGGCCGGTAGGGTTGTTGGTGTAGTCCGCGCCGCCCTGTATCGCCGGGTCAAAACGCGTTTGCGAAATGCCGCGGAAGCGGTAGTCGTTGACCGCGCCAATGTTGTAACTGATCTCGTTATCCGGCTTGGCGTCTTCGGCGTGAGCGAGACCTGCGGAGAAACTTGCTGCTATTGCTGCGGCTAAAATCAGCTTTTTCATGGATGTCCCTGTTGGTATGTTGAATGAAAAACCGCTAAATCAGTACTCCTCGGACTTTCCATAGCAGAACCCATGCCAACTGCGCCGATCTCTCCTTTTCCATGACTGCAGCCCCTTGTGGGGCGTTTTACTCACTGCTTTTACTGATTGTTAACTGCGGGATGTTCTTGCACAAAAAAATCGGCAAGGAAATGCACCACAATAATGCACGCATTTAATTGAGCATTATTTTGGTGCAAAAACATGAGGGAGAGACTACATGACGTCCTGTAGTCGGCTACAAATCAAGTCCAGGCTTGCTGCAGGGATAACAGTGCGCGCCCGATGGCCACTTCGTCGACACCGGCAAAACCCAGCGCCAGGCCGGCTCGATGCTGCGGATTGACTGCTTGCCCAGGCAGGCAGAACCGGCTCATGGGATTGAGCTCAACGCCGGCGGCGATGGCCTTGGCCACCAGGTCAGCCTCCTGTCCGGCGCTCGCCAATGGCAGGCTCAGGTGCAAACCGGCGGCGACCTTGGGCAAAGGCAGCTGCTGTCCGAACAATGGCGCCCAGCCTTCCAGCAAGGCGTCACGGCGCGCGCGGCTGGCGCGCCGCATGCGCCGGATGTGGCGTTGGAAATGACCGGCCGCGATGAATTCGGCCATCACCGCCTGGTCCGCGGCCGGCGGATGGCGGTCGCCCATGGCGTGCAGCGCGGTCAGCGCCGGCACCAGCTTGGGCGGCAGCACCAGGTAGCCCAGCCGCAAACCGGGAAAGGCGATTTTTGAAAAGGTGCCGACATACAGCACGCGCCCGCTGCGATCGAGCGCCGCCAGCGGCGCCAATGGCGTGCCGTCGTAACGATATTCGCCGTCGTAATCGTCTTCGACGACCCAGGTGTTGTGGCGCTCGGCCCAGGCTAGCAGTTCGAGCCGGCGCGCCAGCGACAGCGTGACCCCGAGCGGATACTGGTGCGACGGCGTCACATACGCCATCCGGCAATCAGCGTGCTGCGCAAGTTGCGACGTGTCCATCCCATCCTGGTCCAGGGCAATCCCCACCAGCTGCGCGCCAACCACCGCCAGCGCTGCAGCTGCAGCCGGATAACAAGGATTTTCGATAGCGACCTTGTCGCCGGCATCGAGCAGCAATTGCGCGCACAGGGCAATCCCGTGCTGCGCTCCGGCCGTGATGACGATTTGCGACGGTTCGCAAGCCAGCCCGCGCGCCTGCCGCAGGTAGGCCGCAATCAGTTCGCGCAGCCGCAGGTTGCCGGCGGCGTCGCCGTAACCCATTTCCGCCAGCGGCGCACGACGCCAGAACTGGCTTTGCAGACGGCCCCAGATCTGGTTCGGAAACAAGTCATAGGCGGGAATCCCGAGCCGGAACGCGCGCGCCGGCCCGGCCGACATGCGGCGCCGTGTCTCATATCCGCTCAAGCGCCCCTGCATGGCCGATTGCCGCATGGCGGGCGCTGCCGCGGCCTGCGCATCCGGCTCGGCAACAACTGCCGCCGCCAGGCCATCGGCATAGGTGCCGTCGCCCACCCTGCTGCTGATGTAACCCTCGGCGTACAGCTGCTCGTACGCCCGCACCACGGTATTGCGCGACACCTGCAAAGCCAGCGCCAGGTTGCGCGAAGTGGGCAGCTTGATGCGGTAAGTGCCGGGCGTGGCCAGGATCCGTTGGCGCAGCGCCAGGTAGAGCTGCTTGGCCAGGCCGTTGCCGCCGTCCAGCGTAATGCCGGCTGGATCGAGGTTCATCAACAGGAGCGGAGGCGCAATCTTCACATTGGACCTATAAATATAATCAATCTTGGATCTTTGATGATACCAACTTGCGGCGCTACGATAAACGCTGTTGTGCACCCGCAGGCATTTATCGTCATCGTATTTCCACAGGAGGTTATCTTGGCATCCGCACCACGTTCATCGATTCAGATCAAGGCGCTCAGCGAGCAGGATTTCGCCATCTGGCAGCCGCAATGGCAGGGCTACCAGGATTTTTATGAAGTCGATATTCCGCAAGCCACGCGCCTGGTCACCTGGCAGCGCCTGCTGGATCCGAAGGAACCGGCGTTCGGCGCGCTGGCGATGGCAGGCGGCGAGGCGGTCGGCCTGGTCCACTGGATTTTCCATCGTTCCTGCTGGACAGTGGAAGATTCCTGCTACCTGCAAGATTTGTACGTCTCGCCGCAACAGCGCGGCGCCGGCGTCGGCCGCCGGCTGATCGAGCATGTCTATGCGCAGGCCAAGGCGGCCGGCAGCACCCGCGTGCATTGGCTGACGCACGAAACCAACAGCACCGCGATGCAGCTGTACGACCGCATCGCGCAACGTTCCGGTTTCGTGCAATACCGCAAGCAGCTCTAGCGGCGGAAGGATGGGTGGTTATGGCTTAAACTGCCCCGCCGGACCAGAATTCCGATGTCGGGTTTGCCTGTATCGGTTATCATTTTTCTTATTTACCTTGAAGGGCCGATCATGAACAAACCCAACTTTTTTGACGACATCCAGGCCAAGATCAACCAGGCCATCGAAAACTCTCCCGCCAAGGATATCGAGAAAAACGTCAAGGCCATGCTGGGCCAGGGATTCTCCAAGCTGGACCTGGTCACGCGTGAAGAATTCGACGTGCAGGCCCAGGTGCTGGCAAGCACCCGCGCCAAGCTCGAAGCGCTTGAGGCTCGCGTGACCGAGCTTGAAGCGCAATTGAAACGCCCTTGATGCCGAGCCAGTGACGCTGGCGGTACTGAGAAGCCGGGCGCTGGCAGGCATGCAGGCGCCCGCGGTCACGGTCGAAGTCCACCTGGCCAACGGCCTGCCATCTTTTACCATCGTCGGCCTGCCCGAAACCGAGGTCAAGGAATCCAAAGACCGGGTCCGCGCAGCGCTGCAAAATGCGCGTTTCGAATTTCCCTCGCGCCGCATCACGGTCAACCTGGCGCCAGCCGATCTGCCGAAAGAATCGGGCCGTTTCGATTTGCCGATTGCGCTCGGCATCCTGGCGGCTTCGGGACAAATGCCGTCCGACCAGCTCGATCAATATGAATTTGCCGGGGAACTGTCGCTGTCTGGCGAATTGAGGCCGATACGCGGCGCGCTGGCGATGACTTTCGCCATGACCGCGGACAGCGGCGAACGCCGTGCTTTCATCCTGCCGCGCGGCAATGCCGATGAGGCGGCGCTGGTTGGCGATGCTTGCATTTTCCCGGCTGACAGTTTGTTGCAGGTATGCGCTCACTTTTCCTCTCTGCAACAGGAAACAAAACTGTCGCGCCACACAGCGGAGCCGCAACGGCGGCTGCCTCCCTACCTCGATTTCAGCGACGTCAAAGGACAGGCGCAGGCCAAACGCGCGCTGGAAGTGGCGGCGGCCGGCAACCATAGCGTGCTGCTGGTTGGCCCTCCGGGCACCGGAAAATCCATGCTGGCGGCGCGTTTTCCGGGAATCCTGCCGCCTATGAGCGATCGTGAAGCGCTGGAATCGGCCGCAGTGCAGTCGCTCACCAGCGGTTTTTCCGGCGCGCGCTGGAAGGTGCGGCCATACAGGGCGCCGCACCACACTGCGTCCGGCGTGGCGCTGGTGGGCGGCGGCAGCCCGCCGCGTCCGGGTGAAATTTCCCTGGCGCATCGCGGCGTCTTGTTCCTCGACGAACTGCCCGAGTTCGACAGGCGTGTGCTGGAAGTATTGCGCGAGCCGCTCGAATCCGGCCACATCACGATTTCGCGGGCCGCGCGCCAGGCCGATTTTCCCGCGCAGTTCCAGCTGCTGGCGGCGATGAATCCCTGTCCTTGCGGCTACCTCGGCCATGCGGCCAAGCCATGCCGCTGCACGCCCGATAATATCCTGCGTTACCAAAACAGGATTTCGGGGCCGCTGCTGGATCGCATCGACATGCAGATCCAGGTGGCGGCCGTGCCCCACGATCAGCTGCTCAAACAAGCCGATGGCGAATCTTCCACCGCGATCGCGGCCCGGGTGGCGCAGGTGCATGGGTTGCAGATGGTCCGCCAGGGCAAGCAAAACAATGGCTTGTCGGCCAATGAAATCGACCGCTTCTGCAAACCCGACAAGGCCGGTGAAAAACTGCTGAGCGGCGCGATGGCGCACCTGCACTGGTCGGCGCGTGCTTACCATCGGGTATTGAAAGTGGCGCGCACCATCGCCGACCTGGCCGCGGCCGATATCATCGGCGCAGCCCATGTGGCGGAGGCGATCCAGTACCGGCGCGCGCTGCAGGATAAATGAATCTTATGCCCGCTCAAAAAGACGCGGCGCTGCGTTCTTCGCCTGGTTCAGCAGCAGTTCCGCCGCCTGCCAGGCTCGCTCCGCGGCCGACGGATCGTTGAACGCACGAGCGTCAATCGTGGCGCCATCGAGCAGCATCACAAACACGCCGGCCAGCTGTTTTGCGGCCTTGTCTGGCACTATCTCCAATAATAATTCTTCAAACCACCCGAACAATTTCACCCTGTAACCGATTGCCACTTCCGACACGCCAGGATAGGCAGTGCCAAATTCGGCAAGCGCCCTCTCGAATAAGCATCCTGCGAATTCAGGACTGCGAAACCAGGCTCCGTACCAGTCAAAAATGGCTTTGATGCGGGCGCCGGCATCTTCCATCGGCGCCAGCTGCCGAGCGATGCTGTCGACGATGAAAGTGAAGCGCTGCCCCAGGACCTCCCCGATCAGGTCGTTTTTTCCTGCGAAATGACGATACATGGTCATTCTCGCCACGTTTGATTCGTCAATGATCCGATCCACGCCGACAGGATGGAAACCATGCGCGGAAAACAGCTCAGTCGCCTTATCCACTATTTGCTGGCGCTTGCCAGCCCCTCTTGTAATGTTGCCCACTAACTATCTCCAATGGAAATACCACAACGTCTCCACACGCCATCAATCATCTGAATAACATTTTGACAACCGACGTTTTCTGACGATAACGGGTGCAGCCTATCATTGGGCAGCTCTAGCAACGTTCAAGATTGCCAGATGGATATGACGAAATACTGCTACATGCACGTAGAACGGACTATATCTTTTAGTTTTCATTTGAAATATTTCTATACTTCCAGGCAATTTCCCACGGTGTTGCAAGCTGCATGCTTGCGCCATTAAATACAGGAGCAGGAAACTCGAGACGCGGCTGGAAGTCCAAAAATCATCAGGACTGGAGGCCATATGTTTAGCAAACCGAAAACCTACAAGGCCGGACATGATGGTTACGTTTCGGAAATCACGCTGTTCCTGGACAAGTTTCTGGAAGAGCACCCTGAAGTGATTGATGAGCAAAGCCGGGGCTGGCACATATTCTGGGATCGCGACGTCGACCTGGACGAACAGAAAAGGGCCGGCAAGGACAGCGTGCCGACCAAATCTTATTACTACAGCTGAATGCGCAGATAGCAATCCGGTTTAAGCTGATTTTAATTTGCGGCCGCTAAGATGGTTTCCGTAGGCGCGCCAGATCCATCTCTTCACCGTCGCGCCGACTTCTTTTCCTCATTCCGCCATCGCCCGTGCCGGGAGATGCATTTTTGGAGGAAGCATCATGAACAAGCGCTCTCTTTTTGCCGTATCAGTATTGCTGGCGGCCAATCTGGCCTTTGCGGCCGATGCCGTGCCGGGCCGGCTGCAACCGGTCACCAGCGGCGCCGTCACTTACTTGTCCGGCGGTATCGGACAAGACGAATCGACCGCCATACAACAAATGGCCAAAAATTATTCGCTGGAGCTCGAGTTTGTCATCAACGCCTCGCCCCGCGCCGAATTTACTTCTGACGTGCAGGTGAAGATCAGCGACGCCAGCCACAACGCAGTCCTGGATACCGTATCAAAAGGGCCTTTCCTGCTGGCGCAGCTGCCGGCAGGCCGTTACCGCCTTGAAGCAACCAAGGACGGCAAGAGCAAGGCTCAGGATGTGACAATCAAACAGGGATCGCATCAACACATCATGTTCGAATGGACCGAGTAGCGGATCTGCAACATCGCCGGCAAGGCCCGGCAACGGCAATTCAGGACTGCGGTGCAATGGGATCTGGCGATTTTGGATGGCTGTTAAGAAAAATGCATAGCCTTGATCAACATTTAGTTCGTGACAAACAGGAGTGCTGGCGTAGTATATAAATGAAATGAATGCTTAAGTTCTTCACCAGATAAATATGTCTCATCAGAAACATGTCTCTCGGAAAAGGAGTTAACAATAATATTTTCATTGGCTGGCTTGAAAACTGCTTACTCGATCATTACCTTCTGTCTTAACTACCGGGAGCGCATATGAACCTGATTTATAACAGTGACCAATACAGCGTCGTCGAATTTGGTGCCGATGAACAACGCGAAGCCTTGCGCTTCGGCGGCTATGAAATCGTCGATAAATCATTCAAGCGTGAGATTTTCATTGCTGGTGCCTTGGCCGAGTTTTTCCGTAAAGGAGTCGAAGATCTGATCGCGACCGAGCCAAGCATCGAAGATATCGATGCCTTTTTAGGCAATTATGACTCGATGATGAGTCAGCCCGTAACCTTGCAGTAATTTCTTTTCCGATCCACTTCGTTTCAGTCAACCTGCGGTTGCCGGCGCCGCCGGCTTCATCGGGAAGACTGGGGCGGCCTCGCCGTCTCCGCGGTTTCATCGCAGTCCGCTTCCTTTCGTCCCTTCATGTACGCCAATTCCAGTCCGATCCACAGTGCCCAGAGCGGCGTCCATGACCAGCTTGCGGCCACCGTCGCCAAACACGCGGCGCATGTTTTTCAAAAACCGGTCAGCATCTACAACCAGCGCGCTTTCGATGAGAGCATGGCGGCCTGGCGCGCTGCCGGCAGCTTGCCGCTGATCCTCGATGCGGGTTGCGGCGTCGGCCTGTCAACCATGCACCTGGCGGCGCAATATCCCGATCATTTCGTGATCGGCGTCGACCAGTCGGCGGACCGGGTCGGCCGCAATACCCTGTGGCAGGGAACGGCGCCGCTGCCCGGCAATTTCATGCGGATTCGTGCCGACCTGGTGGATTACTGGCGCCTGCTGTTGGCCGCTCGCGTTTTCCCGGCGCGGCATTATTTGCTGTACCCGAATCCATGGCCGAAGATTGGCCAGCTAAGCCGCCGCTGGCACGGCCATCCGGTATTTCCTGATATCGTCGCGCTCGGCGGCATCCTGGAATGCCGCAGCAACTGGCAGATTTATGTGGAGGAATGCGCCAGCGCCCTGAGCCAGCTCAGCGGCAAGGAAGTTGGCTGCGAAGCATATCTGCCGCAACAGCCGATCACTCCGTTCGAGAGCAAATACCTGGCGTCCGGCCATCGTTTGTGGCGTTGCCAGGTTAACCTCGGCAAGCATTGAATCCCGCCGGCCGGAGCGGCTAGCGGGGGTACTCCGGCAGCTCAGATTTCGACTTTGGTGCCCAGTTCAACTACCCGGTTTACCGGGATATGGAAAAAGTCAGACGGCTTGGCGGCGTTCTGGTACATCCAGGCGAACAGTTTCTCGCGCCACAGCTGCATGCCAGGAATCTTGCTCGGGATCACGGTGTCGCGCGCCAGGAAGAACGACGTGTCCATGACATCGAACTCCAGGCCGAACTGGCTGCTGGCCAGGGCCATCACGGTGTGGACATCAGGCGCTTCCTTGAAACCGAAAGCGGTGCGCAGGATGTACACATCGTTGCCCAGCTCCTTCAAGGTAAGGCGCTTGTCGTCTTCGACGAAAGGCACGTCCCAGATACTGATCTTCAGGAAAAACACGCGCTTGTGCAAGATGCGGTTGTGCTTCAGGTTGTGCAGCAGCGCCACCGGAACCGTGGCCACATTGCCGGTCATGAATACCGCCGTGCCTTCCACCCGGTGCGGCGGATGGGCCAGCAAGCCTTCGACGAAAGGTTCCAGCGGAATGCCTTCGTCCTTGGTGCGCTCGCGCAGCAGCATGCGGCCGGAGTACCAGGTCATCAGCAGGAAGAAGGCAAAACCGCCCAGCAGCAGAGGGAACCAGCCACCGTCGACGATCTTCAGCAGGTTGGCCGCAAAGAAAGCGAAATCGACGATGAAGAAGG
The DNA here is from genome assembly GCF_900112135.1 of Collimonas sp. OK412. GTDB lineage: Bacteria > Pseudomonadota > Gammaproteobacteria > Burkholderiales > Burkholderiaceae_D > Collimonas > Collimonas rhizosphaerae. The sequence continues at coordinate 179,896 of NZ_FOLC01000005.1, forward strand.
CGCTGATGACCAGCGCCACCAGGAACGGGTTCCACTTCCAGACCGTGCGCATGACGACTGCCGCCAGCACCGTGGTGATCAGCATGGTAGTGGTCACCGCAACGCCGTAAGCGGCGGCCAGGTTGTCGGATTTCTTGAACGCCAGCACCACCGCCACCACCAGTATCAGCAGCATCCAGTTGATCACCGGCACATAGATCTGGCCGCGTTCGTCTTCGGAAGTGTGCAGGATGCGCATGCGCGGCACGAAGCCCAGCAAGATGGCCTGGCTGGTGAGCGAGAACGCGCCGGAAATCACGGCTTGCGATGCAATCACGGTGGCAGCCGTGGCCAGGATCACCATCGGCAGCAGCAAGGCGTCAGGCACCATCAGGTAAAACGGATTCTGGATCGCGCTCGGATTGGTCAACAGGTTTGCGCCCTGGCCAAAATAATTCAGCATCAGGCAAGGCATCACGGTAAACAGCCAGGCAAAGCGGATCGGCCGGATGCCGAAGTGTCCCATGTCGGCGTACAGGGCTTCGGCGCCGGTCAGCACCAGCACCACCGAACCCAGCACGATGAAGGCTTGCAGCGCATGCTGCTGCATGAAGGCAAAAGCATAATAAGGATTGATCGCGGCCAGGATTTCAGGCGCCTTGATGACGTTGTAGACGCCCAGCAGGCCGAGCGACAGGAACCAGACGAACATCACCGGCCCGAACAGTTTGCCGACCACCGTGGTGCCGTGTTTCTGGATCAGGAACAACGCGATCAGGATCACCAGCGACAGCGGCACCACATAGCGGCTTAGCCCCGGCGTGGCGATTTCCAGCCCTTCCACCGCCGACAGCACCGAGATGGCAGGCGTGATCACGACGTCGCCGTAAAACATGCAGGCCCCGAACACACCCAGCATCATCAGCAGCTTGGCGCGGCCGGAACCGTTTTTTGCGGTGCGCAGCGACAGCGCCATCAACGCCAGCACCCCGCCTTCGCCGTTATTGTCGGCGCGCATCACGAACAAGACATATTTCAGCGAAACCACGATCGTGATGGCCCAGAACAGCATCGAGATAATCCCCAGCACTCCGGCCGGCGTGAACGGGATGCCATGTTCCGTGCTGAAGCACTCTTTCAGCGCATACAGCGGACTGGTGCCGATATCGCCAAACACGATGCCCAAAGCAGCCAGCGTAATGATGTGGAAACGGGATGACTTGAATCCGGCGCTATTGCTGTTTTGCGTATTGCTCATGTTCTCTCTCTTATTGGTAAGGGCAAGTCTGGCTATGGCCCGCTTACTTCAATTTGATATTTGCTTGAAACTTTTTGCGGCATTGCACAAGGAGGCGGATTTTACTCTCGAACCCGGGACCGGCACTAATTTGGAATGCTGCCGCCGTTGCTAAAATACATCCCCGCGCCCATCAATTTGTGCATATTTATGGTCAAGTTTAGCGAATCAGAGCGGTATTTATTGATAACAAAAGGCTATCATATTTGTGTTAACCGGCATTTTTCAACGCCAGCGCCCGCTCATACAGGGCGTTTTTCTTTTGCCCGGTAATTTGCGCCGCCAAGGCGGAAGCTTGCTTGATCGACAATTCCGCCAGCAGGATCTGCAAAACCCGCTCGCCTTCCGCACTATCGTCGAGCACGGCCGGCGCCGCTTCGACCAGCAGCACGAATTCGCCCTTCTGCCGGTTGCCGTCGGCCGCCAGCCAGGCCGGTGCGTCACCCAGGGGGCAGCGGTGCACGCTCTCGAACAGCTTGGTCAACTCGCGCGCCAGCACGATTTGACGATCCGGGCCGAAAGCCTGCAGCAAGGCATCGATGGTTTCCAGGATCCGGTGCGGCGCCTCGTACAGCACCAGGGTCGCAGCCGCGCCGGTCAGGCCGGCCAGCACGATTTCGCGCTGCCGGGCCTTGCTCGGCAGGAATCCGACGAACTGGAACTGGTCGTTGACCAGGCCGCTGACCGACAGCGCGGTGACCGCCGCCGACGGCCCCGGCAGCGGCAAGGCGCGCAAACCGGCGCGCAGCACGGCGTCGACGATGCGCGCGCCAGGATCGGAGACTGCCGGCGTGCCGGCGTCCGACACCAGCGCGATGCGCTCGCCGGCCTGCAGCCGGGCCACGATTTTTTCCGCAACTTCCCGTTCGTTATGTTCGTGCGCCGCCAGCAAGGTCTTGGATAAACCGTAGCGGCCCAGCAAATGGGCGGTATTGCGCGTGTCCTCGCATGCCACCGCGTCGACCATGGACAATACGTGCAAGGCGCGCAGGCTGATATCGCAGACATTTCCGATCGGTGTGGCCAGCACATATAATGTCGACGCGGGATACGCTTGCTGCGCCACCTCATCCAAAATTGCTGGGTTGATGAGGTTGCTGGCAGATTGATGAGTCATGGGGAGTAATGAATGTTATATAAATGGGCCAGGCTGGCTTTGGCGATGTGTATCCTGTTCAACGGATTGTGCCCGCCTGCGCTGGCAAACACAACCACCGCGGGCGCCGCTGACCCCGATGGCGGCGCCGACACCATTCCGCTGGCCAGCATCGCCTTGCTGCTGCCCCTGCGCTCAGGTCCTCTGGGCGCGGCGGCCGACGCCGTGCGCGGCGGCTTCCTGAACGCCTATGAACGCGACAAGAATGGCCTGGCCGTGACCGTGATCGAAGCGGCCGACACGCCTGGCGACATGCTGGCGGCCTACCTGACCGCCAGCAAGAAATACGATATCGTGGTCGGCCCCTTGTCGCGCACCGGCCTCACCGCCATCATCCAGAACGGCAAGATAGAAAAACCGACCATCGCCCTGACCCAGCCGGATTTTTCCGGCGGCAAGGAAATCGCCCTGCCGGCGCAGCTGCTGCCGGTCGGCTTGTCGATCGAAGCTGAAGCGCGGCAGGTGGCGAGCTGGGTCGGCGCCGACTATGCGCCCGGCACGGTGTTCGTGCTGAGCACCAGCACCACCTGGCAAAAACGCGTCGCCAATGCCTTCATACAGCAGATCCAGGGCAGCGGACTGCATGCCGACCTGATGACCTTGAACCTTGAAGACGGCACGTTCAACGCCGGCGCGCTGGCGCAGCTGCAGCAACGGATCGAAAGCGAAAAACCGCGCCTGCTGTTCGCCGCCCTCAACGCCGACCAGGCCCGGCAGATTCGCAGCGCAGTCGGCCAGGAAACGCCGATCTTCGGCATTTCCCAGCTCAATCCGCTGACCCTCAACGACAACAATCCAGAACACCAGATCCCTGAACTGAACGGCGTACGGCTGCTCGACATTCCCTGGCAAGTGGAAGCCGACCATCCTGCCGTGATGGTGTATCCGCACCAGCCGGTGGCCGCCGACCAGCGCCGCAATGCCGACCTGGAACGGCTATATGCATTGGGCATCGACGCCTTCCGCATCGCGCATGAAATCGCCGCGCGCAATACGGTATTCCAGATCGACGGCGTGACCGGCCAGCTGAACATCAGCTTCGGCGTCGGCATGCCCAGTTTTGAGCGCATAGAACCGGCCGCGGCCTATCAGAACGGCGTCGTCACGCCGCTGGGTGCGCCCTGATCCGGCCCCGCGCCTGATGAAACCGTTGAAAGCGCCGACGCCGCGCCAGGCCAGCGGCCGGATGGCGGAAGACCGCGCGCTGGCCTACCTGCAGCAACGCGGATTAAAACTGGTCGAAAGGAATTTTCGCTGCAAGGGCGGTGAAATCGACCTGGTCCTGGCCGAGCCGGTTTCCGGCCTGCTGGTTTTTGTCGAAGTCAGGCAGCGCAACAGCCGGCGCTACGGCGGCGCCGCAGCCAGCGTCACGCGCAGCAAACAAGCCAAGCTGATCATCGCCGCCGAAGTGTTCCTGCAGCGCTACGCCCAGCCGCCGGCCTGCCGCTTCGATGTGGTCGCCATCGACGATGACGTGATCGAATGGATCAGGCAGGCGTTCGAAACATGATTAAGCTGCCGGCTTGACCGCTATAATCAGGCCACGATAACCATGGCAAGCATATCAGGCAGGAAACTAAGCAGAAAACCGTCCTGCCGGCGACGCGGACCACAAACCCCAGCATTCCACACAGAATACCGACATCATGATAAATCAACGCATCCTGGCGCACTTCAACGAAAGCGCCGAACTGAAAACCCGTGCAGCGGAAGTCCTGGCGGGCCCGATTGCCAGCGCGGTTGAACTTATGTTCTCTGCGCTGTCCAATGGCAACAAGATTCTTGCCTGCGGCAACGGCGGCTCTGCTGCCGACTGCCAGCATTTTGCGGCGGAACTGGTGGGACGCTTTGAACGGGAGCGGCTGCCGTTGCCGGCGCTGGCGCTGACTACCGATACTTCGATCATCACGGCGGTCGGCAACGATTACAGCTATAACGAAATCTTTTCCAAGCAGGTGCAAGCGTTTGGACAAGCCGGCGACGTACTGTTGGCGTTCTCGACATCGGGCAATTCCGCCAACGTGCTGGCTGCCATCGATGTCGCGCTGGAACGCGACATGCGCGTCGTCGCCATGACCGGCAAAGGCGGCGGCGCCATCGGCAAGAAACTGACTGAAGCAGATGTCCACATCTGTGTGCCGCACGACCGCACCGCGCGCATCCAGGAAGTCCATCTGTTAACGATTCACTGCTTATGCGACGGCATCGATGTCGCTTTATTTGGAGGAGATGCGAATGATTGATCGGCAAAACCCGGGTTGGAGCAACTGGCAGCGTCCGTTGGCTGCCGTAGCATTGTGCGGCACAGTGGTGATGGCTTTGCAAGGTTGCGTGGCGCTGGCGCTGGGCGGCGCTGTCGCCGGCGGCTTCGCCGCGACGGATCGCCGCACCCTGGGCGCGCAGACCGAAGACAAGGCCATCATGGTCAAGGCTGAAACGCGGATTCCCGGCGTGGTCGGCCAGGACGGCCACGTCAACGCCACCAGCTACAACCGCAAGGTGCTGCTGACCGGCGAAGTGCGCGACGATGCCGCCAAGGCAGCGGCTGAGCGCGAGGCCCAAGCCATCGAAAACGTGCATGCGGTAGCCAATGAACTGGCGATCGGCGCACCGTCGACTTTCTCCGCGCGCTCCAACGATACCTTCATCACCAGCAAGGTGATCGCCTCCCTGGTCGACGCCAAGGATGTATTCGGCAACTCGATCAAGGTGGTGACCGAACGCGGCAATGTCTACCTGATGGGCCGTGTCACTGAACGCGAAGGCAAGCGTGCAGCCGAAATCGCCGCCGGCGTCAGCGGCGTGCAAAAAGTGGTCAAGGTGTTTGATTACATCACCGAGGACGAATTGACGCAGATGTCGTCGGCGCCAAGGGAAAGCAGCAAGGAAAACGCCAAGTAATCGGCCTGCCTTTAGGGGCTGGATGGAATCCGGCTTGCTTTTCCGCTTCTTGTCATATAACGTTGCCGCTGGACAAATTGTCCGGCGGCTTTTTTTTGGGGAAAACCATGATCGGCTTCATCATTTTTCTGGCAATCGTGCTCGCCATCGTGTTTTGGGCGGTCGGTATCTACAACCGCCTGGTGAGCTTCCGCAACCGGTTCAAGAACTCGTTCGCCCAGATCGACGTGCAGCTCAAGCGCCGTTACGACCTGATCCCCAACCTGGTGGAAACCGCCAAGGGCTACATGAAGCATGAACGCGAGACGCTGGAAGCGGTGATCGCGGCGCGCAACCAGGCCGTCAGCGCCAATGCCAAGGTCGGCGGCAACGCCACCGACGCGGCCGCGGTACAACAGATGGCGGCCAGCGAAGGCGCGCTCAGCGCCAGCCTGGGCAAGCTGTTTGCGTTGTCGGAAGCCTATCCGGACCTGAAAGCCAACCAGAACATGATGCAGCTGACGGAAGAGCTGACCGGCACTGAAAACAAGATCGGCTTTTCGCGCCAGGCATATAACGATAGCGTGATGGAATACAACACCGCGATCGAACAATTCCCCGGCTCGATCTTCGCCAACATGTTTGCTTTCAAGCCGGCCGAATTGCTGCAGGCAACCGAAGCGCCTGAAGAACGCAAGGCGGTCAAGGTGACGTTCTAAGCCCGGCACGCAAGCGTAGCTGAAGCAGCGCGCATGACTTTCTTCGAACAGCAGCACCAGGCGCGCCAGGAAACCAGGAAACTGGTGTTCCTGTTCGTGCTGGCGGTGATCGCCATCGTGCTGACGGTCAACCTTGCCATGGCGCTGTTATGGACGTTCAAGTTCGGTAGCCACCATGAGGTGCTGCGCCAATATCCGAAGGGCTTCTTCGAAGTCAATACCCTGGTCACGCTGCTGCTGATCGGCGGCGGCACCCTGATCCAGACCTTCAACCTGCGCGATGGCGGCGACGCCGTGGCGCAAATGGCCGGCGGCCGCATCGTCTCGCCCGCCAGCGGCGACCTGCAGGAACGGCGGCTGTTGAACGTGGTGGAAGAAATGGCGCTGGCGTCCGGCATTGCCTGCCCCAAGGTCTATCTGCTGGAGCGGGAAGATGCCATCAACGCCTTCGCCGCCGGCTACAACCAGAACGAGGCGGTAGTCGCGGTCACGCGCGGCACCTTGAACCGGCTCACGCGCGATGAACTGCAAGGTGTGGTCGGCCACGAGTTCAGCCATATCCTGAACGGCGACATGCGCATGAACATCCACCTGATCGGCGTCTTGTTCGGCATCCAGATGATCGCCGGCTTCGGCCAGCAGCTGATGAACTTCGGCCGCTTCTCCGGCAGCCGCAGCGACGACAAGGGCCCGCCGTGGCAGCTGGTGCTGTTCCTGGCCGGGCTGGCGTTGTTCCTGGTCGGCTATATCGGCATCTTCTTTGGCCGCCTGATCAAATCCGCGGTGTCGCGCCAGCGCGAATTCCTGGCCGACGCCAGCGCCGTCCAGTTCACCCGCAATCCTGAGGGCATAGGCGGCGCCTTGCGCAAGATCGGCGGTCTCACCGACGGCAAGAGAATCGGCTCTCAGATCGATCATCCGAATGCCGAGCAGCTGTCGCACATGTTCCTTGGCAGCGCCCGCCCCAACCTGCTGGACGGCTGGTTCGCCACCCATCCGCCGCTGGCGGAGCGCTTGAAGCGCATCTACGGCCGCAGCATGTCGCCGCTGGAAGCGCCGGAACTGGCGGTGCCGTATGCCGCCAGCGAAGAACGCCTGCCTGACCTGCCGTTTGCCGCTGCTGCTGCCGGCCTGGTGGGCGCAGCGGCGGTACCGGCAGCCGCGCCGGCGGCCGGCGGATTGCCGACGCCGTCGCTCGAATTCGGCAACAGCAGCGGCAAAGCCGCGCTGTCATCCCAGCTCAACGGCGCGGTGCGCGATCCTTTCTCGGCGCGCGCGGTGGTCTATGCCCTGCTGCTGGGTGAAGGCGCAGAGCGCGCAACGCAGCTCGCGCTGCTCAAGCAGGAGGCGCCGCAGCAGGCAGCGCTGACTACTTTCCTGGAGGAATCGATTGCGCAGCTGCCGCTCAGCGCCAGGCTGCCCTTGGTTGACCTGGCGATGCCTGCATTGCGTCAGCTGGCGCAAGCCGAGCGCGACAAGATGCTGGCGCTGGTGGACCAGCTGATCGCCGCCGACAGCCGCATCACGTTGGCTGAGTTCGTGCTGCAAACCATCCTGGCGCGCCGCCTGGCGCTGCGCTCCGGGCGCCTGGTGCCGGTCAGGTTCAATCGCCTGTCCGAACTGAGCGGCGACATCGCCGTGCTGCTGTCGCTGGTAGCGCATGTGGCAGTGCCGGCCGACCATGCCGATGCTGTCGGCGCGCGGCTGGCGGCGTTCCTGCGCGGTGCCCGGCTGTGCCCTGAACTCAATCTCGCCGCCCAGCACTATTGCGACGGCGCCAGCCTCGGCTTCCCGCAGGTAAGGCTGGCGCTGGACCATGCCAACCAGCTGGCGCCGCTGGCCAAGCCGCAGCTGGTCAAAGCCCTGCTGGCCGTAGCTGACGATGGCGCCCCGCTGCAGATCGCCAGCGCCGACATCCTGCGTGCAATCTGCGCCGGCATCGAAGCGCCGATTCCGCCCGCGGTGGCTGCCACTTATCACGCCTACCCGTGGCAATTCGACAACTGACCGTTAATTTCGGGGCTTTCGGCAGAGCCGCTCCCAGATAGTTATAATGGGTCTTTCCGGGTTTCGCCCGTACTGGATTCTGTCATGCAAGCTCAAGTTGAAAACACCGCCGGCAAACGGCTCTGGATCAAGGTTGCAGGCGCCGCCGCGGTGGTAGCGCTGGCGCTGGCCGGCTACCTGTCGATGGCCAACACCCATGCGGCGCCCGATGTCACGTTCACCAATATCAAGGGCGAACAGGTATCGCTGAAGAGCTTGCGCGGCAAAGTGGTGATGGTGAATTTCTGGGCCACCAGCTGCACCACCTGTGTCGCCGAAATGCCGCAAATGGTGCAGACCTACAATATGTACAAGGACAAGGGCCTCGACTATGTGGCCGTGGCGATGAGCTACGATCCGCCCAACTACGTCATGAATTTCGTGCAAACCCGCAGCCTGCCGTTCCAGGTCGCCCTGGATACGCAAAGCAAGCTGGCCGATTCCTTCGGCGACGTCAAGCTGACGCCGACCACTTTCGTCATCGACAAGCAAGGTAACATCATCAAGCGCTACGTGGGCGCGCCCAAGTTTGAAGAGTTGCATGCCTTGCTCGACAAGGCACTCGCGGCAGCATAAAAAAAAGGCGCTTCAAGCGCCTTTTTTCATATCCGCCTTTTTGCCAGGCTTATCTCGACGTCGCCGCGCGCGAAGCCGTGTCATACAGGCCCGAGGCGGTGCGCAGCAACTTGGCGGCGTCGCCCAGCGCCTGGTTCGACAAACCGGTATCCGACAGCACGGTGACCAGGCACTCCTCGCGCATTTCACGGTATTTGAGGCACAGCGCGTAACCGCTTGCCGTGGCGGAAAAATACGCTTCCTTGCCGACTTTCCCGCTTTCTATGTAACCGGCCTTCACCAGTTTCTTCAGCGCGTAGCTGGCGATATGCGTGTCCTCGATATTCAGCACAAAGCAGATGTCGGCCAGGCTCTTTTTGCGTTCGCGATGGCAAACGTGGTGCAACAGGGAGACTTCGACCGGCGTCATGTCCTTGACGCCGGCCGCCGACATGCAGCGCGCCATCCAGCGATTGAATGCATTGCCGGCAATAATCAACGCATATTCCAGTTCCGACAGCTCGACGCTGCTTTCCGACGCCAGGTGGGCGGAAGACAGGATTTTAGGTGCGGCGACGTTCATACATTTCTCACAAAACGACAAGAAAAACCAATCATACAACTAGTTGCACCAAAAACCAGAGTGAATTCAAACCGACATTCCAGCAACATTACACGCTATTTACATACAAATTATTGACATTTTATTTTTGATGAAGGATATTGCCCTTTGCTTAAACTCTGACTTACAAAGAGTAAGCTTGTTGGGGGTAGACTGATTCGGCAGGCTGCGACGGCTGCGAACTTGTCCCGCCATTTTTCTTTGCAATTAAACGTGTTGTCCCAGCAATCGGGGAACAGAGCCTTGCGACAGCCAGGCCCGGATCCGCGATTGCCGACTATTCTGCCGAAGGAAACCAGCCGCAATGACCCAAGCCGTCATACAAGCTCTTGGCGAAAGCGCCCTGATATTGCATACAGGAGCCAGCGCCACCCTGGATTGCCAGCAGCGCTTGTGGGCCATCGCAGCCAAGGCAGCGCATTGGCCGCACGTGCGCGATGTGGTGCCGGGCATGAATAACCTGACAGTGCTGTTCGACCCGCTGGCGGCCGACGCCGGGCAACTGGCGGACAAGCTGCAGAACGCATGGGACGCCGCTTCCATCAGCCAGAAAGCCGGACGGAAGATCGAAATCCCGGTTACCTACGGCGGCGCCTGCGGCCCCGACCTGGAAGAAGTCGCGCGCCACACCGGCCTGTCGCCGGCAGAAATCGTCAAGCGCCATACGGCGGCTGAATACATCGTCTATTTCATCGGCTTCCAGCCCGGCTTCCCTTACCTGGGCGGCCTCGACCCCCAGCTGGCCACACCGCGCCGCAGCGAGCCTCGGCTAGTGGTGCCGGCGGGGTCGGTCGGCATCGGCGGCAGCCAGACCGGGATCTATCCGGCAGCCTCGCCCGGCGGCTGGCAACTGATCGGCCACAGCGCGCTGCGCCTGTTCGATCCCGCCGCCAATCCCCCTACCTTGCTGCAACCGGGCGACCGCGTGCGCTTTGTCGCTAGCGAGGTGATCGCATGATCAAGATCATTCGCGCCGGCCGCATCAACTCGGTTCAGGACATGGGCCGCAGCGGGTTCCGCCATCTCGGCGTCTGCCAGTCGGGGGCGCTGGACCGCACCGCGCTGGCCATCGCCAACCTGCTGGTCGGCAATCCGCACGGCGCCGCCGCCATCGAATTCACGCTTGGCCCCTGCGAGCTGGCGTTCACGGCCGATTGCCGCATCGCCTTGGGCGGCGCGGATTTCGCGGCGACGCTGGACGACAAGCCGCTGCCGTCATGGTGGAGCGTGCATGCGCGCGCCGGCCAAACCCTGAAGCTGAACGCAGCGCGGCACGGCATGCGCGCCTACCTGGCAGTCTCCGGCGGCATCGACTCCGCCATCCAGCTGGGCTCGCGCGCCACCGACCTGCAAGCCGGTTTCGGCGGCCATGGCGGCTGTGCGCTGGCCGAAGGCGACAGCCTGCCAACCGGCGCGCCGGACAACCCCGGAGCAGCGCTGCATACCGCGCCGTCTTTCGGCGTCCGCCCGCCCTCCTGGTACGAAGCCGACGATACAGAAACGCTGGCGATCCGCGTGATCCCCGGCCCCGAATATGAGTTATTCACGCAAGCCGCGCAAAAGACTTTCTGGAACAGCGACTGGACCCTGACGCCGCAAAGCAACCGCATGGGCTTCCGCCTGAGCGGCCCGGAACTGAAGATCAAGAAAGGCAGCGACCTGCTGTCCCACGGCGTGCTGCCGGGCGTGATCCAGGTACCGCCCGCCGGCCAGCCCATCGTGCTGATGGCGGATGCGCAGACCACCGGCGGTTATCCGAAAATCGGCGTGGTGATCAGCGCTGACCTGGCCAGGCTGGCCCAGCTGCGCTTTAACCGCACCATACAGTTTGTCGAATGCGACGCCGCCCAGGCGCGCGAAGAATTACGCCAGGACGCCTTGTATCTGCAGCAGATCGAAGCCGCGATGCACTGGCTGCGTCCGGCCAGATAGGAGCAGACGATGCCCAAGAAAAAATCACAGCAGGTAGACCTCAACGCCGACCTCGGCGAACAAAGCGACGGCAGCGATGAAGCGCTGCTGGCGCTGGTCAGTTCGGCCAATATCGCTTGCGGCTGGCATGCCGGCAGCGCCCTGATGATGCAGCAATGCGTGGCCTGGGCGGTGGCGCAAGGCGTCGCCATCGGCGCCCATCCCAGCTTTCCCGACCGCGACAATTTCGGCCGCACCGAAATGCAGCTGCCGGCCAATGAAATCTATAGCGGCGTGCAGTACCAGATCGGTGCGCTGGCGGCGATCGCCGGCGCGCACGGCGTCCAGCTGACGCACGTCAAGCCGCACGGCGCGCTGTACAACATGGCGGCGCGCGACGCCAAACTGGCGGACACCATCGCCGCCGCCATCCGCGACGTCGATCCGGGCCTGGCCCTGTTCGGCCTGGCCGGCAGCGAACTGGTCGCCGCCGCCCGCCGCGCCGGCCTGCACGCCGTGGAAGAAGTGTTTGCCGACCGCGGCTACATGGCGGACGGCAGCCTGGTCAAGCGCGGCACGCCCGGCGCCCTGATCGAAGACGAGGAACAGGCACTGGCACAAACCATGCATATGATCCGCGAAGGCAAGGTCCATGCGATCGACGGCAGCTGGGCGCCGGTCAAGGCCGACACGGTATGCCTGCACGGCGACGGTGCACACGCGCTGGCCTTTGCGCACCGCATCCATGACGAGCTGACACGGCAAGGCATTGCCATCCGCGCGCCGCGGACGGTAGCTGCCGACACCCTGTTTCCGCTGCTGGGTTAAGAAACAGCAACACCAGGCAATACCAGGCAACACCAGAAAATCAACAGAATCGACGGCGCAGCAACGACCGTCTCAACATGAGGAGATAGCAATGACCGTAACAGAATTGTTGCCGCTGATCGGCATACCGATCGTAGTAGCCGGCTTCGCCTTCAAATTCAACCCCTTGCTGGTGGTGACCGTGGCGGGCCTGGCGACCGGCTTGTCGGTCGGCATGGATCTCGGCACATTGCTGGAAACCTTCGGCGAAAAATTCGTCAACAGCCGTTCGCTGGCGACCTTCCTGCTGATCCTGCCGGTCATCGGCCTGCTTGAAAGCTATGGCTTGAAAGAGCGGGCGCAGGACTGGATCGCCAGCCTGGCCAACGCTACCTCGGCACGCATCCTGATGCTGTATTTCGTATTGCGCCAGTTCCTCGGCGCGCTCGGCCTCACCTACATCGGCGGCCAGGCGCAAACCGTACGGCCTTTGCTGGCGCCAATGGTGGAAGGCGCCGCAGTGGCCAAATACGGCGAACTGCCGGTCCCGATCCGCGACAAGATCCGCGCCCATGCTGCCGCCTGCGACAACATTGCCGTGTTCTTCGGCGAAGACATTTTCATCGCCTTCGGCGCGGTGCTGCTGATGGATGCCTTCCTCAAGGAAAACGGCATCACCAATATCGAACCGCTGCATCTCGGCTTGTGGGCCATCCCGACCGCCATCGCCGCGCTGATCATCCACATGACGCGCCTGACCCGGCTCGACGCCAGCATCCGGCGCGACGTCGAAGCCTGGCAAAAATCCACGGGCCAGGAGGTGGCAGCATGAAGACCCTTCTCACCATCAACGAGATTTATTACCTGGTCGGCATCATCGTCATGCTGCTGGTCGGCATGACATTGCGCGACAAAGGCAATCCGAAACGCCTGACCACGGCCTTGTTCTGGTTCCTGTTCGGCGCGGTGTTCCTGTTTGGCGACATGCTGGTGGCCGGACTCGGCAAGCCGCTGGCCTACCGCGTCATCGGCAGCGTGGTGGTGGTGATTTCCCTGATCGCCGGTTGCGGCCTGCTGTCGGCCGGCTCTTACAAGCAACGCAGCGCTGAAGAACGCCAGGCATCGGCCAACCGTTTCGGCAACTGGATCTTCCTGCCGGCGCTGCTGATCCCGCTGATCACCGTCCTGTGCACCGTGCTGCTGAAGAATGTCTCGGTCGGCGGCGTCTACCTGCTCGACCAGAAACAGTTGACGCTGGCGGCGCTATGCGTAGCCAGCGTCTGCGCCATCCTGGCCGGCTGGAAACTGACTGGCGGTACGCCGCTGCAGGCCGTGCGCGAATCGCGCCGGCTGGTCGACGCCATCGGCTGGGCCGCGATCCTGCCGCAGATGCTGGCCATGCTGGGCGGGGTGTTCGTCGCCGCCCAGACCGGCAAATCGGTGCAGGAAGTAGTCACCCTGTTCGTCAATCCCGACAACCGTTTCATGCTGGTCGTGATTTACTGCGTCGGCATGGCCTTGTTCACCATGATCATGGGCAACGCCTTTGCGGCCTTCCCGGTGATGACCGCCGGCATCGCGCTGCCGTTCCTGATCACAGGCCAGCACGCCGATCCGGCGCCGCTGGTCACCATCGGCATGCTGGCAGGTTATTGCGGTACGCTGATGACACCGATGGCCGCCAACTACAACATCGTGCCGGCGGCGCTGCTGGAGCTGACCGACAAATACAAGGTGATCAAGATACAGATTCCTACGGCGCTGACACTGCTGGCCGCCAACGTACTGTTGATGTACTTCATCGCGTTCCGCTAAGGAGATACCATGCACCTGACCCTTGACCAGGTTTCCGCCTTCGCGCGCTTGCCCTTGCGTTCGCTGCGCCACGAGTACCCTAACCACATCATGCATGTCTTGAACGGCCCGCAGGATGCGTTGTCGCCGCGCGTCCTGCACCCGGTGTTCTACGGCTGCTACGACTGGCACTCGGCGGTGCACGGCTACTGGCTGCTGGCGCGCTGCGCCCGGCTGTATCCGGCGCTGCCGCAGCAGGATGAAATCGCTGCGCTGTTCGACGACCACTTCAGCGCCGCCAACATGCAGCAGGAACTGGCGTATTTCCAGGCGCCGGGACGGGTCTCCTTCGAACGTCCCTACGGCTGGGCCTGGATCATGGCGCTGGCGCAGGAACTGGAAACCTGGCAGCACCCCAAGGCCAAGGCCTGGCTGGCGGCGATGGAACCGCTGACGGCCGAAATACGCAGCCGCGTGTTCAGCTATTTTTCCAAGCTCGGTTATGCGATCCGGGTCGGCACCCACTACAACAGCGCGTTTGCCTTGAAGCTGATACTCGATTTCGCGCGCCACCGCAACGATACGGAACTGGAAAACGCGATCGTCAATGCCGCCTGCCGTTACTTCATGGGCGACAGCAATTACCCGGCGCACTACGAACCCGGCGGCGACGAATTCCTGTCGGCGGCGCTGACTGAAGCCTTGCTGATGGCGGACGTGCTCGAGGCCGATGTGTTCGTCGACTGGTTCGCCCAGTACCTGCCGGCGCTGGCCGATATCGACCGCCTGATGAATCCGGCCGACGTCAGCGACCATAGCGATCCCAAGATCGCCCATCTGAACGGCTTGAACCTGAGCCGCGCCTGGTGCATGAAGCGGATTGCCCGGCGCCTGCCGGAAAACGATCCGGCTGCCGCCACGCTGGCCGCGGCGGCGCGGCGCCATATAGAAGCCGGCCTGCCGCATGTCGTCAGCGGCGAATACGCCGGCGAGCACTGGCTGGCGACATTTGCCATGCTGGCCATGGAAACAGTCAGCTAAGGCGGAGCAGCACATGACCCGGCACACAATTTTGCTCACCGGTTTCGAGCCGTTCGAACAGGAACCGCTTAATCCGTCGTGGGAAGCGGTACGCGCGCTGGACGGCTGGCCATGCGCCGGCGCCCAGGTTGCGGCGCGCCAGCTGCCCTGCGTGTTCGGCCAGGCACTGCAAGTGCTGGGGCAGCTGATGGAAGAACTCAAGCCGGCCCTGGTGATCTGCGTCGGCCAGGCCGGCGGCCGCAGCCAGATGTCGCTGGAACGGGTGGCGATCAATGTCGACGATGCGCGGATCGCCGACAATGCCGGCCGCCAGCCCATCGACCAGCCGATCCGCAGCGGCGGCCCGGCGGCGTATTTTTCGACGCTGCCGATCAAGGGCATGGCCAAGGCGATGCGCGCTGCCGGCATCCCGGCGGAAGTGTCGCAAACCGCCGGCACTTTCGTTTGCAACCATGTGTTCTACGGCCTGATGGACCAGCTGGCGGCGCATGCACCCGCGGTGCGCGGCGGCTTCATCCATATCCCTTACATTCCGTCGCAGGCGGCGCGTCATCCCGGCCAGCCCAGCCTGGCGCTGGAAACGCTGGTCGAAGGTTTGCGCATCGCACTGCAGAGCGCCATGACCTTGCAACAGGATGTGGAAGAAGGCGGCGGCCAGCTGCACTGATTGCAGCAGGTGCGGATTGCGTTAATTTCCTGATGCCGTGCAGGCGATCTTGTATCATTGGCTTAATGGGGACAGGCCCTAGCTACAGGAAACCGTATGTCGGAAACTCAAGTCGTGGTCGTTAGTCCCGAAGGCGAGTTATACGCCGGGAGCGCCGGGTTGGTCACTCTGCCAGGCATCGCCGGCTCGCTCGGCATCTTGCCCGGCCACACGCCGCTGCTGACCCGCCTGAGGCCGGGTGCGGTCCATATCAAGCGGGTAAGCGGCGAAGACGATTACATTTATGTCGCCGGCGGCTACGCCGAAATCCAGCCGCACTCCGTCACCATCCTGGCCGACACCGCGATCCGCGGCAAAGACCTCGACGAAGCCAAAGCCACCGCGGCCAGGCAGCAGGCCGAGGAACGTTTGCAAAACCAGGCATCGAATATCGACTACGCCATCGCGCAAGCCGAACTGGCGGAAGCCACGGCGCAACTGGCGACGCTGGCGCAAATGCGGCGCGGTAAATAAGCTGGTTTAGGCGCCGGGCGCCTTGTCGCAGATCACCGTGATCGCGGCCTAGGCGCCCAGGCCAGGCCTATCGCGGCTGTGGCCTGTCTTGGCCCGGTCGGCCTGGCCTGTTGCCGCCATGCGACGGCCGGCCGCCTGGCGGCTTCGTTCCTTGCGGCGGACGGTGCCCACCGCCGAATCCGGGCGGCCGCGGCCGGCCCGGCGCCACTACCGGCGGTTTCGGGAACGGCCTCGGCGGCGGCCGCACCACTACCGGCGGACGCGGCCGATGGTGCGGACGATGCGCCCAATGCGACTGCTGCCCGTACCACGGACGTCCGCGATAATTCTGCCCCCAGTAGGCGCCGATGCTGAAAGCGATGATCGGCAATCCGATAGCGCTGCCGTAAGTGATCAGCGGCACCTGGCTGCCCTGGTAGGGATAGTTCAGGTTCTGCGCAAACACCCAGCCGCGGTTGCCGTCAGGGAGCGACACATCGCACCAGCTATAGCCGTTGATACAGCCAGCCACCGTTACCGGCGTGCCGGGCCGCAACTGGGCCACCAGCGGATAATCGCGCGCCGGACCGGCGCGCAGGTTGACGTTCTTGCTGGTGAATGCCTGCTGCTGGGCAATTGCCGCAACAGGCAGGCCGAGGCAGGCAACTGCAATCAGCGGTAACAGACGGATGCGAAACATGACCACCTCCAATGGATTGACAATCGATGCCGGGGCGCAGCCAAGAATACCGCGAAAATTACCTCATGGAAATATGCGATTCACTGATACCCGCTATCGCGCAGCATGGCAATGAATAGCCGCAAGGTGGCCGGCATCTGGCGCCGGCTCGGGTAATAAAGGAAGAATCCCGACATCGGCGGGCACCACGCATCCAGCACGCGCAGCAGGCGGCCTTGCTCTATCGATTCCTGCGCCTGCGCTTCATAGACATACGCCAGGCCGATGCCGTCGAGCGCGGCGCGCAGTATCAGTTCATCGTCGTCCAGCAGCAAAGGGCCGTCGACCGCAATCGCCAGCGGCTCGCCGTCTTTGCTGAACTCCCAGGCATACACCGCGCCGCTGGGGAAGCGGCGGCCGACGCAAGCATGCTGTTTCAGTTCCTGCGGCTGCCGCGGCAAACCCCGGCGCGCCGCATACATGGGCGAAGCCACCACGATCAGGCGCACCGGCGGCCCCAACGGCAAGGCGACCATGTCCTGCGCCAGGCTCTCGCCGAAACGGATGCCGGCATCGAAGCCGCCGGCGACGATATCGACCAGGCCGTCATCGGTCACCACTTCCAGCCGAATCTGCGGATAAGCCGCCAGGAAACGCGCAAACAACGGCGCCAGCAGCAGCCGCGCCGCTGGCCGCGGCACGTTCAGGCGCAAAGTGCCGCGCGGCGTATCGCGGAAATCGTTGAGCCGCTCCAGCGCTTCGCCGATCTCGCGCAACGCCGGCTCCAGGCGCTGCAGCAGCTGCAGCCCGGCTTCGGTCGGCGTCACGCTGCGCGTGGTGCGGTTGAGCAGGCGCACCGCCAGCCGCGTTTCCAGCGTCCGTATGGCATGGCTCAGGGCCGACGCGGAAACACCGCACTCGAGGGCCGCCTTGCTGAAACTGCGATGGCGGGCGACGCAGGCAAATGCATCCAGTTCGCTGAGGTCGGGTTTATTCATTCATGAATTACTTTCAGTATTTCATTGAATATAACATGGCTTATCACTGGCAATGATGGAGAGGATACTGGCTTCAATCCCACTACGAAAGGAATTTCCCATGAAAACCCGCACATTAGGACGCAACGGCCTGCAAGTCTCCGCACTCGGCCTCGGCTGCATGGGCATGAGCTTCGGCTACGGCGGCGCCGATGACGCGCAGTCTGTCCGCACCCTGCAGCATGCCGTCGAACTGGGCGTAACCCATTTCGATACCGCCGAAGTCTACGGCCCTTATGCCAATGAAGAACTGGTCGGGCGCGCGCTCAAGGCAGTCCGCGGACAGGTCACCATCGCCACCAAGTTCGGCTTCAGGATTTCGCCGCACGGCGAAGGCGTGGCGCGCATGGCCGGTGTCGACAGCCGGCCGGAACATGTGCGGACCGCCGTCGAAGGTTCGCTCAAGCGCCTGGGTGTGGAGACCATCGACCTGCTGTACCAGCACCGGGTCGATCCGCAAGTCGCCATCGAGGATACGGTGGGCGCGATGGCCGAGCTGGTGCGTGCCGGCAAAGTACGCCACCTGGGCCTGTCGGAAGTCTCCGCCGCCACCCTGCGGCGCGCCCACGCGGTGCATCCGATTGCCGCAGTGCAGTCCGAATATTCCTTATGGAGCCGCGACCAGGAAAATGAAGTGCTGCCGGCTTGCGCCGAACTGGGCGTGGGTTTTGTGCCCTACAGTCCGCTCGGCCGCGGTTTCCTGACCGGCAAGCTGAACACCACGCAAGGACTGGCTGCCGACGACTACCGCCGCACGCTGCCGCGTTTCCAGGATCAGGCGATGCAAAGCAACCGCGTCCTGCTTGAAGCGCTGGTGACGCTGGCCGACCGGCGCGGCTGCACGCCGGCGCAGCTGGCGCTGGCCTGGCTGCTGGCGCAAGGCGAACAGATCATGCCTATCCCCGGGGTCAGGCAAATCAAGCATCTGGAAGAGAATGTAGCAGCGGCTGATATCGTGCTGCGGACCGACGAACTGGCTGCCATCCGCGCCGCGCTGCCGGACGAAAAAATCGTCGGCCAGCGCTACGGCGCAAAGGAGCTGGAGATGATCAATCTTTGATCAGGCAGGCTTGCCCATCCGGGCAAGCCGTTTTTTACTGCTGGCCGTTCACAGCCATGCCAGCATCATGTGCCTGCTGGTCTGCATGGTAGGAACTGCGCACCATGGCGCCCACCGCGGCGTGCGCGAAACCCATCTTGTAAGCTTCCTCTTCATACATCTTGAACACGTCAGGATGCACATAGCGCCGCACCGGCAGGTGGTTCCCGCTCGGCATCAGGTACTGGCCGATGGTCAGCATGTCGACATCGTGGGCGCGCATGTCGCGCATGACTTGCAAGACTTCTTCATCGGTTTCGCCAAGGCCGACCATGATGCCGGATTTGGTCGGCGTGTTCGGATGCAGGGCCTTGAAGCGTTTCAGCAAATTCAACGAATATGCGTAGTCCGAACCTGGCCGCGCTTCCTTGTACAGGCGCGGTGCGGTTTCCAGGTTGTGGTTCATGACGTCGGGCGGCGCCAGGTTGAGGATTTCCAGCGCGCGGTCCATGCGGCCGCGGAAGTCCGGCACCAGGATTTCGATGCGGGTGTTCGGCGACAGCGCACGCACATGGCGGATGCACTCGGCAAAGTGGCCGGCGCCGCCGTCGCGCAGGTCGTCGCGGTCGACGCTGGTGATCACGACGTAATTCAGTTTCAGCGCAGCGATGGTCTTGGCCAGGTTTTCCGGCTCGTTGACGTCAAGCGGATCGGGACGGCCGTGGCCGACGTCGCAGAACGGGCAGCGGCGGGTGCACTTGTCGCCCATGATCATGAAAGTGGCGGTGCCCTTGCCGAAACATTCGCCGATGTTCGGGCAGCTGGCTTCTTCGCATACCGTGACCAGGCTGTTGGCGCGCAGGATGTCCTTGATTTCGTAGAAACGCGACGATGGCGAGGCCGCCTTGACGCGGATCCAGTCCGGCTTTTGCAAACGCTCGATCGGGATGATCTTGATCGGGATGCGCGCAGTCTTGCTGGCGCCCTTTTGCTTTTCGGACGGATTGTAGCTGGCGGCGGCAACGCTGGTTTCGGCAGGCAGCGACGGCGTGGTTTCTGTGGTCATGGTCTAGGCGTTTCCTTGCGGGAGTCCCGGGAAGGGACTCAGTTAAAACGGTCAATCAGTTTGTGAGCAAGCGCTAACTGCATCTCAGAGAGAGCTGTATCAACGCCCAGTGTTTTCATATCGACGGTGGCGAGGCCTTCGTAGCCGCACGGGTTGATCCAGGAAAAAGGCTCCAGGTCCATGCTGACATTGAGCGACACACCGTGGTAAGTGCAGCCGCTGCCCCTTACTTTCAAGCCAAGGGCGGCGATCTTCGCACCTTGCCAGGCGCCGTCGGCAATATAAATCCCCGGCGCGCCGGCCTTGCGTTCACCGGCCAGATTATACGCTGCCAGCGTGTCGATCACCGCCTGCTCGATGCCCTGCACGAATTCCCGCACGAACAGGCGGGCGGCGGGACGCCGGCGGCGCAAGTCCAGCAGCAGGTAAATCACTACCTGGCCCGGTCCGTGGTAGGTCACTTCGCCGCCGCGGTCGGTCTGTATCACCGGGATGTCATGGGGCGCCAGCACGTGGCTCGGATCGGCGCCCAAACCCAGCGTAAACACCGGCGGGTGCTCGACGATCCAGAGCTGGTCCGGAGTATCTGCGGAACGGGAATCGGTGAACGCGCGCATCGCGTCAAAACTGACGGAGTACGGCTCGACGCCGCGCTGGATGATCTGGGGGCTGGGCGGATGATCGGGGGAACGGAGCTGCTGCACGCTGGACATAAGCGCAAGTGTAACGAAAAAAAGCGGCCGGCGTGCAGAAACGGCGATACGCCGCGGCTGGCACGCCGGCGCGCGGTCAGGTCCTCAGGGGGCCAAGTAAACTCTCGGGAGATTGCCAGTTCGGCAATGCGCGGATGCGTTGCAGCCAGGCGACCACATGCGGCGGCAGCGCGACTTTGGCGGCGTCGGCCCAGAACAGGTAGCCGCACAGGGAAAAATCGGCGGCGGTCGGCAGTTCATCGACGATGAACGCGCGGCCATCGGCCAGTTCCGCTTCCAGCCTGGCGATATCCACGTCAAACCGCCCCTGCAACCAGTCGACGGCGCCGGCAGGGTATTCCTGCGGCGCAAAGCTGCGCGCCCAGCGCAGCTGCGGCAAACACATGCCGAGCCGGTTGGCTTCCCAGAACAGCCATTCGTGCACGCGCGCCATGCGGCTCGCCGATTCGGCGCCGAAACCGCCCGTGTGCTGCGCCAGGTGGCAAAGGATGGCGTCGGATTGCGCATACGGCTCGCCGTTGTGCACCAGCAACGGCACCTGGCCGAACCTGGCCAGGCTGCGAAACGGCTCCGGCCGCTGGCCGTGCAGCTGGTCGATATCGATTGCCTGGTAATCGTGGACCACGCCGCTGACCGCCAGCATCAAGGCGACCTTATAGGCGTGTCCCGAATTTGCGTTGCCGTAAAGCGTGATCTCGTCTTGCATGCCGGACATCAGGTCAGCAGGCTACAGGACGGGCGCCCAACGGCTTGCCGAGGCCGGCGCGTGCGCTGGCAGCCGGCAGGCGAGTCGATTGCCGCTGGATCTGCACCACGCTGTTGCCCTTGACGGCTTCGATGACGATATGGCTGTCGGCGGCAACGTTGAGGAACTGCCCGGCATGCAGCCAGTAGTCGTCGCCTTGTCCCGCCACCGTCACCCATACGCGGCCTTGCATGATCTGCAGGGTCTGGGCCACCGGGGCAGTGACCGACATGGCTTGGCCGGCGCCTATGGACAACGATTCGTTAGCTAATAATTTTCTCATGATGTCACTCCTTGAAACTGCTGGTATATTGGATGCCACATCAGCCGCTGAACCGCTTGATATAGACATTCCTTGTTTCTACAGAGCCATTCTAGTCGCGCGGCAGGCGGTTGCAAAACGAGTAATTTTCCTCCCCCTTGCTAATTTTATTCATATAACATGGCTGATCTCAGAAAACTGCCGAATCTCTCCGCCCTGCGCGCCTTCGAAGCGGCCGCCCGCAACGACAGCTTTTCGCGTGCGGCCGAAGAAATCTATGTGACGCCAGGTGCGATCAGCCATCAGATCCGGGCCCTGGAACAAGAACTGGGCATCATGTTGTTCAGCCGCCACGGTAAACGGATCACGATCACCGAGCAGGGGCAGCGTTTTGCCGCAGTCATCCGCAAATCCCTGAATGAAATCGCGTTTGCCGCCGAAGCGCTGAAGATGGACGCCAAGCAAAAGCGATTGACGATTTCCGCCCTGCCCTCGTTTGCCGCGCGCTGGCTGGCGCCGCGGCTGTGGAAATTCATCGACCTGCATCCCGATACCGAGGTGGTGCTGCAGTCGAGCAATCATCTCAACGACCTCGAACGCGAACCGATCGACGTCGGCCTGCGCTACGGCCTGGGGCATTACCCGGGGCTGGTGGTGGAAAAACTGATGGATGATTTTTACTATCCGGTGGCCAGCCCGAACTACCGCGGCGGCAAGTTGCCGAAAACGCCGCAGGAACTGGAACAGTGCAGCCTGTTGCGGATGGATACGGAATCGTCCTGGCTGCCGTGGTTCGAGACGGCCGGCGTCGACCTGGTGGAGCCGACCGGCGGCTTGCTGATCGAGGATGCCTCGATGCTGCTGCGCTCGGCTTCGGACGGCCTGGGGATTGCATTGACGCGGCACGCGATTGCGCTGCAGGAGATTGCTTCGGGAGAGCTGGTGCGCTTGTTCGACGTCGTCGCGCGCTGCCCGCTATCCTATTATTTCGCCTGCACCAAGGAAGCGATGAGCAAACCGCAGGTGCAGGCTTTCCATCGCTGGCTGCTGGACGAGGTGAGGGCTTTCAAGGCGCAAAGCGAATGGCCCGGGGCGCCCGAGCCATGATTCGCCTTGGATTTACAGGACCATCTTCACCATCGGATGCGATGACAGCGCCCGGTACAGGTTATCCAGCTGCTCGCGGTTGACGGCATACACATTGGCCGTCAGGCCGGTGTAATTGCCCTTGGACGACGGCCGCACTTCCAGCTTGTCGATATGAAAAGTAGGATCGTGCTGCACCACCACGCCGATGATGGTCTCTGCGAAAGCATCGTGCGTCGGCCCCATGATCTTGATGGGGAACACGCTTGGATATTCGATCAGGCTGTCGGCTGGATCGATTGGCTTGGTCAGGTCGGTCATGGTCTTTACTCTTTAGTGATGTTGCAGACGGGTAGTTTACTCTCCTGGCTTATCAGCGGGGCGCCATTCTGCAAGAACGGCTTGTGTGAATGAAAACAGGGCGGAAAATTTTCCACCCTGCAACCATCCGTCCAGCTATCCAAAAGAAACCAGTCTCTTTCAGGCAGCAGCCTTGGCTTGCTGATAAGCCTCGTATAACTGCTTGTATATGGGGCCGGGGGCGCCGTTTCCAATAGCCTTGCCGTCAATCGACACCACCGGCAGCACTTCCTTGGTGGCCGACGACAGCAGCACTTCATCGGCAGCGAACACCTCTTCGCGCGCAATCCGGCGCGCTTCGAACGGAATGCCGCCGGCGGCGCACAACTCCTCGATCAGGCGGTAGCGGATGCCTTCCAGGATCAGGTTGTCCTTGGGCGGCGCCAACAGCTTGCCGTGCTTGACGATCCAGACATTCGACGACGACGCTTCGGTCAGCCAGCCGTCGCGAAACTGGATCGCTTCCACCACGCCGTGCTCGGCGGCATTTTGCGCCGCCAGCACATTGCCCAGCAGGGAGATCGACTTGATTTCGCAATGCAGCCAGCGCTGGTCTTCCATCGAAACGCAAGGCACGCCGCTGGCGCGCAGCGCGTCGCTCGGCAATACCAGCGGATTGGTCATGATGAACACGGTCGGCGCCAGCGCTTCTTTCGGGAACGCGTGGCCGCGCTTGGCGACGCCGCGCGTGACGTGGATGTAGACCATCTGGTCATGCGCCGGATGGGCGTCGATCACGCCCTGGATCAGCGCCAGCCACTGCTCCCTGTCATGCGGATTTGTAATACTGATTTTCGCCAGGCTGCGGAACAGGCGCGCCAGGTGGTGCTCGGAACGGAACAGCCTGCGGCCGTAGATAGGAATCACCTCATACACGCCATCGCCAAAAATGAAGCCGCGGTCGAGTACCGGGATGCGCGCTTCGGACAGCGGCGTCATGCTGCCGTTAAGATAAACCAGCGGGTCTTGCATGATCGGATTCCTGAAAAAGTAGAGGATTCAATTCTGGCACAGCGCCGGCGTGCAGGGTATGCAAAAAAAGTATGCGGAAGACAGGCGGATGCGCCGCCTCCCCTTTTCCGCCACGGCAGGATGATTCCGGTGCGATGCGGTAGCATGTGCATACTTCAACTTCGAGGAAGCGCCCCTCTCGCCTTCTTCTCTTATCCCGACCATGACCACCACCCCCGTCCTCACCCGCTGCGCCTGGGCCAATCCCGCCAATCCGCGCTACCTGGCCTACCACGACGAAGAATGGGGCAAGCCCTGCCACGATGAGGTGCGGCTGTTCGAAATGCTGAACCTGGAAGGCGCGCAAGCTGGCCTCAGCTGGGAAACCATCCTCAACAAGCGCGACAACTACCGGCGCGCGTTCGACAACTGGGACGCCAAAAAAATCGCCCGCTACGACCAGGACAAGGTCGCCGCCCTGCTGGCCGACGCCGGCATCGTC
The DNA here is from genome assembly GCF_900112135.1 of Collimonas sp. OK412. Lineage (GTDB taxonomy): Bacteria > Pseudomonadota > Gammaproteobacteria > Burkholderiales > Burkholderiaceae_D > Collimonas > Collimonas rhizosphaerae. Next base: position 204,302 of record NZ_FOLC01000005.1, read on the forward strand.
CGCAACCGCCTGAAGATTGCCGCCGCCATCAGCAACGCCCAGGCTTATCTCAAGCTGCGCACCGAAGCCGGCGGCCTGGCGCCTTTCCTGTGGGCCTATGTGGACGGCAAGCCGATCCAGAACGAATGGACGCTGCTGGGCGGCAATCCAGCCACGACGCCCTTGTCCGACCGCATTTCCAAGGACCTGGCCAAGCGCGGCTTCAAATTCGTCGGCTCCACCATCATCTACGCCTACATGCAGGCGATCGGCATGGTCAACGACCATTGCGTCGAATGCTTCCGGCACCAGGCGGTAGTAGAGTAACGCCAAGAGTCATTGAACGCCGCGAAACCGGCTCAACCGGCTTAAAGCGGCTCAGTCCGCCTGCCGGCCGCCCGCAGCCGCCAGCAGGTGGGCGACAACCTCGGTCAGCTGCTCGACCAGTTCCGGATCCATGTACTGGTATTCGTCCGGAATATCCAGCACGTGGATGGTCTTGTGCTCCAGCAGGCGCCCGAACTCGGCGACGATGCGGTTCTTGTGCTTTTTCTCCATCACAAAAATCACATCGGCCCAGCTGATATCGCCGGCGCTGATTTTCCTGCGCGCATTCGGGCTGGTTCCGGCCGAGCGCGCCTGTATCCCGGGCTGGCGCCGCCATACCTGTTCGCCTGTGGGGCTGCGCCATTGGTTGCGGCTGCAGACAAAGAGTAATTTGGTCATTTACCGGTTTGCCGGTGACGGCGATTTATTTATTCTGGCAACATGGTACATCGCGCGCCGCCCCTTTCCGTCTTTACAGCGTTCTGCTACATTGCCGCCATGCCTAAACTGACCTTAGACCGGATCCTGCAATCGCAGGGTTTCGGCAGCCGAAAATATTGCCGCGAGCTGATTGAAGACGGCGAAGTCGTCATCAACGGCGCCGCCGTCACCGACTACAAGTCCACGCCCGACACCGACGGCCTGGTGTTCACCCTGTTCGAGGAAGAATGGACTTACCGCGAACACGTCTATATCGTGCTCAACAAGCCGGCCGATATCGAATGCTCGCGCAAACCCAGCCACCATCCCGGGGTGCTGAGCATCCTGCCGGAACAATTCAGCTGGCGCGATGTGCAGCCGGTCGGACGGCTCGACCACGACACCACCGGCCTGCTGCTGATGTCGGACGACGGCAGCTTCATCCATGCCCAGTCGTCGCCCAAGCGGCATGTGCCGAAGCTGTACGTCGCCACCACCCATGATCCTGTCACCGAAGAACTGGTGCAGAGCCTGCTGGCCGGCGTCAAGCTGCATGACGAGCCGCAAACGCTGGCGGCCGTCAGCTGCCGTGTGCTGGGCACGCATGAAATCGAAATCGTGCTGGAACAGGGCAAATACCATCAGGTCAAGCGCATGCTGGTCGCCGCCGGCAACCATTGCTCAGCCTTGCGCCGCACCGCCATCGGCGGCCTGACGCTGGAAGCGCTGGAACTGGAATTGGGAGAATGGTGCTACCTGGAACCGGAGCACCTGGCCTTGCTGGTGCCTGCGTAGCGCAAAAAAAAAGCGCAGGACCTGAGTCTTGCGCTTTTGCTTCCGGGGGCTCCTGGCAGTCAGTGCGAGCGGATCATGGTGCCGAACGCCTGTTCGGTCAGCACTTCCAGCAACAGCGAATGCTCGATCCGGCCATCGATGATGTGCACCGTATTGACGCCCGACTTGGCCGCATCCAGCGCCGATGAAATCTTCGGCAGCATGCCGCCGGAGATGGTGCCGTCCTTGAACATTTCGTCGATTTCACGGGCTGACAGGTCCGTCACCAGGTTGCCTTGCTTGTCTTGCACGCCAGCAATATTGGTCATCATGATCAGCTTTTCCGCATGCAGGATCTCGGCGATCTTGCCGGCCACGACGTCGGCGTTGATGTTGTATGCCTGGCCGTCGGCGCCAAAGCCGATCGGCGAAATGATCGGAATGAAGGCGTCGTCCTGCAAGGCTTTGACCACGGCCGGATTGATGGCTTCGATTTCACCAACAAACCCGATGTCGAGGAATTCGCCCGGTTTTTCCCGGTCCGGCATGCGATATTTGCGGGCGCGGATCAGGCCGCCGTCCTTGCCGGTCAGGCCAACCGCCTGGCCGCCGTAGTGGTTGATCAGCATCACGATATCCTGCTGCACTTCGCCGCCCAGCACCCACTCCACCACTTCCATGGTTTCTTCGTCGGTGATGCGCATGCCTTGCACGAAAGTGCCCTGCTTGCCGATTTTCTTCAGCGCATTGTCGATCTGCGGGCCGCCGCCATGCACCACCACCGGGTTCATGCCGACCAGCTTGAGCAGGATCACGTCGCGCGCGAAGCCGTGCTTCAGGCGTTCTTCGGTCATGGCGTTGCCGCCGTATTTGACGACAATGGTTTTACCGTGGAATTGACGGATGTAAGGTAACGCCTCGGCCAGAATTTCCGCTTTGATTCCTGGTGCAACGTTGGCAAGATCGTTGGTCAAATCGGCCATGAACAGTCCTACGAGAGAGTTCCGAAAAGCTGGGGGTGCTGCGTGGTCGCGGCGCGGTTCAATACCGGTGGCTAACGACCCGTCGACCTGAAACAGTTTGTCAGAAGAAAGTAAAAGGGTGCAAAGACTGCAACTCTGGGGGAGTTAAAAATCGCTGCGCGATGGATCAGCGCGATTTTACATGGAAATGCGCTTGCTTAGGTACGGCTGACACGCCAATAATCATGCGATGTTGCGTAGAACTCATTTCATCAATATCCGTGAGTGCGAACGCGGCTATTTGGGATGTAGTGCAAGGCGCGTCGCGCAGCCAAGGGTGGTTCCCTTGGCAAGCGGCGCAACGCAGCAATACGCCCAAATAGCCCGTTCCCGAAGGGTTCTTGCCAGAAGAGGCGCTGGCCGCGTTGTGCTCCTTGCCAGCGCCTCTTCTGGCAAGAACGCATCTCACGGATATTGATGAAATGAGTTCTAGATATATCAATGCCGGGAAGATGGTTATCCTGACAGCGGTTTCCCTCACTACGCCCACAAGCCTTCAAAGGATAAACGGAATGGCGCAATGTCCCGCCTGCCGGCAACAGTTCTCCTGCGGCGCCAGCCAGCATGCGAGCCAGCCCTGCTGGTGCAGCCGCGTGCCGTCGCTGGCCGGGGCCAGCCTCACGGCGGCAGGATGTTATTGCCCGGATTGCCTGCAGCGCCTGCTGCGGCACGAACAAAAACAGAAACAGGAACCGGCCGCAGGAAAAACCTCCCCCTAAGGACTAAGGGCAGCTGCGCACTTCCTGGGCAGGAAAATCCAGCTTGATCTTGTCGAAGGCAAGCTTGGCGTCGCCGCCCAGGTCGCGCAGCTGGAACGCCACCTTGCTGGAACTGACGCTGCGCGTGCCGACCTTGGCGCCGCTCAAGCCGCGCTTGGCCAGGCTGGCGACCTGCTTTTGCGCCGCTTCGTCGGTCTTGAAAATGCCCAGTGAAATGCCATAGCGCAGCGGACTCGAATCCTGGATCACGAAAAAGTCGCTGATCCCCAGCCGGCGCACCTCGTCGGCCTTGGCGTCGGCCGCTTCCTTGCTGCCCAGCGACGGCAGGTAGACCATGTGGCTAGCCACTTCCTGGGTTTCACGGCGGACAAATTTGACGGCCGGCACGCGTTCCGCCAGCTGGCTCGAAAAACGCCGCGCTTCGGCCGCGGTGAAATTGCCGACTTCGGTGCAGGCCACCGGCGCCAGTTCAGCGGCCGTGGGCGCCGGCGCCAGCGCGGCGCTGGCGAGCGAGGCAACCGCTGCCGGAGCCGTAACATTCTCGGCCGCGGTCATGCGGATCTTGTCCGGCTGCAGCTGCCTGCCGATGCGCGCCGGCTCCCTGCCGTCGCTGTAGAGCGCGCCGAGATAGCCTTTTTGCATGGCAAACAAGGCGGCATTCGCCAATAACAACAGCCAGAAAATTATTTTCAACATAGCTTAAAGAGTTGCCGCGGCAGTTTGTAAACCGATCAATACCAGATTATCAACTGTTTCGTGGGCGATGGACAGGTAGGGCGCCACCAGCGCCGCCGAACCGCCGGCCACGACACAAAGTATATGCGCGCCAGATTGCCGGCCGAGCAACGCAAAGGCCCGTTCGATGGCGCCGACCTGGGCGTTGATGCAGCCGCTGATGATGGCGTCGTCGGTGTTGTCGGCAAACAGCGTGTTGACTTGCACATGGTCCGTCACATGCGGCAATCGCGCGGTGCTGCGCGCCAGCGAGGTCGCCATCAAGCCCAGCCCCGGCAGTATCATGCCGCCGCTGAACACGCCGTCGGCGCTGACCGCATCGATGGTGGTCGCCGTGCCGCAGGTGGCGACCAGCAGGGTCTGCTGCGGAAACAGGCGTTGCGCGCCGAGCGCTGCGGCAAAGCGGTCGCATCCGAGCTGCGCCGGGTCGCGGTAAGCGTTGCGCAGGCCGGCCAGCTGCGGCAGCGAAACAAACCAGTGGGGCCGCACGGCGGCGCCGAAAACCGTCTCCAGCAGCGTCTGCAGGCGCTCTTGCACATGTTCGCCAGCAACGTTCGAAACCAGTATGCGCGTCACCGCCAGCTTGCGCCAGCGTTCGCTCAGCGCCGCAAGTTCGCCCAGCGCCGCCGAACCGCTGTCGAGCCACGCGCCCGCCAGGTCGCCTGGCTGCGGCATGGCCGTAAGCACCCATTTGATGCGGGTATTGCCGACATCGATCAACAGCATGCCCATGGTTCAGTCTTCCTTCGGCCGCAATGAAATGTCGCCGGCCATGATCGCAATCGGGCTGCTGCCGCCATCGGTTTGCAGCAGCAGGCGTCCGATCTGGTCGATGCCCAGCGCGCGGCCTTCATGCAGCGTCTTGCCCTGGTCCAGGATCAGCACCTGCTGGCCGGCAAACGCATGCAGCCGGTTCCAGCGCTCGACGAAAGCCGCCAGGCCGGCGTTTTCGAATTGCCGCATGGTCTGCGCCAGCGCGCTGAGCAGCGATCCAAGCAGCAGGTCGCGGTCCTGCGCCGCCGCCGCCGGCAGGCTGGCGGTGCGGCGCCCGATCTGTTCCTGCAGCTGTTCCGGCATGGCGAGATTGATGCCGATGCCGACCACCGCCCATAGCTGCTGGTCCGGCGCGGTCGCGGTTTCGATCAGGATGCCGGCCAGCTTGCGGCCGCCTTGCAAGACATCGTTCGGCCATTTCAGCTGGACCTCGACGCCGAAATCGGCCAGGGTCTCGGCAATCGCCACGCCCACCGCCAGCGGCAGGCCGACCAGCGTTTGCAACGGCGCGGCAAACGGCCAGGCCAGCGAAAACGTCAGCGCCGCCGACGGCGCCGTCAGCCACGCGCGGCCGGCGCGGCCGCGGCCGGCAGTCTGCGTCTGCGCCGCCAGCAAGGTCGGCGCGCCGAGCGCCCTGGAGCGGTCACCGCTGGCGACGCGCGCCAGCAGGTCAGCATTGGTGGAGCCGGTCTCGGCCACTACCTCGACCTGGCACTGTTCAGCGTGGTAGCCGGCAAATGCGGTGATGCGGGCGGCCGACAAATGGCTCGCGGGCGAAATTGGTGCAATAAATTGGACAGTCATGCCGCGCATTGTAGCGGGAGTTATGCCGGAATGCGGCTCGCCATGCGCGGGATTCCCCATGAAAACACAATAAAAAACAACGGCGCCGCTAATCCGTATGGCATATTTCTCTGGAAACCGTTAAATCGCTTATCCGAGCGGCGTTTCCGGCCGGGTTTTATCACTGCCGTAATAGTCTGGAAAGCAATTCTCCCTTAAACTGACACGATGCCGAACCCAGATTCCACTACTCCTGTTCTCGATCTTAAAGATGGCAGCCTGGTAGCCGCCCGCGGCAACTGGCAGGTGCATGCCTTGACGCAGCCGGGGGTGATCTGGGAATTGCAGGCCAAGCTGAGAAAACTGGGCGGGAAAAACGACGCATTGCGCTGGGATTTGTCGGGGATCGGCACGCTGGACCATATCGGCGCGCAATTCCTGTGGAACGCATGGGGCAAAACCCGGCCCAGGCAACTGACCTTGGCGCCGCAGCACCGCGATTTTTTCCAGCGCCTGGCCAGCGCCGGCACCCTGGCATTACCGCCCAAGCCGCCGCGCCGCCGCCTGTTCAACGTGATCTACGACATCGGCGCCGAGATGCTGGAGCATGTGTCCGGCTTTATCACCCTGCTGGGACAACTGGTGCTGGATTTCCTGCGCATGGTGCGCGCGCCGCAGCGGGCGCCGTGGAAAGAGATTTCCGCCAACGTCTACCACGTCGGCTACCAGGCGCTGGGAATTACGGCGCTGGTCGGCTTCCTGATCGGCGTGGTGCTGTCGTTCCTGTCGGCACAGCAATTGCATACCTTTGGCGGCGATATCTACCTGGTGAACATCCTCGGCATGAGCATTATCCGCGAACTGGGGCCGTTGCTGGCGGCGATCCTGGTGGCCGGCCGCTCCGGCTCGGCGATCACCGCACAGCTGGGCGTGATGCGCGTGACCGAAGAACTCGACGCGATGCTGGTGATGGGCTTGCCGCACGGCTTCCGGCTGATCTTGCCGCGCGTGCTGGCGTTGCTGGTGGCGATGCCCTTGCTGGTCATCTGGACCGACGCCATCGCGCTGTTGGGCGGGATGGTCGCCGCGCAGTTGCAGCTGGGTTTGTCGCCGACTTATTTCCTGCAGCAGTTGCCGAACGCAGTGCCGCTGCCCAATTACCTGATCGGCCTCGGCAAAGGCGCGGTGTTCGGCGGCCTGATTGCGATGGTGGCCTGTTATTTCGGCCTGCGCATCGAACCGAATACGGAAAGCCTGGGGCACGGCACCACCACCTCGGTGGTGACCGCCATCACCATCGTGATCGTGGCCGATGCGGTGTTTGCGATCATTTTCAGCGGCGTGGGATTCTGATGGCCGAGCACGTACCCATCATCGAGGTCGACAAGCTCTGGACCCAGTTCGGCCAGGCGGTGATCCACCAGGACCTGGACCTGCGCATAGAAGCCGGCGAGATCGTCGGCCTGGTGGGCGGTTCCGGTTCCGGCAAGACCACGCTGGTGCGCCAGATACTCGGGCTGAACCGGCCGACCAAGGGCAAGGTGACGGTGTTCGGCACCGATATCAGCCAGGCCGATGTCGACCAGATGTACGCGCTGCAAAACCGCTGGGGCATGCTGTTCCAGCAGGGCGCTCTGTTTTCGGCGCTGACCGTGCTCGACAACGTGGCGCTGCCGATGCGCGAGTTGCGCGCCTTGCCGGACCGGCTGATCCGGGACGCCGCCCTGCTCAAGCTGCAGATGGCCGGCATCGGCCCTGAACATGCGCTGAAAATGCCGTCCGACCTGTCCGGCGGCATGATCAAGCGGGTGGCCCTGGCGCGTGCGCTGGCGCTGGAACCGGAACTGCTGTTTCTCGACGAACCGACGGCCGGGCTCGATCCGGCATCGTCGGCCGCTTTTATCGAGCTGATCCGTTCGCTGCACAAGGACATGCGCCTGACGGTAGTGATGATCACCCACGACCTGGAGCCGCTGCTGGCATTGTCGACCAAGATCGCGGTGCTGGCGGACAAGCATGTGATCGCCTACGACACGCCGGAGCGCGTGATGAAAGTGCGGCATCCGTTCATCGAAACATTTTTTCTTACTGCTAACCGTTTTGAGCATGAAACTTGCGGATAAATGCAGAAAGCGTAAATAGGAAGTCTTATGGAAAATAAAGCGCATGCCCTGATCGCCGGACTGTTCACGGTGGCCTTGCTGATCGCGGCGCTGTTCGGCGTCATGTGGTTCAACAGCGACCGGGTGGAACGGATTCCTTACCAAATCGCCACCAAGCTGTCGGTGCCGGGCCTCAATCCGCAAGCCGACGTGCGTTACCGCGGCCTGGATGCCGGCAAGGTCGACACCATCACCTTCGATCCGAAATCGCCGGGGCAGATCCTGATCAAGATCAAGGTCAATCCGGATACGCCGATGACGCAGTCCACCTTCGCCACCCTGGGCTACCAGGGCGTGACCGGGATCGCCTATATCCAGCTCGACGACGACGGCAGCAAGCCGCTCAAGCTCGACAGCAGCAAGCAGCACCTGGCGCGCATAGAACTGCGGCCGAGCCTGTTCGACAACCTGCAGAGCAAGGGCGCGGTGATTCTGTCGCGCGCCAACGATACGGTGGAAAGACTGAACAGCCTGCTCGATCCCGAGAACCAGAAAACCATGGTGAAAGCGTTCAGCGACGTCAGCAAGACCGTCAACGAATACCAGGGCATCCCGCAGCAGCTGCAGCCGACCCTGAACCAGCTGCCGGCCCTGACCAGCCAGCTAAACCAGGCGCTGGCCTCGGTCACGGCGCTGTCCAACAACATGATGGTGCTCAGCAAGAACCTCAACACCTTGACCGCCAGCCTGCAAGGACCGGACGGCGCTGTCGCCAACCTGGCCGGGGCGGTGCAGAATATCGGCTCGGTCGCCAATGGCGTCGAATACGATACGCTGCCGCGTTTCAATGTGCTGACCACGGAAGCGCGCTCGTCGATGCGCAGCCTGAACCAGACCCTGGACCATCTCAACCAGCAGCCGCAAAGCATCCTGTTCGGCAGCAAGCCGCTGCCTCCCGGACCCGGCGAAGCGGGTTTTGTCGCCCCAGGAAAATAAACATTCGCGCGGCAAAGATCGCACTCTGCCGCCAACCGATTAAGGCATGCCATGACCGCTATCTTGAAAACCCTGTCGTCGTTCCTTGCGCTTGCCCTGGTCGCGGGCTGCGCCAGCAAGGTCGACGCGCCGACCCAATACGACCTCGGCCTGCTGCCTCCCGCAGCCGCGACCGCCGCCCCAGCCTTGCCCGCTGTCAGCGTGGCCGATGTCAATGCGCCGGCCTGGCTGGACAACAACATGATGTATTTCCGCCTGGCCTACGCCAACCAGCTGCAGCCCCGGCCATACGCCGCCAGCCGCTGGACCATGCCACCGGCGCAGCTGTTCCAGCAGCGCCTGAAATCGCGCCTGGCCCAGGCTGGCGGCACGGTGCTGGCGATGTCGGACGCCGCGCTGAATATTCCTTTGCTGCGCATCGACATGGATGATTTCACGCAAACCTTCGATACTCCCTCGCACAGCCTGGCGACGCTGCAGGTACGGGCTTCGCTGTTCAACGGCCGCACGCTGCTGGCGCAAAAGAGCTTCAGCCGCCAGGCCGCGACTCCCAGCGCCGACGCCGCCGGCGCCGCCAGCGCTTTCGTGGCGGCCAATGACGGCGTGATCGATGAGCTGATGAGCTGGCTGGCGACAGTGGCACCGAAAAAATAATGACGCAACAAGCAACCGTTTCAAATTCTTCAGCCGCGTCGTCGTTTGCCCGCGTCAGCCTGCTGATCTACCTGCTGCTGATCATCTACGCCAGCTGGTATCCGTTTGCCGGCTGGCGCGACCTCGGCCTGACCGCCTTCGCCTACCTGGGCGCGCCGCTGCCGCATTACTGGACCGTGTTCGATGTCTGGACCAATATCGCCGGCTACCTGCCGCTAGGCATGCTGATGGTGCTGTCGTTGCCGCGCTCGCGCCGCTGGTCGCCGTACTGGTCGGTATTGCTGGCGACCCTGGCCGGCATCCTGGTCTCGGGCGCCATGGAGGCGGTGCAGACCTTCCTGCCGACCCGCGTCGCCTCCAACCTGGACCTGATGACCAACAGCGCCGGCGCCTTTCTCGGCGCGGTGCTGGGCGTCATCCTGCGACCGCGCTTCGGCCCCGACAGCCGCTTGCTGCAACTGCGCGAGCACTGGTTCAACCGTGAAGCCAGCCAGGGCATGGTGGTGGTCGCGCTGTGGCCGCTGGCGCAGATTTATCCGCTCAGCCACCTGTTCGGCTTCGGCCAGTTCACCTCCATGCTGTCGACCTGGCTATCCGACTTGCTGGAACAGCCGATCGACCTGCAAGCCTGGCTGACCAACGATATCCAGTTCAGCGCCGACCAGTACTGGCTGACCGAGACCATCATCACCGCCTGCGGCCTGACCGGGGCCGCCCTGACCTTCCTGATCCTGCTGCGCCAGCAGGCGCCGAAATTGCCGCTGACCTTGCTGCTGGTGTTTCTCACGCTGATGACCAAGATCCTGGCGACGGCGCTGCTGTTCGCGCCCGACAACGCCTTCGTCTGGCTGACCCCCGGCTCATTCGGCGGCCTGCTGATCGGCGGCCTCATGCTGAGCGGCCTGGCCTATGCGCCGCAGCTGGCGCAACGGCGCCTGGCCGGGCTGACCCTGGCCATATCGCTGTTGCTGGTCAATGTCATGCCGGACAATCCGTATTACACCGAAACCGTGCAAACCTGGTCGCAGGGGAAATTCCTGAACTTCAACGGCGTCGCCCAGTTCCTGGCCCTGCTGTGGCCGTTCTGCACGCTGTGGTTCCTGTTCCATCCGATGCACAAGCGGCGCCGCGAGCTGGCGCAGCGCGACTCGCGGCAGCCCCGCTCCTGAAATCAAAATGGCGGCGGTGTATGATTCCCGTCTGTATTGGTCAACTATTCCAGAATCCTGCCATGAGCGATAAGCCGTTTTACGAACACCACGTATTTTTTTGCCTGAACCAGCGCGAACCGGGCGAACGCGTCTGCTGCGCCAACGCCGGGGCCCAGGCCGCGCAGGAGCATGCCAAGCGCCGCGTCAAGCAGCTCGGCCTGGCCGGCGAAGGCAAGGTGCGGATCAACAAGGCCGGCTGCCTCGAACGCTGCGAAGAGGGGCCGGCGCTGGTGATTTATCCTGAAGGCGTCTGGTACACCTACGTCGACAATGAAGACATCGACGAAATCATCGATGTCCATATCGTCGGCGGCAAGATTGTCGAACGCCTCAAAATCTAAGCAACACGCATTCCGTCGCCATCACTCAGAACCATCAATGCAATGAACGCCCAAACGCTTCCCTTTTTCATCGCCGGCGCTGTCGGCCAGCTCGAATGCGCGCTAGACCTGCCCGATCCTTCAACCTTCGCCGCGCCGCGCGGCCTGGCGCTGGTGGCGCATCCCCATCCGCTGTTCGGCGGCACCATGGACAACAAGGTAGTGCATACGCTGGCGCGCGGTTTCCTGGCGCTGGGTTATGCCACGGTGCGCATGAATTTCCGCGGCGTCGGCAAATCCGAAGGCGTGCATGACGAAGGGCGCGGCGAAACCGACGATATGGCGCTGCTGCTGGCCCACATGCGCCAGCAGTATCCCGGCCTGCCGCTGGTGCTCGGCGGATTCTCGTTCGGCACTTTCGTCCAGGCGCAATTGCAGCAGCGCCTGAGCCAGGCCGGCACGCCGGCCGACCGGCTGGTGCTGGTCGGCACCGCCGCCGGCAAATGGCCGATGCCGACCGTGCCGGCCGACACCATCCTGATCCACGGCGAGCTGGACGATACGATTCCGCTCGCTGCCGTATTCGAATGGGCGCGTCCGCAAGACATCCCGGTAATCGTGATTCCCGGCGCCGATCATTTTTTTCATCGCCGGCTGCAACATATCAAGAATCTCATGGTCGAAATGTGGCGTCGCTAAAAGACGCGGTTTAAAGACGATGCAAGCATGCTGGCATAGTGTTTAAGCCGTCCGGGGAGGCAGTGGGGCTATAATTCTGTCGGCATGGTTGTATGCGGTTGTTTGCTTGCCGCCTCCGCTTACGCATTTTTCAACCCCTTAAGCAGATAAAGTTGCTCATCGTCTACACCAGTTGTTCACATGATGCAGCTCTATCGCTACTGATTTCATTACTCGATACTCCATGAAAAAAATACTCGCGGCGCTTGCTGCCACTGTCCTTTCCATATCCGTTGCCTTTGCGCAGACATTGCCGCCGCCGACAGTAGCCGCCAAATCGTGGTTGCTGCTCGATACCACCAGCAACCAGGTAGTGGCGTCGCAAGATCCTGACATGCGCATCGAACCGGCCTCGCTGGCCAAGATCATGACCGCCTATGTGGTTTTCGATGCGCTCAAGGCCAAGAAAATCAGCCTCGACCAGATGGTCAATGTTTCGGTGCGCGCCTGGAAGGTCGATCCAAGCAGCTCGAAAATGTTCATCGATCCAGCGACGCCGGTGTCGATCAACGACCTGCTGTACGGCTTGATGGTGGTGTCGGGCAACGACGCCGCAGTGGCATTGGCGGAAGCGGTCGCGGGCACCGAAGATTCCTTCGTCGCGCTGATGAACCACGAAGCCGAGCGCATGGGCATGAAGAGCACGCATTTCGGCAATCCGCACGGCTTGCCGAGCGCCGATACCTACTCCACCGCGCGCGACCTGGCGACTTTGGCGGCCCACGTGATCGTCGATTTCCCCGAGTTCTACAAGATCGATTCGACCAAGAAATACACCTACAACAAGATCACCCAGCCTAACCGCAACCGCCTGCTGTGGCTGGATCCGACCGTCGACGGCATGAAGACCGGCCACACCAGCAGCGCCGGCTATTCCATCATCGCCAGCGCCAAGCGCCCGAACGCAGGCGGCGACCGCCGCCTGCTGGCAGTCGTGATCGGCACCAATTCCGACGGTACCCGTACCCAGGAAGCGCAAAAAATGCTGAACTGGGGTTTCCAGAACTTCGATGCCGTCAAGCTGTACGCCAAGGGCCAGGCGATCGATACGCCGCAAGTCTGGAAAGGCGCCAAGAACCAGATCAAGATCGGCTTCACGCATGACGTCTACGTCACCGTGCCGAAGGGCGTCGCCGAGAAGATCAAGCCAGTGCTGGAACGCACCGATCCGCTGATCGCGCCGATCCAGCAAAACGCCAAGGTCGGCACGGTCAAGATAAACGCCGACGGCAAGACCATTGCCGAGTTTCCGGTGGTGGCGCTGGAAGACGTGGCCCAGGCCACCATCTTCGGCCGCGCCTGGGATTCGATCCGTCTGCTGTTCAAATAAATGCAGTGAACCCGGGGCTTTCCGCCCCGCTGGTACCATCAAAAAAATGACAGCCGCGGCTGTCATTTTTTTACCAATAATCATTCGCATGCAATGGCTGGACAACTGTATCACTCTGTATCATCTGGTTACAATTTTGTTTCCACGTAACAATTAAATAGATTGTCCGAGAGCAAAATGTGGGGATACACTGCAGTCCCGTGACCAACCCTGGCCACGACAAAATGATGCGGCGCCCACCACAATGCGGCGCCAGCACATGGCTGTACAACAGGAGGAATGACATGATGCTCAGCTTCATCGGTTTCCAGCCGTACGCCTATCACGCCACGTCATGGCCCCTCGCCCCGCCTCTTCGCTTCTAGCTTCTAGCTTCTAAATTTTTCGCTATATCGAATTTCAATCCTGGCGCTCTGCACGCCCGGGTTGTCTTAGACGCAGCCGTCGTTCCGCCATGGCAGGTGGCGGCACGCCTGCGCGTCGACCTGCAGCGGGACGCAATCTCGCTGCAGATGCGGTATCCGGACGCTCCCGATCGGACGTCCGGCTATGTCAATTCACATCAACTATGGAGAGATGCAATGAAATTGAATCGCAAATTAGTCGTGCTGGCTTTGTCTTGTGCTTACGCCAGCGTTGCGCTTGCAGGCGCTGTCAAGGGATCCGACGACTCAGTCTACAAGCCAACCGGCAAGGGCTGGGGCGAGCTGGACCTGGACGCGCAGACCCATGCGCAAAAGGCGGCAACCCTGAGAGCCCAGCGCACCGCCAACCTGACCAACCAGGGCGGTCCGGTGATGACCGCGCCAAAGAACGTCTATTACATCTGGTACGGCACCTGGGATACCGCCTCGCAGAATGTATTGACCAATCTCGGCAACCACATCGGCGGTTCTCCATACTTCAACATCAACACCACGTACACCAATAAGGCCGGCACGCATGTGCAAAACGTCGTCAACTATGCCGGCACCACTACCGACAGCGGCTCGCTCGGCACCAAGCTGTCCGACGCCAACATCGAAACCATCGTCGCCAACAAGATCAATTCCGGCGCGCTGCCGCTGGATGCGAACGGCGTCTACTTCGTGCTGACCGACAAGAACACCACCGCCACCTCGGGCTTCTGCACCCAGTATTGCGGCTGGCACACCAACGCCACGATCAACGGCCAGGATATCAAGTACGCCTTCATCGGCAATCCTGAAACCCAGTGCGCAAGCTCGTGCGGCGCCAATACGCCAAGCCCGAACAACACCCCCGGCGCCGATGCGATGGCCAGCATCATTTCGCATGAGCTTGAAGAAACAACCACCGATCCGGACGGCAACGCCTGGTATGCGCTGTCCAACGGCATGGAAAACGGCGACAAATGCGCATGGAATTTCGGCGCCACGTCGACCGCCGCCAACGGTTCTGCCTACAACCAGACCTTCGGCACCATGAAGTACCTGATCCAGCAGAACTGGACACTGCTGCCAAGCCAGGCTTGCGCCCAGCACTATCCGTGATGGCCGTGATGTAACATGGAATTCCGCCGCGGAGCGCTCTGCGGCGGAGCTTCAGCTGATGCTCTTTCCGATTCAATCGCCCGAGTCCATGCCATGAAAAAATTTCCTCTCCTGCTGGCGCTGCTGCTGGCAAACCCGCTATCCGGCTTCGCACAGCAAGCCGCCGCTCCGCTCCAGAGAACCATACCGACCGTCACCCGCACGGTGCAGATTTTCAGCACGTTGGAAAACGAATTGAATGACGCTGTCCAGCAGCGCAACAGCGGCGTTATCGATAAACGCCTTGCCGACGATTATGAACTGCGCACCGCTGCCGCTCCCGCCCGGCCGACGCCGCGCGCGGAATGGATCGCCAGCGCCCTGAAGCAGGCGCCGTTTGCGTCGCAGGTGCAACAGATGGCAGTGCATGAATACGGCAATCTGATGATCGTCAGCTTCCTGTGGTCGCTGGATGTTCCCGCCGCCAGCCCGCTGGCAAAGAACATATTTGTCGTCGATACCTGGAAACAGGTCGACGGCGACTGGAAACTGGCGGCCCGCTACGCGGCGCCGGCCGACGCGCAGCACAAGAAAGTGCCGGGGGCAGACCTGTCCGGCATCGACGCCAAGAAAAAAATCTGACACTGAACCCTGTCTCTTTCTTAGCAATGGAAACGCCATGATCCGCTTCAAGAATACCTTGCCCTTGCTGCTCGCCCTGGCGGCCGCCGGCGCCGCCGCCGAAACCGCGCAGGAAGCCCGCATCAAGCAACTGATCGAGCCGCGCATGGGCGTCGGCATCAAGGTCGATTCGATCACCAAGACGCCTTATGCCGGCCTGTATGAAGTGCGCACCAACGGCGATATCTTCTACACTGATGAAAACGCCGACTACATCGTGGTCGGCAAAGTCATCGATACCCGCACCTACAAGGACCTGACCAAAGAAAGGGTGGACCAGCTCGCAGCGATCAATTTCGCCGACCTGCCGCTCGACGCCGCGGTCAAGACTGTCAAAGGCAACGGCAAACGGGTGCTGGCGATATTCGAGGATCCGAACTGCCCTTACTGCAAGAACCTGCACAAGACCTTGCAGGGAATCGACAATGTGACGATCTATACTTTCCTGCTCAATATCCTGTCCGACGATTCGGTGGTGAAGTCGCACGATATCTGGTGCTCGGCAGACCGCAGCAAGGCGTGGAACGACTGGATGGCAAACGGCAAAGCCGCAGCAGCGGCCGCGGCCGCCTGCCCGACGCCAAACGACAAAGTGCTGGCGCTGGGCAAGAAGCTGCGTATCGTCGGCACGCCCACGGTGTATTTTTCGGATGGCAGCCGCACCGGCAGCGCGCTTGACGCCAAGGCCCTGGAACAGAAACTGGCTTCCATGAAGTAGCCTGGGCAGCCTGCCGCAAACGCCGCAGGCTGGCGCCGGTCAGCGCCGGCGGCGGCTCCAGGCTTCCAGGAAGGCCAGCGTGACATTTGCCTCGTTGGTCTCCGCCAGGCCGCTGCCGAAGAAGGCGCCGACATCCTTGAAATCATTGCCGCCCGCCAGGTCCGACAAGCTGCGGAACGCAATGAAAGGCACACGGTTGGCATACGCCACCTGGGCAAAAGCACCGGTTTCCATATCCACCACCTGCGCCTGCAGGTTATCGAACAGATAGGCCCGGTAGCCGGGATTGGCCAGGAAAGCGCTGCCGGAAACACCACGCCCGCCAACTCGCAACTCCGGCTGGACGCTGACGCACAGGGATGGATTCTTCGGTCCGCATTTCGCCAGCCCTGGCTTCAAGGTACGGGCCAGCGCCAGCATCTCGGGATCGGCCTGGAACTCGAAACGGAATTCTCCTTGCGGCGCATTGCTTGCATTCATGACGAAATTGTCGCGCATGAACAGGCCGCTGCTGACCGGGCCATTGGGCGTATCGAACTTGAAATCCGGGCGCGGCTTGCCGTTGTCGGCCGCCAGCTTGACACCCAGGCAGCTGACATCGCCCGCCGCGCCGCAAGGCGAAGGCAAGCTGCCGTCGCCGTTCCAGTAGACTTCCATCGGCATCGCCCAGCTCTCCGGCACGGTAACGTCGCCGACATGGCTGGCCGGATTGACGCCGCCGGCGATGCCGCTCATCAGCAAGCGCTCGATATGGAAATGATCCATCATCAGCTGCGTCACCATGGTGGCGTTCACCACGCTGACGCCGCTCAGCACGATCACCACCTGGTTGCCGCGCAGTTCGCCGGTGGTGAAGCGATTGCCGTTGATCTTCCAGTCACGCTTCTTCTGCGTCTGTTCCAGCAGGATATCGGCTTCGGCGCCGAACGCCGAAACGATGCCGATGCGCGGCTTGCATTCGCTCAGGCAATGGCTCTTTGCCGGCGGCGCCGCGCCGGCGGTGGCCATCAAGGCAGCGCCGGCCAGCAAGGCGCAAGCTGCCTGGCGCAGCATTTTCAATACAGGGGCATGGGCGGGCAAGGGCTTTCCTTTCATTGGGTAAAAAGGGTTGGTGGTTCAGGTATTTTCCGGTCCCGAAAGCGGCACGCCAGCGCCCGGCTTGAGGCCATGGCGCCAGAGCAGCAGGCCGATCGCGTAGGTGACATAGTAAGCCGCCAGGATGCCGAAGATCAGCAAGGTCAGCGGACTGCCGGAAAACTGGCCCGGGGTCCAGACCTGCGGTCCCGGCGCCAGGTAGAACTGGGCCAGGCGATAGACGATGCGGCCGGCGAACAGCAACGACAGCGCAATGCCCAGATGGGCGCTGGGCGTATAGAATAGGCCGGCCGGCGTTTGTTCGAATTGCGTGAGGCGGTGGCCATAAACACCCAGCCCGATGCCCAGGGCAATGCCGCCGGCGACTGCCGCCAGATGGTCCGGATGCGCCAGGGACGCCAGCGACAGCATGCCCATCAGCCAGGTAAACAGGCAAATGGTGATCCACGGCCTCACGGCCGACAGTTTCTGCCTGCCGACCATGCGCCGGATCCGCGAATACAGACGCCAGACCACCAGCGCGGCGATGCCGAGCGACACAAACAAGGAAGGATGAACGGGAATTGCCATGGATTTCTCCCCAATGCGGCTGATCGCGCCAGTCTAACCCAGTTTAATGTCAGGGCAATTACCCTCTGTTCACGCAGCCTGCTCGGCTGCCTCGAAATTGATCTGCGCCTGCTCCCGCACCTGGGCCCGCCGCAGTTCCCACAGTTCGCGCAGCTTGTCCGAGCGCAGTTCGCGTTCGTCCGACTCCGAGACAAACCCGACTTCGCCGTTGCCGTCCGCCACGGTGCGGCTGAAGCTCCATTCGCGCGAGAATTCCGGCTTGATCGCGCCGGCGTGCTTGGTCGGCATGGCGCAGATCAGTTGCATGCCAAGGTTGTCGCGCAAGAATTTCAAGACATCGCGCGCGCGCCCTTCATCCATCTTGGCGAACGATTCGTCGTTGACCAGCAGGTGCAGGCTGGCGCCCTTCTCGAAACGCTTGAGGCGGTTGGTGACGACGGCCGCGTGGATGATGTAAGCCGGCGTTTCCAGCTGGCCGCCGGAACCGGTGCCCCATTCCGACAAACGCACATGCGAACCGGTATCGGATTCCTTGTAGATTTCATAGCGGCGGTAGTTGCGGTAATCGGCAACCCGCTGCAGTTCCTTGACCGCCTTGTCTTCGTCGTCCGACAGCAGCAATTGCACCAGGCGATCGCGCACCTGGCAGTTTTCCGCGCTCAGGACAGGATCGGCAAATAAGTTGCCGGCTTCCTGCGTATCCGACATTTCCGAGGTGGCGCAAAAGAAATCATAGTAAGCCTTGAATTCCGGTATCCATTCCGACCAGTCGATGCGGAATTTATCGGTGCCGAACTTGAGCTTGTCGAGTTCGGTGTTGAGCGTCTTCAAGGTGCGCACGCCGGTATCGACCGCATTGCGGATTTCGTAGCAGAACTGCTTGGTGAATACATCGTTGAACGACGCTTCGGCCGTGCGTAGCTGCTCCAGGTTCTTGATCAGGCCGATATCTTTCTGCCGCGTCAGCTGGGCTCGGGTACGTTCCTGCAAGGTCACCATCAGCGCGTACAGCGGCGTGAAATCGCCATCGCGCAAATCGTCGCCCTGCGCCGTTTCAAACCGTTCGTCAATGCGCGCATGGGCGTGGTATTCGCCCAGGGCGTTGCGGGCGTCGCCGTACAGCTGCCAGCTGAGTGCGGTCTGTTTGGCGACGCCGGCGGCGGCTTGCGATTGCGAATAGCTGCCGTCGTTTACCCACGCCGCCACTTCGTCCGTCAGCGCGGTGAAAGACAGGCTGCCGTTGACGATGCACAGGTCGCGCAGTTTTTCGGTGTCGCCGTCGACCCGCGCCTGCTTGGCCCCGAGGCCGAAATGCAGGCGCGTCAGCGCGGCCTGGTGGCCCTGTATGGCCTTTTCATGGCCGCCGATATTCTTGCTGCAAGCGGTCTTACGCGCTTCCAGGGCGGCGATTTCAATGCCCAGGGCTTCCGCTTCGTCTTCCAGCTTGCTGACCTGGGTCAGGTCAAGCCGGCCCAGGTCCTGGCGTGCAGCGTCGAGCTCGCGCACCAGGTTTTCCAGTTCGTCGATCGCGGCAAACGACGGACACTGGAGTTGCCCCATCAAGGCCAGTGCGCCCTGCAGCTCGCGCAGCTGGGCGCGTATCCGGGTCAGCTCCTGCTCTGCGTGCGCATGCTCTTGTTCGGCGCGCTGCTTGGCGAGGCGCTTGGCTTCCTGGCCGAACACCAGCAGGTCGGTATCGGCGGTGAACATGGTGCGCGAGCCGCTGCCCTTGCCGTCCCTGGTCAGGCCGCGCGAAGTATGGCGCAAGGCTTCGGTGTCGGCTACCTTGACCACCTGGCCGAACTGGTCGTGCAGATAGGCATGGGCAATCGGATGCTCGGTGCTCAGTTCGTGCACGATCGAGTCGCTCGGGGTTCTTTCGATTTTCAGGTTTTTCAGGCAGAAGCTGCCCTGGATCACATTGGCGCGCAGTTTCTTCTGCCGCACGAAATCGATGGCCTTGCCCTCCCACGCCTGGTCCACCACCAGGTTGAAACGGGCGCCGCCGAGATACCCTTCGATCGCTGCTTGCCACTCTGTCGACAGAGGCTCCACCAGGTCGCACAATACCTGCGCCCGCGCCGCGCCCAGCTCGGAGCGGAACTCCTTGAGCGCATGGCGGATATGCTGCGGATAGTCGGCGCCGCCTTCGGCCAGGTTGGCTTTGCGCGAGGCGGCGTCTTTTTCGTGGCGCAAGGCGTCGTGCTCGGCCGTCCGCAGCTGCGCAATCTGCGTGTGCAAGGCTGAAACGAAACTGTGTTCCGTGCCGGCCAGCGCAGCGTGCAGTTTCCCCAAGGCGGCATCGACGCCTTCAAAGCCGCTGACCAGCATCAGCGATTTCAGCACGTCCACTTCGTCCGCCTTGGCCAGCTCGGCGATGCTGCGCAGGTGGGTCGCGAGGTCCAGCGTGCCGGCTGCCGACAACGCCAGCACTACCTGGCGCGCGGCGTTGGCGATTTCCTTCTGTTCCGGCGGAATCTGCATGCCGGCCACGCTGCGCGCCGCGGTTTCCAGCTGCTGGGCGGCCAGCGCGTTGTGCTGCAACGCGCTGAACACGGCCTTGATCTTGCCGTCGTTCTGCTCGATCTGGTTCTGGATCCGGCTCTTCTGTTCGGCCGCCGGGATGCCCATCATCTGCGCATGGATCTGCGTCAGGCTGCGGTTCTTGGCGCCGCGGTCCTGCTCCAGCTTGTCGGCGTTCTCGGTTTCATCGTCGATCAGCGCCTGCAATGCCTCGATGGCCGAGGTAGCGGCTTCCAGCTGGCGCTGGTCTTCGCGCAGGGCCAGCGACGACACCAGCAGCTGCGACTGGCTGGCGGATTGATGCGCGCGCGCCGTGTCGCCGACAGCCTTGCCGAGCAGCTCCAGGCGCTTGACGTTGTCGCTCAGGCGTTCGCCTTCCTTGCGCAGCTCGTTGACCTGGCGCATCAGCTTGCTGATCTGGCCGATGCGCTGCGACAGCTGGCTAGTGTCGAGTTCCAGGATCTGGTGCTTGACCAGGTCGTCGACGCTGCCGATCGGCTTGTGCGCGATCGACTGGCTCCAGGCCCGCGCCGCGCTTTCCGCTTCGGCGAAGGAGACGGTTTTCTGGCCACGGAAGCGGCCGTACAGCTGGCACAGGTACTCGCGCTTGCTGTCGCGGAAATTGGTGATGCCGCGGTATTTCCCGGCCAGGTGATGTTCGATTTTTTCCACCGCCACCACCGCCATGCCGCCGTCGATCTCGGTCGACGTCAGGTCGCCCAGCTGCAGCGCGACGCCGTCGATGATCAGCAGCGCCAGACGTTCCGACACCGCCTGGCGGCGCTCGCCGGCGCCGTCGACACGGGCGGAAGCCGCCACCAGCGCGGTGAATTCGCGCCCTTCCTCGCCCTCGCTCGGCTTGAACACCGCGGCGATGTAGCCGTGCGCGCCGTTGGGACGGGCGAACAGGTTATCCTCGGCCCCGACGATGTAAGACCACAGGGTACGCTTGGTCTTGCCGTTGCGCGCGCCCTGGGTAGTCTCGTCCTGGCCCGGGTTGTAGCTGAAAATATTCTGGTAGACAGCCGTCATCACGGTTTGCAAGGCGTCCAGCATGGTCGATTTGCCGGAGCCGGTGGGGCCGGTCAGCAAAGTCATGTTGCCCATCGGGTATTCCTGCGAGCGCAGGGCGCCCCAGTTAACCAGGATCAGTTTATCCAGCTTCATTCCACGTTTCCTTCTATGCCTTGCGCTGTAAATTCGTCTTCCGCTTCGGCTTCGACTTGCAGGCTCACAGGTTCTGCCTCGCTGCCGGCGCCGGCCGGCAGCGGCTCCGATTCCAGCGCGGCTTCCAGCATGTCGTCGCTGATGATGCCGAGGATGGTCGGCCGGATCGCCAGCAAGGCGTCCTCATCGTCCATCGAAAAATTCGGCGCCAGCCGGATCAGGCGATGGCGCTTGAGATCGTTGAGCAGGCGTTGGCGCTCGATGCTGGTGGGCGGCAGCGCGCGCTTCAATTGCGTCTGCAGGGTCGCCGACAATTCCTCGAAGCGCGTCAGCACCTCGCCGGAATCCGTCAGGCGGTTGCCGCCTTCCGACAAACCCTGCTGGTACTGGAAGCGCAGCGCCAGCGCCGCCGCGACAAAATCCGGCGACAGCCGGGCGCGCAAACCGGGCACCGCTTCCAGTCCGTCTTCCGGCAAACCCGGCACTTCGGCGCCGGGCGCATACAGGCGAAAGAATTCGCCTTTCAGGTTGTGCTCAAGACGGAAGCCGCCGAGCTGGAAATAATCGCCCAGGCAGGTTTCGATGCGGCGCGCATCGTCGTACAAGCGCTGCTCGACGCCGTCTTCCTCGCGCAGCACGATGCCGGCGGCGAACAGGCGTCCGACGATTTCGCGGAAACGCTCCAGCGACAGGTTGTGCAGCGCCAGCTGCTGGTGCAGTGTTTCATTCAGGGTCATGTTTCATCTCGATCTGGTAATCGTCGCCGGCATAAAACTCGTTCCAGAGCTTGCTCGGCAATTTCTGCACGGTGAGCCGGCCGTCGCGCGCGCCGCGCACGGCTTCCACCACCTGCATGTTGTTGAGGACGTCGGTGGTGGTCGCCACCGGCAAGGTCGACAGCCGGATCGGCCGGTCGCGCAAACGCAGCTCAGCGCGGATCCGGTGCACGATGTCGTCGTTGGAGAGGGCGAAGGCGTCGGCCTCGGCGCGGTACATGGCCGCCGCCAGCCGGGCGTCGCGCGTCACTTTCGGCTGTGCCGTCACGGTCAGCGCCTTGCGCCGCTGCGAAGCGCTGCGCAGCTTGAAGCCGGCCGGATCGAGCAGGCGGATTTCGGCCGGCGCGATGGCGGCGCCGATCCGTTCCAGCAAGGCGTCCTGCGCCGCGCCGCTGAGCTTGGCGGTCTTGCTGATAGCCACGCTGTAGGCTTGCCGGGTCTGGCCGCCGCGCAGCATCAGCGCCTGCTGCACGATGCTGGCGGCGCGCTGCATGTAGACGCTCATGGCCTTGATCAGTTCAGGATGCTTGGTGGTGCAAGCCGCTTCCACCATTTCTTCGATGCGGTCCAGCATCCATTCCAGCGTTGACGGCCCTTGCCGTTCCTGGCTGGCCCAGCGCGCGATATCGTTGAGCTGGTCTTCCAGCGCCTGCGACTTGTCATGCTCCAGGCTGTGCAAACGGGCGATCACGTCGCGGATCGCTTGTCGATGGCGTTCGATGCTGTCGGCCGTGAGCTGCTTCTTGAATTCCTTTTCGAAGCGGTCGAGGAATTCCATGAAACCGTCCCATGGCGTTTGCGATGCTTCCAGCATCAGGCGCCGCACCAGCTCCTGGAAATAATCGACGCCTTCCGACAAGTCGCTGATCACTTTTTCGGCGTAGTCGTAGGCGTCGATCAGGTCGTAGGCGTCGACATTGCGCAACGCGGCGTTGAGCGCATTGCGGCAGCTGCGCACGTTACGCTGGCGGGTACGCGCGCTGCGCCGGTCTATGGCCCAGAACGCTTCGGCAAACAGCTTGCCGGCGCGCGTGAAGCGGTAGGCGGTGACCAGGCCGGCGCGGTCGCCGAAGGTCTCCAGCCAGCCGTCCCTGAGCAGGGTGCGCAGCAATGCGCTGCTGCTTTGCTGGTCGTCGGCGCCGGCGGGAATCAGATCGTCGTCGGCCAGCCCTGCATCCGCCGCTGCCTCTTCCTGCGCCAGCATGACCTGGCGCGACTCCTGCACCACCGGCAGCAGCAGGTCGCGCAAGCCGTCGCGCGTCAGGTTCTGGCCATAATCGGCGCTGGGACCGTGCAGCCGCTCATACAGCGCACGCACGCAAGCCACCACCACGCCGCGGTGCTTGCCGGCCAGCGGCCTGAAAAAATTAAGTCGGTCTGGTTCAAAAAACAATCGGGTTGCCTGCCTTAGCTACGGAAATGCGTTACAAAAATGCGTTGCAAAAACGAAAATATATCGGGTATTGGCGCCTGGCGATATTGCCGGCGGCGTAATTGTGTAAATTAAAGCCTAACCCGCCATTGTAAAGGGTCGCGCCGGCGCGCACCGGCTATATCGAGCCGGTATTTTATACAGTGGACAGAAAGCCGGGCCATCCGTAACATCCATTGCTAGTGGACTGTAACAGCCGATTCGGGAGTGAAGGGCACGTATCCGACGTGCAGGGCAAGGCGCACAGCGGAGCAATAGCGAGACTATTGCGAGCATGGGCAACGCCGCCATGCGCGTCGGATACGTGACAAGCACTTCTGAATTGGCTGTTACAGTCCACTAGAATGCCGCCAGACATTCCCCGCCTATCCGCCAGGAGACACCGTGCCATCGAGCCGCCCCACCAGCCATCCCAGCATGACGATCCAGCGCAAACCGGGCGCCAGCGGCCTGGCAGCCTTGGCAACACCGCTTGGCGCGCACTGATGCGCCGCCGCCGCCCATGATCCCCTTGTCCCTGCCCGCGGCTCCGGCCAATGTCATCGCTGCCGACGGCCAGCCATGCATGGGGCGCTATGCCGGCCAGACCGGGACCATCGACTGGTCGACCCTGGCTCCGCCCTATGCGCGCGGCAAGCTGTGGCGGCGCTTCCATCACAAACGCTGGCAATACGTGGCGCTGTCGACGCCGCGGCTGTTGTGCGGGATCGCGATTGTCGACGTCGGCTGGACCAATACCGCTTTCGCCTACGTCTTCGACCGCCAGCTGGGCAAGCAGATCGCCGGTTTTTCGCAAGACGGCATACCTGGCCTGAGCGCCAGGGTCAGCGACCGGCCGGACGGCGCCAGCCGTTTCCACTGTTTCGGCAACCGCATCGATTACCAGCCGCCGCTCGCCGGCGCCGAGGATGGCGGCAAATACCAGCTCAGCGTGCAATGCGAGCAGTTCGAGCTCGAGGCTCAATTCGACGCCAGCCAGGCCGCTCCCCTGTTCCTGGCAGTGGGCCCGATTGTGCACGGCTCGGTGCACGCCACCCAGAAATCGCCGGGCATGCCGCTGACCGGCGAAGTGCGCGCGGGCGACGAGCGTTATGAGCTGGACGGCGGCGTCGCCAGCTTCGACTATTCGAACGGCCTGCTGGCGCGCAATACAGAGTGGCGCTGGGCCTCCGCCCATGGCCTGGATATCGGCTTCAACCTGCAGGCCGGTTATTTCGGCAAGCAGGAAAACGTGCTGTGGCTGGACGGCCAGCTGCATGCGCTCGGCCACGTGCGGTTCGAGTACGACCTGGCGGCGCCGCTGGCGCCGTGGCATATCTATACCGACGACGGCCTGCTCGACTTGCAGTTCATGCCGGAAGGCGCGCGCCACGAAAACAAGAACCTGCTGGTCGCCGCCACCCGCTATATCCAGCCGATAGGAAGTTTCAGCGGCTGGGTCAAGCCGGAGCGCAATGCCGCGCCGCGTCCGGTGGAGCACCTGGTGGGCGTGACCGAGGAACACTTCTCGCGCTGGTGACGTTGCCCCGCACCAACACAGCGATTTGCAATTTTCCAACACCTGCCGCATTTCCCCTGCATCGCCAATATGTTTGGTATACCATTGCCGACCAATTTTTCATTTGTGAGGCGAGGCATGTCAAACGCTTGCGGCGTGGATTTCGGCACGTCTAATTCCACCGTCGGCTGGAGCAGGCCCGGACAAAGCGCCTTGCTGCCGCTGGAAGACGGCAAGGTCACCTTGCCTTCGGTGGTGTTCTTCAACGCCGAGGATGACGCCTTCAGTTTCGGCCGCGCCGCGCTGAGCGCTTACCTGGCCGGCTACGAGGGGCGTTTGATGCGCTCCCTGAAGAGCCTGCTCGGCTCCAGCCTGATCGACGCCCAGACCGAGGTCGGCGGCCGCGCGCTGCCGTTCCGCGCCCTGCTGAGCCATTTCATCGCGGAATTGAAAACCCGCGCCGAACAGGCTGCCGGCAAGGATTTCCAGAGCGTGGTGCTGGGCCGCCCGGTGTTTTTTGTCGACGACAACCCGGCCGCCGACCAGCGCGCCGAAGATACGCTGGCGGAAATCGCCCGCGCCGTCGGTTTCCAGCACATCGCCTTCCAGTACGAACCTATCGCCGCCGCCTTCGACTATGAATCCAGCATAGAGCGCGAGGAACTGGTGCTGATCGCCGACATCGGCGGCGGCACCTCCGACTTTTCGCTGGTGCGCCTGTCGCCGCAGCGCGCCGGCAACAGCGAACGGCGCGACGACATCCTGGCTACCGGCGGCGTGCACATCGGCGGCACCGATTTCGATAAATACCTGAGCCTGTCCAGCGTGATGCCGATGCTGGGACTGGGCAGCCGCCTGGTGAACAACAGCGAAGTGCCGTCCAGCTATTACTTCAACCTGGCGACCTGGCACACCATCAACCAGATCTATACCCGCAAGGCGTGGCTGCAGCTGAAAGACGTGCAGCGCGAAACGGTCGAGCGCGAGAAATTCAGCCGGCTGCTGGACCTGGTGGAGCAACGCGCCGGGCACTGGCTGGCGCTGCAGGTGGAGCAAGGCAAGATCGGCTTGTCCGACGCCGAAACGGTGCAGCTCAGCCTAGACCGTATCGCTCCCGGCCAGGCCCTGAGCCTGACGCGCCGGCAGTTCAACGATAGCATCGCGCACCTGGTGGGCACGGTGGAAGACACCGTGGGCAACCTGCTGCGCGATGCCGGCGTAACGCCGGCGCAAGTCGATACGGTATTCTTTACCGGCGGCTCCAGCGGCGTACAGCTGCTGCGCCACAAGATCGCAGCCCTGGTGCCGGCGGCAAAAGCCGTCGAAGGCGACCTGTTCGGCAGCATCGGCGCCGGCCTGGCGCTGGATGCGGTGCGCAAGTTCGGCTGAACCTGGCAGCCTGTCGGACTTAGGATGATCGGCTGCTAGCCGGCGCTGTCGTCGGTTTTATCCGCCTTGCCGCCGCGCTTGCGCAAGCCGGCAAGCTCCGACAGGCGCATGCCTTCGGGGATCGCCAGGCGTTTGCCGTGGCCGATCCGCTGCGCGTGGTAAATCCCGGTATGGCCGGAAAACAGATAGCTGACGACGCAGGCAATGCCGGCCAGCACGCCGATCTCCGGTCCGAACAATTCGATCGCCATGATGGTCGACGCAATCGGCGTATTGGCGGCGCCGGCGAATACCGCCACGAATCCCAAACCGGCCAGCACCGGAACCGGCATCGACAGCAGCTGCGCCAGGGCGTTGCCCAGCGTCGCACCGATATAGAACAGCGGCGTCACCTCGCCGCCCTTGAAGCCGGACGCCAGGGTCGTCACCGTGAACACGATCTTGCCGGCGAAGTCGTACGGCGGCAGCGGTTTCTCGAATGCCTCGACGATGGTCGGAATCCCCAGCCCCAGGTATTTGTCGGTGCCCGGCAGCAAAGCCAGCAGCAGCACGGCCACGCCGCCGGCGAACGGCCGCAGCGGCGGGAACTTGATGAGGCGCTTGACCAGGCGCGACAAGCCGTGGGTCGCTTGCGCGAACAGCATGCCGACCAGGCCGAACACGATGCCGGCGGCCAGCGTCGCGGCGAAGATCGCGATGCTGAAATGCGGCACGAAAGGGATCGCATAGTGGGTGTGGTGCACCCCGAGCAATGCCGGCACCTGGTCGCTGACGATGGCGGCGATGAAGCACGGCAGGATGGCGTCGTAGCGCAAGCGGCCGATGGCCAGCACTTCCCGCCCGAACACCGCGCCGGCCAGCGGCGTGCCGAACACCGAAGCGAAACCGGCGCTGATGCCGGCCATCAGCAGGATACGGCGCTCGTCCGGCCCGAGCCGGCCGATGCGGGTCACCATGTCGGCCAGGGCGCCGCCCATCTGCACCGCCGTTCCCTCGCGGCCGGCCGAGCCGCCGAACAGGTGGGTGATCACGGTGCCCAGCAAGATCAGCGGCGCCATGCGTTTCGGCACGATGCGCCGGGGATCGTGGATTTCGTCGATCAGCAGGTTGTTGCCGCCTTCCACCGACTTGCCCAGCAAGTGATACGCCAGGCCGACCGCAAACCCCGCCAGCGGCAACAGCCACAACAGCCAGCGATGCGCGTTGCGGGTATCCGTGGCCCACTCCAGCGATAGCAGCAGCGCTGCCGACGCCAGGCCGGCCAGGGCGCCGACCACCGACGCCAGCACCAGCCAGCGCGCGAGATACACCAGCATCAGCAGCTGTTCAGGATAATTTGTTTTTTTCATGGATAAAGGTGCGAGATTTGAAGGACTCAAACCTGGATGGCAAGGAAAGCGCGCACGCCTGCAGATCCCGTCCAGGAACTTGCAGGCATCATCAGCTGCGTTTGGCTGGAGAGTTTGCGAAGGCTCAAGTCAAAAGCGGCGGTTCAGGGAGGAATGCCATCTCCGAAATACTACGCCAGCATTGTGCCGGACACTGATATCCGGCGCAAGCCTCACCTCAGGCCGGGTCGAAACTGGTCAGCTTCGCCAGCGCGTCCAGCCACCAGGCAAGCGCAGGCCCGACTTCGCGGTCCGGCCGGTACACGCATTGCATCGGCAGCGCCGCTCCCTCCGGCGGATGTCCGGCAGTCTGGATAAGCACCAGCCGGCCGCTCGCCAGGTCGTCCGCCACCACGTGCCGCGGCATGTAGCCCCAGCCCATGCCGGCCCGCAGCAAGGCGTGCTTGGTGCCAAGATCGCTCATGCGCCAGGACAGCGAGGAATGCACCGAAAAATCCTGGTTGGCGGTGAGCGCGCTGCGGTCGCTCAGCACCAGCTGCACCTGCTGCTCCAGCACATGGCCGGGGATGCGGCCGCTGAACTGCGCCAGCGCATGGGCCGGCGCCACGACACCGACCAGCAGCACCGTCGGCAAGCTGATGCGCAGCAGATTGGGGGGAACGATAGGCAAGGTGCCCAGCACGCCAAGCATCGCCACGCCGTCGAGCACGCGCTCGGCGACCGAACCCAGCGCTTCGATCTCCAGCCGCACTGTAACGCCGGGAAACGCCTGCCGAAAATCGCCCAGCAACATCACCAGCGCCGCGGTCGGGAAAAACACATCGAGCGCCAGGGTGATTTCCAGTTCCTGCCCGTGCGCATAGGCGGCCGCGCGCGCCTGCAGGGCATCGACCTGGTCCAGCACCTGGCGCGCATCGCGCAGCAGCTCGATGCCGGCGGCCGTCAGTTGCGGCCGGTAGCTGCTGCGGTCGAACAAGGGCAATCCAAGCTGGTTTTCCAGCGTGCCGATGGCATAGCTGACTGCCGACTGGGCCCGCTTCAGCGCCTTCGCCGCGGCCAGGAAACTGCCGCTGTCGGCCACCTGGGCGAACACCCGCAACTGATCCAGCGATAGCCGTTCGATATTCATGGCGATCCAACAATATCCAATAATTAGATATTGATTATCTCAAGATTATCAATATCCGGCCAGGAATAAGGGGCATAAGATGGTTTCGTCCGCTGCACCAGATACGCAATCATCACTCGATACAGCGGCTTGCAAACGCTTACTCACATCGAAACCCTTTAAAACCCTTTTATAGACTGGAACCATCATGCAAACTTCACCAACACTGTATCGTATCGGCCGGGTCCTGCTGGCCTCCCTGTTCGTCATTTCGGGCCTCCTGAAAATCACCGCGTTTTCCGGCGTGGTCGGCTACATGAGCAGCCTCGGCATCCCATTCGCGACTTTCGCCGTGCTTGTCACCATCCTGGTCGAAGTCGGCGGCGGCCTGGCGATCATGACCGGCTGGAATGCGCGTCCCGCAGCGCTCGTGGTAGCGCTGTTCACGGTCGGCGCCACCCTGGCGGCGCATCGTTTCTGGCAGGCCGATCCAGCCGGCGTGCAAAACCAGCTGAATCATTTCCTGAAAAACATCTCGATCATCGGCGCCCTGCTCATGCTGGCGGCGGTCGATACGGATGCGAAAAAATAAGCGCGACCTGCCCGGAGAAATTTATGAACAAACCTCTTTTCAACCGCCAGCTCGAACGCCTGGTCACCGGCATCAACACCCAGGACGGCGCCGGCGTCAGCCTGGTGCGGGTCCTCACCAACGACCTGCAGCGCCGGCTCGATCCGTTCCTGATGCTCGACAATTTCCATTCGGACAAACCGGAAGACTATCTCGCCGGTTTCCCCGACCATCCGCACCGCGGCTTTGAAACCGTCACCTACATGCTGGCCGGCCGCATGCGCCATCGCGACAATGCCGGCAACGAAGGCTTGCTGCAGGCCGGCGGCGTGCAGTGGATGACGGCCGGCAGCGGCCTGGTGCACTCGGAACTGCCGGAACAGGAAGACGGCCTGATGAGCGGATTCCAGCTGTGGCTCAACCTGGCGTCCGGCGACAAGATGGTCGCCCCCAGCTACCGCGACCTGCAGGCCGACCAGATTCCGCAGGTTTCGCCGCAGCCCGGCGTCAAGGTGAAGGTGATTGCAGGCGCCGCTTTCGGCACCGCCGGCGCGGTGCAAAGGCCGCACACCGAGCCGCTGTACCTGGACGTGCAGCTGGAGGGCGGCCAGCAGCTGGAATTGCCGATCCCGGCCAGGCACAACGCCTTCCTGTATGTGTTCGAGGGCGCGCTGCGCATCGGCGAAGACGGCCGCAGCGCACCGGCCGGCCGCATGGCGATCCTGAGCAACAGCGCCGATGCCGCCGGCGTCAGCCTGCAGGCGCAAGGCAACAGCCGCTTCCTGCTGATTGCCGGCAAGCCGCTCAACGAGCCGATTGCGCAGTGGGGGCCGTTCGTGATGAACACCCGCGAACAGGTAGAGCAGGCGATCCAGGATTTCCGCGACGGCAAGATCTGAGAGCGTGAAAAGAGAAAGGGGCGAGCAATCCACTCGCCCCTTTTGTTATGCTTACCGGACATTTCATTATTCCGGCCGGCCATGACACGCAAGCTCTTCTGGCAAGATCCTTACCGCACCACGCTTGACACCAAGGTCGTGGCCGTCGACAGCGACCGCATCCGCCTCGCGGAAACCATTTTCTTCGCCTTTTCCGGCGGCCAGGAAAGCGACCACGGCACCGTGGCCGGGCATCCCGTGCTGTCCGCGGAAAAAGACGGCCTGGACATTCTCTACACGCTGGCTCCGGGACATGGCCTGCAGGCCGGCAGCGCCGTCGAGGTGGCGATCGACTGGGACCGCCGCTATCGCCTGATGCGGCTGCACTTCGCCGCCGAGATGGTGCTGCAGCTGGTGTACAAGCTGCGGCCCGGCATCGAACGCATCGGCGCCCATATCTCGGCCGACAAAGGGCGCATCGACTTTGCCCACGAAGGCAGCATCGCCGTGCTGCTGCCGCAGATCGAAAGCGAGGTGGCCGCCCTGCTCCAGGCCGACCTGCCTATCGTCACCGCCTTCACCGATGAAGCGGCGCAGCGGCGCTATTGGGAAGTCGCCGGATTCGCCAGGATGGCCTGCGGCGGCACCCATCCGCGCTCGACCGCCGAGGTCGGCGCGCTCAGGCTGAAACGCAAGAATATCGGCAAGGGCAAGGAGCGCATCGAAATCAGCTTGCTGGAGAGCGCCGCCTGAATCAGGGCTTGAAGGCGCGCTCGTACTTGCCCGCGACCTGCTCCAGCAGCGCGCGCAGCTCGGGCTCAGGATGCCAGTTGCCATTGGCCATGACGCCAAGCGGGGTCCGCAAGGTCGAGAGATCGTCCAGCGGATTTTTCGCGGAAAGCATCAAGTCGGCGCGGTTGCCCACTGCGATCGTGCCAAACGGCTCAGCGTCGGGCACGGAACGGCGGATCAGTTCACCCGGCGTGCGGGTGGCGGCGGACAGCACCTGGTACCTGCTGAGGCCGGCCTGCTCCAGGGCGCGCAGGTCGTCGTGCAAGGAAAAGCCGGGCGCCAGGCCGGGAATGGCCGGCGCATCGGTGCCTGTCACCAGAGGCACGCCGGCCTGCGCCATCTCTTTGATGAAACGTTTCAGGAATGCGACCCGGGCGTCAAGACTGCCTTGGCGTTCCGCATAATCATCCTCCCGCCAGCGAATCCGCCGCGCCGGCGTCACGTATCGGGTTTCGGGTGCGCGCAGGTAACCCTCGACGACTTCCGGCTTGCCCCACTGCTGCGCAATCGTTGCATAGGTGATGAGGTCGGCCGTGACGAAAGCCTTGTTGCGCTTGATGAAAGCGATCGCCGCCGGAATCTCGGCAGGATCAGGCGCACTGTTCATTTGCCCCGATGCGTCCGCGGTTTTTTTCTCAGGATGGGAGAACGTCGTATAAAAAAATTCTTCGGCATGGGCTACCAGGACCTGTCCCGCGTCGAGCTGGCGTTCCAGCCCGACCCGGGTGACGCCGTGGCCGATGACTGCAATCTGCTGGTTCTTGCCTTCCTCGACGAGCGCCTGGAACACGGCCGGCGACAGGTTGTTGTAGACCTTGATGAATTCGTAGCCGTTGGTTTTGGCGAGGCCGACGATGGCGCGCGCCTGCTCCGGCGTCGTCACCACGAAGTGGCCGTACTGCGGCGTCCCGTCGACCAGGAAACCGGCATAAACATGCGGTCCGGCGAGCTTGCCGCGATTGATCTCAGGCCGCACTTCCGCCATGAAACCGTTAGACGCCTCGCCCATGTTCAGCACCGTGGTGACGCCGTTGGCCAGGTAGACCAGCATGTCGCCGGTGGTGTCCGAGTGGACGTGCATGTCGGCCAGTCCGGGCGAGAGGAACGCGCTGCCGTGGCCGTCGACGATGCGCGCGTCCTTTGGAATCGGCACCGCCGGTCCGATCGCGGCGATCTTGCCGTTCTCGACCAGCACGGTCTGGTTGCGCACGATACGGTCGGTGTCCATGGGCAGCAGGTTGACCGCGACGAATGCGGTAATTGCCGCGGGTTGCGGTTGCGGCGTTTGCGCGAAGGCAGGTGGGCAAAGAAGGAGCGGCGCAGCCGCCGCGATCAAGGCGAGTAGTTTCAATTACGGTCTCCGTTGGCGTTGTAATTTGAATGAGTCCACGAGATGAAACCGAGGAAGACGCCGCTACTTGCTTTCCATCGACAATGCCAGCGTTTCCTTGATTTCCTCCATTACAACATAGCTCTTGGACTGCGCCGCGCCCGGCAGCTGCAGCAGCATGTCGCCCAGCAGTTTGCGGTACTCCGCCATTTCGCGGATGCGGGCTTTGATCAGGTAATCGAAATCGCCGGACACCAGGTGGCATTCCAGCACCTCCGGGATGCGCAGCACTTCGCGCCGGAACTGCTCGAAGGCATGCGCCGATTTCTGATTCAGCGTAATCTCGACAAAAACCAGCAGCTTGGCGCCGACCGCGGCCGGGTTGACGCGGGCGTAATAACCGTCGATGACGCCGTCGCGTTCCATCCGCTTGACGCGCTCGATGCACGGCGTGATCGACAAGCCGACCTGCTCGCCCAGGTCCTTCATCGACATGCGGCCGTCCTGCTGCAGCAAACGCAAGATATGGCGGTCCAGCTTGTCCAGGGTGCGGCTTGATTCCTTGTAGATTCTCATGTCTCGAATTTGCTGGTATTTTTAGTGTTAAATCCTGAATATATCGATTTATACAGTAACAAATGCTGTAAATTAGCTATTAGCATAGCGCTTATTACTGTAAATAAAAACCAATTCAGGCGTTAGGGAGAATCAAGATGCGGGTGCTCATTCTTGGCAGCGGTGTGGTCGGCGTCACCAGCGCCTATTACCTGGCCCGCGCCGGCCACGAAGTAACGGTCATCGACCGCCTGCCGGGTCCGGCGCAAGACACCAGTTTTGCCAACGCCGGCCAGATTTCCCCCGGCTACGCCTCGCCCTGGGCTGCGCCCGGCATCCCGTTGAAAGCACTGAAGTGGATGCTGCAAGAGCACGCGCCGCTCTCGATCACCCCCGACGGCACCCTGTTCCAGCTGCGCTGGATGTGGCAGATGCTGCGCAACTGCAGCGCGGCCCGCTACGCCGTCAACAAGGAACGCATGGTGCGCCTGGCTGAATACAGCCGCGACTGCTTCAAGGTGCTGCGCGCCGATACCGGCATCGCTTACGAAGGCCGCCAGCTCGGCACCATGCAGGTGTTCCGCAGCCAGCAGCAGCTGGACGACGCCGCCAAGGATATCCAGGTCCTGCAAGACACCGGCGTGCCGTTCGAGTTGCTGACGCCGGACCAGCTGGCGCTGGCGGAACCGGCGCTGGAAGCGGTCAAGCACAAGCTGAGCGGCGCCCTGCGCCTGCCGAACGATGAAACCGGCGACTGCCAGATGTTCACTACCCGGCTGGCCAAGATGGCCGAAGAGCTGGGCGTGCGCTTCCGCTACAACCTGCAGATCGATGCGCTGACCCTGGCCAACGGTGAGATCGCCGGCGTCCAGTGCGGCCCCGAGCACCTGCAGGCCGACAGCTACGTGGTGGCGCTGGGCGCCTATTCGACCGGCTTCCTCGGCTCGCTGCTGGATATCCCGGTGTATCCGCTGAAAGGTTATTCGATCACGGTGCCGATCGTCGACGCCGAAGCGGCGCCGGTCTCGACCATCCTCGACGAAACCTACAAGATCGCCATCACCCGTTTCGACAACCGCATCCGGGTCGGCGGCATGGCCGAGATCGTCGGCTTCAACAAGACCCTCAAGCCGAAACGACGCGCCACCCTGGAGATGGTGGTCAACGACCTGTTCCCGGGCGCCGGCAACACCGCCGCCGCCAGTTTCTGGACCGGCTTGCGGCCGATGACGCCGGACGGCACGCCGATCGTCGGCGCCACCCATATCCGCAACCTGTTCCTCAACACCGGCCACGGTACGCTCGGCTGGACCATGTCTTGCGGTTCGGCGCAGCTGCTCTCCGACCTGATCTCCGGCAAGCGGCCGGCGATTGCCGCGGATGACCTGGCGGTCGGCCGCTACAGCAGGCATGGCGCGCAAAGCGAGCACCCCGCTTACGCCTGACGCGGTTGCTGCCGCGGCAGATATCACTGTCACCACCGTTTTCTGAACGATATACATCATGCATCCACAAGCGGCACATGCAGGCGCGATCCTGACCGTCGATCTCGACGCCCTGCGCAGTAACTATCGCCTGCTCCGCAAGCAAGCCGGATCGGCTGCCTGCGGCGCCGCCGTCAAGGCCGACGCCTATGGCCTGGGCGCGGAACGGGTCGGGCCGGCGCTGGCGGCGGAAGGCTGCCGCCACTTCTTTGTCGCCCACCTCGACGAGGGCATTGCACTGCGACCGCATCTGCCGGCAACCGCGCAAGTATTCGTGCTGCATGGGCCGCCGCCCGGCACCGGGCAGGAATTCATCAGCCGCGGCCTGACGCCGGTGCTCAACAGCCTGCAGCAGGTCCAGGACTGGCATGCGCTGGCGCAAGCGCTGCAGCGGCCGCTGCCGGCCATCGTCCAGGTCGACAGCGGCATGTCGCGGATGGGCTTGCCGGCGGCCGAAGCCGAAGCCTGGCTGGCGGACCCGCTGTACCAGCAAACCATCCCGCCGCTGTTCCTGATGAGCCACCTGGCTTGCGCCGAACACCAGGACCATCCGATGAACGCCAGCCAGCTGGCGCGTTTCAAGGCGCTGCGGCAGCGCCTGCCGCAGGTGCCGGCCAGCCTGGCCAACTCTTCCGGGATTTTTCTTGGGGCCGACTATCAGTTCGACCTGGTCCGCCCCGGCGCCGCGCTGTACGGCATCGCGCCGGTGGCCGGCGCCGCCAATCCGCTGCAGCCGGTAGCCGCCCTGCATGGCCGCATCCTGCAAACCCGCACCATCGAACGCGGCGACCATGTCGGCTACGGCATCAGTTATAGCGCCACGGAACAGCGGCAGATCGCTACCGTCGGCGTCGGTTATGCCGACGGCTGGCTGCGCGGCATGAGCAACCGCGGCGTCGTGTTCATCGACGGCAAGGCCGCGCCGATGGTCGGCACCGTCTCCATGGATTCGATCACCATCGATGTCACCGGCATTGCCGCCGAACGGCTGCAGGCGGGCACCCTGGTCGAACTGATCGGTCCCAGCCGCCCGGTCGACGACGTTGCGCGGCTGGCCGGCACCATCGGCTATGAAATCCTGACCGGCTTGGGAATGCGCTACTATCGGGAGTATGTCGGGCAGTGATGCCAGCTCTCGAACCCGCTCCTGCAATCATTTAATTTCACGCCATGTCCAATACAACCTTATCCGACCAGCTGCTCAACTGGATCGACGGCCACTTTGACGAAGAAGTCGGATTCCTGCAAAAGATCGTCCGCACTCCCACCGACACCCCGCCCGGCAATAACGCGCCGCACGCCGACGCCGTGGCCGAGCTGGTCGCCGCCTGGGGCTGGCAGGCCGAGAAGCACCAGGTGCCGGCCGCCGCCGTCAAAGACTACGGCATGGAAAGCATCACCAACCTGATCATCCGCCGCCAGTATGCCGGCGCCGGCCCGGTGCTGGCGCTGAACGCCCACGGCGACGTGGTGCCGCCAGGCGAAGGCTGGACCAAACAGCCGTATGGCGGCGAAATCGAAAACGGCCGCATCTACGGCCGCGCCACCACGGTGTCCAAAGGCGATTTCGCCACCTATATTTTTGCCGTGCGCGCACTGGAAGCGCTCGGCGTGCCGCTCAAGGGCGCGCTCGAACTGCACTTCACCTATGACGAAGAATTCGGCGGCTTGCTGGGGCCGGCCTGGCTGCTGGAAAACCAGCTGACCAAACCGGACCTGGTGATCGGCCCCGGCTTCAGCTACAACGTCGTCACCGCGCACAACGCCTGCCTGCAGTTCGAGGTGACGGTGCATGGCAAGGCGACCCACGGCTCGATGCCGGAAACCGGCCACGACGCATTGCAGGCAGCGACCAAGGTCCTGCAGGCGATCTACGCCAAGCTGCCCGACCTGAAAAAAATCAGTTCGGCCATTCCCGGCATCACCCATCCGACCATGATCGTCGGCCGCATCGACGGCGGCACCAACACCAATGTGGTGCCGGGCAAGGTGGTGCTGAAGATGGACCGCCGCATGATCCCGGAAGAAGACCCGGCGGCTGTCGAAGCCGACGTGCGGGCCATGATCGCTGCCGCTGTCGCCGATCTGCCGGGCATCCGCGTCGACATCAAGCGCCTGCTGCTGGCGCGCGCGCTGCGTCCGCTGCCGGGCCACGAAAAACTGCTGGCCAGCGTGCAAAAGAATGCGCAAGCCGTTTTAGGCGAAGCGATTCCGGCCATTGGCTCGGCGCTCTATACCGATGCCCGCTTGTACGGCGAACACGGCATTCCGGTGGTGCTGTACGGCGCCGGTCCGCGCACGCTGATGGAATCGAACGCCAAGCAGGCCGATGAAAACCTGGCGCTGGACGACCTGCGCAAAGCCACCAAAGTGGTGGCGCTGACTTTGCTCGATTTCCTCGCGCAATAGACCACGATTGCCGGGCGGCCCCGAGCACCTCCCGGCAGACATCCCGATGTTGGTGTAAGATTAGCCATCGCTCGAGCGCACAAGATCATGTCTGTGCCGCATCCCGGCAGTTCCTGCCAGCGCTTTCACCCGCCGTACATATTTAACCCGGCGCCAGCAACTGGCGCTACTCCAAGCATCCCATGACAAACACTTCTGCAACTTCAGCCCCGGAGAAACTGCTCCCGGGCTGGCTTCTTTTACTTGGCGCGCTGACCGCCATCGGTTCGCTGTCGATCGACATGTACCTGCCGAGCTTCCCGACCATCGCGCAGCAGTTCGGGGTCGGCAGCAACCTGGTGCAGCTGACCCTGGCCAGTTTCCTGGTCGGGCTGGCGGTCGGCCAGATGTTTTACGGGCCGCTGAGCGACCGTTTCGGCCGCAAGCCGCCGCTGTATGTCGGCATGACGCTGTACCTGCTGGGTTCGCTCGCCTGCATGGTGTCGCAAGACGTCATTGCACTGATCGTGTTCCGCTTCCTGCAAGGCTTGGGCGGCTGCGCCGGCATGGTGATCGCACGCGCCGTGATCCGCGACCGGCTCGGCACCACCGGCGCCGCCAGGGCGTTTTCGCTGATGATGCTGGTGATGGGCCTGGCGCCTATCCTGGCGCCGCTGATCGGTGGCAGCGTGCTCAAGTTCTGGGGCTGGCGCGTGATTTTCGGCGGCCTGGCCGCCTTCGGCCTGTTTTGCCTGGTGGCGATCCACTACACCATGCAGGAAACGCTGGACCGCCGCCAGGCGGCGCCGCTGCACCTGGGCCGCACCCTGAAACAATACGGCCGGCTGCTGCTGGACCGCCAGTTTGTCGCCTACAGCCTGGTCGGCGGCCTGCTCCAGGGCGGCATGTTTGCCTACATTACCGGTTCCTCTTTTGTACTGATCGAACTGCATGGCATCAAGCCTGAGCATTTCGGCTTCGTGTTCGGCGCCAATGCCTTCGGCCTGATCGCCGCCTCGCAGGTCAACGCCCGCCTGGTCGGCAAATATTCGCTCGACGCCATCCTCGGCCGCGCCCTGTGGCTGCCGGCCCTGCTGAGCCTGTCGATAGCATTGCTGGTGGCTTGCGGCTTCAACAGCCTGCCGCTGCTGCTGGTCGGTTTCTTCGGCTACCTGGCCTGCTACGGTTTCATCAGCCCGAACGCATCGGCGATCGCCTTGTCGCAGCAAGGCAAACAGGCCGGCACCGCGTCGGCGCTGATGGGCACCCTGCAGTTCACGCTCGGCATCACCTCCGGCATCAGCATGAGCTTGTGGCATGACGGCACGGCATTGCCGCTGATGGTGGTGATGGCTAGCTGTGGCGTCGGCGGCCTGCTGCTGCATCGTTTCGTGGCGCGGCCTGAACACCGCCGCCTGCTGCAGGCTGCGGCGCAGCCATGAGCGCGCGGACGGCGGGCGCATTTCCAGGAATTAATGGCTGTCTGACTGGGCGCCCATATGCGCATCTTGAGCGCCGGGCGCGCCGCTTATGCGTAAAATGCTGGATGTTGTTTAAATGCGCCTGAAACAAGTGGCAGAAACATCACTGAAACCCGGCGCCGTTCCCTCACCTTTTTACAGACCCACACCATGCAAGCAGGAATGTTCTATGCGATCGCCTCCTACATCCTGTGGGGCTTGTTCCCGATTTACTTCAAGGCGCTGGAAGCCGAGATTCCGCCGGTCGACATCGTCATGCACCGGATGCTGTGGTCGTTCCTGTTCCTGGCGATCGTGCTGACCGTGCGCAAGCAGTGGGCCTGGGTCGGCCCGGTGCTGCGCCAGCCGCGCGTCATCGGCGGCTTCGCCGCCAGCGCGCTGCTGCTGACCGCCAACTGGACCACCTACATCTGGGCCGTCAACAACAACCACATCGTCGAAGCCAGCCTCGGCTATTTCATCAACCCGATGGTCAGCGTGGCGCTCGGTTTCATCTTCCTGCGCGAACGGCCGCGCCTGCTGCAATGGCTGGCGATCGCCCTGGCCGCCGCCGCCGTGCTGTGGCTGACCTGGCAAGCCGGCCACCCGCCATGGATCGCGCTGACCCTGGCCGTGACGTTCGGCAGCTACGGCCTGCTGCGCAAGACCGCCAGCCTCGGCGCGCTGCCCGGCCTGGCGCTGGAGACGGCGCTGGCGCTGCCTCTGGCCCTGGCTTACCTGGCGTATACTACGGTGCAGGACCACAATACCTTCGCCAGCGCCTCGATATCGACCAGGTGGCTGCTGGTCGCCGCCGGCCCGATCACCTCGATTCCGCTGCTGATGTTCGCCGCCGGCGCCCGCCGCATCCCGCTGTCGCTGGTCGGCGTGCTGCAATACATCACGCCGTCGCTGCAGCTGCTGCTGGGCGTGTGGCTGTATAACGAGGAACTGGACGGCGCCAGGCTGACAGGGTTCATCGTCATCTGGGTGGCTTTGGCCCTGTATTCGGTCGAAGGCCTGTGGCGGACATTTGCAGCGCGCCCCGCCGCTTCGACTTAAGCATCCACATCGGTTATTCTTGGCAGTCCAGATAGCTCTTTACTGCTTGTCTATTCACTTAATCATCATTGCTCCCCATGGCCCAATACGTCTACACAATGAACAAGGTCGGCAAGATCGTGCCGCCCAAACGTCAAATCCTGAAAGATATCTCGCTGTCGTTTTTCCCCGGCGCCAAGATCGGCGTGCTCGGCCTGAACGGTTCCGGCAAGTCGACCCTGCTGAAAATCATGGCCGGCATCGACAAGGATATCCAGGGCGAAGCGGTGCCCATGCCGGGCTTGAACATCGGCTACCTGCCGCAGGAACCGCAGCTCGACCCGGAACAGACCGTACGCCAGGCCGTCGAAGGCGGGCTGGGCGAAGCGTTTGAAGCGCAAGCCAAGCTGGATGCGGTGTACGCTGCCTATGCCGAAGAAGGCGCCGATTTCGACGCGCTGGCGGCGGAACAGGCGCGGCTGGAAGATATCCTGGCCACCGCCGGCGACGGCAACCTCGACCTGCAGCTGGAAATGGCGGCCGACGCCTTGCGCCTGCCGCCCTGGGACGCCAAGATCGGCGTCCTGTCCGGCGGTGAAAAGCGCCGCGTGGCGCTGTGCCGCCTGCTGCTGTCGAAACCCGACATGCTGCTGCTGGACGAACCGACCAACCATCTGGACGCCGAATCGGTGGACTGGCTGGAGCAATTCCTGCAGCGCTTCCCCGGCACCGTGGTCGGCATCACCCATGACCGCTACTTCCTCGACAACGCCGCCGAATGGATCCTGGAGCTAGACCGCGGCCACGGCATCCCGTGGAAGGGCAATTACAGTTCGTGGCTGGAGCAAAAGGGCAACCGCCTGAAGCAGGAAGAAGCAACCGAATCGTCGCGCCAGAAAACCATCGCCAAGGAACTGGAATGGGTCCGGCAAAACCCGAAAGGCCGCCAGGCCAAGAGCAAGGCCCGCCTGGCGCGCTTCAATGAACTGAGCGAACACGAATACCAGAAGCGCAACGAGACCCAGGAAATCTTCATCCCGGTAGCCGAGCGCCTGGGCAATGAAGTGATCGAATTCAAGAACGTGTCGAAATCGTTCGGCGACCGCATGCTGATCGACAACCTCAGCTTCCGCATCCCGGCCGGCGCCATCGTGGGTATCATCGGCCCCAACGGCGCCGGTAAATCAACCCTGTTCAAGATGATCACCGGCAAGGAACAGCCGGACAGCGGCGAAGTGGTGATTGGGACTACCGCCCGGGTATCGATCGTCGACCAGTCGCGCGATTCCCTATCGGACCAGAAGACCGTATTTGAAGACGTCTCGGGCGGCGCCGACATCCTCACCGTCGGCCGTTTTGAAATGCCTTCGCGCGCTTACCTGGGTCGCTTCAACTTCAAGGGCGGCGACCAGCAAAAGATCGTCGGCAACCTGTCCGGCGGCGAACGCGGCCGGCTGCACCTGGCCAAGACCCTGCTGCAAGGCGGCAACGTGCTGCTGCTCGATGAACCGTCCAACGACCTCGACGTCGAAACCTTGCGCGCGCTGGAAGACGCCTTGCTGGAATTCGCCGGCAGCGTGATGGTGATCAGCCATGACCGCTGGTTCCTGGACCGCATCGCCACCCACATCCTGGCGTTTGAAGGCGAATCGCAGGTGTCGTTCTTCGACGGCAATTACCAGGAATATGAAGCCGAC
Organism: Collimonas sp. OK412; assembly: GCF_900112135.1. GTDB lineage: Bacteria > Pseudomonadota > Gammaproteobacteria > Burkholderiales > Burkholderiaceae_D > Collimonas > Collimonas rhizosphaerae. The sequence continues at coordinate 245,178 of NZ_FOLC01000005.1, forward strand.
AAGCGCAAGCGCCTGGGCGAAGAAGGCGCCAAGCCTAAGCGGATCCGCTACAAGCCGGTGACGCGCTGATTGATTTGATGTGACGGAACAGAAGGCGCGCTGCGCTTTCTGTTTTTCTGACGTGGATGGCTTAAGCCATTTCCTCGACCATTTTTTTGATCTTTACCGCTTTTTCAAAATGGTCCAGCTGATGTGTCATGATCCACCATTCGGCAGCTTCCATGAGTAACGCTGGATTATCATTCTTGTTCGCGAAGAATGCATAAAACGACAATCCTACATCCAAGCCCTTGTCATTGATTTTCTTGTTGCATATATCAATTATTTTCTCTTTTAAGCTTGCCCTCATCGGATTTCCTTCTTTACCCAACCGCAGTTAAATATGCAGCCAGGCCAGCGTGCCCAGCACCACGCTGAGCGCTCCGGCGCCGTACGCCATCTTTTTCAGCCACTCCTTGCGCGTCAGCAAAGTAATCGCCGCCAGTGAAATCGCAATCTGGATCGCCGTCATCGCCTGCGCCCAGCGGTGATGCTGGTGCAGCGCCAGCTCCGATTTTTCATCCCACTCGCTGGCCTCGGCTTCGAGCGCTTCCGCCTTTTTCTGCACGACTTCTTTTTCGCTCTTGTAGCGCGCTGCTTCAGCGCTGTAGTGCGCGGCGTCGACGCCCGGAATATGGGTCGCCAGCTCAGCCAGGTTCTGGCGGCTGGACTTGGCCTGGTAGTAATTCCACTGGTTGGCCGCTTCGGTTTTCTTGATGGCGGCGTTGTTCTTGTTCATCGCCGCCGCACTCTCGGTGGAACCGGCCTGGTAGCTGAACAAGGCGCCGACGGTCGCCATGATTGCCGTCATCACCGCGATCTTGCCGGCGAAATTGTCGCCGCTGCCGTGGGCGTGCTCGGTGACGTGCTCGATATGGTGTTCATGCGGACTGGGAACTTCGAATTCTTCGGACATGGCTGTGGTCTCGGCAAACAGGTTAAACGGCAATTGTAAATGCAATGATCGTGGCCGGAGCCGAAATCAGCGGACCACCATCGATATGGCGCCCAGGCCGAGGCCCCGCATGTCCTTGTTTTCCATCACCTGCAACGGCGAAACCGTTTCCGCCACGGTGAACAAGAGCAGCAGCCTGCCATGGTTTTTCTCAAGCAGCCCCGCCGGAATCCGCAGGCTTTGCTTGCCGCGGTTGATTTTTGTAGTGTAATGCAGCTCGCCCAGGGCCTGGCCGTTGGCGGAAACCTGGATGGTCTGCTGCGGGTGCTTGGCCATGACGTAGGCTTGGCCGAGCACTTCCAGCGTCAGGTCGGCGGCAATCGCTTGCCCTGGCACGCCAGGTACGTTCAGCCACACCGCTGCCGCATTGCTGTTGGTCCAGGTGCCCCAGGTTTCCGCTGCCGACCAGCCGCCGGTGAGATAGGAGCCGGCATTGCCGCCAGTACGGAAATCGATGGCCGTACCGAGCGTGTAGTCAGCCGGCGGCGCTGGCGCCGCCGCGGCTTGGGCCGGATTCGAACGCTGGCACTCGCTGCAGTGTTTCCAGCCTGGCGCCAGTATCCGGTAGCCGTCAAGTTCGGCAACCAGGTCATTCGGGCCGGCGGTGATTTTCGCCTGCTCCCAGAGCGAGAGAGAAAGCGCATCGCCGAGGAACACATACAAGGTTTGCGGATCGTAGCGGCCGGTAAATACGGCCTCGGTAGCCTTGCGCTGCTCTGTCACCAGCCGGCTCTGGTCGATCCGGGCGAAATAGCCGTGGTTGATGGTCAGGCGCTGCTCCGAAGCAAACAGGGCGATCGGGAAATAGTCGGGCGAATACACTGCCGGCATGGTGATTGCAATCCGCCGGTAGCCTGGCGGGAGCTGTTTCCAGAAAGCGGACTGCAGAGGCGAAGTCCATCGGTATTCGCGCATGCTTTTGCGGATATTCAGCGCGGCGTCATTGCTGTCGGCCAGCTGCAGCACCAGCAGCGCGCCCAGCAGATATGGCAGCCAGCGCTTGTCGAGCAGCTTGAAGGCAGCGTAAAACACGCCAACGTAGATCAGGTAAAACACCGGCCAGAACATGCGGCCCGACGCCCTGAATATGCCCAGGATCTTTTGCAGGAAAGCCGGCAGCGGGTATACCAGCACATCATGGTTGGCCCAGCCGATATAAGAACTCAGCGCCTGCAAGGTCAACCCCGAGGCGACGATGAGCAACGGCAGCAATGTCGCCCAGCGCCAGGCCGGCGCCGGACGCTGGGCGGCATTGCTGCGCACCGACCGCGACACCGATAAAACGACCACAACGGCCAGCAAGGCCAGCATCCCCACTCCCAGGAAACTGAAGCCGTCGAACTCGCCGCCGCCGCGAGGCTGGTCCGGCAACACTGTCGACCACCAGGCGATGGGGTCGATCAGTCCCAGCAGGCTCATGCGGTAATAACTCAAGCCGACCGGCTGGCTCAGGCCATCGCGCAGCATGAAGTAGCCGGTGCTCCACATGAGCAATCCCAGGCAAACGGCGGTCGACAGGGCAAGGCCTGCCAGCGCCCACGGCGAAACCTGCTTTTTCAGCCAGCGCTGCAGGAGGTCGGCGATCCAGATCGCCAGCACCATGGCCAGCAGGTAGGCGTGCGCCAGCGATGCCGCGCCGAGCAAGAGCAGCCAGCCGCGCCAGCGAAATCTTGCGCCGAAATACAGGTACAGGCCGGCCAGGATAAGCCAGTGCGCCGACAAGGATTCCGCTTCAAGGTAAATGCGCCACCATAACGGCGGTGCGATGACGAAAAACGCGGTCGCCAGAAACAGCGTCAGGCGTTCGGCGGAAAACAGGGACAGCAGCTTGTAGGCAAAAACCGCTTGCAGCACGACGGTCAGGGCAAGCCAGATGCCGATATATTGGAACGGTTGCGGCAGGAGCGCCGCGAAGGGCTTGAAAAAGAATGCGAACAACGGCGTCGAATCCGTAAACACGATCGAACTGCCGAGCAGTTCGCCGTAGGCCAGGTTGGCGCCAAGGGGAAATTGCAGCATCGGCGTATTCCGGAAGAAATTCCAGCCGAGGAAATGCTGGCCGAAATCGCCGCGCATCAGCCACTCGGTGGAAGTCGGCCAGACGATGGCGCCGCCGGTATAGAACACAAAAGCGGCAAGGCCGATCAGCGCCGCCAGCAGTACGGGAGGAAATTTTCTAGTCATCATGTCGGGAACGATGGGAGACGTCCTTGTCGCGCGGACGTTTCGATCCGAAGGTCCAAAGCGTATTGGCGGAATAAGTCAGCACCAGCACGGCCGCTGAAGAGAATATCTGCGCCAGCAGGTAATTGAGCGTCAGCTGCACGGTCAGCAGGTGCATTAGGCCGGTATTCAGGGCGATGCCGGCGGCGGCGATCAGGCCGAAACGGCTGGCGGTTTGCAGGTGGCCGGCCTGGCTCTTGAAGGTGATCCAGTAATTCAGCCCGTAGTTGACGATCGCGCCGGCCAGGGCGCCCGCCGCCGAAGCCGGCACCGGTCCCGACAGGCCGCCCTGCACCAGCAGGATCAGGACGGCGTACTGGCATGCCGTGCCCACGCCGCCGGCGGCGGCATAGATCAGGAACCGCCTGAAGCGATGCATAACCATCCTGCTGCTAGTCTTCGGTTTTCTGGTAGCGGCGGCGAATCAGGTAAATCGGGCGGCCTTTTGATTCCAGGTAGGTCCTGCCCATATATTCACCGAGGACGCCGATGCCGATCAGCTGGATCCCGCCGAGGAACAGCACCACCGTCAGGATGGATGCATAACCCGGCATGTCGATGCCGTGGATCAGCGTCTTGAAAATGATCACCAGGCCGTAGATAAAGGCGAACAGTGAAATCGCCGAACCAAAATAAGTCCACCAGCGCAAAGGCACGGTACTGAAACTGGTGATGCCTTCCAGCGCAAAATTCCACAGGCGCCAGCCGGAAAATTTCGACTCTCCGGCGCTGCGCGCTTCGCGCGCGTATTCCACCGTGACGGTCTTGAAGCCGACCCAGGCAAACAGCCCTTTCATGAAGCGCCGGTTTTCCGGCAGCTGCTTGAGCGCATCCAGCACTTGCCGGTCGACCAGGCGGAAATCCCCAACGTTCTCAGGCAGCTTGATGTCCGAGACCGCATTGTACAAACGGTAAAACATGCCGGCGGTCTTGCGCTTCATGTAGGAATCGCTATCGCGGTTGGCGCGTTTGGCCAGCACCACTTCGTAGCCGTTGCGCCATTGTTCGACCAGCAGCGGAATCACTTCGGGCGGATCCTGCAGGTCGGCATCGATGGGAATCACGGCGTCGCCCAATGCTTCGTTCAAGCCTGCGGTCAGGGCCGCTTCCTTGCCGAAATTGCGCGACAGGTCGATCACCCGTACCCGGCTGTCGCGGTCGGCGATGGCGATCAGCTGCGCCAAGGTATCGTCGGCGCTGCCGTCGTTGATGCAGACGATCTCGTAATCGAGCGTGTCGAGGGCGGCCAGTATGGGGGTTATCCGCTGGAAGAAACAGGCAACGGCAGCGCTCTCGTTGTAAAAGGGGACCACCAGCGATAGCAGTGGCTTGTGTGGCGCTTGGTCTGGGGAGTTAACGTGCATTGCCTGGTCTGGGATTATCACTTGTACGTCTGCTCATATTAGCATCATTCTGCCCGGAAACAGCGCAAAACCCTTGCTGCAAGCGCTGTTGCAGGCGAGCAGCGCGGTAAACGCAAAAGCCGGCCAAATCGTCAATCCGATTCAGCCGGCTTTTACTTGCCTGGGCCTGCAGCCGGGACGGCCAGCGCCGCCTCGGCTTGCAACACGACAATCAGTAAGTGTAGAACATGCGCTGGATTTCTTTGGTGTTGCTGGTCTTGGTCAGCGCCAGCATCAGCAGGATGCGTGCTTTTTGCGCATTCAGCGTGTCAGCCACCACAAAATCGAGTTCATCATCGTTGGCTTCGCCGTTGCGCGCCACGATGCCCTGGCCGACGCGGCTGGCGCGGACAATGATCACACCCTTCTTGCGCGCTTCAACCAGCGGCGTTTTCATTTGCGCGGCAATGCTGCCGTCGCCGACGCCGGCCTGGATGATGCCCTTGGCGCCGGAGGCGACCTGGGCGTCGAGCGCGGCGCGGGTCATGTTGGCGTAGCCGTAGATGATGTCAACCTGCGGCAGCACGTCCAGCTTGCTGACGTCGAACTCGGTGTCGACTGTGTTCTTGCGGGTCGATTGCCGGTAGAAATACGCCTTGTTGCCCTGGATATAACCCAGCATGCCGAGTTCGGTCGACTTGAAGGTGTCGGTCGTCGACGTGTTGGTCTTGCTCACTTCGCGCGCGGAGTTGATCTGGTCGTTGAGCGAAACCAGCACGCCCTTGCCGATGGCATCCTTGCTGCCGGCCAGCAGCACGGCGTTGTACAGGTTGATCGGGCCGTCGGCGGAAATCGCGGTCGATGGACGCATGGCGCCGACCACCACTACCGGCTTGCGGCTCTTGACGGTCAGGTCGAGGAAATAAGCGGTTTCTTCGATGGTGTCAGTGCCGTGGGTGATGACGATGCCGTCCACGTCCGGTTGCGCCAGCAAGGCGTTGACGCGCTTGGCCAGCTTCAGCCAGTGGTCGTTGGTCATGCTTTCGCTGGCGATCTGGAATACCTGCTCGCCTTTGACATTGGCGACTTTCTTCAGCTCAGGAACCGCTGCGATCAGTTTTTCAACGCCGACGGTGGCCGAGGTATAGCCGACCGTGGTGGTGCTGTCGGCGCCGGTGCCGGCAATGGTGCCGCCGGTAGCCAGGATCATCACGTTAGGCAGTTTGGCCTGGCTGTCCTGCGCATGCGCCACGGAAGTGGACAGCAACAAGGCGCCGAACATCATCAATGCGTAGGAATTGAGGGTACGCAGTGTAAGTTTGCGGGTAGACATAAATCTCCTGATCTGTTGATTGTTGTGGACCGCCGGCTGAGCCGAAAGCGGTCACGCGGCATTTCAACGTTCTGCAACGCGCTGCCGCGCCGCGGAACTGTAGCTAAAGTCGGCAAAGCGATCTAATGCCATTTATGCATAGGATTATGCATAAATATTATATGCAATCATTTCAATAAGAAAAGGCTTAACCGGATCGGTTTCCTGCCAAAAAATCAACTAGCAATCAACGAGCAAGAAGCACGCCCGTCACGCGGCAAGCTTGGCTTCCGCTTCACGCGTGATATGCAGTTCGCGCATCGGGAACGGGATCGTGCAGTTCACCGCCGCCAGCGCGGCCTGGACTTTTTGTGCGAGCGACCAGCGCACATCCCAGTATTGGGAAGTCGTGGTCCATGCCCGCAGATTGAGCATGACCGCACTGTCGGCGTGGTCGGTGACCACCACGAACGGCGCCGGCGTCGCCAGGATGCGCTCGTCCGCCAGCAGCAGTTCCTTCAGGGCCTGGATCGCGACCGCCGGATTGTCCTTGTAGCTGATGCCGACCGGCATGTCGATGCGGCGCGTGTTGTTACGGCTGAAGTTGGTCAGCGCGCTGTTCCATAGCTGGTTGTTCGGCGCGAACAGGCAGATGCCGTCGGCCTTGGTCAGCTTGGTGGCAAACAGGCCGATTTCATCGACGGTGCCCTCGATGCTGCCGTTGGAGATGTATTCGCCGACCTGGAACGGCCGCAGGAACAGCAGCATCATGCCGGCGGCTATGTTTTGCAACGTCCCCTGCAATGCCAGGCCGATCGCCAGGCCGGCGGCGCCAAGGACGGCGATGATACTGGCGGTCTGCACACCGAACTGGCCAAGTACGGCGACCAGCGTGATCAGGCGTACCAGCCACAGCAACACGCTGCGCAGCACCGGACGCAAGGTGGCGTCCAGGCTGGCGCGGGTCATTACCCGGTCAAGCGCATTGGCGAAACGCGACGACAGCCACCAGCCGACCGCCAGCGTGACGATAGCCAGCACGGCGTTGAGGCCATAGTGCAAGCCCGATTCAAGAAGAAAATCCCAGATCGAAGAGAGGTGATTGGCGGCGGATATGTTCAAAGTTAGCTCCTGTTGCTTGAATAAAATAACGCGAACCGGGTCCGCGCATTGAGCCCTCTATGTTACCAGTAGCCTCAAAAAAAACGCGCCAGGCAGTGTCGTGCCCGACGCGCAACAACCTGTTTAAGGGCTGAGGAAACAATCGACTTTTAAACAACAAACACACAAATCCTGCTTAGAAACGGTAACCGACACCCACGCCGATCAACCACGGATCGATCTTGACGCGACTGATTTTATCGCCCCCCGCGTAGACATCGCTGCGAATCTGCAGTTTTTTCACATCCAGGTTCAGCGACCAGTTTTGATCCAGCTTGTAATCAAGACCAGCCTGCAATGCCAAACCCCAGCTGCTGTTATCCAGACGGCCCGCACCATTCAGCAGATCGACGCTGGAAATACGTGTGTAGTTAAGCCCGGCGCCAAGGTAGGGACTGAACTGCGCTTGCGGCAGGAAGTGGTACTGCATCGTCAGCGTCGGCGGCAAATGCTTGAATGTGCCGATCTTTTTTCCATCCAGCGAAACATCCTGCTTCTGCGGATAGGTCAAGACCAGTTCGGCCGCCCAGTTCGGAGTGAAGAAGTAAGAAATATCGACTTCCGGTATGGTCTTGTCATTGACATGCAAACGATCGGACGCACCAACGCCCCCGATCGAATCCGATTTGTCCGCAGGCTTCAGGTAATCGGCGCGCACGCGTACCTGCCAGGGACTTTCTTGTGCCACGGCTTCCTCAACGGCAAAACCCAGTGTCAATAAGGTTACCAAGGTTGCCAGCAATGCTGATTTTTTCATTTTCCATTCCTATGTCGTCCATGTCGACAAGCACTCTAAGAGGATTTACCTGAATTTACTTTGATGTAAATCAAGTCACGGTCATTGCACCGGCATGCAGGCAATTTCACCGGTAGCAGCCAGACCGCGCCGGGTTTGCTACCATATGGCTGATTCACCTTGTCTGATCCGCCTAGCTGTAGCCCTTACCTTCTTTAGCGACACAATGAGCAAATTCTGGAGTCCCGTCGTCAGCCGCCTGACGCCTTACACCCCCGGCGAACAACCGAAGCTGAGCAAGCTGGTCAAGCTCAATACCAACGAAAACCCGTATGGTCCTTCGCCGCTGGCGCTGGCGGCCATGAGCGCCGAACTGGGCGACAACCTGCGGCTGTATCCGAACCCGGACGCCGAGCCGCTGAAGCTGGCGCTGGCCGAGCAGAACGCCGCGCACGGCATCACGCCGGCCCACGTGTTCGTCGGCAACGGTTCCGACGAAGTGCTGGCCCATGCCTTCCAGGCTTTGATGCAGCATGAGCAGGCGATCCTGTTCCCGGACATCAGCTACAGTTTTTATCCGACCTATTGCGGCTTGTACCAGATCGCCCATCGGATGGTGCCGCTAGCCGAGGACTTTACGCTGCGGGTCGACGATTATCTGAACACGCCCGCCGGCGGTATCATTTTCCCGAATCCGAACGCCCCTACCGGCTGCCTGCTGCTGCTGGACGAAGTGGAAAGGCTGGTCGCCGGCCAGCCCGACTGCGTGGTGATTGTCGATGAAGCCTATGTCGATTTCGGCGGCGACAGCGCTATCCCGCTGGTGGCGCGCTATCCCAACCTGCTGGTGGTGCAGACCTTGTCCAAGTCGCGTTCGCTGGCCGGCTTGCGGGTCGGCTTTGCAATCGGCCACCCGGACCTGATCACGGCGCTGGAACGGGTCAAGAACAGTTTCAATTCCTATCCGCTGGACCGCATGGCGATCGTCGGCGCCACGGCGGCGATCAAGGACCAGGCGCATTTCGACAAAACCCGGCAGGCCGTCATCGCCAGCCGCGAGCACCTGGTCGGCGGCCTGGCCGCGCTCGGCTTCGACGTGCTGCCGTCGGCCGCCAACTTCGTGTTCGCCCGCCATCCGCGCCACGACGGCGCCAAGCTTGCCGCCCGCCTGCGCGCCGACGGCATCATCGTGCGTCATTTCGGCAGCGCCCGCATCGCGCAGTTCCTGCGCATCACCGTGGGCACGGATGAAGCTTGCCAGGCGCTGCTGGATGCCTTGCAGGCGCACCTGGAAGACATGCCGGTCGACTTCTGATCCTCGCCGTGGATGGCGGTGCACCGCCATCCATCGCCATTTCGCTGTTATTTCGCGGTTATTTCGCTGTTTCCACCGGCTTCCAACTCCTTCCGCAATGTCCAACCCAATAGCGCCGCCCGCCGTCGACACCCGCATGCGTCAGGCCGCCTTGCCGCTGCTGTTCCTGCTGCTGGGCGTGATCTACGCCAGCTGGGTGTCGCGCATCCCGGCGCTGCGCGACAACCTGCAGCTCGATCCCGCCAGCCTCAGCCTGTTCCTGCTGGGCGGCGGCATCGGCGCAGTCGGCTCTTTTCCGCTGGCGGCCTGGCTGGTAGGCCATTACGGCGCGCGCCGCGCCTGCTGGTACGCCGGCCTGGCGCTGCTGGCGACCATCCCTTGCCTGGCTCTGGCGCCGTCGCTGCCATGGCTGATGCTGGCGATGCTGTGCCTGGGGGTCTGTTCCAGCTGCTTCAATGTGGCGATCAATGCGCTCGGCGCCGAAGCGGAAAGGCTTGCCGGACGCTCGATCATGTCGCAGCTGCATGCCTGGTTTTGCGTCGGCACGCTGTCCGGCGCCCTGCTCGGCAGCGCCATCGCCGGCATGGAAATCAGGCCGCTGCTGCACTTCGGCCTGGTTGCTCTGTGTGTGCTGGTTCCGATGCGCCTGTGCTATCGCGCCTTGCCGAATGACCGGCCGCAATTCATCGCCGGCAAAAAACACTTCGCGCTGCCGCACGGCCCGCTGATTGCGCTCGGCGTGGTCGCCTTCGGCGGCGCGATCGTCGAAGGTTCGGTGGCCGACTGGAGCGGGGTCTACATGAAAGACCGCCTGTCTGCCAGCGACGGCGTGGCGCCGCTGGCGTTTGCCTGCTTCGCCGCCATGATGCTGCTGACGCGCATAATCGGCGACAAGCTGAAGGAATCGTTCGGCGCCCGCCGTGTGGTCGCCGGCGGCGCCTTGACCGCGGGCCTCGGCATGCTGGTCGCCCTGCTCGCCAGCCAGGCGCCGCTCGCCATCGCCGGTTTTGCCCTGACCGGCGCCGGCGTTGCCACCATCTTCCCGTTCATCTTCAGCGCCGCCGGCCGCCACGGCCCGACCGCGCTGGCCGGCGTCACCACCATGGGCTACACCGGCGGCCTGATCGGACCGCCGATCATCGGCTTCCTGGCGCATGGCTTCGGCCTGCCTGCGGCCTTGTCGCTGGTAGGCGTGCTCTGCATTGCGGTGGCACTGGCGGCCGGCCGCGCCAGATGGCTCGAATGATGTCGTTACGTTAAAATATCCGCTCGCGTATGTACGCCAACCTACTGCATGGAGTCCACATGACGCTTGCCTCGTTTCCCCGTTCCCTGGTCCGCTGCCTGGCGCTTGGCGCCGCTGCCGGCCTTGCCCTGGCGGCCTGCGCCAGCACCCAGTCCACGGCCGCCGGCGATGCAGCGCTGGCGGCGTCGCGCTGGGAGCTGACCAGCTGGACCGGGCATACCGTGCCGCACGGCGACAACGGCGAGCCGGTGATCCTCAATTTCAGCCAGGAAAACGGCAAGGGACGCGTCAGCGGCCGCGCCGGCTGCAACCAGTTCTCGGCGCCCTACTCGGTGCGCGGGCCAGGCCAGCTGACGATCGTCGAGGCAGTCACCACCCGCATGGCTTGCCCTGAACCGGCGATGCAGTTCGAGGCCGATTTCCTCGACAAGCTGCAGGCAGTCAACCAATACGCGATCACCGGCCAGCAGATGGAAATGAAAACCCTGGATGGCCAGGTCATGCGTTTCCATGCGCGCGAAAAACCGGGCGCCGCGGCCAAGATCAAATTCGTTTACGTCGCATCGCAGAAGGTCGCTTGCAGCGCCGGCGTCATGCGCACCACCTGCCTGCAGGTCCGCGAACGCAAGGAAGATCCATGGCAGCTCTGGTACGGCAATATCCAGGGCTTCAATTTTGAACCCGGCATCGCTTACCGCCTGCGCATCCTCGAAGAGCAGGTCGCCAATCCGCCGGCCGACGCCAGCTCCGTCAAGTGGACCCTCGACATGGTAGTGGAACAGGAAGTGGTCAAGAAATAATGGCGCTGCCTGATAACCACGACCACGGCTTGCCGCAGCTGTTGCTGCTGCCCGGTTTCATGCTGGACCAGACCCTGTGGGACGACATGCGCGACGGCCTGGCGCAGCTGGGCCAGCTGCATTTCGGCGATCTCGGCCAGGATGATTCGATCAGCGCCATGGCTGCGCGCGTCTTGCAAAACGCGCCGCCGCGTTTCGTGCTGGTCGGTTTTTCGATGGGCGGTTACGTGGCGCAGGCCATCATGCAGCAGGCGCCGCAACGGGTGATTGCGCTGGCCTTGCTGAATACTTCGGCGCGCCAGCAGGATCCGCGCGAAATCGCCGGCAACCGGATGCAGCTGGAACTGGCCAGGCAAGTGCCGTTCAAGGGCTTGACCAGCCGCGCGCTGGCGTCGTCGCTGCACCCGGACCGGGCGCATGACCGGGTATTGCTGGACCGCCTGCAGGCGATGGCCCTGCGCAACGGCAAGGAAGTCTTCATCCGGCAGTTGTCGGCGCTGCGCAGCGATGGTTACGCCGAACTGGAGAACATCCGCTGCCCGACGCTGGTTGTCGCCAGCAGCAACGACCAGCTCAGCAGCATCGCCGAAGCGGAGCTGATGGCGGCCCGGATTCCTGCCGCCAGCATGGTGGTGATCGAGGATTGCGGCCATATGACGCCGCTGGAGAAACCCGAAGAATTGTTGCTGATCCTGTCCGGCTGGCTATCGCAGTCAGTCAATCGCTGATATCCAAGCTACAGGACAGGTCACATCAGGTGCGTAGCCATAAGCTGCCGTAGCACAATATTGTATTTTAGAAAATGGATAATCTTTCGATAATATAAATGTCCTGAGATGGTAAAAAGACCACTTTTTGATGGTAGGGTATTAACCTTGTTTTTTTAATAACCAAGGAGACCGTCATGAAATTGGCCCACACTCTCATTTTCGCCGCAAGCCTCGGCGTTTCTGCCACGGCAGTCCATGCGCAGCAGCAATTCGTCAATGTGTTGACCGGCGGTTCCAGCGGTGTCTATTACCCGCTCGGCGTCGCCATGTCGCAGCTATATGGCAAAGCCCTGCCCGAAGCCAAAATCCAGGTGCAAGCCACCAAGGCATCGGTAGAAAATCTCAATCTGCTCGAACGCGGCCGCGGTGAAATCGGCTTTGCCCTGGCCGACAGCGTCAACGATGCCTGGACCGGCGTGGCCGATGCCGGCTTTCCCAAGCCATTGAAGAAAATCCGCGCGATTGGCGCAATTTATCCCAACTACATCCACATCGTTGCCCGCGCCGACAGCGGCATCCGCACCTTGGCCGATTTAAAAGGCAAACGCATTTCCGTCGGCGCGCCGAAATCCGGCACCGAACTCAATGCCCGCGCGGTGTTTGCCGCCGCCGGCTTGAAATACGCAGATTTTGCAAAGACTGAATTCCTGCCGTATTCCGAATCGGTCGAGCTGATGAAGAATCGCCAGCTGGACGCCACGCTGCAATCGTCCGGCCTGGGCATGGCTGCTTTCCGCGATCTGTCGACCACAATTCCCGTGGTCTTCATCCCTGTGCCGGCAGAGGTCGTCGCCAGAATCGGCAATCCGGCCTACCAGGCATCCAGCCTGCCGGCAAAAACCTACACCGGCCAGGATGCGGCCGTGCCAACCGTGGCGATCAACAATATTCTGGTAACCCATGACAAGGTGACGGCGGCTACGGCGTATGAAATGACCCGGCAGCTTTACGACAATATCGATCAGTTGGGCAATGCGCATAACGCAGCCAAAGCGATCGCCTTGGCCAATGCAGCCAGCGGCTTGCCGATTCCTTTGCATCCTGGCGCGGAACGCTATTTCCGTGAAAAAGGCTTGATCGAATAAAACATTTCGCGGCTGCACGACAAAGCCGCAAGCCAAGGCTGCAACACAGGAGCCTGCCGGGCGCATGCGATCTGCTTTTTCCATACGCCCGGCGCGAAAACAATTCAGGAGTCTCGCATGGAACAATCCCCGTCACGCCTATTCTGGCTGCTGTTTTACGGCGCTTTGGCGTTTTCCGCATTTCAGCTGGTCACGGCAGCGTTCAGCCCCGTTTCCACTACCGTGGTGCGCGCACTGCACGTCGGCTTTTTATTTCTGCTGATTTACTGCCAGTACGATTTGCGCGGCGTGAAACGGGAACGGCCCGGCTGGCTGGGCATCGCGCTTGGCCTGTGCGGCCTGGGCCTGGCGTTTTACCACTGGATATACGAAGGCGAGCTGGTTTTGCGCGCCGGCGAGCTCAATCAATGGGACTGGATCGTCGGTATCGCTACGCTGATACTGGTATTCGATGCTTCGCGCCGCATGATGGGCTGGGCATTGCCAGGCATCTGCCTGGCATTTCTAGCCTATGCCTTGTTTGGCGAATACCTGCCCGGCAGCTTCCAGCATCGCGGCTACAGCCTGGAACAAGTGATTTCACAGCTGGCTTTTGGTACAGAGGGTTTGTATGGGACGCCGACTTATGTGTCGTCAGGCTACATCTTCTTGTTCATTCTGTTCGGCGCCTTCCTGGAACAGGCAGGCATGCTGAAATTGTTTAACGACCTGGCGCTTGGCCTGGTCGGCAGCTCACGCGGCGGACCGGGAAAAGTGTCGGTGATTTCCTCCGGCCTGATGGGCACCATCAACGGCTCCGGCGTTGCAAACGTGGTCAGCACCGGCCAGTTCACGATTCCGCTGATGAAACGCTTCGGCTATCGCAGCGAGTTTGCCGGCGCGGTGGAGGCCACCAGTTCGATGGGCGGGCAGATCATGCCGCCAGTCATGGGAGCAGTGGCGTTCATCATGGCGGAAACGATCAATGTTCCCTATCTGGATATCACCAAGGCAGCCCTGATACCTGCCTTGCTGTATTTCTTCACGGTATTCTGGATGGTGCACCTGGAAGCCGGCCGCGCGGGCTTGATGGGCCTGGCAAAAGAAGATTGCCCCAATCCCCTGGCCGCGCTGCGCGCACGCTGGTATTTATTGTTGCCGCTTGCGGTCTTGGTCGCGCTATTGTTCTCAGGCTTCACGCCGCTGTTTTCCGGCATGGTGGGCCTGGCTTTGACGGTGGTGCTGATCCTCGGCAGCGGGCTGGCTGCGCGGATCAGTGCAACGCTGTGGCGCGTGATGTTCTGGCTCGCTCTGGGCGTGGCTTGCGCGACGTTCAACCAATACGGCATTACGGCGATTTTTGCCGTGGTGACCGTGCTGGTCGTGCTGATTTTCCTGGGCCGCGACCGCGGCGTCCTCAACACCGCGGTGGATGCCTTGTATCACGGCGCTTTGCACGCTCTGCCTGTCGGCATCGCTTGCGCCCTGGTCGGCGTGATCATTGGCGTCATTTCCCTGACCGGCGTTGCCACCACGGTTGCCGGCCACATCATCGACCTCGGCGAGCATAGCTTGATGCTGTCGCTGCTGCTGACGATGCTGACATGCCTGGTGCTGGGCATGGGGATCCCCACCATTCCCAACTACATCATCACCAGCTCCATTGCCGCACCTGCATTGCTGGATTTGGGCGTGCCTTTAATCGTGTCCCACATGTTTGTCTTTTACTTCGGCATCATGGCCGACCTGACGCCGCCGGTCGCGCTCGCCGCTTTTGCCGCATCGCCCATTGCACGCGCTTCCGGCATGGCGATCGGCATGAAGGCATTGCAAATTGCGATTGCCGGGTTCCTCGTGCCTTTCATGGCGGTATACGACCCGGCGTTGATGCTGCAAGGCGACCCGACCTGGGGCGCGATTGCTTACATCAGCGTCAAAGCCTTGCTGGCAGTGGCTTTATGGGGCATGGGAACGATTGGTTTTTGGCGCGGACGCCTGGCCTGGTGGGAACGCATCGCAATGATTGCCGCCGCCTGCGCGCTGGTGGTGAAGCTGCCGTTTAGCGATGAATCGGGTTTTGCCTTCGCCCTGGTTTTATTGGTGCAGCATTGGTGGCGTTGGCGCAATGCTGCGCCCGTCAGCGCTGTCCCTATGTCCGCGCAAAGCCGGCCATGAATCATGCTCTGCCTGGCCAGCGGCGGCGCTAAAGCCGTGCTCGCCATTGCCAGCTTTACGCTGGCTTGGCAGCACTCGGTGGAAAAAATCCGCTGGGAAGAGAGTTATCGCGTGGAAGCCGGCGCACTGGTGCTGGAAGAAGCTCGCGTGCAAGGCAGCGGCGCGGGCATTGAGCCGCCGCTTGCGAGCGTGTTGAAAGACGGGTTCTGGCGTTGGCAACCCCGGCAAGCCATGCCGGAATTGCTGCTGACGCGTTCGGAATTCACGCCTGACTATCAATTCTGCACCCGGGATCGCTGCCAGCCATTGGCTGAGATCGTGCCGCCGGCGGCGGCAGTTACGAGATTATGGGCCTGCGATAAAAACATGCAGGCGAACTGATTACAGCGCCAAGCGCTGGCGCGCAGCTTGATATTCAGTCTGCAAACGATCCACCATCTGCGCCACGCTAGGCACGTCGTCCATCAGGCCCACGCCCTGGCCGGCGCCCCAGATATCGCGCCAGGCTTTGGCGCCGGTGCCGCCCGAGCCGAAATTCATCTTCGATTTATCCGCTTCCGGCAGGTTGTCCGGATCGAGCCCGGCGTTGACGATCGACTTTTTCAGGTAGTTGCCATGGACGCCGGTGAACAAGTTGGTGTACACCACGTCGGCTGCTGTCGATTCCACGATCGCCTGGCGATAGGCGTCGTCGACATGGGCTTCCTTGGTCGCCAGCCAGCGCGAGCCGATGTAGGCGAAATCGGCGCCCATCGCCTGCGCTGCCAGGATCGCATCGCCGGTGGCGATGGCGCCCGACAGAGCGATCGGTCCTTTGAAGAATTTACGCACCTCGCCCACCAGCGCAAACGGCGACAAAGGCCCGGCATGGCCGCCGGCCCCGGCCGCCACCAGGATCAGGCCGTCGACGCCGGCTTCCAGCGCCTTTTGCGCATGGCGGATCGAAATCACGTCATGCAGCACGATGCCGCCGTAGCCGTGGATCGCATCCATCATTTCCGGCGGCGGTGCGCGCAGGCTGGAGATGATGATCGGCACCCGGTGCTTGACGCAGACGGCGACGTCGTGCGCCAGGCGGTCGTTCGATTGATGGACGATCTGGTTGACCGCGATCGGCCCCACTTTTGCATTCGGATGTTCAGCCTGGTAGGCCGCCAGTTCGGCCTGCAGGTCGGTCAGCCAGGTGTCCAGCAGTTCCGCCGGCCGGGCGTTCAGCGCCGGGAACGAGCCGACGATGCCCGCCTTGCATTGGGCGGCCACCAGGGCTGGGCCGCTGGCGATGAACATCGGCGAGCCGATGACGGGTAAGCTCAGGTTTTGCAACGCTGCTGGCAATGCCATGACGACCTCTGGTAGTAGATATCAAGAGTTTTTATTATAGGGAGAAAACGCGGACAAAAAGTACGATCGTGCTAGATTTTGTCCTCTAAAACCCAGGCCCGGCCTGCCCTCCCGGTTACCGCTGCAAGGCGGTTCAATGTCGATTGCACAAAAAACCGTCGCGTATTTCAGCCGCGCCGGCGCGCACCAGCTGCGCCACCGTCCATGCGCCCAGGTCGGCTTCATTGAGTTGCAGGTAACGCCGGTTGGCGGCCGCCACCAGCGGCAAGGCAGTCAGCATCGGCTGCACCTCGGCCAATTTGATCTGCTGCCGCTCCAGCAGCAGGAATTTCAGCAAGACCTTGATGGCGTTCTGCGCATTGCGCTGCGGATCCGCGGCCAGGTAGTCCAGGCGCGAAAACGCCGTATCCAGCGCGGCGGCAACGCCGCTGAACGGACTGCCATGGCCGGGAATCACCAGCTTCACGTCCAGGGTGGCGATCAACTCCAGCGTCGCCCGCTCTTCAGCAAAACCCGATTCACCGTCCAGTTCCGGAAAGATCACGCCGAAACCGTTTTCCCACAAGGCGTCGGCGGAAATCAGGATGCCATGCTCCTGGCAATAAAAAATCAGCGAATGCGGATCATGCCCGGCTGCCGCCAGCACCTGCCATTGCAGATCGCCCAGCGTCAGCAGGTCGCCCGCCTGCAGGGTGGCGTCGAAACTGAAACGCGCGCACTGCTGGCCGGTGCCGCTGTAGCTCAGCGCGTCCTGGTCCCAGCTGCGCACCTGTTCGGCTTGCCCGGCCGGGATCGCGGTGTGGCAGCGGTAAGCCAGTTGCAAGGCGGCATTGCCGCCGCAATGGTCGGAATGCAGATGGGTGTTCAGCAAACGGTCCAGCGGCCGCCCCTGCAAGCCGTGCGCCACCAGCGCCACGGTTTGCGCCGCATGGCTCAGGTAACCGCTGTCGACCAGTGCCGTCTGTTCGCGTCCCAGGAACAGGATGTTATTGGAGGACAGCCAGCCGCGCTCCAGCACGCGCATGGTCGGCGGCAATTGCAGCGCCGTCATGCCGCCGCCCGCCGCTGCCTGATCTGCAGCCAGATGCGGCGTTTCTGTTCATCGCTGGCGCAGCTCCAGGCGGCAATTTCATCCAAGGTGCGCAGGCAGCCGTCGCACAGGCCGCTGGCCGCGTTCATCACGCACACGTTGATGCAGGGCGATGCGCTGTAATCCGGGCCGTGATCCTGGCTGAGTGCGCCGCCGGCCGGCTTGATTTGCTTGTTTTCCACGCTGTCTCGAAATATCCTGATGGTTGTCCGTTGCTTATTCCTATAATACGCGACACCACAGCTCTCCATGGCGACCACCTGCATGCTCAATATTCTACTGGCTGAAGACGAAAGCGCGATTGCCGACACGGTGATCTATGCCCTCAGCAGCGAAGGCTTCCAGGTGCAGCACTGCCTGCTCGGCAGCGCCGCCCTGCAACAGGCGCGCAGCGGCCGCTTTGACCTGGCGGTGCTGGACGTCGGCCTGCCCGACATGAGCGGCTTCGACGTCTGCCGCGAGCTGCGCAAGTTTTCTTCGCTGCCGGTGATTTTCCTGACCGCGCGCGGCAGTGAAATCGACCGTTTGATCGGCCTCGAAATCGGCGCCGACGATTACATGGTCAAGCCATTCTCGCCGCGCGAACTGGCGGCCCGCATCCGGGTCGTGCTGCGCCGCCTGAACCCCGCGCCGGCTGCGGAAGCAAATGCATCGCCGCCAGCCTTGCTGGGAGAATTCGAGCTTGACCAGGCCGGCATGCGCATCCGCTACGGCGGCCACGCCTTGCAGCTGACGCGCTACGAATACCTGCTGCTGAACATGCTGCTGAGCCGGCCGGGCGGCATCTTTACCCGCCAGCAGCTGATGGACTCGATCTGGCGCGATGCCCCCGACAGCACCGACCGCACCGTCGACACCCACGTCAAGACCTTGCGCATCAAACTGAAAGCCGTGGCGCCGGCCGCGGATCCTATCCACACCCATCGCGGCCTCGGTTATTCGATAGAGCTGGCGCCGAACGGCAAGCAGGCCAGCACGTGAAACTCGGCATCCGCATCCTGCTTGGCTATTTCCTGATCGTCGGGCTGGCCGGCGTGTTCATCCAGCGCGTGTTCCTGGCCGAGGTCAAGCCGGCGGTGCGGCAGGCGATGGAGGACACGCTGGTCGACACTGCCAACATCCTGGCCGAGCTGGCCGCCGACGACATGAAACAGAACCGCATCGCCGACGGCAACTTCGCCAGCCGGGTGCGCGAATACGCCCATCGCGACATCAACGCCAAGATCTGGAGCTTCCGCAAGACCACGCTGGATTACCGCATCTACGTTACCGACCTGAAAGGGATCGTGCAGTTCGATTCGACCGGACGCGCCATCGGCCAGGACTACTCGCGCCGCAATGACGTCTACCTGACCCTGCGCGGCAATTACGGCGTGCGCTCGACGCGCGATGTCGACAACGACGACAGCAGCACCGTCATGCACGTGGCCGCGCCCATCATCGACCAGGGCAAGATGATAGGCGTGCTCACCGTCGCCAAGCCGAACAACACCCTGCAGCCGGCGATCTCGCAAAGCGAACGGACCATCCTGCGCTGGGGCGCCCTGCTGCTGGTGCTGTCGCTGGCGGTGGGATTGGCGGTCACCTTGTGGATCAGCCGCTCGCTGGGCGCCTTGCAGCGCTACGCCCGCGCCGTCACCGCCGGCGAACGGGCGCAGCCGCCGGCCAGGGGCGCCAGCGAAATCGTCGAACTGGGACGGGCGCTGGAGTCAATGCGGCAAAGGCTGGAGGGCAAGCAATACGTCGAACACTACATCCACAGCCTGACGCATGAGATGAAAAGCCCGCTGGCGGCGATCCGCGGCGCGGCGGAGCTGCTGGATGAAGACCTGCCCGCAGCGGAGCAGCGGCGCTTTGCCCATAATATCCGCGGCCAATCGCAACGGCTGTCGGAGCTGATCGAAAAGATGCTGGCATTGGCAGCGATCGAACACCGGCAGGCGCTGGAAAACATCGTCGCCGTCAATCTCGGGCAATTGCTGGCAGATGTCATTGCGCTGCTGGAGCCGCGCTTGCAGCAGGCTAAAGTGACGGTGCAGGTCGCCAATACGGCCGGACTTCCGCAAATCCGCGGCGAGCTATTCCTGCTGCGCCAGGCCCTGCTCAATCTGCTTGAGAACGCCATCGATTTTTCACCGCCAGGCAGCGTCATCACCGTACAAGCCGACACCGGCGTTGCCGGCGTGGTCACGCTGGCCGTAATGGACAGCGGTCCCGGCATCCCGGACTATGCGCTGGAGCGTGTATTCGAACGTTTTTATTCTTTGCCACGCCCCGCCAGCAATGAAAAAAGCACCGGCCTCGGGCTCTGCTTCGTGCAGCAGGTGGCGCAGCTGCATCACGGCCAGATCACCTTGCGCAACCGCAGCACGGGCGGCGCCGAGGCGCGGCTGACGTTGCCGTTCCAGGCGGCCTAGACCAACTTCACGCTCGCTTCACAATACCCTCCGATTGACGCCGCACAGCCGCCGTCATCGATTCACACGCTCTGCTTACACTCGGATTTACCGTGACGCCCTGTCACTTTGCCCAGACCGAGAGAGACCATGAACCGACCCCTGATATTCAAACTGCTGGCCATTGCTTTCCTGACCTTGCTGATCCTGATCCCGCTCGGCCTGATCCACGATACCGTGCAGGACCGGCTGCGCTATCGCCAGGAAGCGGTGGCGTCAATTGCCGCCAGCTATGCCGGCAACCAGACCGTCACCGGACCGGTCCTGGTGGTGCCATACAAAATCAAGATTGATGAATTGACCGGCCAGGATGGCAATGGGAAAAAAACCTATAGCAGCCGTATCGAGGACCGGGAATACCTGTTTTTCCCGAAAGATCTGCAGATGCAAGGCAAGCTGCTGCCGACCGAACGCTATCGCGGTTTGCACAAGGTGCTGGTGTACGAATTGCAAGGCCATTTCGGCGGCCGCATCGATTATCAGCTGCCGTCGGCCGAACAGCTGGCTTCCGACAAGATAACCTTGCTGCCACCCTACCTGGCAATCGGCATCAGCGATGTGCGCGGGCTGATCGGTTCGCCGTCAATAAAAATGGGAACGCAGCAGCTGGCGCTGGAACAGGGCGCCGGCAGCTTCGGCAAGGGCATGCATGCGGCTTTGTCGCCAACCAGCCTTGCCGGTAGCGACGGCCTGGATTTTTCACTCGACCTGACCCTGGCCGGCACCGAAAGCCTGGCGGTCACACCAGTTGGCGATAACAACCGCATCGAACTGACATCCAGCTGGCCGCATCCGCAATTCGGCGGCAGCTTTTTGCCACGTGTCCGCAATATCTCTGAAAAGGGATTTCACGCCATCTGGGAAGTCTCATCGCTAGCCTCCAACGCACAACGTGAGCTGCGTACCGGCCGCGACGGCAAAACCGCGATAGAAAGCCTGCAGATCCAGCTGGCCGAACCGGTGAATATCTATTCCCAGGCGGATCGGGCGACCAAATACGGCCTGCTGTTCGTGCTGCTGACCTTTGTCGGTTTCTTCATTTTTGAAACGATAAAGCAACTGCCGATCCATCCGATCCAGTACCTGCTGGTCGGCTTGGGACTGGCGATATTCTTCCTGCTGCTGGTCAGCCTGTCCGAGCACATTGCCTTTTGGATCGCCTACCTGGTCGCCAGCGCCGCCTGTATCGGCCTGCTAGGATTTTATCTGGCCCAGGTCCTGCGCAGTTTCCGCCGCGGCCTCGGTTTCGGCGCCATGCTGACGCTGCTGTACGGCACGCTGTATGGCCTGCTGATCTCGGAAGACAATGCGCTGTTGCTGGGCAGCCTGATGCTGTTCGCAATCCTGGCGATCATCATGATCGTGACGCGCAAGATCGACTGGTATCAGACATCCGCGCTGAAAATCGCACAAAGCAACTAAGTACGCCCGGGCCTGTCCGATCAGGCCCGCAACGCCACATCCGCCACCGGCGCCGCTGTCATCGTCACCAGCTGCTGCGGCGTCAGGTTGAACACCGCGTGCGGATGCCCTGCCGCCGCCCAGACGCTGTTCAACTCCAGCAAGTCCTGATCGATCAGCATCACCGTCTTGCCGACATGGCCGATAGGACAGACGCCGCCGATGGCGTAGCCGATACGCTCCTTGACGAAACGCGCATCGGCCTTTCCCAGCGGGCCGACCAGCGCCGCCACCTTGGCTTCATCGACGCGGTTGCTGCCGCTGGCCACCACCATCACGGCAGCGTCGTCGGTCAAGCGCCGGAACACGATCGACTTGGCGATCTCGGCGACGCTGCAGCCCAATCCCGCGGCGGCCTCGGCTGAAGTCTTGCCGGTTTCCGGCAGCATCACGACTTGCTTGTCATGTCCGATTGCCGCCAGCAGGTCGGCGACGCGTTGCGCGCTGTCGGGAAGTGTAGTCATTCGCTTTTCATTTCATTGAAAATTTTCAGGCTGACAAGCCACCGCAGCCGGTTTATTTGGATTTGGCCGTGTCGAAATATTGCGCGTGCAGCTTGTCGTAGGTGCCGTCAGCCTTGATCGCGGCCAGGCCCTGGTTGATTTTCGCCAGCAATGCCGCATCGCCCTTTTTCACCGCGATGCCGAAAAACTCTTTCGGGAAATTCTCGTCCATCACCATGCGGATGCCCTTTACCTGGTTGTTGGCCAGGTAATGCACTACGGCGCCCTTGTCGGCAATGACGGCGCTGACACCGCCGGTTTCAAGTTCTTTCAAGGCCAGCGGGCTGGACTCAAAACGCTTGATATTGGCATTGTTGTCGCCCGACAGCTTCTGCATCATTTCGTCGCCGGTCGAACCTTGCAGGACGCCGACCGTCAGCGGCTTGAGATCGGTGATCTTCTGGATTTTCGAATCGAGCGGCACGACGATGACCTGGCCCGCTTCAAAATACGGATCTGAAAAATCGACCGTCAGCTTGCGCTTCTCGGTAATCGTCAGGCCGGACATGATGATGTCGCGGTCGCCCTGCGCCAGCGCGGTGAAAATGCCGTCGAACGGCGTATTGATGAACTTGACCTTCATGCCTTCTTTCGCCGCCAGCGCCTTCATGACGTCGATATCGAAGCCAACCAGCTCCTTGTTCTCGTTTTCATATTCGAAAGGCGCGTAAGTAGCGCCGGTGCCGACCACATATTCCTTCACCGCCGCGCCGGCCGCCGGCTTGTCTTCATGCTTGCCGCATGCGCTTAGTCCGCTCAGGGCCAGTACGGCGAGCATGAGGGAGGCTGTCTTGATTACGGTGCGTTTCATAAAATTTCCATTTCCTGTTGATGAGTCGACGATATTTTTTAAGCGATGCGCTTGGCGGCGATGGCGTTGCCGGCGCGGCTGACAGCCTTGCGGCCCAGGTGCGCCGAAATGAACTGGCCGGCGTCGACTACCGCATCGAGATCGATGCCGGTCTCGATGCCGAGCCCCTGCATCAGGTACAGCACGTCTTCCGACGACACGTTGCCGGTCGCACCCTTGGCATACGGGCAGCCGCCCAGGCCGGCGACGGACGAGTGGTAGATCGAAATACCGACTTCCAGGCTGGCGTAGATATTCGCCAGCGCCTGGCCGTAGGTATCGTGGAAATGGCCGGACAGGCGTTCGATCGGAAATTCCTGCACCAGCCTTTGCATCACCGCATGGACCTTGTTCGGGGTAGCGACGCCGATGGTGTCGGCAATATCTATCTCGTCGCATCCGAGGTCGCGCAAGCGATGCAGCACGTCGACCACCGAATCGATGCCGACTTCGCCCTGGTACGGACAGCCGAAAGCGCAGCTGATGCTGCCGCGCAGGCGCTTGCCTTCCTGCTTGGCGACTTGCGCCACTTCGCGGAAGCGCTCAATCGATTCGGCGATGGAGCAATTGATGTTCTTTTGCGAGAACGCTTCCGAAGCCGCGCCGAAGATCACCATCTCGTCGGCGCCGGCCGCCAGTGCGGCTTCCAGGCCCTTCATGTTCGGCACCAGGGCCGAATAGATGACGCCCGGCTTGCGCTGGATGGCGGCCATCACTTCGCTCGATGTCGCCATTTGCGGCACCCATTTCGGCGAGACGAAGGACGCGGCTTCGATGTTGACGAAACCGGCTTTGGTGAGCTGGTCGACCAGTGCGATCTTGACGTCGGCCGGGATGGTTTCCTTTTCGTTCTGCAAGCCGTCGCGCGGGCCGACTTCAACGATCTTTACCTTGCTGGGGAATGTCATGTCATCACCTCTCAATAACCTTTGCTGCGGTCAACTACGCCGTTCACGCTGTTGCCCTGTTCCAGTGCATGGATCTTGTCTCGGACCTGCAGGATGGTGTCCTGGTGCAGCGACAATGCCGAGATATGCGGCGTGATGCTGATGCGCGGTTCTTGCCAGAACGGATGGTCGGACGCCAGCGGCTCATGTTCGAACACATCCAGCGTTGCTCCCGCGACCTGCCCTTCCCGCACCGCCGCCAGCAGGTCGGCTTCGACCACGTGGCCGCCGCGGGCAACGTTGACCAGGTAAGCGCCGTCCTTGCCCGTTTGCAGTTTCTGCAGGTTCTGGCGATTGACGATGCCGCGCGTCGAATCTGTCAGAGGCAAGATACATACCAGCACCCGCGATGCACGCAGGAAAGCATCGAGGCCGTCATCGCCGGCGTAGCAAGAGATTCCAGGCAAGTCTTTTGGACTGCGGCTCCAGCCGTTCAGGGGAAAGCCGAAATGCGCCAGCGATTCTGCAATGCGCGAGCCGAGCACACCCAGGCCGAGGATGCCGACGCTGAAATCGCGCTTGTCGGGAGCCGGCAGCTGCTTCCATTCACCGCGTGCGGCTTGTTCCCGGTATTTATCGAAGCGGCGGAAATAGCCCAGGACTGCATGCGTCACGTATTCGGCCATCTGGATCGCCATGCCGCCGTCGTCGATGCGGATCAGCGGCACGCTGGCCGGGATGGCGTCGCCTAGCTGCAGGATGGCGTCGACGCCGGCGCCGAGGTTGAAGATGGCTTTCAGGTCGCTGCGGCCGCGCAGCATGGCTGCCGGCGGGCGCCAGACCAGGGCGTAGTCGGCCGGGGCGTTGTCGCCTTCCTGCCAGAAACGGATTTCGGCTTGCGGCAGGGCGGTGCTGAAATCGGCCATCCAGCTTTCCAGGCCGCTGCCGGGGGGGACGTAGAACAGGAGTTTCACTATTTGGTCCTCAAACTATCTTGATGCTTGTGCAAAACGAATGCGACGGTTTGTACTCCGTGGGCCGTTAATTAGGGTCAGAGTAATTTACGACGATGAAACTGTCGTAAAAAAACTCTGATAATCATCTAGCCGTCCTCCCCTTGGCAAACGCCAAGCGATAAAGTAACGGTGCGAACCCAACTTTATCAAGGAGAACGGCATGTTATTTTGCGGCATAGACCTCCATTCGAACAACAATTTTATTGTCATTTCCGATGACACGGACAAAGTCGTGTATTCCAGGCGATTACCGAATAATCTGGACGAGATTTGTGCGGCCTTGGAACCGTATCGGTCAGAGCTCTCTGGCGTTGTTGTGGAATCGACCTATAACTGGTACTGGCTTGTCGACAGTCTCATCGAGGCTGGTTATTCTCTGCACCTGGCCAATACCAC